>NZ_LR134509.1:0-1200000 GCF_900638355.1 Helicobacter pullorum | reverse complement strand
AGCTTTGGATAAAATCCAAAATACACACATCATCAATTTCCCATTCCATTACAATTACATCATAATGTGTGTTTTTGGGTGAATCAAGAATTTCTTTAGGGTGATTAGAGGTAGTAATATTTAAATCATTGTCAAAGTTTTTTAGATATTCTTTGTAGCGTTTGCTATCATCAACAGATTTTTGGATAAGCAAAATATTTTTTTTAGAAAAAGTTTCAAGATATTTTAATAAATCAAAAAGTGATTTAGTTTCTTGGCGAATTTTGGTTCTATCAAGGCTTTTTAGGAAGTATTTTAAAAAAGTCTTAGAACTATAAGTGCCAGTGATTCCAGCTTCTATGAAGAATCTTCTTACACTTAGGCTTTGTTTGGCTCTCTGCCACAATAAACAATCTAGCTCATACGCTTTTGAATTCAAAATTTTTATAAAATCATTTTTGAGTTCTTTAGAAAAAGGAAGATAGCTTTTTAAAAAAGGCTCATAAAATTGCTCTTCAAATTGCTCTCCAGCTTTGGTTATTTTTGCTAATTTTTCTTTTTGGGAAGAAAGATAGTGGAGTAAATCAACATAGCGTTTGCGGAAGCTTTTTAGGCTAGTTTGGGTTTGAAGATAATCAGGGGAATTTAAATCTCTGCGATTGGCAAATCTTTCTTCCATTTCTTTGAGTGTTTTCCCCATAGAGGCTTGTTGGATTGAAGCACTTTTGATAATTGAATGTGTAGTTTGGATTAATTCTTGGTTTTTGGTGTATTGGATTTGCTTAGATAAGAAGATTTTTTCATAAGAGTATTGAGGTGGATAGGAGGCTTTTTTGCTAAAGGATTCAAAGGCGTTATCTAGGGAAGCTAACTCGGATTTGAGATTGCTTAGGGCTAAGTTTGGTATCGTGCTATCAAGTTCAAAAAGATCATTATAAGCGGTAAATAAGAAACGCTTGATACGCAAAAAATCAAGCTCTTTATTAGATTGGATTGCCTTTTGGTAACGCTTAATGAGGTTTTCTACACCTCCAAAATAATCATAAATACAATCTTTGATACTTTTAGTTTGTTGGATTGTAAAATTCTCATTAGCAAAGATTGATTTTGGTTTCACAAAAAGCACTTCTTTGGTATTTGAGAGTTCAAATTCTACTTCTATATTAGGTGCAAGCTCATCTAATCTCCCTTGCCATACTTTCAAATCAAATTCATAGTGGCGTTTGTTGTGTGCTTGTTCTATCTTGCCTTGACGAGTTTTGGCGTTAAAAGCGATTAAAAAACCTGTCATTGAATCCTCAAAATCAAAATAAACATTTCATTGATTATAGCAAAACTTTGGAATAATGGGATAAAATTCATTTTATTTTATGGAAGTTCTAGCCATTTTTGATAAAGTGAGAGTTGGTGGCTAATATCAAATTTTTGTGCTTGATGGAGTAGGTTTTCTTTTGAAAAATAGTTTGGATTAGCAAGTGCCCATTCAATCGCTTCTGCCATAATTTGGGAATTATTGAGTGGAGTTGTGATTCCACATTTTCCGATTTTGAAATTCTCTAAGCTTTGATGGCATTCTAAAATCATATCAGGAGCACAATCTGTTGTGATAATGGGGATTCTTAAGCTTAGGGATTCTACTAAAACATTGGGGAATCCCTCATGGTTGGAAGCAAAAAGAAAGAAGTTAGCACAGCTTAATGGAGCATAAGGATTGGTAGTTGCCCCTAAAAGTGTGATTGTATCCTCTAAATTGGCATCTTTGATTTGTGCGTTTAGGGTGTTTTCTAGCTCGCCTTGACCGATGATAAATAAATGGATATTTGGGGTATTTAATTGTTTGAAAGATTCAATGAGTAGATGATGGTTTTTGCCTTTATCTAATCTTCCTATGCTAATAAAAATTATTTTTCCCTCGCGTTTTTTTTCAAGAATTTTTTGTTTTAGTGGAGTGTTTTCTTGGCTTAATGTGTGAATTTTTGTCAAACAAAAAAGGTTTGGGAGCAGGGTGAGTTTTTGGGGAGGGATTTTGAAGTTATCGATTAAATCTTGTAGGTTTTGAGGGGAGTTGGCTGAAATTTTGTAGGCTTTTTTGTAAAGTGTTTGGATTAAAAAGCGATTGATTTTAGATTGTAAGTTTTCATAACCATATTGTTTGCTAGGATAGGAGCGTTCAGAGATGAATATTTTGGGCTTTTTGGCTAAAAAGGAAGCGAGGATATTAATATAATTAGGTCTAGTCATTAGCGAAAAAGAATGCGTGGCATTATGGATAATTTTGGAGTATTGATAGGCTAAAATAGGGAGTTTTAAAAGCTTTTTTAAACCGCTTTCTTTTAAATTATTTTTTCCAAGAACAATTTTTTGGACATTGTTTGGGATTTCATAGTGGCAAATATCCTCTAATAAAACCAAAGTAATTTTGTATTTTTTGCTAAGGGATTCTAAAAGCAAAGAAGTGATTCTTTCTGCCCCACCGGGTCCTAGAGAATAAATCAAAATCACTAAAGACATTTTTTTAGCACCTCTAAAGTATCTTTTACCATTTTTTCAACAGAAAAATTATTGAGGATATGCAATCTTGCATTTTTTTTGGCGATTTGTAATTTATCTTTTTCTAAATTCAAAACAGATTCCAAACCTGCACAAAAACTTTGCAAATCTTTTGGGGGGAAAATATAAGAATAATTTTGCCCAAAATTTGCAATCACTTTGCTCTCGCCCGCATCGCTTACAAGAGGTATGCACTCACACGCCATCGCTTCAGCAATTGAGTTTGAAAAACTTTCTGTATAAGAAGTAGAAATAATGCAATCAAAAAGGGAATAAAATTGCTCCACTTCTTTTTGAATGCCTAGAAACAAGAATCTTTTTTGGTATTCCCCTAAAATATTTTTGCATTCTTGTAGAATTTCTGGATTAATTTTGCCAATAGCGATAAAAATAACCTTTGGATGTTTGGGGAGAATCTCTCTAGCTCCTTTTGCCAAAAGTGGATAATCTTTGACTTTGTCCATTCTTGCAGAGATTCCAAAAACAAAAGAATCTTGCAGGATATCAAGAGTTTTTTTTAGGTGGCTAGAATCTTGAGGGGTAAAGTATTGTGTATCAATTCCATTGTAAATAACTTTTGCTTTTTGCATACAATAGCCCATATTTTGATAAAAATCAATTGCGTGATTAGAATTACAAATAATTGCTGCAGCTTTGGGGCTAAAGAGTTTTTGGGCGTAAAAATAAAGTTTAGAAAAAAGAGATAAATTTTTTATTTCAATATTGCTTGACCTAAATCCCCAAATTACAGGAATTTTCAAAGAAGCACTTGCAAAAAGACTAAAAAGATTAGAATCAGGCATAAAAGCATAGATACAAGAGGGATTAAAACTTTTGATGATTTGATGATAACGCCACAAAAAAAGAAAATCTCCCTTGCCTTTTTTATGGAGGCAAATATGTGGAATCCCAGCAATCTCATTTTCTAATTGTCCGCCTTGATAAAAGGTGCAAAGCAACAATTCCACTTCTTGTATTTGTGCCAAACCTTTTGCAAGTAAAACCCATTGTCTTTCAGCACCCCCAATAAAAAGAGAGCGGATAACCAAAAGTATTTTAATTTTTTTCATTTTTCAACTCTTTGTCGGACATTGAGTTTGGGGATAAAGGATTTTGGCAAAAAGAGGTAAAATAAGGCTCCTAGAGCTTTGAAATTTGGATAAATCAAAAAACTTTGAAAGATTTTTTTAAGTGCATGTTTATTATCTCCGCCTTGTTTGTAAAGTAGGGCGGCAGTTACACATAAATTAGCAAGGTGTTTGGGGCAAGATTCTTTGCGTTCTTTATAAAAAAGTAAAATATCTTGTTCGTAGTTTTTTACCATTTCAAGGGGTTGGTATTTCATATTTTGGGTAAGGGATTCGGCGTGGATTCGATAGAATTTCAAAGGGCGATGTAGATAAAAACAGGGGCTTTGTTTGTGCATTCTAAGCCACAAAAGCCCCATATTTCCGCGTTTTAGATTCTCGTTGAAGCGACGCGTGCCTAGTAATCTTCTCTCAAAAAGCGTAATAAACTCCCCTTGTAATTTGCCACACAAAACTTCTTGAAAAGAAATTTCACGCGTTTCATTGATGCCTTTGCCAGAAAGAAAGCCATCATCACTTCTTGTGCAGTTTGCCATGATGATTCCATAATGTTTGTTAAATTGTAAATAAATTTCTACCATTTGTGAAATTGCCTCTTTAAACAGCAAATCATCATCATCTAAAAGCAAAACCAAATCCCCACTTGCATAATCTAAGCCATTATTGCGATTTCCTGCTGAGCCTTTGGAATGTGTGTTTTGAACAACCTTGATACAGGGGTGATCTTTGGCATATTCACAGGCAAAAGCAAAAGTATTATCGCTAGAGCCATCATCGCTGATGATAATTTCTAAATTAGGATAATCTTGCTCCAAAATACTCTCAATCGCTTCTGTAAAAAAATATTCCCTATTAAATGTTGTGAGTATTACGCTCACCTTTGGGAGAGTAGTATCCGCATTTTCCATCAATCTTACCTTTTTAGAGCTTTAGTGTAAATCATCGTATTTTATCTCTTTTGGGATTCCTTTTGTGATTTGGTAAATTATATCGCATTTTTGAATAGTACTTAAGCGATGAGCGATAATTAGTAGGGTTTTATTAGAGGAAATTTGATAAATTTCGTCCATAATTTTTTGTTCGGTTTTGTTATCTAATGCACTTGTGGCTTCATCTAGCACAAGAATTTCAGGCTTACCATACAATGCTCTAGCAATTGCAATTCTTTGTTTTTGTCCTCCGCTTAGAGAGATTCCACTATCTCCAACTTGAGTATAAATTCCTTCTTTGGTTTCTAAAAATTCATAAATATTAGCAAGTTTCAAACATTCAATGATTCTTTTTTCGTCGAAATCTCTACCAAATACAACATTATCAGCGACATTACCATCAAAAAGATAAACATTTTGTGGAATATATCCAATCTTTTGACGCCAACTTTTGAGATTCTTATCACTAAGCTTGGTAGTATCAATATAAATTTCCCCGCTACAAGGTTCTAAAAGGCTAATAATAATATCTACTAAGGTGCTTTTTCCACTCCCAGATTCTCCGACAAAAGCGACTTTAGCGCCTTTTTTGATAGTCAAATTGACATTTTCTAACACTTTCTTATCTTTTGTATAACCAAAGCAAATATTGTGGAGTGTGATTTTATTTTCAAAGTTAATTTTATCTTCCCCGAGATTTTTGGTTTGCATTTGAATATCTTTGTAAATAATCTCCAAAGAGCGAAAATTAAAAAGGATTTTATTATAAGAATCTAAGATTCTATTGATAGAGGGCAAAAGGCGATAAAGTGCCAAAACATACATAGAAAGCAAAGGTAGATAAGCATTCATATTTTTGCCATCAGTAATAAAAAGATAAAGCACAACTGCAATCATCATACAAAAGCCAATAGCCTCTAATAAAAGTCTCGGAATATGGAAGAAAGTTTGGTTTTTGATATTAGCAAGAGAGTATCCCCAAGAGCTTTGTGTGAAATTATTTAAAATAGATTCATCATTGCTTTGGAGTTTGATGATTTTATAATTTCCAAAACTATTTGCAATGCTTTGAAAAAAGCTTTTTTGATAAAATTCTTTTTGCTTTCCTTGTTTTTTGATTTTTTGAGAGACGATTTTGCTCATCAAAAAGCCAAAAATTCCAAGCATTAAAGTCAATCCCAAAGTGATTTTGAAATTTACAAACAAAAGCGTTCCATAGATTAAAAGCACCACAAAAACCTCTGAAGTCATAAATAAAATTGCAGCAAGCAAGATTGTGAAATTATGGGCTTCTGTGGTGATGGTTTTGGTTAGATAGCTGGTATTTTTGGTAATAAAATCTTGATAGTTCATACCCAAATAATTTACAAATAACCTCCCTACAATCAAATGGTATCGCCCAAAGGTAAAACGAGCCAAAAAATGTTGATAGATGAGGTTAATAATACTTCTAAAAAGATAAAAAAACAAAAGAGCAATCCCAAAAAATACAACAAAATCATAAGGGCTAGAGAAATTAAAAAGATGATAGAAGTAAGCATAATAGGGTTTGGATTCTATGAGTGAAAAATCGCTTGCTACAGAGATAAAAGGGGCAATAGCAGAGATTCCAACTAATTCAATAAGGGAAACGATTAAAGAGAAAAAAAGCAAAAAATAAATGTAAATTCTATCTTTGTGTAAAAGAATCGCTTTTAATTGTTTTAACATAAGAACCTTTGAAATTTTTAATGATTTTGTAATCTATAATTATAAAACAAACTTTGTATGAAGTTTTTTAATTTTTGGTAAAGTTTTAAATTTTTAGAGTTTATTTATTGCAAACAAAGTAAAATTGCGTTTGATTTATTTTAGAATAAGGAAGATTCTATGAAAACTTTAGCAGTTATTGGACTTGGTTATGTGGGATTGCCATTAGCCGTAGAGTTTGGCAAAAAATACAATGTAATTGGTTTTGATATTTTCAAACAAAGAATCGATGAGCTTAAAAAAGGCTATGATAGAACTTTGGAAGTAGAAAAAGATGAATTGCAAAGTGCAAAAAATCTAAATTTTACAACTAATTTGGAAGATTTAAGGGCAGCACAAATTTATATCGTAACTGTGCCAACACCTATTGATCAATACAATAAGCCAGATTTAACTCCACTCCTAAAAGCTTCTAGCAGTGTAGGTAAGGTATTAAAAAAGGGAGATATTGTAATTTATGAAAGCACAGTTTATCCGGGTTGCACAGAAGAAGATTGTGTGCCGATTTTGGAGCGTGAGAGCAGATTGAAGTTTAATGTCGATTTCTTTTGTGGATATTCTCCAGAGCGGATTAATCCGGGCGATAAACAGCATAGATTGCCAAGTATCAAAAAGGTTACAAGTGGTTCTACTCCGCAAATTGCTGATGAGGTTAATGCACTTTATGCAAGTATTATCACAGCAGGCACACACAAGGCATCAAGTATCAAAGTAGCAGAAGCAGCAAAGGTAATTGAAAATTCACAAAGAGATATTAACATCGCTTTTGTAAATGAGCTTGCTTTGATTTTTGATAAAATGGGAATTGATACATTAGATGTATTAGAAGCAGCAGGGACGAAGTGGAATTTCTTGCCATTCCGCCCGGGGCTTGTAGGGGGGCATTGTATTAGTGTAGATCCTTATTATCTCACACACAAGGCAGAATCTCTAGGCTATCATTCTCAAGTGATTCTAGCAGGGCGACATATCAATGATAATATGGGTGTTGTAGTGGCAAATAAAGTCATTAAGCTAATGATCAAAAACGCACATCAAATTGTGGGAAGTAAAGTAGCAATTTTGGGAATCACTTTTAAGGAAAATTGTCCTGATATTCGTAATTCTCGCGTTGTGGATATTGTCAAAGAATTAAAAGATTTTGATTGTTGTGTAGAGATTTTTGATCCTTGGGCAGATAAAGAGGAAGTGAAGCATGAATATGGGTTGGAGTTACAAGATTCTAAAGATTTCAAACTTCAAGAATATGCAGCGGTGATTGTAGCAGTGGCACATGAGGAATTTAAAGGGCTTGATTTTAGCCATAAGGGCAAAACAATCGTGTATGATTTAAAGGGCATTTTACCAAAAGAGCAGGTAAGCGGGAGATTGTAATCTAAAAAGCAATTTTGAAATTTTTATCAAACCTTTGGCAAGAAACTCTTACTTTTTTAAGTAAGAGATGAATTGCCTATTGTCATTTTGGCAGTTAAGTTTTTGCATAATTTTCTTACTCAAATAATTATTTTAGTTTTGCAAAATAGCAATCTAATCAAACTTAAAACTTATTTGGGTTAGGAATGAGCCTTTATAAACAAAAGTCCTTTGTTTGCTTAGATTTAGTTGGGAATCTCTTAAGTGGGTGATTTACAAAATAATTTAATTTTACAAAATAATTTGTTTTGCAAGAGCAAGTTTGTGTTATAAATTTAAGCCTTTTTGGGCGGAGATTCTAGGTATCTTTGATACTCTATGATTTACAAGATACAATAGCCATTTTTTTAAGCCAAAGATTGCTAAAATTCCATAAAAATTTTTTAGGAATATTCTATGAGTGCTTTTGAGACAATCATCGGACTAGAAGTGCATGTCCAGCTAAATACCAAAACCAAAATCTTTTGTTCGTGCGCCACGAGCTTTGGGGCAGAGCCTAATACCAATGTTTGCCCCACCTGCCTAGGATTGCCCGGTGCGTTGCCGGTGCTAAATCGCGAAGTGGTCAAAAAGGCGATTGCCTTTGGCACTGCAATTAATGCACAAATCAACCAAAACTCTATTTTTGCGCGTAAAAACTACTTTTATCCAGATTTACCCAAAGCCTATCAAATAAGCCAGTTTGAGATTCCAATAGTGGGGCGGGGTAATATCGAAATCGAAGTGAGTGGCGAGAAAAAGACTATCGGCGTTACACGCGCACATATGGAGGAGGACGCGGGTAAAAATATCCATGAGAGCGAGTATTCTAAGGTGGATTTGAATCGTGCCTGCACGCCATTGCTAGAGATTGTCAGTGAGCCGGATATGCGAAGTAGTGATGAGGCGATTGCCTATCTTAAGAAGCTGCATTCTATCGTGCGGTTTTTAGACATAAGTGATGCAAATATGCAAGAGGGGAGCTTCCGCTGCGATGCCAATGTCTCAATCCGCCCCAAAGGAGATTCTAAGCTCTATACTCGCGTGGAGATTAAGAATCTAAACTCGTTTAAATTTATCCAAAAAGCCATTGAATACGAGGTGGAGCGACAAATCGAGGCATGGGAAGATGGCAAATATGAAACAGAAGTCGTGCAAGAAACGCGGCTATTTGATACCACTAAGGGCGTAACGCGATCTATGAGAGGCAAGGAAGAGGCAGCGGATTATCGGTATTTCCCCGATCCGGATTTGCTCCCTGTGTATATCGATGAATCTCTTATGAATGAGGGGAGGCAAATCCCGGAAATGCCCGATGAGAAGCGTGAGCGATATGTGCGGGAGTTTGGGATAAAGCCTAGTGATGCGAGTGTGCTAACTAGTGAGCTAGAAATGGCACGATATTTTGAATCTATGCTTGAATCTGGTGCGAGTGCGAAGGGTGCGGTTACTTGGCTTACCACCGAGCTTTTGGGGCGATTAAAGGGGGAGAATACGCTGCAGACTTGCGGAGTGGATTCTATCACATTAGCGACTTTAGTCAAGCGTATCGATGAGGGCAAAATCAGTGGCAAAAGCGCCAAAGAAATCCTAGATGTGCTAGTGGAGCAAAAGGGTGGCGATGTGGATAGCCTCATAGATTCTATGGGATTAGCCCAAGTCAATGATGATGGAGCGATTTTAAGCGTGATAGAATCTGTGCTAAGTGCCAATGCCGATAAAGTGGCAGAGTATAAAAGTGGCAAAGATAAGCTCTTTGGATTCTTTGTCGGACAAGTGATGAAAGGTAGCAAGGGCGCAAATCCTGCACGCGTGAATGAATTGCTCAAAGAAAAATTGCAATAGCAAAATTTGGTTGATAATAGAATCTAAATTATTTTTATAATTTTAGCAGTTTGATTGAAGAAAAGAGCAAAAAGCTTTGATAAGCTTTTTGTCGTGAGCTAACAAGATTTATGTATCTAAATACTTGATATTTATTCCTAATTTTGAAATTTTCACAAGATTATTTGGTGGTTTTGGATTGTTTTTTAATTTCTTTTGATTAGTGAAAAATCTTTATTATGATTAGCTTGTTTGTTGATTTCTTTGGTACATAGGCTTTGTATAGTATCTTTTAGGCTGTATTGCTCTCCTATTTCAGTAATATCAAATTTCTTGACACATTCGCCAAGCCAAGTAAATTTTAGTGAGTTTGTTAATTATTCTCGGATTTATTATTTAATATAATTTAAAATATTTAGGGATTATTATATCTATGTCAAAAACTATTCTATTTAAGTCAATTTTAGTGGTTTTTAAAATATTTTTACATAGATAGAATAATTATTGATATACATATAATATTTTTACTATAATTTTGGGTATTAAATTTAATAGTCTTTTTAAAACTATTCTATTTATGTCAATTTTTGAATGAAAATCGGCTAAGTATTCTATTTAAGTCAATAAATTTTGTAAGGAACATCAAATGCTATTGAATGTTATCATTGAAAAAGATCAAGATGGGTATTTTGCACGCATTTTAGAGCTTGAAGGTTGTGTTTCACAAGGCAATACTTATGAAGAAGCTTTGTTTAATATAAAAGAAGCAGGAGAACTTTATTTAGAAAGTCTTAAAAGTGAAGAAAAAAGAACCATTGAAAACAAAATAACTTCAATTGTTCCTGTGGTTTTACCCAATGCCTGAATTTCCAAGAATGACTGCAAAAGAAGCAGAAAGGTTTTTATTACAAAATGGTTTTGTGATTGATAGGCAAAAAGGTAGCCATAGAATCTATAAAAAAGGGCTTTATAGAATGGTTATTCCTCATCATAGTGGAGAGATTTTGCACCCTAAAATCATAAAACAACTTTTTGAAGTTATTGAAATGAGCAAAGGATAAAAATGTCTAGATGAAACGCTATTGATACAATTACGCTGGGAATTTTTAGCGATGAAAATGTTTCTGTGATTTGAGAAGATACCATCAAACTAGAAAAAGGCTCTGTGGCTGTTTTAAGTGGCAATAGTGAGGTAGGCAAATCTTTTTTAGCTTTAGAGGGTATGCCATTTTGTCCTTTCACAACAAATTTGATAAATTCTATTGAAAAATAACTAATACTCAAATAAAACAAAATATTAATCAATAAAAGAATTCAAATCGTTTTTATTTGCCTAAATGACAAAATTAAATATTTTATTTTATGGTTATGGCTAGAATATTTTATAAAATATTTATAATTTATCCCTATATAATATAATAATGTTTAGCGATTAAATATTTTATTCTTTGAAAACTATTGCATTTTATGAAGTTTAATTCCCAAAGAATTTTAGAAAAACCTTGCTTTTATATTGTTAATATGTTACAATCCTAGTTAGCTTTGAGTTTAGTTTCTAAGCTTTAAGCGAAAATATCTATTATACAAAACTCTAAACTTTTGGCAAAAAGCTTCAAAATCTTGCTTTTTGTGTGCGAATTTTTGTATAATCAGATTGCAATTTCGAAATTCAATCTTAAGGAGATTAAAATGAAATTTTTAAAATTAAGTCTTGCAGCTAGCGTTGCTCTAGGTGCATTATCTACAGCGAGCTTTGCTCAACCACTTGAAGAAGCTATCAAAGGAATCGATGTTAGTGGATATTTGAGATACCGCTACAATGATGACAGATATGATAATGGAAATGGGGATGTGAGTGGAAGTTCTGCAAATCATCAATGGAGAGCAGTAGCTGATTTCAAAACACCAGTGGTAAATAATATCGCATTAAATTTTGGTGTATGGTATGATAACCAAAACAATGTAAATCATGGTAAAGGGGTAAATGGTCAAGGTGAAGCTCAAGGAAGCGGTACAGCTGCTATTCCATTTGCTGGGGCAGGTCTTGGTTCTGGTTCTGATGGTGAGTTTGGTGTAAGAGAATTCTATGCAACTATCACTCCAGATAGCACAGCAACTACAATCAAAATCGGTAAGCAATTGCTTGATACTCCTGTAACTAACGCTTATGATGGTGATAGAGGGACAGGTATCTTAGCACTCAATAGCGATATTCCAAACCTCACTTTAGCAGCAGCTGCATTTGATTCTTGGTCAATCAATGAGATGAATGTTGTTGGTAAACCTGGAATTAGAAATACACTTCAAAATCAAAATACTCTCAGTGTTGATAAACCACTTTATGCTTTAGCAGGTATCTATGGTGTGGATACCAACTATGGTAGATTTGGCGGACAACTTTGGGGATTCTATATCGATGATGCAGTCGATGCGTTGGTATTTGGTGAGCTTTCTTGGCAAGGTAGCTTACTTAGAGCAAAACTCCAATACACTTATGCAGCATTGAATAATGATATGGATTCTGTTTTTGGAGCATTATACAGTGATACAGTAGGTTCATCAACTAAAGCAAATATTTCAGAATCTAATGATATGGGTGTAATCGAAGTGGGTGCAGATTTCCGCAATGATTTCCAACTTCCATTAAACATTACTTTGGGATATATGATGAACTTCGCAGATGGTACAGCAGTTTCTCTTGAAGATGAAGGAAGCAATGTATCAAGAAAAGGTAAAATCTGGTGGCAAAACGCTGGGACAGGTATCTCTACTTCAGCACTTAGAAGTTATGGTGTCCAAGGATTTGGAACAGAGCAAGAGGTTAGTGTATTCTATGCAGGTGTAGATTATAGCTTCCTTGATGAGAGATTAAATGTAGGTCTTGAATTTGCTTGGGGTGAAAATGATATAAGCAGAAATGGTGCAAGAGTTGAAAAAGTTGAATTTACTGAAATTACTCCAACAATCAGCTGGAAACACAGCAAACAACTTACTCTATCTACATTCTATGCGTTCTTGAACAATAGCTATGATACAGCTAATACTCCTGATCAAGATAGAAACAGATTTAGGGTTGAAGCAAAATATAGCTTCTAATCCTTTAGAAATAAAGCCTCTTTGGCTTTATTTCCCCTCTTTACTTTCAAACTTCTATAACCTCTCATTTATTAATCTAAATTCATTGATGCAAGTTAATGTGTATAAAGACTTTAGTGATTTTTAGCTATAATTTACACCATTAAAGCTTTGATATTAGCTTTTAGATATTTGTTTGTATTTATTCTTGATTATTATTGTATTGATACAAGGATTTTATCGCATTAGGAATCACTTTGTCTCATTTACATTTTTAGTAAAAGAGTGTATGAAATAAAGATTAAGGAGTTAGAATGATAGGAATACTTTGTGCTGCATTTGCATTAATTGCTTTCTTTGGTGCTTCTATTATGATTTTAAAAATGATTGAAAAGGCTTAAACCATAAACAAAAAGAGGGAAATATCATTTGGATATTTCTAAAAGTCTTTTGGGCTTTTTAGAATTTTGCGTTTAGATAGGCAAAAGATAGCACAACAAAGGAATAGAAGCAAAAGAAAAAAGAATCCCAAAAGCTATGGAGCTCACAGCGAGATTTGAATCTAATTTGGCTTTCATAATCATTGCACCTGCTAAAGTCATTGTTGGCATAGAAGATTCTAAAATAGCTGCAATTACGCGAGGTGTGAAGGCTATATCAAGCAAGCTTAAAATCACAACAAAAATCAAAGGGGCAAGTAAGGTTTTGGATAAAACTACGATAATGGTTCCCTTATAAGAAGCTTTGATAGCACTAAACCCTAATCCCAAACCAATAGAGAAAAGAGCCACTGCAGTTGCGGAATTCCCAAAAATAATAATAGGTTGGAAAATAAAATCAGGCAATACAAATAGTTTGCATACAAAGCCCAAAATAAGTGCAATAAAAGGCGGGAAAAGTAGAATCCTTTTGAGATTGCTTAAAAAGTTGGTAGGTTGATTGCTGGCTAAAGAGAGTATGAAAGGACCAATGATTGAAATAGGAATGGCTGTTGCTAGTGCATCATAAAAAATCGCCTCGCTAATGAAACTTTCGCCATAGATTCCAGAAAGTATGGGAATGCCAATAAAAAGTGTGTTTCCAAATCCTGCAAGCAAAAACATACTCACTAATGTTGCTTTGGAGAATTGAAGGAATCTCCCAAGTATTACCGCAAAACCTGCTGATAACATACAAGAGAAAAAGCCTATTAGGATTAATGTAACAAGGGTAAAATCAAAATTGAGATGATAGGTTTTGTCAAAAATCAAACAAGGCAGAGCAAAGAGAATTGCAAAATCCAAGAACATTTTGGATTGTTTTTGTTTGAGGACTCCTATTTTCTTTGCCATATATCCGCCAAGAAGCAAGATAAAAATAGTAAAGAGTGGATTGAAAATAAACATAAATAAGCCTTGTTAGAAAATCAATGTGGAATTATAATCCTAAAAATTTAAAGGAATTTAAAAAATGGAGTAATTACAAAAAGGGAGGGGTGAGGGAATCCCTCTCTAGAATTATTTAATCACAACGCTTAGGATTCTGCCCCCTCGATTGATTAGCATTCTTTTGGGTTGCCCTTTGTAGCGATTAATAGCTTGATTGAAAGATTGTATATCCAAAATTGTAAAACTTTCAATTTGGACAATAATATCTCCCTCGCTAAATCCTATTTCCTCTGCTTTGCTATTTGGTTTTACTTGTGTGATGAATACTCCTTGAATGTTGTTTGGAATACCAAAGCGATTTTTGATATCAGGTGTGAGGGTGGAGACTTCAAGCCCATCTATTCCCCCTGCTTTTTCTCCATTAGTGTTTGAATCTGGGATTTTTGTGAGGGATAGGGTTAGAGTTTGTTCTTTTTTGTCGCGTAAGATAGTGAGAGTTACTTTATCTTTTGGGCTAAATGTGCCAATGTAGTTTTTGAGTTCGGCTGCGGATTTGATAGCTTTGCCATTGACTTTTGTAATCAAATCCCACACCTTTAATCCTCCCTTTTGTGCTGGGGAATCTTTTTCGATAGAAATAACAACCGCTCCATTTTGGTTTTTATAAACTTCTTTTAAATCACCGCTAATATCTTGAATGCTAACGCCAAGATAACCTCGCTCAATCTCTCCATTTTCAATGAGGGCTTTTGAGATTTTTTTCACCATTGAAGAGGGGATTGCAAATCCAATACCATGATTCCCGCCTGTGCGAGAAAGAATTGCAGTATTAATCCCTATCAAGCCTCCGCGACTATCTACCAATGCTCCGCCACTATTTCCGGGATTGATTGAAGCGTCAGTTTGTATGAAATTTTCATAATCATTTATCCCAATTCCACTTTTATTAAGTGCAGAGATAATCCCTTGTGTAACGCTCTCGCCAACTCCAAAAGGATTCCCAATAGCAAAGACAACATCGCCTACTTGCAAATCATCGCTTGAGGCAAATTTCAAAAAGGGGAGATTTTTTGCTTTGATTTTAATGATAGCCAAATCGCTTTTTTCGTCTCTTCCGATAATTTTTGCTTCGTATTCTTTATTGGTATCTGGCAAAGCTACGATGATTTTATCTGCGCCTTCAACAACATGATTATTTGTGACAATATAACCATCACTTGAGATGATAACTCCACTTCCTAAACTGCGTTCAATCCTATCTTTTGGGATAATTGCCCCAAAAGCATCTCCAAAGAATTGTTTAAAAAATGGATCATTTAAAAGTGGATGCCCTTGAATATTTGCAGCTTTTATTTTCTTTTGGGTAGAGATATTGACTACGCCCTTTTTAGCTTCTTTAATCGAATCATAAAAAGAATAAATTTTGTTTTGTGAAATATCAGGCGTTTCTCTTGCGGTAATGTTTGGAAGTTCGCTTACTTCAAATGCAAATACATTACTAACAAGCAATGTGCCTAAAAGCAAGGTTTTAATTTTCATATTTTCTCCTTTTTTGGATAAATCTAAAATAATGTGAAAATTATTTCAAAAAAATGTAAATCAATCGATAATGGCAATAAAATATTGTATTTTAGTTGCTTGTTTTGAAGTTTTATTTGATAGGAAAGCTCATAGAATCTTTATTGAATTATTGTTATTTTGAGAGGTAAAAGCAATCAAAAAACCTTGAAAATTATCGTAACAATATCACAATCTTTTTTATTTTATTTATTATAGAATCAATTCTCATTTTTATTATTAAAGGATATAATAATGAATCAATGGAAAGTATGGTGGATACTGCCTTTTTTTGTCGGTGTATCCTATGGGGCTGAAAAATATTATTTGCAACAATCGGTAGTGAGTGCAAGTGGAATTGAGCATGATTTGAATTTCGCACCCGGTAGCGTTTCTGTCATCACACAAGAGGATTTGTCTAGCCGTTCTATCAAGGATTTGGGAGAGGCTTTAATGGGTGTTCCCGGAGTAGATGTTACAATGGGAATGTCTGGGGCTTATACTTTTAGTATTCGTGGATTTGGGGAGGGGCAAACTCTCGTGCTAGTTGATGGCAAACGCATTAATGAAATCAATGGATTTGGTTATGCAAATGAAGGAGAGAATAACGGATATATACCCCCGATTTCTATGATTGAACGCATTGAGGTAATAAGAGGTGGGGCAAGCACGCTTTATGGAAGTGATGCGATTGGGGGAGTGGTGAATATCATTACTAAAAAGATTCCTAGCCAATTTGGAGGTTCTTTTACCCTAGAAACCAAACAACAACAACATTATAATTTGTATGGTAGTCTCCGTCAAGTAAGTGGGTTTGTGGCGATTCCATTGGTGGAAAATAAACTTTCTTTGGCATTGCGTGGGCGATACACACAAAAAGATCCTTATGGGCTAAAATATCCAGAACCGCGGAATCCTAATATGCCAAGCTCGATTTATGCACATGGGAGTGGAGGGGATTATAGCCTTGGAAATATTGGTGCAAGAATCGCTTACAAGCTAGATGAGCAAAATAGTTTTTATATTGATGGGGAGCATTATAGGCAAAACACAAGGATTCAGCACACGCCAGAAAATCACACAAGAGGCGATAAAAAGATGGAGCGTAATAGTATAGTGCTAAATCATGATGGAAGCTATAATTTTGGAAATTTAAATACATATTTTCAAATGCAAAATACTCATCATAAAAATGCTTCAAGTGCCAATAAAGCTAATCTTTATGTAGTGGAATCTAAAGCAATCACCCCTATTAATTTCAATGCTTTTGGGAGTATTGTGCTAACAAGTGGGGTGCAATACCAATATGATAATTACATTTCAGGGCTTGAAAAATATGAGCAAAATACCATAGCACCTTATCTTGATGCGGAATATTTTATCACAGATAATTTAAGCTTGACTTTGGGGGCTAGGTATTCTTATAGTGATTTGTTTGATGGTATCTTCATTCCGCGTGCCTATCTTGTGTATCAGCCATTAGATTGGATTACCCTAAAGGGCGGGGTGTCTAAAGGATACAGAGCACCACAGGCAAAGTTGCTTGGTAGTGGAATCTATTCTAGCAGTGCAGATTCTGATTATTATGGGAATCCCGATGCAAGCCCAGAGGAAAGCATCAATTATGAAATTGGGGTTAATTTTGATATGAAATACGCTAATTTTAGCATTACAGGCTTTTTAATCGATTATAAAAACGAATTGTATAGCGATAAATATAATAGCGGAGAGATTTTACCCAATGGGGAAGTTTGTAGTGCGGGGACTTCTTGCTTTATTTATACCAATCGTGGCAAAAATCAAGCTAGAGGAATAGAAATTGGTGCAAATAGTGCTAGTTTTAATGGGTTTAGTATAGAGGCAACTTACACCTATCTTGAAAAGTTTTATAAAGGGACTTATCGAGATGGGACAAGGGAGCTTAATCCTTTTGGTGGGGAACGCATAGAGGATATTCCAAGGCATATTGCAATGCTAAAATTAAATTACAAAAAAGGAAAATTTAGCTCTTATTTAAGAGGAAATGGGAGATTTGATACACTCTCAAATATTAGCTATATGGGTAAATACAAAGATTTTTATACTTTTGATTTGGGGCTTAGCTATAAAATGACAAAGTTTTCAAGCATTAGTTTTGCAGTGAATAATCTTTTTGATCAAAACTACTTTAAGCCCTTTGGATACCCAAGTGGTAGGCGGACAATGTATGATAATGAATACCAAACCTTTAATGAAAGGAGGAATTTTTGGATTAGCTATAAAATGGATTTTTAAACAAAAAACTAAACAAAAGGAAAGAAAATGAAAAAAATAATTTTGATGGCAATTTTGAGTGTTAGTGTTGCATTTAGTGATGTGGTAATTGGGATTGGCGGAGGTTACAAAAAAGCTATGGATAGCATTGTTGAATCTTACAACAAGACAAACCCTAAGCATAAAGTTATACGGCGTTATGGGAATATGAAATTTCTTACAACGCAGATTCAAGGCAAAGAGATTGATGCGTTGTTTGGTTTGGAGCAGATGATTAAGCGGGTGGGTATGGAATCTAATGAGAAAGTTACCATTGGCTATAATAAAATTGTTTTAGTGGGTGCTAGGGGCGTGGAGTTGGATTCTTTTGAGGATTTGAAAAAGGCAAAAAGTATCGTGATTCTAAGCCCACAAAAAGGTATGTTTGGAAAGGGAAGCGAGGCATTTTTGAAAAACTTGGAGTTTTATGAGGAGATTAAGCCAAAGATTGTTGTTAGCGAGGATATGCATTTGATTCTTGAGGATTTGATTGGCAAAAAGGTGCAAGTGGCGATTTTAAATACCAAGTATTATTATGACAATCAAAGCAAACTTGGCAATATGCTAGAAATCCCAAGTGCTTTTTATCAGCCCCCTAAGGTGCAAATGGCAATTTTGAGAGAAAGCGAAGGATTAAGGGAGTTTATAGAGTATCTTAAAAGCGAAGAAGCTAGGAAGGTTTTGAGGATTTATGGGATTAGTGCGGAGTAGAATTGGCTTGAAGTGATTGGAATTATTTGGGGTTTTTGGAGAGGAAGGCAGAATCTTGTAGCATTTTTAATTCCTCTTTGGTGAATCCTGCTTGGATTCTTGCTTGAGTATTTAAAGAGGAGTTAGCTTTGGGGAAAGAAAAATGGTATTTTTTGAGGATTTCTAAGTAAGTTTTGGCACGATTTGTGTGGGGGATATTTTGTTTATCACACAAATAATGGAACCAAAAATTTCCTTTGGAAACATGGGAAATTTCTTCTTGTAAAATCACAGATAAAACCTCTAAAAGCTCCATTTTGATAGTATGATTGCTAGCTTGGACTTTGGCACACAAAAAGGGATTGACATCTAAGCCCACTGCTTCCATTCCTCTTGGTATGAGTGCGATTCTATCAAGCAAAACATTGCAAGTTTTCATTGAATCAAAAAGCAAAGTATGCACACCAAAATCGCCATATTTGAAGCCTATAAGGTTTAAAAGAGATTCTAAAGATAGAAAATGATTGACTTCTTGAAATGCAACTTCAACCCAATTTTGATAATATTCTAAGGGTAGATTCCTGAAGCGGTAAGCACAATCTAGGGCTAAATCGATAGCAGAAAATTCAATATGTGCAATAGAATGCAAAAGGTGGGCTGCGTTTAAATCGTTTTTGAGGTATTTGCCTTGAGGGACTTTGTGGGGTGGGACAATAGGGCAGAAATTGGCAAAAGTTGGTAGAGGAAGAGGAAGAATCTCGGTATCTTGCTGGATTGAAAAAGCATTAAAATTTTGCCATATTTCTTTTGTGAGGGTGCATTTTTCTTGAGAGGTTTTGGCATTTAGTGCTTGGTAGAGTGCGTGAAATAATTCTATGGAATCCCCTTTATAAAAAAGTTGCTTTAAGCCCTATTATCATCATTTTAACTCCCATTGCCATAATAAAAACAAGGGCGATTCTTGATAAAACATGTAAAACAAGTTTGCCCAATACTCTTTCTATAGTGGCTGCAAAATGAAATAAAATAAGCATAAAAATAAAAGCCGCAATGACTGCACAAATCGCTAGAATCTCTCCATTTTCTTCTGAAATTACAATCACTGTTGAGAGAGTTCCCGGACCTACTAGCATAGGGAATGCCATAGGAACAATGCTTTGGCTTAAAAGTTCGCTTTTGTCTGTGGTTTCATAATGGGTGGCAGCTTTGTGCGAAGCAAAAAGAAGATTTTTTAAACTAACTAAGATTAAAAGCAATCCTCCAGCAATGCGTAAATCGTTTAAATCAACATTAAAAAGATACCGCATAATAAAAGGACCAATAAGCAAAAATATAATCACAATCACAAAGGAAGTATAAAGGATATTGCGAAAAAGGCTCTGACGCAGGGAAGTCTCTAGCTCTTCTGTCATTGCAATAAATTGCGGGAGATTGCCAAAGGGATTTAAAACGGCTAAAATTGCAATGGCTGCAAGTAAAATGCTATAAAGTTGCGATTGAAGCTCTCCAAACATAAAGTTATTCCCAAATAAAAATTTTTGTGGATTTTAACACAATTTTATTGAAATTCTTTATATCTATATCTAATGTGAAGAAAAGTTGGGAATCGTGGGAGATTATTTTTGGTTAAGCCATTGTATTTGTAGGTGATAATGGAATGTAGAGGCGGTGGGGATTGTCTTTCTTTTGTGCTAAAGCCTGAACCGATTTTAAAAGTTTTTTGCACACCTTGAATTTTGGCTTGACAGATAATCGCACCTAGCATTCCTTCAAATTTGCCTTTCCCTTGCGTGTAGCCAATCACTTCACATTCGCTATCCATATAAGGTTTGTATTTGTAAGTATTGCTAGAATCTCCATAGGGCGTATCATTTTTGCGGATAATAATGCCTTCTCCATTTTGATTGAGGATTTCTTGAAAATAGCTTTGCAAATGTTCTTTGCTTTGGATTTGGATTTGTGGGATTATTTTGATAGAGGGAGAGGGGTTTTTGTCTAGGTATTTTTGGAGTTTGTCTAATCTTTCTAAAAGCGTGCAATCTTGGCAGATGTTTGGTGCATCAAAGACATTATAGGTGATGTTTTGCCATTCTTTGAGGCTTGAATTGGAATTGCGGACAATGCTGGAGATTTTTTCAAAAGATTGATAATCTAGCCATAATTCACCATCTAGGCTAAATGGAGGGAAATTTTTTAACCAAACTTTGGGGGGATTAATGGGGTAATTATTGCGTGTGTTTAGGGTTTTGCCATTCCATATTCCGCGGATTCCATCGAGTTTTTCACTCATTAAATAGGTGTTATTTTTAAAATTCAAAGATGATTCTTGTGAATAATCTTTGAATTTTAAAAGTTCGCCCCCAAAAAGGAGGCTAAAGGATGAAAAGAAAAAGAATAGAAATTTTATCAAACTAGCCCTTGCTCAATCATTGCATTAGCAACTTTGCGGAATCCAGCGATATTAGCACCCAAAACAAGGTTAGTAGGCTCTCCAAATTCTTTGGCTGTTTGGCTTGCATTAGCATAAATGTTTTGCATAATCTTGTGTAGCTTGCTATCTACTTCTTCAAAACTCCAAGCAGTCATAGAGGCATTTTGACTCATTTCTAAACCACTTGTTGCCACGCCCCCAGCATTAGCTGCTTTGCCCGGACCATAGCAGATTTTCGCATCAAGGAATTTATGCACTGCCTCGATTGTAGAAGGCATATTTGCACCCTCACTAACGCATTTACAACCATTTTTGAGAAGGTTTTCTGCGTCTTTTGCATTAATTTCATTTTGCGTTGCACTTGGGAATGCTGCAAATGCAGGAATAGCCCAAAGCGGATTATGGTCACTTGGGTAATCTCTTGTGCTTGTGTATTTTGCACTTGGTTTTTCTTTGGCATAGGATTCTAGGCTTTCTCTTCTAACTTCTTTAATTTCTTTTAAAAGAGCTAAGTCAATGCCACTTTCGTCATAAATCATACCTTTTGAATCGCTGATTGTAACAGGTTTTGCACCGAGTTGTTGGAGTTTTTCGATTGTGTAAATTGCTACATTTCCGCTTCCTGATACTAGGCAAGTTTTGCCTTCTAGTGAGCCAAAATCACTATGTTTTAGCATTTCTTGTGCAAAATATACGCTTCCATATCCTGTTGCTTCTGTCCTTACTAAGCTTCCGCCCCAAAGAAGTGATTTTCCTGTCAATACACCATCATAGCGGTTGGTTAATTTTTTGTATTGCCCAAAGAGGTATCCAATTTCTCTACCGCCAACTCCAATATCTCCCGCAGGAACATCGGTATGTGCGCCAATATGTCTATATAATTCATTCATAAAGGCTTGACAGAAACGCATAACTTCTCTATCGCTTTTGCCTTTTGGGTCAAAATCGCTTCCCCCTTTACCGCCGCCCATTGCAAGTCCTGTAAGAGAGTTTTTGAAAATTTGCTCAAAGCCTAAAAATTTAATGATACCTTCTGTTACGCTTGGGTGGAATCTCAAACCGCCTTTATAAGGTCCAAGTAGTGAGCTAAATTCGATTCTATAACCACGATTGACTTGAATCTCGCCTTTGTCATCTTCCCAAGTTACGCGGAAGTTGATTTGTCTTTCTGGGATAACGATTCTTTCTAATACTTTGTATTTTTCGTATCTTTTATCTTTTTGCAATGCAGGTTCGATAGATTCTAAAACTTCTTTGACTGCTTGATGAAACTCTACTTGGTCTGGATAGAGTTTTTGGACTTTTTGGATAACGCTTTGTGTGTAAGACATAATAAATCTCCTTTTAAAATATTTTATAGGTAGAATTTTATTTATACTTTAATTAATATAAGCTTATAAGATTAAATTTTTTTTTTAAGCTATATTTTCAAAAACAAAGAAAAATCAAATCAATGATTGAGGCAATACTGCTTTTGGAGGAAATTTTGGCGTATTAAGAAATATTTGAATCTTTTTAAGAATATAGAAAAATATTTTTTATTTTAGTTTTTTGGGAAATAGCCGATATTGAAGTTGTTATTTAATTTTTAAGGAGAAAACATGCAAGCAAGTATGAGTTTCTCTTCTCTGCAAGCCTCATATACCACCACGCATTGGAGTGCTCTTGGAGAAGAGATTAAAAACAATCAAGCAAATAGTGTTCCACAAATAAGTGAAGAAGAGGGAAATAGTCAAAAAACTTCTAATATTCTTTCATCGACAGAAATTTTGAATAATAAAATTGGTGATTTTCAAAAGCAAATCATCAATCAAGCTTTGAATAAAATTTCAGAGATTCAAGATGAAATGATAAAAGTGTGGGAGGAAGTGTTTGGAGTGTCTAGCGAGAATTCTTCTAGCACAAATACAAGCATTTCAGGCTCGATAGAATCTCTACTTAATGGTAATTTCTCTCGCCCAAGTTATAATGTAGGAAGTGGGATTAGTATCACTCAAGGTTTTTATCAATCTTTGGAGTTATCTATACAAGGGACGATTGTAGGGAAAGATGGAGTAAGTAGAAAGTTGGATTTGAGTATTAATGTCTCTCAAAGCTTTGTGCAAAATTTACAAATTAACTCCCAAAATACAAATACTAACAATACAAATTCAAACAAAGTAATTGATCCATTGGTAATTGATTATGCTGGGAATGGAACAGAGCTTAGCGATACAAAGATGAGTTTTGATTTGGATAGTGATGGCAAAGAAGACCAAATTTCGACACTTAAAGAGGGTTCAGGATTTTTGGCATTGGATAAAAATGGAGATGGCACAATCAACGATGGCAACGAGCTTTTTGGTACGCAAAGTGGCGATGGATTCAAGGATTTGAGTGCTTATGATTCTAATAGTGATGGCAAGATTGATAAAGACGACCCTATTTATGATAAGCTAAGAATCTGGACACCTAATGAAAAAGGTGAGGGAGAGCTTGTAGGTCTTGGAGAAAAGGGCATTGGTGTGATTTATTTGGATGCCAAAGAAAGTCAAGAGCTAATGAGGGGAGAAGAGGGGGATTTGCTAGGAATTAAGCAAAAAACTTCTAATTTTATCCGTGAAGATGGGAGTGCTGGAGAGATTCATCATATTGATTTAGTCGCTGGGGATAATTCTGCACAAAATACTTCTAATCCTACTTTGCAAGAGGGATTGCAGCTTGCGGCTAATAGAGCATATATGCAGAATCTAAGCATTAGCTTTAGTTTTTCTCAAAGTAGTGGAAATATTTTAGCTGGCAATAACACTTCTAATGGTTTTTCATTAAGTGCATTTAGCTTTAGTGCTTCGCAATATTCTTTTAGTTTAAGTTCGCTAGAAAATGCTAATAATGGAGTGAGCAAAGAATTATCAACAATGTGGAAAGTGCTACAAGAGACCTTTGTGGGATTTGAAAAAGAAGAAGAATCCCCTATGACTTTAAAGACATTGCTAGAAAACTTTAGTGAATCTTTTGAAGATTTGAATCGTTTTGTTTTTGGTGAAATGGGATTTGATAAAGAAGAGAATCCATTTAAAAATACTCTTTCAAATATCGATATTCAAAGACTTTTGGCTGCTTAAGCTTAGTTTAGCTTGGATAGAAATGCCTATCCAAGTAAGCTAATTTGAAATTTAAAAATTGAAAATAAAAAGATAAAATTCATAAAATCTATCCTAAAATCTTTCAATCTAATTTTAAAAATACAAATTTAAAGGCTTTGTAGTGGTGCAATTAGCAGATTCTAGGCAGTAATTCACCGCTAGGATAATCCAAAAATCGCTTTGCACCATAAGTGGTTTTTAAAACAACTTTTTTGGAGTTTGTAGCGGTGGTATGTCCGATGATTGCTGCATTTTTGCCTAATTTGCTTTGTTTTAAAATATCAAGTGCTTTAGTAGAATCTTCTTTGGGGATTGCTAGGACGCACATTCCTTCATTAGCCAAATGGTATGCTTCAAACCCTAAAAGTTCACAAATCCCTCTAACTTCATCTCTAATAGGCAAGGATTCTTCTTGTATTTCTATGCCTATATTAGAAGTGTTTGCCCATTCATTAAGCACACTTGCAATCCCCCCTCTTGTCGCATCACGCAGGGCGTAGATTTGGATATTGTTTTTGAAAAGCTCTTCTAGCATAGGATAAAGCAAAGCACAATCGCTTTTTAAAGTGCTATGGAGGGAGATTTCCTCTCTTTTGGAATAAATCACTGCCCCATGGTTACCAATCTCCCCACTAACCAAAATACAAGAATCTTGAGGGATTTTAAAGGCACTCATTTGTAAGTGAGGGTAAAGAAATTCTCCAATGGCTGTGGTAGTAATAAAAACCTTATCTAAAGTGCCTTTTGGAAGGACTTTTGTATCTCCAGAGATGAGTTTTGTATCACTTTCTTTGAGTGTTTGGCTAAAAGATTCTATGATTTTTTTCAAATCCTCTATCAAAAACCCTTCTTCAATCATAAAGCTAGCAGTCAAATATTTGGGTTTTGCTCCCATCATTGCTACATCATTGCAACTACCACAAACGCTAAGTTTGCCTATATCACCACCGGGAAAAAAGAGGGGAGAGATAGTATAGCCATCAGTGCTAATGGCGCATTTGTCTTTTATTTCTCCAACCCCTGCATCTTCACTAGCACCTATTACACAGCCTTCTAAATAATGATAAAAAAGCTCTGTAATAAGCTTTTGTGATTCAATGCCTCCGCTTCCATGACTTAAAGTAATAATAGAATCTTTTTTTGCCATAAAATTCCTTGTATTAAAATAGGTGTAGCTATAAGCCGAGTTCTGTTTATGTGGTTATTTATCTTGTTTTTGCTTTGCAGCAAAAATCTAGCAAAGGGCTAAAAACTTGGGATATTAACCATGCCCTTTTTGCTGCGGATTGGGCTTGCAATGACAGAATGTATTGCTACATTCTCGGTAGGCTCTTACCCCACCTTTTCACCCTTACCATAAAGGCGGTTTGTTTTCTGTTGCGCTTTCCCTTAGATTACTCTAGCCATTAGTTAAATGGAATCCTATCCCAAAGCAGCTCGGACTTTCCTCTTTAAAAAGCAACCACTCGCTACACCTAAAGGGATTGTAGCAAAAAAGTGCTAAAAAGAATAGAAATTTTGATTTTTTAAAGTGAGAGTTCAATTTGGGATAACTTGTTTTGTGAATGGATTTTGGTGTAAAAGATTCAATATTGATAGAAACTAGCTTTGCAGGGAAAAGCCTAAAAAGAATTATTTTGCTTCTTATTGCGAATTATGGCAGTCAATTTTAAATATTATGATTGTTGTGAAAAATGCAAGAAATTGATAGCAAGGTAGCAAATATCAAAAAGGCTTTTGGTTTTATCGATGAAAGTTTGGCTATGTTTATTGTGGCTAAAAGCCCAAAATTAATGGGCTTTTTTAAGATGAGCAGGCGGATTTTCCTGTGTTGATTGGTTGAATCTCGCTGTTATCAGCTAATTTTTTGTCATTTACTTCTTCTATAAAATCCCATAATTTTTTTGCTGCTTTTAGGTATTCTTTGGCAGATTTGGATTCTGGGTGAAAATATACAATAGGTTTTCCGCTATCGCCTGCTTCTCTCACGCTTGGTTCAATGGGGATTTGTGCCAAAGTTTTTGTGCCATAGGCTTTAGCGACTTCTTGTGTAGTGCCTTTGCCAAAGATATCGTATTCTTTGCCGCAATCAGGGCAGATAAAGCCACTCATATTTTCAATGATCCCAGCTACTGGGATTTTGAGTTTAGAAAACATATCTAATGCCCTTGCGCCATCATCTAATGCTACTTTTTGGGGTGTAGAAACTGCTATTCCTGCTGTTACAGGCACGCTTTGTGCTAAAGTGAGTTGTGCATCACCTGTGCCTGGAGGCATATCAATCACCATTACATCTAGGTTATCCCACAAAACATCACTTAGCATTTGCTCAATAGCGCGGATAATCATTGGACCACGCCAAATGAGGCTTTGCCCTTCATCATAAAGCACTCCCATAGAAATCATTTCAATCCCATAAGCTTGGAGAGGAATGAGTTTTTTGAGTTTTTGATCTACTTCGGGCTTGTCTTTTTGTAATCCTAGCATTCTTGGGATATTAGGACCATAAATATCTGCATCAAGTAAGCCTACCTTTTTGCCTTGTTGGGCTAGGGCGATTGCGAGATTAACACTCGTGGTAGATTTCCCAACCCCGCCTTTTCCACTGCTAACCATTACAAAATTTTTGATTTGTGGGGCAAGATTCTTAGTGCTTTGTGGCTTTTGGGTTTGTTCTTGGGGTTTGGGCTGTTTGATATCTAAGTTGATTTTTGTGATTCCTTGTGCGTTTAGCTTTTGTGTGATTTGTGTGCGTAGTTTTTCTGCTACTTCAGGGGAGGCAGAGGGAATCTCAACGCGGATTGAAACGGCATTTTCGTGGATTAGCATTTCTTTGACAAATCCAAAGGTTACAATATCCTTTTCAAAATTAGGGTAAATTATTTCTTTTAATAAATTGACTAATTGTTCTTGATTCATAAATTTCCTTTAACTATGTTGTTTAATAATTTCTTGTGAAATTTTATAGCTACAAAATTTTGGACCACACATAGAGCAAAATTTCGCTTCTTTGAAAACTTCTTGAGGAAGGCTTTCATCGTGGTATTCTTTGGCTCGTTCGGGGTCGAGGGCGAGTTCAAATTGTCTATTCCAATCAAAATTATAACGCGCATTGCTCATCGCATCATCTCTCAATCTTGCATTGATTCGTCCTCTAGCAATATCGGCAGAGTGTGCGGCGATTTTGTAAGCGATAATCCCTTCTCGCACATCTTTAGCATTAGGCAAGCCCAAATGTTCTTTTGGGGTTACATAGCAGAGCATTGCTACACCTTTCCAAGCAGCAATAGCTGCACCAATGGCAGAGGCAATATGATCATAACCTGCTGCAATATCTGTTACCAAAGGTCCTAACACATAAAAGGGTGCTTCAAAGCAAAGTTCTTTTTGGAGTTCAACATTGCGTTCAATTTCATTCATCGGCACATGCCCGGGACCTTCTACCATTACTTGCACATCTTTTTCCCATGCTCTTTTTGTAAGCTCTCCAAGCACTTTGAGTTCGCTAAGTTGTGCCATATCACTTGAATCAGCCAAGCAACCCGGACGCAGAGAATCTCCAAGGCTAAGTGAAACATCATATCTTTGACAAATATCTAAAATATCATCAAAAGCTTCATAAAAAGGATTTTGTTTGTGGTAGTGCATCATCCATGACGCCATTAGGCTACCACCACGACTTACAACTCCCATTTTTCGTTTGGCTAAAAGTGGCATATGCTCTAATAAGAATCCGCAATGGATAGTGAAGTAGCTTACACCTTGTTTTGCTTGTTTTTCCATAACTTCTAGCATTTTATCAATAGTGAGTGCATTAATATCGTTTTTGACATCGTGCAAGATTTGATAAATTGGCACTGTTCCAATAGGGACACTAGAATTTTTGATTACTGCTTCTCGAATGGAATCCAAATCCCCTCCGGTGCTTAAATCCATAATGGTATCAGCCCCATATTTGATAGAAATAAGCGTTTTTTGCACCTCTTCTTCTATGGAGCTTGCAAGTGCGGAGCTTCCGATATTAGAATTAATTTTTGTCCTTGTGGCGATTCCTATTCCCATAGGTTCTAGGTTGGTGTGATTGACATTAGAAGGTAATATCAAACGCCCCTTTGCTATTTCTTTTCTTACAATTTCTGGTTCTAAATATTCAAGATTTGCAACATACTCCATTTCTTGAGTAATAATACCTTTTTTTGCATAATGGAGTTGAGTTTTGATTTTATCATTTTTGCGGGCTTCCACCCATTTTGTTCGCATAGATTCTCCTTAAAATAAAATAATAATAATTTTTTAGAATATGCAGTATTAAGGTAGCAAAATAAAAATAAATTCTAGCTTTTCTTTGGGGAATAATTGTAAAAAAGTTAAAGAAATTTAGAATTTGTAGCAGAGATTTGAATGGTTTTGAGAAGTTGGAATGGAGTTTGAAAAGATAAAAGTGGAGGTGCAAATGGGAAGAATCCCATTTGTTTTAGAAAGTG
The DNA here is from genome assembly GCF_900638355.1 of Helicobacter pullorum. Lineage (GTDB taxonomy): Bacteria > Campylobacterota > Campylobacteria > Campylobacterales > Helicobacteraceae > Helicobacter_D > Helicobacter_D pullorum. The sequence continues at coordinate 1,171,468 of NZ_LR134509.1, read as the reverse complement.
TATTTAACTTCTACCCTTAGACGATTTCTATCTTCAGAATCGCTAATTTGCTCTGCAGGAATAATAGCAGGAGCGTTTGTAGTGTTAGCAAATTGAGTAGCAATTTGTCTTGTGGTATCTGTGGTTAAGATAGAATAGTGGGCGAAGATTCTAAGAGATTTGGTGTATTGCCAAACAATATAAGGATTGATTTCTTGGAAGTCAATATCTCCGCTATATCGTGCTGCACCTTGTCCTCTTGCAATTTTGTTGGTTCCATTGACATAATCAATTCCGATATTTAAGTTTTCTAAAATATCATAATTGATATTAGCATAGAACATACTAAGCTCATTAGATTCAAAGCCTCTAGGCATATTTTGTCCCATTGCGGTAGGCAACATAGAAATGCTAACGCCTGTTGCACCATTTTCAAACCAAATTTGTCCTACCTTTTGGAAAGAACCCTCATCATCTAAAGATACTGCATAGCCATCTTGTGTATTTCCCCAATATCCGATTTTTGCAGCCACTGGGATATTATAATCATGGAATCTCACACCTGCTTCAAGTGTGTAAAGATCGTTGGCTTCTTTTACTTTATGTTCATATACACTTGTCCAAGGGGAATTGGCATCGCTATTAAGCTTGCTAAAGGCATATTGTCCTTTTAAATGAAACATTGAATCTTGCCAAGCTAACTCACCAAAACCTGCAAAATCAATCATATCTGTGGCATTGAAAAGCCAAAGTTGAGAGCTGAAGTTCCCAATGCTTGTATCGTAATTGCTTAAAGCAGCAGCGGTATAAAAAGGTTTATCAATAGAGCCGTTGTTAGGATCTAGTAAATATCCCGTTTGGTAGTCATCAATGCTCCACGCATCAAATGCACCCAAAGCAAAAGTCCAATGATTTAAATCAGAATTTGTTACAAAAATACCTGTTGCTCTATCATCAAGTGTATCACTAATTGGGGTTTGCATAATCATTTTACCCGCTTTGATAGTGGTATTAGTAGAATCTGGAGTGATTACCATATTGAATTCTCTTACACCAAACCAGCTATCAGAACCAGAACCTAAGCCATTACCTGCAAAAACATTAGTGTAGTTGCCATTATTATCTAGGATACCTTTTCCATGATTGACATTTTGTTGTGCATTGTGGTAGCCAATCCCTAGATTCATAGAGATATTGTTAATCACAGGGGTTTTAAAGAGTGCTTCAGCTCTCCATTGATGGTTTGCATCGCCTCTTGTACGCTCTTGTTTGTTGAAGTCTTTGTTGTCATAGCGATTATCAGTGTAGCGATAACGCAACATTCCGCTAACATCAATGCCTTTGATAGCTTCTTCTAAGGGTTGAGCAAAGCTTGCAGTTGAAAGGCTTGCAAGTGCAACACAGGCTATTAATGATAATTTTGTTATTTTCATTGTCGTTCTTCCTTTGTTTTTTTGGTATAAAAGCTGTGATTTTATTTAAGTAAAACTTAATATTTTATAAAATAAAGTATAATTTTAGTCTAGTGCAATATTATTTTTTATCACAATTGCATTTATTGCAACCACAAGAATTTTTTGTAAAAAAGATTTTATAAATAAAATATCCAATAGCAAGGGCAAAAATTGCACCTAAAATAATATTTTCCAGCATTATCTAACTCCATAATTTTTGAAATCAATTGAGTGGATTTTATGATTTTTATTTTGAAAATATACTTATAAATTAATAATTATTTGCAAAATCATTATTATATTTTAGAAGTTTTTATGCTTTGAGAAATCTTAAAAATTGCAATTCAAGGGCAATTTTATTTTCTTGTGTGTATAATCTAAAAAATATATTTATTTGCTATAAAGGAGTTTAAAAAATGAAAAAATTTTTAAAAAAAATATCTGATCCAAAAGTGGTAGGTGCTTTTAGTAAAAGTGGTTTGGGTTTGGCTGCAATCCTTGTAATGGTGGGCTGTGATAATACTTCCCAAAATACAAATAATGGCGGTGGTTTAGAACAAGCTACAAAAAATGGAGCCACAGTAACCATTGAGCAACAACAAGATGGAAGTTATAAAATTTTAGAAGAAACTCCAAGCAGCACAACACGCGTTATTTTAAAAGAAGCAAATGGAAATGAAAGAATACTCACTCAAGAAGAAATTGATAAAATCATCGCTGAAGAATCCAAAAAAATCGATGAAGGCACTTCGCAATTGACTAATCCAACAGGTGGTGGATTGTCTCTTGGGGAGACGATTTTGGCAAGTGCTGCGGGTGCGATTTTGGGAAGTTGGATTGGTAGTAAATTGTTTAATAATCAAAATTATCAGGCACAACAAAGGACAAGCTATAAAACTCCACAAGCTTATGAGAGGTCTCAAAGTTCTTTTAATAAGACTGCAACAAGTGCGACAAGTAATGCAGGACGCAGCGGATTTTATTCTCCAAACAACACTAGCACTACACAAAATCGCTCTAGCACTTCTAGTAGTTTTGGAGGCTAATAATGCAGATTATCAAAGCTAATCCGCTAAACAATGAGGATTTAGAGAATCTTGGGCTTAGTTGGCATACTGATGTGGATAATACACCTTATGTGAGTGATGAGATTATCGAAGTGAGTGAGGAAGAAGCACAAAAATATTATGATGCAGCTAATGAGCTTTATGATATGTATGTGGAAGCGGGACAATATGTGATTGATAATGATTTGTTTTTTGAGCTTGGAATCCCGTTTAACTTGGTAGAAGCAATACAAATGAGTTGGGAAGAAGAAGTGCATTGGCATTTGTATGGAAGATTTGATTTGGCAGGTGGGCTTGATGGAGCTCCAATCAAGCTATTAGAATTTAATGCAGATACTCCAACAATGGTTTATGAAAGTGCGATTATTCAATGGGCTTTGCTTAAAAAAAATGGTTTTAATGAATCTTTGCAGTTTAATAATTTGTATGAAGCTTTGGGTGATAACTTTAAGAGAATTATTACTTTGGGTGAGGATACTTCAAGATTTGATGAAATTTATGAAGGTTGGAAGATCTTGTTTTCTAGCATACAAGGCAGTCAAGAAGAAGAAAGAACGGTGCGTTTGCTAGAAGTAATCGCAAAGGAAGTGGGGTTTGGGACGCAGTTTTGCTATGCCCATGAGGCACATTTGGATGAGAATGCAGGGTTGAGCTTTGGGGGGGAAAATTATGAATTTTGGTTTAAATTAATCCCTTGGGAAAGCATTGCCATTGATGAGCCAGATTTGGCAAATTTAATGACTGCAATGATAAGAAATAAAAATACGATTTTTTTAAATCCTGCCTATACTTTAATGTTTCAAAGCAAGCGAATGCTAAAGATTCTATGGGATTTATTCCCTAATCATCCTTTGTTGCTTGAGACTTCCTATGAGCCATTGTCTAAAAAACAGGTAAAAAAACATGCTTTTGGTAGAGAGGGCGAGAGCGTTAGTATTTTGGATTCTAATGGTAAAGCATTAGTGCAAAATAGTGGGAATTATGGAAATTATCCAGAAATCTATCAAGAATTTGCAACGCTAAATAGCCATAATGGTAATTTTTATCAAGCAAATGTTTTTTATGCGTATGAGGCTTGTGCATTAGGATTTAGGAAAGGTGGGGAGATTTTGGATAATATGTCTAAGTTTGTCTCTCATAAAATCCGTTGATTTTAAAAAGGACAAAAATGAAAACTTTAGAAAATATTAATAGCATTAATGATTTTAATGAGGCAAAGCAAGTGATACCCGGTGGGGTAAATTCCCCTGTGAGAGCATTTAAGAGTGTAGGGGGGACTCCGCCTTTTATTAGCCGTGGAGAGGGTGCTTATTTGTTTGACGAGGATGGTAATTCATACATTGATTTTGTGCAGAGTTGGGGACCTCTTATTTTTGGGCATTGTGATAAAGATATTGAATCTGTGGTGATAGAGACTATTCAAAAGGGCTTATCTTTTGGCGCACCTACGATTTTGGAAACTGCTTTGGCAAAAGAAGTGATTTCTATTTATGAGGGGATTGATAAGATTCGTTTTGTCTCAAGTGGGACAGAGGCTACAATGAGTGCTATTAGACTTGCTAGGGCTTATACTAAAAGAGATGATATTATTAAGTTTGAAGGTTGTTACCATGGACATAGTGATTCTTTGCTTGTGAGTGCTGGTAGTGGGCTAGCGACTTTTGGTTCTCCAAGCTCCCCGGGAGTTCCAGAGGATTTTACAAAACATACTTTAGTAGCAAGATACAATGATATTCAAAGTGTAGAATTGTGCATTCAAGCAAGCAAGCAAAAGGGTAAGGGTGTGGCTTGTGTGATTATAGAGCCTATTGCGGGAAATATGGGGCTAGTGCCGGCTCAAAAGGAATTTTTGGAATCTTTGGAAGTTTTGTGTAAAAAAGAGGGGATAATTTTAATTTTAGATGAGGTGATGAGTGGTTTTAGGGCTTCATTGAATGGTTCTCAAAGCTTTTATGGAATCTCTGGAGATTTGGTAACTTTTGGGAAAGTGATTGGTGGAGGTATGCCTGTTGGGGCTTTTGGCGGTAAGGCGGAGATTATGAATCTTTTATCTCCGCAAGGAAATGTTTATCAAGCAGGGACATTAAGCGGGAATCCTGTGGCAATGAGTGCAGGGCTTGTTGCACTTAAAAAATTAAAAGCAAATCCAAAGATTTATAAGCAGCTAGAATCTTTGGCGTTGAAATTAACACAGGGGTTAGAGAGAATTGCCAAAGAATTTCAGATTCCAATTCAAACTTGTGTTCGTGGGAGTATGTTTGGATTCTTTTTCAATCAAAAACCTGTGGAAAATTTTGAAGATGCACTTAAGAGTGATACGCAAATGTTTGCTAGATTTCATCAGGGTATGCTAAATAAAGGGGTTTATTTTGCTGCTTCACAATTTGAGACTGGATTTATTTGTGATGCGATGAATGAAGCTATGATTGATGAGGTTTTAAATAAGGCTAAAGAGGTATTTTTGGAGATTAGTGCTTATGGAAAATAAGGAAAAACCTAAATATCAAGACGCAGTTTTGGCATATTCTAATGCTACGCTAGGAATTTCCATAGTGGTTGCGGTTTTGATTGGGGTTGGAATTGGGTATGGACTTGAAAAGCTTTTTGGTTATAGGTGGCTTTTTTGGCTTGGGGTAGTATGGGGGATTTTGGCGGCAATTTTGAATATTTATAAAGCCTATAAAAGACAAAAGAAAGAATTTGATGAGTTGAGCAAAGATCCAAAATATCGTTATCAAAAAGCAGAGAAATGGGATGATGATGAGGATTAATATCCTAAGTTTTATCTTATTTGCGATTTTGGCTATTTGTGGAGTTTTGAGCTATATTTTTTGGGGTAGCTTGGTGACTTTGAATTTTGTATTTGCTTATGTTTCTTTTGTGATAATTGTGGGAATGGCATTTATTATGCAGAGAAGAAAGATTATGCGTCTTATTTCGCAAGCTTCACAAGAAGAATTAGAAACTTTAAAGAATCTTTACCAAAGCAAAGAAGAGAAAGAGGAAGAATTTTGGGGTGAAAATGAAGATAAAGATGATGAAAAATTTGTAAAGGAATGTATTTCTAAAAAAAAGAAATTTTGGCAGAGTTTCAACAAAGAAAGTGGCAAGGTGGGGTTTAAAATGTTTTTTATGCCTTTGAGGTTGCTAACTTATGCGGTATTTATCGTGCTTTTTTTAATTTTTTTAAAAAAAGAGCTGTTTGACTTTGTGGGTTTCTTTGGTGGGCTAATTGTAGGGAATTTCGCATTGGTTATGGCTTTGTTTTTGGCAAAGGTGAAATAGGATTATTTGCCTAGACAAAATTCTCCAAACATAACATCAAGCATTTGAGAATATTCGTAGGGTTTGGTGATAGATGCAATAGCTCTAAGTGCTTCATTGATATGAAAACTAAAGAGTTCTAATTCGCCATTTTCTAGTGGAATCTTAGAATCATAAAGGGCTTGTATGCAGTTTTTCACTGCTTGGAATTGGTATTGGGAAATCAAAAGTAAGGATTGGGTGGATTCTTGGGAGTTTAATAAGGATATTAGGTGGTTTTTAAAGTTAGATAGTAGGGATTCTTGGGAATTTAAATTGGTATTTTTAAGACAAAGGTTTAGAGGTAGAAAAGGTTTTAAGACCTCTGAATCAAAATGATTTTGCAAATCTGTTTTATTTAACAAAACGATGATTTTTTTGGAATCTTGATAGTTTTTTAGAAGCTCTATAATCTCTAAATCTTCATGGTCTAAAGGGCGACTACTATCAAAAAGTGCAATTAGAATATCACTTTCTTTGGCTTTTTGTAGGCTTCGTTCAATTCCTTTGTTTTCGATAATATCTTGGCTTTTGCGGATTCCTGCGGTATCAATGAGACGCAATAAATGCCCCTCTAAAACAAAATTTTCTTCAATGCTATCGCGTGTAGTGCCTGCAATATCACTCACAATAGCGCGTTCATTGTGTAAAAGGGCATTGAGAAATGAGCTTTTGCCTACATTGGGCTTACCGATAATACAGAGTTTATAGCCTTCAAAAAGGGATTTTTTTTGGATTGATTGCTCTAAGAGGCTTTGGAGTGTTTTGAGGATAGAAGTTAGCTTGTTTTGTAGATTTTTTAGCAAATCTTGTGGTAATTCTTCATCGGCATAATCAATAAAAACTTCGCTGTGTGCGAGCAATGTAATAAGGTCGGTGCGTAGATTCTCGCAAAATTCTTGCATTTCTCCATTGAGGTGACGCATCAGCATTTTGTGGGCATTTGCGTTAGAAGATTCAATGAGTTTTGCTACTGCTTGGGCTTGAGTTAAATCAATCCTTCCACCTAAAAAAGCTCTTTTGGTAAATTCTCCGGGATTGGCTAATCTAGCTCCATATTTCAAGCATTCTTCTAAGATATTTTGAGCTATGAAAGTGCCACCATGGCATTGAAATTCAACAACATCTTCGGTGGTGTAGCTATGAGGAGATTTGAAGTAAATTATAATACATTCATCAAGCAGTTCGCCATTTTCAAAATAAATTTTAGTAAGTTTTGCATGACGCACTTTAGAGTTTTTTAAATCTATTTTGGCAAGTTTTGAGGCGATTTTAAGAGAATCTTGTCCGCTTAGGCGAATAATGTTAAGAGAGGACTTTCCATAAGTTGTTGCTGGTGCAACAATCGTATCATTAGTGTTGAAATTCATTGATGATGATATAACGCTCTCCATCTTGATTAAGGCGGAAAGAAATATATTTATTTGGGAATTGTTCCCTTAGCTGCTTGATTGCAATATGGGCTAATACGCCATCAAGTGGCTTAGTTTGTGCTTTCCCATAGGTTTTGATATTTTCTATGGTTGGTATGAGATAGTTTGCAATCATTTCTTCTTGATTTTTTAGAAATTCTGCAATCTCTAAACGCACCATTAAGCCATAAACATGGTTAATCCAATTAAAAATTAGATAAGAAATCGCTTTGTAGCGATAACCCTCTTTCCCTATTAATAACGCTGAATCTTCCCCATCAATTTTGATATATAGAGTGTTTTCATCATAGGGCTTGACAATAATCTCGCTAATTTTGTAAGGAAGAAATTGAAATAACTCGTTTAATTCATTTTGGATATGAGTGCTAATTTCAGAGAGGTCTTTGGTGGTTTCTTTGATTGGTGGTTGTGTGTGGAGATTTTGGGTGCTAGTTGTTTTGGGGTGGTGTGAGTTGGCGTTTTTTGGTTGTGCGCAAATAATTGCATTTTTTTTGCCAAACCCCAAAAATCCTTTTTTGGGATTTTGGATAATTTCATAATCTAAATCTACAATAGAGCAATCATAAAGTTTGGAGGCTTCTATGAGGGCTTCTTCGAGGCTTTGGGCTTCTATTTTTTTCATTGAGAAGCCTTTTGATGCTTATGTTCTTTATGTTCGGCGATTTCTCTTGCTTTTTTGCGTTCCATTGCTTTATTGATAATAAGCTGTTGAAGGATTGAAAAGATGTTATTTACAAACCAATAAAGCACTAAACCTGAAGGGAATGTAACAAAGAAAATTGTGAAAATTAAGGGCAAGAATTTAAAGATTTTTTCTTGGATTGGGTCATTAAATGTCGCTGGGGTTAAATGCTGTTGCAAATACATTGTAATACCCATTAGGATTGGTAAGACAAAATAAGGATCCATTACAGATAAATCTTGAATCCAAAGCAACCACGCCGCACCTTTGAGCTCTATGGCATTATATAATACGCGATAGATAGCAAAGAATACAGGCATTTGAAGGAGGAGTGGCAAGCAGCCTCCCATTGGATTTGCGCCATGCTTTTTATAGAGATCCATCATATGGGCTTGAAGTTTTTGTGGCTCACCTTTGTATTTTTGTTGAATCTCTTTCATTTTTGGAGCTAAATCTTTGAGTTTTTGCATTGATACCATACCCTTATAGGTAAGTGGGTAGAGAATGATTCTAACAATAAGAGTGAGTAGAATAATTGCCCAACCCCAATTTCCGCATAAATCATAAAGTGTTTCTAAGAGCAAAAAGAGAGGTTTTGCAAAGAAAGTAATCATACCATATTCAACAACATCAGTAAGATTTGTATCAATGCTCTCTAAAAGCCGATAATCTTTTGGTCCAATGTATCCAGAGAGTTCTATATTTCCATTAGCACTAATAAAAGGCATAGGATTTTCTTGAGCGTTGTTTAAGATAGAGATATTAAGATTGTTGGTTTTGCTAAAAAATAAAGTTGTGTAATATCTATCCACTGCTGCAATGATGCTGGAGTTTGTAAAATTATTTTGAGTGCTTGCATCGCCATCTTCAATTGTAGTGATAGTATTGTCCTGTTCTTTGATGATAACACCTTTGAAGACATAAGCATCATTTTCTACACTAGGACGCATACCCGGTGATAAGAAGTAAGTGTAATTTTGTGGCATATTGATTTTGATTTCATAATATCCATTAGGATAAAAGGTTAGGATTTTTTCTATGGTGATATTTTGTAGTTTTTGTGTGAGTGTGATAGATTGTGGTTTGTCTTGGATAGTGATGTCAGATTGACTAGCTTTGTAAGGTGTGCTAAAGGCTTGTTGGTTTAACATAGAATCAGAGAAACGAATTTCTAGCGTTTTTGGGTTGTTTTGATTAGCAATATCAGTGCTAAATAATTCAAGATCTTTAGCGTCTTTGTGGTATTTTTCTTCTTTGAGAAGGACTTGGGTGATTCTACCTAAACGATCAATTTTGTATTCAAAGTTTTTTGCTTTGATGGTGGCAATAATTTCTTGAGAATCTGTGCTATTTTGTGTATTAGAAACATTTTGGATAGAGGCTTGGGGAGTGGTTTGCTCTTGTGATGGAGTTTGGATATTTTGCGATGGTTTGGCGGTGGCATTTTCTTTGGGGCTATAAAAATAGCTATAAGGCACAAAAAAGGCTAATGCCAAAACAACAGCGATGATGATTCTGGTTTGAGGATTTAAATTATCAAGTTTATTTAACACGGGAAACCTTTGAAAAATTTTTTATAATATAAACATTTTGAGTGGGATATACCATAGAATGTTTAAGAATAATGGGTTGAAATCTTAGAGGTTTAATCGGTATGAGCCAATATTTTGGCGTTTTTGGAGACATAAAATGAGCATTAATTTTGGTGTCTATTTTTGGATAGGCAATGCCACCTTTGAAGAATTGATTGCAACTTAAAATACGCATCAAGGTTTTAAATAAGGCAATACAGGGATTTTGAAATTCAAAAAGCTGCTTAGAATATTCTGAGCAACTAGGATAGTAGCGACATTTTGCTCCAAAAAATGCAGAAACATAATGTTGATAAAAAAATATGAGTGATAAAAAAAATTTTTTTAACATTTTTGTTTTACCAATTTTAAACGCATAAGGGCGTGTTTATAGTGATTCTCCAAAGTTTTGTAATCCACCTTGTCTAGCCCATTTTTTGCTAATAGCACCATATCTCCATTAATAAGATTAGGCAATGAGGCACGATAAAGGCTTCTTAAACGCCTTTTGATAAAGTTTCTACAAACTGCATTCCCCACTTTTTTGGATACACAAAATCCAACCCGATTTTCTTTGATATTCTCTTTGAAAAAAAGTATAAAATGCGGATTATGCCATTTTTTTTGGCTGTTATAGACGATATTGAAGTCTTTTTTTGTATTTAGTGTAATCAATTTAAAATCCGCAAAACCTAGATTAAACTGCTAATCTTTTTCTACCTTTTGCTCTTCTTGCGTTGATGACTTTTCTACCATTTTTTGTTTGCATTCTTACTCTAAAACCATGAGTTCTCTTTCTTGGTGTATTGTGTGGTTGATATGTTCTTTTCATTATAAAACCCTTTTTGTAAAAATAAACGCTAATTTTATTAGAAAATTACTTAAAATATATTTATTTAGTAGTTTTTGGTATTTCTTATTCCTCAAAATGTTTGGTTAGTGCAATGGCAATTGCTGCGACTAAATCGCTTTCATCTTTGGATTCTTGTGGCATTAATGAATTGATTTTGTTTTCCAAATAAGAGGTATCAAAGATTCCGCGTTTGAAGTCTTTGTCATTGCAGATATTAATTAAAAATGGAATGGTTGTTTTCACTCCTCGAATTTTAAATTCGCTTAAAGCGCGTTTGAGTTTATTGACTGCCAAATCATAGCTTGTAGCACGGACAATAAGCTTTGCAATCATTGAATCATAAAAAGGGGGAATGGTAAAATCTTTGTAAATATAACTATCTACTCTCACAAAAGGACCTAGTGCAGGGTAGTATGCAGTGATAGTTCCGGGGTTTGGAATAAAGTCATTATGCACATCTTCGGCGTTGATTCTAGCTTCAATTGCAAAACCTTGTGGAATAATATCACTTTGGCTTAAATCCAAAATTTCCCCATAGGCGATTCGAATCTGCCTAGCAATGAGGTCTAAGCCTGTGATTTCCTCTGTAACGCCGTGTTCAACTTGGATTCTTGTATTCATTTCCATAAAATAAAAATTATTAGAATCATCAATTAAAAACTCAATGGTTCCTGCGTTGGTGTAATTTGCAGCCCTAGCAGCAGCAACTGCAACTACTCCCATTCTACGACGCAAATCCGCACTTATGGTAGGGCAGGGAGCGATTTCTATTAGCTTTTGGTGGCGTCTTTGGATAGAGCAATCTCTTTCTAATAGATGAATGATATTTCCATAATTGTCCGCTAGAATCTGAAATTCAATGTGCTTTGGATTTTGGATATATTTTTCCATAAAAACATCGTCATTTTTAAAAAAGGTTAAAGCCTCTCTTTTGCACGCATTCAAAGCATTTTCAAGTTCATTTTCTTCCCATACTACGCGGATTCCTCTACCACCTCCACCGCTACTTGCTTTTAGGATTATAGGATAGCCGATTTTTCTTGCTATTTTTTGTATTTCATAAAGATTTAAAGAATTTAGAGGATCTGTTCCGGGGACAACGGGGATTCCATTAGCTATCATAAGATTTCTTGCAGCATTTTTATCCCCCATTTTGGCAATGACTTCGCTATCAGGTCCAATCCAAACTAATCCGGCTTCTTTGACTTTTTTTGCAAAAAGAGCATTTTCACTCAAAAAACCATATCCGGGGTGGATTGCTTCAGAATCTGTTGCTTTTGCAGCTTGGATAATCAAGTCTGGATCTAAGTATCCTTTGATTGGATCTTCGCTGATTGCGTAAGTGTGAGTTGCCATTTTGACATGCAGACTATCTCTATCTGCATGAGAATAGATTGCAACAGATTCGATATTTAAATCATTACAGGCGCGTATGATTCTTACAGCAATTTCTCCGCGGTTGGCAATGAGGATTCTTCTAAACATAAAAACTCCATTAATGTTTTTGTTTGAGCTAAGTTTTTATTTTATAATTTAATTTTTTAATTTTCTCTTGAAATTTTAGAATGTTTTGTAAAAAGAATGAATTATGCTAAAATTATCCCACTTTTACACAAATTAAGGTTTTTTATGGAATTAATATATGCAGTGATTCTTGGTATTGTTGAGGGGCTAACAGAATTTTTGCCTGTTTCTTCTACTGGGCATTTGATTTTAACTTCAAAATTGCTCGGAATCCCACAAGATACTTTTCACAAAACTTTTGAGGTGATAATCCAACTAGGTTCAATTTTGGCTGTTATTTTTGTTTTTTGGGAAAGATTATCTAAAAATAGTTTTGAATTGTGGGTGAAATTGGCAATAGGATTTTTGCCTGCTGGAATCTTGGGATTTTTGCTTTATGATTTGATTAAATCGCTTTTTGCCCCTATTACCACTTCAATTATGTTGATTTTGGGCGGAATTGTGTTTATTGTGATAGAAATTTTCTATAAAGAAAAGGAGCATCACACTAAAGATGTTGCAGAAATTACCTATAAGCAGTCTTTTTTGATAGGGATTTTTCAAGCTTTGGCAATGATACCGGGGACTTCTAGGAGTGGGGCAACGATTATTGGTGGGTTGCTTTTGGGGTGTAATCGCAAAGTAGCTACGGAATTTTCTTTTCTTTTGGCATTGCCTACAATGATTATTGCAAGCGGTTATAGTGCTTATAAAAATTATGAAGTTTTTAATTCAGAAAATCTTTTGGTGCTTGGATTGGGTTTTGTTGTGGCTTTTATAAGTGCTTTTTTGGCGATTAAATTATTTTTGGGATTTGTGTCTAGGTTCAATTTTATTCCATTTGGAATTTATAGAATCATTTTGGGAGTATTGTTTTTGTTTTATTTGGAGGTTTTTTGATTATACTTTTGTTACATAATCACTTAAAATTTCTTTAAAAAGCCCACCAAAATTGATTTTTAATTTTGTTTCCTTCTCGCTTTTTGTAATCTCTAGGATTCTTCCTGCTCCAAAGATTTTATGTACGACACAATCGCCTTTTTTAAATCCAGAATCTTCTAGGGTAATTGTGGTATTTTCTTTTTTGAAAGTTTTGTAGGAATTTTTTAGGACTCCACTTTCTTCTAAGAATCTTGAGGGTAGAATGTTGGTTCGATTGCCACGATAAAATCTTGAATCCACATAGCTTAAATAAAGCTCTTTTTTGGCTCTTGTAAAAGCTACATAACCTAATCTGCGTTCTTCTTGAATATTGCTATCTTCTCTTACCATAGGGAAAAATCCCTCTTCAAGCCCAATGATAAAAACATAATCAAACTCTAATCCTTTGCTAGAATGCACGCTCATACAAGAAATGCCTTCCACTTCCTTTTTTTCTTGTCTCATTTCCATATCTTCTTGATCACTTCTTAGAGCTAATTCGTTTAGAAAATCTTCTAATTCCATAAGGGGATTTTGCTTGATATATTCTCGGTATAATCCATAAAATTCCTCGATATTGCTTACCCTATCAATTTCATCATTATTTTGCAAAAAAGCATTGCAAAGACCGATTTTTTCTTCAAAATCATCAAGGAATCTTAGGCTAGATTGTTTATGAGATTCTTGCAAATCTTTTAAAATTCCAAAAAAATCTTTGATGGTTGTATGGGCTTTTTTGCCAATTTCTTTTTGTAAAGATTCTTGCAAATGAGGGTGTGCAAAGAGTTCATAAATACTGCAAAGGTGGATTTGTGTGAGGTTTTTTAATTTTTCAATGGTCGTTTTGCCTATGCCTCTTTTGGGTTTATTTAAGATTCTAAGAAGGGAAAAGTCATCATTGGGGTTGATTAAAACCCTAAAATAGCTAATTACATCTTTAATCTCACTGCGTTCATAAAAGCGGATTGCACCCACTAAGATATAAGGAATCCCTTCGCGATTAAAACCTTCTTCTAAAGAGCGTGAGAGGGCATTTAGACGAAATAAAATAGCAATATCTTTGGGATTAATTCCATTAGAGAGTAGATTTTTGATGATTTTGCAGAGATTTCTTACTTCTTCTTGCTCATCAAAAGAATGCAAAATCTCAATAGGCTTGCCTTCTCCCAAAGTACTTTTGAGGGTTTTGCCTAGCCGTTCTTTGTTGTTTATAATAAGATTGTTTGCTGCCCTTAAAATGTGTTTGCTTGAGCGATAATTCTCTTCTAATTTAATGGTTTTTGCATTTTGAAAATGTTTAGAAAAATTTAAAATATTTTGGATATTTGCACCCCTCCAGCTATAAATGCTTTGGTCATCATCGCCAACAACGCAAAGGTTTTGGTGTGTGGTGCAGAGGTATTTTAAAAGTTGATATTGCAAATCATTGGTATCTTGGTATTCATCAACCATAATATATTGGTATTTTTGGCTAATTTCAGTGGCAACTTCTTTGTGGTTTTGAAAAATCTGTATAGGCAATAAAAGTAAATCATCAAAATCTACCATATTGTTTTGCAAAAGAGATTCTTGATATTTTTCATAAACTTTTGCGATATGCTTGTAAATTTCATTGTGTGCATTTTTTGAGGCTTCTTGTGGAGAAATTTGAGAATTTTTGTAACGCGAAATCTCACTAACAACCAAAGGCAAAGGGGCAAGTTCGGCGTTTAATTCTTTGATGATTTTTTTTGTATCATCGCTGTCAGCTAGGATAAAGTTTGTTTTGCGTCCTAAGTAATGGATATAAAATTTTAAAAATAATAAACCAAATTTGTGAAAAGTGCAGAGTAAAGGCGGGTGAGATGTGGTGTTTTCTATCATATTTAAAGCCCTTTTTTGCATTTCTTGTGCGGCTTTATTGGTAAAAGTGAGTGTTAAAGTGTTGCTTGGTGGAATCCCAACTTCATCGATAAGATAGGCTAAGCGAGTTGTAATAGTTTTTGTTTTGCCACTCCCAGCACCTGCTAGAATCAATAAAGCACCTTCAGTAGTGGTAACTGCTTCTTTTTGAGAGGGGTTGAGTTGCTCTAAATAGGATTCTTGCATAAATAGCCTTAGGAAAAATAGAATGAATTTTGGAATTATATCAAAAACTTGTTGTGTGACTTGTTGGCTTGATAATAAAAAAAATTTTTGTTATTATAAAAGTTTTGATAAAAATTTATATATATTTTATTTAATTGTATGGAGATTAGGGTATGTTGTATGATTTTACCAAATTGCGAACTTTTATGATAGTAGTTAAAGAAAAAAGCTTTTCTAGAGCTTCTATGAAAATGGGTGTCTCCCAACCTGCTGTTACGCAGCAAATTAAACACCTTGAATCATATTTTAATACCAAAATTATTGTCCGCAGAAAAAGTGGGATTGGATTGACAAAAGAAGGAGAAGAGCTTTTGTTGATTGCTTCAAAAATTGATAAAATCTTGCATTCTCATCAAAAAGAAATAATGCATAACATTTACAGAAAAGAAGCGGTAAAAATAGTTTGTTCGCCCACTATTGGTAATTTTATTTTGCCTACTTTGCTTCCTAAACTCACAAAAGAAGTTTATCCTAATATACAATATAGTATTTCTACTTCTTTGAAAGCTATTGAAGATTTGCAATGTGGAGGTAATGGTGCTGGGGAGATTAAAATGGCTTTGATTGAATCTCCGATTTTTAGGGAAGATATTGTGTATCGAGAATGGCTAGAAGATGAAATTATTTTGGCTTCTACAGCACCTTTGCCAAGAGTGATTAAGGAAGAGGATTTGTTTACTTATGAATGGATTAATTTGAGTTTGGGGACACACAAGTTTGCTGCAATTAAAAATTATTTGGAAAAGCTAGAAATTGAAGTGGATAAGTTAAAGATTTTTAAACAATTTGAAACCTATCAAGAAGTAAAAAAATGCTTATTGCGTGAATCGCAGAAAAAATCAAAAAGAGCAAAACGCTATATGGCATTTTTGCCTTATTTGTATATCAAAGATGAATTGCAAAAAAAGCAATTTTATTATTCTAAGATTCGAGGTTTGAAGCTTAAACGCAGAATGTATTTGGCTTTTTGCAAAGAAGATAGAAATGATTCGCTTATAGAAAATATCGGTGATTATTTGATTTTTAATACAAAAATCCCTATGTATTAAGATTTAAAAAGATTGTGGTGTAGAAAATAAAGCAATGTGTGATTTTCCTTTAGCCATTGATGGAGTTTTTTGGGTTCTTTATCATAAAGAGAAATGAGATTCCAAAACTCTTTTTGATGGTGTGGGAATCGGAGATGGGCTAATTCGTGTATGATAATTGAATCAATTATCCAGTGAGGCATTAGGGCAAGGCGTATGCTAAAGCGTAAGTTTTTTGTGTGTTTGTAGCAGCAAGCAAGCTGTTTGTAGCTCTTGCCATAGAGAATTTTGTTGGGGAAAAGATTCATAATATTGGCAAAATGTGGAATGCGTATTTGCAAATAAGAATCAAGCATATTTTTGTAGTAAGCTATTAATTGATTTTTGGTGTGTTTGGTGGAATCTTGAGAGAAGGATTGTTCCCATAGGGATTGAATATGAGAATCTGAAAAATTTTTCCATTCCCCAAAAATAAAAAATTGATTGCGTGGTAGATTGATATTGTATTTTTCTTGTAGAGAATGATATTGGGTATCAATCCATTGACGATTTTCTTCCAAAAATCTTAGACATTCTTTTTTGGTAATGTGTTTTGGGGCACTAATGAGAAGTGTTGAGGAATTACAAAAATGCATTTTAAGATTTTTGTAATTGCGTTTTTGAATGATTTTGAGAGTGTATGGAGGCATTAGTGTTGAATGAAACGATTGTTTTTTGGGGAGAGAATTTGAATATCGTATTGGACTTGGTTATTGTAGATTTTTTCATCAAAAAAGCGTTTTGCACTTGGGATATTTTTTAGATAAAAATATTCAATTCCTAGAGCGGTTGCGTAATTAATCCAGTCATATTCTAAATCTGCATTTAATAGTTTGGCTTCTTCGACAAATAAATCTTCAAGCTTTCCAATAGAGTTTGCAATATACATATTATCACGATCTTTGGCTTGTGTAATGGAAAGAAGGGTTGGATTGTAATTGATTTGGGTAGAATAGATACCTTGAGTTTGGATATCATAATAAGTAATTTGCGAAAGAATAATACTAGAATTGATAAGTGGTGTATTTAGGAATATACGAGAATCATTAAGGATGGGTTGTAGTTTTTTCATTTCTTTTGTGAAATTTGTGTTGTCTTTGAGATTGAAAGCCATAGAATAAGAAATTTCAGGATTGTATTTTAGGACACTTTGGTGAATGGTATTGCCAATATAGCTTGAATCATAAAAACTAGCAGCTTTAATTTGGGGATTTAATTGTGATAATTCTTTGATTTGTTCATCATAATTAATGCCTCCATAGATGATATTTGGCGAAAGATTAGAAGTGATTTGTGAGGAATGCACACTAGGGATAAAAATAGGTGTTTGGATATTTAAAAGATTGAGGTTGTTAGCACCATTGTAAGTTAAAATGGCAATGATTTGTCGATAGCCCTTAGAATGGATAGTATCAATAGTGCTTTGTAAATCTTCTTGGGATTCACTTTTGCTATCAAAAATTTCAAAATTAAAACGACTATTTTGGTGCAAAAGATAACTTAAAATTACATTAGTTGTGGAAGCCGAGTAAGTCCCAATATTTTTTCTTGAAAACAAAAGTGCAATATTAAAAAATGGTTTTTTGGTGGAAGAAAGATAGGGAATTTGGGATATTGCAAGATTATTCATAAGAAGATTAAGGGATTCTAAAAGCTCTTCATTTTGGTTATCTTCATTGAAATTAGCCATAAAAGAAAAAATCAGCCCTTGTTTGAGATAGTCTTCTAGGCAGCTTGTAGAGCATTTATTGTAATCTAAATTTAAGATTTCTGTAGTTGGCGTAGGAAGGGGAGAGGGGTATCTGCCACTTGCTAAAATAAGATTTGGAGCTAATAAAAATAAAATAAAAAGTTTTTGTATTATTTGCATAAATATCCTTTAAGTGTTAAAAATTCCCTGTGAGCTTGTGCTTTTAGGCTTTGATTGGTAAGTAGCTGCATAAGAGAAAAGGTTGGAAAAAGTGTGTAATGATTCCATGTTAAGATTTTTCCTTGTATATTTTTGTAGGGGGTTTTATCTTTGGTGAAATGATTGTAGGTTGTTTCTCCCAAAATAACAATTGTTTGTGTGTGTGAAAATTCAAGCTGTTTTAGTAGGTATCCAAAACAATTTTCTATGGCATCTTTTTGTGTGGTTTGTGGGATTTCACATTTAAGCAAAGAGAGGATAGAAACTTCATTAAGACGCAGTTCAAAGACATTTTCAATGATTTTTTTAAGCATTTGTGCGCCTTTGGAAGCAAAACGCAATTGTGTATCTAAAATAGGTATTGTGCTTATAAAGGTGATTTTGGAATTTGGATTGCAAAGTCCAGTGTGAGGTTTGGATAGCTTTTGTGAGCAAAGCTGGCATGCTTGGATAGAGGAATGCAAATCTTTGGCATTATTGCTTTGAAAGCTTTTTTGGGTGGGTTTTTTGAAATACACATCACAATAGTGGAAATCCATTGATTTTAATAAATAAAGCTTTTTTAAAAGCAGAGCTTGTTGAAGTTGTTGCACAAGAATCCTAAAACTTTGAATTAAAATAAAAATATAATTATAAAAGCAAAAAAATTAAAGGTAGATTATTTGTTGGATTTAAATTATCTTGGAATAAAAATTGCTTGTATTTTGTGTGAATAGGAATGTAAATTTTCTCTAAGGATAGAGCAATATTTAGGAGAAAACAATGTATTACATTGATGCACGAGGGAATTATTCTTCTTATATTAAAGGTGTAACTTTTTCACAAGAGATTCAACAAAATTGGGCTTCAAGAAATGAGGAAAACAAAAGATTGAGCACTTCTTCAAGTCAAGATGATTATTTTGAAAAGCAAAGATTGATTCAAGAAGCGATTGCACAGCTAAAGCAGACAGGGAGTGTTTCATCAGAAATTGCTAAAGAGGTTGATGTAGAATCTCTTAAAGAAAGTTTGGAAAATCCACAGACGGGACAAGCTAGTGCGTTATCAATGCTAGGGCAGGGTGGAGAATCTCAAGAAGCAGCAAAAAATAGTGTGCTTGATTCTAAAAATGCAATCCCAAATCCACTCGCTTTAGATGAAGAAACGCAAAATAACCAACGCCTCGCAACACTTGATAAAATCGCATATGAGGCAAGCAAAGCTAAAGAAAAAGAGGAAATCAAGCAAGAGATTAAAGAAAGCCTTGCAAGCAAAAATCAAGAATCTACAATGACAACTTCCACTTCTATGGGGGTATTTTTGAAAAAAACGCTCGTGCAAACAAGCACGACAAAACCTCAAAATGTGAGTGAAGAAGTCAAAAATGCTTATAATCCTTTAGAAGTAAAAGAAGGGGAAAATATTGCACAAAATGCAGTGAGTTTTGTTGATGAAGTCAGTGGCAAGACTATTAGCGTTCCTTTGAGTGAAGAAAATGTGGAGAAATTGGTAGCAAAATTTGGCAGTTTAGAAGAGGCTAGTGATTATGTGAAGGGTTGGTATTATGATGCAGCTTATAATATGGGATACCTTAGCGGAGATTCTAATGGAGATGGAAGCATTAGTTTGGAGGAGGGAATACACTTAAAAAGTCTCGTTTCTTTGAAAGATTCGCAGTATTATTCTATAGCAGAGAGAATTCCCGGTGGAGAGGAAGCACAAAAGAGGTTTTTGGAGCAAGTAGGGTTTATTGATAATTTGGGAGATTATATCAATCATTCTATTTCGCAAGATAGTAATTTAGATGGTGCATTAAACCTTAATGAAATGATGGGCGATAACAATGAATTGGTGCTTTTTAAAACAGGAGGAGAATCAAATAATGTAGATATTTTTGTGATTCAAAAGTTTAGCTTTGAGATTGGAGAGGTTGAAGAAACTTTAAATGATATTTTGTTGAATCTTGGCACAAAAGATGAAAAACAAGAGGTTGCAAATTCAGATTCCAAAGATGAAGAAGAAAATCAAGAAAAACTTGTAGCTAAAAAAGAAGAAATGCAAGAGTGGCTAGAAATGGCTAAAAAGCTACAAGATGAGAATTATTTAAATTCACTTGATTCCAAAGAGAGGGAGAATCTTATTAAAACCGAAGTGATTTTGAATAATCTTTTTGCGAGTGCATAAGTGGATTATCAATCTTTGATTGCAGAAATCTTATTTTTTGCATTGATAATGGGAGTTTTGCTACTTTATAAAAGAAAATTAAAAAAATAATCCTCTTTTTAGAGGATTATTGAATGATATAGGCTTTAATGATTTTTTGTTCTTTGATTGGCTTATCTTGAGAGTTTGTGGGGGAATACTCAATTTTTCTTAGAGTTTTGAAGCTTTCTTGTTTATTTTCTTTGCTGATTTCCCCAAAGATTGTGTGTAAGCCATTTAAATGAGGGGTGCGTGTAGTGGTAATAAAAAATTGACTTCCATTGGTATTTGGTCCGGCATTTGCCATTGCCAAAATCCCCGCTTTATCAAAAGCATAGCCTTTTACAATCTCATCTTCAAAATCTTTCCCCCAAATAGATTCTCCACCTTTTCCACTCCCCGTTGGGTCTCCACCTTGAATCATAAATTTGCGGATAGTTCGATGAAAAATTGTTCCATTATAATACCCATTATTGATGTGTGTTACAAAATTTTCTACAGCTTTTGGCGCAACTTCTGGGAACAAATCAAGAGTGATTTTGCCAGCAGTAGTTTCTAACACGGCTTGAATCTTTTTAGAATCTGTGTTGGTTTGTGCATAAGCAATAAAGCCTAGGCATAAAAAACCTATGAAAATTTTAAGCAAAAAGTGAATTGACGCTTTCATTGTTGTTGATCCTTTTGATAACTTCAGCAAATAATGGTGCTACACTTAAAACTTTGATTTTGGAGCAATTTCCTTTGAGAGGAATAGTGTCTGTGATGATTACTTCATCAATAGAGCTTTCTTGGATTCTTTGGTAAGCAGCCCCGCTAAATACCGCATGAGTTCCTAGTGCAATAACACTTGTTGCACCATTTTTTTTGAAAGCTTCAGCGGCTTTTACAATCGTCCCTGCAGTATCAATCATATCATCAATCAAAATGACATCTTTGCCCTCCACATTTCCAATAACATTCATTACTTCGCTTTCATTAGCCCTTTCTCGTCTTTTATCTACAATGACAATTTCTAATCCTAAGAGTTTTGCAAAATATCTTGCCCTTGCAACACCGCCGATATCTGGGCTTGCAACAATTGGATTTTTGAGATTTTTTGATGCGATATGATCTTTTAGGACTATAGAGCCATAGAGATTATCCACAGGGATATCAAAAAAGCCTTGAATCTGTCCTGCATGTAAATCCATTGTAATAAGTCGAGTAATTCCTGCTCTTTGGAGTAAATCTGCAACTAATTTTGCACTAATTGGCACTCTAGGGGCAGCCTTTCTATCTTGCCTAGCATAGCCAAAATAGGGCATAATAACATTAATTGAGCTTGCAGAGCTGCGTTTGAGTGCATCTACCATAATAAGTAGCTCCATTAAGTTATCATTAGCTGGAGCACAAGTGGGTTGAATCACAAAAACTTCTTTTCCTCTTACACTCTCGCAAAGTCTAATATTGATTTCTCCATCGCTAAATCTTGTGATTTCTGCTAAAGATAGCTCAATATCGAGATTTTTTGCAACATTTTGAGCAAACTCTCTATGTGCATTTCCGCTAAAAAGTTTAAAGTCTTGCATTGTTTAATACCTTATGTTTTATTTGCAAATGCAATTATAAACTTTTCAATCCTTAAAAAACCAGCAAAAAATCATTTTTTGCAATAATACACAAAAGCTGGGGGTAGATTATTCCATACAACCTTGGAAGTTTTGATGTGTGAAAAATATTTTTGTAGTTTTTTGCGAAATAAAATTGTTTTTGGTGTTGGGAGAATATAGGCAAAAGTGCTAAAATATCCCCCGTTTTTTAAAGAATGGTGAATGTTTTTAAGCAAAATATCTTGTTCTTTGGCTTTTAGAAGACTCCAAGGAATCCCAGATACGACAACATCTAATTGTGCAATTTGTTTGTTTTGCATAATAGATAATATCTGATTAGCATTTTTATTTTCTACTTCAAGATTTTTAAATTTTTCTTGAAGTTTTTTTGCGAAGTAAGGATTGATTTCAATAGCAAAGAATCGAGCATCTTTTTGTTTGAGGTTGAGAATTTTTTGAGTAAAAACTCCAAGTCCCGGACCAATTTCTGCGATATATTTTGCATTTTGGATTCCGATATTTTTTGTCATCATACAGCTTAAAGAATGGGAGCTAGAATGCAAAGCACCCGTGTGTTTTGGATTTTTTAAAAATTGTAAAAGCATTCAATACCTTTAAAATATTTTTTAAAATTATTTTTTTGCAATTATAAAATAATGTAATAAATATATTGTTATGATTTTGTTAATAAAATGTTAAGATTGCATTATGAGAATTCTTGATAAAGGAATAAAATGGGAATTGTAGAGTTTTTGAAAAATAGTAGTTGCGAGGAAATCGAGGAATTTTGTGCTAGAAGATTTGGGGAGAATTTGCAATTTTTTGAAGCAAATTATCCTAATCTTTTTTCTGCTTTGCAACAACCTTTGAGGGATTATCAGCTCTATATAGGGAAAGAAGGGATAAATATTATTGAAACAAAAACAAATTCTCTTATGTATCCTATGCACAATGGAGAATCTACTATGCTTTTGGTGCATGAAAATTGTGCTTTTAATCCGCCCATTAATGAAAAATGGAATAGAATCTATGGGACAGAAATGGCAATGATGAATGAGAATTTTCCTTATAGCTCTATTATGGTTAATGGTGTTTTGGAGTTTTTATCTCAAAATGGAGGAATCACTTCTTATCATTTGCCATCGGATTTTTTGCCAAATATTAGTTTATTTGGATTAGGCGGGGGAATCTTTTTGCAAATTTTAAATGAAAAATATTCTGCGATTCATAATTTTTTCATTTTTGAAGAATCTTTGGATTTATTCCGCATAGCTTGTTTTTTTGTGGATTTTGGTAGTTTGTTCCAAAAGGTAGAAAATAAGGGCGGATATATTTTTATTGAAAGTATGATGAAGCGTGATTATGTGCTTAATTTTTTCCTTAGTCGCCGTATTAGCACTTCAGTTATGCGTTTGGAATTAATGATGTATCAAACTCCGGTGAATATTAGTGCGCGCTCTATCGTGTATGAATTGCATTTGCAGTCTCTTAGAGGTTGGGGGACTTATGAAGATGAGATGATAGGGATTAAGAATAAAAAGAGCTATCCACTCTATCCTATGTTGGTGGAGCCAAAACGAATCAATGCCCCTATTTGCGTCATTGCAAATGGACCAAGTTTGGATTTTTTGCTACCCTTTATTAAAAAAAATCAAAATAAAATGATACTGTTTAGTTGTGGAACTGCATTAAAGCCACTTTTGAATGCTGGAATTAGGCCAGATTTTCAAATTGAAATTGAGCGGCATCATTATTTGGGAGATGTATTAAAAGAAGCACCTTTGGGTGATATTCCTTTGCTTTGTGCCACAGTGCTTAATAAAGAGGCAAAGGAATTGGCAAAAGAAATTTATTTGTTTGAAAGAGATGGTTCTAGTGCGGCAAATTTAAATGAACCAAAATTTAAAGTCAAATTTACTGCACCTCTTGTGGGGAATGCTGGGGCTTCTTTGGCGAGTTATTTGGGGAGTGATGTGATTTTGTGCGGACTGGATTGTGGATACAAAAAGGGTGCTAAAAAACATGCAAAAAATTCTTATTATGGAGAGGAGGACGAAAAGCTGCCAGAAGGGGTTTATAAAGTCGATGGTAATTTTAGTGATGATATTTATTCAGATGCCCTTTATTCATTATCGCGAAATGCGTTAGAAGAGGCTTTCCGTGCTTTAAAGCCTTTTAATATTTTAAATTTAAATGATGGTGCATATATCAAAGGAGCAACTCCGATTTATTTCCAAGATTTTGAATTAAAAGAAATTAATAAAAATCAAGAAATCAAGAATCTTAAATCACTTTTTAAAAATCCACAAGAATGCGGTTTTTATACCAAAGAGACACAATTATATATTTTTGAGATTCTTGCTTTTAAAAATTCTATTAGAGATTTATTTAATGTGGAAGTGCAGAATAAAAAAGGGCTTTTTATCGCAGTAGATAAGATATTTGAAGAGATAAGCAAGGTTTCACAAAAAAATCCATTTGTGGGGATATTGTTTGGTGGGACTTTAAGCCATTTTCTCTATCACATTGCCTTGGGAAGTTTGCATTTGCCTTATGATGATATGCGAAGTTTTTGGGCAAAAGTGGTAGAATTGTATGAAGATTCTATGGAACAAATGATAGAAAATTTAAGGAAAGTGATTCTACAATAAAAATATGGAACACCTATTGCTTAATGATGTGTGATCTTAAATAAAATATCAAAGGATTGAAATGGCAACAAAAAAAACAATTTCATTAGTTTTAGCAGGAATGCTTTTGGGGACAAATTTGCTAGTAGCACAAGTAAATTCTACTACTACAACAGCAAATAGTGTTAGCCCTGTGGGGAATGCAGGAATACAATCTGGCAGAAACTCTAATGTTCCAGCAGGATTGCAAGGAGTTGAGGTAGGTGGAGATGATATTGTTATCCCAAATGCTCCAATGATTACTCCATCAAGTATTATTGAAATTAGTGCAGTTGGTATGGGAGTAGCACCAGAATCAACATTATCTCCAGCACAAGCTTTGGCATTAGCAAAAAGAGCAGCGATTGTTGATGCATATAGACAAATTGGTGAAAAAATGTATGGTATTAGAGTAAATGCACAAGATACTGTAAGAGATATGGTATTGAAAAATTCTACTGTTAAAACAAAAGTAATGGCAGTTATTCGAAATGCTGAGATTATCGAGACGATTTATAAAGATGGTTTGTGCCAAGTAAATATGGAATTAAAACTCGATGGTAAAAGATGGTACCGCATTTTAACAGGCGAAAACTTTTAGTTTTTTTGTTTGTTGTTTTGGTTGGAGGGTGTATGAAAGCACCTTCTAACTTAGAGCAAACAATACCAAAGATTATATTTTTTTCTACAAAAGACTTCAAATTTTATGATACAGGCTTCATTAAAACCTATGCAAATGGTGATATATCTTTAGAAATATTCAATGTAGGGCATTTGCTTTTGAGATTCTTGGTTTTTCAAGATAGAATTTGCATTAATCAGCAATGTTATGCAAAAGCTTCTGCGGTGAGACAATTTTTTGGCAATGATGCAATGCGTGGGATTGATTTTTCTGAAATTTTGCAAGGAAGGGAGATTTTTGGAGGGAAAAATAAGGAAAATTTGAAAAATGGATATGAGCAGAAATTGCAAATTGGAAGCAGCAAGATTGTTTATCAAGTGACAGATAAGCAGATTTATTTTAAAGAAAATACAAGTGGCTTTACTCTAATTGTTACAGAATTAAACTAAAGGTTAATTAATTGCAGATTTATCAGCCCAAAGATGGATATTGTTATAATAGTGATACTTTATTTTTGTATGATTTTGCATTGGATTTTTTGAAAAAACACCAAAAGATTCTTGAAGTGGGTTCTGGAAGTGGCGTGCTTGGAATGTTGTGTGCTAGAGATGTAGAAATTGATTTAATGATGATTGAAAAGAATCCTAAAATGTGGGAGCTATGCCAGCAGAATCTCCGTGTCAATAAAATCAAAGCAGAATTATTGAGTGGGGATTTTTTGCAATATGATTTTTTAGATTTGAAATTTGATTGTATTTTGAGTAATCCGCCCTTTTATCATAATGGTGTAATTAAGAGCGTGAATAATGATATTTGTATGGCAAGGTATGAAGAGAATCTTCCATTTGAAGCAATGGTACAAAAAATCAACACTCTTTTAAAACCTCAAGGGGAATTTATTTTTTGTTATGATTGTAGAGAAAGTTTTAAGGTTTTTGGTATATTATTTAAATACAAAATTCGTCCCATTACAATTTGTTATGTGCATCCCAAAGAAGATAAAGAAGCGACTTTATTGCTTTGTAGAGCCAAAAAGGATTCTAAGAGTCAAATGCGTATTTTGCCTCCGATTTTTACACATAATGCAAATGGATTTACTAAAAAAGTGCAAGAAATTTATAAAAGAGCAAATACTTGGAGTATAAAATGCTAGAAGCCGAAGATTTTTTGTTTGTGTTTGATGAAAATCAATGTGCAAAATGTGGAGGTAAATGCTGCAAGGGTGAATCGGGTTATATTTTTGTAACCTCAAATGAGATTCAAAAAATCGCAGAATCTTTGCAAATGGAATTTGATGAATTTTGTTTGAAATTTGTCAAAAAAGTGGGTTATCGTTATTCTTTGATTGAAAAAAAGGAAAAAGAAGGGAAGGGCTATGCTTGCGTGTTTTTTGATGAAGAGGGAGGTAAATGCCAAATTTATGAGAATCGCCCAAAACAATGCAAGCAATTCCCCTTTTGGGAATGCTATAAAAAAGATTATGAAATTTTAATGAAGGAATGTATAGGTGTTATTAAGAAATAAAATATTAATTAGCATTGTTGGTGGTTTTTGTCTTTTTGTGTTGTTGATGGGGTGCTTGCCAAATGCTAAAATAGCTTTTGTGGATAATTCATACCAAGAGGTTAATAATCAAGAGGATATTTACATTATACAAGCTTATGCGGCTTTGGATATGGGGGACTATAAAACAGCAAGAGAGAATCTCCAAAAAGCTTATGAATTAACTAAAAACAAAGAATATTTAAGGGAGATAATTGGTCTTTTGGTGTTGGAAAAAGATTTTTTAAAGGCAAAAAATGCTGCCAAAGATTATTTGAAAGTTTCTCCAAACGATGAAAAAGTGCGTCAAGCTTTGGTGGAGATTCTTGGCAGTATGGGAGATCTTCAAGGGGCAGTTCAAGAGGTGCAAATTTTGCTCAAAAACAATGCAAGCGTTCAGAATCTAGAGATTGCTTCTTCTGTGTATTTTTTGCAAAAAGATTATAATAGGGCTTTGGAATATCTCCAAAAAGCCTATGAGATTAACAAAGATGAAAAGATACTGGATAAAATTGTATCAATCCATTTGCTTTTTTTTAAGGATAGAAATAAAGCAATTATGGTCTATGAAACGCATATTAAGAAGTATGGAATTTCTAAAAATGTTGGTGAGAAATTAGCATTAATTTATTTGGAAGATAAGAGATTTTTAGAGGCAGCAAGAAATTATGAAAAATTATACAAAGCAACACAAGAGCAAAAATACGCACGATTTGCATTAGAGATTTATATTAAAGGGCAATATCTTACAAAAGCGGAGCGATTTTTAGAGCAGAATCCCCCTATTCAATCAAGAGATGAAATGTTGTTAGAGATATATCGATTAAATAAAGAAACCGCTAAGAGCATTCAACTACTGCAAAAACTCTATAAAAAAAGTGGAAATGTGGATTATCTAGCATTGGAAGCGATGATATTGTATGAAAATAGCACAAATAAGAATCAAGCTTTTTTGAAAAAGATAGTAGGGAAATTTGAAGAGGTTTTGAAAAAATCTGATAATTCGCTTTATTGGAACTATTTGGGATATTTGCTAATTGATCATAATTTGGATGTAAAAAAGGGCATTCAATGTGTGCAAAAAGCGCTAGAAAAAGAACCGCAGAATCCTTATTATTTGGATTCTTTGGCATGGGGTTATTATAAACAAAAAGATTGTAAAAATGCTAAAGAAATTATCAATAAAATCCCCAAAGAAGAAAGAGAGAAAGAAAAAGAGATTTTTGAGCATTTTAGAGTAATTGAAAAATGTAAATTTTAAACAAAGGATAAAAGATGGTAGTATTGGTAACAGGTGCTTCAGCTGGATTTGGTAGAGAAATTGCAAGAATATTTGCAAAAAATGGACATAAGATCATTGCATTGGCAAGACGCAAAGAGAGATTAGAGGGATTGCAAAAGGAAATTGGAGAATGTGTAATTTTGCCTTGTGATATTTGCGATAAAGCAAAGGTAAAAGCCCATTTGGAATCCTTGCCACAAGATTATAGGGAAATTGATGTATTGGTGAATAATGCAGGATTGGCATTGGGGATGGCGGGGGCTAGTGAATGTGATTTTGCAGATTGGGAGCAAATGATAGAGGTTAATATCAAGGCATTAGCCTATATTACCCATTTGGTTTTACCGCAAATGGTAAAGAGAAAGAGTGGGCATATTATTACTTTGGGTTCAATTGCTGGGAGATGGCCATATCCGGGCGGTAATGTTTATGGGGCAAGCAAAGCGTTTGTAAGGCAGTTTGCACTTAATCTAAGAGCAGATTTAGCTGGAACAAATGTGAGGGTAAGTGATATTGAACCGGGTCTTTCTAGTGATAGTGAATTTTCTTTGGTTCGTTTTAAGGGAGATAAGGAAAAAGTTGATGAGCTTTATAAAAATTCAAATGCACTCAAGCCACAAGATATTGCAGAAGCGGTGTATTGGGTGGCAACTTTGCCTAAGCATGTAAATGTTAATACTTTGGAGATGATGCCAACTACTCAGAGTTTTGCGGCGTTAAATGTTTATAAAGGCTAAGATTCTAGCCTTTGTTGCATTGCTATTTTTGATAGAAATTCTTCAAGATTGAATTTTTTGCGTTGATTTTCTGTGAAGATATGCACAATAATATCCCCTAAATCCGCGACAATCCAATCTGGATTCTCATCATCAATATTGAAAAAACTCTCCCCTTTTTGTTTGAGCTCTTTTTTTAGTGTATCTAATAATGCAAGTGCATGTTTATCAACAAAAGCAGTAGCAATCATCACATAATCTACAAAATAATCTGTATCTTTGAGATCAAAGATTTCGATATTTTCACCTTTTTTGTCCTCTAGGAGTTGTTGGATAAAATGGATAATCTCTTGTCTATTGTTTTGCAATTTGTTTCCTTTAAAATATCATTGAGAATCATTTTTGGTATAAATTCTAATGCCTTGCTGTCTTGCTTGTCTAGCATTTCTTTAATTTGCGTAGAGCTAATGGGTATTTTTTCTACTGGTAAGGCTTGGTATTTAGAATCTATTTTGTAATGTGCTCTTGGAATTATAACAAATTCCACTTGATTTTTTAAGTTTTTGTATTGATGCCATTTTGTGAGATTTTTGAGATTGTCTGCCCCTAGTATAAGATAGATTTTTTGGGGCTTGTAGGTGTGTTGGATAAAATTTATAGTTTCTATGGTTGGGGTGGGTTTGTTTTGATTGATTTCAAAATCTAAGATTTCAATGGGCAAAGGCATATCTTGGGTTAGAATCTTTAGCCATTCTAAGCGTTTTTGTGGGGAAAAAAGAGAATGTGTTTTAAAAGGATTTAAAAAAGCTGGAACTACAAAGAGTTTTTCTATGGTCAAAAATCTAAATACACTTTGGATAATTTCTAAATGCCCTAAATGTGGCGGGTCAAAAGAGCCTCCAAAAACCGCAATATTTTGCATTAAAAACCTTAAAAATTAATGGTAGAATTATAGCATATTTTAAGGTGGTGAAATGGAATTTGTATTTGTGGTGCTTTTTGGGATAGCTTTAGGTTCTTTTGGGAATGTATTGATTTTTAGGATTCCCAAAAATATTAGCATTGTTATGCCTTCTTCTTTCTGTCCTAAATGTAAAAAGTCTTTGCAATGGAGAGATAAAATACCGATATTTTCTTATGTATTTTTGAGGGGTAAAAGTCGCTGTTGTAGGAATTGGATTCCATTTTGGTATTGCTTGAGTGAAATTTTGGGCGGAATCTTTGCACTTTTTAGTTTTTATTGCTATGGAATATCTGGGATAGTTTGCTTTTTGTTGCTTTTGAATTTTTATGTTTTAAGCATGATAGATTGGCAGTTTTTTGAGATTCCAGATAGTTTGAATTTTTTGAATTTGGCATTTGCTGTGGTTTTTGGGGGATTATTTGGGGAGGCAAAGTGGTTATTGGATTCTTGGGTTGAATCATTTGTGTGTGCTTTTTTGTTTATGGGGATAGCGAGTTTTTTGCGTCTTTTTGTGGGAAGTATTTTCAAAAAAGAGGTATTGGGTGAAGGAGATATAATTGTATTTGGGGCGTTGGGGGCGAGTTTGGGAATATTTGGTGGTAGTTTAGCGATTTTGTTTGCTAGTGGCTATGCACTCGTTTTTATGCTTTTTGCTAGAAAATCTTTAGTGCCTTTTGTGCCTTTTTTGTTTATTGGGTTTTTGAGTGTTATAGGGCTTATGAGTTTGAAGTTTTTGTGATTTTTGTAAAAATTTAGTGCATTTTGTGTAGAATATAAAATTATTTTTTGAGAATTTAAATAGGATATTTTTTTGAGAATTAAAAATTATTTATTCCATAGTTTTTCGCAGATATTTTTTCCAACTTTTTTGGTGTTATTTTTTATTGCTTCAGTGGTGATTTTTATACGCATTGCAGGTGTAACTTTTGTCGTGCAAATTAGCTTTTTAGAGTTGCTTTCTTTGTATTTTTATACTTTGCCTTTGATGTTGTTTTTTGTGATACCATTGAGTTTTTTTGTGGCTTGTGCGCTTTCATTATCAAGGCTTTCTTTTGATTATGAATTGCCTGTTTTATTTGCTTTGGGAATGAGTCCTAATAAAATTATAAAGATATTTTTCCCCATTGCTTTATTGGCAAGCATTTCTCTTTTTATCTTGTCACTTATTTTAACTCCATTGAGCGATTTGGCATATCGGCAGTTTTTAGAAGAGCGAAAAAATAGCATTAATATTAATTTGCAAGCTGGAGAGTTTGGGCAGAAACTGGGAAATTGGCTTGTATATGTAAAAGAAAATCACGAAGATATGAGTTATAAAGATATTGTTTTGCTTTCCTTTGGAAAAGAAGGTGGGCTAATTTTTGCTAAAGATGCCAAAATTATCAATAAAGATGGCGTTATGGAGGCGATTTTGGATAATGGAAAAATTTATCGTTCCGATGAAAATGCAATTGAAAAAATAGCTTTTAAAACCTTGATTTTGCGTAATAGCATTACAGATATTAGTGGAGAAAATTTGGGTGTTTTTGAATATTGGAATAGGGCATTTTATGAAAATGATAGACAAAGGAAAACTTTAAGGGATTTGAGTATGTATGTGCTAATGTCTTTGTTCCCTTTTGTGAGTTTGTATTTTTTTCCGCTTTTGGGCGTTAAGAATCCTAGATACCAAAGAAATCATACGATTTTGCAATCAATGCTAATAATTGGAGTGTTTTATGCTTTAACTTATTTGGTTGCTAATTATTTGCCACTTATTGGAATGGTGTTATTGCCTATTGTTTGGGGATTAGCGGGGTATTTTGGTTATCAGCGATTTGTAAGAAGGTATTATTGATGATGAAAGTGGCAATGAAAATTGCCTATAATGGTGCAAATTTTTGCGGATTCCAAAAGCAAAAGGATAGACAATCTGTAAGTGGGTTTTTGGAAGAGGTTTTTGGGAGTGTTGGGATTTTTGAAAAGATTATTGGCAGTGGGAGGACGGATAAGGGAGTTCATGCGAGTGCTCAGGTGATTTCTTTGAAGATTCCAGATTTTCACAAGGATTTACAAAAATTACAAGAAATTTTAAATTTGAAATTATATCCCCTCGTTAAAATTAAAAAGATTTGGCAGGTAGATGATGATTTTCATGCGCGATTTGATGCAAAAAGAAGAGGGTATAGCTATGTGATTTCTCAAGAATATTCACCATTTATTGCCCCTTTTGCACATTATTATTGTTTTCAAAATGTAGGGATAATCAAGGAAGCTTTGAAGGAATTTGAGGGGTTGCATAATTTTAAGGCTTTTATGAAAAATGATGGCAGTGGTGCTAAAGGAAGTGTGAGGGAAATTTATAAGGCTCGATTGTTAAAAAGGGGAAAATTTTATATTTTTTTATTTTGGGGAAATGGATTCTTGCGTTCTCAAATTCGATTAATGGTTGGATATTTGCTAGAAATTGATAAGGGGAATTTGCAAATATCAGATTTGAAAAAGCAGCTTTTGGGAGAAAGAATCTTTTCTATCCCAGCACCGCCTAATGGATTGTTTTTGAGTAGTGTAAAATATTGATTTTGAAATAAAATAGTTAGGATTATTTGATATAATGGCAATTTAAAATAAGAGTTATTTTCATAAAGGGCTTAAAAATGCAAGAAACAATTGATTTGATTGTGAAATATGGTTATATTATTTTATTTTTATATTCTCTAGGAGGAGGATTTGTAGCGCTTGTTGGAGCAAGTGTTTTAAGCTATGCTGGCAAAATGGATTTGACAATCAGTATTTTTGTGGCAGTTTTTGCAAATTTTTTGGGAGATATGGCACTTTTTTATTTGGCGCGTTATCAAAAACAAGGAATGATGCCATATCTCTCAAAGCATCGTAGGAAATTGGCTTATATTCATTTGCTAATGAAGCGTTATGGGTCAATTATTTTGGTGCTTAAAAAATATGTTTATGGTTTAAAAACGCTCGTGCCTTTTGCTGTGGCATTAACAAGTTATAGTTTTGTAAAATTTAGCTTTTATAATGCTTTAGGGGCTGTGCTGTGGGGAGTGAGTATTGGACTTTTGGGGTATTTTTTGGGAGAAATTATCATCAAAGGTATAGATTTATTGGGTGAATATCCTTATTTGGCACCTATATTTATAATAATACTTTTTGGTGGGCTTTGGTTTTGGTTGAATAGTGTGAGTAAAAAACAAAGAAAGTAGGAAAAATGAAGAAAAAATTGCAAGAATTAATCCAAAAACAAGTTTTAATCCTCGATGGAGCAATGGGGACAGAAATACAAAAAAGGGAAAATATAAAATGGGGCAGAAATGCCAAAGGAGAAAGCCTAGCAGGTTGCACAGAGGCATTGAATCTTTATAGTCCGCAGATTATTGATGAGATTTATACAAGCTATCTTCAAGCGGGGGCTAATATTATTACAAGTAATACCTTTGGGGCTATGGAATGGGTTTTGGCAGAATATGAGATGCAAGAGCATTCAAAAGAAATTGCTAAACTTGGGGTGCAATTAGCAAAAGAGGCGATTTTAAAACACAAGCCTTTAGAGAATCAAAAAGATGCTTTGTTTGTGGCTGGGTCTTTGGGTCCGGGGACAAAATTGCCTAGTCTTGGACATATTGATTATGATACGATGTTTTTGGGATATTGTAAGGTTGTGAGTGGCTTTAAAGAGGCAAATGTAGATTTGATTTTGCTAGAAACCGCTCAAGATCCCTTGCAGATAAAAGCTGCTTTGCACGCCATTAGAGAGATTGACAAAGAGATTCCTATTATGGTTTCAGCAACTATCGAAACAAATGGCTCAATGCTAATTGGGACAGATATTGCTACATTATTTTATATTTTAGAGCCATTTGATATTTTTTCTTTGGGGATTAATTGCGGATTGGGTCCGGATTTGGCAAAGAAATATTTATTGGAATTAAGTCAAGTTAGTAAATTTCCTATTTCTATTCACGCAAATGCAGGGTTGCCACAAAACAAAGGTGGAGTTACTTACTATCCGATGGAAGCAGAGGAATTTAGTGAGATTGAAAGTGAGTTTTTGAAGATTCCGGGCGTAGCATTACTTGGGGGATGTTGTGGGACAACACCTAAACACATTCAAAAGCTTGTAGAAAAAACCAAAGATAAAATTCCATCTCTTCCAAAAGGAGAATACAAGCCTAGTATTGCTTCTTTGTTTGGAGCATATGAGCTTAAGCAAAATCCCGCACCACTTCTAATAGGAGAGCGTTCTAATGCAACAGGTTCTAAAGCTTTTAGAGAATTATTGTTGAATGAAAATTATGAAGGAGCTTTGGGGGTGGGAAGTGAGCAGGTCAAAAAGGGCGCGCATGTGCTTGATGTAAGCGTGGCTTTTGCTGGGCGAGATGAAAGTAAGGATATGCAAGAGTTGATTTCTTTGTATGCTACAAAGATTCCATTGCCGCTTATGCCTGATTCTACACAAGTAACAGCTTTAGAAATTGCATTAAAGCTAATTGGTGGGAGATGTATTATTAATTCTGCAAACTTAGAAGATGGGATTGAAAAATTTGATAAAGTAGCAGGATTGGCTAAAAAGTTTGGTTGTGTTTTGGTGTGTTTAACAATCGATGAAAAAGGAATGTGCAAAACAAAAGAAAGAAAAGTGGAGTGTGCAAAAAGAATGAAGCAAAGAGCCATAGAAGTGCATCATTTGAGGGAGGAAGATATTATTTTTGATCCACTTACCTTTACTATTGGTAGCGGAGATGAAGAGTATTTTACTGCTGGAATGGAGACTTTGGGGGCTATTGAAGAGATTATGAAAATCTATCCCAAAGCTGGAAGCACTTTGGGGCTTTCTAATATTTCTTTTGGACTTAGCAAAGAGGGTAGAATCTGCTTAAATTCGGTGTTTTTGTATCATGCAATCCAAAAGGGTTTAACTTCTGCAATTGTAAATGTTGCACATATTATTCCTTATGCTAGGTTAGAGCGTGAAGATATTCAAGTGTGTGAAAATTTGATTTTTAATACACAAAAGACTTCGCAGCCTTTGTATGATTTTATTAGTTATTTTGAAAAAAAATCTGGGTTGGATTTGGATTCTAAAGAAGATGAAAGCCATTTAAGCACACAAGAGAGGATTTCAAAATATCTTATTGAGGGGGATTTAAATGCAATGCAAAAGATTCTCCCAGTAGCAAAAGATGAAATTAATCCTGAAGTGATTGTTAATGAGATTTTAATTGATGCAATGAAGGTTGTTGGGGAGCGATTTGGTGCTGGAGAAATGCAGCTTCCTTTTGTTTTGCAAAGTGCAGAGGTAATGAAAAAAAGTGTCGATTATCTCAATGAGTTTTTGCCTAAAAAAACTAATTCTCATAAAACTACCATTGTAATTGGGACGGTGAAAGGTGATGTGCATGATGTAGGGAAGAATCTTGTGGATATTATCCTAAGCAACAATGGCTTTAATGTGATTAATATCGGTATTAAAGCGGAGTTGGAGAAGTTTTTAGAGGTTCTTAAAAAGGAAAAAGTAGATTGCATTGGTATGAGCGGATTGCTTGTAAAATCAACTTTGGTAATGAAGGAAAATTTAGAAGAATTAAAAAGACTTGGGATTAAAATCCCTATTATGCTTGGTGGAGCGGCACTCAATCGAAATTTTGTGGATGAGTATTGCCGTCCAAATTATGATGGGGTGATTTTTTATTGCAAAGATGCTTTTGATAGTGTTGCGGCAATGCAGATTATTCAAAGCGGTGATTTTAGTGATATTACTTTGCCTTCACAAAAAAATAAAAATGAAGATTCTAAGTTAGAACAAAGAGTGGCTAAAAAACTTGAAAAACAATTAGAGGTAAAAGAAATTTTCAAACCAACAAAATGTGAATTAGAGTTTAGTTATGAGGTTTATAAGCCGCCATTTTTTGGTAGAAAAGTTTTGCAATTATCTCATCAAGAGATTCTTGAAGTTTTTGATTATTTGGATAAAGATTTATTGTTTAAGCATCGTTGGGGTTATAGCAAACTCAAAAAAGATGAATATTTAAAACTCAAAGAAAATGAATTAGAGCCGATGTTAGAATCGTTGAAAAAAGAATTTATAGAACAAAATATTTTTGCTCCAGTAGTGCTTTATGGATATTATCATACACGCACTAAGATTCCAGAAGATAAAACACAAGGGCTTATTTTGGAAGTGAGTGAGAATTGCGATTTTAAAAAGGTGGAATCTTTTTTATTCCCTAGAAGCTCTAAGAAGCCTTATTTGTGTTTGGGGGATTATTTTAATAAAGAGCAAGATATTTGTGCTTTGCATTTGGTTTCTAGTGGGTTAAATCTTGCGCCTTTTGAAGAAAAATTATATCAAGAAAGTCAATACCATAAATATTATTTGGTGCATGCATTAGGAGTTGAGTTAGCAGAAGCATTGGCAGACTTTGTGCATCAAAGAGTGAGAAGGGAATTGGGGCTTGGAGAACAAGAGGGGCAAAGATACTCTTTTGGCTATCCAGCTTGTCCGGATTTGGCTTTGAATGAGGGATTGTTTAATCTTTTGAAGCCACAAGAGTTTGGGATTACTTTGAGTGAGACTTATCAGATGAGTCCAGAAGCAACAACTTCGGCTTTGATAGTGCCACACAAAGAAGCAAAATATTTTGCGCTTTAGGATTGATTGATGTTTAGGAAATTAAGTAGCGAGGAAGAATGGGTAATTTTGCATAAAGGAACAGAAGCACCTTTTAGCGGAGAATATGAAAATTTTTTTGAAAAAGGCGTTTATTTGTGCAAGCAATGCGGAAGTATTTTGTATGATTCTAAAGATAAATTCCATTCGGGTTGTGGTTGGCCTAGTTTTGATGATTGCATTAAAGGGGCTGTGATGGAGCAGCTTGATAGCGATGGAAGGCGGATAGAGATTGTTTGTGTGAAATGTGGAGGGCATTTGGGGCATATTTTTAGGGGAGAGGGATTTACAAAGAAAAATGTAAGACATTGTGTGAATTCTATTTCTTTGGTTTTTCAAAAAGATTAGAATGTTGAGAATTAATATTGATAAGAGGGTTTGTTAAGCAAAAATTAGATAGAATCTAAGCTATATTTTTGGATTTAAAGATTAGACATGGAAGAGTTATTTATTCAATGGCTTCAAGAATATGGTTATATTATTTTATT
Source organism: Helicobacter pullorum (assembly GCF_900638355.1). Classification (GTDB taxonomy): domain Bacteria; phylum Campylobacterota; class Campylobacteria; order Campylobacterales; family Helicobacteraceae; genus Helicobacter_D; species Helicobacter_D pullorum. The sequence continues at coordinate 1,134,879 of NZ_LR134509.1, read as the reverse complement.
TCTTTGGAGTATATTAGAAGGTGAATTGGGGCTTATAATGGCAGGGATTATGTGCCATACAGGGCATATGGTGATTCCTATTGCAATTTTGGTTGCAGGATTAGGTGGATTTGTAGGGGATCAGATTTATTTTTATATTGGGCGTTATAACAAGCAATTTATTTACAAAAAGCTTAAGACGCAACGAAGAAAATTTGCCTTTGCACATTTGCTTTTGCAAAAATATGGTTGGCCTATTATTTTTGTGCAGCGTTATTTGTATGGAATGCGAACTATCATTCCTATGAGTATAGGTGTGACGCGTTATAGTGCGAAAACTTTTGCCTTTATTAATTTAATTAGTGCAATGGTGTGGGCTGCTATTACTATTTTGCTTGCTTATTTCTTTGGGGAAGAGCTTTTGGCATTGGTGCATTTTGGTAAAGAACATTATTATGTTGCCATTCCTTTTGTTGTGATTCTTGGTGGCGGGATTTATTATTATTTACACAAGATGACACAAAAAGTTGAGAAAAAAATTATAGGAGAATCTAAAAATGAAAATATTGGCAAGTGAAAAAAAGGCGGATGTTAAAATCATACTCTTAAAAGACAAAAAACTCCCTACAAATCTTAGTAAGACAGAAAAAGAAGCGTTAAAGATTCATAACTTTGAGGGCGAAGGGTGCTGTTTTTTGAGTGAAAGTAAGACTTGTTTTGTGGGATTGGAAAAATACAATTATGAGTTTCCAAACGCATTGAGTGATGCTTTGGCAAATGCGATACAAAGCCTCAAAAAACTCAAAATTAAAAGCATTTCGATTGAAATAGAAAAAAAAGAAGAAATACAAAAAGCGTGTTTGGGGATTTTGCTTGGAATGTATAGCTATGATGCGTTTAAAAGTGTAAAAAGCAAGACAAATTTGAGCGAAGTTTATCTTGTTTCAAAAAAAATAGATAAGACTACTTTGCAAAATGGGATTTTAGAATCCACAATACTTGCACAAAGTATCAATAATGTAAGAGATTTAGTCAATACTCCGCCCCAGCAAGCTACTCCAAAATATGTGGCAGATTATGCAAAAGAGTTGGCAAAAAAAAGTGGTTTTGAGTGTAAAGTTTATGATAAAAAGTTTTTAGAAAAGGAGAAAATGGGTGCATTTTTGGCTGTGGCAAGAGCTAGTGTTAATGAGCCTTATTTGGTGCATTTAAGCTATAAACCAAAAATTGCTAGAGGAGAAAAATTACTCAAATTTGTTTTTGTGGGCAAAGGCTTGACTTATGATAGTGGGGGTTTGAGCTTGAAGCCCGGAGATTATATGACAACTATGAAAGCAGATAAAAGTGGTGCATGTGCTGTAATTGGAATTTTGGAGACTATAGCAAAACTTGGAATTAAAGCAGAAGTGCATGGAATCTTGGGCTTGGCAGAAAATATGATAGGCGGTAATGCATATAAGCCAGATGATATTTTAATTGCAAGAAACCAAAAAAGTATTGAAGTGCGAAATACAGATGCAGAGGGGCGATTGGTATTGGCAGATTGTTTGAGTTTTGCTAGTGATTTGAAGCCAGATTTTCTTGTAGATTTGGCAACTCTAACAGGTGCTTGTGTTGTGGCATTGGGGGATTATACAACCGGTATAATGGGTTATAACAAGAAATTAAAAGAGGATTTTGCGGCGGCTGCATGGAATGTGGGAGAGCTTACGGGAATTTTACCCTTTAATCCTTATTTGGGGAAACTTTTTAAATCTGAAGTTGCTGATTTGTGCAATATTCCTTCAAGTCGTTATGGAAGTGCAATTACTGCGGGTATGTTTTTGGGGGAATTTGTCGAAGTATCTCTTAAGGATAAGTGGTTGCATTTGGATATTGCAGGTCCTGCGTATGTAGAAAAAAACTGGGGTGTGAATCCTTTTGGCGGAAGTGGGGCAGGTGTTAGAGCTTGTGTGGAATTTATCAAAAATAAAATCAAATAAAGGAAAAATATGGGATTATCAATAGGGATTGTAGGCTTACCAAATGTTGGAAAATCTACCACTTTTAACGCATTGACAAAAACACAAAACGCACAAGCGGCTAATTATCCTTTTTGTACTATTGAGCCAAATAAGGCTGTTGTGCCTGTGCCAGATACAAGGTTACAAGAATTAGCAAAGATTGTCAATCCAGAAAGAATCCAAAATTCGGTGGTAGAATTTGTGGATATTGCAGGATTGGTAAAGGGTGCAAGCAAAGGCGAGGGACTTGGGAATCAGTTTTTGGCAAATATTAGAGAAACTGAAGTGATTTTGCATATTGTGCGATGTTTTGAGGATTCTAATATTACGCATGTAGAAGGGAGTATCGATCCTTTGCGTGATGTAGAGATTATTGAGACAGAACTTTTGATTGCAGATATGCAAACACTTCAAAAACGCGTTGAAAAACTCACAAGAATGGCAAAAAGTGGGACAGATAAAGAAGCAAAGAAAACTTTAGAAGTAGCACAAGAGCTTTTGGAGCATATTGAAAATGGGAATCCTGTGAGGACTTTTGGAAATAAAGATGAGGTTTTTTTGGGTTTGGATAAAGAATTGAGATTCCTTACTAATAAAGAAATCATTTATGGTGCAAATGTCGATGAAGTAGGATTGAATGCAGATAATTCATTTGTGGAACAATTAAGAGAATATGCTAAGAAAAATGGTGCAGAGGTGATTAAACTTTGTTCAAAAATAGAAGAGGAATTGGTTGGATTAAGTCAAGAAGAGCAAGAGGAATTTTTGCAAGAATTAGGTGTAAAAGAAAGTGGTCTTAATGCGGTGATTCGTTTGGGATTTTCTAAACTTGGTTTGATTAGCTATTTTACAGCAGGAGTAAAAGAAGTGAGGGCTTGGACGATTCATCGTGGGGACAAAGCACCTGTGGCTGCTGGTGTGATTCATAAGGATTTTGAAAAGGGCTTTATCCGTGCGGAGGTAATCTCTTATGAGGATTTTATTAAATATGGTGGAGAAGCAAAAGCAAAAGAGGCTGGTGCTATGCGAGTGGAGGGCAAAGATTATATTGTGGTAGATGGAGATGTAATGCATTTTAGGTTTAATGTGTAAAAGAATGTGGTATTTGGAGGAGACTAGAATCCTCCAAAGTATCTTACCGCACCAATTTTTTTATCTACATTAGCGAGTAAATTGCGATTTTCTTCACTAAGTGTTGGAGTTTGCAAAATATTTTGAGTAGTTTGTGTATCTAGTGTGGGATTAAGTTTCATTAAAATGTCATAACCCATTTTCTCTTCTTTGTTTAAAATACCATTTTCATACATTGCATTTCCAAGATTCTTTAAATCTCCTGAGAAAATTGAAGCAAAATTTTGCATTTTGGATAAATCACTGCTGATTTCTACAGAATCTTGAATTTGGCTTGGTGAGTAGAGGCTATTTTCTTGACTAAAAAGACTGGAAACCAAATCAGTGCTAGAGGTTTCTTGAGTGCCAAAAATAGAATCGCTTTTGGACGAAGAATAGCCTGTAATGTTATTTTCATTGTTGTTATTTTTGTTGTAGGATTGGCTAAGTAAGCCCCACATGGAAGTATTTTTGTCTGTGATATTCATCATCTTTCCTTAATTTAATTTTATAGAGATGAAGCAAATTTCATTCCAAAAATAATAAACGATGAAAAATTTAAGTGAAGCAATTAAAATAGGGAATATAGAGGGTTTGTAGATTTGGGAGAAAAACTCCCAAAGTTTTTAGAGCCTTGATTCGTAGCGTCTAAGCATATATAAGCGTTTTAGCATTTTTTTGCGAGCGCTAATTTTTTGCTTTTTACGCTTTTCGGTCATTGGTTCGAAGAATCTTCTTGCTCTACTTTCAGTAACAACCAAATTTCTATCGGCTTGTTTTTTGAATTTTCTGTAAGCATCATCAAAAGATTCGTTTTCTCTCACTTTGATACCGGGCATCTAATCACCACCTTTTTTAAAAATTTAAAGTTTGGATTATAGCAAAAAATATTATAAATGTAAAATTTTAGATTATGTTATTTTAAAATTGGTGTATAATGTAGCTTGATTAAAAAATTATAGAAAAGTGAGGGGTAGAGATGAGAAGGGTTATAGGCGGAGTGATGCTGTTTCACTATCTATGGGCTCAAAATTTGGTAATGGATAATGAAAATCAAGGTTTTAGCGAACAAAATAATCCTACTGGAAATTATCAAAAATGGTTTGCTCCAGTAGAACAAAATGGACAAACTTATAGGCGAAATCAAATTACCATTAGAACGGATTTTGATGGGTTGGCTTTGGGAGGTTATTCTGAGTATTATTGGGTAAATGTGGAAGATAATAGGGTATTGGTGGAAGGTGAAGTTTCAAATGCTGTTGGAGGATATTCTAAAAATGGCGCTGTTATTGCTAATTTGGTGGAAATAGAGGGGGTTTCTAATAATGTAATTGGAGGATATACAGACAGCAAAGCAAGTGCCTATGATAATGGGGTGGATATTTATGGGAAGGTTTTTAGGGCTGTTTCAGGTTATAGCAAAAATGGTTTAGCGAGGGCTAATAGCATTTATATTGCTAATGGAGGAGAAGCCACTGAAGTTTATGGTGGGGTTGGAATGTCTGCTGATGAAAATGAAATTTATATTGAAAATGGGGCAAAGATTTTGGGGAATAGTTATGTGGGATATGGGGTAAGAGGAGATTCTTTGAATAATCTTGGAATCTTTTATGGAGATGTAGAGGGAGATATATATTCTGGATATACCAAACAAGGCGATGTCTCATATAATATTGTAGAGGTTTATGGAAATGCCAAAAATGTCTATGGCGGGAAATCAGAAGAAGGTAGGGCAAGTGAAAATAGCGTTTTGATTGAAGGGGTTATAACAGGAGAAGTCAAAGGCGGTGAAAGCACTTTGGGGGCTAATAGTAATTTTATCAATATCCACAAAAATGCCAAAGTAGAAGGCGATATTTATGGGGGGCATAGCACAACAGAAAATGCAGATAGAAATTTTGTGACCATTCAAGAAGGGGCAGAGATTAATTCTAATAATATTTATGGGGGTTATGGAGAGAGATTAGCCATAGGGAATCAAATTAATCTTAAAGGGGTTGTTTTGGGGGGTGTGCAACATAATATTGTGGGCGGATATGCAAAAAGTGGTGCTAACAATAATGATATTACTTTGGAAAATATAAATGGAAATTTATCTGTAATTGGGGGAGAATCAGAGAGCGGGCATTCAAATTATAATCTTGTAATGATTAAAGATTCGCAGGGTATAGAGGAGGCTATTGGCGGTAAGGGAAATGAGAGTTTGCATAATACGGTGGTGCTTTATGGAAATACAGGGGCAAACAATGTTTATGGTGGCTATGGAGCTAATGCAAAATATAATTTAGTGATGTTAGAAGATGAAGCGGTAATTAATGGAAGTGTATATGGGGGATTTGATGGAAATAGTGGGATAGATGAGGGAAATTCTATTTTTGTGAGTGGAAACATACAAGTAAAAGAAAGATTGGCTGGATTTGATACCTTATATCTCCATGCAAAAGAGCAGAATCTCAACAAACATATTCTAATTATTGGAGAGTATGAGCAAAATAATGTGGGAGATTCTTTGGATTTAAAGGGGAAAAAGCTAGTGATTTCTGCACAAAATGTAAAGGTGGGAGATGATATAAAGCTTATTTGGGCTTCTAGTGGAATTGAAGTTGATGAAAATACACAGATTAGAGGTAATGAAACTTTTGTTTTTGATACTTGGACTCCCCAAAAAGAAGAAATATTTTCACACGAATTAAAACTAGAAGATCTTCCGCATACTAGGCAAATATCTCCAGAGTCAAAGAGCTTAACTCAAGCATTTGCTGGGAGTTTGGCTTTTATAAGAGAATCTCAAGAAAGAATGAGTGATGGAGTTAATTATTATAAAGAGAGAGCAAAAGAAGGTGAAACTCAAGTGTTTTTAAATGTGGGCGGTGGTTATTCTCATTATAATAATTTAGATATCAAAATGCACGGATTCCATATGCAGCTTAATGCTCTGAAGAATTATCAAAATACTTTTTGGGCGAATCTTTTCTTTGAAAATGGTTATGGGCAGTCCAAAACTGATTTGGCTAATATTGTGGGCAAAGTAGGGCATAGCTATGTAGGTGGAGGATTGGCTTTTTTGTATGATTTTGAAAGTGGATTTTATTCTAAAGCAGTTGCAAAAGGTGGAGTTATCAAAACAGATTTTGATTATTTTTATAATCAAACAGAAGATAAGGTGGATTTTAAAAGCTCTGTCCCTTATGGTTCTTTGTCTTTGGGTGGAGGTTATTTCGTCAATTTGAGTGAGAATTTTAAATTGGATATAGGTATTGGGTATCACTTTGGCTATGTAGATGGAGATGAGGTGGGATTGAGTAATAATTCTATGGATCACCTTACTATACAAGATAATTACACACATTCGTTTAATGTTGATTCTGTGCTTCGTTATGGAAGAGATAATTTTAATACAGCAATTGGAATCTCTTGGGAAAAATTATTAAATAATGAGATAAAAAGTGCGGTGAATGGCTATGATTTAGAATCATTGTCTTTGGAAGGGGATTATCTTGCTTTATTGTTTTCAATGGGGTTTCAACCTACTTTGAAGATACCTTTGAGTATTGATTTTAAATGGAAAGGGTATGTGCTAGATAGAAAGGGTATTAGTGCTGATGTGAGTATAAATTATAAATTTTAATAACTAATATTTCATTCAAAAGTATTTTAGCTCTTTTGCCTATAAGATGTAGTATAATTTTGCAAAAATTTCGGAGTTTGTGAATTATGGAAAATAAACAAGAATTGAAAATACACCAGTATTTTAAAAGGCGATATTGGGTGTATTTTGCAGCAACACTGATTATCTTTTGTGTCCCTTTTATCAAGATTAATGGGAATCAAATCTTTCTTTTGTCTTTTGATCATAAACAATTGCATTTATTTGGGGTTGCATTTGATATGCAAGAACTATATTTAATGCCATTTTTATTGATTTTAATGTTTTTGATGATTTTCTTTTTGACAACTCTTGCAGGGCGTGTATGGTGTGGTTGGGCCTGTCCTCAAACTATTTTTAGAGTTTTATACCGCGATTTAATTGAAACAAAGATTCTAAAACTAAGAAAAAGAATTGAAAATCGTCAATTAGAGCCAGATATGTCGCTAGGAATCAATAAAATTAAAAAAGTTGTAGCTTTTGTTATTTGGGTTGTTTTGGCACTTATTGCAGCTGCAAATTTTATGTGGTATTTTGTCCCCCCAACAGACTTTTTCTCTTATATTCAAAATCCTTTAGAGCATAAATATCTTTTTATTTTTTGGCTAGGAATTACGGCATTTTTGATTGCAGATATTATTTTTATCAAAGAAAATTTCTGTATTTATATGTGTCCTTATAGCCGTGTCCAAAGTGTTTTGTATGATAATGATACAATTATGACTGTGTATGACTATAAGCGTGGGGGTGTGGTATTTGATGCTAAGGGGATTAAATTATGGAAAAAGCCAGAGACTCCAAATGCAGAATGTACAGGCTGTGAAGCGTGTGTAAAGATTTGTCCAACTCATATTGATATTCGCAAGGGAATGCAGCTAGAGTGTATTAATTGTTTGGAATGCTCTGATGCATGCACCAAGGTAATGGCTAAACTGGGTAAGCCAAGTTTAATTTCATGGACTAGCCCTCAAGCTATTGAAATGAGGGATAAAGTGCGTTATATGCGTTTTAAAACTATTGCTTATGTGGTTGCTTTGGTGGTTGTGTTTGCAGGGTTATTGTATATGAGTTCCACTAAAGAAAATATGCTATTAAATATTAATCGAAATGAGCTTTATACTATTAGAGATAACAATAGGGTTGAAAATTCCTATATTTTCCTTTTCCAAAATACTAATAATAAAGCTTATGAATTTTATTTTGAAGTGCAGGGGAATCCAGCTATTAAAATCAAACGCCCTTCTAAGCCTTTCAAAATTGAGCCAAGGGAGAAATTTAAACAAGTGGTAGTTCTTTATACTGATGAAAATCTTTCTAAAGATTCACAAAAAGATACACACATTCCATTAAAAATTAGGGCTTATGCTCTTAACTCTCAAGAAAAGATAGAAGTAGTGAGGGAAAGTGTATTTATTTATCCTCCAAGTAATGTGATAAAAGCAAAATAATGGTGTCTAATTCTAAAGGGAGTTATTTTTTCTTAGTAGCTTTTGTTTTAACGCTTCTTGCGTTACTTAAGCTATATTCTCCTTTTTTGATGAATCTATTGATTGCATTTTTGCTTTTTATTGCTACCCAAAGTATTTTTCAAATTATTCTCAAAAAAATTAAATCAGAATTTTTTTCTTCTTTGTTGATGACTTTATTGTTGCTTTTGTTGTGCTTTATGCCTATTTTTTATGTTGCGATAAATTTAGCCTCATTTGCGACGAATGTAGATTTAAATGGGTTTCAAAATATTTTTGCTCTTATGCAGCAAAAATTAATCAACTTTAGTAGGCAGTTTTTTGACTATCTACCAAGTGCTGTGCAACAAGAAGTAGAAAGTTTGCTTTTGAGAATTAATAGTATTGATTGGGCGGAGATAGTAAAAAAGATTTTGGGATTTATTGCAAAACTTTCTGCAAATAGTATTTATTTTGTGAGTGATGCGGTTTTTATCGTCATTTTTTTATTTTTCTTTTATTTTTATGGAAATAAATTGGGAAAATATTTTATAGAAGTTATCCCTATTGATAAACAGCAAATCAAGTCTCTTTATGATGAAGTTAGTGCCGTGATTAGTGTCGTGTTTTATTCTTCGATTTTATCAATGGTATTACAGGGTATGTTGTTTGGGATTTTGATGACATTTTATGGGTATAATGCGATTTTGTTAGGTGTGTTTTATGGTTTTGCATCGCTGATTCCTGTTGTTGGTGGAACTTTAGTTTGGCTACCTGTGGCTTGCTATGAATTGTATTTGGGAAATTTTACAAATGCTATTATTATCACTTTGTATTCGATTATTGTGATTGCCACGATTGCTGATAATGGTGTAAAGCCATTTATTATTGCATTTATTAACCGAGTTTTGATTGAAGAACCTGTAAAAATTAATGAAATGTTAATCTTTTTTGCTATTATTGCTGGGCTATCTAGTTTTGGTTTTTGGGGAATTGTGCTTGGACCTGCGATTACGGCATTGTTTATTGCTATGCTTAGAATCTATCAAAATCTCTATAAGGGCTAGCCTTTTAGAGATTTTAATTCCGCTTGGATTTTAATCAATTTTTCTTCTTGTTCAATCAATGCTTTCTTGTTGGTTTCAAGTACTTGTGCGGGTGCATTGGCTATGAATTTTTCATTTTTTAGCATTGATTGAAGCTTGATAATTTCTTTTTGTGTTTTTTCTTGTTGCTTTTCTAATCTCGAAATAATCGGTGTTAGATTGATTTCTTGTATGGGGATATAAGATTCGACCTTTTCTGTGATATCTACGATACAATGAGGGATTTTTTGGCTAGTAATTTCTATTTCTTCTACTTTTGCTAGTTTGCTTACATATTTTACAAAAGTAGGGGCAAAGTCTTTTGAAATTGCGATATTGCTTTTGATATAGGCTTTTGGAATTTTTTGATTAGCAAGTTCAATAGTAGTTTTGGCGCGACGAATAGAAATAATAGAATCTGAAATTAATTCAAAAATTTGCAAATTAGAATTATCGCAATAGGTAAAAGTTGGGTAGGGTTTAACCGTGATAGAGCCACTTTCTTCTAAAGTGCTTCCATCGAGTTTATGCCACAAATATTCACTGATAAATGGCATATAAGGGTGCAATAAAAGCATAGATTCTTTGAAAATCGCTCCAAGTTCTAAAATTGAATCTTTATCTGCTTTGCTAAATTCGATTCCCCAATCACAGAATTCTCCCCATAAAAAGCGATAAAGTGCATTTGCACCATCATTGAAGCGGTAGGATTCTAAATGCTGATGGACTTCTTGTATGGTTTTGCTTAGAAGCTCTGCCATATATTTTCCAAGTGGAGTTTTGGGTGTTTGAATATCGGATAAATTAGGAAATTTTTGTGCATTAAGAAGCAAGAAATTTGCAGCATTATAAAGTTTATTGGTGAAATTTTTGCTAATTTCAAGTTGATTTGAAGAAAGTTTTACATCTCTTCCTTGCGCGCATAAAGTAGCAAGGGTGAATCTTAAGACATCCGCACTATATTTTTCGATTAACTCTAAAGGATCGACAACATTCCCTTTGCTTTTACTCATTTTTTGTCCATTTTCATCTCTTACAAGAGCATGGAGGTAGATATTGGGGAAGGGAAGTTCTAAGAGGAAATGTTCTCCCATCATTAGCATTCTTGCAACCCAAAAAAACAAAATATCAAAACCTGTAATTAATAAGGAATTAGGATAAAAGTTTTGTAAATCATCTTTTTGCCAAAGTGTGCCTTCTCCCCATTTACCATTTCCATATCCAAGTGTAGAAAATGCCCACAAGGCAGAGCTAAACCAAGTATCTAAAACATCGGGATCTTGGTGGATATTTGTGCTTTGGCATTTTGGGCATTGGAGTTGCGTTTTGGCACTTGCCCATTTATTGGAGCAAGAATCACAATAAAATACAGGGATTTGGTGTCCCCACCAAAGTTGTCTTGAAATACACCAATCACGCAATTCTTTCATCCACGCATTGTAATTGTTTTTCCATTGAGGAGGGAAAAAATTGCTTTGGTTGGCATTGATTTTTTCAATCGCTTTGGCTGCGATTTCTTTTTTTAAAAACCATTGTTTGGAGATATAAGGCTCAACAACATTGCCACATCGGTAACAATGTCCCACTTGATTTTTGTAATCTTCAATTTTTTCAATAAAGCCTGTTTCTTGTAGTTTAGCAATAATTTTTTCTCTAGCTTCTAATCGCTCTAATCCTTCAAATTCTCCGGCAAATTCGTTTAGAATCCCTTTTTTGTCAAAAATTGTGATTTGCTCTAAATTATGCCTTTTGCCCACTTCATAATCATTAGTATCGTGTGCTGGAGTAACTTTGACTGCACCTGTCCCAAACTCCATATCAACATGAGAATCTGCAATAATAGGTATAGCTTTGTTAAGCAAAGGTAAAATAACTTTTTTCCCAATAAGATGAGAATAGCGAGAATCTTCTGGATTGACCATAACAGCAGTATCTCCAAAATAAGTTTCTGGACGAGTAGTTGCTACAATAATATAGTCTTTAGAATCTTCTAAAAAATAACGCAGATAATAAAGTTTGCCATTATTTTCTTTGTATTCTACTTCAATATCCGATAGCGCTCCATCATGGGTACACCAATTTACGAGATATTTATCTTGTATAATCAAACCTTCATTATAGAGTTTTACAAAGACTTCTTTAACCGCATTTTGCAAGCCCTCATCCATTGTAAAGCGAGTTCTACTCCATGCAGGTGAGCTACCAAGCTTTCTCATTTGCTTTAGAATCATTCCTCCACTTTGTTCTTTCCAAGCCCATACTTTTTGTATAAATGCTTCTCTTCCAATTTCTTCTTTTTTGATTCCTTGTGCTAAAAGTTGTTTTTCAACAACGTTTTGTGTGGCGATTCCTGCGTGATCTAGTCCGGGTTGCCATAAAGTTTTAAAGCCTTGCATTCTTTTGTATCGGACGATAATGTCAATGAGAGTGTGATTGAGTGCATGACCTATGTGAAGACTTCCTGTAACATTTGGGGGCGGAAGCATAATGCAAAAGTTCTTGTTTGCTTTTTGAATTTTTTCATTGCCATTAATTTCAAAATACCCAGATTCTTCCCAAAAACGATAATATTTTTCTTCAATTTCTTTTGGATTGTAAGTTGTATTAGTTTTTTCTTGCATAAAAATACCTTCATTTAGCAAAATGGAATGGTTTTTGCTGATAGCTAAAATATTAAGTTTTGAATTTTACCAAAAAATTTAAATTTTAGGGATTTGATTTTCTAAGGTTTAGAAAGAAAAATGTTTGGTAGAATTATAAGATAACTTATTTTTAAAAAGGAGTTTGTTATGAAAGGTGAAAAATTTGTTGTTAAATCTCCGATTTTAGGATTTGAGGAGGTTAATGAGGTTGAATTTGCAGAAGTGGATAATGGGGCATTAGCATTTTTATCTATGATTGGGAATGATGCAGAATTGCTTTTGATTAATCCTTATAAAGTAAGAGAATATTCTTTTGAAGTGCCTGCTAATATTCAAGCATTGTTGGATATCAAAGCAGATTCAAATGTGAAAGTTTTTTGTGTGTTTGTGAGAGAAAAACAAACAGAAATTCGCATTAATTTTTTAGCGCCGATTATTTTAAATTGTGATAATCATACTCTAGCTCAAGTGATTTTAAATGCAAAAGATTATCCGAGATTTGGCGTCGCTGAATCTATTAAAGATTATATTAAAGAATAATCTGATTGCCTCTTTCTAAGCTTAATATACAGCAAAGGGAAGCTTCTTTGGCTCCCAGTGGTTATAATCTTGTAATTGCATCAGCAGGCACTGGGAAGACTTCTACAATCGTAGGGAGAATCTCGCATTTATTAGAAAGCGGGATTACCCCAAATGAGATTTTACTGCTCACATTTACCAACAAAGCTGCTCAAGAAATGCTTGCTCGCTTGGAGTTGCGTTTTGATTCCAAAATTGTTAAACAAATTGAAGCAGGAACTTTTCATGCGGTTGCATACCGATACTTAAAATCCAAAAATTCTATTATCTTAAAGCAACCAAGAGAGCTTAAAGTGCTTTTTAAAAGCCTGTATGATAGACGAGTGTTTTTGAATGTCTCCCAAACTCCCCCTTATGGAGCAAATTATTTGTATGATCTTTTCTCTCTTTATCAAAATGCAACTATCAATGAGGATTTTTCTAGCTGGCTTGAAAAAAGAAATGCAGAACAAATGCAGTATGTAGAGATTTATTTGGATGTTTGGGAGGAATTTAGAAATCTTAAAAAAGAATATCACTATGCAGATTATAATGATTTGCTAATTTTTTATAAAGAGGAAATTTTAAAAGACAAACTCTTTTTTAAAGAAATTTTGGTAGATGAATACCAAGATACTAATCCGCTACAAGATTCTATTTTGCAGGCTTTAAATCCTCCTTCTATTTTTTGTGTAGGGGATTATGATCAGAGCATTTATGCTTTTAATGGTGCTGATATAAGCATTATTGGAAGTTTCAAAGAAAGATACCCTAATGGAAATATTTATAGTTTGACAAAAAATTATCGTTCAACCGAACCTATTTTAAATCTTGCAAATCGAGTGATTGAAAAGAATCCTAGAATCTATCCCAAAACTTTAGAAGTGGTTAAAACGCAAAATTTTGGAATGCCAACATTGCTTGTGTATGATGAGTTATTTTTGCAATACCAAGGCATCGCTAATAAAATTAAACTCTCTAATCGCCCCTATAAAGAAGTAGCGGTAATTTTTAGAAACAATTCTAGTGCAGATGGGATTGAAGCAAGTTTGAGAGAAATCGGGATTCCTACGCGTAGGAAAGGGGGTATAAGTTTTTTTGATTCTAAAGAAGTGGTGTATATGCTTAATCTTTGTTCTTTGCTTTATAACCCCAAAGATATGATGTCTTTTATTCATGTTTTAAGCCATATTAAGGGTGTGGGGAATGCAATGGCAAAAGATATTTATGAGGCTTTGCTGGTATTGGGAGATGGGAATCCTGTAAGTGGGATTTTAAAACCAAATAAAGAAATTAAAGAGCCTTATAAAAAAAAGATTCAAAATACACAACTTGGGCTATTTGATGATTTTTTTGCAATGGGAAATGTTGCAAGGTTTAGTTATCTTGATAGTAACTTTAGGGATAATCCTGTTTTGAGCCATTCAAAACTTACTAAAGAAGGGGCGGAGTTTTTAAATGCACTCTATGAATTTTTTAGCAGTTTTGGAGTGAGCGATAAACCTTATTATTTGATTTCAAAAGCAAGGGAATTTCCTATTTTCAAAATGGTTGCTCAAAAGTTGGCTAAAGAAAGGGCAATTACCAAAGAAGGTGGGATTAATCAAGAAAAATATCAAGAATCATTAGAGAGAATAGAGAGAAAAATTTCTTTGTTGAGAGATTTGGCTAGTCATTATCAAGATATTGGTAGATTTTTGAATGCAATGATTTTGGGTTCAAGCGAGATGAGTGAAGGTGAGGGGGTGAATTTGTTAAGTATCCATGCAAGTAAGGGGTTGGAATTTAGTGAAGTGTATATTGTGGATTTAATGGAAGGAAGATTCCCAAATAAAAAATTAATGAATCAAGGTGGAAGTTTGGAAGAAGAAAGAAGACTTTTTTATGTAGCAGTTACAAGGGCAAAAGAAAATTTATATTTGAGTTATGCAAAAAAAGATGTGATGAAAAATATTTCTTATGAAGGCTCGATTTTTCTTTATGAAGCAGGAATGCTCCATAAAGATAGACAAGTTTAGTTATCTAAAAGTTTAATGACATTTTTAGAATCCTCTTCAATAGTGTGGAAAGTATCAATAATGGTATCCACGCTTTCTTTGGTAAGAGGTTTTTTGAGCTCCACTAAAGCATCATTTGTATTTTTCAAGAACTTATCTTTTAGAATGTTTAGAGAGTTGATATCTAAAGAATTGATATTTTGTATTTTTTCTTTATTGTCAAAATATTTGGAGATTGGGTTGATTTTATTAAAATCGCAAGTTTGCTGCTTGAGGTTGAAACTCAAGTATAGATTGGATTTATAAACGATATGTTCTAGCTTAGAAACGCTTAAGAGGAATTTGTTGGATAAGTTTTCAAAAACATCTTTGAGTGTATTAGTGGTTTGCTCCATATAACTAAAGATAGAATTAAAATGCATAATGCTTGTATGTGTAGAGCTTGCAAATTCTGAAACTCTTTTGAAATTATCTTGAATGCTTGAAATTTCTTGTTGCATTGTTTGCACGACAATGGAAATATCATTGGTGGCTTTGTGTGTTTTTTCTGCAAGTTGTCTGACTTCATCTGCAACAACAGCAAAGCCTCTCCCATGCTCTCCAGCCCTAGCTGCTTCAATGCTTGCATTGAGGGCTAGTAGATTGGTTTGATTGGCAATATCGCTGATTATCTCTACTACCGAATCAATATCTTTGGATTTTTGTGCAAAACTTTCAATGGTAATAGAGTTATCATTGATGATTTCTACAAGCTCATCAATGGATTGTGTAATGGAAGAAACATCTTTTTGAGAATTTTTAGCAGAATTTGTGATGCTAGTGATATTTTCATCTACGGTATTCATATTTTGAATATCTTTGTCTAAATCCAAAGAAATTTTTGTAAGATTCTCATTTTGGCTACCCAAACTCATATCCATAAGAGATTTTGCTAAAAAATTAGAAAGATTATTTTTGGCATTTTCCTCTATTTTGATTAGTGCTTTATTGATGCTTTCAATATTATTGCTAAAAGCAGGATTCAATCCTTGTGGAAATGCTAAGCGGTAGTATTTGCCTTCTTGTGAGCAACGAATCGCAGTTGAAATTTCACGCATAAAAGCTTCAAGATTATCAGCAAGATTGTTGATATTATTTGCAAGAGTGCATAAATCTTCATCTCCCTGTATTTGTAGGATTCTTGCTTCAAATTTTCCTTTACTATAAAGATTAGAAATTTTAATAGATTTTTGCAAAAGTGCTTCGCGTTTGGAAAATTTTAGAAGGCTAAAGCCTAACAATAAAATAAGTGCAATAAAAGTAATTAGATTAAAAGATAGCCCATAAAGTATGGCTTCAAGAACTAAGCCTAATAGACTTATTGCTATTCCTAATGATAATAGCTTTTTCATCGATATCCCCCTGTTTTTCCTTTATTTTGAAGATTGATAATAAATTCATCCCAAGTTGTATTGTTTTCTTTAAGGAAGTTTTGAACAAATTGAACCCCTTTATCGACACCTTGTGATTTTTCAATTTCTAAAAGTTTGGCATAGATTGATTGAATGGTTTCTACACCTTCTTTGCTTGGGCGTCTTCGCACAGAATAATAACCTACCACTTTTCCATTTTCATCATAAGAGGGAGTGATATTAGCAAATACCCAGTAAGTTTTTCCTGTTTTTGAAAGATTGCACACAAAAGCAAAAAATTCATTTTTGTTGGCTAAAGTATCCCATAGTAGTTTAAAGGCAGTGCGTGGCATTTTGGAATGTCTTATGAGATTGTGAGGTTTGTTGAGAAACTCACTTTCTGTATATTCTCCATATTTAATAAAATCATTATTGCCATAAGTAATTTTGCCCTTTAAATCAGTTTTGGAGGTTATTAGAGTATCATCCTTGAGGAAAATCTCTTCTCCATACATTGTTTTCATAATTTATTGTCCTTTCAAATTGAATATTTTTATAATTTTTTGGGGGTCTATATTCTATTTAAAAAGATATAAAAAATGCTTTAAAA
Organism: Helicobacter pullorum; assembly: GCF_900638355.1. Lineage (GTDB taxonomy): Bacteria > Campylobacterota > Campylobacteria > Campylobacterales > Helicobacteraceae > Helicobacter_D > Helicobacter_D pullorum. The sequence goes on along the minus strand of NZ_LR134509.1, from coordinate 1,118,413 downwards.
TTGCAAAAACTTTTGTTCAATATGGTAGAAGTTATCAGAATTATAAAGTCTTTGATATATAAAAACTTTGTGTATAATTAAGCTTTTATTTTTTATAATATGTAACAAACTATCAATGATATTTATAAGGCTTTTGATGAGTAAAAATGAAATAGATATGAATGATATTTTAAATCCTAATGAAGCTATAAAGCTTTATGAGTTGGATATTTTCACTCTTGGTAAGATGGCAGATGAGATTCGACAAAGATATTTTGGAAAGAAGGTTTTTTTCAACTCAAATCGCCATTTAAATCCCACTAATGAATGTGCGGATATTTGTAAATTTTGTGGCTTTTCTGCACATAGAAAAAATCCTAATCCTTATACTTTCACTCAAGAGGAAGCATTAATTCAAGCACAAAAAGCAGTGGAAATGGGTGCTTTAGAGATTCACATTGTAGGGGCACACAATCCTAAGCTAGATTTGCAATGGTATTTGGAACTTTTTAGGGAGCTTAAAGCAAGGTATCCTCAAGTTTCATTAAAGGCGCTCACAGCAGCAGAAGTGAATTTTCTTTCTAAAATCTCTAATAAACCTTATCAAGAAGTATTGGAACTTATGGCACAAAATGGGGTAGATTCAATGCCCGGTGGAGGGGCGGAGATTTTTAATGAAAAAATAAGGGAATATATTTGTAAGGGCAAAGTGGATTCTAAGCGTTGGCTAGAGATTCATGGGTATTGGCATTCTTTGGGTAAAAAATCTAATGCAACAATGCTTTTTGGGCATATTGAAAGTAGAGAACATAGGATTGAGCATTTGCTGAGATTATATGAGCAGCAAGAAAAAAGCGGAGGATTTAACGCCTTTATTCCATTGGTGTATCAAAAGGAAAATAATTTTTTGAAAGTTGAGAATTTTCCTAGTGGGCAAGAGATTCTAAAAACCATTGCAATTAGTCGAATCTTGCTTTCTAATATTCCGCATATTAAGGCATATTGGGCGACTTTGGGCTTGAATCTTGCTATGGTTGCACAAGAGTTTGGTGCAGATGATATAGATGGAACAATTCAAAAAGAGGCAATTCAGAGTGCATCGGGTAGTAAAAGCGCCAATGGAATCTCAAAAGATGAGTTGGTAGCACAGATTTGTGATGCTGGTTTTATCCCAGTAGAGCGGGATAGTTTATATAATGAAATAAAAGTCTATCAAACAAAAGGGAGATAATATGCAATATTATAGTTATGAAACTTTCAAAGAAGATATTAAAGAATTGGTTTTAAAAATTGATTTCAATCCAGATGGAATTGTCGCTATTTCAAGGGGTGGATTGACAATAGCGCATTTTTTGGGGATTGCTTTGGATTTGAGAATGGTATATAGCATTAATGCATCATCATTTTTTAACAAAGTTCAGCAAGAAATTCGCATTTCTAATATCCCAGAATTAAATGGAAATCAAAGAGTGTTGATAGTTGATGAGATTGTCGATAGTGGGACAAGTATGGCAAAAGTAAAAAATATTTTGCAAGAAATTAATTCTAATATTGATTTTAAAACAGCTTCTATTTTTTATAAACCAACAGCGACTTTTAAGCCGGATTATTTTTTGCGTGAAACAGGGGATTGGGTAGATTTCTTTTGGGAAGTAGATATTGTAAAAGAAATTAGAGAAAGGAAACTCTAATTTTATTTTGTTTTTGCAAGGCAAGATTCACAGACAACATACAAAAGCATATCGTGCCCTACAAGCTTTGCTTTGTAAGAATGTGTAACCTCTACTTGCAATTTTTCAATTTCTTCATTGCAAAATTCTTCGATTTTACCGCATTCTACGCAAATGATATGGTCATGGTGCAATCCACTGGCAATTTCATAGCGTTTGCCGCTTTTGTCAATTTCAAGAGATTTTACAAAACCTTCTTTTTCTAAGAATGATAAGATTCTATAAATAGAAGATATGCTGGCATTTTTACAGGTTTTTTTGATAGATACAAAAATATCTTCTGGGCTTAGATGTCCTCCATCCTCATAAATTGCCTTTAAAATATATTCTCTTTGCTTAGAATTTTTGAGATTGTTTTTTTTGATAGAGAGATGCAATCTATCCAAAATAGTTTTGAGAGATTCTTTGTATTTTTTCATAATAGTCATATCCTTTGTTATGGGTAGTTAGGAATCTATCCTTTTAGATTGTAAGGATTATAGCAGAATATGATAATTAAAGCAAAAATAAAATGAGAATTATTTTTATATTATATTAAGTTAATATTAATTATCATTTTGATTATAAAATCATTTAAAATATTTCATTTATTTATGGAGGATAATATGTCTGTTTTAGTTATTGGGGGAGATGAGATTACTCCTATTGAAGCAGTTTTGAAGAATCTTGGTTGTGAAGAAGTTACCCATTGGGACGCAAGAAGAGAGAGTGTAAATCATCGTGGTATTCCAAAAAATATTGCTTGTTTGGTTATGCTTACTAATTTTTTAAATCACAATACAATGAAAAAATTTAAAAATGAGGCAAAGAAAAAAGATATTCCTGTGATTTGCACAAAAAGAAGTGTGAGTTGTCTATATTGTGAATTTATGAAAATTTTTGGAAAAAATTGTAATTCTTGTAAAAATTAAAGTGAATTTTAAAGGCTCTTTTATTATAATTCCTAAACACTCTTGATTATAAAAAATATATTTAGTTCGTAGTTTAAGGAAGAAACAATGTCGCCAGATTTGTTAGAGCCATTGGGCAATCTTACAATTTTAATTGTAGAGGATGATGAAGTTGCGTTAGAATCGCTGAAAGTTGCTTTGGAAAGAAGATGTCGCAAGATATTGGCAGCCAAAGATGGAGATGAGGGATTAAAGTTCTTTAAAAATAATGCAGTAGATATTGTTATTACTGATATTAATTTGGGAAGTAAAACTGATGGGCTTTCTATGGTGAAATCTATTCGCCGGATTAATCCAAATGTTCCTGTGATTTTTATGACAGCCTATAGTGATGATGAAAAGATTTCTCAAATGATAGCATTAAATGCAGTTTCATTAATCAAAAAAGAAGTCGATTTAGAAGAATTATTTGTTTTGCTTTTGAGCATTAATAAGCAGCTCCATAAAGAACATATGGTTGATTTAGGGAGGGGAGTTTTTTATAGAAAACGCGATAAAGTTATCGTAAAGGGCTATGCTATTTTTGAACTTACTGATAGGGAAAGTCAGATATTAGAGCTTCTTATCAAAGCAGATGGTTATCCTATTACTTATGAGGAATTTCGCAGGAAGATTTGGAAAAATAATTCAATGACAATGGATTCTTTGCGTATGCATATCAATAACATTCGTCGTAAAACTTATTATGAACTGATTAAGAATCATTCAAGATTGGGTTATAAAATTCAAAAATCATCTTAAAGATAATTATTTGGAAATAGGGTAAATTTATAATGCAAACTTTCCTTTAATATTTATATGTTAAAATTTTTGCATTTATTTTTTTATTCAGGCTATTTATGAAAGTTGCTTTAAGAATCTTTTTTGCTGTATGTGTTGTTTTTGTTTTGGCGATTATTATTTTGATCTCTCAATTATATTTAGAGATACACGATGATACTGATAAAATCGTGCATTATAATCCCCCATTGACAACGCAGATTTTTGATAGAAAAGAGCGACTAATTGCAAATTTGTTTGATAAAGAATTCCGCTTTTATGCAAAATTTAATGAGATTCCACCGCGTATTATTGAAGCATTGTTAGCAATTGAGGATACTTTGTTTTTTGAGCATCCCGGTGTAAATTTAGATGCCATTATGCGTGCAATGTTGAAAAATATCAAAAATGCAAGTTATGTGGAGGGTGGTAGCACAATCACTCAACAATTGATTAAAAATGTCGCATTAACTAGAGATAAGACTATTGAGCGGAAATTAAAAGAAGCACTTTTGGCATTACAATTAGAAACAATCTTGAGCAAAGAAGAGATTTTAGAGCGTTATTTGAATCATACTTATTTTGGCCATGGTTTTTATGGGATAAAAACAGCCTCTCAAGGCTATTTTAAAAAAGATATGCAAGAATTAACTCTTAAAGAAATTGCTATGCTTGTTTCTTTGCCTAGAGCACCAAGCTTCTATGATCCTACAAAAAATTATGATTTCTCTTTAGCAAGGGCAAATAATGTATTGCAAAGAATGGAGGAATTAGGGTGGATTACCAAAGAGCAATTACAAGAAGGTGTAGCAGAAACTCCAAAAGTTTATGATGAGACACTCACACAAAATGTTTCTCCCTATGTAGTAGATGAGGTGCAAAGACAATTAAAGAATAATATTGAAGATTTAAAAACTGGTGGTTATAAAATCTATTTAAATATTGATTTAGACTATCAAGAGATGGCACAAGAATCCTTGTATTTTGGGTATGAACAGATTTTATCGCGTCATAAAAATGATGAAGATATGCAGGCAAAACTTAATGGTGCCTTTGTGGTTTTAGAAAATCATACAGGGAATATTCTTGCATTAGTAGGGGGAGTGGATTATAAAAAGAGTAATTTTAATCGAGCTACACAAAGTAAAAGGCAAATTGGAAGTAGCGTCAAGCCATTTTTGTATTTGAGTGCGATTAATTCTGGGCTTGGGCAAAATTATGAGATTCCAGATGTTACGCGGACATATGAGTATAAGGTTGAAGGTGAAGAAAAAAAATGGCAACCCAAAAATTATACACCCATAATTAATGGATTTGTAACACTCAAAGAGGCTTTGAGGCGTTCTTTGAATCTTGCAACAATCAATTTGGTTGAGGAAGTTGGTTTTGATAGAATCTATCAAGGGCTTTTGGGATATGGATTTAGCAATATGCCAAAAGATTTAACAATTTCTTTGGGGAGTTTTGGTGCTTCTCTTTTGGAAATGGCTAAAAATTTTATGATCTTTTCAAATTATGGCAAAGTAATAGAGCCACGATTGTTTGATAGAATGGTTGATAATCAAGGTAATATTACTTATTTTGACACTCAATCTAAGGATTTAGCACAACCACAACAAAGTTTTTTGTTGGTAGATATGATGAGAGGTGTTGTGCAAAATGGAAGTGGGAGAAGAGCTAAGGTAAATGGAATTGAATTGGCAGGCAAAACAGGAACAACTAATGAAAATGTTGATGCTTGGTTTTGCGGGTTTTCTCCGAGCATAGAGGCAATAGTGTGGTATGGCAAAGATGATAACACTCCAATGGGTAGTGGAGAATCAGGCGGGATAGCTCCAGCATCAGCTTTTTCATATTTTTTTGAAAAAATTTTGACGATAGATCCGGGAATGCAGAGGAAATTTAATATTCCTCAAGGCGTGCACAGTAAAATTATCAAAGGGGAGACATTTTATTATACCGACAAATCTCCTCTTGAAAATAGCTCAAGTAATATTCAAGAAGGAATCATTTTCTAATGAAAGAATTTTTTAAAAGATTTTATCCTTATATTAGGGAATATAAGCTTTATTTTTTTTATGCAATCATTGGTACTATTTTGGTAGCGGGTGCAAGTAGTGCTAGTGCTTATTTGGTGAAGCCCGTGTTAGATGATATTTTTATTAAAAAAGATGTTGCGATGTTGCAAATATTGCCTTTTTTGGTAGTGTTGGCTTATTTCTCAAAAGGGCTTGGAGCGTATATTCAAACTTATTATATGAATTTTGTCGGTCAAGATATTGTGAGGCGTTTAAAGGATATTTTATTAAATAAGATCTTGACTTTTGAGATGGAGTTTTTTAATCGTTATCGTAATGGAGAATTGATTTCTAGAATCACTGGGGATATTGGAGCAGTGCAGGGGGCAGTTTCTAATTATTTTATTGAAGGGATTCGTGAGGGATTGACAATTGTTGGGCTTGTTGGTGTGGTGATTTATCAAAGTCCAGAATTAGCCTTCTATGGACTTATTGTAATGCCACTAGCTTTATATCCCATTAGTTTAATTGCTAGGAAAATGCGTAAAGCTTCTAAGAAAATGCAAGAAAAGGGTGCAGATCTTTCTTCAAAATTGATTGAAATTTTTAATAATATTGAGCTTATTAAAGCAAGTAGTGGTGAAAAAATGGAAAAAGATGAGTTTTCTCGACAAAATAAAGAATTATTTAGATTGTCCATGAAAACAGTGCGTGTTTCTGAGCTAACTTCTCCGCTTATGGAAACTCTAGGTGCTATTGCTATTGCAGTTGTGATTATTATTGGTGGGCATAAAGTGATTGATGGAGAGATTACAACGGGTGCCTTTTTTTCTTTTGTGACAGCTCTTTTTATGCTTTATACCCCTTTTAAGAGGGTAAGTAGTCTTTATACAAAGATTCAAGTCGCTTTTGCTGCAGGAGATAGAATCTTTGAAATGCTTGATAGAAAGGCAAAAATCAATGATGGGGAGATTAGATTAACGCAAGAAGTTAAAAAGATTGTTTTTAAAGATGTGGATTTGTTTTATGGAGATAAACAAGCTCTTAGTCAAATAAATATGCAAATTAATAAAGGTGAGAGTATTGCATTGGTAGGGAGTAGTGGAGGCGGAAAAAGCTCTCTTGTGAATTTGCTATTGAGGCTTTATGAACCAAATAGGGGAAGTGTTGAGATTAATGGTCAAAATATTAAAGATTTCACGCAAGAGAGTTTGAGAGCTAAGGTTGCAATCGTTACGCAGAGGATTTTTATTTTTAATGATAGTATCGCAAGAAATATTGCTTATGGAAGTGAGATAGATGAAAAAAGAATTAAAGAATCTCTTCATAGAGCAAGAATATTGGAGTATGTAGAATCTTTGCCTGATGGTATCCATACGATTTTGGATGAATTTGGAGCAAATTTGAGTGGAGGGCAGAGGCAGAGAATTGCTATTGCAAGAGCTTTGTATAAGAATCCAGAAATTTTGATTTTAGATGAAGCTACAAGTGCGCTTGATAATAAAACCGAAGAGGAATTTAGAGACGCTTTAAAAGAAGTTATAAAAGATAGAATTGTTATTATTATTGCACATAGATTTTCTACTGTTTCATTGGCTAGTAAGATTTATTTTTTTCAAAACGGCAAGATAGTGGCTGGAGGGACACAGCAAGAATTGATGGAAAAAAGTGAATCTTTTAGGGATTATTATAAAAACATCTAATTTTATTATTCTAAAAAGTATGTTATAATTTAGATAAATTTTAATTTAAGGCTCCAAAATGTCAAATTTGTCCAATGTTGACCAAATAACCAATTTACATAGAAATAATGAATTGCAATTGCTTTGTTTTAGGCTGGAAAAAGATAAAGATTTGTATGCAGTGAATGTTTTTAAAATACGCGAAGTAGTTAAATATCGCGGAGAGATTACTATTGTTTCACATGAGGGAAGCTCTTTGGTGGAGGGGTTAATTACAATTAGGGAATTAACAATCCCACTCATTGATTTAAAGAAGTGGTTTTATTATGATTCAAGAGACAAAACAAAAGATCTTGAACCTTATGGGATTAAAAGAAATCCCGGTGAAGATGAAGTAATTATGATTTGTGAATTTTCTAAATGGACTGTGGGTGTTAGGATTTATGAAGCAGATAGAATCTTAAATAAAAAATGGACGGAGATTGAGCAGAGTGCGGGTATTGGTAATTCTGGCTTAAATAGCAAATTGGTAAGTAGGACGCGTTATTTTGATGGGCGTTTGGTGCAAGTGGTTGATATTGAAAAAATGCTTGTAGATGTTTTCCCATGGATTGAAGATGAGAAAAATGAAGAAATCGATAAAATTAAGCAAATTGTTACTAACAACGAAGTTTTATTAGCAGATGATTCTCCAAGTGTAATTAAAACTATGCAGAATATTCTTAATAAATTAGGGGTAAATTATCGCACATTTGTCAATGGGCAAAAATTGCTAGATTATATTTTTGCAGAAGATACCGATATTTCAAAGATTGGAATTGTGATTACGGATTTGGAAATGCCAGAAGCAAGTGGATTTGAAGTGATTAAACAAATCAAATCAAATCCGCTAACTGCTAAAATACCAGTGGTGGTGAATTCTTCTATGAGTGGAAGTAGCAATGAAGATATGGCACGTTCTTTGAATGCAGATGAGTTTATCTCAAAGTCTAATCCTATTGAAGTAGAAGATGCTCTAAGGCGTTTTATGATTAAATAGAGCAATCTATTTCTTCTTCTCTCTTTTCTTCTTTATTATAACTTTTTATTATCTTTAAAATTTTACAAATATCCTTAAATGCGATATTAGGCAAAGTATCTAAAAATATATATTGATTTATGTCAATTCTTTTATTTTTGGAGAGTGTTATACTTTCTTTGCATTTCAATGCTACTAGAATTTAGGAGGTATATATGGCACAAACTAGACGCGAGTTTCTAAAGACGGCTGCTGCTGTTAGTGCAGCAAGTGTAGCTGGTATTGCAGTTCCGCCGCCACAAGCTTTAATGGCAAAAGAAGCAGAAGAATCTTGGAAGTGGGATAAAGCAGTTTGTAGATTCTGTGGAACAGGTTGTGGAATTATGGTTGCCACCAAAGATGGACAGATTGTCGCAGTCAAGGGAGATCCTGCAGCACCTGTTAATCGTGGTTTGAATTGTATTAAGGGTTATTTTAATGCAAAGATTATGTATGGACAAGATAGATTAACTCAACCTTTGTTGCGCGTTAATGCAAAAGGTGAATTTGATAAAAATGGCAGATTTCAACCTGTGAGTTGGCAAAAAGCTTTTGATGTGATGGCTGAAAAATTTAAAGAGGCTTATAATGAGCTTGGACCAACGGGGATTGGTGTGTTTGGTTCTGGGCAATATACGATTCAAGAGGGTTATGCCTCTGTGAAACTAATTAAGGGAGGTTTTAGAAGTAATAATATTGATCCAAATGCAAGGCATTGTATGGCAAGTGCAGTAGTTGGATTTATGGAGACTTTTGGGATTGATGAACCTGCTGGATGTTATGATGATATTGAGCTTACAGATACGATTGTAACTTGGGGAGCTAATATGGCAGAAATGCACCCGATTCTTTGGGCAAGAGTTACAGATAGAAAGCTTTCTAATGCTGATAAAGTTCGTGTTGTTAATCTTACTCCATATTCTAATAGAACTTCAGATTTGGCAGATACAGAAATTGTTTTTGCACCGCATACAGATTTGGCAATTTGGAATTATATTGCACGAGAGATTGTTTATAATCACCCACAATCCATTGATTGGGATTTTGTCAAAAATAATTGTATTTTTACAACAGGATTTGTGGATATTGGCTATGGTATGAGGACAAATATTAAACATGCAAAATACAATCCCAAAGAGTTGGATACAGCTGCAAAAGAAAAATCCAAAGTGCTAAGTGGAAATGAGGGAGTTACTCTACGTTATTTGGGTATGAAAGCTGGCGATGTAATGGAAAATAAACATGCCGCAGAAGCAGGAAATCATTGGGAAATTTCTTTTGAAGACTTTAAAGCAGCCCTTGAGCCTTACACACTTGATTTTGTTGCAAAAATTGCCAAAGGAGATTCACAAGAAAGTTTGGATTCTTTTAAAGAGAAATTAAAAACTTTGGCAAGTTATTATATTGACAAAAATAGAAAAATTGTAAGTTTTTGGACAATGGGTATGAATCAACATACAAGAGGGACTTGGGTAAATGAACAAAGCTATATGGTGCATATGCTTTTGGGCAAACAGGCAAAACCCGGAAATGGAGCATTTTCTCTAACTGGGCAACCTAGTGCTTGTGGAACAGCAAGAGAAGTGGGGACATTTTCTCACAGATTGCCTGCAGATATGGTTGTAGGTAATAAGGCTCATAGAGAGATTACAGAGAAAATTTGGAAGATTCCAAATGGCACGCTTAATCCTCAAATTGGTGCGCATTTTATGCAGATTATGAGAGATTTAGAAGATGGTAAAATCAAATGGGCATGGGTGCATGTTAATAATCCTTGGCAAAATACCGCAAATGCAAACCATTGGATTAAAGCAGCTAGGGAAATGGATAATTTTATAGTGGTTTCAGACGCATACCCCGGAATTAGTGCAAAAGTAGCAGATTTGATTTTACCTGTTGCGATGATTTATGAGAAATGGGGTGCTTATGGAAATGCCGAGAGACGCACACAGCATTGGAAGCAACAAGTATTGCCACAAGGAAATGCGATGAGTGATACTTGGCAAATTGTAGAATTTTCAAAGCGTTTCAAACTTAAAGAAGTGTGGGGAGAGAAGAAAATCAATGATAAGCTCACACTCCCAAGTGTATTAGATGAAGCCAAAGCTATGGGATATAATGAAGATACTACGCTTTTTGAAGTTTTATATGCAAACAAAGAAGCACAAAGCTATAAAACAGAGGATAAAATGCTAAAAGATTCTTTGAATTCTGAAGTATTTGGAGATCAAAGAGAAGTGGTAGGAAGCGATGGGGAAATTTTTAGAGGTTATGGATTCTTCATACAAAAATATCTATGGGAGGAATATAGGAAATTTGGCGTTGGACATGGTCATGATTTAGCTGATTTTGATACTTATCATAGGGTTAGAGGATTGAGATGGCCGGTAGTTGATGGCAAAGAGACACAATGGAGATTTAATAGCAAATATGATTATTATGCTAGAAAAGCTAATAATGGAGATTTTGCGTTTTATGGCTCATTTGGAAAAGAATTGCCAAGAGGAGATTTGAAGTCGCCTAAAACAAGTGAAAAATATTCACTCAAAAATAAAGCAAAAATATTCTTCCGTCCTTATATGGATCCACCAGAAATGCCAAATGAAGAATATCCGTTTTGGTTAAGCACTGGGCGTGTATTAGAGCATTGGCATAGTGGAACAATGACAATGAGGGTCCCAGAACTTTATCGTGCTGTACCAGAAGCTTTGTGTTATATGAATCCACAAGATGGAGAGAAATTAGGCGTACAGCAAAATGATGTAGTGTGGGTTGAATCAAGACGCGGAAAAGTTAAGGCTAGAGTGGATATGAGAGGCAGGAATCGTCCTCCTTTGGGGTTGGTGTATGTGCCTTGGTTTGATGAAAAGGTGTATATCAACAAAGTTTGTCTTGATGCAACTTGTCCGATCTCTAAGCAAACTGATTTCAAAAAGTGTGCAGTCAAAGTTTATAAGGCATAACATCAATGGATAATAAGAATCCAAGAAGAAGTTTTCTTATTCATACAACACAAGCAATTGCAATGACTTTAATGGGCGGATTAGTTTGGAGTGCTTTTTTAAAAGAAAGCAAAGCGAATCCCCTAATTCTTAGACCTCCCGGGGCTTTGAGGGAGGAAGAATTTTTGAAGTATTGTATTAAGTGTGGTTTGTGTGTGGAAGCATGTCCTTTTGATACATTAAAGCTAGCAAGTGCAGGGAGTGGGAAACCTATTGGGACTCCTTATTTTATCCCTCGTGAAGTGCCTTGTGAAATGTGTCCAGATATTCCTTGTGTTCCTATATGCCCCACAAAAGCACTGGATGTGGAATTGGTGCAAAGTAATGGAATTATGGATATTAATAAAGCACAAATGGGTGTTGCAATTGTGGATAAGGAGCACTGCATAGCTTATTGGGGAATTGCTTGTGATGCGTGTTATCGTGCTTGTCCTTTGATGGGGGAAGCCATTAAGCTTGAGCTAAAACGCAATGAGAGAACAGGTAAGCATTCTTATTTGTTGCCGGTTGTAGAGAGTGAGGTTTGCACAGGATGTGGAAAGTGCGAAAAAGCCTGTGTAACGCAAAAGGCGGCAATTATTGTAATGCCAAGAAATGTAGTTTTAGGAGAGGTTGGCACAAATTACATTAAAGGTTGGGATATGCAAGATGAGCAGAGATTAGAGAATGTAAAACTCCGCAACATAGAAAATAATAATTTGCAAGAAGTGCAAGATTATCTCAATGATGGAGAATTATAATGATTTTTAAATATCGTTTTTTGATAATGAGGCGAATTGTCCAAATAGGATTATTGTGCTTATATTGTTTGGGGAATTATGCTGGAATTAAGATTTTGCAAGGGAATCTTAGTGCTTCATTATTTTTAGAAACCATTCCGCTTAGCGATCCTTTTGCGCTTTTGCAAAACTTTTTTAGTGGAGCTTTAGTTGGATTAAATGCGTTGGTGGGTGGTTTGATTATTTTAATGTTTTATGGAGTGTTTGCAGGGAGAGCTTTTTGTTCTTATGTTTGTCCTATGAATCTTGTTGTGGATTTGGCAAATTTCTTGCATAGGATTCTAAAAATTAATTATACCCCTATCTCTCTTAATAAAAATATTAGGTATGTGGTTTTAATTTTGGCTTTGATTCTATCAAGCCTTTTTGGAATGGCAGCTTTTGAGGCAATAAGTCCTATTGCAATGATACACAGAGGAATTGTTTTTGGTATGGGTTTTGGAATCTTTGCAGTGCTTTTGGTGTTTTTGCTGGATTTGTTTGTTGTCAAAAATGGATTTTGTGGCTATTTGTGCCCTCTTGGTGCTTTTTATTCTCTTGTAGGCAGATTTGCTTTTTTGAAAATAAAATATGATTTGAATGTTTGCACACATTGTATGAAGTGTAAAGTAATTTGTCCAGAGAAGCAAGTTTTGGGATTAATTGGAAAAGAGAGTGGAGAAGTAATAAGTGGAGAATGCACTCGTTGTGGTAGATGCGTAGAAGTTTGTGGGGATAATGCCCTTGGATTTAATCTTTTGGATTTTACAAAAAGGAAGTAAGATGAAATTTGGAACTATATTGGTAGCAGGGGTTAGCACTCTTGCTTTGATTCTTGTAAGTTGTAAGAGTATTCAGAGTTATTCCTCTGAAGAGATTGGTTTAAGGAAAACAACGCTTTTTAATGAAGAAGCGGAAATAAAAGCGTACGATTATACGGGTAAAACCGCAGGTGAATCGACTTTGATTGAGAGGTCTTTTGAAAATGCTCCTCCTATGATTTCGCACAATCTTGATGGTATGTTGCCTATTACTAGAGATAATAATGCTTGCACGAGTTGCCATTTGCCAGAAATTGCAGAGGCAGTAGCAGCTACTCCTATGCCAAAATCACATTTTTATAATTTTAGAGAAAATAAAAATTTAGATGGGAAAATGGATGAGAATCGCTTTAATTGTGTAATTTGCCATACAACTCAAGTAGATGCACCACCTCTTGTAGGGAATAATTTTAAAGCAGATTTTCGTCAAGAAGAGGGTAGCAGCAAATCAAATTTGCTTGATGTTATCAATGAGGGCGTTGAGTGATAGAGAAGCGTCGAGACTTTTTTAATTTTCTATTGGGGAATGGAAAACAGAAAAAAACTTCTTTTTTTCCATTGCCTCCATATAATGCAGATAGATCTCTTTTTGAGAAATTTTGTATGGAATGTCAAAAATATTGTATTAGAGCTTGTGACAAAGTATGTCAAAAAGGGATTTTAAGGGATTATAATGGCATACCAACTGTGGATTTTGATATTGATGGTTGCAAATTATGTGGAGAATGTGCCAAAGAATGCCCTCATGGAGTATTAAAAGAAGAAAATAAGAGCAATTGGAATTTTGTGGTTAGTATTGATGAATTAAGGTGTTTGGGGTATCAAAAAACAATGTGTTATACCTGCAAAGAAGTGTGTCAAGGGGTGCTTGGGAATCAAAAGGCAATAGAGTTTGTTGGTGTTTTTTATCCCATAATCAATGAAAATTGCATTGAATGTGGATTTTGCGTAAGGGTATGTCCGACAAAAGCCATCATAATAAAGGAAAAAAATGTTTAGAATAATTGGGATGTTTTTGTTGTTTTTGGGAAGTGTTTTTGGTTTAGAACCCTCTTATCAGCTGAAATTGGAAAATAATATTATTGATGTAAATTATGTAGAAAATAGATTGTTAGTTGGAACAGATTTTGGTGAAGTGATAGAGGTGAAATTTGAAAAAGAATTTGAAAATATTACCAAAAAAGTAGTGCTAAAATTGCCTGATATTAGTAATTTTTTTGGTGATTTTTATCCCCCAAAAGTATTTTCTGTGGATTTTTTGGAGGGGAGATTGCTTGTTAATAGCGAAGGGAGTGAAGGGGCAAAGAATCTTTTTGTTTTCAAAGAGCAGTTAGAAAAGCTACCAATTGCTCTAAATATCAAGAAAGCTGCCTTTGTAGATAAAGATAAGATTTTTTTGGGATTGATGAGTAATGAAATTTTGCTTTATGATTTGAAAGATTCTAAGATACTTTACCAAAAACAGCTATCAGAAGCGACTTTTTCGGATTTTACATTAAGTGAAGATAAAAAATATTTTTTGGTTTCTTGTGAATCTGGGATTTTGTATTATGGCAAGACTTTGAATGGGGAAATATTGAAGGAATTTAGCGGACTAAACAAAGACAATGTTTATGAAGCCAAAATGGGATTCCAAGGGAGTGATATTGTTATTATTGCTGCTGGGCAAGATAGGAAGGTTGGTGTATATTTTGGCAACAGAATGCAAGATTATACAAAAGAAGCGGATTTTTTGGTTTATAGTGTGGGGTTGAGTTTAGATGGTAAAATTGGTGCTTATATGAAAAATGAGATGAGTGATATTGCTGTTTTTGAGATTAATGGCGGCAAAGAAATGGCGATTTTAAAAGGGCATAAAAATTTATTAAATAGTATTATTTTTATCGATGATAAGAATATTGTGAGTGCAGAAGATGGAAAAAATATTTTATTTTGGAAATTACCTTAAAGGGGGGAAAATATGCAAGAAAAAAATCTTAATGTTTCAAGTTTGATTGTAATGTGTAAGCCAGAGGATATTGCAAGGCTGTGGGAGGAAATTGAAAAAATACCAAATGCACAATGCCATTATAGTGATGAAAATGGGAAAATTGTTGTTACTCTTGAAACTGAGAGTATTGATGAGGAGATTTGCCTATTGAGGCAAATTGAGAAATTGCAAGGAGTGGTTTTGGCACAGATGATTTATGCTTATCATAATGCAGAATTAGAGATATTGCAAGAAAATATCCAAAGACAAGATGCAGTGCCAGAAGTCTTAAAAAATAATAAAGTAAAAGCCGAGGAAATAGGCTATAATGGAGATGTGCAAGGAAAATTGGATAATATTTTAAAAAATGTTTTGTAAAATTGAAATTTGCTATAATTAAAATATTTTTTAAAATGGAGATAAAATGGCAAAGGAAAAAATTAAAATTTCTGGTGGCGCTTCTGGAATTATAGCGGTTATTTTAACATTATTATTTGGGTTTATTGGAGCGTTTTTTAGTTGGTGGTTGATTGCAAGGTGGAATATTTTGAAGAGTTTTTTATATTCTTTTGTATTTTTCTTGGCATTTTTGGTAAGTGTGTTATTGTGTGTTATTTTTGTTGGTTACATTTTGATACCCATTGTTTGGATAGTAATGATAATAATGGTTTATCAAGCGTGTTCAAAGTCTCAAATTGAAGTTGCAGAAATAGAAAGATAATTTGTAAATTATCTTTTTGGAAAATAAAATTTTTCTTATTGTTTTTGATTAATTCTTGTTTTTTAAGAAAACTACGCTAATATTTACATAGATAATATTCAATTTATTGAGAAAGGGATTTATATGTCTCATATTGATGTAGCACATCCTTATTTTGGCGTTTTTGCGATTTTTATTTTTACCTTTGTGGCATTTTTTGGGACAACTTTATTGTCTCGCTTTGTTGGCAAAACATTGGCAAACAAAAATACACAAAAATTAAAATTATCGCCCTATGAGTGCGGTTTGGCTCCTACAAAACAGCCTAATCGAATCTCTTCACAATTTTATTTAATGGCTTTATTGTTTATTTTATTTGATATTGAAATTATTTTTATGTTTCCATGGGCAGTTGATTTTAAGATTCTTGGATTTTTTGGATTTATTGAAATGGTATTATTTGTATTGTTATTGACAATTGGTTTTATTTATGCGTGGAGAAAAGGGGCATTACAATGGCAGAGCATGAAGTAAAATATTTAAAAAATGCAGGATTACCGATTGCTTTAACAAGCGTAGATAAGTTAATTAATTGGGGGAGAAGTAATTCGCTTTGGGCAATGACTTATGGGCTAGCTTGTTGTGCGATTGAAATGATGGCAACGGGTGCTTCTAGGTATGATTTTGATAGATTTGGGACAATTTTTAGGGCATCTCCGCGTCAAAGTGATGTGATGATTATTGCAGGAACGGTGACAAAAAAACACGCACAATTTGTAAGGCGACTTTATGATCAAATGCCAGAACCTAAATGGGTGATTTCAATGGGGAGTTGTGCTAATACAGGTGGAATGTTTAACACCTATGCCACTGTGCAGGGGGTAGATAGAATTATTCCTGTGGATATTTATCTACCCGGTTGTTCCCCAAGACCGGAGACTTTGCAATATGCTTTAATGGTTTTGCAGCAAAAAATTAGAAAAGAGAAAGCCAACCGCAAAAATATCCCAAAACGATTAGTTTAGAGGTGTTAGATGAGAGAATATAAACCAAAAACCAACACGCAAAAACAAGTTTATTACAAAGATAGATTTTATGTGCCTCCAAAGATTCCAAAAGAAATAGTGGTAGATGATATTTTGCTAGGAGATTTAGAGCAATTAAGCCAAAAATGCTTTGTGGTTGAATCTTATATGCAATGTGGGACTTTGATAATTTGGGTAAAAAAAGAAGATATTTATTCTTGTTTGGAGGAATTAAAAGGGCTTAGTTATGATGTTTTAACAGAAATGAGTGCGATGGATTATTTGGAGAAAAGAGGAGGATTTGAGATTTTTTATCAACTTCTTTCGATGGACAAAAAAAGGCGTATTCGAGTAAAAACTTTTTTGAAAAAAGAAGAGCAGATTCAATCTGTAAGTATGCTTTTTAGTAGTGCAAATTGGAGTGAAAGGGAGATGTATGATATGTTTGGGATTTTGCCACAAAATCATCCTTATCCCAAAAGAATCTTAATGCCTGATGATTGGGTTGGGCATCCGCTTTTGAAAAGTTATCCACTTCAAGGCGATGAAGCAGCACAATGGTATGAAGTAGATACGATTTTTGGTGAAGAATATCGAGAAGTTATCGGCAAAGAGCAAAGAGATTCTGCGCGAGTAGATAGATATGATACGACAAGATTTTCAAGACTTGGATATGAAGTGGGTTATGGAGAAATGATTGAAGAAGGGCAAGAAAAAGAAAAGCCGATTGTTTATCAAGAAGAGAATGGGGTACTTTTTGTATCCAAAATGAAACCAGAAAATGCAAAACAATTAGACAAAAGGAAATAAAATGCAACAACCTAATAAATTGATGCCCTTTTATGAAAATATTGCATTTGATAGAATCAATGATAATGCAATGGTGCTGAATTTTGGACCACAGCATCCGAGTGCTCATGGGCAGTTGCGTTTGATTTTGGAATTAGAGGGTGAGAAAGTCCTTAAGGCTACTCCTGATATTGGATATTTGCACCGCGGTATGGAAAAGATGGCAGAAAATATGATTTATAATGAGTTTTTGCCAACCACAGATAGAATGGATTATATTGCAGCAAGCTCTAATAATTATGCCTTTGCTTTGGGGGTTGAGAGACTTTTGGGGGTAGAAGTTCCGCGTAGAGCACAAGTCATACGCACAATGCTTTTGGAATTAAATCGTATTATTTCGCATTTATTTTGGCTAGCTACTCATGCTTTAGATGTAGGAGCGATGAGCATTTTTCTTTATTGTTTTAGAGAAAGAGAGTTTGGGATTGATTTAATTGAGGATTATTGCGGGGCAAGGCTGACACATTCTAGCATTAGAATCGGCGGTGTTCCGCTAGATTTACCACAAGATTGGTGTGGGAAGTTAAAGGCTTATTTGGATTCTTTGCCTAAGCAGATTGAATTGTATGAAGGGATTTTGAGCGAGAATCGAATATGGAGAATGCGATTAGAAAATGTAGGGGTAATTAGTCCAGAAATGGCAAAGAGTTGGGGGCTTAGTGGGGTAATGCTACGAGGAAGCGGAATAGAGTGGGATATACGCAAAGAAGAGCCTTATGAGCTATATGGTGAATTAGATTTTGATGTGCCTGTGAGTTATAGCAATGATAGCTATGGACGCTATTTGCTTTATATGGAGGAAATGCGACAAAGCATTAGAATCTTATACCAACTCATTGAGAAATACAAGGATACAGATTCTTTGATAATGTGCGAAGATGGGCGTTATTTTTCTGCACCCAAAGAGCAAATTATGACACAAAATTATTCTTTAATGCAACATTTTGTGCTTGTAACACAAGGAATGCGTCCGCCTGTGGGTGAAGTGTATGTGCCAACAGAATCCCCAAAAGGCGAGCTTGGATTTTTTATCCGCTCTGAAGGTGAGCCTTATCCTTATCGCGTGAAAATGCGGACTCCAAGCTTCTTCCATACGGGGGTTTTGCAAGATCTATTACCCGGGCATTACTTGGCTGATGTGGTTACAATTATCGGAAATACAAACATTGTGTTTGGGGAGATTGATAGATGAAGCGATTTGATTTGAGGCATTTGAAAAACGATTTTGGAGGGCGTTTGGAGGAAATTTTGCAAACACAATTACAAAAGGGAGAAGTTGGGATTTTTTTGTTTGAAGTGATAGATTTTGAGAATGTCCAAAAAAGTGCAGATATTGTAGAGAAAAGCGGAAATGAGTTGTTAAATTCTTTGCGATTTAATGAAGTGGATTGGACAATTGTTGTAAGAAAGGTTGCCTAAAATGGAAAAGCAAGAATTTTTAGAAATTTATTGCAAAAATGGAGGGATTATCACACCTTTAGAAAGTTATTTGAAAAAAGATGATAAAACGCAGTCAATTTTGCTTTTTGGTGGTTTTATTCAAGAATTTTTAGAAAAGATTCCACATTTAAAAAATCAAAATAATGTTTTTTTGCTAAGTCCTCTTAATTTTAATCCCGCGCCAAATATAAGACAATTTTTGTATGAAGTTGGGTGTGAAGAAGTGGTGCTTGCACTTTTGGCTGAATCTTTGTTAAAGCAAGATGATATACAAGAGAAACAATGGATAAAAGATCTTGATGTGGGTTATCTTGCATCTGAAGTTAATTTTTCTGAAGAAGAGATTATGGCGATATCTCAAAGTTTTGTGGAGAGCACTAAAGGTGTTTTGATAATTGGCAAAGATATTTATGGACATAAAAGAGCTAGTAATATTGCAAAGATTCTTGGATTGCTAACAAAAAATCCAAAAATAGAGATAGTATTTTTAGATGAAGTTTGGGTGCAAGCAGTAGAGCAAGTAGAAGAGATTGCTAAATTAGGGGAAATAGATAATTTTGATGGATTGGTGGCTTATGTGCATTGTAATGAAGGATTGGAATATCCTATTTTGCAAGCTTCTAGGCAGTTTGCATTGGTTGGGAAAATTGCAAATGGGGATACAATAGAGATAGAATTTGCAAATCAAAAAATCAAAGCTAATTTTTGTGAGCAGCAAGAAATTAAAGGAATGGTTGGAATCTTGTGGTTATCCAAACAAGAAGACATTGGTTTTTGTTACCAAAAAATTAGGGTAAATAGGATTTCATAATGGGAATGGTTAAAATAAAAATTGATGGTTGTGAGATATTTTGCAAAGAAGGCGAGAGCATTTTAAATGCTGCTAGAGCAAATGATATTTTTATTCCTGCAATTTGCTACCTTTCTTGTTGTTCTCCCACATTGGCTTGCAAAATGTGTATGGTGGAGGCTGATGGCAAAAGAGTGTATGCTTGTAATGCTAAAGTCAAAGATGGAATGGAAGTGATTGTTAATACCACAGAGATAGAGCAAGAAAGATATGCAATTATGCAAGCTTATAATGTGAATCACCCATTGCAATGTGGAGTGTGTGATAAAAGTGGTGAGTGCGAGTTGCAAAATTATACCCATTATGTGGGGGTAAAAGAGCAAAAATATGCTTTAAGAGATGATTATAAGGCGCTTAACCATTGGGGTAAAACTGCTTATGATCCTAATTTGTGTATCGTGTGTGAGAGATGCGTAACTCTTTGTAAAGATAAAATAGGTAAATCACATATTAAAGCCATTAAATTTGATGGTCAATTGCCTAATAAAGAATATAAAGAAAGTATGCCAAAAGATGCTTTTGGTGTTTGGACAAAGTTTAAAAAGTCGCTAATTGGTGTAAGCGGTGAGGGAGATTGTAAGGATTGTGGAGAGTGTGCAAGTGTGTGTCCTGTAGGTGCTTTGGGTATCGCACACTTTCAGTATAAATCTAATGCTTGGGAGTTAGAGAAAATTCCTAGTACTTGTGTGCATTGTGGGAATGGTTGTGCTTTGACTTATGAAGTAAAGCAAGAAGGAATCTCGGGAGATAGAAGAAAAATTTATCGGGTTGTTAGTGATTGGAATTTTGCAACATTGTGTCCAGCGGGTCGATTGGTTTTTGATGAGAATCATCAAGGAATTACAAAAGATAAAGAAGCATTTAATGCGACAATCGCGGCTTTTAAAGAAACAGATAGTATTCATTTTGCAGGAAATATAACGAATGAAGAGGCAATGATATTGCAAAAATTGAAACAAAAATACGGCTACCATTTGGTGTGCGATGAAGTGTGGGGCTTTCAGCAATTTATACAAGAATTTTCAAAAGGAGGCAGTTTAGGCAAAGCCACTCAAAAAGAAATCACGCAAAGCACTTTTGTAATGTGTTTTGGTGGAGCTATGAGCTATGATATGCCAGTGGTTACACATAGTATCAATAATGCAATGAAGCAAAATAAAGGTGCAATTTTGGCGTATTTTCACACAATGGAAGATTGCGTGGTAAAAGAGTTTGTTAAACCTGCAAATTTGATTGAAGCCTATTATAAGCCAGATAGCGAAGAGGCTTTTGCACTTTTGTTGGCTAGTGTTTGTATAGCCAAAGAAAATATGCCGTTTGCTTTGAAGAATCAAATTGAAAAATATGAAAGAAAAATCACAAAAGAGATTCCAAAAGAAGTGAAAAGTATCGTTGAGATTCCACAAATCGATGAAAATGGTAATGAGGTGTTAATCAAAAAAGAAGAAATCAAGCAAGTTTTAGAACAAGTTGAAGAGTTATCTAGCGAACTTATAGGGTATTGTGTAAAAGATTCTACTCTAGAGCTAGAGAATCTAAAACGCATAATAAGTATTTCAAAGAATCCTATTTTGGTGGTTGGATTTGATATTTATAGAGCAAAAAATGCAAAAAATATTGCAAGAATTTTGGCTTGTATTGAAATGTATTCAGAGGTTAAAATCTTGCTTTTGCCACCAACAACAAATGCGCTTGGAATTTCTTTGCTATGCGATTTGGAGCAAGCAAGCAAAGGATATAGTATTGGATATAATGCAAAAGGGGATTTTACAATAGGGGTTGAAGATAATAATGCATTGATAATGCCTTATCTAAGAGAGCAGGAGGGGACTTTTGTAAATGTGGATAAGCGAGTGGTGCCAATTTCTCCAGCGATTCCTTATAAGGGATATGAACTTAATGATATTGCAAAAGAGCTTGGGTTGCAGCTAGAAAATACTATTGATTATACATTAGAACTCCCGCTTCAAAAAGGTTTTAAAAGCGTAGAATATGATAATTTGGGCTATGGATTTTTAAATGATGGAACCGAGATTAGAGGGTATTTGCTAGAGCCACTTTTGGTGCAAGAAGAGGTTGAGGTTGAAGGGGTGGAATTAGAGGAGTTAAAAGCTTATAATCTTTATGCAAGAAATGCTATGGCACATTTTTCTAAAGAGACTTTGAATTCACAATATTTAGATTCGAAAAATGGCTTGCAAATGTCGGAGAAACTTGCTAAAAAGCTTGGTTTAGAATCAGGTGATTGTGTGGAGATTGATTTTGGGGATTCTAAGGTTTTGCAAAGGGAGGTTACCATTGATAATGAAATGGAGGGAGATATTGCAGCACTTGGAGTGTGTGGTTTGGAAGAGTTTGAATATTTCCCTAATAGTCGCTATCAGAAAGTGCAGTTAAAGGCAATAAAATGATTGGATTTATAATAGAAACACTCATTAAGGTTATTTTGGTTGTTTTAATATTTTCAGCATTGGCTGGATTTGCCACTTATATAGAGCGTAAAATGTTGGCTTTTTTTCAAAGGAGGCTTGGACCGATGGTTGTGGGACCTTTTGGGGTTTTGCAAATTTTGGCTGATGGAATTAAGCTTTTTACTAAAGAGGATATTGTCCCAAGTGGTGCAAATAGATTGATTTTTAGAATCGCACCAGTGATTACTGCGGCAACTGCCTTTATTGCGATGGCACCCATTCCATTTTTTCCAGAGTTTGAAATTTTTGGTAGAGTGGTGCAGCCTATTATTGCAGATATCAATGTCGGAATTTTGTTTGTGCTTGGGGTTGGTGCTGCTGGGCTTTATGGTCCTTTATTAGCTGGGATTAGTGCAAATAGTAAATACTCGCTTTTGGGGGCTGCAAGAACGGCTATTCAACTTTTGAGTTTTGAGGTGGTTTCTGGATTGTCTCTTTTGGCTCCGATTATGCTTGTAGGCTCTTTATCGTTGATTGATATTAATAATTATCAAGAGGGAAGTATTACAAATTGGCTTATATTTTCTCAACCTTTGGCATTTGTTTTGTTTTTGTTTGCTGGATATGCAGAGCTTAATCGAACACCTTTTGATTTATTGGAGCATGAAGCAGAAGTAGTTGCAGGATATGCAACAGAATATGCAGGAATGCGATGGGGAATGTTTTTTATTGGCGAATATGCTAATATGATTTCGCTTTCATTTGTGATTTCTTTGCTTTTTTTAGGAGGGTTTAATCCGCTTTGGTTTATTCCCGGTGGTATTGCGATTTTGCTTAAAGTGATGTTTTTTATTTTTTTGTTTATGTGGGCTAGGGCGGCATATCCACATATTAGACCTGATCAACTTATGGGGTTGTGTTGGAAAGTATTATTTCCATTAGCTCTTTTAAATATTGTAATTACGGGAGTGGTGGTGCTTGGAGGTGAAATGTGAGAAGATATATTAAATTAGCTGACAAATTGCCAAATTTAAGTAATTCTCAAAAATTTATTAGTTTTTGGAATCGTGCCTTAAAAGGTGAATTATTTGTGGGGTTGTGGTTGGTTTTAAAGGAATTTTGTAAAGCTCAAATCCACACAGTGCAATATCCTTTGGAGAAGCTTCCATTAAGTCCTAGATATAGGGCTGTGCATGAATTAAAAAGGCTTTTAGAAAGTGGAAATGAGCGGTGTATTGGTTGTGGGCTTTGCGAGAAAATTTGCGTTTCAAATTGCATTCGTATGGAAACTGGGTATGGAGAAGATAAGCGTAAAAAAGTTTTTGAATATACAATTAATTTTGGACGATGTATTTATTGTGGATTGTGTGCAGAGGTTTGCCCAGAGCTTGCTATTGTCCATGGGAAGCGTTATGAAAACGCAAGCGAGCAAAGAGCTTCTTTTTCTTTAAAAGAAGATATGCTGACACCTATGGATAAGGTTTTAAAGGGAGGGGATAGCGAGTTTGAGGGAGTAGGTAGTGTGAGTGTAGATGCGGATTTAAAAATCAAAGCAACTCCACTAGAATATTGCAAAAAACAAGAACAAGAGGTGGAAAATGTTTGAGGCGATTGCATTTTATACTTTTAGTGCTTTGACGCTAGCTATGTTTTTGATTGTAGTAACCACTAAAAATATTCTTTATGCTTTGAGTGCTTTAGCAGCTGGAATGATTTTTGTATCGGGGTTTTTCTTTTTGCTTGGGGCAGAATTTTTGGGAGTGGTGCAAATTGTCGTTTATACGGGTGCTGTAATCGCTCTTTATGCCTTTGCAATGATGTTTTTTGATGCACAGAAATTACAAAATGAAAGGATTGAGAATCCAAAACTTTTGTTTTTGCTTGTAGGGCTTGGAGCATTGCTTTTGGTATTGATTGTGGTTGCTCCTATTATTGCACAAAATCTCTCTCAGATTTCACCACAGATTCCTGTTAAAGAGGGGATAGGAAATGTCCAAATGGTGGGATATGTGCTTTTTACTAAATTCTTAATTCCTTTTGAAATTGCAGCAATTATGCTATTGGTTGCGATGATTGCTGGAATCATCTTGGCAGGCAAGGGAATGCGATATTCTTTGACTTTGGGAGAAAGTGAAGAAAATCAAGTAAAGGATAAAAAATGATTGGGTTAAATCATTATTTGATTGTTTCTGCTTTAATGTTTGTAGTGGGTGCTTTTGGGATGTTGCGACGCAAGAATCTTTTGATGTTATTTTTTTCTACCGAGATACTTTTGAGTTCTGTTAATGTAGGGCTTGTAGCGGTTGGATATTATTTAGGGGATTTAAATGGGCAACTTTTTGCATTTTTTATTTTGGCGGTTGCTGCAAGTGAAGTCGCAGTTGGAGTTGGGTTGTTGATTGCTTGGTATAAAAAGTATCATACGCTAGATTTAGATGCTCTACAAATTATGAAAGGCTAGAGAGTGGAAGTTATTTTATACACGGCTTTATTTGCCCCATTAATTGGTTCTATTTTTGGGATACCTTTTGGTGCGAAGAGGAAGTTTCTTTTTGTTGGAGTTTTTGCCTCTTTGATGTTGTTTGTATCTTTTGTTGCATCGTTATTGCTTTTGGTTTATGCTTATCAAGGTGGAGTATTAGAAGTTGTAATGATGGATTGGATAGGGGCTGGAAGGCTTTATATTCCTTTTGGTTTCTTAATTGATAGTGTTAGTGCTACAATGGTGTTTGTAGTGACTCTTGTATCTTTGTGTGTGCATATTTATTCTATTGGCTATATGAATAATGATAAAAACTTTAATCGCTTTTTTGTGTATTTGAGTGCATTTGTATTTTCAATGTTGATTTTGGTGATGAGTGATAATTTTGCTGGATTATTCATTGGTTGGGAAGGTGTTGGGCTTTGTTCATGGATGTTGATAGGATTTTGGTATGAAAGGGATTCTGCCTCATTTGCTGCTAATGAAGCTTTTGTGATGAATCGTATTGCAGATCTTGGATTGTTGCTTGGAATCTTTTTGATTTATTGGGTGTTTGGAACTTTGAGCTATGAAGTAGTTTTAAGTAGTGCGTATGAAGCTCCCAAAGGTATTTTAACTGCAATTGGAATTTTGCTGTTTGTAGGAGCAATGGGAAAAAGTGCGCAGTTTCCATTACATACTTGGCTTGCTGATGCCATGGAGGGACCAACGCCTGTTTCTGCATTGATTCATGCTGCTACAATGGTAACTGCTGGTGTGTATTTGGTAATAAGGGCAAATCCTTTGTATTCAATAATCCCTGAAGTTGGTTTTGGAATCTCTGTTTTGGGAGCATTTGTCGCAGTTTTTGCTGCAAGTATGGCTTTGGTAAATAGGGATTTAAAACGCATTATCGCATATTCTACACTTTCTCAACTTGGGTATATGTTTGTTGCTGCTGGGCTTGGTGCTTATTGGATTGCATTATTTCATCTAGCAACGCATGCGTTTTTTAAATCTTTGTTATTTTTGGGAGCTGGGAATGTAATGCATGCAATGAATGATAAATTGGACATTACTAAAATGGGGGCATTGTATAAACCGCTTAAATACACTGCAATTTTGATGATTCTAGCCTCCATAGCTTTAGCGGGAATTTACCCATTCTCTGGGTTTTTCTCTAAAGATAAAATTTTAGAAGCTGCTTTTGGGAGCGGAGCTTATGTGCTTTGGGGAATGTTATTGTTTGGGGCATTTTTAACGGCATTTTATAGCTTTAGATTAATTATGCTTGTATTTTTTGGAGAGAAAAAACATCAAGAACATCCTCATGAGGCTTATTCTTTTATGCTTTATGCAATGTTGCCACTTGGAATTTTAGCGGTATTTGGTGGATTTTTTGAGCCATTTTTTCATCATTTTGTAATGCAAACATTGCCTGATTTTAGTGCTAATTTGAGTGCAAAAATAGCTTGGATTCTCATTGGAATCACTTCTTGTGTGGCTTTGAGTGGGATTTTCTTTGCGGTATGGAAATATTCCAAAGGTGGATTCTCTAAAAAATGGGAGAAGAATCTTTTTTATAGGTTGCTAGTTAATCAATATTATATTCCTAAGGTTTATGAATGTGTTTTTATTAGGAATTATCAGCGATTGTCTAAAATGTGTTGGCTTTGTATAGATAAAAAAATAATCGATTTTATTGTGGATAAAATTGCTTATATGTTGAGTGATAGTGGAGAGAAATTGAAGTGGATTCAAAGTGGGAATCTTTCTAAAATGCTGCAAATTATGTTTTTTGGTTTGGTGTTTTTATTGTTGCTTGTATTTATTTATCGGGAGGGCGTATGGATCATATTTTAACGCTGCTAATTTTATTTCCATTTTTTGGTGCTTTATTGGCAATTGGAATCAAAGAAAATCTTAGGGCTTATGGAATTATTATTGGTGTGATTGAATTGATCTTGTCATTGTTTTTGTGGATTTTTTTTGATAAAAATGTAGATGGTTATCAATTTATCGTTTCTTTCCCTTTGGTTGCTAATTTTGGGGTAAATTATCTTGTAGGGGTTGATGGTATTTCACTATTTTTGATTATTTTGAGTGCATTAATTAGCTTTTTGGGCTTTGTTTATTTGAATGAACAAAGAGAGATTAAAAAGCTAGTAATTTCTCTTTTGTGCCTTGAGAGTATTATGATTGGCGTATTTTGTGCTTTGGATGTAATTTTGTTTTATATTTTTTGGGAGCTTTCTTTGGTGCCGATGCTTTATATTATTGGTGCTTGGGGGAGTGGAAATAGAATATATGCAGCCATAAAGTTTTTCTTATACACTTTCTTTGGTTCTTTGATTATGCTTGTTGGGATTTTATTTCTGGCTTATTATTATTTTGAGGTAAGTGGAGTTTGGACTTTTTCTTTGTTGGATTGGTATAGTTTAGAAGCGATTCCAAAAGATATTCAAATTTGGTTATTCCTTGCATTTTTTTGCGGTTTGGCAGTGAAGGTGCCGATGTTTCCTTTCCATACTTGGTTGCCTTATGCCCATGGACAAGCACCTACAATTGGTTCGGTTGTTTTAGCAGCAGTGCTTTTGAAAATGGGGACTTATGGCTTTGTAAGGTTTTCTCTGCCTTTATTTCCTGATGCAAGTGTAGCCCTGCTTGTGCCTATGGCGATTTTAGCCCTTATTATGATTGTTTATGGGGCAATGGTTG
Source organism: Helicobacter pullorum (assembly GCF_900638355.1). Classification (GTDB taxonomy): domain Bacteria; phylum Campylobacterota; class Campylobacteria; order Campylobacterales; family Helicobacteraceae; genus Helicobacter_D; species Helicobacter_D pullorum. The sequence goes on along the minus strand of NZ_LR134509.1, from coordinate 1,091,234 downwards.
CTTTTGCACAAGAAGATATGAAGCAGGTAATTGCTTATAGTTCTATTTCGCATATGGGTGTAATTATGATAGGGATTTTTGCATTGAATTTGGAGGGAGTAACAGGCTCTGTTTTTTTTATGTTGAGCCATGGTGTTATTAGTGGAGCACTTTTTATGCTTGTTGGGGTGATTTATGATAGGCGTCACACAAAACTAATTAGCGAGTTTGGCGGATTGGCAAAAGTAATGCCAAATTATGCAGTGATTTTTGGGATTATGATGATGGCATCTGCTGGATTGCCACTGACAATGGGGTTTGTGGGAGAGTTTTTGTCTTTGCTTGGTTTTTTTGAAGTTTCTCCTATTGCAGCTGGGATTGCTGGACTTAGTATTATTGTGGGTGCAATTTATATGTTGTATTTGTATAAAAGGGTATTTTATGGACAATTACAAAATGATGAAAATAGGAAACTAAAAGACTTAGATTCTCGTGAATTAAGTGCTTTATTGCCTCTTGTTGTGATTGTAATTTGGCTTGGAGTGTATCCAAAACCTATTTTAGAGCCAATTAATAAAGGTGTGGAAAATATGTTTTCTATCATGTATTCACACATTGATACAGATGAGGTAAAAGCATTTTTTGAATTAGAAAATTTAGAGAATCCTTTAAAGTTGGAGGATAAATAATGTTGGAAGTTTTTCGTATTTCTTTGGAGAGTTTGAATTTTTTTAGCATTATTCCAATGCTAATTGCAATAGCGGGTGCAATTATAATTTTAGTAGCAGATTTATGTATAGCAAAAATTAATAAGCAGTTTTATGCAATGCTTGCAATTTTGTTTTTGTTAATGGATTTGGGATATGTCGTATTATTTGAGGGGTATTATAGGGCATTTTTTGATTTAATTTTGATTGATGGAATGTCAATATTAGCACAAACAATCATTCTAGTAGCAGCAATCTTATTTTTACCATTGACATTGAGTTATAATAAATTCCATGAATTTCAATATGCTGAATATTACTCACTTTTTTTATTTATGTGTGTAGGATTCCAATTTATGGTAAGCAGTGATCATTTAATTGTGATTTTTTTGGGGCTTGAAACTGCATCTTTGGCACTTTATACCCTTATTGCAATGCATAATCGAAAAACTTCTTTTGAAGCAGCTATTAAATATTTTACGATGGGGTCTCTCTCTGCGGCTTGTTTTGCATTTGGAGCGATGCTTTTGTATGCTGCAAGTGGGCATTTAGATATACAAAATATCAAAATTGTTTTAGAGCAAAATAATTTTCAACCTTCTTATTTGGTGTTGGGGGCAGTTGTATTTATGGTTGTTGCAATTGGATTTAAAGTTTCGCTTGTACCTTTTCATACTTGGACTCCCGATGTTTATGAAGGCTCTAATTCGTTTTTGGCAGGATTTATGTCGATTGTCCCAAAAATTGCCGCATTGGTAGTTGCTATCCGAATCTTTAGTGTTTTTATGGATATTGTTTGGGTTCATAATGTTTTTTATTTGTTGATTGTTATTACAATTACTTTGCCAAATCTTGTAGCGCTCGTTCAAAGAGATGTTAAGAGAATGTTGGCATATAGCTCGATTTCTCACGCTGGATTTGCTTTTAGTATGATTTTAATCGGAGGAATGCAGGCATTTAGTGCTCTTTTTATGTATTGGATTTTATTTTTATTTACAAATCTTGGTATTTTTGCAATGCTGTGGATTTCGCGAACAAAAGAGCAAATTTGGGATAAACGCTACGATCATTCTTATGAGAAATTCTCTGGGCTTGTGAAGCTTTCCCCTCTAGTGGCTGTTATTATTGGAATATTTATGCTATCTCTTGCTGGGATTCCGCCTTTTTCTGTCTTTTGGGGGAAAGTGTATTTGATGAGTGCAGCCATCAATAATGGCTATTTGTTTTTGGCAGTCGTAATGGCTATTAATAGTGCTATTGCGGCGTATTATTATTTGAAGTTGATTGTGTATATGTTTTTGAGAGAACCTATTGTGCAAAATAGCTCGATTTATTTGCAAAATGCAACTCTGCCTTTAAAAATAGTTGTTGGGATTGCGGTTTTGTATGTGTGTTTTTCTAGTGTATTGGTTGATGGAATCTTGTATTGGGTTTATGGGTTAATTGGGATAGATATTCTGTGATTTTATGGGAGGATTAAAAGCCCATAAAATTTTGTGCTGCTTGATTGGCAATGGAGTGGATTGCATTTAAGAGAGTGTCTTGAATGTGCTGGGGTTGTAATTTGGAGGAATCGCCTAAGCCTAAATAATGATCTTTTGTATTTTCAAAAAAGGCTTTGGAGGTGAAGATTCTTTCTTCGTTTTTATCTGTAAAAGCAATTTGAAGTTCTATAATAGCAGAATCTTTTGAGGTGGAACTCCAAAAACCGCCCTGTGTGTTTTTTGTCGCAATGCTTCCATAAACAAGCTTTAAGTTATAAAGAGGGTTGTTATTGCTTTCAATAAAGCAGTTGGTTTGTTGGAGTGCATTTTTCAATGATGGCAAAATTTGCTCATTTGTGATTTGTAGGTCATTAAATTGTCCTGCAGAGATAGAGTTTATTTGATAAGAGACAATAGGGGTTGTGCAGATTTTTTGGGTTGTGATGGTTGCGATGGAATCTTGTTGTTTTTGGCTGCAGGAGGTAATCAAAATGCTTCCTATGGCAAAAATCGCAATGAGTAAATGGGATTTTGGCATATCATTCCTTTGTGTAATTTAAGAGTAATTTTAACATATTTTATTGATATTTTTTTTTAAGATTGATACAATAACCCAATTAATTTAAGGGGCATTTTTTGGGTATTGTTTTGAAGAGGGGATTGCTTATTTTGCATATTATTTTACTTTTTTGTTTGGGAGTGGGAGTATTTTATTGCTGCTCTTCTATTAAGGAAGTGTTTAAAACTCAAGAAACTTTAGTGTATTATGTCAATATTAGTGGTAAGCAGAGGGTATTGGCTCAACGAATAGTGTTTTTATCCCAAGTAGTTTCAACGAATTATATTTTGAAACACAATAATCACGAGGAAATTGCAGAGTTGCGTTCGTGCATTAGTCAATTGACAAATATCCATAGCATTTTGCAAAATTTTGTTGTTTCTATGGTGGTAACAAATTATAAAAATTCTACACTTGATGATATTTATTTTGGGAGTGGGAATCTCTCTGTAAAAATGGAGAATTTTTTAAATAGCGCTAATAAAATTTTCTTTATTAATAATGTCAGTGAAATTTTGGTCAATAATCAGGAATTATTGAATGGTTTGGAGGGGGATAATGGGTTGTTGGCTAGTTTGGAGTTGGCAACTTTGAGTCAGCAATTTTATGCACAAAATCAATTAAAAGAAATGTATAAGCAAATAGAATATTTTTTATTGTTTGTTGTGTGTTTTATAATTTTGGAGGCAATTTTGTTTTTAATTGTCCCAAAAAATCAAATATTTAAAAACGAATACAAAGAAGGGAAATAATAAAGAGCTTTTAGGATAATCAAGCCTAATATCCCAGCAAAAAAACCAGCCAATAAATCATCGCCAATAACCCCCAAACCCCCCTTTACATTTTTATCTACTCGATGGATGATAGAGGGCTTCCAAATATCAAAGATTCTAAATAGAATAAAAGAGAGAAATAGGGCAAATAAACTATGACCAATCATAGCAATGCTAATCCAAACGCCAGCAAGTTCATCAATAACAATTTCCTTTCTATCGTGCGATAAGCCTTGTTTTTCGTAATTATCGATAATCTTTATCCCAATTGCCCCTAGCAGAAGTGCCAGCAAAAGAAGTGTGCTTGGAGCAATATAATAAGAGATTGCCCACCCAAATGGAAGTGCTACAATGGTTCCAATTGTCCCCGGTGCTTTTGGGCTTAAGCCGCTAAAAAAGAGGGTTAGATACATTTTTTGGAGAAAATCTTTTGTGCCTTTAAAATCTAAAAAGAAATTTTTGTTTTTCATAAGAATCCTAATTTAATGAATGTGTTTTATAGAGATTTGCAAGCTTGATATAAAAATCCTCTTCGCTTTGTTCGCTGATAATCCCGCTTTCTGCAAACATTGTCCCAAATTGTTTGATGAGTGTGTTAAAGCGGTTGGGAAAAAGATGAGAAAGGATTTTTGCAGAAATTTCTTTCCTAACTAAAATTGTCGGTGGAATTAAACCAGATTGCAAGATGCCTTGAATGAATCTTGAATGATAATTGATGTGATGATGTTTGCCATGAGGGCAAGTTTTGATGCTAACAATAGTGCTACATTGCTGACAATAAACAAATTCACTTAAAAGTTGAATTTTGATTTTAATATCTTTTGTGGTGTCAAAAATGGAGTAGATTTTTTGTTTGTCATAATAAATGGCAAGGTTGGGGTAAGTTTCTCCAATTACCATTTTATTGCAACCTAAATTTTGAGACAAAATAGCATCAAGTAAAATGCCGTGTGCTCCTGCAAAAAGATAAATATCATCAAGAGGGAAAATGATAATTCTATTTTTTGGCAAAAAGTTTTCAATAATATATTCCAAACATTGCTTTCTAATCTCAAAGCTAAGTATATCTTCATTTTGCTTGCGTAGTAGCAATAAAACAAGCAGGGTATCTTCTTCTAAAATTAGGCGGAAGATACGCTCGTGGATTCTAGTTACAGGTGAAGCATCTAGGACTATGGAAGTAGCATTTTGTGTTTGGAGATTTTTTTTGGCATGTAGAATTTTTTCTTTGGAGATTCTATCGGCAAATAAATTATCTTTGATATAGAGGGTGTAATCTCCGCATATAGCAAAATTTCCAAGCCTATTATAAATGTTTTTTGCTTTTTGAGAATAGATATCTCCACTCATAATTTTAAAAAGTCGCTGCTTTTTGTCAATAGGGAAGATTGAATCAGTAATAAGCTGCCCACAGATTTCATAATTATAAACAAGATCAACGACTTCGCCTTTTTTGAGATTTTGAATAACTTCTTGATTGCGTTTTCCAGAGGGTGCAAGGATGAAGGAAAAAGGAAAGGTTTGGGAATTGTATAAACCATTTTTATCTACCTCTTCCATTTCTTGCTGATTCATAAGATGGGTAAGCGGATAGAGCAATCCCTCTTTACACAGCATTAATGCAAAGAGAGCTTCTTTGTCAATGAATAAGGATTTATTTTTTCTTTGTGATTCCATATTTTTTTCTTTTTTCCCATAAACTTTTTCTTGACATTCCTAGCTTCTTGCTAAGTTCGGTATCTGGATATTTGTTTTCAAATTTTAATATCATTGTTTTGACATATTCATCAATACTTAAAATATCTTGAAAACCTTGTGAGATTTCTTGCACTTGGAGCTCATAGACATTTGAAAAATCATCGGTTTCTCCGCCTAGACAAGAGAGTATAGCAGGAGTGTTTTTGAGCATTTTGATACATTCTTCTTTTTCTGATTTTTGGAGTATTTCAAAGCCAATGATGTAAGTTAATTGTTGTTTGGGTAAATGTTTGAGGGATTCTTGATAATTTTTATTTTTGTAAAGCGATATGAAGTTGATTTGCAATTTTTTGTGGATTGTGTAATTTACCACACACATATCAATGGCTTTTTGGGATATGCTTTTGATGATAAGAGGAAAGGAAATTTTTGTATTGATTTGGTATGAGGGAGTAAGTAAGGAATTGCAAAAATAATCTCTATAAAATGCAATTTCTTTTTGGGTTTGTTTAAAAATTGTGTGTTGTTTGATTTTTCTAATCAATTCATCAATCATAAAAGGCTTAACAATATAGTCGCTTGCACCAGCTTGTAAAGGACGCGTTACTGTTTCATCATTGATATAGGGAATCATCAAGATAATAATTGAATTTTTGAACTTTTCAATTAAAGGATAAAAATTTTGTCCAGAAATATTAGTGGATAATAAAATTATATCCGCATTATCGTATTCTAAAGCTTCTTGCATACTGGGTATAATCTCGCAGTTAAAGCCAAAATGGCTTAGTTTGGAAGAAATGCTTTGAGCCAAATAGATTTCATTTTCTATAATTAAAATTTCCATAAAACCCCTTATTTGAAGTGATAGTTTTTCCAATCAAAATATGTTAGAGTGAGAGTTGCTTGCACCATAATCCCTTCTCCTCTCCCAATAAATCCCAAATGCTCTGTTGTTGTGGCTTTTACATTGACAGAAAAAAGTGGGATTTCTAAAATTTCTGAGATTCGCTTTTCCATGGCATTTTTATAGGGCGAAAGTTTTGGTTTTTGGGCAAAAATAGTAATATCAGCTTGTGTGATTTGATAACCCACATTAATGCTAAAATCAACAATTTTTTTTAGCAATAGTGCAGAATCTGCATTTTTGTAAGCATTATTATTATCAGGGAACCACTCACCAATATCACCAGCACCAATGCCACCCAAAATAGCATCGCTAATAGCATGCAAACAGACATCACCATCACTATGCGCGATAAGTTCAAAATCGCATGGAATGCTAATGCCACCCAAAATAATGCCATTTCCGCTTTTTAGAGCATGAATATCGCTACCATTTCCGATGATGGTTTTTGCGCTAGGTGGAGGTAATTGCATAGAATCTAAATCATCAATAAAAGTGATTTTTCTTGCCTTAGGGGATCCTTGAACAAAACCAATGCTGCCACCAAAATTTGCAATTGCACTGCTTTCATCGGTAAAATTGCCTTTTTGTAGGGCTTGTTTGAGAATATTTGTTTTGCTAAGTTGTGGAGTTTGAATAATTTTGAGATTTTCCCTTTTGAGATATTGCAATGTTTTGTCATCTGCATAAGCAATGGTATCTGGAATACTCAAAAAAGGCACTACACAATCAAAATTTTTTATTTGTTCTAAGATATCTTGAAATACTTTTTGTGGAGTGTTACAACGCGCAATATCACTAACCAAAACATATTCTTCTTTGACTTCCATTAACGCATTTTGGAGGGATTCTTGCCTTGTGTTACCACCCTTTGTGAGAATAAAATTTAACTCCAAGGAATCAAGATATTTTTGCATATATTGCAATTCTTCTTCTTTAGCACTCAAGATGAGTTTAGAGAAAGGATAATAATTACTAACTTCTTGTGCAACTTTAAGCCAAAGAGGAATATCTCCAACTCGCAACCATTGTTTTTTGGGGACTTTATATTTTTTAAAGCGATTGCTATCTCCAGCGCCTAGCAATATTAAAGCAACACAATGAGTCAAATTTTACCTTCCATTAAAAAATATCAAATTATACTATAAAAGCTTTTGAATACCCTTATAAAAGGGTATTTATTAAATTTTAAAATGTTCAATGTGATTGGTTAGGATAGATGAAATCTCTTTGAGTGTTTTTGCAGATTCTGTATTGTTTTCCATAGAATTTGCGGTGTGTCTTGATATTGTTGAAATATCTTGAAGTTCATTAGCTAGTGTTTCCATATTTTCTACTTGATTTTGTGCTGCATCGGTTACTTCTTTTGCTTTATTAAGTGAATCGGTTGCTTGGGAATTGATTTGGTCAAGTATCTCACTAGCTTCATTGGCAAGTTGCATTCCTTTTTCTACTTGAGGGACTGCAGTTTGGATGGCTTCTACGGCAGTTTGTGTTTCGTTTTGGATTACTTCAATCATGCGTGCAATTTCTGAAGTCGCAACACCTGTGCGTTCTGCAAGTTTTCTTATTTCATCTGCAACAACTGCAAAGCCTCTACCCGCTTCACCTGCTCTTGCTGCTTCAATAGCGGCATTTAGGGCAAGTAGATTGGTTTGGTCTGTAATTTCTTTGATGAGTTCTGCACTGCCACTAATTTCTTGAGAATGTTTTTCAAGCATTCGAATATGCTCTGATGAGGAAGAAACGGTTTGTGTGATTTTTTCTATCTCATTGATTGTGGTTTTCATAGCATCAATCCCTTTATTAGAAAGGGTTGTTGTGTATTCGGAGTTTTCTTCTGTTTGTTTTGCGATTTTGGAAACATGATTGACTGCATCAACGACTTGTTGGATTTTTTTCACAGAATCTTCTGATTTGCTAAGCTGTTGGTAAGAAGATACTTTGGCTTCTTCTGAGCTTTTTGCAACTTCATTAGCGTGTTCATTGAGTTCTTTTGAAGAATGCACAACTTCAGAAACGATTTCTTTAAGTTTGATTTGCATTTGTTCTACAGAGGCTAACATACTATCTTTAAAATTTGTTTGAATAGGGGTATTTAGATTTCCATTAGCAATACTTAAGACGACTTTTACAGCTTCTTTGGGTTCGCCTCCAAGCGAAGAGATGATTAAGCGAGTAATGTAAGAAGCGATAAAAGTAGCGATGACAAAGGCGATTCCAGCTAACCAAATTGTAATATCAAGATAGTTTTGAATCTCTTGTCTTGCTACATTAGTGAGAGATTGATTTTTGGCTTCTTGATGGTCGATAAATTCATTGATAACATCAAGCCAATTTACAAATGCACTTCTTGCTTTGCTAAGTAATAAAGCTTCTGCTTGTGGAGTATTCCCTTGAGCTTTGAGTTCGATGATATTGAGGATTAAAGGCATAGTAGATTGTTCTACCCCTTTAATGCGTGTTAGAATTTCTTTATCTTTAGAATCTACCATATTTGGATTTTTAAAAATATCATCCATTTTTATTGCGGAATCTTGGTAGAAATCTTCTAGGTTTTTAATTTCTTTGAGAGTATTTTCTAGATCTTTTGGGTCATTAAGTAGGATAATATCTCTTATTGCAATGGCTCTATCATGCACACTACCTCTAAAATTAATCGCATAGCGTTGTTTGACTGAATTGATTTCGCTGATTTCTGTGAGCGTATCATTGACAAATTTAATTTTTATATAACCTGTAATAGCAATTATAATGATAAATGCTAAGATGATACCAAAACCAATAAATAATTGATTCTTAAGTGATAGATTTTTTCCAATCATAATAATTCCTTTTTAAAATGATTTATAAATTAAAATTGCAAGATTATAAAATATATAGCATTAATTTTAGCTAAATTTGCATAGTATCATTTTTTAGGGCTTTGCAAATTAATTCTAATGGATGTATAAAAGTGGTATTAATATTTTCTTGATGAAGGGCGTTGCTAAGTTGCATACGACAAGCACTACACTCGGCTACAACATATTTTGCTTGTGTTTTGCCAATCATCTGTGCCTTTTTTTGTCCCACTTTGCTAGCAAGGTTAAAGCGTTCGGTTTGCATGGTAACTCCGCCAAATCCACAGCAGGCATTTGAATCTTCCATTTCAATGAGGGAATAATTTTGATTAAGAAGTTCGCGAGGCTCTTTCCAAATATTAAGCACTTTTCTAGCGTGGCAAGGATCATGATAGGTGAAAGTATCTTTGGTGTTAAATGGCAAAGAGGAGAGTTTTTCTTTGAGATTTGTGTGGTTGCTTAGCCATTGAGTTGCCATATAAATTTTGGGTAAGAGTTTTTTGATTCTTTCTTGATAAGCGGGGTTTTTTGCCATAAATTTTTCCCAATCTTCCAAAATCATTGCAGCACAAGTAGCCTCTGGCACTAAAATCGCATCTACTTCATCTATAAAACTTTCAAAGTATTCTATATTTTCTATGATAAGATGATTGACACTTTCAAAATCACCCGTGAAATATGCAGGAGCACCACAGCATTTTTGTTTTTTGGGTATCATAGTGTTAATCCCGAGTTTTTCTAAAATAAAAATTAAAGATTCCCCTACATTTTTATAATTATAATTGCTTAGACAGCCAATAAAAATAGCGACTTTTTGGGGCTTATTATTGTAGATGAGATATTCTTTATGGGAGTTTAGGAAGCTTTTTGACTGGATTGCACCAAAGATTCTATTGTGAATAAAAGGCAGTTTAAAACGGGGCTTAATAGAAGACTTATCACTGGTTTTTTTAAACAACAAAGGTGCAAAAAGAGAGCCCATTTTCATGCTTAAATCCATAATTTTTCTGTGTTTTAAGAGAAAGAAAAAGAGCCTTTTAAACCAAGTAATCCCATATTTTTGGGCAAGTTCATAGCGTATATTTTCAATGAGTGTATCTGTTGGAAGTGAATTTGGACAAACATTTACACAAGTAGTGCATAAAAAGCATTTTTCAAAAATTTCTTTTGCATTTTTATCGAGTTCTATTTCTTTTCTTTGGTAGGCGCCTAGTAAGTCAATAAAACCTCGTGGAGATGTAGCTTCATCACCATTGATGTTGAAGATTGTGCAATCTGGGAGACATTTCCCGCATTTGACGCAAGCATCACTTGTTTGAAGATAATTGTAGTTTTCAAAATGTGCCATTTTCAACCTTAAATTGTTTTACTAAAAACATTTTGAGTGGGATTAATTTTTTTGAGGTAGGAATCAAATGCCATAGCAATATTGCGAATGAGTAAAGTGCCTGTTTGACTGACTTTAATGCCTTCTTTTGAGAGTGTAATTAAATCTTCTTGTTTAAAAATCTCAAGTTCTTTTAGGGAATCTCCAAAATAATCTTCAAAAGAAATATTAAATTGCTCTTCAATATTTTTGAAATTTAATTGAAAATTGCTCATTAGCTGCATAATGACTGCTTTTCTGATTTTATCATCAAGGCTTAGTTTAATTCCTTTGAAAAAGGGTAAAACGCCTTTGTCTATGGCATTTTGATAAGAGGGTAAATCTTTATAATTTTGTGCATAATAATCTACCCCTTCTCCAATAGAGGTTAAGCCTATGCCGATAGTTTGTGTTCCGCCTTTGGTGCTGTATCCTTGAAAATTTCGTCGCAATTGCCCTTTTTGTATGGATTTAAAGAGCTCATCATTAGATTTTGCAAAATGATCCATTCCAATCATTTTGTAGCCACAGGATTGTAAGGTGTGGATGGTGGTTTTTAGAATATTAAGCTTTTCTTCTGGGGTTGGCAGGGTGGTTTCATCAATTTTTCGCATAGTTTTCTTAATCCAAGGTACATGAGCGTAATTAAAAATGGCAAAGCGGTCTGGATTGAGGTTTAGGCATTGTTTGAGTGTTTCTTGAAAAGATTTTAAAGTTTGATACGGAAGTCCATAGATTAAATCAAAATTAATTGAAGTGATTCCGTATTCTCTAGCAGTGGATATAGCACTTTCTACAAGCTCAAAAGGTTGAATCCTATGGATAGCCTCTTGGACTTTAGGATTGAAGTCTTGAATCCCAAAACTCAAGCGATTAAAACCGCCATTTTTTAAAACTTCCATTTGCTCTTTGGTGAAAAATCGCGGATCAATTTCACAGGCAATTTCTGCTTCTTTATCAAAGTTTGGAAAAGTATTTTTAAGCATTGTAATTAGAATCTCAAGCTCTTTGGCATTAAAAAAGGTCGGCGTTCCACCACCAAAATGGAGTTGATAGACTTCTTTATTGCAATTTAAAGTGTTTTTTAAAATCTCTAATTCTTTTTTGAGATATTCTAAATATAAAGTTTTATTTTCTTCTTTGCTGGTATAAATGACATTGCAACCACAAAAGTAGCAAGCACTTCGACAAAAAGGCAAATGTATATACAAAGAAAGTGGGCTTGTGTCATTTTGCAAATCATTAATATAAGAATCATAGGTGTAGGCTTCACTAAACTCAATAGCGGTTGGATAGCTTGTATAGCGTGGTCCGGGTTTGGAGAATTTTGCGAATTTTTTAAAATCTATTTCTTGCATAAAAGATTCCTTGGAGTTATAAAGGATTTTGAAGTGGGTTAAAGTTTTGAAAATCTATAAACAAATAAGGATAGCGTTTTCGGATATTTTTAATAAGACGCTTGGGATCTTTTTGGAAATTTTTGCCTATTTCTTTTATGGCAATGCACCATACATCTTCAAAATCAATGGGCATATTTTTGTGAATTTCTTGCTCTAGTTGAAAAAGATATTTATCTCTTTGAAGTTTTTTGGCAGATTCTAAGAGTGTTTTGATGATATGAGATGGGAGTAGATAATATTCTTCATTATTTGAATCTTTGAAGCAATAAGGCAAAGATTCTTCATTGATGATTTTATCTAAAGGCGTTGGAAGTGTGATTGTATTATTTTTTGCTTCAATGATAGCTTGTTTGAGAATTTCAAGATTATCTTGTTTGGTATGATTAATTAGCGGTTTTGGTGTAGCCAAACCATAACTCCTTTTTGTGCGTGTAAGCGATTTTCTGCTTCTAAAAAAATTTTACTTTGTGTAGATTCTAATACTTCTTCACTGACTTCTTGTCCGCGGTATGCTGGCAAACAATGCAAAAAGATAGAATCTTTTTTGGATAGATTCATTAGATTTTTATCTACACAATAGCCTTCAAATGCTTTTTTTCTTGTTTCTTTTTCTCTCTCTTGCCCCATTGAAGCCCAAGTGTCTGTTGTGATAACATCGGCATTTAAAACAGCTTCTTGAGGATTTTGTGTCAAAATTAGCTTTGCTCCTGAAATTTTAGCAAATTCTTGAGCTTTTTGGAAAATTTTTTGACAAACTTCGTATCCTTTTGGCGAGGCGATTCTAAGTTCAAAGCCAAGTTTTGCAGCAAGCATAAGCCAAGAGTGTGCCATATTATTGCCATCACCAATGTAAGCAACAATGGGGTTTTGATCTTTTTGGCATTCTTGCATAGTGAGATAATCTGCTAGAAGTTGCATAGGGTGAAAGCTATCACTTAAACCATTAATAACAGGGATTTTAGAGTAATGTGCAAATTCTTCTAACCTTGAATGTTCGTGTGTGCGCATCATAATTAAATCTACCATAGAAGAAAGCACCCTAGCAGTATCTTTGATAGGCTCTCCTCTGCCAAGTTGAGTGTCATTGCTAGAGAGAAATATGCCTTGTCCCCCTAGTTGATAAATCCCTGTTTCAAAGCTTACTCGAGTTCTTGTAGAATTTTTTTCAAAAATCATTCCAAGAGTCTTTTTTTCTAAAAGATTGCTTGTTTTCCCTGCTTTTAAATCTTTTTTAAGTGTTGCAGCAATTTGTAGAATCTCTAAAATTTCTTCTTTGCTAAAATCTGCTAATGTAAGAAAATGCCTCATTGTTAGAATGCCTTAATAGATAGTTATTTTTAAATAAAAGCATTATTTTACACTTATCAAGCTAAAATTTATTTTTAAATTTTGAATTCTAAGTAAGTTTTTAATGAGGTTTAAAATGCATGAATTTTCTATTGTGTCATCTTTGTTGGAAAATTGTAGGCAGGTTGCAAGAGAAAATGGGGCTAGCAAGATTATGGAAGTGTATGTGCAAATTGGGAGGCGTAGCGGAGTTAATGCGAGTTTATTTAAAAGGGCTTTTGAGGAATTTAAAGTCGGTGAAATCTGTCAAAATGCAGAACTTTTTATAGAAGAGGTGGAGGTGGAAATTTTTTGTAAAAATTGCAAGCAAGAGAGCAAAATTGTAGAGATTTGTTACACTCAATGCCCACTATGCAAAAGTGAGCAAGTGGAGATGATTAGAGGGAATGAAATGTTGCTTATGCGTCTTGTAATGGAATAAAATCCCTTTGTCTAATTCCTTCATAAAGTACAATGCCAACACTTGTTGCGAGATTTAAGCTTCTTGCATTATTTTGCATGGGGATTGTATAGCAGTCTTGTTGTTTGGCTTGAAGTATCTTTGTATCTAATCCTGCATCTTCGCGTCCAAAATGGAGATAAGCACCTTTGGATAAGTTGGCATTATAGTAAGGCTTTTGGGTTTTTGTAGTGAGATAAAAATGGGGAAGATTTAATAAAGAGGAAGACATAAAGGATTCTAGATTTTCCCATTCATATACTTCCAAATGTTGCCAATAATCCATTCCTGCGCGTTTGAGTTCTTTTTGGGTTAGGTGGAATCCTAATGGATAAATAAGGTGTAATATGCTGTTACTAGCAAAGCATAATCGCCCTATGTTTCCAGTATTTTGAGGGATTCTTGGTTGGTGTAAAACAATGTGGAATCTTTGCATTTATTAGCCTTCTATATTTAATGGGGGTTTGGGTGTAGGTATATCTAATTTAAGCTCTTCTAAGTGTATTGTATCAGTTTTGTTGGGGATATTTTGATTTGTTTGAGTTTTTTTGGTGGAGGATTTAGGGGAAGTTTTTGTGTTAGGTGGTGTAGTATGGTTTGCTGTCTTTTGGATGTGATTTGTTTTTTCAGATTGAATAAGGGCTTTAAATAATAAGCCTAATGTGCGTGAATTGCGTTTGCAGAAATTGCTTAAATGATATTTGATAATGTTTAGTTTAATAGCTTCAATTTCTTCTTGCTTGTTTGGCATTATTCCTCCAAAAGAGGAATTATAACACATTTATTTCTTTTTGGAGAGTTCGATTCTTGCTTGTTTTCGCTTCATTGCGTTGTTGTAGCGTCTAATTTCTGCTTCAGTTTTGGGTTCTAGTTTTGGGGCGGAAGTTGGTTTGCCATTTTCATCTACGCATACCATAGTAAAATAAGCACTATTAGTGTGAGTTACAATTCTTTTGTGAATATTTTCTGCAATGACTTTTATGCCCACTTCAAGAGAGCTAGTTCCTGTGTAATTAACGGAGGCTAAAAAGGTTACCAAACTTCCAACTTCAATGGGGTATTTAAAGGTTACACTATCAACAGAGAGGGTAACTACATATTTTCCGCAATATCTTGAGGCACAAGCATAGGCGACTTGATCTAGGAGCTTTAATAAATCTCCCCCATGCACTCTTCCTTTGAAATTTGCCATAGCAGGCGTCATTAATACTGTCATTGTTAAAGATTTAATATCAAAAACATTTTCCATATTATCCATTGATTTGTCCTTAGAATTTGGATTCTTGAATCTTGTTGTTTATCATAGCACTTTTTTGGTCAATTTTTGCAAAAAAGTATTATTTTATTTAACTTTGTTGTAAAAAATTTCAAAAATGATACATTAATTCATTTAAAATATTCAATGCTATGTTAAAATTTTGAGATTTTTTCAATAGGAAATAGTAAATGAAAGTTGTGATTACAGGTGGTGGCACGGGTGGGCATTTGAGCGTTGCAAAAGCGTTTTTAGAAGAGTTTGATAAGAGAGGCTATGAATGTATTTTTATTGGTTCTATGGGGGGACAAGATAGAGTTTATTTTGGAGATGATAATCGATTTGTAAAGAAGTATTTTTTGCAAACAAAAGGAGTGGTTAATCAAAGAATATTGGGCAAAATTAGTTCGTTATTTCAACATTTTAAGGCTTTTATAGAGGCATTGAAAATTTTAAAACAAGAAAAGGTAGATTTTGTCCTCTCTGTGGGTGGCTATTCTGCGGCACCTGCTGCTTTTGGTGCAGTATTTTTGAGATTACCTCTTGTTATTCATGAGCAAAATGCTAGAATTGGGAGATTAAACAATCTTTTAAAGCCGTATGCTGCGGTGTTTTTTTCTTCTTATTTGGAGACTTCACCTATTAAATTTTATCCTGTGAGAAAAGAATTTTTTGAATATTCAAGGGTTAGAGAGAAAGTTGATAAAATTTTGTTTATCGGCGGATCTCAAGGGGCTAGAGCAATTAATAATTTTGCTTTGAGTATGGCAATGGATTTACAAAAGAGAGGTATTAAAATTTTTCATCAGTGTGGAAAAAATGATTTCCAAAGAGTTTTGGAGGAATACCATAAATTGCCTCTAAAAATTAAAATTTTAGAAACAATGGAAGATTTAAAAGATGATTTTGATGTGCTTCTTTTTGATTTTAGCAAGAATATGCCAAAGATTTTTGAGGCTTGTGATTTTGCTGTTTCTAGGGCAGGTGCTAGTTCGTTATGGGAATTGTGTGCTAATGGAATAGTGACGCTTTTTGTGCCTTATCCTTATGCTGCTGGCAATCATCAATACTTTAATGCAAAGTTTTTGGAGGATAAAGAATTGGGATTTTTATGTGAAGAAAAAGATTTGTATTGTGATGTATTGTGGAATATTTTGGAGTTACTCACTCAAAGAACTTTATCAAAAATGAGTAGAGAATTGCAAAGGGAAACACATATGGGTGCAACAGGGCAAATGGTAGATTGTATTTTGGAAAGAATAAAAAAATAAGAGCAAGAAAAGAATCCTTGCTCTAAGATTAGAAAGTGCGTTTAAGTAGTTCCTCTGGACGCAAAATCGTGATTAGCCTATCATCTCTTTTGCCTACACCATAGATAAGATTTTCATCTTGGCTAATCGTTTCAGGTGTTGGGTCAATATCTGATTCTTTGATTCTTACTGCTTCTGTTAATCTGTCAATGATGAAGCCAGCACGCTCTTCTTGATTTTTGATTACGATATAGCGTGTATCTTCTGTTGGTTTTTCATAGGGTAATCCAAACTTTAAACGAAGGTTAATAAGCGGAACAACCCAGCCACGCATATTAAAGACACCTAGAACATAGTTTGGTACGCCCGGTACTCTTGTGTATTCTAGTGGCTTGATGATTTCTTGAATGCTTAAAATTGGAACTGCAAACTCTTCTGAACCTACCACAAAAGCGACAAGTTGAATGATATTTTCAGTTTCTGTATTTGGTTTTTTTTGTTCTTGTTGTTTTTGTAAAACATCACGCAATTGGTTGCTCATTATTCTGTTACCTCCATTGTTAAATTAATATTTCTTTTGACGACATTCATAAGATATTCAGGTGAGTAGGGTTTGGTAATGTATTCTGTCATTCCTGATTCTACCCCACGCATTCTGTCGGTTTTGCTTGTTCTACTTGTAACGGCAATGAGTGGCAAGTTTTTGAATTTTGCATACTTTCTAATTTCCCCTGCTAAAGTATATCCGTCCATTTTTGGCATTTCAATATCAATTAATATTGCATCAAAGGCTTTATCGCCATTTTTTACAATATCTAATGCTTCCATTCCATTAGTGGCTTCGCTAACGCTAATTCCCAAAGGTTTGAGAGATTTTTTCATAATGGCTCTATCTGTCATAGAATCATCTACAATTAAAACATTGTAATCGCTTGGAGAATTTTTTTCTTTTTTCTTTTCGTTTTCTTGAGCGAGTTTAGTAACGCTTACTTTAACTTGTTTTGCCATTTGCATCATAGCGGCAATATCTACAATCAATGTTACTCTACCATCGCCGCGTATTGTGGCTCCAGCAATTCCTTCTGTGCCTTTGAGATAAGAACCAAGCGATTTGATAACAACTTCTTCTTGACCGATGAGAAAATCAACAATTACACCTATTTTGTTTTCTGCTAATCCGATTACGACAACATAGGCTTGCTCGGAGTTATCAAACACAGAATCAACCCCAAAAATATCTGCTAGACGTACAAGAGGCAAGACTTCATTTCTTAGGCGTAATACGCTTTTATTTTCTACTGTGTAAATTTCATCTTGAGAGATTCGCACAGTTTCAATAACAGAAGCAAGAGGGATAGCATAATATTCTTCTTGAACGCCAACAAGTAGAGATTGAATGATAGCAAGCGTTAATGGGATTTTTAGTTTGAGTGTGGTGCCTTCCCCATAGGTGCTATCCACATCAATAATTCCATTGAGTTTTTCAATATTGGTTTTAACGACATCCATTCCAACACCGCGTCCACTAACATTTGTAACAACTTTTGCAGTAGAAAAACCAGCTTTAAAAATAAGCGAATAAGCCTCTCTATCTGTCATAGTATCTGCTTCTCTCTCCCCAATGATGCCTTTTTCTATGGCTTTGGCTTTCAAGGTAGCAGGATCCATTCCTTTACCATCATCTGTAATCTCAACTACGATATGATTGCCCTCATTGTAAGCTTTAAGCTCTACTGTCCCTTGTTCTTTTTTGCCAGCAGCTATTCTTTCTTCTTTGGATTCAATACCATGGTCACAAGCATTGCGTATTAAATGCACTAATGGATCCCCTATCTCTTCAACGATAGATTTATCAAGTTCTGTTTCCTCACCGCTAATAACAAGTTCAATATTTTTTCCTAATTCTCTTGAGAGGTCACGCACCATTCTTGGGAATTTATTGAAAACTCTACCGATTGGTAACATTCTTGTTTTCATAACAGCAAGTTGAATATCAGTAGTAACCATTGACACAGAGGCAACTACTTGATTGAGTTCTTCCAAAAACTTCTCGCCTTCATAACGCTCTTCTACATCATTATAAATTTTTATGAGGCGGTTTTTGCCCAAAACAAGCTCCCCAATGAGATTCATAAGGCTATCTAATCTTTTGACATCTACCCTGATAGTTTGCTCCACAGAAGTGGCAAGAGTTTTGTTTTCTTCTTGGCGTGGTTTAATTTGCGGTTTTGCTTCGGTTTGTTTTGCTGGAGTTGCATTAACTTCTGGTTGTTTTTGGGATTCTGGAGCTTTGGCTGCTGGTGCAGCATTAGGAGTTTGCTCTATTTCGCTTGGAGCTTGAATATCCTGCAATTCACCTTTAGCGCGTTTTTCTTCTCTTTTTTTCTTATCTTCTTCTTGGCGTTGATTGAGTAGTCTTTCAATTTCTTTTTCGACTTCTTCTGGGGACATATTAGAATAATCCACTTCCTCTTGTGCGTTGTTGGACACTTCTTGTGGGGCTTGAGATTGAGGAGCTTCTTGGGTTGTAGAAGATTCTTGTGAAGCTGGTATATCTTGAGGCGATTCTCCCTTTGAGATTGCATCTAATCGTGCGACAACATTAGCAATATCAGAATCTAATCCTGTATTAGCATCAGTGCCTGTATCTCTAATGGCATTGAGAAGTTTTTTCATAAAGTCAATTGATTCTAATACGACATCCATAATATCTGGAGTGATTGTCAATTCACCATGTCTTGCTTTATTGAGAACATCTTCCATATGGTGTGTTAGATGTGTTAAAACAGAAAAATTCAAAAATGAGCCTGAACCTTTGATAGTGTGTGCTACTCTAAAGATTCTATTGAGTAATTCTAAATCTTCTGGTCTATTTTCTAATTCCACTAAATCTTGGTCTAATTGTTCTATCATTTCAAAAGCTTCAATCAAAAAGTCTTCTAATATTTCTTGCATTTCATCCATTGTTAATCCTTTTTCTTGGTATTAAATTAAGCGTTTTCTAATTCTTGGTTGTATTTATTGACAACACGGGAAACTTCTTCGTGGAATTTATTTCCATCAAATTTAACAAGATAAGATTCAGCTCCCGCCTCTTTTCCACGACTTTCACTAAATTTGTCGCTAATAGAAGAGCTAAAAATGATAGGAATCTTGGAAAATCTTGGGTCTTCCTTGACTTTTGCTGCAAAATGAAAACCATCCATTTGGGGCATTTCAACATCAGAAATGATGATTTTGAGCTGCTTGCCAAGAGTTTCACCATAATTTTCATAAAGTTTATCAAGCTTGCGTAATCCATCTTCCCCATCATTTGCTTCTGCAACATCAAATCCCATTTTTTCTAAAAACTCTTTAAGAATTTTTCTAGCAATAGAGCTATCATCTAAAATTAGGGCTAATCCTTCGAATTTTTCATAAGTGTGTTCAGAATTGACTTCAGGGTGATAGAATCCTAAATCTTGAACAATGCTTTCTAAATCTAAGATTAATAAAACTTGGTCACCTTCAATTCTTGTTACCCCGGTAATTCGGCTTTTGTCTAAATTAGAGGAAACAGAAGAACTAAAGTGTGCTGGTTCGATATCTTTCCAATTGATTCTGCGGATGCGTTTTGCTTCATGCACAATAAAGCCAATCATAATGTTGTTAAATTCTGCGATGATAACACGAGGTTTTATTTTTTTGTTTTTGGGAGTTTCGACATTCATCCATTTTGCAAGATTAATAACAGGAATTACTACTCCTCTTAAGTCAAAAATACCCTCAATATAATCAGGAACTCCCGGTAATTCTGTGAGTTCTGGAAGTCTTATAATTTCATTTACTTTGGCAACATTGATGCCATAGATACCTTCATAGATTTTACCTTTTTCGACCTTGTAGATACGAAAATCTACTAACTCCATTTCATTGGTACCAATCTTTAAAGTATCGTTTTTTTCGAGATTTGACACTAAAACTCCTTTGATTTGAAGCATAAATAATAATTATAAAATTCTACAATAAAATAGCTTTTTTTACAAGCAAAAAGAGGTAATCCTATGTAATTAATTGAATCTATGTTTTGCGTTTTGCCTAAATGAAAATGTCCTTCTATGATGTAGGAATTATCGGTTATAGGGTATTTATTCTTATAATTTTGAATCCGATTTTGGATAAAATCATCCGAATAATGGAAGGTTAAATTTTTTTTATTTTGAAGGTATTGCAAGATTTTTGGATATAAAAAACGACTAAAGCGTTTCAAAAAAGAAAGAATTTTGTGATTTCTAATGATTTTTGTATAGAGCTTGTAATGCCAACTTAAGAAAATATCCCCATGGGATAAGTAAGCATTTTTTTGGTTAAAAGAAAAACAAACAGGTTGCATTTCAATAGGGTAGCAGCGAATATTTCTAAGATAGGGAATGTTTTTGAGAGAAAAATCGTGATTGCCTTCAAAATAATGGATTTCATGTTGTAAAGAAAGCTTTTCTAATAATTCCAAAGTTTTTTTATTTTCATAAACACTTTTTGGGACTTCACCCACTAGAAAGTCAAAAATATCACCCATAAGGAAAATTTGCCTTTTTGGAGTTTCCAAAAGAGAGGCAAAAAAATCTTCTAAAGTGTTACGATAAGAGCAGTGATGATGTGAATCTGCAATAAATATTGCATTTTCTTTGATTTCTATTGGTGGCATTTAGGGGACATAAGCAATTAGAGGTAAGCCGAGTTTTTCATCTAAACCGCACATAAGGTTAGCATTTGCAACCGCTTGAGAGCTTGCACCACGCAGAAGATTATCGATACTAGAAGATATAAATAAATCTTCCCCATCATTTTTGGCATAAATATCGCAAAAATGTGTGCCAACGACATTTTTGATTTGCACGCAATTGTGATGGATTCTAATAAATGCTTCATTGGCATAATGTTCGTTTAGTATTTCTAGTGGATTGATTTTTTCTTTGAGTTTTGCATAAATAGATACTAGCATACCTCTTGTAATAGGAATGAGATGAGGCACAAAGATTGTTTTTACTTGAATATTGCCAATTTTTTTGATTTGTTCGCTAATTTCTGGTGTATGGCGGTGGCTAATGGGCGAGTAGGCAAAAAGATTTTCATTAATGGTAACATAATGAGAAGTTTGCGTGAGTTTTTTCCCAGCGCCACTAACTCCGCTTTTTGCGTCAATGTAGAGTGTTTGGGTAGTATCTATATATTGAGCAAAGGGCAAGATTCCAAGCAAGGAAGCAGTGGGGTAACAACCCGGATTTGCGACTAGATTTGTATTAGCAATGGCGTTGCGATTGTATTCAGGGAGTCCATAAACTGCGTTTTTGAGGTTTTCTTTGTCTAAGTGTTGGCAATAAGATTCTTCATATTTTTCAAAAGAAAGGCGATAGTCAGCCGATAAATCTACGATTTTGATATTTTTTTTGTAAAGCGTTTTGACATATTCCATTGCCTTTTGGTGGGGTAGGGCTAGAAAAACTAATTCGCATTCTTGGGCAATTTTTTCTATATTTGCTTCTATAATGGGCATTTGCAGGATATTTTTTAGGGCAGGGTGCAAAGAGGCAATGTTTGGGTGGCTTTCTGTGGCACAAAGTAATTTGAGTTCAAATATAGGATGATTAATGAGGATTTTTACAAGCTCCAAACCTGTATATCCGCTAACTCCGACGATTCCAACTTTTATTTTCATGATACTCCCTTAAAATAACTTAAACAAATATAAATTTTTGAGAAATTAAGTATCAACCACCGCCCATAAAAGTTAAACATTCTATCACATCGCCATTTTTAAGCTCATAAGTATTCCACTTATCTTGTTTGATGATTTCAAGATTGATTGAAACTGCGACACTTTTTTGTTCGATATGGTATTCTTGCAAAAGTTCCAAAAGGCTTTTAGAATTTGTTTGAATCTGTTTGCCATTAAGTTTAACTTCCATTAGAGGTTTCCTTAAGTAAAAAATGAGTGTAATTTTATGCTTTTTTATTGAAAAATTTATAAAAAAAGTTTTCTTTGTGAATTTTTTTGCCTTGTGTCAAAAACAAAGAGCCTTTTTTGATATCCTCTCTTATTGTGCTTCCTGCACCTATAATGCAGTCATCTTCAATCACAATAGGAGCCACTGCTTGTGAATCACTGCCGATAAAGACATTTTTGCCTATTTTGGTTTGAAATTTTTCTTTGCCATTGTAATTGCAGGTAATAAAACCAGCACCAACATTGGTTCCTTCATCAATCTCACAATCTCCAAGATAGCTTAAATGCCCTGCTTTTACTCCATTGAGTGTGGATTTTTTGACTTCGACAAAATTACCAATATGTGTATTTTTGAGTATGCTTTTTGGGCGTAAATGTGCCAAAGGACCAACATTGCTATTTTCAATATAGCTTGATTCAATGACACTATGGGCTTTAATGTGGGAATTGATAATTTCACAATCGCCATAAATGCTAACCCCATTTTCTAAGATACATTCTCCGACAAATTTTGCACCCTCTTGGATATAAATAGTTTGTGGGAGGTGCATTATTACGCCTTGTTGCATAAGAGCTTTTTTGATTCGCATACCCATAATTTCTTCTGCATGTGCCAAATCTGCTTTGTCATTAACACCCTTAAAATTTTCTAACTCTACAAATAGTGGCGTGATACTTTTTGAATCTTTTTTGCTTAATGCAATAATATCAGTGAGATAGTATTCTTTTTGGGCATTGTGATTTTGGAGCTTTGGGAGGTAAGTTTCCAAAATTTCGCTTCTAAAGCAATATACTCCAGCATTAAGCGTGCTCAAAGAAAGAATCTCTGGTGAGGCATCTTTTTCTTCGATAATTTCTAAAACTTCGTTATTTTGAATTTTAACACGACCATAGCCTTTGGTGTTGGGCAAATCTAAAATACTCATAATAATATCAGAATCCAAAGAAAGAAAATGTTTTAATTCATCTGCTTGGATAAGTGGCATATCTCCATTTAAAACTAAAACCTTTTTGTATTTAGGGTGATAATTTTTTAATGCACCGCCTGTGCCGGGGTAATTTTCTAAATCTTGCAAAATAAAATGCAATGTATTAGGGAAGTATTGTTCCATTGCTTCTTGAATCTCTTGAGCTTTGTATCCTAATACCACACTCACATCATCGCTTAGTTTCAAAGATTCTTTGATACTATAATAAAGCATTTCTTTGCCACAAATTTGGTGCAAAACCTTTGGCGTTTGAGATTGCATACGAGTGCCTTTTCCGGCAGCTAAAATAACGATTGAAAGTTTGTTTTCCATAAAAATATCCATAATATTGTAAAAATTTTAATGAGATTTTAACACAATAAAGTTTAGAATAATAAATTTTTAAAATAAAGTTTTGAATGATATTTTTTCTAAAGGACGAGAGACGATGGATTTAGGAACTGTCATTGGTATGAGTCTTTCATTTATACTTATTGGTTCTGCTATGATGCTTGGGGTTGGGATTGGTCCTTATATTGACATTCCATCTGTTATGATTACAATTGGGGGTTCTATTACAAGTTTGCTGATTGCTTTTAAACTTGAAAATATGAAAAAATTTTTTACATATTTTGCGATTGCATTCAAACCTCAAACTTTTGATGTGCCTGCATTGATTAAAAAGCTTGTTGATTATTCTACACAAGCACGACGCGATGGCATTTTATCTTTGGAGCAGCAATCTAATCAAGAAGAGAATGAGTTTCTAAAACGAGGCTTGAATATGGCAATTGATGGAGCAGAGCCCGATAGCATTAGAGATTTGCTTGAAACAGATATGGATAGGACATTGGAGCGACATAAATCTAATGCAAGTATTTTTGATACTTGGGCTGCTTATGCTGGTGCATATGGGATGTTGGGGACTTTGATTGGTCTTGTTGCGATGCTTTTAAATATGTCCGATCCCGGCTCTATTGGTCCTGCGATGGCGGTTGCTTTGATTACTACATTGTATGGTTCTTTTATTGGAAATGTTGTAGGTTCTCCTATTGCTAATATTTTAAATGTGCGCGCAAATGATGAGGCATTAGTCAAACTTATGATTATTGAAGGGATTATGTCCATTCAAGCAGGGGATAATCCGCGTGCTTTGGAAGCAAAATTATTGACATTTTTACCGCCTAGTCAGCGTGTGAGTCAATTTGAATAAAGCTTTGGATTAAGAAGAATGGCAAAGAGATGTCCTCCCTGTGATTGTCCGCAAGTTGTCCCATTGTGGCTTGGGACTTATGGGGATATGGTTACGCTTATTCTTACTTTTTTTATTTTATTGCTTTCAATGGTTACTTTTGATTCTAAAAAGCTTGTAGAAGCAGAGGGAAGCATAAGAGGGAGTTTGAGTTTATTAACAGGTGGAATCAAAATAGAAAAAAGCAATAATCGAATCCAGCAACAAGCAGATATTACAACCGATCCTGAAACAACAAATGAAGTCAAAAAGATTGAAAGTGAAATTATGGATTTCAAAGAAAATACCCGCGTTTCTTTGGGTCCTTCTACTATTATTGATGAGGGGAGCAAGGGTTTTATTTTGCGTTTTAATGGTAAATTGCTTTTTGACAAAAACGAAACAACCTTAAAAAATGCAGAAGAAAAATTATTCCTAAAAAGAATGGCTTTGATTTTGCAAAAAATGCCAGCAAACATTCATTTAGATGTTATCGGCTATACCGATGATTCACAAATCATCCCTACCCAAAAATATCAAGATAATTTGGGCTTAAGTGCTATGCGTGCATTAGGCGTTGCGAGGGTTTTAATTGAAAATGGAGTAAATCCACAAAAAATAACTTCTTTGGGTAATGGTGCGACAAACTTTGTGCTTCCTAATACCACTGAAGAGAATAAAGCACAGAATCGGCGTGTAGAATTTAGATTTTATCCAAATGATAGGTATTTGCATAAAGTCCAAAATATTTTGGATAAGACAATTGAGCAGAAAAATTATGAGCAAAAAAGCAATTCTTCAATTTCTCAAAATATAGAACAATAAGGATTTAAGTGTTATCGCGTTTTTTATTGATTGTAGTTTTTTTGCCTTTGGTTATTTTTGCAGCCCCTCCAGAGTTACCTCAAAGTCCGACTATACCAACCATTGATTTGACACTTAGCGCACCAAATGAACCGGGAGATTTGGTAGCTATTTTGAATATTGTCATTGTTTTGACATTGCTTGTATTAGCCCCTTCTCTTGTTTTGATGGCGACTAGTTTTGCGCGAATTTTGATTGTTTTTTCATTTTTGCGGACTGCAATGGGGACTCAACAATCTCCCCCAACGCAGCTTTTGGTATCTTTTGCTTTGATTTTGACAATGTTTATAATGGAACCAGTAGTCAAAGAGGGTTATGAAAAAGGGGTTAAGCCTTATGTAGCAAAGGAAATTTCCTATCAAGAAGCATTTGTGCGTGCTTCACAGCCTTTTAAAGATTTTATGATTCGAAATACAAGACCAAAAGATTTGGCGTTGTTTTATCGCATTAGAGGAATGGAGAATCCGCAAAATGCACAAGAAGTGCCTTTTACTATCGCATTACCTGCATTCATCATTAGCGAAATGAAAACCGCCTTTCAAATAGGATTTTTGCTTTATTTGCCATTTTTGGTAATTGATATGGTGATTAGCTCTATTTTGATGGCAATGGGTATGATGATGTTGCCACCTACGATGATTTCATTGCCCTTTAAAATCTTAATTTTCATTTTGGTTGATGGATTCAATCTTTTGACGATGAATTTAGTAGAGAGTTTTCGTTAGTGAATTGTGAAAATATCGGTATTTGTGGTGGTTGCAGTGCTTTAGAAGAGTATTCTTTAGAGTCCAAAATTGCTTGTGCAAGTGCTATGCTTGGGGTTAAGAATTTTGAGGTTTTTGGAAGTCAAGAAGTATCTTTTAGGGCAAGATGTGAGCTTGGTATTTATCACAAAGAGAATAGAATCATTTATACAATGCGTAAAGGTAGGCAGTTTGTCCCTATCCAAAATTGTCCTATTTTGGTGGATAATTTACAGGCATTTTTGCAAGTTTTAAAAGAAGTGCTAAATGATGATTTTTTTGGAGATTTTAGGGAGAAGCTTTTTGCCATAGAAGCGTTAAGCACGCAAGTGGATACTATTTTGCTGACACTGATTTATCATAAGAAGCTTAATGATAAATGGCTAGAGATAGCAAGAGTTTTTAAGGAAGTTTTGGAAAAACGAGGGATAAAACTTGAAGTGGTGGGTCGTAGTCGCGGAATAAAAATCGCAGTGGATAAGGATTTTGTGATTGAAGAATTGAAGGTGGGCAAAAAAGGCTATTTTTATCGCTATGATGAAGGAGCCTTTAGCCAACCCAATCCAAAAGTCAATGAAAAAATGCTAAAATGGGCTATGGATAACCTCAAGAGAAGTGATGAGGATTTGCTAGAAATGTATTGTGGTTGTGGGAATTTCACGATACCTTTTTCAGAAAAATTCCGTAAAGTCCTTGCCACAGAGATTTCCAAAACCTCTATTAGGGCTGCTCAATTTGCGTGTGAAAAAAACCAAAGAAACAATATCAAATTCGTTCGTTTAAATGCTCAAGAGTGCATAGAGGCATTAGAGGGTGTGCGTGAATTTCGGCGATTAGAGGGGATTAGATTGCAAGATTATCATTTCTCATCGGTTTTTGTGGATCCTCCAAGAGCGGGGTTGGGTGAGGAAGTGAGTAGATTTTTGCAAAGATTCCAAAATATTCTTTATATTTCTTGCAATCCAAGCACTTTGGCAAAAGATTTGGAGATTCTCAAGCAAACGCACAAAATTTCCAAAGTGGCATTTTTTGACCAGTTTCCACACACTCCACATTTAGAAAGTGGAGTTTTGTTGCACAAATCAAATTAATATTTTTATTTTATCAACTTTATCTCAATTTAGTAGTATAATATCTTTGTAAATTTATAAATATAAGAGGTTTCTTTGTTTGTAAATTTAAATACCTTATTAAAGGAGATAAAATGTCAAACAATCCTAATTCTGTCGTAGTATGGGGGGGGGGGGGGCAAATAAGCCTTTAATTAACTCTTTAAATACTCTCAATACTCTTAAAAACTCAAATCCTAAAGAACTTGCAAAGAATCTCAATAAGATTCAAAACTCAAATCAATTAGATTTAAACCATCTAAATGAATTAAAAGATTCAAGATTAGATTTAATTCAATTAGAATCAAAGATTCAAGATACAAAGAATCTAAATCAACTAAAAGAATCTAAAAATCTAAATAAGATTCAAGAGATTAATTTATCTAAAGAATCTAAAAATCTAAATAAGATTCAAATGAAATCCTCTAAAACTGCTCTTGGCAAAATCAGTATTTCTATTATTGCTAGTGTGTTATTGTCTCAAAACTTAGCAGCTTTACCTGCTGGGGGTAAATTCACTCATGGTAGTGGAAGTATTAAAGTAAATGGTAAAGTAATGAATATCACAGGCAATAATATAAACCATATTATTGCTTGGGGTGGTGGATTTAATATCAATAAAGGAGAAAGTGTTAATTTCCTAGGTAATAATAAAAGCTATCTAAACCTTGATTATACTAATAAAGCTTCACAAATATTAGGTAATCTTAATGGCAATGGCAATAATATCTATTTAGTTAATCCTAGTGGTGTCTTAATAGGAAAAGATGCAAGTATTAATGCAAATAAATTTGTAGCAAGTAATACTATTGATAATACAACACTTAATAATTTTAAAACTCAAACTAAATTAGTAGAATCTTTCTCTCCAGTGTTTCAACCTAATAAGGGGAATATTGTTAATCTAGGGAGTATTAGAGCTAAAGAGATAGTGCTAATAGGGAATGAGGTAAGAAATCAAGCTATCATCAAAGAAAATGGAAAAGAGACAATTATTACAGGAAGCTTTAGTGGGTATGATGATAAGAATCCAAATAGTAAAACTAAAAATGATTCTATTACTTTAGTAGGAAATATTGTAGATATTAATATCAATACAGGAATGATTGATACTAAACAAGTATGGATTGCTGCTAAAGACAAAGCTAGAATCAATCAATCCACAAGTGATATTTATTTTAATGGGAATAGGCTAGTAGGCAATAATGCTCTTAAAACTTCCAATGATTTAAATGCTTCGAATATTGAATGGATTGCTTATAATGGAATTACAAATCCAAAATCCATTGAAACCTATGCTTCAATTGCAAATTTGGAAGATTGGGCATATTTTGCTATGGGTTGGAATGAAGTGGGTTCCTCTAATCAATATGAATCTATACAAAATGTAAAAAACTATGAGTTGATTAATGATATTGACTTTATGGCAAATTGTCAAAATGGAGTTTGCACTGGACAAAATTATGCTGATTTTAATTTTACAAAATTAGGGATTGATATAGGGAGAGATGGCAATACTCAAAATGATAGAGTAAGTATGATTGTCGGTGAAGCAAAAATGTATGAAGGAAAGTATAGTGGAAGATTCAATGGTAATGGGCATACACTAAAAAATATCAATATTGAAGTTACAAATCCAGATGTAGGGGTAGCGGGTATTTTTGGTAGCACAAGTCATTATTCTGAAGGTTATGTATCTTTTGAGAATCTTATTGTTGATTATCAAGGAGGAAGTATAAAATCTTCTGGTAATAGTGGTGGATTATTAGGAGATAGTTATTATAATCAAAAAGGAGTTTTCTTTAATAATATAAAAATAAAAAATATTAATGAAATTTCCGGTAATGCTGCTGGTGGGTTTATAGGGTCTTTTGATTCTGGAAAGTATTTTTTAGAATCTTTAAGTAATATAAGTGTAAGCAATATTAATAAAATTATTGGGTTAGAGGCCGGAGGATTTGCTGGAAGTTTTCTGACTAATCTAACAAAAGAAGGGGTTATAAATAATGTTTATATTAATAATATAGGAATGATAGAAGGAAAATTAAGGGCAGGTGGTTTCATAGGAAGTTATACAGAACATTATTGGACTGGATTTAATTTGTATGATAAGATAGTGATTGGCAATATTGATTCTATTAAGGGGGAAGTAGCCGGAGGAATTTTTGGTGACGCTTCGCTTGGAGCAAATGATAGGTATTGTAGTGGTAGTGGATGTGTGCAAGAAAATGGGGTAGAAGATGGATTGGTAATTGCTTATAACATTAAATCTATACAAGGTAGCAAAGTAGATGGATTATTTGCAGGATATTTATCGCAGATAGCAACTGCTTCAGGACAACAGGCAAGAGATTCAATCATAGATAATATCTATATGTTCTTTGATAATAAAAACTATAATAATTTACCAAATAGTTTTGCTGAAGTAAAGATATTTGAAGATTCTTTGCCATATGATAGTCATTTTATAAAGGGTTCAAATGTGCATATCTATTTGACAGATACTGCCAAAATGAAAGAGATTAATTTTTCATCTGGTGGACATGGATTTGGAGTGGAAAATAAGCCTTTTTTATCAGAAAAATTGAATAATTTTGAAGAATTTCAAGAAATAGTTAAAGAAAAAATGGATATTTCCACCCCAACCCCTCCAAACATCAATGATTCAACTACAAATACTCTCCCCACCCTAGATATGGATAATCTCTTTAATAAAGGAGGATATTTTGATAGTAGTTCTTGGCTTACTAAAGACGACTTCAACCAATCCATCTTAAATGAGATTTTAGAGAATCTTTCCTTTGATATTTTATCTTTAATCACAGATACTAATTCCTTAGAATCTGCCTTGCAATCTTTAGACTTTTTATTGCATTTTATTAATGCAGATAAAAGTGGAGAAAGTGGAATAAGTCTAGGAAATGGAATCTATGGATTAATGGGTTATGCTTTAAATCAATCTCAAATTGATTTATTAA
Source organism: Helicobacter pullorum (assembly GCF_900638355.1). Classification (GTDB taxonomy): domain Bacteria; phylum Campylobacterota; class Campylobacteria; order Campylobacterales; family Helicobacteraceae; genus Helicobacter_D; species Helicobacter_D pullorum. The sequence continues at coordinate 1,061,354 of NZ_LR134509.1, read as the reverse complement.
ATAGCAATAATCTCTTAATCACTCAAAAACTAATTAGCTCTATTAATTCTCTATCTTTAGAGGATAAACACTATATTCAAGAATATAAACAAAAGCTAGAATCTTATCAAGCTAAGGCAAAAGAGTTTGAAGAATCTCTAAAAGTTATCTCTAGTGATAAACACCAAGCTTTGATTGAAGCTTTCAAACAAGAAAATGGCTATTATAGTTTATTAGATGATAGAGATAGGGCAGAAAAGATTATCAAAACAGCCATTAATAATAATGGAGAATTTAATCTTAATAATCCCTATAAGATTGCCAATGGAATTAATGTAAGCTTTAATCTTAATACCATAGAGGGAATTAATGATAAAGATGGCTTAAATCCTGATTTTACACTCCCTTCTGCTAATTCAAGCCTATTTGTTAAAGAGGATATTGAAGATGTCTTAATCCTCCCAGTACAAGAAAAACAAGAAGCTATTGTAGAAGATGGAAAAGAAAGAGGTAGATTATGTATTGTAAGTGATAATGCTAAGACAAATAATCCTTGTATGGCTATTACTTATTAATTAATTCTATTAGCTTAGGTTAATCCTAAGCTAAACTATATAAACACATTAACTCATTTTATCTAAGAGTTTGAACTCATAATAGAGATTAAAAAAAGATTTTAAAAAGATTCAAAATAAACAATGCAATAAAAACTTTTTTATTCTTGTTTGATTATTTTATAAACTCTAATACAAAATAAACATTTAAACTTTGAATCTTTTTAGAATCTTAAAAGAGATTCAATACTTTTAAATAATTGAATGATATTTCTAAGATTAAATTGAATTGTATTTTTAAGATTCTAAAGTATTAAGATATAGGAGGTGGAGAGAAATAAATAAAAAAATCAAGAAGTGTAGATTTTCTTTAATAGTTTATAAAACTATAAAATTGCGAACGAAATTAATCCAAAGGCAAACGCTTTTGGATTAAATCTAAGGTTGATTTGGCAAAAGCACAAAATCTTTTGAGCCATTGCTAGAATGATAGATAGTTGTGCCATAATTGAATGCAAAATATTGCATAAGAAGTTTTTGCAGAGTGGATTCAATACTAGGATAAAACCAAGCATTATTACTAATGGCAATAAGAAATTTTGGGGAGTTTTGATAATATTCTACTCTTGTGGCTTCATAGCAGATTGCGATTTGAAAAAAATGGTCTTTTAGGATTGTAGAATTTGGCGTTTTGTTTAAGCTGCTAGCAAAATCATTCCCACCTTTGAAAAAAACTTCGTTTATCCAATGGGCTATAAAATCAGGCAAAGGGATTTTTTCTCCAAAAGGGACTAGAATGACTTTGTTTAGAATCTCCATTTTGCCTTGCTGGAAGATATAGGCACTATTGTAAAAATTATTTTTATCTTTATTAACCCCTCCGGTTATAATCATAATATCTTGACTTAAGTTTTTTAGCGATTGTATTAAAGAAGGCTGTGTATTAAGAGCCATAGGGAAGGCAGTTTCAGGCAGAATAACCAAATCATAATTTTCTCGTTTGGCTTTTTGTATGAGGTTTAAATTGCTTTGGATTGTGGCATTTAGGTTTGCTAAATCCCAACGCAAATTTTGAGGGATATTTGTGGAGGTTGTTTTGATTTTGAGTGTGGATTTGTGGCTTTTTGGGTAGAGTGTTTGGCTAAAAAGACTAGTTGCAATCAAGGCAAACAATAGCAAGGATATGCCTATTTTGTAGAATCTTTTGTGAAGCAAAAAAGTAAAAATTGCTAAAGTGATGAGAAGCAAAAAAAGAATGCTTTTAGAGGGGAAAAAGTAGCTTTTGGTTAAGATTATTTCAGGGATAAACCAATTAAAACCAAAAGGGTGAATAAAGCTAGCAATAAGCAGGGTTGAGATTTTATAAAGGGGGTTTTGAAAATAACAAAACAAAAAAAATAAAAAACCAAAGATGATAATAAATGTAAGCCAAATTGCAGGCATAAGATAAGTTAAGTCATAAAATCGGAAGCTTAAAGCTACCCAATAAAACCACAAGATTCCGATTAACGCTCCGCAAATAAAAGCACCAAAACGAGAAAGATTGAGGTATAAAAACAATCCCAAAATTGCAAAAAGGCTCGAAAAAGGCTTGTAGTTAGAATCTCCAAAAAAATATTCCAAATAGATAAAAGCACTCAAAAGAAAAGCACTTAAAATTCCTATAAGAATTTGCGTGCGTTTATCTTGTGAGAAAACTAGCCCAAAACTTGATAATAAAGGCATTAATTGAAATTTCCAAAGTTGAGAGAAATTTCTAATTCCATTTTTTTAAGATGGGCAATGACTTTTTGAAGCTCATCAATATCTTTTGATTTTACTCGAATCTCATTTCCTTGAATTTGTGTTTGGACTTTGAATTTTTGATTTTTGATTTCTGCGTTGATGGTTTTTGCGTTTTTGTCATCTAGGGTATCATTGAGCTTGTAGGTTATTTTGAGATTTCCGCCACTTGAATTGTCTTTGGAAGTTTCTTTTAGGACTTTTAAAGAGAGATTGCGTTTGATGAGTTTGGAATCAAAAATATCTTTGATTGTTTTTGCTTTGTTTTCGCTTGTAGCAAGGATTGTGAGTGATTTTTCTTTTTCGTTGAATGTGATTTCTTTGGCTTTGTCATCTTTGAAATCAAAGCGGTTTGCAATTTCTTTTTTTGCCTGCTCTAAAGCATTTTTGAATTCTTGTATATCGACTTTTGCTGAAATGTCAAAACTATGTTCTTTAGCTGCCATTGTATGTATCCTTTTGTAAGTTTTATTGATAATTTTTACAAGATTTTATTTTATCATATCTTTTTTTAGGTTAGTTTTGTGTAAAATAGCAAAATTATTTATTTTATAAGTTACAAGGTTTTTTTAGTGGATAGTTTGAGTTATTTTGATTTGATTATTGGTGCTTTAATTTTGCTAATTGGAATTAAAGGAATAGTGAATGGTTTTATTCGAGAAGTGTTTGGATTGTTTGGAATTGTTGGTGGGGTGTATATCGCTTCGGTTTATTCAACTCAAGCTGGGGAATGGATAAGCCAAAATATCTATACTTTTGAAAATCCTTCTGCAATTGCATTGATTGGATTTTTGGTGTTGTTGATTGTGGTTTGGGTTGCAAGTTTGGTAGTGGCAGAAATACTTCAAAGAGCGGTTAATATGAGTTCGCAAAGCACAATGAATCGTATGCTTGGATTTTGCTTTGGGGCATTAAAAACCTTTATGATTTTTGCTGTGATTTTTTATGCAGTTTCTAACATTCAAATTGCCAAAGGGTTTATGCAAAAACATACGCAAAATAGCGTTTTGTATCCTTTGTTGCTAGATGCTGGAGAAGTGATTATAAAATTAGATGTGCCACAAGAAGAGGTAAAACAAGAGGCTATACCTCAAGAAAAGATACAAGAAACTGCAGAAGATATTGAAAACAAAGTAGATAATAGCTTAAGATAAGGAGTAGAAATTGTTTGAAGATGATATTTATATCCAAGGTAGAATCCAAAAAGCAAATTCCTTAAAAGAGCTTGGAATAAATCCTTATGGAAACGGCATTCAAAAAGAAATGGATTGTAAAACTTTTTTGGAAAAGTTTGAATCATTGACAAAGCTAGAAAGCGATGATAGAAAAGATACAAGCGTAAATGCTCAAGTGGCTGGACGCATAAAGTTTGTTCGTTTGATGGGGAAGGCTGCGTTTTTGAAAATTGAAGATAATAGTGGAATTTTGCAAATTTATCTTTCCAAAAATGAATTAGGTGAGAATTTTGAAATTTTCAAAAAATACATTGAAGTAGGGGATATCATCGTAGCTAAGGGCTTTCCTTTTGTGACTAAAACAGGGGAATTGAGTTTGCATGCTTTAGAATTCAAATTGCTTACAAAGGCTATTAGTCCATTGCCAGAAAAATATCATGGATTAGTAGATATTGAAATGCGTTATCGCCAAAGATATTTAGATTTGATTATGAATAAAGAAGTCAGGGATACTTTTGTATTGCGTTCTAAAATTGTAAGTTGTGTGAGAAGATTTTTTGAAGAAAATGGATTTTTGGAAGTAGAAACTCCGATGATGCACCCAATCCCCGGCGGTGCAAATGCAAAACCATTTGTAACATTCCATAATGCTCTAAATGTTGAACGATATTTGAGGATTGCCCCAGAATTGTATCTCAAAAGGCTTGTTGTAGGTGGATTTGAGGCTGTATTTGAGATTAATCGAAATTTTAGAAATGAGGGAATGGATCATTCACACAATCCAGAATTTACTATGATAGAGTTTTATTGGGCTTATAAAGATTACAAAGATTTGATTAAAATCACAAAAGCACTTTTTGATTATTTGTTTGCTCAATTAAATCTACCAAAAATTTTAAAATTCAATGAAAAAGAGATTGATTTTAGCGAGTTTAGAGAGATTTCTTATTTGGATTCTTTAGTGGAGATTGGCGGGATTCCACGAGAAGTTGCCACAGATAGAGATAAATTGTATGATTATTTGATTGCAAATAATGTCAAATTAGAATCCAAAATGGAATTAGGAAAACTTCAAAGTGAAGCTTTTGATGCGTTTGTGGAGGATAAGCTAATTAATCCTACTTTTATCACTGATTTTCCTATTGTGATTAGTCCGCTTGCTAGGCGTAATGATGAGAATCCAGAGATTGCAGATAGATTTGAGTTGTTTATTGGTGGAAGTGAAATCGCAAATGGCTTTAGTGAGCTTAATGATCCTTTGGATCAATATGAGAGGTTTAAAGAGCAGGTAATTGCTAAAGAAGCCGGTGATGAGGAAGCACAATATATGGATGAAGATTATATTACAGCACTTTCTTATGGTATGCCACCAACAGCGGGTGAGGGTATAGGGATAGATAGGCTTGTAATGCTATTAACTGGGCATAATATTATTAAAGATGTGATTTTATTCCCAGCACTTAAACCACAAAAAAAGGATTAAAATGAGTTATTTTTTGGAAAAATCAGATAAAGAAATCTTTGATATCATCGGAGAGGAATTAGAGCGTCAAAATACTCACTTAGAAATGATTGCAAGTGAGAATTTTACATTTCCTAGTGTAATGGAAGCAATGGGGAGTGTTTTGACAAATAAATATGCAGAGGGGTATCCTTATAAAAGATATTATGGTGGTTGCGAGTTTGTCGATAAGATAGAGGAATTGGCGATTAATCGTGCAAAAAAGCTTTTTGGGTGTGAATTTGCTAATGTGCAACCTCACGCAGGTTCTCAAGCAAATGCTGCTGTGTATGCAGCTTTACTTAAGCCTTATGATAAGATTTTGGGAATGGATTTGAGCCATGGAGGGCATCTTACTCATGGAGCAAAAGTAAGTATAACAGGGCAAATGTATCAAAGCTTTTTTTATGGTGTAGAATTAGATGGGTATATCAATTATGATAAAGTTCAAGAAATTGCAAGCATTACAAAACCAAACTTGATTGTTTGTGGGTTTAGTGCTTATTCTAGGGAATTGGATTTTAAGCGTTTTAGGGAAATAGCAGATAGTGTTGGAGCAATTTTGTTGGCAGATATTGCCCATGTCGCTGGGCTTGTTGTCGCTGGTGAATATCCTAATCCATTCCCTTATGCTGATGTAGTAACAACCACTACACATAAAACCTTAAGAGGTCCTCGTGGCGGAATGATACTGACTAATAATGAAGAATATGCCAAAAAGATTGATAAGGCTGTATTCCCGGGAATGCAGGGTGGTCCTTTGATGCATGTAATTGCGGGGAAAGCAGTCGGCTTTGGTGAGAATCTAAAACCAGAGTGGAAGCAATATGCCAAACAAGTAAAGGCTAATGCAAAAGTTTTGGCAGATGTTTTGCAAAAGAGAGGTTATAAAATTGTAAGTGGTGGGACTGATAATCACTTGGTATTATTGTCACTACTAGATAAGGACTTTAGTGGAAAAGATGCAGATTTGGCATTGGGGAATGCAGGAATTACAGTCAATAAAAATACAGTTCCGGGTGAAACTCGTAGCCCATTTGTTACAAGCGGAGTTAGGATTGGTTCTCCTGCATTGAGTGCTAGAGGATTTAAAGAAGCTGAATTTGATATTGTAGCAAATAAGATTGCAGATGTTTTAGATGATATACAAAATACTCAAAAGCAAGAGCAAATAAAAGATGAATTAAAGCAGCTTGCGTTAAAATTCCCTGTATATAATAAGGCGATATTTTAAATACAATATGAATGAAAAGAGGTAGAGAATGGTTACAGATATGGATTTAAAACTTATTAAAATGATTACTTCGCATTATTGGATAAAAGAAGCAGGAATTGGTCAAAAAATCCATCATAATGGAAGAATCTTCTATGATAAGTTTAAAAGAGTAGATGAACCACTCACAAGAACAATATTGCAAAGCCATTTTAGAAAAGAAATCACCGTCGCACATTCTTTGATTAATACTCAAGATAAGGTAGAAAATATCGTTTTTGATTATAATGGCTTTAATGCAGAAAGGTTTTGGCATCGCGCACAATTGCTTTTGAGGGAAGAGGGTTTTATTAATTTCACAGCTTATCAGACAAAAACGCCCGGACATTTGCACCTTTATGTGCATAAGGGGCATACAACTTTTCAGGAGGCGTGTCAATTAGCAAAAATGCTTGGAGCAAAGTTAGCACAAAAAATGCCAACAGAATGGAAAATGTTTCCTTCATTGGACATACCTAGAAGTTTTAATATTCTTGTGGTGCCTTATGGGGTTTATAATAAAGAGCGTGGTGCTTCTTGGTCAAAACATATGTAAAGGAGAAAAAATGATAGATACAAATGACAACAAAAAAGAAGAAAAAGGGTTGGAACTTGATGATTTGCTAATTAGCGATATTCAAGAAGAAGATGAAAAGGAAACAAAGAGCAAAAAAACTATTTTGTTGGTGGCAATTGGGATTGTAATTTTTGCAATTATTATTTTGATTGTTTATATGATGCAAAGTGGAAGTAAAAATGAAGTGGATACAAATGCACAAACAAATAAGCCAGTAGAAGAGGCTCAATTGCCAACAATGGCAAAAGAAGAGCAAAATACAGATTTTGGGCAAGTGCCAATTCAATCACAAAATACAAGCAATTCAGATGAGCAATTCCAAAAAATCATTGATCAAATTAAAGCACAACAAAAAGAACAACAAGAGGCATTGCCAAATCCTCCAAAAGAACAAGTGGCATTAGAAACTAATCAAGAAATTAAACAAAATACGATTAAATCATCAGAAACTAAAAATGCTACAACAACGACAGCAGAAGATTCCAAAAAACAAGAAGTTGGGATAGCAAAAGGCTTTTATATTCAAGTGGGTTCATTTAGTAAATCGCCCAACCAAAAAATACTCCAAACCATTAAAGAGTTAAGCTTTAGCCACCAAATGCAAAAGGCTGGAGGCGCAACTCGTTTGTTGGTAGGACCTTTTGCAACCAAAGAAGAAGCACAAAAAAACCTTCCTGTGATTAAAGATAAAATCAATAAGGACGCTTTCATCAAAGAAATTAAGTAGGCTTAGGCTTGCTTAATTAAAACTCTACAATAAAACCTCTATCTAAATTTGCCAAATCTTTGTAAAATTCTATTTTTTTGTGTGGAATTTTGTGTATAAAATTTTCTATACTTTGTCTTTGATTATAGCCCATTTCACAAATGAGGTGAGGAATTTTTGCATTATAAGCAAGCAAGATAATTTGGTGGAGAATCTCATCTCCCACTTCTCCGCCAAATAATGCTTTTGGTGGTTCATAAGAAAGAGAATGTGGAAGAATTTCATCATTTTTGATATAAGGCGGATTGGAGATTAATAAATCAAATGAGAGTTTGTTTTGTGTATTGAAATCCAAAAAGGCACTTTTATAAAGCTTGAGATTAGAAATTTTAAATTTTTTTAAATTGACATAAGCATTGAATAAAGATTCTGGTGAAATATCGCTAGCATAGAATTTCAAAGGATAATCTTGCAATAAAAGCGATAGCATAATGCTAATAATCCCACTACCGATTCCTATTTCTGCAATATTTTTGCAAGAGTGCTGCAAAATAATCTCTTTTGCTTTATCGATTAGAATTTCTGTTTCTGGGCGTGGGATTAAAGTGCCATGGGAAATATAAAATTCTTCCCCATAAAAACTCACTTTTTCTGTGAGATACTCAATAGGTTCGTATTGTTCTCGACGACAAATAAAATCAAGATAGCGAATTTCTTCAAAGTGTGAGAGAGCTTGTGTTTCATGGATATGGAGATAGATTCTTGGTTGATTTAAAACAAAAGAAAGTAAAATTTCAGATTCTAAGCGTGGTCGCAGTATTTGGCGAGCTTGAAGTCTTTTTGTGCCAAAATCTAAGGCTTCTTTGAGATTCAATAAGCGTCCTTAAAAGCTAATTTTTCACAATCTAATGCAATAAGACGTGCCATAAGCGGTGGGTGAGTATAATAAAAACGCATATAAAGTGGGTGTGAAAGTGGAAAAGAATTATTTTCTTTGACTAGCAATAAAAGGGCTTTTGCTAAGGCTTCTTTGCTCGTGAGATTTGCCCCAAACTCATCGGCATTGTATTCGTTTTTGCGACTAAAAAATCCAATAATAGGGGTAAAGTAAAATCCAATAGGTGCGCTTAAAAGAAGCAAGAACACAACAATGCTGTGTGGAGATTGTGTCAAGTTTGCTTGTGCAAAGAGGGATTGTGGAAAGTTTGCAATGATATTTAACAAAATAAAAACAAACAACAAAACTAACCCCATCATTTTATAAATATCAAGGTTTTTGAAATGCCCTAATTCATGCCCCAAAACAGCAAGAATCGAATCTTGTGGGATTTTTTCTAAAAGCGTATCAAATAAAACAACGCGTTTTGTTTTGCCAAGTCCTCCAAAATAAGCATTCAATCTCCCATCTCTACGAGAGGCATCCATCACAAAAATACCATTAGAATTAAAACCAACTTGGTTTAAAAGATTTTGTATAGAAGTTTTTAGATTTTCATCTTGTAAGGGAGTGAATTTATTAAAAATAGGCGCAATAAGAGTTGGATATAAAAGATTGATAGCGACAATTAAGATTGCACTAACAATAAAGGTATAAAATTCCCAGTATTGTATATTGGAAATAATCCATATAAAAATAAAAATCAAGATTCCGCCAACTACCAATAAAAGCAAGAAAGATTTAATGTTATCAAGAATAAAAAGCTTGATTCCGCCCTTTGCAAAACCAAATTGTTTATCAATAACTAGCGTTTTATAAGCCTCAAAAGGAAGTGAAAAGAGGCTTTGTATCAATAAAAATAGAAGGACAAAAACCACACTGCCTAAGAGTGAATGGGTATTGATAAAAGATTCCAAAAAATGCAATCCAAATGCAATCCAAATCCCTACTAGTATAAAATCGACTAAAGATTGCAAAAGGGAGATTTTTTCTTTGATGATTGAATAATTTGCCGCTTTGATAAATGATTGTGAATCTAAAATATAAGGTTTTTGGTATAATTGAGATTTTAAGAAACGAAGCTCTATGATACTAAGAAAAATTTTTGGTAGGGTAAAAAATATCCCATAACAAATAGCAAAAATCATTAACTTGTCCTCTATGAAATTATTGTTTTTGCGATTATATCAAATATTGATAAAATTTTTAATTTTAAAGGGATATTGCAGTGAATATTGTTATAATTTAATAATAAAGAATAGAATTTGGTGGGAGATATATGGCTTTTTTTGGACGCAATGATATTGCAATTGATTTAGGAACGGTTAATACAATTGTAAGAAATAATGTAGAAGAGATTATATTTTGTGAGGCGACTTGTATTGCATTGGAGGATACAAGAAATTTCAAAAGAGTTGTTTGCATTGGAGAGCAAGCTAAGAAAATGTTGGGGAGAGCCCCACAAAATTTTGAGATAGTCAATCCGCTTTTAAATGGTGCAATTAGTGATTTTGAGACTACTAAGATTTTTATTGGTGCATTAATTAATCTAGGTCAAACGCGTAATTTAGCACCTAGGGTTGGAATTAGTATCCCGCGGAATCTTACACAAGTAGAGAGACATTCTTTGCATGAGGCGGCAATGCTTGCTGGTGCAAAAGAGGTGTTTTTGATTGAGGATCCTTTTAGTGCAAGTGTTGGAGCAGGGTTGGATATTAGCACTTCTAGGGCAAAGATGATTATTGATGCAGGGGGCGGGTTAGTTGAAGTGAGTGTTATTTCTCTTGGCGGACTTGTTACAAGTGCTTTTACTAAAGAAGCTGGAGATTTTATTGATTATGCGTTGGTGGAATATTGCAGACACAATAAAAACATTAGTATTAGCAAAGAAATGGCAGAAAACATTAAGCGACAAATTAATGTTTTTGGGGATAATCCTATTATCAATATCGGTGCTAAATCCTTGGCAACAGGAATGCCTATTGCGTTTGAATTAAATTTAAATGATTTAAAAGAAGTGCTTTTATCTGGAATGTATAAAATTAAAAAAACAATTTTGGAAGCTATCCAAAAATCTCCAGCTCAAATTGCTCCAGATTTGATAGATGATGGGGCGATTCTCACGGGCGGAATGGCTCTAATAACAGGGATGAAAGAGTTTTTGGAAGAAGAGTTGAAAATGAAAATCAATCTTTCACCTAATCCTTTGTTAGATATTTCTAAAGGTGCTTGCATCATCATGCAAAATTATGAAGCTTATGATAGAGTAGAAGATAGGTGGGGAGGGGACCATAATTGACGCTACCTAAAGGGCTAAAGATTTGGTTTAGTAAAATGGGTGATAATGTTGCCTATCATGCTGGAGATTCTACTAAAAGAGAGGTTGAAGCAAACCATAAGAGACTTTTGGAATCTCAAGGGTTTTGTTTGGAGCAATTAGTATTCTTAAATCAAGTGCATGGTAAAGAGATTTTAAAAGCAAATCATTTTGGATTACTGGGGGAAGGAGATGGGATTTTAATCAATAAAAAAGGCATTGTTGGATTGATTATGGTCGCAGATTGCAATCCTATTGTAATTTTTGATTCGCAAAATAAAATATTAGTGATGTTGCATGCAGGTAGGCTTGGGGTAGAAAAAGGTATTGTTTTTGAGGCTTGTAAAGTCTTGCAAGAACAATATGGAAGTCATTTTCAGAATCTTTTTGCTTATGTGGGTCCATCAATTCGCAAATGTTGCTATGAAGTGCAAGAAGAAGTAATTAGTAAGCCACTAATGGAAGGAAAGATTCTCCAAAATAGCAAAATTTATTTGGATTTGGTTGCAGTTTTAAAAAGGCAATTTAATGAAATGGGGATTAATCATTATGAGATTAGCCCTATTTGCACTTGCTGTGATAAAAGGTATTTTTCTTATCGAAGAGATAAAAAATGCGGTAGATTTGGAATGTTTGCAAGTTTAGAATAAATTAGCTTTGAAGTAGAATTGATAAGCCAATTCTGCTGCTAAAGAGCAGAATTGCAAAGCTTAGTGTAGGGCAGAATTGAGTTCGATTTTTCTGTTGGAGCGGAAAGCAATCATTACGCCGGTTTTAGAATCGCATCGGAAATGGATACCATTTTTGCCTGAAAGCTCTTTGCCTTTGTAAAGTCCATCTTCTTTGATTTCAAATGTTGGATTAATTTCTTTAATCTTTTGGGCTTCTTGAGGTGTGATTTTAAAAACTGTTCCTGCCAAAATTGCAATGCCTCCATCAACAATACAACCATCGCCCAAACTAATACCTGTGGAGCTATTAACACCAAGTAAGCAGTTTTTGCCAATGCTAATAGGTTCAGAGTTGCCACCACTTAAAACCCCTAAAATACTCGCACCACCGCCTACATCGCTACCTTCTCCAACAATCACACTAGATGAGATTCTACCTTCATTCATACAAGCACCCATTGCCCCAGCATTGAAATTCACATAGCTAGCCCCGGGCATTTGAGTGTAACCACCTGTGCCAAGATATGCACCAAAGCGAGTTTTGGCTGTATCAAGTAAGCGGATATTATCATATTGTGGAATAACTTGCATAAGATAGCGTGGGAATTTATCTACAAAGTCAATGGCAGGGAATTCCCCTCGCATTTTAAGAGCGATTTCATTTTCTCTTAGCCAATCAAGTTCAAAAGGCACATTGCCACTCCAAGCAACATTTGTAAGCAATCCAAAGATTCCATCTAAATAGAGACTTCTTAAAGGGGCTTTGCCAAGTGAAAGAGCCAAAAGCTTCATATAAGCAGATTCTACACTTTTGCATTGTGTATCTTCATAAATAGCACAAAAGCGATAGCGGAAGTCGCCATTTTCTGTATAGATTCTATCCTCTTGCAAGGCTCTTTGTAATTCCAAAACCACAGCAACATTTTTGTGTGCATTAGGATTGCTTTGAGTTTCTGCTAAGTAAGGAGAGAAAGCCTCTAGTGCTTTGATGACAAATTCCTCTGTAATTCCAAAAACTAATTCACTTTCGCATTCTTCTAAGATTTCACATTCTTCTCTTAGTTCCCAAAAAATTGCATAACTTCCAAAGTTTTCTTTCCAGTTTAATACAGGATAAGTTGCTTGCAAGACTTTATTGCTCATAATTCCTACATCAGCATAACAGATTCCAAAACCAATAGGGGCTTTATAGTCGCTTTTTGCTTGAATTTCACTTACTTTTTGTTTGAAATGATTTGTATCCATATAATATTCCTTAGAAATGATTTTTGATATTATAACGATAAAAGTTTATCAATTCCATAAAATTGAAGTAAATGGAAGCTATAATTAGCAAATTTTTATTCTTAAATAAGTGGGATAATCAATGCAGAAAGATATTTTGATTTTAATTTTACTTTGTGCGGCAATAGGGGTTTTATTTGTAGGTTTGTGGATTGCATTTTTGATGAGTAAAACTAAGGCGAATATCAAGAGTGAAAAATTCCCTAGTGCAGAGGAATTGTTGGCTAAAATGTCAAAAAAGGAAAATAGCTTGCAAGATTTGATAGAATGTGTGAAGTTTGCCAAAATACATTATAATCTTTATATGGGAGAGGTGGAAGATTTTGATATGAAATTTTTGCTTATATTAGCAACGCATAAGGCAACTGATGCAAAATTGATTTTGGATGTAGAATCTTATTTTAAGCTTGCAAATCCACAAAGAAAGGAAAAATTAGAGAAAATTTTGGGTGTTGGTATGGCAAGGAGATGATTTAAGATAAATAAAATTTTTGAGTTTAATTAAGCTATTTTAAGTATAATGATTGTTTTAAAAAATATTTAAAATTAAGGAATCAATATGCAATGTCCGGTTTGTAATGTAGATTTGGTAATGAGTGAAAGAAGTGGAGTAGAGATTGATTATTGTCCAAAATGTCGTGGCGTTTGGCTTGATAGGGGAGAGCTAGATAAAATCATTGAACGCTCTCAAGGCACTTCGCATTCTCAAGCAAGATATGAAGAACCAAGATACAAAGAAAGCCGCCATTATGAAAAGCCCAGAAAGCGTGAGAGCTTTTTGGGGGAATTGTTTGATTTTTAGTTATGATTATAATTCCAGCAAGATTAAAATCTACGCGGTTTCCTAATAAGATTCTTGCTCTTATTAAAGGGATTCCTATGGTTGTTAGAGTGGCACAAATTGCAAAAGAAGTGGATAATGTAGTAATTGCTTGTGATGATGAAAATGTGCAAAAAGTGTGCAAGGACTTTGGCTTTGAAGGAGTTTTGACTAATAAAGAGCATAATAGCGGCACAGATAGAATCGCAGAGTGTGCAAGGATTTTGGGTGTAGATGATAATGAAATTGTGATTAATTTGCAAGGTGATGAGCCTTTTATTGAGCAAGAAGTTATTCAAACGCTTAAGGATTTTATGGAAACTAAGGCAAAAGAGTTGGGCGAGATTCCATTTATGGGAAGTTGTGCGAAGGTGATTTCCAAAGAAGAAGCAAAAGATCCAAATTTGGTAAAAGTGATATTCAATAAGAGTGATGAAGCTATTTATTTTTCACGCTCTCTTATTCCTTATGATAGGGAAAATATTATGGATACTCACAAAGAGTGGCATTATTTTGGGCATTTGGGGATTTATGCCTTTAGTGGCAGGAGTTTGCAAGAGTTTTGTAAGCTTCCAAAATCCCCTTTAGAAGAAATTGAAAAATTAGAGCAATTAAGAGCAATAGAGAATAATAAGAAAATTGTAATGGCAAAAGTTTCTAGTAAATCTTTTGGGATTGATACCAAAGAGGATTTACAAAGAGCATTGGAAATATTTTGCAGATAAAATTGACCATATCTATTTAAATTCAAAATTCTTTAAGCTTTTTTGGAGTAAAAGCTAAATTCATTTTAGTTTTTTAAAAAATGAAAAAGTTTATATTTAAAGTGTATTTTGAAAGGATAATAATATGGAAAAGTCTAGCAAAAGAGTCTATTTAGACAATAATGCAACGACTATGTTGGACCCGCGAGCAAAGGAACTTATGGAACCTTATTTTTGTGAAAAATATGGGAATCCAAATTCTTTGCATACTTTTGGAACAGAAACACACAAGGCAATAAGAGAAGCTTTTAATCATCTTTATGAAGGAATTAATGCAAGAGATGAAGATGATATTATTATTACTTCTTGTGCGACAGAATCTAATAATTGGGTGCTAAAGGGAGTGTATTTTGATGTTTTGCGTTTTGGCGAGAAAAATCACATTATCACTACTGATGTGGAGCATCCAGCGGTTTTGGCAACCTGTAGATTTTTGGAGACACTTGGAGTAGAAGTTACCTATCTTTCTATTGGTGAAAATGGGACACTTAAAGCTAAGCAAGTAGAAGAGGCTATCACAGATAAAACGGCACTTGTTAGCATAATGTGGGCAAATAATGAAACAGGGATTATTTTCCCTATTGATGAGATTGGGGAAATCTGCAAAAGAAGAGGCGTGTTATTTCACACAGATGCGGTGCAGGCTATTGGTAAGATTCCTGTTGATGTGCAAAAGGCTAATGTAGATTTTCTAAGCTTTAGTGGGCATAAATTCCATGGACCTAAAGGAATTGGTGGGCTTTATATCAAAAAAGGTGTAAAGCTAACTCCGCTTTTTCATGGTGGAGAACATATGGGTGGCAGACGCAGTGGGACGCTCAATGTGCCTTATATTGTTGCAATGGGAGAAGCAATGCGACAAGCTTGCTTGTATTTGGATTTTGAACGCAATAATGTAAGACGATTGCGTGATAAGCTAGAAGATGCGTTGCTAGAGATTCCTGATGTATTTGTAGTTGGGGATAGGGCATTACGAGTGCCTAATACAATTTTGGTAAGTATTCGAGGTGTAGAGGGTGAGGCGATGCTTTGGGATTTAAACAAAAATGGCATTGCTTGTTCGACTGGTAGTGCTTGTGCGAGTGAGGATTTGGAGGCTAATCCTGTAATGAGTGCAATTGGTGCAGACAAAGAATTGGCACACACCGCAGTTAGAATCTCTTTAAGTCGTTTTACAACGCAAGAAGAAATTGATTATGCAATCACAATTTTTAAAAAATCAATTGAGCGTTTAAGAACAATTTCAAGTAGTTATTAAAGGATATAAGATGGCAAAAAATGAATTATTGGGTGGAGCATTGTGGGATGCTTATAGTAAAAAAGTTAGTGAGCGAATGGATAATCCAACTCACTTGGGAGTTATCACGCAAAAAGAAGCCGATGAACGAGGGTTGAAGTTGATTGTTGCAGATTATGGTGCAGAGGCTTGTGGTGATGCTGTAAGGTTGTATTGGCTTGTAGATAACAATGATGTGATTGTCGATGCGAAATTTAAGAGCTTTGGCTGTGGGACTGCTATTGCAAGTAGTGATATGATGGTGGAATTGTGTTTGGGCAAAAAAGTGCAAGAGGCGGTGAAGATTACTAATATTGATGTAGAAAAGGCATTGCGTGATGATCCTGATACGCCAGCGGTCCCGGGGCAAAAAATGCACTGCTCTGTAATGGCTTATGATGTGATTAAAAAGGCAGCTGCATTGTATCTTGGGAAGAATCCAGAGGATTTTGAAGATGAGATTATAGTATGCGAGTGTGCTAGGGTGAGCCTTGGGACATTAAAAGAAGTTATTAAGCTAAATGATTTAAAAAGTGTAGAAGAGATAACTGAATACACCAAAGCAGGCGCATTTTGTAAAAGCTGCATTAAGCCCGGAGGACACGAAGAAAGGGAATATTATCTTGTGGATATTTTGCGTGATGTTCGAGCAGAAATGGAAGAAGAATCGCTAAAAAACAAGGCGGATTTGGAATCTAAAGGGGATTTGAAGTTTGCTGATATGACTTTGGTGCAAAAGATTAAAGCCATTGAGAGTTTGATTGATGAGAAGATTCGTCCTATGCTTATGATGGATGGCGGAAATATGGAGATTATTGAGCTTAAAAATTCAAGTGATGGGCATACTGATGTGTATATCCGCTATCTTGGTGCTTGCAGTGGTTGTGCAAGTGGTGCGACAGGGACACTTTTTGCTATTGAATCTGTTTTGCAAGAGGGGCTTGATTCGAGTATTAGAGTATTTCCAGTGTAAGGGGATAATAAAATTAATGCGACGCAGTGAATTTGAATGCAATGATTCTAAGATTATAGAATCAATGTTGCAAAAAATCGAATTTGGTGTGATGATTATCCCAGATGTTGAACCTTATGGGGTTCCTATTAGTTTTTGTTATTGTAGTGATGAAATTTATTTTCATGGAGCAAAGAGTGGTAGAAAATACCATTTGCTAAAAGAGAATCCAAAAGCCTCTTTTAGTGCTACAAAAGTTTATTCTTATATTCCTTCTTATTTTTTAAATAACACAATGATTCCTATGCAATTTTTCTTTTCTGTTTATCTAAGTGGCACTTTTGAAACAATTACAGATCATCAAAGAAAAAAACATATTTTAAAGGCGTTAGTGCAAAAGTATGAACCTCACAATGATTCATTGAATATGGATTTGGGTCAATTTAAAGGGCAAGAAAGGGGTGTATTTGTTGGAGCAATAAAGGTAGAAAGTCAAAGCATAAAAGCAAAATTTGGGCAAAACTTAAAACAGGAAGTTAGAGAACAAATAATCAGAGATTTGACTAATAGAGGCACTTTATTAGATCAAGAAACTATTGAAATGATGCGCTATTTTAGCCCCCAACCTTGAGGTTTGTTAGTGATTTAAAATTAATAGGCTAAAGGCTATGACTACCATTCCTAGAATTAATCCATATAAGCTATCGTGTGCTTCTCCATAGTTTTTTGAAGCAGGAAGTAATTCATCTAGCGAGATAAATACCATAATTCCAGCTACAAAGGCAAAAGTAATTGCTAAAGTTAAATCTCCCATAAAAGGTAATAGAAATAATGCGCCAATAATTGCTCCTAAGGGTTCTGCAAGTCCAGAAATAGCAGAGTAATAGAAAGCTTTCTTTTTGTTGCCTGTGGCGTGATAAATAGGTAGGGAAACCGCCATACCTTCAGGAATGTTGTGAATGGCAATGGCAAGTGCGATGATAATACCAAATGAAAGATTATCTAAGCTTGAAGCAAAGACTGCAAAGCCTTCTGGAAAATTATGTATTCCAATGGCAATGGCTGTTAAAATCCCCATGTGTTTAAGTTTTAAAGTTTCTCTTTGTGAGATTCCAGGGTGATAGCTTGGTTTTTGTTTGCCACTAGGAATGGGGCAAATTTTTAACTCTAATAACTCATCATTATCTTTAGGATTGTGTGGATTAAGTTCTTTTGGGATTAGTTTATCGATAAGTAGGCTGATTAATAAGCCTCCAAAAAAACATAATAAACCTATTATTTCGCCAAAATCTTTAGAATAGGTTTTGAAATCTAGCAATGAAGAGGGTAGAATCTCTACAAAAGCAATATAAATCATAACTCCCGCAGAAAAACCCAGCCCAAAAGATAAAAATCGAGTATTATTTGCATATGAAAAGAAAGCAATTAAAGCTCCAATTGCACTTGAGGCACCTGCAAAAAATGTTAGCATGATAGCATAAAAAACCTGCCAAGATAAAATTTCCATAATTAATTCCTTTAATAAAAACCAAATTGTAGCACTTTTTGTATTAATAATATAAAGAGAACAATATTAACAATATAATTGTATTTTTTTTAATGATTTAAAAGTAAATAGTTTATTTTTCTTTGTGATATATAAAATATTACAATATGTAATTATAAAATCAATAATGCAAACCAAATTATAAGAATCTAATTTAAGTGCAAGTTTTATTTAAAGCATCGTGTTATAATCCTGTTAGTTGGCTTATTTTAATTGAGGCTGTGAGTGAGATATTGATATAAGTAAGCCATTAGATTCTTTTTAAAATAAGATAATAATTTTTAAGGAGATATTTCATGAAACACAAAGCTTTTGCATTCTTATCTCTCTCAACTCTGCTTTATTCTCAAGGCAATCAAGTTACAATACAATATGCTAATTCTCCCCTAGCAAATCCTACGCAAATTGATTGCACCGATATTTTAGGCAAAGATTCGCTTTTAAATAATAGCGATATTGCAAAGAGTTTGCAGCAGATTCCTGGGTTTTCAGTCGCTAAAAAAGGCGGAGGTGGAACAGAAGCGTTTTTTTTGATCGCTTGGTGGAGGTAGATTGCCAATTGTCGTAAATGGAGGGACTTTATTAGGAGGTTGTGGTGGTAGAATGGATACGACTTTAACCTATATTTTTCCACAAAATTATAATTCTATTACCATTATAAAAGGTCCTCAAGATGTAAGATATGGATCTTTGATTACTGGGGAATGCTTTTTGATAGAGAGATTCTAACACTTCAAAAACCAAGTTTTAGCGGTGGGGTGGATGCGCTTTATGGAAGTTTTGGAAGGGTTGATGCTAATGCGCATTTAGTAGGCGGAAATGAACTAGGTAGCTTACAGGCTATTTATTCAAACTATAGAAGTGATGATTATGAAAGTGGCAGGGGAGAAGCTGCTTATGCAGATAGGACAATGGATGCGAGAACTTTTGATAGAGAATCTTATCAAGCACATCTTGTTAAATTTTTAAATGATGATAAGCTGGATTTTCATATTTATCATCACGAGATTGATCATATTGTGGATAATTTTAGTCTAACTAATGGTATGCCAAAAATAGGAAATAAATATCAAATTAGCAATCCCAATAGGGCAAATACGGGCGGAAGATTAGAATATCAAAAAAAGTTTGATCTCTCTAAGATTTACTTTGGTGGAAATTATAATTTAGATAAGCATAAGACTAGATCTATTGCTAATCAAAATAGTGCACAAGAAGCAGAAATAATTCTAAATAGCCCTTATGCGCCTAATTATACTTTTAAAAGTTATGGGGTTTTTTCGCAAATAGAAACCTTTACTTCATCTAATATGGGATATTTTGCAGGTATAAGGGGCGATAGGGTGGATATGACAGCCCACAAGCTAGATACTTCTAATACAAAATATGCCTTGAGTGGCTTTGGAAGAGCTGAAAAATATTTTGGCGATTACACGCTTTATGCTGGTTTGGGCTATGCACAAAGGATTCCTGATTTTTGGGAAGTTTCTAAGGGAAATGGTTTGAATCTAAAAAAAGAAAAAAACACACAATTGGATTTGGGGGCAACTTATCACAAAGAGCAGCTTAACTTTAGTATGTCTAGCTATGTTTCTTGTATTTAAGATTATATTATGTTAAATTACAATACAGCTACCACTACAGGCTTTAACACTGATGCGTTATTATTGGGTGGAGAAGCAGAGATTTCTTATGAATTTTTGCCTAATACATTGGCATTAGCTCAAATGAGCTATACCTATGGACAAGACACAAAAGAAAATAGACCACTAGCACAAATTGCACCCTTGCAAACACTTTTTGCATTAAAATATGATGACAATAAATATTTTATTAAAGGTGAAATCATCGTGCATGCAAAACAAACTAGAAGTTTAGAAGGCTATGGCAATGTGGTGGGTCAAGATTTTGGCGATTCAAGTGGATTTGGTATTATAAACTTTTATGTGGGTTACGCTTATGATAATATCAAACTTTTTGCAGGGGTTGAAAACCTCACAGATAAACTCTATAGCTACCACCTCTCTAAAAATAGCATTGATCTGAGTGTAGCAGACAATCCTGTTAGTTCTAGAATTTATGAAATGGGAAGAAACTTTTGGGTAAGAGTCAAAATAGACTTTTAAGATTCATGAAAATGGTAAATTTTTATTTAGTGGAATTTAAATTTGCTTTTTTAAGAAAAAATAAATATAATTTCAATCGCCCTTTTTGAGACTTGTGCAATGAATCTTTTGGATAATGCTTCAGGGTGGGAACACAGCAGAGCCTTCAAAAAATTTATGTGCCGCAAGTATCTTAAGAAGGGTTTTTAAAACTTCAAAAATTTTTACTTCTTTAACCCTTTTATTAATATTCTTTTTTTATAATACTGAAATTTTTTATTGTGGAGAAATTGATGGATAGTATTCCTACTTTACAAGAGGCTTTGAAGCTTGATAGAGATGGTATTAAAGAATTAAAAGAAAAATTAAAAAAGAAAATTCAAGAAAGCAATTTAAATGCGTATGTTGGAGAACTGCAAGATTATCAAGAGGATTTTTTGCCTATTGCAATTAAAGATAACATAAATGTAAAAAATTGGGAGATTACTTGTGCAAGTAAGATATTAAAGGGTTATATTGCCCCTTATAATGCTACAGCAGTGGAAAATCTTTTAAGCCACAAAATGGCACCTTTTGGGCGTACTAATATGGATGAGTTTGCTATGGGAAGCACGACAGCAAGCAGTTGTTATGGTAAGACGCTCAATCCTAAAAATCTCAATAAAGTTCCCGGTGGCAGTAGCGGTGGAAGTGCAGCGGCTGTTGCTGGTGGAATCGCACTTGCAGCACTTGGTAGCGATACAGGTGGAAGTATTCGCCAACCCGCTAGTTTTTGTGGTTGTGTTGGATTAAAACCTACTTATGGTAGGGTTAGTCGTTATGGATTGGTGGCTTATAGCTCTAGTTTGGATCAAATTGGACCTATTACACAAAATGTAACAGATTGTGCCATACTCTTTGATGCAATAAGCGGATATGACAAAATGGATTCTACTTCTGCTAATCTTGCACCTACTAAAACCCATAAGAATCTTAATCCTAATACCAAAATGAAAATTGCTATTTTGCCAAATCTACTAAAAGATGCGGATGCAAATATTCAAAATGCCTATCAAAAAACAATTGATAGATTAAGTAAAGATGGGCATACGATTGTTGAAAAAGAAATGCTTGATACAAGCTATATTATCTCTGCATATTATGTAATTTGCACCGCTGAGGCAAGTTCGAATCTCGCAAGATTTGATGGTGTGCGTTATGGAAATAGGGCAAAAGATGTCAATAATCTTAAAGAATTGTATTTCAAAACGCGTTCTCAAGGGTTTGGTGATGAGGTGAAAAACAGAATCTTGCTTGGCTCGTTTGTGCTTAGTAGCGGGTATTATGACGCATATTATATTAAAGCTCAAAAGGTGCGGACTTTGATAGCAAGGCAATATAGCGAGATTTTAAAGGAATGTGATGCAATTTTGTCTCCAGTGGCACCTAGTACAGCTTTTGGATTTGATGAATGCAAGAGTCCTTTGCAGATGTATTTAGAAGATATTTACACTATTGGCGTGAATCTCGCTGGTCTCCCAGCACTTTCTTTGCCTGTAAGCGAAGATGATGGAATGCCTATTGGAATGCAGCTTATCGGAGATTCTTTTGCAGAACAAAAGATTTTAGATTTAGGATTGAATTTGGAAAATTTATGTAAGGAGGATTTATGAAAATTAGAGCGCGTGCATTGACTTTTGAAGATGTTTTGTTGGTTCCAGCTTATTCTGAAATTTTGCCCAAAGAAGTATCATTGCAGACAAAATTTAGCAAAAATATTACTTTAAACTCTCCTTTGGTTTCTGCGGCAATGGATACAGTTACGGAATATCGTACTGCTATTGCTATGGCAAGGGTTGGCGGGATTGGGATTATTCACAAAAATATGGATATTAATTCTCAAGTAGCACAAATCAAGAAGGTTAAAAAAAGCGAAAGTGGTGTGATTATTGATCCGATATTCATTAGTCCTGAAGCGACTTTGATGCAGGCAAAAGCAATCACAGATAATTATAAAATTTCTGGTGTGCCCGTGGTTGATGATAGTGGAAGTTTGATTGGGATTTTGACTAATAGGGATATGCGTTTTGAGACGGATTTAAATCGCTTGGTCAAAGAAGTGATGACAAAAGCACCTTTGATTACTGCACAAGTTGGTACAAGCCTAGAGGAAGCACGCAATATTATGAATAAGCATAAAATTGAGAAATTGCCTATCGTGAATGAAAAGGGAATTTTAAAAGGGCTTATCACAATTAAAGATATTCAAAAAAGGATTGAATATCCGTACTCTAATAAAGATGATTTTGGTAGATTGCGCGTTGGTGCTGCTATTGGTGTATTTCAATATGATAGGGCTAAGGCATTGGTAGATGCGGGAGTAGATGTTTTGGTATTGGATTCTGCACATGGGCATAGTCGAGGGATATTAGAAACCATTAAAGAAATTAAAAAGCATTTGGTGGTAGATATTGTCGCTGGAAATGTTGCCACAAAAGAAGGGGCTAAGGCATTGATTGAAGCTGGGGCTGATGGTGTAAAAGTAGGTATTGGTCCGGGAAGTATTTGCACTACTAGAATTGTTGCTGGTGTTGGAGTGCCGCAAATTACAGCAATTGCTGATGTAGCAGAAATATGCAATCAAGAAGGGATTCCGCTTATTGCCGATGGAGGTATTAAGTATTCAGGGGATATTGCAAAAGCACTTGCAGCAGGTGCAAGTAGCGTGATGATAGGAAGTATGCTTGCAGGGACAGAGGAATCACCGGGAGAGACAATCATCTATCAAGGTAGGCAGTATAAAAGCTATCGTGGAATGGGAAGCTTAGGGGCTATGAATAAGGGAAGTGCAGATAGATATTTCCAAGAAGGTACAGCACAAGAAAAGCTTGTCCCAGAGGGAATAGAGGGCAGGGTGCCTTATAGGGGTAAGATTGCAGATGTGATTCATCAAATGCTTGGGGGATTGCGTTCTTCAATGGGATATTTGGGGTCAAAAGATATTCCTACTTTGTGGGAAAAAGCGGAGTTTGTAGAGATTACGCAAAGTGGTTTGAGGGAATCTCATGTGCATGATGTGATGATTACCAAAGAAGCCCCAAATTATCATATTAGCAATTAATGATTTTCTAAGGGTGAGGTTGATTTTGGAAGTTATGACTATTTTAGCATAAATAAAATAGTTGTAGGTTTCTTCCTTTGAATACCGCACTTTATAAGAAGTAATGAGTTTCAAGATTTAAAATTAAAATTATCTATTCAGTAATTTTTCTGTGTCAATTTTAAAGTCAAAAAACTCTGAAATTATGCCAGAATTTCCGATAGTTGTAAATTGTGAAGCTGCGGCATTGTAGTTGTTTTCTTGTAGGTATAAAATTCCATTAGCGATTCTTGTTTCATAATTGGTTGGTGCTTCAAGTTTGGAGAGTTGCAAAAGTGTAGCGGCATTTTCTGTATGTCCTGCTCCAACCGCTGCAACTGCTGCTAAAAAGAGAGTTTGAGTGTCTTGCTCTTTAAAATCATCAATAAGGCTATTATAAAGCGTGAAAGATTTTTCGAATTCTTGTAAATAGATGTAAGTTAGAGCAAGTGCTTGAATCACGCCTCGCACATCTTTTTGCTCGGTAATTAGGCGATTGTCCAAATCCTTTTGCACATAGTGCAAAGAGCCGATGATATAGGCAATCTCAATATATATTTCTCTTACAACCGCTGCACCATAATAAATGGGTTCTTTATTGATGGAGGGGTTTTGATAATAGCTTTGTAGTTTCAAAGAAAGGCTTTTTGGGTCATCTTTATAATTGAGAGCTAAAAGTTCTAGGAGATTGCTTAAAGGGTCATTTGGAAGCAGGGATTTTAAGCTACTAGCAGAGCTAATAAGTAGGCTTTGGTTTTGAAGTAGGATACTTTGGGTGAAGTTTAGCGCATAATAAATTGCAATATTGCTTTTTTGGGTTTCTAGGAATTCTAGTGGCATAGGTGTGCCATTATGCACAAAATTAAGCAATGCACGGATAAAATCTTTTTCTTCTTTGGTGCCTTTTAGATTGATAATTTCTTGGTTAATTTCGTTGTTTAATCGCGTAGAATCTCGGTATGTAAGTTGGGAAGTGATAAGCGCAAAAATGCCTGCTTGTAAATCTTGGGGGTTGAGATGAAAAGCGCGGATAAAGTGTTGATAAGAATGGTCAAAATCTCCCATTTGTGCATAATTTAATCCTAAATTGTAGTGCAAAATAGAGTGATTGGGATAATCAGTAATTGCAGTGGTTAATAGTTTATTAGCATTTCGGATATTTCCATTGAGTGTTTCTAAAATAGCATTGGCGATATTTTTATTGACTTTGGAGATGGTTTGCCCTCGGAGTAGAATCTCTTTGGCTTCTTGGAGATTTTCAATGTGGATATTGATCCCGCCTTCTTGAATGATATTGAAAGCTTCTTTTGCATCAAAAACTTTATAGGGAGCAAAATAAAAGAGAATTTTATAGGAATTAAGCTTTAAGCCATTAAAATTATCCCAAAAACGCTTTTGAGCAATATTGACATCAAAGAAATCTTTTTTGAGGGAAATTTTGATAGGATAGGGATTTTGATTGATTGATTCTTTGTCATTGGCGTATTTATTGAGGATTTTTGAAGCATCTGCAAATCTTGAAAGTTGGAGTTTCATAAGAAGTAATGCCATTTCTTTGTCTAATGAAGTTCCGAGTGCTTCTATGCTTTGTGTGATGAGGCTATGGGCTTTGGAGTAATCTCCGATTCTTGCATAAAGTAGGGCAAGGTTAAACCAAGTGTTTGGATTTTTGGAATTTTTTTCGAGTATTTCTATTGCTTTGTAATCATCGTTGAAATAGGTGTATAAAGAAGAAAGTAAATAATTATTTTGTTCTTGATAATAAGTAGAGCTTTGGTGTGTGAGTGGAGAGAAAGCCTCAAAGTAATTGCCTTTGTAATAGTGTGTGAGTGCATAAAGATAAGAATAAAGTGGAAGTTTCCCAGAATAGGGGAGATAAGTTTCTGCCAAATCTAAATAATATTTGTATTTTAAGGGTTGATTGAGATAAAGGGAGCATACAGCAGCATTAAGAGAGCTAATTACTCGATCTTCCCCCAAATCAATGGCTTTTTGAAAGGATTGCAAAGCATTTTCATAGGATTTTTCTTCCATTTGGGCAACCCCTAAATTATAGTTGGATAATCCTTCTGAATAGCTTGAAATTTTTTCATATAAGTCTAATGCTTCTTTTTTGTTTCCGCTAGAATATAAAAAATTAGCTTTTTTGAGCCAAGCTTCTAGGTTTTCAGCATTAGTAATAATATCTCCACCTCTTTGGATAGAAAACTTTGGTGGTAGGATTTTGGATTCTTGTTGTGTGTTGGTTGTAGGCTCTTGTGAGAGAAATTGTCCAAGTAAGAATATAAAGAGAATGATAAGAAAACCAAGCAACAAAGCAAGGGCAATAGCTAGTTTTTTGCGTTCTTTAAAGAAAAGTTGAATCTTTTCAAATTTGCTAAGTTGCTTTGGTTTTTCTTCTTTTTTTAGAATATCTTGTAAGATGTCAAAACCATCATCAAGGCGTATAATCTGCTTATCATCTTCTTGGAGAGCCATTTTGTTACCTTAAGTAAGGTTGTAAAACGCTGGGAATCTCGATACTTCCATCTTCTTGCTGATAATTTTCCATAATCGCAACAAGCGTTCTTCCAACAGCTAGGCTAGAGCCATTTAGGGTATGAACTAAATGATTTTTTTTGTTGGCATCTTTGTATCGGATTTTTGCGCGTCTGGCTTGAAAATCTCTCGTGTTTGATATAGAGCTAATTTCGCGATAGCAGTTTTGCCCAGGAAGCCAAACTTCAATATCAATGGTATTGCTTGCACTAAAGCCCAAATCCCCCCCGCAAAGCTGGATTAGTCGGTGTGGTAATCCTAGTGAAGTGAGCAATGCAGAAGCACAAGCCACCATTCTTTCTTGCATCATCTCGCTTTCTTGCGGAGTTGTAATTGCTACAAGCTCTACTTTATCAAATTGATGCTGACGAATAATGCCTCTTGTATCTCTTCCAGCACTTCCTGCTTCTTTTCTAAAGCAGGGTGTGTAAGCAGTCATCATTAATGGCAGTTCTTCTTCTTGCAAAATTTCATTGTTATGAAGGTTAGTAAGTGTAACTTCTGCGGTGGGAATCAAATAAAGCTCATGCCCTCTTTTTGCTTCTTTGGAATCTTGTGATTCTTCATCGTCAAAATCTGAAATTTTAAAAAGGTCATTTTCAAATTTTGGTAATTGTCCTGTTCCAAAAAGCATTTGTGAATTAACAATCACGGGAGTTCCAACCTCGCTAAAGCCTCTTTGGGTATTAAAATCCAACATATAGTTAATTAAGGCACGTTCTAGTTTTGCACCCATACCCATAAAAACACTAAAGCGACTTTTGGCAAGTTTTACTCCGCGTTCAAAGTCAATCCAACCATTTTTTTCTGCAAGTTCCCAATGTTCTTTTGGGCTAAAAGAAAAGGTTTTAGGTTCGAGAATCTTTTTGATTTCTACATTGTCATTCTCATCTTTGCCAAAAGGAGTTTTAGAATCTGGGATATTTGGTATCATATAGGATAGCTCTTGTAGTTTTTCTTCCCACATTTGCGATTCTTGAGTATAGAGGGAAATTTCTGCTTTAAGCAAATCACATTCTTTTTTAAGCTCTTGGATGTCTTTACCCTCTTGTTTATATTGCGCAAAAAGTTTTGTTTTGCTATTTTGTAGTGCTTGTTTTTCTTCTAATGCAATTTTTTTCTGCTTATAATTAAGGTGTGTTTGGCGAAGAGTTTCTAAAAAAACTTCATCAATATTGCGTTTTGAGAGCCCTTGAACTACATTTTCAAAATCATTAACTAAAAGCTTCAAATCTATCATAATTTTTCCTAAAAATAATTTGATTGATTCTATACTAAAGCTTGTTAAAAACAGCATAAAATTATTATTTGTATTCTTAAAAATTTTTCAAAAATGGTGGTATAATTTTGAATTATTTAGCAATAACATTGAAATATAAGGAATGAAAGTTGGGAAGTGTGGGAAGTTTCGCGTTGGTTTTTGGGATTATTATAGCCATTTCTTTGTTGATTGTTCTTGCGACAATTATTTCTGTGATGAGAAGTGGCAATAAATTAACTTCTTTTGAGAAAAAGATTCTAGTATTTGTGGCAATGGCACTTTGTTTTTTTGTGATTGTTTTGTACATTGCCTCGAATTTTTCACTTTTTTTAGCTTGGATTTCTTAGATTTTGTGTTTTCTCCAAATTCCCATTTGAAAAATTTTCCAATATACAAAAGCACGCAAAAAAGTCTCTAAACAGATACAGATATAAATATAAATAATGGGGTAACCAAGTTTTGCAAAAAAATAGCAAGGAATTACCCGAAGCCCCCAAATCATAATAGAATTAACAATCAGTGTAATTTTGGTGATTCCAGCACCTCTTAAAGCCCCATCTAAAATACAAATAAATGCAAAAGCAATTTGTGAGATGCCAATGGGGATAAGGTATTTTGCACTAGCAATTATAGTTTGTGAATCTTTGCTAAAAAAGCTTGAAAGAAAAGGAGCAAAAGCACTCATAATAAAGCCAACAATCCCCATAAAAATACCGCCAAGCAAGAGAGTATTTAAGGTGCTATATCTTGCTTCAAGTGGTTTTTTAGCACCCAGATTTTGCCCCATTAAAGCCATCGCAGCAATCATAAATCCAAATCCCGGCATAAATGCAAAACCTTCAATTCTTGTAGCAATTTGATAGCCTGCTAAATCATAAGTGCCATAAAGTGCTATAAATTTGGTCATTAAAATAATGGAAAAAAGAGTAAAAAGCCTCTCGCAGCCCGAAGGGATTCCCACCATAAAAGCACGCTTGATATAATTGAAATTAATTTTGCCTTTAAGTGAGATGGGAGATTTTTTGTACAGCAAAAGGCACAAGAATAATGCTAAAGTTTCTGCAAAATTGACAATAAGTGTCGCAATGGCAGCACCAATGATTTCAAAACTTGGAATAAAGAAAAAACCAAAGATAAAAATATATTTTAAAGCGGGATTAAAAAGAGTAATGAATATTTTTATAAAAAAGGGTATTTTTGTAGCCCCAGCGGCAGAAAATGCAGAAATGCTAACTTGTTTTATCAAAAGCAAAGGGATAGAAAAAAGCGTAATCGCCAAGTAAGAATGACCTATTTGTCTTGCTTCATCTGAGATTCCAACCCAGCTAAAAAAATAATCAAATCCCAAAAAAGCTAAAATTAACAAAGGAATAGAAAAACAAAAAGCTGCAAAAGTAAGACTCAAAACAACTTCATCGGCACTTTTTCTATCCTTAGCACCCAAAAAGCGAGAAACCAACGCACTATTCCCTACAAATATAATTGTGGTAAAAGCAAAGAATAGCATAATATAATTAAGGCTAATGCCAACAGCCACAATCGCATTTGCCCCAAAAACTCCAATAAACATTAAATCAATGGATAGATTAATAATATCTAAAAGCGAGTTTAAACCAGAGGGGATTGCAATATTTAAAATTTTTCTACTTCTTTCTTTGGAGTAGAATTTTAAACGATTAAGCACGCGCAACAAGCCTAGCAACTAATGCCAAAGAAGAATCTTTATTGTTTCTTTGGATAAGTTTTTCTTGATAAAAGAGTATTTCTAAATCTAAAAATGATTTTAATAATTCATTTTTGCGTAATAAATGGGAAGAATCTTTTGCAAAAGCATTGAATGCCTCATTATCGCTTTTGATGAATGTTTCAAAGATTAAAAGTCCGCCCTTTTTTAAACCCTCAATCATAAAAGGAAATAATCTACGCTCCAAAAAAAAGCTATTGCAGATTAAATTATAAGTGTGTGGAGGAATTTTGAAGGTGTCTAAATCCTCACAAATGGGATTAATATCAATCTCATTTTGTAGTTTAGAAATTGCATAAGAGGAAATATCAACACTATCTACCACAAAGCCATTGTCTCGCATAAATTTTGAATTTCTTCCCATTCCGCATGCAATATCCAAGGCTTTTCCTTTTGGGGCTAGATGAATATTTTCTATCAATAATTGTAAGGGATTATCTGGGAGTGGATTAATCTTGTGTTGTAAATCCCATTTTTCTTTATCTTTAATCATCAAATCGCTTCAAAATACTTTGATAAGAATCAATGCGTCGATCACGCAAGAATGGCCAAATCCTTCTCACTTCTTCGGTGCGTTTTTTATCCCATTCAAAATAAATAATTTCCTCATTTTCTACACTACCAAGTGCTAGAATCTCACCTTGAGCACCAAAGGCAAAGCTAGAACCCCAAAAATGAATTCCCGCCAAAACCTCACTAGAATCTTTTTCAAAACCAACGCGATTAATTGCTGCTACAGGGATTCCATTTGCTATGGCATGTCCTCTTTGGATTGCTATCCAAGCTTCTCTTTGACGCTCTTTTTCATCTTTGGAATCTTCATCAAACCAACCAATGGCGGTGGGATAAATAAGAATTTCTGCCCCTCTTAATGCCATAATCCTTGCTGCTTCAGGATACCATTGATCCCAACAAACCAAGATTCCAAGTTTCCCAAGGCTAGTTTGAATGGGAGTAAAATCTAAATCACCCGGTGTAAAATAGAATTTTTCATAAAATCCAGGATCATCAGGAATGTGCATTTTGCGGTATTTACCGGCAATTTCTCCATTTTTTTCAAAAACAACTGCGGTATTGTGATAAAGTCCGCTTGTGCGTTTTTCAAAAAGTGAGGTTACAAGGACAATATTATTGTTTTTGGCAATCTCACTAAAATACTCACAATCTTTTTGGAAACTTAAAGCATAATCAAAAAAATCTACATTTTCACTTTGACAAAAATATTCTGTAGTGTGCAGCTCCTGTAGCAACACAAGATTCGCACCATTTTGTGCAGCTTCTTTTATCATTTTTGCACTTGCTTGCATCGTTGCAGCTTTTGTGCCTTTGAAAGCTTGTTGTATGAGTGCTACTTTGATGGGTTGCATTTAGTAATCCTCATCGCTTTCATAG
The DNA here is from genome assembly GCF_900638355.1 of Helicobacter pullorum. Lineage (GTDB taxonomy): Bacteria > Campylobacterota > Campylobacteria > Campylobacterales > Helicobacteraceae > Helicobacter_D > Helicobacter_D pullorum. The sequence continues at coordinate 1,031,103 of NZ_LR134509.1, read as the reverse complement.
TCATCATCATTGTTTTCATAGTCATCATCGTCATAATTATATTTATCGCTATCTTCATAGCGTGAATCATAGCCATCATACTCTTCTTCTTCAAATTCTTCGCATTCATCTTCATAAGATTTTGTTAGTATTTGCATTTTTACTCCTTTTGTAAAATAATTGAAATAGCTTCGCTTGCAAGACGCAAACCAAAGCTCCCAGTAACTCCGCTAAAACTCCCTAGTTCTTTGCATTTTGGAATTTCTGGGCTAAAGACTGCCAAAAAATCTCCCTTGAAACCTTGTTTTTTAAGCCCTTCTCGGAATTTTCTAGCAAACTTATCCCCATAAGTTTTCCAAATGCTTGCACTTTGGATTTGTGAGGGGTCGAGTTTTTTGGCACTTCCTGTGGAAGAAAGTAAAATAGGATAATTGTTTTGTTTTTTGGTATGATTAGCAATCTTTAGTGCAAGGGCGATTTTTGCATCAATATCATCAATTGCATCAATAACAATATCAAAAGAGCTAAAATCAAAATCATTCAAAAAGTCTTTTGTAATTTTGGTTTCTATGGCTTCTATATTTGGGTATTTTTTGGACAGCACTTGCACCTTTTTTTGTCCCAATCCTTCAAAAGAACCAATTTGTCGATTCTGATTAGTTTCATCAAAACTATCATAATCAATAATACAGATTCTTCCAATTCCTGTGCGATAGAGACAATCCAAAGCAAATCCGCCTACACCGCCTACACCCAATAAAAGCACATTAGCCTTTTGGAGTTTTTTAAATCCCTCTTCTTTGAAGAGTAGAAGTGTCCTAGCAAAGCGTTTATCACTCATTGTAAAATCCAATTTTGCAAGTTTTTTAGGCGATTTCTAGCGGTAAAATCTAAGCTAATGGGTGTGATGGAGACAAAATTATTCATAATAGCATTGAAATCTGAGGTTTCTCCATTGTTGCGTTCTTCCCAATTTAGGGGGTGGAGACCAAGCCAATAATATTCTTCTCCACGCGGATTTCTATGCAAATGTGCATCATTTCCATAAACTCTAATGCCAAGTTCTGTAATTTTAATGCCATTGCATTGTTCTTTTGAAATTTGTGGGATATTGACATTGAGGAATTCACGCTCACCAAGAGGAAATCCCTTGTCTAAGACTTTTTTTGCTAAATGATAAATTGTATCTTTGGCAAGGGAAAAATCAAATCCAAAATAATCCTTATCTTGCAAAACTTGTGAAATAGCAATAGAAGGGATTCCATGCAAAACGCCCTCCATTGCAGCACTTGCTGTGCCTGAATAACTGACATCTTCCCCCATATTAGAGCCGATATTAATGCCACTTACTATTAAATCTGGTTTGAAGTTTTCTTCATAAAGGGCATGGAGTGAAAGATAAATGCAATCAGTGGGACTACCATCATCTAATTTATAAAAATCATCATCAAGCTTGATGAATCTAAGAGGGCGTGTGAGTGTCATACCATGCCCACAAGCAGATTTTTCATTAGCAGGAGCAACAATGACAATATGCCCCAAAGGCATTAAAGCTTCTTTGAGTGCTAAAAGCCCAGGGGATTGATATCCATCATCATTGGTTATTAAGATTCTTTTCATTGGATTGCCTTAGAAAGTGAAATATTTACTCAAAAGAATTTCTAAATTTCGTTGAGCTTTTGGGGTTAGGGAATGGAGCTGTTTTTGGATGGAAATTTGAAGTTTTTTGGCTTCAATTTGAGCGGATTTTAAACCCAAAAGATTAACATAACTATTTTTTTGCAAATCATTGTGTGTAGTTTTCCCTGCTTCTTTGGAGCTTTGTGTGGCATCAATAATATCATCACGAATTTGGAAAAATAGCCCCAAATCCAATCCTATTTTATAAAGTGTTTTACAAGTTGTTTTATCGCATTTAGCAATAATACCGCCCATTTGCAAGGAAGCGGCAATAAGTTTGGCGGTTTTGTTTAAATGGATGGTGCGTAAATCTTTTAGGGGTAAAGTTTGTTTTTCAAAATAGCAATCTAAAGCTTGCCCTAAAACCATTCCATAAATTCCGCCATTATAGCTTAGAATCTTAATGAGTTTGTTTTTGATTTTTGGTTTAAGTTTGGAAGTGGCAATGCAATAAAAACTATGTGTATTTAAAGCATCTCCAATCAAAATTGCTCCACATTCATCGTATTTGCAATGTAATGTTTGCGCTCCTCTTCTTAAGTCCGCATTATCCATCGCAGGAAGATCATCATGGATTAGTGAGTAGGTGTGTAAAATCTCTAATGCAAGTGCGCTAGAAAATGCTTTTTGAATAGATTTTGGCTTGTAAGCATCGACTATGCTTAAAAGTAATTTTGGACGGAATCGTTTCCCGCCATTTTCAACCATTTCCCATAAGGCTTTTTCAAAATAAGGATGAAAACTAGGCACTTTTGGTGCTTGTGAAATGAGGTAGGTTTCAAATTCACCAAAAATAGATTGTAGGTTTTTCCTCATTGCTTGCCTTTTGTTGATTTACTTCAATGAAAAATTGAAAATCTTTGCGTGAAATTAACCATTTTTGTCGCATATTAGTATAATCCCCCAAAAAGCGGATAATAGCATTATATCCGTAGGGGACATTATTTTGGTTGATTTTTAAAACTTTATCACCAACTTGCAATAATTCAAAGCCATTTTTGGCATTAGGGGAGACAGAAGTAATGGTAAAATCATCAGAGATTGCAATTCCAATACGCCATAAAAAATCCTCTTTTAATAGCATTCCCCCATGTCTTTTATCAACCTTTACAGAAATATTATGAATAGTTCCATCGCGTTGTATTCTAACTGGAATGGTAGAGCCTTCTTTCAAATCAAATACTACGCGGTTAAATTGACTGACATTAGGGATAGCTTCTCCATTAACCATCATTATAATATCGCCATATTTAAACGGATTGTTTTCAAAAAACGGATCAATGAGGCTAACTTCCACTCTATCTTCTTGATTTTGGATTACTCTAATGCCAATATCTCCGTAATAAATGGGATTGTTAATGAATCTATCCAGATATTTTTTGTCAATAAATTGATTATTGCCTATACCAATCCCATAGATGTGTTCGCAGATAGTGCTAATAAGACTATTTGGAAAGGTGGGTGTATTAAGAGAGGCAAAGTCAATGGGGCTTTGCATTTGATTTTTTATTTTCCCACTCACGCTTTTTGTGGGGGTAATACTTGCAATCTCATCTTCTAGCATTTTGCTATCAATTTGCTTTAGAGTTATAGGGGTGAGGTTGGTTTTTGATTCTAATAGATACATACCCACAAAGGGATCATGTTTGAGGATTTTATAGCCCTTTGGGGGATTTTTGGGAGAATAAAAAAACAAAATACTTTTTGATGGGCTAGAATCTTTTTGTAAAGATTGTATGGCTATTCCATAGCTTTGCCCGATTTTTTCCATAGAAAGTGCGGCTTTATTTTGACAAGCAGTGAAATCATAAGCAAAAGTAGAAATTTCAATAAAGAAAAAAATAAAAAATATTCTAAGAATTTTGTGCTTCATTATCTAGCCTTTGAAGGGAAAATTACCGATATTTCCAAGCATACCCATTGCCATATTTTTGCGATTAGTTTCCACACTTTTATAAACATCATTGATAGCACTTATTAGCAAAATTTGTAGAGATTCTTTGTCTTCTAGCAATGAATCATCAATGCTAATATCGATGATTTCCCCTTCACCATTTGCACTTACATTAATTAAGCCTCCGCCACTTTTTGCACTAAAAGTTAGATTTTTATTTTCTTCTTGTGCGTTTTTAAAATTTTCTTGTAATGTTTCTAGTGTTTTTGCTAAATCTTGCGGGTTAAACATTGCTTAAATCCTTTTTGATTTGAATAATTTTATTGTTTTCATCAACAAGCACCACTTTTGGTTCGTAATGTTTCAATTCTTCTTTGGAGAATTGTGCATAAGCCATAATGATGATTTTATCTCCAACTTGCACTTTTCTAGCAGCAGCACCATTGAGGCAAATATCGCCACTTTTGCCTTTGATGACATAAGTTGAAAATCGTTCGCCATTATTAATATTGACAATATCCACTTTTTGCCCCTCTAATAATCCTGCGGCTTCTATTAAGGCATCATCTATCGTGATAGAACCGACATAATTCAAGTTCGCATCGCTTACTCTTGCACGATGAATCTTGCTATAAAGCATTGTAAAATCCAAAATCACTTCCTATGGCATATTGATTTGTTAAATTAAAAAATTGTCTAATTTTAACACATTTTTATTAGTATGAATGCTTTTTGTTTTGATTTTTTTGTTTTTTGAGCTTTGGATAAAGAATTTTTGGAGTGTGTGGGGGGTATTTACTAAGTTTGGGATAAATAAAAGGGTTTGGAGATTTGAATAAGTGCGCTTAGAAATTGTCCTTTTTGATTTAGCCAATAATTTTTGTCACAAACAATAATAATTTCTTTTTTTGCACGAGAGAGAGCTACATTGAGCGCAAAAAGGGCTTGTGGATTTCTTGAATCATTGAGGTAATAATTGAGGGTTACAGGAGAGAAGATTACACAATCAAACTCTTGTCCTTGTGAAGAATGAATGGTAAAAACGCATTCTTCATTTCTTAAGGCAGGCATTTTTTGTAAAATTAATTTGCGTTGATTCACAAAAGGTGTGAGGATAGCGAAGTTTTTCTTTTCTTGTAAGAATCTTTTTGCAAGATAACAACAAGCATTTGCCTCATCAAGATTGGCATTATTTTCTTGGGAAGTGGTTTGTATGAAATGGCAAAAAAGATTAGTGTGATTGGGTAAGCCTTTGAGATTGTTTTTGTAAATATAAAAATCAAGCAATTTTGCAAGATTGTCTCCATATCGGTGCGTGTAGGTAAGTGTGTAAAATGGATAGTTTGGGGAGTTTATTTGTGTGGTTGGATTGGCTTTGAAAAAGTTAGTTTGGTGTCTGAAAAAAGATTCTAAAAATAAACTAGAATACTGCCAAAACTTAGAAATTTGCCATTTTGGGTTATTTGAATCTTGTTTATTTAATAAGCAAATAGGTTGAAGTTGTTTGTGGTCCCCTAAGAGAGTGATTGGCTTATTAAACATGCAAAGAGGAATAACTTTGATAAGTGGGCAGAAAGCAGCCTCATCAATAAAAAAATGAGCAAATGGGAGTTCATAAAGTTCATCTCGTCTAAGAAAAGTATCTAAGGTAGCAGCAATTAGTAGAGATTTTTGGATAGATTTTTTGTAGTTTGGTTTGTTGTTTAGTAGGGGGTCGCAATTTTGTGGGAATCTTTGGGCAAAGGTTTGGGTTGGTGTGCCAAGTCTTAAAATGCAAGAAGTATCAATGCCGATATTGTTTAAACTTTCAATGAGTGTGTTTAAAGATTGTTCTAATGCGTTATTTGTGGGGGCAAGTATGGCAACTTTGAGATTGGATTTGAGATAAAAGGCTAGGGCATGCAATAAAACCATTTTAGTTTTTCCACTCCCTGCAACTCCCCAAACATAGCAAAAACTTTTTGAAAAAATGCCCTCTAATGCTTCTAATTGTTCTTGATGGGGTGGGTTTTCTAAATCCTTTAATGCTTGTATATCAGGAGAGATTCTAGGAAGAGTGGTTGGGAAATGTAGAGGTTTAAGAGAGAGATAGAAATTCAAAATATTTTTAACAAGGAACTTTAAGTCCGAAAAAAGCCTAATTTCATTCTTTTTTTCAAAAAGTTGGTTTTTTAGTGATTCTTTTATTTCAAGGCTTAAGATTTTGTGTTTTTCATCATAAAAAGAAGTTTGGATAGAAAGGTTTTCAGAAATTGGAAATTCTTCATCCAAAAAACGCAAAACAAGCCCTTCAAGGCTAAATAGTTTGGAGTATAAAGTAAGTTGCAATCCAAAAATGGTTTTAGAAATGCTTTGAATTTTTATTTCATCATAACCTAGGTTATTTTCTACCAAATAATCATAATAATTTTGTGCGCTTTCTATCAAAAAATCATAAGAATCTTGTGTGAGGCTATTCAGGTTGAATCCCTTGGTATTTAAAATAAGCTGCACAGGCTCCCTCACTGCTTACCATACAGCTTCCTAATGGATTTTGGGGATTGCATGCTTTGCCAAAAAGTTTGCAGTCATAGGGCTTTTTATTGCCCTTTAAAATCTCTCCACACAAGCAATTTTTATGTTCTTCTTTGGGGATTCCACCAAGATAATCTTTGAAGATAATTCCAGCATCAAATTGACTAAATTCATCTTTTAATTTCAAAGAGGAGTGTGGAATCTCTCCAAGCCCACGCCAATAAAAACTATCATCTAAAGTAAAATATTGTTGTATTAATTTTTGTGCTTTGAGATTCCCATCATAGCTTACACTTCGTGCATATTGAGTTTCTACTTTTGGGGTTTTATTGATGATTTGGTGTAGGATTGAAAGTAGGCTTTCTCCAATATCTGTAGGTTCAAATCCGCAAATAACGATAGGAATTTGGTATTTTTGCACCAAAGATTCATAGATTTTAGAGCCAGTAATTACACTGACATGAGAGGGTGCTAAAAGAGCGTCAATTTGGCAATTTTTATCACCCAAAATTACTTCTAAAGGCGGTGGGACTAAAATATGGTTGATATGAAAAAAGACATTTTTTAAATCAAGCTCTATTACTTTTTGCAATAAAGCAGCTGTCATTGGGGTGGTTGTTTCAAATCCTATGGCAAAATAAACAATTTTTTTTGTTGGATTATTTTGTGCGATTTTTAGAATATCCAAAGGAGAATATACAAAGATAATTTCTAAGCCTTTTGCTCTTGCTTCTTGCAAGCTTCCATAACTGCCGGGGACTTTTATCATATCTCCAAGCGTAACTAAAATAACATCTTTTTGGGAAGCGATTTTGTAGGCACAATCAATACGGCTTTTGGACATCACGCATACAGGACAGCCCGGTCCATGCACAAATTCAATGTTGTTTGGGAGAAGTTGAGGGAGTGCGTATTTCATAATTGTATGTGTATGCCCTCCACAAACTTCCATAATTTTTATGGGTTTTTTGAGTTTTTTGCTTAGAGTTTGGATTGCTAAAAAAGTTTCTTTGATTTTTTGTGGATTGCGATAAGTGTCAATATATGGATTCATAAAGCCTCTTTTTGATTGTCTAAAATTTGGGAATTATGCCATTTTTTATTTTAAATTATTGTGTTTGAAGTGCTTTTTGGATTAAAAAATCAAAATGTTGGTCATACATAGGATTGAATAATGCAATGGGAATTTCATAGTATTGTTTGTAGAGTTTGTCGGTATTGTGGGTTAGAACTTGTATGTTTAATTCTAATAAATAGCGAGGGAGCATACTAAATGAAGAACGCGGAGAATAATCGCCTTGGCTTTCATTGTAAAAATGTGTGAAATAGTAGCGTATTTCTTGGATATTGGGATTTGGATTTTGGTTAAAAAGGATTTTGAAGCGGTTTTCAAAGGTTTTAGGAAAATCTGTAGGAATAATGCTTGTATCTAATTCTTTGGCATAAGTGATTTTGGGATAAGGAATGCTTGGATTTGCTGGTGCTATGGTTGGTGATTTGGAACAATTGGATATAAAAAATAAAATAAAACCTAAAATAAAAAATGTTAGAATCTTCTTTAGCATTAGTATCCTTTATGATTCTGCATTTTTTAGTGAAAATGCAATGGATTAAATTTGTATGGTGTTAAGGATTCTAGCATAAAAATTTATGTTTTTAAAGGCGAGATTTTGAATCGTATTTTTGTGGCAAAAAAGCCTTTGTTTGTTTCATCTAATGGATATTTGGGGTTTTTAAAAAGAAGAGATAGAATCAAAAAGGCTGGTTTTAGCGGGATTTTAGATCCTTTTGCATGTGGAACTTTGGTTGTAGCTTATGGGCAATATACTCGACTTTTCCCCTTTTTGCCTAAGAATCCAAAAGTCTATCAAGCCACACTTTGGTTGGGGTTGGAGAGCGATTCTTTGGATATTGAAAATGTTAAAAAGATTCATCACATTCAAAGATTTTCAGAAGGATATTTGGAGGATTTGTTAAAAAAGTTTTGTGGTGAAATTTCTTTTGTTCCTCCAAAATATAGTGCCAAAAAGATTGATGGCAAAAAAGCTTATGAGCTTGCAAGAGCTGGTCAAAAAGTGCAGCTAAAAGAACAAACAATGGAGATTTTTAAGATCGAGTTTTTAAACTATTCTCATCCTTTTTTGAGTTTTAAAGTTTGGGTGAGTGAGGGTAGTTATATCCGCTCTTTGGGTGAATTGATTGCAAAAGAGTTGGGTTGTATGGGCGGGCTTAGTTATCTTGAGCGATTGAGTGAAGGGGGATTGGTTTATGAAAATGAAAAAAACTTGAATCCCTTAGAGATTTTAGGATTGCCAAAGATTCTTATTGAAAAGAATCAAAGAAATATTTTAGAAGAAAAGGTTAAAAATGGCAAGAAAATTACACAAGAAGAATTAAAAATCCATAAAGATGGAAAATATATAGTGCAATTTGAAGATTTTTTTTCTATAATTTCAAAACAAGAACGAGAGATACAATATTTAGCAAATAGGATTCCTTTATGTTGATTTTATCAAGAAAAGAAAATGAAAGTGTTACAATCGGTGATGATATTACTATAAAGATTATTGGTATTGATAAGGGCAGTGTGAAAATTGGTTTTGAAGCACCGCCACATTTGCTGATTTTGAGGGAAGAGTTGAAGATGGCTATTTTGGAAGAGAATAGAAAATCTCTTTCGCACAAAGAGGATAATCTCAATCAGTTAGTTGGTGCAAAAAAGAAAATCTAAATGATAAAATCTTATGCAAAAATCAATATTTTTTTGAAAATTACAGGAAGAATGTTATTTGAAAATGTGAATTATCACACTCTTTTGTCGCGGTTTATGCTGGTTAAAAGTTTGTTTGATGAAATAGAAATCACAGAGGGAAGCGGTGGATTTGAGGTTTATGGCGATTTTGATTGTCCTATGGAGAAAAATACGATATTTAGGGCTTTTATAGAAATTTTGCCTTTTTTGGATAAAGAGAAACAAAAATATCTTAGCAATCTTAAGGTTGAAGTAAAAAAGAGAATCCCAAGCGGTGGAGGGCTTGGCGGTGGAAGTTCAAATGCTGCAAGTTTTTTATTGTGGGTTAATAAGCAATTAGAATTAAAATGGGATTTTAAAAAAATGTGTGAAATAGGGCAAAAGGTTGGCAGTGATGTTCCATTTTTTTTAAGTGAATATGAAATAGCGGATGTAAGTGGGCGTGGAGAGAATATTCAGCAAAGCAAAGAAAAGTTTTTTGAAGTGCAAATTGTCCATCCAAAAATCCATTGCGATACAGCCAAAGTTTATCAAACGTATGCAAAAGAATTTTATGCACCAACGCAGATGAATTGGTTTGGATTTAGCAATGAGGCAATCCTCAAACAATCACCTTATGAAAATAATGATTTATTAAAACCTGTTTTGAAACTTTATCCAAGTTTGCTTGAATATCCAAAAAATGGATATTTTTTAAGCGGTAGTGGCAGCTGCTTTTGGAAAATTAGAGAGTAAAATGAAAATAATTGCAACTAACAAAAAAGCTTTGTATGATTTTTTTATTTTGGAAAAATATGAAGCAGGAATCGAGCTTGTAGGAAGTGAAGTGAAATCTATTCGTGCTGGAAGGGTGAATCTTAAAGATAGTTTTGTAAAAATTGTAAATGGAGAGGCTTTTTTGTTCCAAGCTCATATTTCGGTACTAGATACAACTAACCGCTATTATAAACCAGATGAAAAGCGTCCTAGAAAATTACTTTTGCATAGGAAAGAGATTGATAAGCTTTTTGGTAAGAGTCAAGTGGGAGGAATGAGCATTGTAGCATTGAAATTGTATTTTAATAAACGCAATAAGGCAAAATTGGAAATTGCTTTGGCAAAGGGCAAGAATCTACACGATAAGCGTGAATCTTTGAAAGAAAAAATACAAAATAGAGAAATCGCACAAACCTTAAAAGAATTTCAAAGAAGATAGGAGGTTATTTTGTTTGGTTTATCTTTAAAAGAAATCGTAGAATACGGAGTTATAGGAATCTTGGTATTGATGAGTATTATTGCGTTGTGGGCTGTCTTTGAGAGATTGCTTTTTTATCGTTATATTAAACTTGTTTTGTATGATAACAAAACCGAATTAGAGATTGAGCTTTCTAAGAATCTAACCTTGATTGCTACAATTGGTTCTAATGCACCTTATGTGGGGCTTTTGGGGACGGTTTTTGGGATTATTATGACATTTGTGCAAATTGGGCAATCAGGAATGGTGGATACAACAAGTATTATGACAGGATTGGCATTGGCATTGCAAGCGACAGCGGGAGGGCTTTTGGTGGCGATTCCTTCTATTATTTTTTATAATCTTTTGATGCGTAAGAGTGAAGTTTTGGTGGCAAAATGGGAAATTTTACAAGAGAAAAAACAAAGCGGGAATTATAGCTTAAAAGAGCTAGAAGAAAACAAAGGCAGATAATGAAGCGTTTTAAAAGAATGGATACAATCAATATTGTTCCTTTTATTGATATTATGCTTGTTTTATTGGTGATTGTATTGACGAGTGCGACTTTTATTGCACAAGGTAAGATACCTATTTCTATCCCTCAAGCAGAGGGTTCAGAAAGTACAAAAGAAAATCTAAAGAGTGTTGAAATTACAATCAATGCTCAAGGGGAATATTTTTTGGATAAAACCCAAATGGATTTAGAAGGGATAAGAAATGCACTTTTGGAAATGCCAAAAGATACACCAATTTTGCTACGCGGAGATCAAAAAAGCTATTTTGAAAAATTTATCGCATTGATTGGTATTTTGAATTCTATTGAACACGTAAATGTAGATATACAAGTGGAGCAGATGAGATAATGTTTAAAGAGAGCTATGATATATCAACAATTATTTCAGCAATTGTAACATTTTTGTTGATTTTGTTGGTGGTGCGGTTTATATTGTTTTTGGCAAATCGAAAAAAGACACAAATCCAAAAACCAGATTGGCTAGAAGGTGATGAGCGTTTTGAGATAAAAAAGGGGAGAAGAAAAGGAAAATAGAATGGAAAATATTTTGATTAATATAATTTTCACAATCATTATGCTTGGGCTAGCAGTATGGGATTTTGTGAGTTATGGGAAGCAAAAACATAGGGATTTTAAGTCAATTATTATGAGCACGGGGGTTTTGGGGACTTTTGTGGGGATTTTTGTGGGCTTACAAGATTTCAATGTCAATGAGATTGAAAAATCTGTCCCATTTTTGTTAGAAGGGCTTAAAACTGCGTTTTATACCTCTATTTTGGGAATGTCTTTGGCAATTATATTGGCAATTATTCAAAAGGGTAGAGCCGTTAAGAGTGATTTTGAAAATATGATGGATTATTTTTCATTGCAGGTTTCTAAGCTCGATGAATTAAACAAAATAAAAGATATTGTGGAATATGGCAAGAAAAATTTAGATTTTCAAAGAGAATATTATAATACACAAAAAGATAATTTCTCTAAAATTGAAAGCTATTTTCATTTGAGCAATCAAACACTCAAAGAGGCAATGCAACATTTAGCACAGGGAGCTTCTAAAGAGCTTATTAGTGCTTTGGAAGGGGTTATTAGAGATTTTAATAAACGCATTACAGATCAGTTTGGAGATAATTTCAAAGAGCTAAATGCCGCTGTTTCACAAATGATTTTGTGGCAAAGCAATTACAAAGATTCTATTGTTCAATTAGATGAGAATTTGAAAAACACATTAAAAGTATTTTGCATCACACAAGAAAGTTTAGAAATGATTGCAAAACGCAATGAGGAAGTGCTAGGAGTTTATAACGCACTTGCACACACTATTGAATCTTCGCGTATAGAAAATGAAAAATTATCTGGATTGCTTGCAGGATTTAAGGATATGCATAAAGATGCAAGCAGTGCTTTGGGGGCAGTGAATGAATTGACACAGGTTTTGCAAGAAGCCCATTTGCAAGCATTAAATCATACTCAAAATAATATGAGTGAGATTAGAGGATTTTTAACACAAACTTTGCAAGAGCATAAAAGCACAACCAAAGAAGTGTTGGCAGAGAATCTTAAAGTGTTGGAAAATGATTATCTGAAGGCTAGCGAAAATTTACTTTCCCTTCAAAAGCAGTTTGAAGAATTTAATTCTCAATACCTCGCACAAAACAAAGAAAATTTACAAAATACTATAAGTGAATTTGAAGAGAGCAATATAGAGCTAAAAAATAGAAATTTAGAAATGATGGGGCAAACTCAAGAAAATATACAAAAGTATTTAGAGAGCATAAAACAGGATTATTTAAATTCCTTGAGTGCTTTAAAAGAGGTTCAACAAGAATCTTTATTGCTTATTGAAGAGCAAGCCAAACGAAGTAATCATATTTTGACACAACATACGAACAATCTTGAAGTATCACTAAAAGATGTGGGGGCAAATTTGGAAGAAATGAGTGCTAAAGTCGCTACAAATCTCACAAAAAATTCTGAAACATTAGAACAGCATATGACAAATGCGGTTTTGAATTTTGATGCTTTGCTGGGTAACACTACAAAGACTTTGCAAGAAAATCTTCAAGAATCTAAAAATACTCTAGTGGCATTGTCAAAAGAGATTGAAGATGCAATGTCGGTGGTAACAAAGAGTTTGGATTCTCTTTTGAATGATACTGCTAATTCTTTGAGTAAAAGCACGCAAAATATTGAAGAATCTTTGGTTTTTGCTAATCAAACCATTAGCGATAGCTTCTCTCAAACAGCACAAGAAATCGGCAAGAGTGTCCATAATCTCTTAGAATATAACCAAAAAAATTCTCAAGAAATACAAGAAATTATGAAAAAGAATGTTGCTACAATGGACGCAAATCTCACACAAATGACTCAAAATATACAAAAATATTACCAAGAAATTCAAGATAAAATGCGTGCGAGTTTTGGGGAATCTTATAAAAATGCCATAGAATCATTTGGAGCCTATATCAAAAATTCTACTAATGCTTATCAAAATCAACTTGTTAAATTTTCACAAAATAATCTTGAAGTGATTTTGAAAAATCATTCTCAATCTTTGGAAAGCCACGAAAAAATACATGCAAATTTACAGCAAACTTTAATGGGAATTGTAGAAAGCTTTAATGTAGAAAGCAAGCAAGTTATTGTGAGTGCTAAGAAGTTTTCACAAGAATTGTTGAGTGCTTCAGGAGAGCAGCTAAAGGAGCATTCATCAGAAGTGATTAAGCAATATAGTCAATTAGAGCTAAAAATTAAAGATTCTTTGCAAGAAATGGCACAACATTATTTGGGTATGCTCTCAACGCTTACTCAACAAAGCATTGAATTGCCAAAGAATGTGAGTGTTGAATTGCTTAATGAGTTTAATAAATTGCAAAAGAATCTTGGAGAGGCTTTGGAGAAAACTTATTTTTCTTTAGAAAGTAGCCATAAGGGGATTGAAGAGATATTAAGAATTATTCAAAGCAATGTTTCTTCTTCACTCACACAGACTTCTAATCTCAATGAGAATCTTTGTAAATCCTTAGGCGAGCTTGATGGGGCATTGTCCAATATTACTTTAGGTTTTCGTCAAGATTATGAATGGTTTTTGAGGAGAATTAAGGAGCTTATGGGGGCTAGAAATTAATGACAAATAATCTTAATAAAGGCAGTGAGTGGATTAGCATTTCAGATATGATGGCAGGAGTAATGATGATATTTCTACTCATTGCTGTTGTCTATATGGTGGTTATTAGCAAGGCAGAAAAGAGACTTGCCACTCAAAATGCTGAGCTTTTAGAGCTGAATAAGCAAATGAGTGATATTGCAAAAACATACAAAAATTTACAAGCAGAACTTTATGGGGATTTGGTAGCAGAGTTTTCTGGCGATTTGGAGAAGTGGAATGCGGAAATTGATGAGGATAATACGGTGCGTTTTAGGGAGCCAGAAATTTTATTTGATCAAGGCAAAAAAGAAGTAAAATTAAGATTCAAGCAAATTTTAGATGATTTCTTTCCGCGTTATGTTAATATTTTGACACAACCAAAATACAAGGGCGATATTGAGGAAATTAGGATTGAAGGGCATACTTCTACGGAATGGCAAAATGCTAAGAGCTTGGAAGATAGGTATCTTGGTAACGCTGAATTATCGCAGGCTAGGGCATTAGAAGTGTTAAAATATTGTTTTAATAATACTCAAATCAAAGAGGATAAACAATGGTTGATTGGTGTATTGCGTGCTAATGGATTGTCTTTTGCAAAGCCTCTTGAAAGTGTAGAATTATCTCGCAGGGTGGAATTTCGAGCGATTACTAAAAGCAATCAAAAGATTTTAGAGATTTTAGATGTCAATAAAGAAAAGCAAAATTGATAGAGGGTTTTAGTCAATTTGCCAATTAATAGGGCTTTTGTGAAGAGATTCTAAAATTGCGTTGGTTTGAGAGAAATGTCTGCACCCCAAAAATCCGCTTCTTGCCAAAGGTGATGGGTGAGCAGCTTCCAAAATAAAATGCTTGCTAGAATCTATAAGATTTTTTTTGGCTTTTGCATAATTACCCCAAAGTAAAAACACGATTCCTTTTTTTTGATTGGAGATTGTTTTGATTACATTATCTGTAAAAGTCTGCCAACCAAAATTTTGGTGAGATGCGGGCTTGTTGTGTTCTACACTCAAAACGCTATTTAGCAACAATACGCCTTGTTTTGCCCATTGGCTTAAATCTCCATTTTGGCTTGGAGGGATTCCCAAATCGTTTGTGATTTCTTTATAGATATTTTTAAGCGAGGGAGGGAGTGGAATCCCTTTGGGAACACTAAAGGATAATCCCATAGCCTGATGTGGATTATGATAAGGGTCTTGACCTAAGATGACTACCTTGAGTGTGTCAAAGGGGGTGAGATTAAAAGCATTGAAAGTCAAGTTTGCTGGAGGGTAAATGGTTTTGCCACTGCTTTTAGCAGCAATATAATTGCGTTTAATCTCTAAAAAGTAAGGTTTAAAAAATTCTTCTTTTAGGGCTTCTTTCCAAGATTCTTCTATTTTTAGTTTATCTAGTGAAATGCTAATATCTTGCATTATTCAATAATCTTTGGAACGATAAAGAAATTTTCTTCACTATTTGGTGCATATTTTAGAGTATCTGAAGCAATTTCTGATTTGGATTGTGGAATATCTTCTCTTATAGGAAGTTTGGAGTTAATTGGATTAAAAGAAGCAGGAATATCCTCTAAATCTAATTTATTGATATTTTCTACAAAATGCACAATTTCGTTGAGATTGGCTTTTGTGGTTTCTAAGTTATTTGGTTGGATTTCGATACTTGCAAGATTTTGTAGTTTTTTTAAAAGTTCATCATTGATGTTCATTGTATTTCCTTATTGTGGTTTAAATAAAGTAGAAATATTTTAGTCGCCTTTTTTGTGATTTTGTCTATTTCTTCTTCACTAGGTGGGATATAGTTTGAATCTAAAAGAGAATCTAATAAATGATGGCTTATAAGAAGATCAACGCAGATTCTTGAAGTCTCTTGTATGTCATCAATATTGATTTTTTCTTTTTTGGCGTAAGTTTCAAGGTATTTACTAAAATAAAAAAGCGTTTTATCAATGCAAGATACTTTGAATGTATCAAGTAATTCAGAATTGTTATAACCTTCAACAAAAATCAAACGATTAAGCGCAATGGCATCTGGCGTAAAGATTTCATTAAGAAGTTTTTTGCCGATTAATATTATAAAATCCTCCAAACTTAATTCTAGACTTTGTGCGTGGGTAAAGATTTTTTCTAAAGAGTAGAAAAAGTCTTGATTTTTTTGCTCAATTACCTCTTGAAAAAGATTTCTTTTGTTGCCAAAAATTTTATAAATAGTCGCCAAAGAACCTTTGGTTTCTTTCACTATCATTTGGAGATTGGTTTTTTCATAGCCATATTTTAGAAAAAATTGATAGGCAATCTCGAGTGTTTTTGAGTATTTTTCTTGATTTTTTTTGGATAGCTTTTCTAATTTCAAGAAATATTCCTTTGCCTTTTGATTTGGGATTAAAAAAATTTTATGTAGAATTTTATAAAAATTTGACTTAATATCAACTGCATTTAAAAAGTTTTGAATTATTATTTTAAAAATATTTTGGTTTGTAATTCTATTTTAGGAGTTGTTTGGTGAGAAAAGAAACAAAAACTTATCGACCCAATGTTGCAGCAATCATACTCTCTCCAAAATATCCATTGACTTGCGAGCTTTTTATAGCAAGCAGGGCGGATATAAAAAATGCGTGGCAATTTCCACAAGGTGGAATTGATAAAACTGAAACACCTAGGGAGGCATTATTTAGAGAACTAAAAGAGGAGATAGGGACAGACAAAGTGGATATTGTCGCAGAATATCCAGAATGGATTAGTTATGATTTTCCTTCCTCAGTAGTTAAAAGAATGTATCCTTATGATGGGCAGATACAAAAATATTTTTTAGTCCGCTTACAAGAAGATGGAGTGATTGATATTAATACAGAAGAGCCAGAGTTTGATAAGTATAAATTTGTAACATTTGAGGATTTATTTAATCATATTACATATTTCAAAAGACCTATTTATAGGCAAGTTTTGGAATATTTTAAAAAGAAAGGTTATTTGTAATGTTGATTGTTCAAAAATATGGTGGGACAAGTGTTGGTGATTGTCAAAGAATCCAAAATGTCGCTAAACGCGTAGTTGAGAGTAAAAAAAGAGGAAATAGTCTTGTAGTTGTAGTTTCTGCAATGAGTGGGGAAACAGATAAATTACTAGGCTATACGAAGTTTTTTTCAAGATTGCCTAAAGA
Organism: Helicobacter pullorum; assembly: GCF_900638355.1. Taxonomy (GTDB): domain Bacteria; phylum Campylobacterota; class Campylobacteria; order Campylobacterales; family Helicobacteraceae; genus Helicobacter_D; species Helicobacter_D pullorum. The sequence goes on along the minus strand of NZ_LR134509.1, from coordinate 1,014,259 downwards.
GCGTGAAGTGGATATGGTGCTTAGTGCAGGTGAGAGAATCACTAGTGCCCTTTTGGCTATAGCATTAGAAGAGATGGGCTATAAGGCAATTTCTCTAAGCGGAAGAGGTGCTGGGATTGTCACAGATGAATTCCATACAAAAGCAAGAATTGAGGAGGTTGATACAGCACAATTAAATGAATTGCTTGCCAAAGATTATATTGTTGTGGTGGCAGGTTTTCAAGGTATTACACGAAATGGAGAAGTAACGACATTAGGGCGTGGCGGAAGTGATTTATCAGCAGTAGCTCTTGCAGGAGCATTGCAGGCGGATTTGTGTGAAATTTATACAGATGTTGATGGAGTTTATACAACAGATCCAAGGATTGAACCTAAAGCTAAAAAAATTGATAAAATTAGTTATGATGAAATGCTAGAACTTGCTTCAATGGGAGCGAAAGTTTTGCTTAATCGATCTGTTGAGATGGCAAAGAAAATGAATGTAAATTTGGTTACAAGAAGTAGTTTTAATCATAACGAAGGAACATTAATTACAAAGGAAGAAGAAATTATGGAACACCCAATTGTTAGTGGAATTGCATTGGATAAAAATCAAGCAAGAGTAAGTATTTGTAATGTTGAAGATAGACCAGGGATTGCAGCGGAGATTTTTGGGGCATTGAGTGAAGCAAATATTAATGTTGATATGATAGTGCAAACAATCGGTAGAGATGGTAAAACAGATTTGGATTTTACAATTCCTGAAGTGGAGCTAGAAAGCACTAAGAGGGTTTTGAAAGCTTTTGAGGGCAGTGTGGAAAGCATCGAGTATGATTCAGATATTGCAAAAGTTTCTATTGTGGGTGTGGGTATGAAATCTCATAGTGGTGTAGCTGCAAAGGCATTCCAAGCTTTAGCAGAAGATAACATTAATATTATGATGATTAGCACAAGTGAGATTAAAATTTCTATGGTAATTCGCTTAAAATATGCAGAATTAGCAATCCGCACTTTGCATAGTGTGTATCAGCTTGATAAATAATGCAAGATATTGTAAGCTGGACTACACAAACATTAAGGCGTGATGAAAGTCGCCTAACTTGGCTTGAGGAAAGAAAATTTGAATGGATACCTTTAATTAAGCGGGTATTGCAAAGAATCTTCAATGGAGAAAGCCTTATTTTGGTGACAGATAAAGATAGAGAGTGGTTTTCAAATTATGTAATTTTTTCTATCAACAAGAGTAGCAATCGTCCTTATGTGCCAATTTTGGGGATTAATGCACTTTTTCCTCAAGTGGATAGAAATTGCAAAGATGAAATTGAAATTTCTTTGATTAATGATTATTTGGACAATATTTTTTCGCAAGGTTATTTTTTTTGGTATGTAGGCAAAAATGATGCATTGAGAGCAAAACTTGCATTGAGCCGTGAAGATTGTTTTTTGTGGATGTTTGATACAGAATTGCAAAATAGTTTTACTCTACAATCCGTAGATTCTTTGGTAGATATTAAGCTTATGCAAATGTATCGTATTTTTAATTTAACCATTGAAGCAGCCATGTTTGGACAAATTTCCTTGGAATAAAATGCAAAAATTAACAACACATATTTTATTAGTTAATAATCCCATTCAAGAGGCTAATGAGTATTATCAGCGTCAAAATCCTCAAAATTGTCGCATCTTTTGTGCTGAGGAATTAAGCATTGAAATATCACGCGAGATTATCGATGAGAGTTATATTGCAGCAGATGGGGAAAAGATAATCTTAATAGCTGCAAATGCTTTTAATATTTATGCTCAAAATGCACTTCTAAAAATACTAGAAGAACCGCCCAAACAAGTTTATTTTATTCTTTTTGCAAAAATGAAATCTCAATTATTGCCAACCATACGCTCAAGAATGCCAATTTTTAACCACACTAATAAAGAAAAAATGCCTAATTTTCCATTGAATGTAGAGACATTATCTTTGAGGGAGATTTATCCTTTTTTGAAAGATAAAGCCAAAGATTATATTTCTAATGTAACTACTCTTAAAACAGAAATACAAAGTTTGTATTTGGATTCAATTAATGCAGGATTGCAATTTAATCAAGAAGAAATGCAAATGTTTGAAGAGGCGTTATTGTGGGCAGGTCAGCATGAGAAAGCTTATAATATTTTTTGTGTGTTGCTTTTGATGATTTCTAATAAGAAAAGGCAAAAAATGCAAGGAAATATTCAATAGATTTCATATCATAATTTGGTGGGTAATAGATGAAGATTTTTGTTAAAGCAATTCAAGATTCCACAAAGGAATTAAAGCAAATACAATGCGATGAGATAGGTTATAAAATTTTAAAAGATAAAACAAAAGTTTTTGGTTTTTATATTTATGGATTAAAAACTCCTGCTGCACAAATTTTAAAACAAGAATCTTTGGCATGTGGAGGGGATTTTGCTTTGCCTAAAGATGCAATTTTGTATAAGCAAGAATCTTATAATGGGATTTTAATGGTTACAAAATCTCAAAGCAAAGCTTTATTAAAAAAGCTTAAAATACAACCTTTTGGCTTGAAGGAAGTTGCAAAGAGCTTAGAAGAGCATTTGAATTTGGTGGATTTTCCAACGCAGATTATGGGAATTATCAATGCAACTCCAGATAGTTTCTATCAAGATTCAAGAAAAGATTCCAAAGAGGCACAAGAAAGAATTTTGGAGATGATTAAAGAGGGTATAGATATTATTGATATTGGTGGAGCTTCTACAAGACCCGGCAGTGCTTGGATAACAGAACAAGAAGAAATGAATAGAATAAAGCCTATCGTAGAATTTATCGTTGCTAATGAACTTTATCAAAAAGTAAAGTTTAGTATTGATACTTATACTCCAAAAGTTGCAAGGTATTGTTTGGAGAATGGTTTTGGAATGGTGAATGATATTACAGGATTTAGCAATCCTAAAATGCTTGAAGCTGTTTGTGGATATGATTGTGAATGTGTGGTAATGCATATGCAAGGCAATCCAAAAGAAATGCAAAAAAATCCTCAATATGAGAATCTGTTTTTGGAGATTGATAGTTTTTTCAAAGAGCGTATAGAGGCTTTGAGAAAGTGTAATATCCAAAAGATTATTCTTGATGTGGGAATTGGCTTTGGGAAAACATTGGAACATAATTGTGAGCTAATTAAGAATCTTAGGCATTTTAAACATTTTGGAATGCCATTATTGGTGGGGGCTTCTCGTAAATCGATGATTGATAAGATTGTATCTACAAAAGTCGAAGAAAGATTGGCAGGAACTTTGGCGATTCATTTGGAAGCTTTAAAAAATGGAGCAAATATCATTCGATGCCACGATACTAAAGAGCATATACAAGCAACAAAAGTATGGGGAGCGTTGCAGTAAAATGGAGAGAAAAGAATTAATTTGGCAGCTAAAAAAACACGGACATTCTCAAGAATCTTTAGAAGTAATGCCATTTAATGAATTGGTAAAATTGTTTAAAAAAGAAAGTAAGCAGAATATTTTGGAATATATGCAGGCTATCAAAGAAGAAAAACATACAGAAATTATTGCAGAAGATAATACAAGTTTGATTGAAGAAGAACTTGGAAAAATTCGTCATTCTATCATAGGGGAAGATATTAATTATGAGGCTTTGTATGAAGGGATTGAAAATATTTTTGCTCATTATGGTTTAAATGAGTCAATAGAATTGGTTTTAACTCAAGTTAGAGATGGACGCTATAAGCAAATTACTCGCATTATTGAATTGGCATATCGTGCTTATCAAGAGGAATTGCTAGATACGCTTGATCAGTTATTTGCAGATTATCCGCAAGAAGAGAGAATGGAGCAGATGAAGTTTTATAGCTCTAAACGCGAAGATGTGCAATTTTTAAAAGAGACAATCCGAACTATTCAGAGTGGAAACAATCAAAAAAATCTTAGTATGATTGCGCAGTTGAAATGCGAGATTATCAAGGATTATTTCCCGGATTCTTTATATGAAAATTATGAGGAATACTATGAAAATGAAGAGGAGAAAAATGAGATTATCGAGCGAATTATGAAATTGACAAATGCTTATAAACGCCCGATTTTAAAAAGAAAAAAGAGACAAGTTTTGCAACATATTGAGCGAGTTTTGATTAAAGATAAAGAGAGGGAAAAAGAAGAGAAAATATTAATCAAAAAATACAACAAAGAAATTGGAGAGGCTATCACAAATGAAGATGAACTTGGTTTTAGCAATCTTATTAGGGAAGCATTAGAAGTTTTAGATGAGAGAGATGTTAGGCGAATCGTATCAAATCTAGATATTTCTAGCAATCCGGTTTTGTCGCAATATTTTAATACAATCTTGAAAGAAGCAAGACATTGAGAAAATGAGGAGAATATGAAAAATTTTTTTCCATTGATAGCAATATTGGTATTTTTGGTAATGCATGGTTTAATCTATTTTATGTTTATTAAGCGTATTATTACTCCAAAGATTCCTCGTTTGGTTATTAAATATTTTTTGATTCTAAATTTTTTGGGAGTTGTTTGTTATTTTTTTGGAAGATATTATTGGGATATGCCCCAAAGTTTGTATTTTTTGGTATCTCTTTCTATTGGGGTGGCTTTTATTTTGTTTGTTGTAACATTGCTCTACCAGCCCCTTTTGCTGATACCATATTTCAGCAAAAAGCGACGCGGATTTTTGAGGAATGGAATTAATATTTTTAGTGGTATTTTTGCTGGAGGGTATCTTGGGTTTGGAGTGATAGAAGGCAGAATGCAACCAAAGGTTGAAAATGTAGAGATTCCATTGCCTAATCTTCAAGAATCTTTTAGTGCAGTGCAGATTAGTGATTTGCATATAGGGGGTTTGATTGAAGAAAATGTGGTTAGAGGAATTGTCAAGCAAGTTAATGCTCTTAAGCCAGATGTGATTTTTTTGACAGGAGATATTATTGATACAGAGGTTTCTAAAGTGCAAAAAGCAATGCAAGAACTCTCCAAACTTCAAGCACCTCTTGGCATATTTTTTGTAACAGGGAATCACGAGTTTTTTCACAATATTGGGGAGTTGTTGGAAAGTCTAAAAAAATATGGAATTAGGGTTTTAGAAAATGAAAATGTTGTATTGTATAAAAACAATCAAGCATTAGTTAATGTGGCGGGAGTTTATGATTTGTTTGGAAGGAGAATTGGGGTTTTGGAGCCTAATTTGGAAGCTGCATTGCAAGAGCGTATAGAAACTCTGCCTACTGTTTTGTTGGCACATCAGCCTAAATTTGTCCTTGAAATCAAAGAAAGTCAAAAAATTGATATTATGTTAAGTGGGCATACGCATGGGGGGCAGATTTTTCCATTCCGCTTTTTGGTTATATTAGACCAGCCTTATTTATCGGGATTGCATCAACATAGTCCAAATACAAAAATTTATGTTAATCGTGGGACAGGTTTTTGGGGACCTCCCATGCGTATTTTGGCGCGTTCTGAAATTACATTTTTTCATTTTACAAGAGGCTAGGTTGGATTTGATGAAAAATTTAGTGCAAAAAAAGTATAATATTGCATTTTAAAGTTGTGGTAGAAAATGAGAGTAAGCAAAAAAAATATTTTGTTTTTGTTGTGTTTGGCGACAAATTATGCTTTTGGCTTAGAATTTTACATTAATAGTGGAAGAGAAGATTCAAGGGATTTTGCTGTCTTGAATTTGGTAGATTCTAAGCCTTTTGTGTGTCAAGAAAAATACAATAGGGAATCAGAAGTAGAAAGTATAGTTTGCGAGTTTGATTCAAATCTTATTTCAAGATTCTCAAAAACCAATACGCTTTTTTTTGAGATTATACCAGAGATTGGTGAGAATAAGTTTTTTTTGAAAATTATCCCCAAAAACAAGATTAAATTGTTTAATACCGGTATTAATTTGGCATCTCATAATCCAATTCCACAAGAGAGAAGCACAGAATCTACGAGGTGGCAGATTGTTGGGTATAAAGAGAAGATTCCATTTTTATTAGAGCGTGAGAGTGAGGGATTGAATTTCCCCATTTCTTTTGATGAGCCATATTTGGGTGTGGGAGTTTTGGACTTTAGAATGCGTCCAATGGATAATGAAGTAGGGCAAGATAAAGACTATTTTTTGAATATTCAATCATTGTTAGAGAAAAAATCCTATCAAGAAGCATTGAATAATATTGATGAGATGTTGCAAAATTATCCCGAAACAATTTTTAAGCGTGATATTCTTTTTATGAAGTTAAAAGCATTGCAGAATCTTCAAAATCAAGAAGATTATGAAGAAATAATGGCATTAGGAAAAGCTTGGTTGAATGCTTATCCAGCAGATATTCATGTGCCAGAAGTTTTGTTGTTGATGGCTGAAAATTATGCAAAGATGAATTTCTTTGAAGAAGCAAGCTATTATTATGATAGGTTGTTTAAAGAATATAAAGATGATAAATATGAATTGTTAGCAAGGTTAAGCTATGGAGAAAAAATTTTCAAACGCGGAGACAAAAAAAGAGCATTAGAGCTTTATCAATCTGTGCTTAATCAAACGCAAGATTTAGAGATTGCTTCTTTGGCTTCATTGTTGCTTGGAGAATATTATAAAGATGCAGGAGAAAGCAAGCAAGCACAAGATTATCTTAAGAATATTCTTGATGCTAATCCACAATATTTTACAAAAGATGTGGCAAAAAATTATGCGATATTGCAAAAATGGGCGGAATCTAATATTTATGAGATTCCAGCTCAAGTAGCTGAAGTGATGTTTTTGTCATTAAAAGATGATGACTTGCCTTTTTATCGTCCTTTATTGAAAGATATGGCTCAATGGTATGATAAATCAGGGAATCTCCAAAAAGCACACCATTATTACCAAATGTTATTACAAAATCCAAAAGATGAAGCCGAAGAAAAAGAGATACAAGCCCTTGATGATACTTTGCTTTTGAATTATGAAGATGATAATGCTACAAAACGCTTGGAACATTATGATTATGTGATTAAAACCTATCAAGGCAAAAATGAAGAAAAAGAGGCATGGAATAAAAAAGCAGAAACTCTTTATGAGCTACAAAGATATCAGGATATTTTTGATATACGAGATGTTTTGGGTGAAGATAATTCTATCGTATTAAAGGCAGTGGGTGAGCTTACTAGAGAATCTCTAAAACAGGATAAATGCAAAGAAGCAGCTTATTATGGGAGTTTGTATGACAAAAAGATTCCGCTTAATGCACAAGAAAAAATACAACTTTTTGACTGCCTTTATGAAAATAGGCAGTTTATTCCGGCTTTAGAGATTGCCAAAGAGCAATTACAAGGTGCGAAAACTCCAAATGAGAAGGAAGATTGGCTATATCGTTTGGCTTGGAGTGAATATAGTGTTCAAGATTACCCTAAGGCTATTTTAGCTTCACGCGATGCAGTGAAAATGCTAAGCAAAGAAAAATACAATGATGCTTTATGGGTTTTGTTTATGGCTTTAGAGCAAGAAGGCAGGAGAGAGGAGGCTTTTGAGCTTTTGCCTATTTTGGAGGAAAAATTAAAAGATGATGTAAAAATGATTGAAATATATCGTGTTATGCTGCTTGATGCTTTAAATAAGAGAGATGATACAGCTATAAAGATTTATGGCAATCATTTGTTGGCTTTACAAGAAAAATATCAAAAATATGAGTATTCTCCATGGGTGGAGTTAAGTTTGGTGGAGGCATTGAATCGTGAGGGTAAATTCCAAGAATCTCTTGATATATTGCAAAAAGCGCAAATTCACATCGTTGCCCCCAAAGAACAGATTCAGATTTTTTATTTGCAGGGGTATTTGAATGCTAAAATTGGCAAGATAGAAGAAGCATTTACTTCTTATGATAAGTGTGAAGCAATCAAAGAACAATCGCCTTGGAAGAATCTATGTATAGAGGCAAAAAAGCTTTTGGAGCTAGAGAATCCAAGAAAGGAAAATAATGGACAATAAAAACAAAAAAGAAATAGAAAGTAAAAACTTTGAAAATTATTTGCAAGAAATTAATCAATGTCTTGAAGAACTAAATGATGAGAATATCGGATTGCACAAAAGTATGGAAGTGTATAAAAAGGGTATGGAATATCTTAAAGAGGCACAAAAAATGCTTGAAAATGCCCAGCTAGAATGCAATGAATTGAAAATGCAATTTGAAAAGAAGGAAGAATAATGAAAATCGCAACTTTGCAGCTATCATCTCCAAAAATGCAAAGAGAAATTAAGACTTATTTGGATATCGCATTAGAACAAAAAGTAAAGATTGTTTTGTTTGGAGAATATTTTTTTAATCCGTTTTTTAAAGTGATTGAAAGGGATAAAAAAAATCAGCTTATACTCCAACTCAAAAAAGAGAGTGAGAAACTTATGCAAATTTCTAATGAATATCCTATGATTTTCGTAGCTCCGCTTTTGGAAACAGTTGCAGGAAAGATTTATAAGAGCATGGCAATTATCAATAAGGGAAAGGCATTGCAATATCGCGCACAAAGACTTATGCCCTATGAACATTGGAATGAGGCAAAGTTTTTTGCTAATACTCTTAGTAAAAATATTAAAACTCCTCCTATTTTTAGCGTTGGAGGGTTTAAATTTTCTGTGCTTTTTGGCTATGAGTTGCATTTTGATGAGTTTTGGCTGAAATTTAAACAAAATAATGTAGATTGCATACTTCTCGCAAGTGCTTCTACCTTTGATTCTTCTTTGAGGTGGAGAAATATTATCAAAATGCGTGCTTTTTTGAATAGCAGTTATATTTTGCGTGCTAATAGAATCGGGCAATATCAAGATGAGGTAACCAATACTTTGTGGAATTTTTATGGCGATTCTTTGTTGGTTAATCCTAATGGGGAAGTTGAGGATTGTTTGGGCGATAGAGAGGAGCTATTGATTGCTAATTTGGATAAAAAATATCTAAAAGAAATCAAGGAATGTTGGAAATTCCGTTAAAGGTTATATTAAAAATTTTTGGGTATAATCCAAAATTTTTCATAAAAAGGTTTGTGTCTTTTAAGGGCAGTTTTATTTTAATCTGATTTTACTTTCTTTGGAGTTGCTACATGTCTGCAAAAAATATTAATCAACAACTTGATGAATTATTTCAATCTAGTTCCAAATATGTCTCATACGAAAAAATTGCTCAAGTTTTAATCAAGCTTCCAACCGCAGCACAAGCAAAAAGAGTAACAGAGTTAGCAAAAAAATACAATAAGCAATTAATGTCGGCTTCTGAAGTGGCTAAATTACTCAATCAAGATGAAGCAAGAAGAATCAAAGAAGATAAAAAGCGTCTTTTAGATGAAGAATTAGAAGATGAATTTGATTTTATGAAAGAGCGTGAGTTGCTAGAATGGAGTAGAAGTGATAGCCCAGTAAGAATGTATTTGAGAGAAATGGGGCAAATACCACTTCTAACAAGAGAAGATGAAGTGGAATTGAGCAAAAATATTGAGCTTGGTGAAAATATTATTTTAGATGCGATTTGCTCCGTGCCTTATTTGATTGATTTTATTTTGGATTATAAAGAAGCATTGATTAATAGAGAACGAAGGGTTAAAGAGCTTTTTAAGAGTTTTGATGATGAAGAAGATGAAGAAAGTGTAGAAAGCGAAGAAGAAGAGTTAGAAGAAGGCGAAGAAGAGAGTGAGGGTAAAAAGCCTATTAGTAAGAAAGACCAAAAGCGAGTTGAAAAAGTTTTGGTGAGTTTTAAGGCACTAGAAAAAGCTAAGAAGGATTGGTTGAAAACTTGGGAACAAGAAAAAGGGGAAGAAAATGGAGATATGCTGTATTTGCTTACATTGGCTCACAAAAAGCAATTCCTCAAAGAAAAATTACTCGATTTAGGACCTACAAGTAAATTAATTACAGAGCTTGTAAAGGCAATGGAAAATACAATTAAAAGCGATGAAGGTTTTGAGAGAGAATTAAAGCGTTTGGAATATCGATTGCCTTTGTTTAATGATATTTTGTTGGCTAACCATAAAAAAATCTTAGATAATATCATTGAAATGAGTAAATCAGATATTGTAGCTGCTGTGCCAGAGGCAACTATGGTATCAACTTATATGGAAATTAAGAAGCTTTTTCAAACTAAAGTTGCTAGTGAAGAAAGTTTTGATTTGGAGCCAGAAAAGCTCAAGCAGATTTTAGAGCAAATTAAACGCGGAAAAGATATTGCTGATAGGGCTAAAACCAAAATGGCAAAATCTAATTTGCGACTTGTAGTTAGTATTGCTAAGCGTTATACAAATCGCGGTTTGCCTTTTTTGGATTTGATTCAAGAAGGGAATATCGGATTAATGAAAGCAGTAGATAAGTTTGAATATAAAAAAGGCTATAAATTTTCTACTTATGCGACTTGGTGGATTAGACAAGCAATTTCAAGAGCAATTGCAGATCAAGCAAGAACGATTAGAATCCCGATTCATATGATTGAGACTATTAACCGAATCAATAAAATTATGCGTAAATATTTGCAAGAAGAAGGCAAAGAGCCAGATATTGAAAAAATTGCAGAAGAAGTTGGACTTCCAGTAGATAAAGTTAAGAATGTTATTAAAATCACAAAAGAACCCATTAGCCTTGAAGCACCTATAGGAAATGGGGAAGATGGCAAGTTTGGGGATTTTGTAGAGGATAAAGCCTCTCTTGGTCCAATGGATAGTATTTTAAAAGAAGATTTAAAAGCACAGATTGATGATGTATTAGACCAGCTTAATGAACGCGAAAAGGCAGTGATTAGAATGCGTTTTGGGCTTTTGGATGATGAATCAGATAGAACATTAGAAGAAATTGGCAAAGAGCTTAATGTTACGCGTGAGCGTGTAAGACAAATTGAATCTAGTGCAATCAAAAAGCTAAAACATCCAAAAGTAGGTAGAAAACTAAAAAATTACATTGAGGATTAGTTTTTTATTCCTTTGTTAGTATAAATAGGCTAGAATCTTACTTATTTTGACACAATACGAGGTTTAAAGATGAGTAAGACGCCTGATGAAGTAATCTCACAAGATAAAATTCCTTTTACGCATTTGCATCTCCATACAGAATATTCTTTGCTTGATGGCTTAAATAAAATCAAAATTCTTGCCAAAAGAATCAAAGAGCTTGGAATGGATAGCGTAGCTATTACAGACCATGGAAATATGTTTGGCGCAATTGAATTTTATAAGGCTATGAAAGAACAAGGCATCAAGCCTATTTTGGGGATGGAAGCTTATTTGCATAATGCAGAAGAAATTAGTGATAAAAGCAATCAAAGATTCCATTTGTGCTTGTATGCTAAGAATCTACAAGGCTATAAAAATCTTATGTATCTTAGCTCACAGGCGTGTTTGTATGGATATTATATGAAACCTCGTATTAGCAAAAAAATGCTAAGAGAGCATAGTGAAGGATTGATTTGTTCTTCTGCATGTTTAAATGGAGAGGTGCAGTGGCATTTAAATTTGAAAAAAGAAGACAATAAAGGTAGAAAGGGTTATGAGAGGGCAAAAGAGGTTGCTTTAGAATACAAAGAGATTTTTGGGGATGATTTTTATTTGGAGCTTATGCGTCATGGGATTGAGGAACAACAACTCATTGATAAGCAAATTATTCAAATTTCATTAGAGACAGGGATTAAAATCATAGCTACTAATGATACACATTATACCAATCAAGGAGATTCTACTGCTCAAGAAGTGGCTTTTTGTATCGGGTTTGGAAAGGATTTTAATGATCCTAATCGTATGCGTCATACAGTGCAGGAATTTTATATTAAAAGCCCAGAGCAAATGGCAAAACTTTATATGGATTTGCCAGAAGCAATTGCCAATACAAAAGAGATTGCTGATAAATGCAATTTGGAGTTGCATTTGGGTGACCCAACGCCTCCTAGTTTCAAATTTACAGCTGAATATGCCAAGGCAGAAAATTTAGATTTTACGCAAGATAGTGAATATTTTGCCTATAAGTGTAGAGAGGGTTTAAAAAAGCGTTTGGAGAATGTCGAATCTTCAAGGCATCAAGAATACAAAGAACGCTTAGAAAAAGAAATCGAAATTATCAACAAAATGAAATTTCCGGGTTATATGCTTATTGTATGGGATTTTGTGCGTGCTGCAAAAGAGCGTGGGATTCCTGTAGGTCCGGGTAGGGGAAGTGCGGCTGGAAGTTTGGTTGCTTTTTGCTTGGAGATTACAAATATCGATCCGATGAAATATGATTTGCTATTTGAGAGATTTTTGAATCCAGAGCGTGTGAGTATGCCAGATATTGATATGGACTTTTGCCAAAGTCGGCGTGAAGAGATTTTGGAATATGTTACAGATAAATATGGGCGTCATAATGTTGCACAAGTTATCACATTTGGTATGATGAAAGCTAAGGCGGTGATTAGAGATGTTGCGAGAGTTATGGGAATGCCTTATGGTGAGGCAGACGCATTTGCAAAGCTCATTCCCAAAGAATTAGATATCACTTTGGAAAAAGCTTTTGAAAAAGAACCAAAGATTAAGGAATTAATTGACAAAGATCCTTTGGCTAAGAAAATATGGGATTTCGCGGTTGTTTTGGAAAATACAAAGAGAAATCCCGGGACGCATGCTGCGGCTGTTGTGATTGATTCTGAACATGAGTTGTGGCATAAAGCGCCTTTGTATCGCTCCACGCGAGATGGAATTATAGCGACTCAATATTCAATGAAATATCTTGAAGATGTGGATTTGATTAAGTTTGATTTTTTGGGTTTAAAAACACTTACGCTTGTAGATGATGCTTTGAAGCTTATTAAGAATCGCCATAATTTAGAGATTGATTTCTTGAAATTAGATGTGAATGACAAAAAGGTATATGAGACTTTGCAAAGTGGAAATACGCTTGGAATATTCCAAATTGAATCTAGTATGTTTCAAGGAATCAATAAGAGATTGAGACCAAGCACATTTGAAGATATAATAGCAATTATCGCCTTAGGGCGTCCGGGACCTATGGAATCAGGAATGGTGAGTGATTTTATTGATAGAAAACATGGAAAAGCACCCATTGTGTATATGTTTCCAGAATTAGAATCTATTTTAAGACCAACCTATGGAACCATTGTTTATCAAGAGCAAGTTATGCAGATTGTGCAAAAGATAGGTGGTTTTAGCCTTGGCGAAGCGGATTTGATTCGTAGGGCAATGGGTAAAAAAGATGCTCAAATTATGGCAGATAATAAAAATAAATTTGCACAAGGTGCAGAAAAGCAAGGATTTAATAGAACTAAGGCAGAAGAGTTGTGGGAATTGATTGTAAAATTTGCTGGGTATGGATTTAATAAGTCGCATTCTGCAGCTTATGCAATGATTACTTTTGAGACTGCATATCTAAAAACTTATTATCCAAAAGAATTTATGGCAGCACTTCTCACTTCAGAAAAAAACTCAACAGATAAAATAGTGGAATATATTGAAGAAGCCAACAAAATGGATATTAAGGTACTTCCGCCAAATATACAAAAATCAGAATTAGAATTCAGCGTTGCTAGAATTGATGATGAGGATTGTATTTTGTTTGGTTTGGGCGCAATTAAAGGAGCGGGTGAGGTTGCTATTAATATTATTTTAGAAGAGCGTAAAAACAATGGAGATTTTAAGGATTTGGAGGATTTTTTAAGCCGAATTGATCCTCAAAAAGTCAATAAAAAATCTTTAGAAGCCTTTATAAAAAGTGGCGCTATGGATTGTTTTGGCTATACAAGAAGGACGCTTTTAGAGCAGGTAGAATTGCTAACAGAGAATGCAAAAACAGCACAAATTGCAAAGAAAGAAGCAGAAAATTCTCTTTTTGGAGATAGTGAAGAATTTACAGCTATTGCGTTGGAATTGGAAAATAAAGAAGAATATAGCAAAAAAGAAATTTTAGAATTCGAAAAAGAAAGTCTTGGATTTTATGCTTCAGGGCATCCTTTGGAGGATTATAAAGAAATCATAAAATCGATTAATTGTGCTTATACTAATCAGATTCAAGATATTGCAGAGAATAGCAGTATTTTGCTTGTTGGAAGTATTGAAGATGTGATTACAAAGTTTTCTAAAAGTGGTAAGCGTTATGGAATCTTGAAATTGCAAGATTTTTATGGGAGCGTGGAATTAACGATTTTTGAAAAAACTTTGTTGGCTTTGGAGGGTATGGATAGAGAAATTCCTATCGCTGTTAAATGCTTTGTGCAAGAGCAAAATGACACCAAAAGCCTTAGAGCAGAGAAAATTTTAACTTTGGAAGAAGCCCAAAAAGAAAAAGTAGAATTTACAATGCAGAAGGCTGATACTAGCGAACCTCTTGTATTGCTTTTGAATGTAGGGCTTAATGAGAGGGTAATTAGTAGTATAAGGGAAGCTGCAATGCGTCATCATGGCAAAAGAGAGCTTAGAATCCTTTTTAAAACACAAACGCAAGAATTGGAGATGGTGAGTTCATTTTTTGTGCATAGTCAAATTAAAGAAGAGTTAAAAGAGCTAGAATGGATAGATTAGATTTAAGTAATCTCAAAATAGGGGCAAACTTTAGAGATGAAATTGATACTTTGTGTAAAAAATGTGGAAATTTAAAAAGTCAATGCCAATGTCAAAGAGTAGTGGAGCTTAAAAGTAGAGATTCTTATTTTTTGTGGATTAACAAACAAAAGAAAAGTGGCAAAGAGGTAACTTTGTGTGGAATCTTTTTTGAAAATAAAGAGGTTTTAGAGAAACTTTTAAAAAGTATTAAAAAGAAAATGGCTTGTGGTGGCGTTTTGAGACAAGAAGAGGGAGGATATGTTATGGAGTTTCAAGGGGAGCATTTGCAAAGTTTAAAAGAAATGCTAAAAAAAGAAAAATTTAGATTTAAAAAGTAAAAATTATGCGTTTAAATCAGTACATAGCTCATCATTCTAAGTATTCAAGGAGAGAAGCAGATAAGCTTATTGCCCAAGGAAAGGTTTCTATCAATAAAGAAATTATAAAAGACTTTTCTTATCAAGTCGATGATAAAGTCAAAGTGTATGTCAATGGAAAGTGTTTGAGGAAAAGTGAGGAATATACAGTTATTGTTTATAATAAGCCCAAAGGGGAATTGGTGAGTAAAAAAGATGATAGAGGCAGGAGAACTATCTATGAATCATTGCCAAAAAGATTTGC
The DNA here is from genome assembly GCF_900638355.1 of Helicobacter pullorum. GTDB lineage: Bacteria > Campylobacterota > Campylobacteria > Campylobacterales > Helicobacteraceae > Helicobacter_D > Helicobacter_D pullorum. The sequence continues at coordinate 999,136 of NZ_LR134509.1, read as the reverse complement.
CCATTTTATTCCTGTTGGAAGGCTTGATTTTGCAAGTGAGGGTTTGCTGCTACTAAGCGATGATGCAAGAGTGGTAACTAAGCTTATGGAAAGCAAGATGGAGAGGATTTATCTTTTGAAGCTTTCAGGTAAGATTCAAGAAGAAGTGTTTGAAGCAATGGAGAATGGACTATCTTTGCAAGATGCAAGAGCAGGGGGGCACAAGGAGAGCAAGATTCAATCTATGGAGTTTGCACCATTTTTGGGTTATTGGGTGTTGAAAAATAGCACTAGGTATTCTAAGATTAAAGTAGCAATCAATGAAGGCAAGAATCGAGAATTGAGAAGATTCTTTGCGCATTTTGGTTTAGAAATATTAGATTTGAAGCGTATTTCTTATGGATTTGTTTCATTGAATAATCTCCCCACCCAAAAGGTAAGGTTTTTAGAAAGAGGAGAATACAATAAACTCCATAGATTTATGGAAGAAGATTAGGAAGATTTTGGGCGAAAAGCTTTGATAATATTTTCGTTAGTTTCAAGATAGGCAGCCCCAATCAAATCTAGGCAGTAAGGCACTGCTGGAAACACTGCATCAAGGCATTCGCGGATAGACTTTGGTTTGCCCGGTAGATTGATGATGAGGGTTTGGTTGCGGATTCCTGCGGTTTGTCGAGATAAAATAGCAGTGGGGACATATTGCAGACTAGTTTGTCGCATAAGCTCCCCAAAACCCGGTAGCATTTTTTGGCAAACTGCTTCAGTAGCTTCTGGAGTAACATCTCTGATTGCTGGACCTGTGCCACCTGTTGTGATGATTAAATCGCATTTTTCAATATCGCTTAATTGTATGAGTTTTGCTTCAATAGTCTGTTGGTTATCCTCTATGATGCAATAAACTTTTTCCCAAGAGGAAGTGAGGTATTCTGTGAGAGTTTCTATGATTGCTTTTCCGGAGATATCTTCATAGATCCCTGCACTTGCTCTATCAGAAAGTGTAAGAATGCCTATTTTTGCTTTTTTCATTTATAATCCTTTATATTAGCATTAATCCATTCTAAAATTTCTTGTGGTTGGTTGAGATTTAAAATCGCAAGATGTTTGGGGATAGAATCTTTAGAAATGCTTGAATCAATAGCAACAGCATCAATATAGGGAAAAAATCTTTCATCTATCATTTCTCTTGCGACGCAGATTCTAGGGAGTGGAATCTCTTTTAATCCTTCTACAAACAAATAATCACAATGCCCAAACTTCTGAATTGCTTTATCCAAATCAAAGCTGTGATGGAATCTAAAGGTAGTTTGAATCGGGCTAAGAATTGCTACATTTGCCCCAGCTTTATAAAAAATATCCGAATCTTTGCCCTCTGTATCGATATTTGCTTTATTTTTTGGGTCGTGTTTGATGATACTCACGCTTTTTTGGGGTGTAAGCAAAAGGGTTAATTTTTGGATTAAAGTAGTTTTGCCACTATTAGAATTTCCCGTAAAGGCAACTGCTTTCATTGCAAAATCCCGCTAAATGGGAGTTTATAGCTCCTATCTTTTGCATAGATTCTTTTTCCTTCTTTTAAATCGTATTTCCAAATGGGTGCTTTGTGTTTGAAATCTTCAATAAAATCCTCAAAAAGCTCTAAACAAACTCGCCTTTTGGAGCTAAAAATACCAGCCATATAAGAGCTTTTGTGGTTGGGGACATCACCTCTAGAATGTGCCATTTTTAAAAAGGCGCCTTTTTGAAGTGCTTTTTTATTCCAGTTTAAAAACCATTGATTCAAAAGTGGTTCATAAATATCAAAACTTAAACCATCGCAATTATTTTCAGCACGCACAATGCCGGTAAAAATTGCATTTGCACCAAGATTGTTTTGTGTAGAAAAGAAATACCAATTTTGATAAATGGTTGTGGTGTCTAAAGGCGTATCAAAAATCTCTAATCCCATTGTATTAAGAAGCATTTAGCCACCACAAACAGGGGGTAAAAGTGCTATTTTATCCCCATCTTTAAAAGAAATATCCAAAGAGCTAATAATTTCTCCATTAAGGGCGATTGCACAATGTTGTAACCATTTTTGTATTTCTGTATCTTTTTGTAGCTCTTGTTTTAATTCATAGAAGTTTTTAGCTTCGCTTGTAAGGCTTTTATTGCCAAGAGGTCCTAATAATTCGATTGTAACCATTATATTCCCTTTGCTTATAAACTTGATTTACAGAAGCTCTAAGCGTTCTTCTTTCATCTTATAAGGGAGAATCTTATTATTTTTTGGGGGTGTTTTTTGTGGGATAATTTTTGGGGATTTTTTTGTATTGAAGTTTTTTAGCGGCACAGTTGAGAGGATTTTTCCTGTGCGTGCATCAATAATAAAAGCGGTATTTTTGGGGTGTTTTTGGATTTCATTTTGAATAGTTCTATCAATTTTTGTTAGAGGTTGGATTTTTTGTTTTGGTTTTGGATGGACTTGAACGAAGTTATCTGCATAGGCATTTGAAAGCAATAAAGCACTTGTGCAACATACACTAGCAAGAAATTTTATTTTTGATGAAAGTGAGCTAAATTTCATGGCGTTAGTTTCCTTATTAAGTTTGAATTAATTTGCTATAATTTTATAATATTTCAAAAGCAAAGTAAAGGAGATTTAAATAATGTTGAAAATAGTATCTACAAATCAAGCCCCACAAGCTATTGGTCCATATTCTCAAGCAATTTGTGTCAATGGAATGGTCTATACTTCAGGTCAAATTGGATTAACTCCATCAGGAGAAATGGTGCAGGGCATAGAGGCACAAACTAGACAAGTTTTGGAAAATTTAAAAGCAATCTTAAAAAATGCTGGAAGCGGTTTTGATAAAGTGGTTAAAACTACTATTTTTCTTAGCGATATGGATAATTTTGGGATTGTAAATGGAATCTATGCGGAATTTTTTGGAGAGCATAAGCCAGCTAGAAGCACAGTAGCAGTAAAATCTCTACCCAAAGAAGCATTAGTGGAAATTGAATGTATTGCATTAAGCAATTAAAGTATTATTAATAAAAAAATAGGTAAAATAGCGACTTTTATTAAATTTTTTAATAAAAAACTTCAAATTAATTTTATATTTTAAGGAATTGTATTATGTATGCAATCATTCAGAATGGAGGCAAACAATACAAGGTAAGCGAGGGCGATATTTTGTTGCTTGATTGCTTAAACCTTGAGCCAAAGTCAAAAGTTGAAGTAACAGAAGTTTTAGCTCTTTTTGATAATGGAGATGTAAAGCTTGGTAGTCCTTATGTAAGTGGGGCAAAAGTGGAGCTAGAAGTTATCAACGAGGGAAGAGGTAAAAAAGTTATTACTTTTAAAAAGCGTAGAAGAAAAGATAGTAAAACCAAAAGAGGTTTTAGAAGAGATTTTACGCGAGTTCGTGTTATTAAAATTGCAGCATAAGATTGCTACATAAGGAGTAAAAATGGCACACAAGAAAGGACAGGGGAGTACCCAAAATAACCGAGATTCTGCTGGGCGTCGTCTAGGAGTAAAAAAATTTGGAGGACAATTTGTCCGTGCAGGGAATATCATTATCAGACAAAGAGGGACAAAAGTTCATCCCGGAAATAATGTAGGAATGGGCAAAGATCACACTATTTTTGCGCTTATTGATGGAATTGTCTCTTTTGAAAGAAAAGATAGAAACCGCAAAAAAGTTTCTATTTATCCTGCTTCTTAAATAAACTGCAAAGTCCCCTTTTGGGGCGAACTCATAAAAATTAAGGTAAATTATGTTTGTTGATAGGGTTGAAATCTTTGTATCCTCCGGCAAAGGTGGAGAAGGTGCTGTTTCTTTCCATAGAGAAAAGTTTGTCATCAATGGTGGTCCAGATGGTGGAGATGGTGGCAAAGGTGGAAATGTTTATTTTGTGGTGGATAGAAATACAGATACACTTTCACATTTTAGAGGACACAAACATTTTAAAGCACAAAATGGTAAGCCCGGGCTTGGTAGAAATAAATATGGCAAAAAGGGCGAGGATTTAATCATTAGCGTTCCACCCGGCACTCAAGTTTTTGATGTAGAGAGTGGAAAGCTTTTGCTAGACTTACTTGAAGAATCCCAAAAAATTTTATTTTTAGAAGGTGGCAAGGGTGGATTGGGCAATGCACACTTCAAAAGTGCTACCAACCAGCGTCCAACTTATGCTCAAAAAGGAATGCCGGGTGTTGAAAAAAATATCCGTTTAGAATTGAAATTAATCGCTGATGTGGGCTTAGTTGGATTCCCAAATGTTGGCAAATCAACACTTGTTTCGGTGCTTTCTAATGCCAAACCAGAAATTGCAAATTATGAATTTACGACTTTGATTCCCTCTTTGGGGATTGTGAATGTTGGGGATTATCAATCTTTTGTGATAGCGGATATACCCGGAATTATTGGGGGTGCTAGCGAGGGAAAGGGATTAGGATTAGAGTTTTTGAGGCATATTGAGCGGACTAGATTTTTGCTTTTTGTATTAGATATAGCAAATTATCGAGATATTAACACGCAATTTGATATTTTGCAAAAAGAATTAAAAAATTTCAGTCAAGAATTGGCAATGCGTCCTTTTGGGATTATGCTTTCAAAAAGTGATACACAAGAAAATAAGCAAGAGATTTTAGAGGAGTTTTTAAAAAGTGAAGCATTAACGCTTATGCCCCATAGTAAGATTCCATATTGTTTTATCTCAAGAGACAAAGAGGATTTTACCTCCCCAAAAGATATTTCAAAACCTATGTTTGTTGTATTGGCATCAAGCGTGGGGGGAGAAAATATCGATTCTTTGAAACATTTGCTTTATGAATGTTTGCAAGAAAACAAAGAGGAAAAATAATGCAAAAGAAAAGAGTTGTCGTAAAAGTAGGAAGCGCGATTTTAGTAGAGAATCAATTGATTAATAAAACAAGAATGGAAGCATTAGTCAAGCTTATTGCTAAATTGCGTGATAAATATGAAGTTATTTTGGTGAGTTCTGGTGCCGTAGCTGCAGGATACACTAAAATCAAACTTGACAAAAATCACCTACCCAACAAACAAGCTCTTGCTGCCATAGGACAACCACTATTGATGCAAACTTATACTGATTTATTTGCGCCTTATGGGATTGTGGTTGCTCAAGTTTTGCTCTCGGCTTATGATTTTGATTCACGCAAAAGAACACAAAATGCAAGAAATGCAATGGAGGTTTTGCTACAAAGCAATGTTTTGCCTATCATTAATGAAAATGATGTTACTGCGACGGGAGAATTATCGTTGCTATTAGAATTTGGGGATAACGATCAGTTATCTGCCCATGTGGCACATTTTTTTAATGCAGAGATTTTGGCGATTTTAAGTGATATTGAGGGGTATTATGAAGAGAATCCTATTATCAATCCTAATGCCAAAATTTATCCAAAAGTTGAAAAAATTTCACAAGAAGAATTAAAAGCACAAACAACCCCTAATAATATTTTTGCCACAGGCGGAATTGTAACGAAGCTAAAAGCGGCAGATTTTTTGCTAAAAAACAATCGAAAAATGTTTTTGTCAAGTGGGAAGCGTTTGGAGATTTTAGAGAAGTTTTTGCTAGAGGGGATTCAGCTAAGCGGAACTTTGTTTGCCCGTTAAAATAAGGTTTGATTCTGCTAAATTTGTTTTTAGCAGAAAGGTTTAAATTTTTCTATTAATAAGCATTTTTAAAGGTTTCATAAAGGGCTTTTTACTATCCATAATAAAGTCTTTGGGTCTTGTGAAAAATTTCTTGGCAAGTCTGTAGAATCTCGAATGATAGGTGGGTGTTTGAAAAATTGTTGGGATATTTTTGTTGATTTGTATTGATTGTTTGTTTTTGATTTCGTAAATATAAGGTCGATATACAAAAGAATTAAGCTTATAAGTCATTTTTTCAGCATTTGTGCCTTTAAGATATTTTTTGCCTCTAATGATGAGTTGATAAAAATCTATCCCGATGACGGCATTAATATTTCTATCTTCTTTTTTAATAAGTTTGTAATAGCTTTTTCCAAAGCTATAAAAATCAAAAACGAGATAATATAGAAAACGAAGCATTTTTGTTTCATCGACTTTGAAATTGTGATTGAAGACATTGATAATGGATTTTTTCAGTTCCTCTTTATCATTTACTTTAATATTTAAACCTTTAAAATTATAAAAAGCTTCACCACAAATTATACAAGGTTTTTGCATCATTAAAGTGTATAGCCCAACACCTGAATTTATCAAAACGCAAGCTTCACTCATTTGCATAAGATCTAAAAAATTTGTATCATCTGGTGCAAATAATAGATTTGGATAAGCTTTTTTGTTAAGACTTAAATCCAGAGGGTGTTTTTTTACCACAAAAACTATATCTTGCTTGATGAAAAAATCCGCTAATTCATTGATAGAATCCAAGAACCCTTGATAATCGAAAGGTGCTTTGGAGAAATATTTAATAACTGAATCGCTTGGAACTTGTAGAGGCACAAAAATGATTCTTTTATGCCTAATTCCTAATTCTCTGCGTAACTTTAGTTCATTTTGCCTCACGCCTTGTTTCTCTAAATAATTTTCATTATTAAAAAGTTCGTTATCAATAAAATCTTTTATTTTTGCAATTTGTTTTTCACTCAAAGCTTTATTCCAGTTTTTTTCATCATAAGAATTAGAATCGCAGTTAAAGCCATTGTCAAAAAACCAACTATCGCTCAAAGCACCTCTTTCCCATATGATATAAGGAATATTTTGCTCTTTGCAGAATCGATAAATTTCAAGCCTAGTTTCATATCCATAAGGATTGTAAAGTATAATATTAGTGATTTTATGGTGTTGTAAAAAATCTAAAAATACTCTTTTATTAAACACTAATTCATCATCTATATAATCAAAAAAATCTCTCTCAAGCTTAAAAATGCATTCACCCACAAAAACACTAATTTGGTTTAAAATTTTGTGAGAAGTAGAATTTTCTTTAAAAAGTGCTAAATTTTTTGTAGTATTTTTTGGGTTTGATTGCAAAGGCTCTATGAAATGGTTTTTATTAGATAGATTTTTTAGAAATTGTTTGTGGTTTAGATCTTTATTGTCCATATATTTATCTTGATTGGGTTCTATATGCCAAAGATGATAGAGGTAGATTCCATGTAGCATCGCCTCTTCTGCGACCAAAGAATACCACGCTCTAAATCCTTTAAATTCATAAAAATCCCAATTTTTTGCAAAATAGTTTAAGTCATTAGGAAGGGCTTCAAAGGTGGCACAATTCCTTAAAAGTCGTGCCAAAAAATCAAAATCTTCACTCCCATAACCTTGAAAATCCCTATCATATCCGCCAAGCTCTAAAAACTTAAAGCGATTTATTGCAATGCTCGATGAGGCTTTCATTAGAAATTTTATAAACTCTCGTTTGCCGCTAATCAAATCATTTTGAAAAAACATCTCTCTATTAGGCAGAGTTTCATCGCAGAATAATTTTGTGCCCGCTTCACTCAAAAACACACAAGGCAGCACCAAAAAGGCATTGGGATTTTTATTGATTCCTTTAATCTCAATAATCTCTAAAAGCTTCTCTAAATTTCTCTCTGAAATGTGGCAATCCACATCTAAAGACATCACTACCGGGGAAGTGGCATGGATTACGCCAAGGTTGCGGCATTGCCCTAAACTATAAGCACCCATTTTTTGCTGATTCTCGTCTTTATAATACTTATGCCCACATTCTGTGATGATTAGCGGAAGCTCTTTATGCACCTCACTTGAAAAACCCTCTACAAAAATATATTCAACTTTTTCATTGCTTTTGTATTTTCTTGCTTTTTGTATTACCCTTTCTTTGATATAAGGACGCTCTTTGCTTGTCCCAAAGGGAATGATGATAGATAATAGTGCCAAAACTTATTCCTTTTTATAAAATAACAAGGCTGAAATTTTATAAATTCTTATTATATGTAACCGATAATTGCGTTATTGATTATCGATAATGTGTTAGTTTAAAATGCTGAAAATTATTAGTTTTTCAAAGAAGCAAAGTAATGAAAGTGGTTGAACGCATTAATGAGATTCTAAAAGAAAAAAATATGAGCAAAAAAGAATTAGCCAATCGCTTGATAAATCTAGGAATGAAAGCTAATAAAACAGGAGAGATTCCGACACTTTCAAGCATTTATGCGTATTTGAATGGAAATATTGATATCAAAGCGGATATGATACCTTTTATTGCCGATGCTTTGGGTGTGTTTGAGCAGGAGCTTTTTATGGATAAAAAAGAAAAAAATTTAAAAATATTGAGCAAAATTTATAGTTTTCATACAGAAAAAAATTACCAACAGCTAATAGAATTGTTAGAATATCTTTCGCCTAGAAGTTTGGAATGCTTGGAGGAAATTTTGTATCAAAACAAAAAGCAAGTTTTGGAATTAAATACCGCACTAGAATCGGGATTGAATAAAAATAAATAGGATTTGAATCTTTGTTTAAAGCATTTTGAAGTATGATTCCCAAATGATTTTGCAAAGGCGATAAAATGAATATTGTATTTATGGGGACACCTTCTTATGCAGCAGTAATTTTGGAATCTCTTCTAAAAAGCCATACTATTAAAGCTTTGGTTTGTCAGCCAGACAAAAGGGCGGGGCGGGATATGCAATTAAAAATGCCAGCTACCAAAGAATTGTTATTAAAAAGTGGCTTGGAGGTGCCTATTTTGCAGCCACAAGCTCTTGATTTGGATTTTGTAGATTTACTCAAACAAATACAATTTGACATTATTGTTGTAGCTGCTTTTGGGAAAATACTCCCAAAAGAGATTTTGAATCTCGCACCTTGTGTAAATTTGCATACCTCAATATTGCCAAAATATCGAGGAGCAAGCCCTATACAAGAAAGCATTTTGGCTAATGAAAAGTTTTTTGGCGTTACACTTATGAAAATGGAAGAAGGATTGGATAGTGGAGATATTTTGGGGATGAGGATTATCAAGAATCGTCAGCAAAATTCAAAAGAACTCTTTAGTGAATTATCAAATGCAGCGGCTATTTTGACTTTGCAATATTTAGAAAAAAGAGATTTGATTGTCCCTATGCAGCAAATAGGGGCTGATGCAACTTATTGCAAGAAAATCAAAAAAGAAATGGGGATAGTGGATTTTAGTGATGCAGAAAATTTGTATCGCAAGGCATTGGCTTATGAGGGGTGGCCCGAAATTTTTTTGAAAAATGGCTTAAAAATCAAAGAAGTTGTTTTAAATGAAATTCAAAGTTGTAATTTAGCAGGAGAAATATTAGAAATCACAGAAGATAAGATTTTGGTAGGTTGTCTGCAAGGAAGTGTGTGGATAGGGACTTTGCAAGCACCTTCTAAAAAAGCGATGAGTGCTTATCAATATTTGCAAGGAAGAAGATTGAGAAAGGGTGATATTTTAAGCTAATGAAAGTAATTGTTTTTGAGGAATTGCCTTCAACTCATCTCTTTTTGGCAGAAAAGATTAAAAATCAAGAAATATTACCCCCCGTTTTGGTTTTGACTCATCATCAAAGTAATGGAATAGGAAGTAGAGGAAATGTATGGAATGAGGTTAAAAAGGGTTTGTATTTTTCTTTTGCACTCTATGAAGAGGATTTGCCACAAGATTTGGCATTAGAATCTGTTTCGATTTATTTTGGTTATATTTTTAAAGAAGTTTTGGCTAAAAATGGTTCAAAGGTTTGTTTGAAATGGCCTAACGATTTGTATTTGGGGCAAAAAAAAATCGGTGGAATTTTATGCACAAAAATCAAAAATGTCATTTTGGTGGGGATTGGGTTAAATTTGAATGCAGGATGTTCAGAGTTTGGCGATTTGGATATTGAAATTTCTAGGGAAGAAATAATCAATGATTTTATTAAGGAAATAAAAAAATATACATGGAAGCAAATTTTTAGCAAATATAAGTTAGAATTCTTTCAAAATTTTAACTATAGTTTTCATCATAAGGGCAAGCTTATTTCGCTAAAAGAGGCTCAGCTTTTGGAAGATGGCTCTATTTTGTTAAAGGGTGAAAGAATTTATAGTCTAAGATAATGGAGCGGAAAATGTGTGAAGTGATTTGTATAGCAAATCAAAAAGGTGGGGTTGGGAAAACAACGACAGCAGTAAATTTGGCAGCCTCTTTGGCGGTTGAAGAAAAAAAGGTATTATTGATTGATGCTGATCCTCAAGCAAATGCAACAACAAGCTTGGGATACCACAGAAATAGCATTGAATTTAATATCTATCATGTTTTAATAGGCACCAAAAAAATTTCACAAATTATACAAAAGACTTCGATTCCTACATTATTCTTAGCTCCCTCAAATATCGGTTTGGTTGGCATTGAAAAGGAATTTTATAGTCAAAAACGCAATGGTAGAGAGTTGATACTTAAAAAAAAGATTGAAGAGGCAAGCACGGCTTATGATTATATCATTATAGATTCTCCACCCGCATTAGGACCGCTTACTATTAATGCCTTAAGTGCATCAGATTCTGTGATTATTCCTATACAATGTGAGTTTTTTGCATTAGAGGGATTGGCACAACTGCTGAATACCATTAAATTATTAAAAAAAGAAATTAATCCTGATTTGCAAATCAAAGGTTTATTGCCAACAATGTATAGCGGTCAAAATAATCTTTCACGCCAAGTTTTTACGGATTTGTTGCAACATTTTGAAGGGCAATTAATCAAAAACAATAACACAGAAAATATCATAGCAATTCCGCGTAATATTAAACTTGCAGAATCTCCGAGTTTTGGAAAGCCTGTAATTTTGTATGATATTCGTTCTCAAGGGAATATTGCTTATCAGAATCTTGCTAAAGCTATTTTAAAGAGGGCTTAATGGCGAAAAAGAATGCAGGTTTGGGGCGTGGGCTTAGTGCGATTTTGGGGGAAGTTGAGGAAGCATATCAAAATAATTTAAATGATAATTCTGGGTTGGTGGTTGAAATTGAAATTGACAAAATTAAACCAAATCCCTTGCAGCCAAGAAAGGTTTTCGATAATGAGAGTTTGCAAGAATTAGCAGCTTCTATTCAAGAGCATGGACTTTTGCAACCTATTTTGGTTTATGAAGATGTGGATAATTCTGATGAATATTTTTTGATTGCTGGTGAGCGTCGCCTAAGGGCTAGTAAGATAGCACACAAAGAAAGCATTAAAGCAATTATTGTAGATGTTCAAGAAGAGAAATTAAGGGAATTAGCACTCATTGAAAATATCCAAAGAGAGGATTTAAACCCCATTGACTTGGCTCAATCTTATAAAGAATTAATAGAAGATTATGGGATTACACACGAAGAATTAGCTAAGAAGTTATCAAAATCAAGAACACAAATTACTAATACCCTTCGTTTGTTGGAGTTGGATAAAAATGTGCAAAAGTATGTTTTGGAGAATAAAATCTCTCAAGGACATGCAAAGGTGCTAGTTGCCTTACCTAAAGAACAGCAAAATATCATTGCAAATTCTATCATTGGGCAGAAGCTAAGTGTGCATGATACAGAAAATCTTATTAGAAAATTAAAAGAAGGGCAATTGCAAGATAAAAAAATCCCTTCTTTGACTCAAAATAGAATCTCTCCGCATTCAAAAGAGCAATTGGAGAAAATCTGCAAGGCAATACAAAAACAAAATTTGAATATAAAATTGCAAAAAAACAAAATAATTGTAGAGTTTAGTAACGACGAGGAGGTGGAGAGGTTTAGTAAAATTTTACCAAATATAAGTTTTTAAGAAAAACTTAGAAAAAGTCGTGATAAAATTAGAAACATTTTTATTTCAATAAAAAGAAAGGAGTTCAAATGACTATTATCCCAACTCCTTGGGTGATGGCGTTAGTATTTGTTACTTTTCTTGTCTTGGTTTATTTATTGAATCGTATTTTGTATAAACCTTTGTTGGGGTTTATGGAAGCGCGCGATTCTTCAATAAAAAAAGATAGTGAAGGTATCGAGGGGAATGCAACAGAAATCAAAGCATTGAAGAAAGAGATTGAGGAAATTTTGCACAATGCAAAACAAGAAGCAGCCCTTATCAAAAACAAAGCACAAGAAGATGCTAAACAAAAAGCAGAGGCTAAGATTGCTCAAAAAAGAGAAGAGTTGAATATAAAGTATAAAGATTTTGTCGTTGGATTGGATGAAGAGAAAATCAATCTACGCAATTCTTTATTGTCTCAAGTTCCTCTTTTTAAAGAAAGCTTAAAAGCAAAACTTGGTAAATTATAGGAAGAAGAAATGAAGAAGAATATTTATTTTTTAGTTTTTGTATTTTCTCCATGTATGCTTTTTGCAGCTTCTGGAAGTGGTGAAGTGGATATTGTAGAGAGGACGATTAATTTTGTAATATTTTTTGCCCTTATTTATTATTTTGCAGCCGATAAGATAAAAGCTGTTTTCAAAGAAAGGCGTGAGGGAATAGCGGATTCTTTGGCAAAGATTCAAGAAAAATTGCAAGAATCCAAAAAAGCAAAGCAAAAAGTTATAAATGAATTAGAGGAAGCAAAGAAAAATGCAAAAGAGATTATAGAGACAGCTCACAAAGAATCTTCTATCATTTTGCAAAAATCTGAAGAAAATACTAAAAATGAGATTGAACATTTGGTGCGTCAATTTAATGAGAGTATGGCATTTGAAAGAAGAAAAATGGAAAAGCTCGTTATTAGCGAGATTTTAAACGAGTTTTTAAATCAAGATGCTGTTGTATTGAATAAAGATATTTTGGCACAAGCCTTATTGAAAAAGGTTGCATAAAATGAAAGAGTTGATTGCAAAAAGATACATTAAGGCATTGTCACAAAGCCTAAAACAAAAAGAATTGGAAGAAAGTTTGCAAATATTAGAAAAACTTGCTAATGTTTGCAGAATTAACAAGTTTCAGGAAATTATGGATTCTCCATATATTAGTGTTGAGCAAAAGATTGAATTTATTTTGCAAGTCATTTTGGAAAATAAATCTAATTCAAAGTTTGCTAATTTTATTAGGATTTTAGCCGAACATAAAAGATTGGATTTATTTCAAGAATTGTATGCAGAATTATCTAGCTATTTGGCTTCTTTGAATAAAGAATATGTGGCAAAACTGATGGTAAGTGATGCCTATGATGAAGCGGTATTAAAAGAAATAGAGAGTAAGTTTAGCCAAAAATTGGGTGTTAATTTGGTGTTAGAGCAGCAAATTACCCAAAAAAATGGGATTAAACTAGTGGTAGAAGATTTGGGAGTTGAAATCTCTTTTTCTCAAGAGAGATTCATTCAAGATTTGAAAAACCATATTTTTAGAGCATTTTAAATTTTAAATAAGGAGTAATAGTGGTAGCAAAGTTACAAGCTGATGAAATTAGTTCCATCATTAAAGAGAGAATTGACAATTTTGAGTTAGATTTAAATATTGCACAGACAGGAAAAGTTATCGCTTATGCTGATGGTGTTGCAAAAGTTTATGGCTTAAAAGATGCTATGAGTTATGAAATGGTTGAATTTGATACCGGCGATAAAGGACTAGCATCGAGTTTGGAAGAAGGCAGTGTAGGTGTAGTTGTTTTGGGAGCTGGAAAAGAAATCAAAGAAGGCACTTCTGTAAAACGACTCGGGAAGCTTTTGCGTGTTCCTGTAGGTGATGATTTAATGGGAAGAGTTGTTAATGCATTAGGGGAGCCTATTGATGGAAAAGGTGCAATTGAAGCCAAAGAGTATAGATTTATGGAAGAAAAAGCACCCGGAATTATGGCAAGAAAATCTGTGCATGAACCATTACAAACTGGTATTAAAGCTATCGATGCACTTGTGCCAATTGGTAGAGGGCAAAGAGAGTTGATTATCGGAGATAGACAGACAGGTAAAACCACTGTGGCAATTGATACCATCATCAATCAAAAAGGACAAGATGTAGTATGTATTTATGTGGCTATCGGACAAAAAGAATCTACTGTAGCACAAGTAGTTAGAAAGCTAGAAGAACATGGTGCAATGGAATATACTATTATTGTTAATGCACCTGCTTCTGATTCTGCTGCTATGCAATATTTAGCACCTTATGCGGGTGTTACAATGGGTGAGTATTTTAGAGATAATGGAAGACATGCTTTGATTGTTTATGATGATTTAAGTAAGCACGCAGTTGCTTATCGTGAAATGTCTTTGATTTTGAGACGCCCTCCCGGTCGTGAAGCATTCCCCGGAGATGTTTTTTACTTACATTCAAGATTGTTAGAAAGAGCTGCAAAAGTAAGTGATGAGCTTGGAGCTGGTTCTTTAACTGCATTGCCTATCATTGAGACACAAGCAGGAGATGTAGCGGCTTATATTCCAACAAATGTTATTTCAATTACAGATGGACAAATTTTCCTTGAAACAGATTTGTTTAACTCCGGGATTCGTCCTGCTATCAATGTCGGACTTTCTGTATCTCGCGTTGGTGGTGCTGCACAAATTAAAGCAACTAAGCAAGTTTCAGGGACATTGAGATTAGATTTAGCGCAATATAGAGAACTTCAAGCGTTTGCACAATTTGCTTCAGATCTTGATGAAACAAGTAGAAAGCAGCTTGATAGAGGGCAAAGAATGGTGGAAGTTTTGAAGCAACCTCCTTATTCTCCATTGCCAATTGAAAGACAAGTGGTAATTATTTTTGCTGGAGCAAGAGGCTTTATGGATGATATTTCAGTAGCAAATATTACAAAATTTGAAGCAGACTTGTATCCATTCTTGGAAGCAAAGTATCCTCAAATTTTTGAAGATATTCGCTCTAAAAAAATGCTTGATAAAGATATTGAGGAAACTCTCAGTAAAGCTTTAGAAGAATTCAAAGCTGGTTTTTCAGTGTAAGTAGGGAGTTGTTATGGGAAACAACTTAAAAGATATTCGAAAACAAATTTCAAGTGTATTAAATACGCAAAAAACTACGCGTGCAATGAAGCTTGTTTCTACTTCTAAATTGAAAAAAGCCGATGAAATGGCAAGGCATTCAAAAATGTATGCCGGCAAAATTGTAGAAGTTATTGCAGAGATTAAGGCTAGGGTAGCAAATGGGGAAAATATCCAAGATAATCCTTATTTTGCCCCCGAAAATAAAGAAATAGGTCTCATAGATATTGTTTTGATTACTGCTGATAAAGGATTGTGTGGCGGATTTAATATTAATACAATTAAAGAAGTAAATCGCATTATCGCAGAACATAAAGCAAAAAATATGAAAGTTCGTTTGCGTGTAGTTGGAAAAAAAGCAATTGAATATTATAAATTTAATGAAATTGAAGTATTAGATAGTGTTGTTGGATTAAGTGCGACGCCTGATTATACGCAAGCCGCAGATTTTATCAATAAAGCTGTGAGCGATTATTTGCAGGGGATAACTTCAAAAATCATTTTGGTGCATAATGGTTTTAAAAATATGATTTCTCAAGAAATGAAAGTATCCCAGCTTTTGCCTATTGAAAGCATTGAAGCATCACAAGAGCAAAATTCAATTTTGGAAATTGAACCTAGTGAGCAAGAAAAGGAAGTTTTGAATCAACTTGCAAAAAAATACATTGAATTTAGTATGTATTATGCACTTGTAGATTCATTAGCAGCAGAACATAGTGCAAGAATGCAAGCAATGGATGCTGCAACAAATAATGCAGGTGAATTGGCAAAGAGTTTGACAGTGGCTTATAATAAAGCAAGACAAGAAGCAATAACAACAGAGCTGGTAGAAATTAATACCGGTGTTGAGTCAATGAAATAAGGAGTGTAATAAATGTCAGAAAATATGGTAGGAAAAATTATTCAAGTAATGGGTCCTGTTGTGGATATTGATTTTGAATCATATCTTCCAGCAATTAATGAAGCATTGGATATTGATTTTGTTGTAGATAATCAATCAAGAAAATTAGTGTTAGAAGTTGCTGCTCATATCGGAGATAATCGAGTAAGAGCTATTGCAATGGATATGACAGAAGGTTTAACAAGAGGGGAAAAAGTTGTAGCAAGAGGAAATCCAATCACAGTGCCTGTAGGTGAGCAGGTTTTGGGTAGAATCTTTAATGTTACAGGAGATGTAATTGATGGTGGAGAAGAATTGAATAATCCAGAAAAATGGTCAATTCACAGAGCAGCTCCTACTTTTGAAAACCAAAGCACCAAAACAGAAATGTTTGAAACAGGGATTAAAGTTGTAGATTTATTAGCACCTTATTCAAAAGGTGGTAAAGTAGGTTTGTTTGGTGGTGCTGGTGTTGGTAAAACTGTTGTTATTATGGAACTTATCCATAATGTCGCTTTTAAACATAGTGGTTATTCTGTTTTTGCAGGAGTTGGAGAAAGAACAAGAGAAGGAAATGACCTTTATCATGAAATGAAAGAATCGGGGGTTTTGGATAAAGTTGCCTTGTGCTATGGACAAATGAATGAACCACCGGGTGCTAGAAATAGAATTGCATTTACTGGTTTGACAATGGCAGAATATTTCCGTGATGAAAAAGGGCTAGATGTATTGATGTTTATTGATAATATCTTTAGATACGCTCAATCAGGTGCAGAAATGTCAGCTTTGTTGGGTAGAATCCCTTCGGCTGTTGGTTATCAGCCTACACTTGCAAGTGAAATGGGTAAATTGCAAGAAAGAATTACTTCTACCAAAAAGGGTTCTATCACTTCTGTTCAAGCTGTTTATGTGCCTGCAGATGACTTAACAGACCCTGCGCCTGCTTCTGTTTTTGCACACCTTGATGCTACAACGGTTTTAAATAGAAAAATTGCAGAAAAGGGAATTTATCCAGCAGTGGATCCATTGGATTCTACTTCTAGGATTCTTGATCCACAAGTAGTTGGAGAAGAGCATTATAAAATTGCAACAAGTGTTCAACAAGTATTGCAAAAATATAAAGATTTACAAGATATTATTGCAATTTTGGGTATGGATGAGCTTTCAGAAGAGGACAAAAAAGTTGTTGAAAGAGCAAGAAAAATTGAAAAATTCCTTTCACAACCATTCTTTGTTGCAGAGGTATTTACTGGAAGTCCGGGAAAATATGTTACATTGCAAGAGACTTTGGAAGGATTTAGAGGTATTTTGGAAGGTAAATATGATCATATTCCAGAAAATGCGTTTTATATGGTAGGTAGCATTAATGAAGTTCTTGAAAAAGCAGAGAAAATGAAGGCGGGTGCATAAGGAGCTTTAATGGAAACCTTGAAATTGGATATTGTAACTCCAGAAGGTAAAATTTTTTCTAATGATGTCAAGAGTGTAACTCTCCCCGGAAGTGAGGGAGAATTTGGCGTTTTGCCAGGGCACATTGGCATTGTTACTACGCTAAATAGTGGTGTGATTGAAATTGAAAAAAAAGATGGCAAAAGAGAAATAGTTGCTATCAATTGGGGTTATGCAAAAGTTGATGAAACTAGCGTAGATGTTTTGGCAGAAGGTGCAGTGGATATTAATGGCGATAGTGAGAGTGAGATTGCTCAAGCTATTGCTAATGCTAAAAAACTGCTTGAAGATTCTACGGATAATAAGGTTGCTGTTTCTATGGTTGTTTCACGGATTGAAAATTCTGCAAAGAGTATATTGTGAATCTTCTTTCTTTCAGTGGCGATTATGGAATCACAACAATAGTTGTTCTTGTATGGCTTTCTTTGTATTTTATTTTTGTGGTATGGGTTTTTCTGTATCGCTATATTCGTTTATCTGTATTGACAAGAGGTGAAAAAGAATGCTTGGAGGATTTGCTAAGGGGTAGAAATCTACTCCCTAGAAATTCTATATTAAATATCAATTTAGGAAAAATAGACAAAAAACCAACAGAATCAATGTTGCAGTATTCTATCAATAAGGCAATCAAAGATTCTACTGCTGGTTTGACTTTTTTGGGAATAGTGGCTTCAACTGCTCCTTTTATTGGCTTGTTTGGGACGGTTGTTGAAATACTGGAGGCATTTTCTAAGTTGGGTATGGATTCTAAAGCTACTTTGGATGTTATAGCTCCAGTAATTTCAAAAGCATTGATTGCGACAGCTGCTGGTATTTTGACGGCAATACCTGCTTATTCTTTTAATCTTGTTTTAAAAAGAAAAGTTTTTGAATTAAATACCTATTTGCAGCTACAAATAAATGTTTTAATGTCCTCCAAAAATGAGCATTAGAGATAGTATGAAAGTGAATTTTAATTGGGAAGAGAATCCAGAGCTTAATATCACTCCATTGGTGGATATTATGCTTGTGTTGTTGGCAATTTTAATGGTAACAGCACCTGTGATTGTTTATCAAGAGGAAATAGCACTTCCGCAAGGCTCTAAAACTGCAAAAATGCAAGAAGATTCAAAGATTGAAATAAGGGTAGATATCAAAAGAAATATTTATCTAAAAGACAATGTTTTGGATTTTAAAAGCTTTCCAGATGCCTTTATAGCTTTTGTCAATGGATATGATAGAAATACACAAGTTTATATTAGGGCTGATAAAAATCTTAAGTATGATGATATTATTTATATTTTAAAGATTGCTAAGCAAAGTGGATTTAGCAGAGTTTCATTAGTGACTGATGGGTAATTTTTTCTTAGGATTGTTTAGCGGCAGCGTAGCCGTTTTTAGTTATCTTGCTATTCTTTTTTTGTTTTTATGGAATTTTTATTTTCTTGATGAAGCTCCCAAGCAATATACTTCTTATAAGGAAACAACTTTTAATATAGAATTGTTTGAGGAAGTAAAAACGATAGAAAAAAAAGAAAAAAATATTCAAAAAACACAAAAAACGCAGAAAAAAATCGAGAATGTTTTAGAACATAAACAAGAAAGTGCTTCTAAAACAGCTAATGTTGGAGTTGGCATTAATGAGTTATTTCAGCAGGTGGAAGCAAAAAGAAATGTTCCAAAAGAAGCATTAAAGCCTCAAAGTCAAGATGATAAAATCGCAAAAAGAAAAAAAGCCTTGCAAAGTATCCAAAAAATAGAGGATAATTTAAAAGAAGATATTGAAAAAATTATCTCTAATGTAGAAGTCAAAAAGACAATGAGTTTTGCAGTCCCAAAAGGGGAATATAATGAATTTTACGCTAAAGTCCAAGAAATTTTATATGAAAATTGGAATCCAATTAAGGATCAAAATGAAAACCAAGCAGAAGTTCAAATCGCAATAGACTATCAAGGTAAGTTTTCTTATGAAATTTTAAAACTATCTGGAAATTTGGAATTTGATAAAGCTTTAAAAGAGTTTTTAGATATAATGTGTAACAAAGAGTTTCCTCAATATAAAGGTGGAAATAGAACAAATATTATTGTAATTTTCAAAACAGAGGTATAAAATGAAAAAAATTTGTGTATGGGTATTATTGTGTGTAAATTGTTTGTTTGCAAATCAAGAAATAGATGCAACTTTAGAGGTTGTTAAGAAGTTTGGGAATTTGCCTAATATCTTAGTTCAATATAGTGGAAAAGATTATAATCAAAAGGAATATACTCTTAGAATCTTTAAAATGTTGGTTGCAGATTTGAAAGTAACAGGGCATTTTACAGTGCAAGAAGATGGAAATATTGCAAATGAGATGGTATTGAATTTTGATGAATATCGCAAAGCCAAAATTGATCTCATTGCAAGAGTATCTGCGGAAATATTGCAAGATGGGTTGGTGGTTAATTTGCAGCTTTATGATGCTAATTCAGGGACGCTCGCTTTAAGCAAAGAATATAAAAATTCAAGTGCAGAAACTTATCCTTTTTTGGCACATAAATTAGCAATTGATATTAATGATTATATTCAAGCTCCTAATGTAGATTGGATGGAAAGAATTGTGGTGGTTTCTTATTATACAAAGCCCGGAGAAAGTGAGATTTTATTGAGTGATTATACATTGACTTACAAAAATAGCCTTATAAAAGGTGGATTAAATATCTTTCCAAAATGGGCAAATGAGCAACAAAATGCCTTTTATTATACGAAATATTTAGATAAACCTACTTTATTTAAATATGACTTAACCACAGGGCAAAATACTCAAATTATCAGTAGCGAAGGTATGCTCGTGGCTTCAGATGTTAGCAAAGATTCTACTAAAATACTACTTACTATGGCACCTAATGAGCAGGCAGATATTTTTCTTTATGATATTCCAAGTGCGAAACTTACAAAGCTAACAAATTATCGCGGGATTGATGTAAGTGGAAATTTCATCGAAGATGAAAAAAGAGTAATGTTTATTTCTGATCGTTTAGGTTATCCAAATGTGTTTGCAATTTCTGTGGAGGGTGAAGCTAATGGGAGCTTAGAGCAAATGGTATTCCATGGCAGAAATAATAACGCAGCAAATGCGTTTGGGGAGTATATTGTGTATTCAAGTCGTGAAACTAATGAGGACTTTAGTCGAAATACTTTTAATCTTTATTTGGTATCTACCAAAAGCGATTTTATTAGGCGATTGAGTGCAAATGGTATCAATCAACTTCCCCGTTTCTCAAAAGATGGTGAAACTATCATGTATGTCAAACATGAATCTAATCAAAGTGCTTTGGGAATTATACGCCTAAATTACAATAAAACTTTATTATTTCCATTGCGTGGCGGCATTATTCAATCAATGGATTGGTAGTTTGTATAATTTTTGAAAATATGTTACAATGCTTGATATTTTTATTTATAGGGAGAAAGTTTATATGAAAAAAAGTTTAGTTTTAGGTTCATTAGCAGCTGCATTGTTGATGGTTGGTTGTAGTCAAAAAAGTGGTGTAGATACAAGTGCTTCACAAACACAAAATATGCAAAATGCACAACAAGGTTATGTAGCAGGTAAAGATAATTTTGTGAATATTGAGGATAGAATCCAGTATGTAGAAAATGGATTGCAAAATATTTTCTTCAATTTTGATCAATTTTCAATTCGTCCAGATATGCAAAATGCAGTAGATAATGATGCTAATGTTTTAAAAGATACTGCTGCAAATCCTCTAACAGTAAGAATTGAAGGTAATACTGATGAGTGGGGAACAGATGAATATAATTATGCTTTGGGATTGAAAAGAGCAGTTGCAGTTAAAGATGCTTTGGTAGCTAGAGGTGTAAGTGAAGGTAAAATGGTGCTTGTAAGCTATGGTGAAAGTAAGCCTACTTGTATGGAAAAAACAAGAGAGTGCTGGGCAGAGAATAGAAAAGTTACCTTTAAAATGTTGCCATAAGTAATAAGATAGATGAAATTGCAAAAACCAATTATTGCTAGTGCATTATTAATTAGCTTTTTGTATGGAGTAGAACCATCAGCTTTTAATGCTGGAGGTGACGCTCCCCTTAAAACAGAGACACAAATACTTAACGAAAGGCTTTTTAATCTTTCTAATAAAGTTAAAATGCTTGATGAATCACAAGAAGGTTTAAAAAGTGTTTTTGAGGGCCAAATAAAAAGAATGCAAGAATTTTCTACTCAATTAGGTCAAATGGCTGATGAAAATAATGCGACAATCTCACAGATGAAAGAGCAGGTGAATACTAATTTTGCATTGCAGAATGAGAATATCGAAAAACTGCAAGCTAGTATTGTAGCACTTGGAGATTTGGTCCAAAAAGTAAATGCACAGACAAAAGTTGAGATTGAAGCATTAAAAAAGGCTATTTTAGATGATATAGAAAGTCAAACCTTGACAGATGAAGCAGCCAATAAAGAAGCCAAAAAAGATACAATCAAAGAAGATTCGGTAGAAAATAATGGAAGTGTTCCAAATGTTAATATAAATATTGCAACCATAGAATCTGCAGAAAATAACCAAAAAGAGTTAAAACAGCCAGAAAAGTCTTTAGCAGAATTTTTTGCAGAAGGTGAAAAACTTTTAGAAGAGAAAAAATATAAATTAGCTGATGAATATTTGCAAACAGCCATAAAGGGTCATTATAAGCCAGCAAGGGGAAATTACTTGCTAGGTGAAATAGCATTTGCACAAGGAAGATATGAAGAGGCAATTTATTATTACAAAACAAGTGCTACACGCTATGATAAAGCAGATTATATGCCGCGGCTTATGTTAAATAGTGCGAAATCATTTGAAAAAATCAATGATAAAGAAAATGCTAAAAAATTTTTAGAAAGTTTAATAGCGCTTTACCCAGATTCCAATGAGGCTAAGGAAGCTGGGAATCTTTTAATAAAAAAATAGGAGACTTTTTATGATAGATAAAAATCAAGTTGTAAGTATTGAATATGAAGTAAAAGAAAATGGGACTGATAAAGTTTTGGATTCTAATGTGGGTGGAAAACCTTTGGAATTTATTATGGGTAGTGGGCAAATTATCAAAGGCTTAGAGGAAGCAATAGCAGAAATGTCTGTTGGTGATAAAAAAGAGGTGATAGTAGCCCCTGTAAATGCCTATGGAGAGTATATTTCAGATTATATACAAGAGGTTCCAAGAGATCAGTTTGTTGGAATTGATTTGCAAGAAGGTATGACGCTTTTTGGGCAAGGCGAGAATGGTGAAACTGTGCAAGTGATTGTTAAAGATTTTAATGATGAAGTTGTAATTGTGGATTATAATCATCCATTAGCAGGAAAAGAATTGAATTTTGTGGTTACAATTCTTGATGCAAGAGAGGCTACAGAAAAGGAACTTGCATGCGGTTTGCATCATCATGAACACCATAATGGAGGCGGTTGTTGTGGAGGCGGAGGCTGTGGTTGCCACTAGAATGAAAGTTAAGGAATGAATTATTCTTACGCTTATACGCATTCAAAAATCGATTTTCATTTTCGACAAAATACGAGAGATTTTGTAGTAGAAGAGATTCCTCTTTATGCTTTTAGTCAAGAGGGAGCTCATCTTATATTAAAGATTCGCAAAAAAAATCTTACTACTTTTGAGCTTATTAATATTTTGTCTTCACAGTTTGGAATCAAGGCTCATGAAATAGGTTATGCGGGATTAAAAGATAAAAACGCATTAACCATTCAATACATCAGCATTCCAAAACATCTTTTGAAAAATGTCTCTTTGGATACTTTTTCTCATGATAATATTAAAATCTTAGAAACAACTTCACACAATAATAAAATCAAAATTGGGCATTTAAAGGGGAATAATTTTTTCATTCGCATTAAAAAGCTAGATAATCTTAATTCACAAAAGATTCAGCAGGTTTTAAAACAAATTGAAAGATTTGGGATTCCAAATTATTTTAGTTATCAACGCTTTGGTAAAAATTTGGATAATTATTTGCTGGGGAAGGAAATTGTTGAAGGCAAGAAAAGAATGCGTGATAGAAAAATGCAAAATTTTTTGATTAGTGCATACCAAAGTCATTTATTTAATCAATGGCTGTCTTTGAGAATTGATATTTCACATTTGATAACAAAAATAAAAGAAAGAGAAATTTATCAAGCCTTAGAAATGTATTTTCATACAAAAGAGATTCCACAAGCTTTTTTAGATATGAATTATTGTGAAATGCTAAAAATGCAACCCCATTTTTTTAAAATTTTCTATGGGGATTATATGTGCCATTATCCTTTTGGCAAAAATTTTTTAGTAGAAGAAGAATTATTGGTAGATTCTAGGCGGTTTATGGAGAAAGATATCGCACCAACTGGTTTATTAAGTGGTATAAAATCACAAATTTCTCAAAAAGAAGCAGGATTTTTTGAGAGTAAATTCATTGATTCTCGTATTAAAAGTGTAGGGCAGAGGCGATATGCGTGGATTTTTCCTGAGAATCTTCAATTTTTATATAAACAAGAAGAGGCACAAGGGGAATTAAAATTTTTCTTACCCAAAGGTGCATACGCTACTAATTTGCTAAGGGAATTAGCCCATAGAGAGATTATGCAAGAGGAGGAAGAATAATGTTTGATAAAATTATTAGAGAAAATCATTTTAAAACTTTATGTGTTATTGCAATCTATATTTTTATTTTCATTGTAATTGGACTTCTTGTAGATATTATAAGAATCAATGCAACTAGCCTCTCTTTTGGATTTTATGAACTTCTTACTTTTGGGGAGTTTCCATTGGTAACGCTTTGTATGTTGGGCTTGGCTTGTGGGATTATATTGTATTGTGTTGGAAATTTTAAGCAGATTTTGTTAAGTGGTAATGAATATAAAGAAATCATTTATGGGCAAGAAATAAGCCCTCAAGAGCGAGAATTAAGCAGAATGCTAGATGAATTGCTGCAAAATGCACAATTGAATTTTCGCCCTAAGTTGTATTTGATGGAAGCTCCCTTTATGAATGCGTTTGCAAGTGGTTGGAATGCGGATAACTCACTCATTGCCCTAACAACAACTTTGGTAAAAAATCTCTCCAAAGATGAAGTAAAAGCGGTAATGGCACATGAACTAAGTCATATTAGGCATGGAGATATTCGTTTGACTTTGGTAGTGGGTGTTTTGAGCAATATTATGTTATTAGTTGTAAATTATGGGGTTTATATGTTTTTGGGAAATTCAAGGGAAAAAGGAGCAAATGCTGCGCGCAGTATTCTTTTGATTTTGCAATTTGTGTTGCCTCTACTTACAATTGTCTTGCAAATGTTTTTAAGTCGCAGTCGTGAATATATGGCAGATTCTGGAGCAGCTTACTTGATGGGAGATAGCACCCCTATGATACGAGCATTGCAAAAAATTAGCGGAAGTTATGCGCAATCAGACTTTAGTGATATTGATACAAATCCAACAAGATCGGCTTTGTATATTGTGGGATTTAAAGAAATATTTAGCACGCATCCGAGCATAGAAAATCGCATTAAAGCTTTACTGGGTAAATAAAGGAAAAATATGGAAGAAAAAATTAGAGCCTTTTTTGATTATATTGGAGAAGATAGGGATAGAGAGGGATTGTTGGAAACGCCAATGAGGGTGATAAAGAGTTGGGAGCATCTTTATAGTGGTTATAAGAGCGATCCAAAAGAAATTTTAGGAAAGTGCTTTAGTGATGGAGCTTGTGATGAGATGGTTGTTTTGAAGGATATTGAATTTTATTCCGTATGCGAACATCATCTTTTACCATTTTTTGGAAAAATTTCTATTGGCTATATTCCTGATTCCAAAGTTGTTGGAATCTCTAAGTTAGCAAGGCTTGTAGAGGTGTTTTCAAGGCGTTTGCAGATTCAAGAAAAAATGACTAGTCAAATTGCTGATACCATTATGGAAGTTTTACAGCCTAAGGGTGCAATGGTTGTTGCGGAGGCAAAACATATGTGTATGGTAATGCGTGGAGTAGAAAAGCAAAATAGCATAATGACTACTAGTGCAATTCGAGGGCTTTTTAAGAGTGATCATCGCACACGAGAAGAGTTTATGGGGCATATCCGCTCTTAAAGCAAAGAGGCGTCAAATTTTTTTTGTAAATAGAGCGGTTGATAGGATTGCTTTGCTTTTCTTAATCCTTCAATCCCCAAATCTTCCTCCCGATTAACTAGTGTGTAATTACTCCATTCATTTGCTAAAAATTCCCTATTTATAGCTTGGTAGGCACCTTGATATTCAATATCCGCTTTTTCTATATGAATGACAATAGTTTCATCATTGAGTGGTTCTCCAAAGCTAAATGCAATAATTTTATCTTCAACGCGAATAATGCCTCCCTTAAAATCTAAGGAAGGAAATTTTTTAAGAGATTCTATGATGCCGATGTATTCATTTTTTAATCCCTCACTTGCTGTATCGCTTATTTTGCCAAACCATTCTTGGTAAGTTATGATGAGTTCTTCTAAATTATCTTGACAAAGAGATTCGTATTTGAAATCATAACGCTCCACAAAGCGATTAAGGTGAGTTTTTTTCTTGTGATATTTTTTGCCTTTAAGCTCTATAAGTTCTGGAATCGAGTAAATATAATCACTTCTATCTTCTCTATAGGTAAATTTAAAGGTGTTAGGTAAAATAGCTTCTAGCTCTTCTTTATCAACACAGCTTAAAGAGTGTATGGAAAATTCCATACCTTTTGCCTTGCAAATTTCCATAATATCTAAAATAGTTTGTTTTTTTGATTCTTTGTTGTTATTTTTGTGAAAAGGGTAAAAAATAAAAGGGTTTTGGTTGGGATATTGTGTTTTGATAACTAAACATTCATTTAAGATAATATAGCTAATATGGCGTGAATAATGCCATAGATAGAGATTAGTAAAAGTAAAATCTGACGCAAGAATATGGTTAGCGCTAAAGAAACTATTTATAATTTCTTTATCTTCTATATCGATTGGTTTCCATTGCATTTTTAATTCCTTTCTGTATAAAAGTGAATTGTAATACAAAGAATTAAAAAGATAGATTAAGTTTTTGCACTCTTTCTTGTTTTGGTAAAAATTTTTTGGTTTGTTTGAGTTTCCTCATTTCTTGAGCAAGTTTTTCTTTTTGTACTTTTGCATATTCTCCAATTTGCTCTAAAACTGCTAATGCTTCAAACATTTCATCTCTTGTTTGTAAAACCGGAGTATTTGCCATTAATTCTGTTATTTTCGCGTCATTTTTATTGAGATATGCCACTTTTAATTCATTAAGCCAATTCATTGTGATTTACTTCCTTCCAAGCTTCAAGTAAGCCTTTTGTTACTTTAATTACAATATCAATTTTTTCTTTGCTATTTTCCATATTTGCTTGTGTTAAAAGCTTTATTTGATGGGTGTAGAGTCCTGTCAAATAGTGTGCGACTTGACCACCTTTTTCGTAATCCAAAGAATTAAGTAGCTCTACAAAAATATCCGTCGTGCGATTGATATAATAAATCTTTTTTTCTATATCTTCTGCATCAATGCAGCGCTTTGCCATTGAAGCAAAACGCAAGATACCTTCATAAAGCATTTCTACAAGCTTTGCAGGAGATTCAACAGCAACAGAATTTTGCTGATAAGAATTATAAGCCAAGTTGCTTTTCATTATTTGCCCTTTATTTAAGAATTCATTGCTTGATTAATGAGCTGTGTAATGGTGTTTGCAGATTGCTGCATTTGTGCAATCATTTGGTCATAAGCAGACCATTTTTCAGCCATAATCTCGTATTTGGTGTCAATTGATTCTTGTGTGGAAGTTTTGTCCTCATTAAGCGTTTTTTGTTCGTTAATGAGAGTAGTTTCTAGAATCTTAAGGGTAGAATTACTTCCGGTAATAAGAGAATCCATTGTATCTCTAAGTTTAGTGAAAACTCCATCTGTTTCAATAGTTTGACCTTTTGAAGTTGTTGTAGAGCTTCTAAAAAATTCTACTGCAGCATCGGGGTCTTCTTGAAAAGCGGTGTTAAAAGTATCTTGTTCAAAAGTCAATGTCCCATCTTCATTCATATAAACGCCATATTTGACAAGGCTAGTTCCATTAGCGTCAGTAGAGTTTATGATGGCGTTGAGTTGGCGTGTGATACTTCTAATTTCACTATTTCCATTGAATACTCCAGAAATCTCAGTTTCAGCGTCATATTTGGTAAGCTCTTGGAGTTTGTTATATATTTCATTGTAGCTTTCTACAAAAGCCTGCATTTCCTCAGCAATGCCTTCATCATCTCTTGCGATTCGGACAATTACATCTTTTCCTGTTTCTGTAATTGAAGTGAGTTCCAAGGATAATCCAGAAACAATATCATCAATGTTGTTAGTATCTCTTTCAATAGGAATACCATTGTAAGTGAGCTTTGCATCTTGAGCTTTTTGGATATTAGTAATATCCATTTTATCTAGTAATCCTTGAGAAGAAGTGTATGAGCCAGCTACCATACCAATAGAATCTAAGACTTGTTTTTGTGCATTTGCATCAGCCCCTTCAGCTCCAATGGTAACACTTTTACCCACTAGGCTAATCGCACCATTTTTGCCTTCTTCAGCTTTGATTCCTGCTTGCTGCAAATTAGTATTTTTATTAATTTCATCAAGTATTGCTTTGCGATTTTGTTCTGCGGTATTATTTGCATTTGTTAGCTGACTTAAATCAAATTTTTCCCCATTAATGGTAAAAACACCCGTAAGAGCACCCGCTGCGATTTTCATTTCTGTTAAAGTTTCATCTCCCCCAACAGAAGTTTTAACAAATCCCAAATCTGTATTGGTTTCACTTGCTCCTTGTGAAGCTTGTAGTTTGACATTGTTGGCTTCTACTTTGATTGTACCACCTGAAGCGTCATTAAACATAAGTCCATTGCCAGAACTATTTAGGCTAATTGTGATTTCGCCTTTATCGATTTTATCTTTGAGGTTGGTATGGTTAGTTTCAATTTCTTTGTTGATTGCGTCAAGTATAAGGCTTGCATTGTCTTTTGCTTCATTGCCAAAATCGCTGCCAATTTGGCTCATATCAATACTAATTTTTTCTCCGCCAATCTCAATATCAAGCGTCCCGCTAGTGATTTTACCACCGGGTGTTGCAGCACTTTCTAGTGTGCTACCAAAATAGATTTTGTTATTTGCCCCTGTATTTTTGGATTGAATCATAAGCTGGTAGGGGTTTTCCCCGCCTGTTTTCATAATGATACCCATAACTTCACCATTTGTCGCATCTGTAATGCTTTGTGCAACTTCTGAAAGTGTAGCTCCAGCTTTGATATCTACACTATAATTAGAGCCATTATAGTAAAAGTTTAAAGTCGTGTTATCGCTACTAAAGATACTATCTCTTGAAGCAAATTTAAGTCCGACTTGATTAACATCATTTTGTGCAAGTTGTGAGACATTAATGGTAATATCTTGGATTGCTAATCCATCTCCCGCTGTTGCTTTGACACCACTTCCTTCCACCGTTGCTTGTCTTTTTTGATAAGTGCTATAATCTGATAGATTCTTAAAACTTGTATTCAAAGAAGTCATCATGGTTAGTAAAGAGGTAAGCTCTGTTTGTTGCTCCATATTTTTTTCAAGTTTTTCAGTGATTGGATCGATTTGATTGCTAACATCAAGATCTTTCATTTGCTCGATAACATCCCATGTTAGGTTACTTGAAATACCTAATACTGATTGTGTTCCTAGTGCCATACTTGCCTCCTTATTTAAGCTTGTTTGTCAAAAATCATTCCCACAATTTCTTTCATTTTTGCAGCTAACTGCATTGCCTCATCACTTGGTATTTTGCGTATAAGGCGATTTGTATCACGCTCGCTTACAGTAATATACAATCCTTCAATATCTTCGCTAAAGTTAAAAGCAATACTTGTATTAAGAGGGCTTAACTCTTTGTTGAGCTGCTGTGCTAATTGACTAAGCTCTTGTTTTTGCTCTTCAATATTTTTTTGCTCGTTACTTTCTTGAATGTTTTGCTGCATTGTTGCAGAAGAGACATTATTTGAATAGGTGCTTTCTCCTTGTTGATAAGAATTCACTTGCATATTACCAGCAATATTCATTCCATTTTCTGTGATATTCATAGCAATCTCCTTATTATCTATGGAATCATTTTAAAAGTATATCGGATATTTTACAAAAAAATGAAACAAAAATGATTAATTTTTTAAAGAAATTAACTCTAATGGGTCAATATGCTTATCTTTTAATGTAACTTCAAATTTTAATGTATTTTCTATTCTTCCTATTGTATAGCCTTTTTTGATAGTTGTTCCGGGTTTAATAGTGGGGGCTATTTTGTCGAGTTGTGCATAAATGGTGTGCATATTATCCTTGTGCTCAATGATGACGACTTTTTTTAAAATAGGGGTATCTTTGGCAAAAACGACCTTGCCATCTAACACACTTTTTACTTTATCATCACCTTTTGTAAGTAAAGTAATCGATTCGTTAAAAACTTTCATTTTATAAACTGGATCATAATAAGGTCCGAATCTTTTTTGTATTTCAAAATCATCTAGGGGTGCGATAGTTTTGGAGCCTTTGTATTTTGTGGTGCTAATATTGTGATAAGAGCTTGCTACTTGGCGGACATCAAAATCATTTTGGGTTTGGGGAGTTTGAGATTTTTCTTGACTTTTGGCTAATTCTTCTCGTTTTTTGCGTTTTTCTTCTTCTTGGCTTTTAAGGATATTGAGTTGGACTAGAATCTCTTGCAAGCTATCACGCTCTTTGACGATTTGCTGGAGTTCTTTGTTGTATTTATCCATTTCTTTTTGATAGGTGGCTAGAATCTTTTTTTGTTTGGCTTGCAAGTCTTTGAGATTATTTCTTTTTTTGTCTTCTAGGGAAATAAATTTTTCTAGTTGCGTTATTTCGTTTTGCAGGGCTTGTATGTCCTGTATAATTTGTGTTTGTTGTTGGCTTAGATTGGTTAGTTGCTCTTTTGTGGAGTGATTGATTGCTTTGAAGCTTTCTTCTGTGATTAGATCTTGGATAGATTCTGGTTGAAAATCGTTTAATAAAATGGCAAAAGAAATATCTTTGGCTACCAAATCTATAATAGCAAGTTCGATATTTTTGCGTTTTTGATAAAGAGTTTCTTGCTCATTAGATAAGGTTTTGATGAGTTTTTCTTTTGTGGTGTATTCTTGCTTGTTTTTGGAGATATTTTTTTCGCTTTCTTGAATGATATTTTCCAAAGTTTCTAATTCTTCTTTTTGTTTGTTGATGTGATTCCCGATTTCTTGAAGTTTTTGATTGATTTGTGCTTCTTTTTTCTTTTTGCTTTCTAAAGCAGTTTTATTTTGTGAAATTTTTTGGGTGATTTCTTTTTGGTCGGCATTAAGGCTGATAAAACAAAGAAATATAACAAGAATTTTGAATGGCATTTTAGTCCTTTTGTTGCAAACTAACAATCCACACAGAAACCAAAGAAACTATCAAACCAACAAGCAATAAAACAATAGAATCGCTTAAAGGCGAGAAAATATCAGGCTTTAATCCAAGTTCTTGCATAAAAATCAAAAGAGTAGGGTTTGTAGATACATAAAACAATCCAATCCCTACTATAATGGTGGCAATAATGGTATCCAAGCAAGCAAGACGGAATAAAATTTGCGAACGCATCCATAAAGGTGCACCAAGCAAAGTCATAATTTCCATTCTTTCTAAATGTTGGAATTTCCAAATTTCAATTTGTTTAAACATTAAAAGAAGGCTAATTAATGCAATGAGGCTAGAAAAAATAATAACACTACTATTAATTATTAAAAGAAGTTGGTAGATTTGGCTGTGGCTTTTGGTGAAAGTTTCTACTCGTATGATCCCATCAATTGATTTTAAGGAATTATTGATAACACTAAGGCGAGCAGAGCTGGGGTAAGTATTGAGACTCAGGGAATAAAAATGTGGCAATGTATTTTTTAAAACAATAAGATTTGCTTGACTAATATTATCTTTTAGGCGGTCAAGCACAATTTTGGAATCTATTGAAGTAAGGCTTTGGGATTCGCTAATTTTTTCTTTGATGTCTTGTAAATTTAGCTCTTTTGTAGAAGCTAAAATGATTGCATAGTTTTTTCCAAGCGTGTTTTCATAATTATTCAAGGTGCGATTAACTAGCAAAATGCTTTCTAATGCAAATAGGAGTGCAACTAAAGGAATAATTAGGGATAGATGGTTTTTAAGAGAGTTCATAAATTACTCCTTCTTCAATGTGTAGATGTCTGTATTTAATGCCAAAAGTTTCTGGGATTCTGTGAGTTACAACAACAATAGTAATGCCAAGCTGTTCATTAACACCTTTTAATAAGCTCCAAATTACTTCGCTAGAATAATCATCTAAGTTTCCGGTTGGTTCATCTGCCAAAATCAAAAGTGGATTATGAGAGAGCGCTCTTGCCATTGCTACTCTTTGTTGTTCTCCCCCGCTTAATTCCAAAGGATATTTATTACCTTTGTGGGAGAGTTTTATGTGTGCTAGAAGTCTATCAGTCTGGGCTTTGCAAGATTCTTTTGTGAAACCCCCGATAATCATAGGGAGCATAACATTTTTTTCGACATTGAAATCTTTGATTAATTTGTAGTCTTGAAAAATAATGCCAAGATGGCGGCGTAGATTTTCTATATTTTTTTTGCTAGTTTTAAACATTTCTACTCCGCATACTTCCAAAGAGCCACTTTTGAGCGGTAAATCTCCATAAATAGAGCGTATGAGTGTGCTTTTTCCACTTCCACTAGGACCACTAATAAAAACAAATTCTTGTGGAAAAATATTAAAGCTGGCGTTTTTGATGATAATTTCATCTTTGTAGCCTAAGTTAATGCCTTGTGCTTTGATGATTGCTTCCATAATTAAAGTCCTTGTGTTGGTTTTTGGTTTAAGAGTGAAATAAGCAGCTGGTGGGCTTTGTGATTAATTTGTGTTGGTAATGGATTTTCTCTAAAATAATGCAAATGTGTATCTTCTATAAGGTAGCGAGTTTCTGGATAATTGAAATCGCCAAATGCAATTTTGAGTAATTTGCAATCTGTGGAATCTGCAATCAATAAGTCTTCTAAGTGCAAAAAATAATCCTCTTGAATAATTTTCTTTTTTTGAAAGAATTTTTGAAGGGAAGTGTTTGAAAAATCAAATGTATAATCAAAAGATATAGGGCTACTACTTTGTTTTGCAAAGATTTCAAGATTGTAAATATTTTTTTGCTGTTTTAGCCATCTAGCTTCATATTTGCTGATAATCTCTTCTTGTGCATTTGAAGTGTATTGAATCTCTAAATTAGGGTTAGAGGTTGCAAGATCTTTTGCGTAGCAAAAATACTCATAGCTATCTGTGCGTAATTGTAAATGTCCATTTGGTATTAACACTCTTGAGGCTTGAGAGAGAAAGGCATTGCTAAAGATTCTTCTATGGGGTTTTTTATCCCAAGGGACTGGAAAATGCACGAATATTTTTTCAAGTGTATTAGAAGGAAGAAGCTCTAAGAAGATTCTAGCATCGTAGGCTAAAAGTAGGATATTATCAAGTTTATTTAATTCAATTTGTCTAGCAACTTGCTCCAAAGATGGATAATGAATTTCTAAACCAATGTGTAAAATATTAGGGTGTTTTTGGGCATTATAGAGGAGATGTCTGCCGCTACCAAAGCCGATTTCAAGCCAAACTTTTGGATTTTTAAGTTTTTGTTTTTTGAGTAGAGTGTCAAAATCCAAGAAATCTTCAATATGCTTAATAAAGGGTATTTTTCCCAAATAGAGATTATTTTTTTCATGAAGATTATGGGTGAGTAGGGAATCTTGAAATTGAGAGAGAATTTCTAGGGATTTTTTGATAATGCCAATGGGGGCAATTTTTGAGTTTTTATCGCATTTTACAATGGTTTCATGGTTAGTTTTTTTGATTTCTAGGAAGTAGTCTTTGTTTTTTAGAGAAGAAAGAGTAGGGGAGAAATGCACTTGCAAAAGCGAAAAATTAGGATTATTAGCCGAAGTAAATAAATTAGTAAAAGTAAATTCCCCTTCTTTTGTTGTAGAGGTGAATGGAAGGGGAGGAAGGGTGAGGCTTTGGGTTTTGAAATGTGGCATTATTTGGCAGGTAAAAATAGCATAATTTCTTCAGTTTGTTTTGATTCTAAGCCATTTTCATCAACAGCGCTGATTCGGTAATAGTATTTTTCTCCAGCCCTAACTTCATTATCAATAAATTCTGGTGTAAGGACTTTATTGTAACGCAAAGTTTCTCCAAAAAAGCTTGAATCTTTTTTATACACAATATATTCTACTGCACGATTATCTTGTGGATTCCAGCGTATAACTGCAGAATTTCCTTCAATTTGTGCATAAGTGATTAAAGGGGTATTAGGCAATCCCAAAGTAGTTCCTATAATCGGTCCTGTTTCAAGGCTTTCTATGCCATCTTTATCAGTAGCGGTAATTTTGTAATAATACTGTTTGCCATTATCGTCAATAATATCTTGGTAAGTATTGGTATTATTTGGAATTGTGGCTAATTTGCTAAAAAAATTAGATTCAAAATTTGAGCGAAAGAGGTTGTATTGTGTAACTTCTGGATTTTGATGTAAATCCCATTTGAGTGTAATTTGCTTGGGAATATTGTTGCTTGCGGTAAAATTAGAAATAGGGGTTGGTTTGGGTTTTGTGGTCGCACTTACAATTTGTGAAGGAAGGGATAGAGTTTTATTGACATTGTAAGCGAAGATTCTATATTCATGTGTTGCGTTATCTTCAAGCTTGGTATCCAAATATTCCACTAATAAGCGATTATTTATATCAGCTAATTTATCCCAGTTTCCTTTGGAATCTTTTTTTTCTATAATATAGCCTATTACCCTTGTGTCTTGGTGAGGATTCCAAATGATTTTAATTTTTCTAGGGTAGTTTCCTATGGCTTCAATATAGCTTACAGCAGTGATAAATTGTGTTTTTGCGCTAATGGGTGAGGAGAATTGAGAAATATTTTTTTGTGCATCAAAAGAAGCAAATTGATAGAGATATTCGGTATTGGATTCGAGTTTATTGTCTGCATAATGTGTTGTGAAACGAGAATCTAGCGTGGCAATTTTGCTAAAGCTTGTTTCATTTGGCTTTTTGCGATAGATATAATAACCTGCTATTTCTGGATTTTGGATTAGATTCCATTCAAATGCAATTGTATTAACATCGCTTAATACACGAATATCACTAGGAGGAGTAATGTTTGGATTAATAGAGGGTGTGCTCCCAAAACTAAAATTGCTACTTGAACTACTACAAGCACTAAAAAATGCGGCAATAACTAATATTAAAAGCTTAAAAAAAGTGTTTTTAAATAAAAATAACATAATCAAGAATCCTTAAATTTCCTAAAATATGCTTTTAGGTTTTGATTTTAATATAATTAAAAAGTTTTATCATAGCATAGATTTGCCAAAAAATCTATTATTTTTATAAATTAGCTAAGTTTTATTTTAAGTAAATTTTGAAAGATAAATATCTTGTAAAGGCAAAATGAAATTTTTTGCAAATAATTCAAAATCTTGTGAGGCATAAAAATTTTGGTGCAAAAAAAGAAGCATATCTTCAAAAAGAGGTGCATAGATTTTTAAGGGTTTTTGGGTGGTGGGGTGCTTTAGATAGAGTAAAGAAGAGTGGAGAAGAATCCTTTGTGTGTAATTTCCTTTGTAGTTGTAAAAAAAATCTCCTAGAATATGGCGATTAATTTTGCTTAAATGAGCGCGAATTTGATGTGTTCTGCCACTAAAGAGTTTTGCACCTATAAGTTCAGTTTTGCCATTATCGATGATTTTGAAAAATGCAGTTTTTGCATCTTTGGAATCTGGAGTTTGCTTGGAAGTTGTAATGTATTTTAAGCGATTTTTTGGGTGTCTTATCAAAGGCGAATCTATAATAATATCTTGTTTGAGGGGTTGGTTGATAACACAAAGATAATAGCGTCCCATTTCTTTGGTTTTGAGTTGTTGGCTTAAGATTTGATGGGAATGGTTATTTTTGGCAATGACAATGGCGCCACTGGTGGTTTTGTCTAATCGGTGAATAATGCCCTCTCGATAAGAATCTCCCAAATTGGAGAGTTTGAAATTTTGCTCTTTTAGCCACTCATGGAGCGTGTATTGAGTGTCTTCTTGGTTGGTTTTATGCACCACCAAATTAATGGGTTTGTTGAGGACTAATAAATCTTCATCTTCATATAAGATTGGAATGTGGATTTTTGGAGTGGGTTTGGCAGTTTCCAAAAGAGAAGGGAAGATATGAATCTGGTCTTGCTCTTTGAGGATAATTCCATTTTTTGAGGCTTGTGTTTGATTGAGAGTGATTTGTTTGTTGTGAAGCATTTTATTGATTTTGTTGCGTGATAAATTTAGTTTTGTTGCCAAAAAAATATCTAAACGCATTCCAGATTCTTGAGGGGTTACCAAAAAATTTAAAATTTCTCTTTCCATTGCTAAATGTTTTATTCTTTCCTAGATTAAATTATGTTAAAATTTCTATTATTTATTTTTTAAGGTTTATTTGTTTTGTTTGGGTTTAATAGAAATATTCTATCATTTTTTGATTTTACTTTACCTTTATTAGTGACTCCTTTGATTTTGTTATCGTGGTTTTTGATTAATGAAAACAATGAATTTTTGGGTAATAAAGTCCTTATTTATACTTTTATTGGATTATTGATTTTTATTGTAGTTTTTTTGATTCCTATACGGCGTATGACTTGGGCGATTATTGGGTTTTATTGGATTAATATTATATTGCTGGTTATGGTAGATTTTTTTGGTGATATGAGGCTTGGGGCTCGTAGGTGGCTTGAAATACCTTTTGTGCATTTTACCTTCCAGCCTTCAGAGACAATGAAACCTGCTTTGATTTTGATGCTTGCTTATTTGATTACTAAGAATCCCCCTAAGAAAAACGGTTATGGATTGCAAGAATTTTTGAAACTTTCTTTTTTTATTTTATTGCCTTTTGTTTTGATATTAAAACAGCCAGATTTGGGGACAGCGCTTGTATTGTTGATTATGGGATTTGGTGTTTTATTTTTGGTGGGAGTGAATTATAAAATATGGTTGGTTTTACTTATTTGCGTGGGTTCTCTCTCTCCGGTATTGTATGCAAATTTGCACGATTATCAAAAAAAACGCATTGTGGATTTTGTATTAAAAGAGCCTGATTATCAAGTCAAGCAATCAATTATAGCGGTTGGTTCGGGTGGAATCTCTGGCAAAGAAAAAGAAAATGCCACTCAAGCGACTTATCGTTTTTTGCCTATTGCGACAAGTGATTTTATTTTCCCTTATTTTGCGGAGCGTTTTGGGTTTGTGGGTGTTATTGGATTGTTTATTTTGTATGTGGCATTGATTTTTCATATTTTTAGTATCGGCAATGTGGATAGTAAGGATTATTTTCTCAAAGTAGTTGCTTATAGTGTGGGATTATTGATTTTTGTTTATTCATGGGTAAATATTGCCATGACAATAGGATTTGCCCCTGTGGTTGGAATCCCATTGCCGCTTTTTAGTTATGGAGGAAGTAGCTTTATTACTTTTATTATTTTATTTGCAATTTTAGAACATCTTCTTGCTTTTAAATATAAATTTGTGTATAATTACGCTTCTAAAAATTTTTTAAAGAAGGGCCCTTAGCTCAGCTGGTTAGAGCACTCGGCTCATAACCGATTGGTCATAGGTTCAAGTCCTATAGGGCCCACCACTTTTTACCTTCAACTTATTTTAGGAAAATTATTATGAAAATCCAATGTGTTAATATTAAATGTCAAGGTTGTGTTAATAAAATTCAAGAATCTTTAGGGCAAAAATTCCCTACTTTAAAAGTAGATATTCCAAGTCAGAGCGTCGAAGTGGATGCTAATGAAGAAGAATTAAAAGAAATTAAAGCGAAGTTACAAGAATTAGGATTTTTGAAGTCAGAGGGAGTTATAGGGAAAATCAAAGGCTTTTTTCAATAGATATATTCAAGTTTTTTAAGGATAAATATGGAGATTCTGCTACTTATTACAATCGTAATTATTGCGATAGCTTTTATTAATTTCAAAGATTATTTATCAAATCCTCAAAAACGCCAGCAATTTCAAACAACTATTCAAGATAATCAAATCCAAGAAGAATTTCAAGAATATGAAGACCCTTATAAAAATTTAAGCAAAGAAAGCAAAATCAAAAAAAGTCAGTATGGAGTAATGGTCGGATTATTGGCAAAGTTAGCACAAAGCGATGGGAAGATCTGCGAGCTTGAAAAAGAGCTAATAGAAAATACTATCGAAGATATTGCGCAATCACTTACATTGCAAAGCGCTATGAATCAAAAAGAAGAAATTTTGGAGATTCTGCATTCTATTTTTCAAAATACTACCGAAAGTGTTGAGGAATTAAGTCAAGCGTATGCGGATTTGACAAAAGGGCAATATAAAAGTCGCTTGAAACTTGTGGAGTATTTGTTGGCGCTTGCTTATGCTGATAAAGTTCTAAGTGAAAATGAACGCGAAGTGATTTTGGATGTCGCTGCGTATTTGGAAATTGAAAATGATGATTTTAATAAAATGTATGATGCTTTTGTGGAGTTTTATTCCAAAGAGGACATCAAACAAGATTATAAGGAAGCTTGCAAGGTTTTAGGGGTGAGTGAAGAAGCGGATTTAAAAGAGATTAAGACAAAATATAAAGCATTAGTGAGAGAGTATCATCCTGATATTTTGCACCATAAAGGTTTAGAAGAATCTATCATCAAAACTTCCACAGCAAAATTGCAAGAAATTAATGCAGCATATGAAATTATTGAGCAATATAAAAAGGAAATGGGTGAAAAATAAAAAAGAGATTTTTAGAGATATTGCAGAAATTTATTATTTTTTAGAAAATGAAAATCAAAAAGTCAATTCCCTATATCACGAGGTAGAAGCCCAAAATATCCCTGCATTTTTAGAATGTGTTTTTCAACTAATTCCAAAAACTCCAGAGACAACATTTGCTGTTATTGATAGAATCGTATCTCTAAAAGAAGGTGCTTTGGTAAATGTTTTGGAGAAATTGGGGATTAAAGAAGAGGAAATTTTAAAAATACGCTTTTTAATGTTTCAAGTTACACGAGATTTTTATATGCAAAAGCATGAAAAAGTATTAGAGTTTATTTGCAATAAGAATCTTTTGACGCCTTTTTTGAGAGAGTTGCTCCAAAGTATTCATAAAATTGGTTTGGTGTTTAATAGTTTTTTTGAAAATTGGCAAAGGGAATTGATTTTAGGAATTAATCAAGAATTAAAGCAGAAATATCAAAATATCGAAGAGATTCTAAAAGCACTTCAAGAGAGTATGGAAATAACAGAAAATGGGGAAATGAGCGATAGAAGTTATTCTGTCCCTGTGTGGCAAGACAATCAATATCAAGCAATAGCTTATGCAAAATTTTTTCAAGAGGATTTTAAGAGATTTAAAAAAGTTTTTGAAAATATTTTAATGCAACTTAAAGGCATAGAGGAAAATTGTCCAGAAGTGGAGCAGAAGCAATATTATCTTAATTATTTGGAAGCTTTAAGGGAAGCTTTGTTGCAAGAAGATGTGAGTAAGCTTTTGGAATCGTGGAGAAAAGTGGATAAAGCTTGGATGCAAATTACCACTCCTTTACAGATTGGGCATCCTTTGGAGTATTATGAAGATCATTATAGAAAAGCAGTTGCACCTGAATGGGATTTGAGAATTGCTAAGATTTATCAAGGTTTGGATTTAACTAATCTAAATCATAAAGATGAATTAAAGATTAATAAAGAATCTTTTTTGGAGTTTTATAGAGAATATACAAAGCAAATGCCAAATTCTGCTTATAAAAATGAAATTGATATTTGCGTGCAAGAATCCTTGCAAAAAACACAAAGCTATGGTGGGCAACCTTTGTTATTTTATGGAGCGGAGATTAATGGGCTATT
Organism: Helicobacter pullorum; assembly: GCF_900638355.1. GTDB lineage: Bacteria > Campylobacterota > Campylobacteria > Campylobacterales > Helicobacteraceae > Helicobacter_D > Helicobacter_D pullorum. Next base: position 959,985 of record NZ_LR134509.1, on the reverse strand, counting down.
TAGCGCTCAAGTAGTTCCTAATGATGAGAGTGTGAGTGCAAAATTTGGAAAGAAAATATTTTATTTTCCTGATAGGGTGAGAGAGATTTTGTGTTCAAAACCCTTTATGCTTTTAAGTAGCAAAACTTTCCCCAAAGAGTTTTTGGAATTTAATCGGGAGATGTTGTATTTTAGAAAAGAAGATTGGTATAAGGTTTATGAAATTTCGACTATAGGGCATGAATTTGGGCATATTTTGTGGGTAAGTTTAGATACTGAATTGAAAATGAATAAGAGTGGTCAGTTTAAAAATATAGAAGAATTTAAAGCTACTATGGGAGGGTTAGCTTATTATTTTGTAGGACAAAACCATACGCTTTTGAAGGAATTGATTTTTAACACAATTACAAGGGCAGTTGGGCTAATTGCATGGAAAAAGGAAAATGAGGTTTTGCCTTATTATTGTGAGGGATTAATTCATTTGGATATTATGTTTGAAGTGGGGGTTTTAAGGTATAATGGAAGCTTTGAAGATATAGCTTTGCAAATAGATGAGACAAAAATACCTCTTTTGGTAGAGAAATATTTACAAACTTATAATAAACTAATTGAATTTTATCTTTCTAAAGCAGATGCATCTGGGTTTTTGTTTGATTATGTGAAAAAAGACCAAGAAGGTTATTATCAGCCCATAAGAGAAGAACTTGCAAGATTCACTTTTGATTATTATGAACAATACAATAAAATAGGGCAGATTGCAGATTCATTGAAGGTTGAGGAATGGAAAAAAGATTATTTAAAAAGGAAAAATATTGCCAATAATTAGTGAAACAGAAATTAATCAAGCAAGAAAAATGATTTATGAAATGGCAGGAATCCATCTTCCTAGCAACAAAGATTCAACGATTAAAAATCGCTTAGAAAAGTTGGCTCGTGATTTAAAGATTGAAAATTTTAATGATTTTTTTATGCAGCTTAAAGCAGGAAGATTCAAGCAAGACTTTATTAATAGTTTTACAACTAATAAAACAGATTTTTTTCGTGAGGGTTTTCATTTTTTGGATATGGTTAATCGCATTTTGCCTCATCGCTTGCGAGAAAATGAGCCTTTAAAGGTGTATTGCTCGGCTAGTTCAACAGGGGAAGAACCTTATTCAATTGCTGCAACTTTGCTTTATGCAAAGGATATTTATAAAGCTAATATTCCCATTAGTCTTGTAGCGACAGATATTGATACTTCAGTTTTAGAATTTGCTAAACAGGGAAAATATGTGGTAGATACTTTTTTGAATCCTCTTCCCACTTGGCTAGATATTAAAGATTTTTTTGAGATAGCACCAAAAAGTCAAAGAGAAATTTACATGAATGCTAAGCAATCCCTAAAGAATATTATTACCTTTAAGCAGCATAATTTATATGCAAAAAATTATCCTTTTGGGCAAAGAGAATTTGACATTATTTTTTGTCGCAATGTTTTGATTTATTTTAAGGTAGAGGATCAAGAAAAAATACTTAATCAACTTTTTTCTCATCTAAAAGTTGGTGGAACTCTTTATTTGGGGCATTCAGAGAGTATTTTGGGGTTGGCACCAAAGGTGGAGCGTTTGGGGCAAAATATTTTTATTAAAACTAAGGATTGATTTTTGATGCAAATTAATCACAAATATCATCCAGATTTAATCTTGAAATCTAATCCATATAAAAGCGAGGGCAAAAAGCTTATTGCTATTGGAGCAAGCACAGGCGGGGTAGATGCAATTGCAAAAATTTTGCAAGTATTGCCAAAAAATTTACCCCCTATTATTATCACGCAACATATTCCAGAGGGCTTTTCTACCTCTTTTGCAAATCGTTTGAATCGCATTTCTTCTATTGAAGTTTTTGAAGTGAATGAAAAAATGCATTTGCATAATTCTTGTGCTTATCTAGCACCCGGGGGCAAACATTTGCTTTTGGATAAAAATTGCAATGATTACTATGCAAAAAGTGTCGATGGAGAAAGAATCTCTCGCCACAAACCTAGTGTAGATGTGATGTTCCGCAGTGTCAATAATGTTGTTGGAAAAAATGCACTTGCAATCATTATGACAGGCATGGGAGATGATGGAAGTATAGGTATAAAAGAGCTTTATGACAATGGGGCTTACACAATAGCGCAAGATGAAAATAGCTGTGTTGTTTTTGGTATGCCAAAACAGGCAATTGCAAGAGGGGCAGTTTGTGAAATTGTAGGATTAGATGAGATACCTAATAAAATCATACAATTCTCTAGTGGAAATCTCAAAAGAGGGCATTAAGTGTGGAGCTTTTCTATCCTCTAGCAGAAACGCAGAGTGCTTTTGAGATTAAGGGTTCTTGCTTTATTTCCATGCTTATACCCATTCAAAATTTTGAAAATACGCTACTTTTAATGCGTCAAGAACACACTAAGGCAGTGCATTTTGTGACTGCTAGTCGTTTTTTGAATCCTCAAGAGCAAATTGAAGAATCTTTTAGTGATGATGGGGAGCCAAAGGGGACTTCAGGAATGCCAACCCTTAAAGTTTTAAGAGGATATAATTTGATTGATTGTGCTTTATTGACTATACGCTATTTTGGTGGGACATTGCTTGGCACAGGTGGGCTTGTAAGAGCATATACTCAAGGAGCCAAAGAAGTAATTTTGAAAGCCAAAGATGAGGGGAAATTAAAGCACTATATTCCCCAAAGTGTTCAAAAAGTATTTGTTTGCTTTTCTTGTTTAAACAAAATAGAATATCTAGCCAAGAAAATGGAGATTGTGATTTTCAAAAGAGAATTTTTAGAAACAGGTGTAGAATTAAGCGTGCAAGGCTGCAAAAATGCTTTAGAGCATTTTATGGCAAAAGTGGAAGAATTGAATTTTTGAATGTTTAATAAAATTATTATTTTTTTATGTTTTGCTTTGATGGCTTTTGCTAAAGAAAGGGAAACGGAAGCCTCAAAGTATCTTAAGCTAAATATTCAGCACAATAATCCTTTTAATCGCTTTCAAAAATATGGGAATATCTTGGGTGTGCCATTGCCGGTGGTAGAAAATAAAATACCAAAATATTATAAGAAATCTCCTTATTTGGAACAAGAAGAAGTGGTAGATCTCAAAAGTGATGATTGGAAATTAGAACCTTTTGGGCTTAGCCATAAAATCTTTAATGTCGCATTAAAACAAATTTCTCCGATTTTTAGCCAGCAAATTGATGGTGTATTAGAAAATTATATTCCCAAAGTGAATTTTAATATCAATTTAGATACTTATTTTAGCCAAGATACACAGAATTTGGGGGGAGATATCAATCTTACCTTTCCGATTTTGGAGCATCGTAATTCTTCTGTGTTTTTTCTAGGGGGCTTTATAAGGGATTCGCAAACTGGAGAGTGGAGTGAAAAATATGGCATAGAACACCAAATGCAATATAAATTTCTTCAAAATATTATTTTTCGACAATCTTTGATACAAAACAATGACACCCTAAGTGAGCGTATTTGGAATTATGGGCTAGAATATTCTCCTTTTAAAAATTTTTCTACTTATATTCAAAGGGAAAATCGAAAAATACAAAAAGATAGCACAAAAACAGGGGTGCGTTATAGAATCGTATTTTGAGGTTTTTTCAATAAAGCAAATAAAAGCCATAAATAAAACTTTTGAAATTTATTAGGAATAGATTTGCTATAATTGCACATAAAAATATCAAGGAACAAAATTGGAATTTATGCGTATTATATTTGAAAAAATGATGTGGAATGCTAGAATGTTTATTATTTTGGCAGTTGTTTTATCGCTTGTTGGAGCGATTTTGCTTTTTATTGTGGCAAGCGTGGATATTATCAAAGCAGCCAAAGATACTGCCTTGTATTATATGCATGCTCTACCAGAAGGCTCTGATATTCACAATATTTTGCTAAACACCATTATTATGGCAATTGATTTGTATCTCATTGCTGTTGTTTTGTTGATTTTTTCATTTGGATTGTATGAGTTATTTATTTGCAAAATACAAATCAAAGATGAGAGTAGCTCCAAGGTATTAGAGATTCATACGCTTGACCAGCTTAAAGATAAACTTGCAAAAGTGATTGTTATGGCTCTTATTGTGGCTTTTTTCTCCAAAGTGCTTAATATGGGTATGAAAAGCACTCAAGATATGCTATTTTTTGCAATTTCTATCCTTGCATTGGCAATAGGTTTGTATTTTTTACATAAAGATTCTAAGCATTAAAATGTTTAAAAAAATATTTTTATTATTGATGTTTTTGTGTGTGGTGGATGCCAAAGAGATTAAAATATTAGAATCTATGCAGGCAAAATTTACACAAAAAATTTTTTCTGATGAGCATACAATTACCTATAAGGGAGAAATTTTTGCACTCGCACCAAGAAGCTTATTGTGGAAATATCAAACGCCAGTTTCAAAAGAAATTTATATCGAGCAAGATACTATGATTATTTATGAGCCACAATTAGAGCAAGCCATTTTTACGCATTTGCAGGAAAATTTAGATATTTTAAATCTTGTTCATCAAGCAGTAAAAATCACTCAAGATCATTATGTGGCAGAAATTTTAAATCAAAAATATCATTTGTATTTTGCAAAAGGGATTTTGCAAAGAATCTCTTTTGAAGATTCAATGGGGAATCAAGTTGAGATTGTCTTTGAAGATATTCAAGTAAATCCAAAAATTGATCCTAAAATATTTGATTTCAAACCAGCAAGCAATATTGACATTCTTTATAATTAAAAATGTGTAAAAAAGTATAAAATATTTTTTTTGTCTTAGAATTTAATTATTTTTTGACTTTTTTAAAAAAAAGTGCAGTAAAATGCTTGTAAATTCAAAAAATATCAAGGAGTAGTTATGGGAAATATAACGCTTATCAATAATGAAACAGGTGAAAAATTTGATTTTGACTTGATAGAATGCACAAGAGGTCCTAAAGCAGTAGATTTTAGTAAATTATTTGAAAGAACAAATATATTTTCTTATGATCCCGGTTATGGTTCTACAGCAGGCTGCGAATCGACTATTAGTTATGTTGATGGAAAAAATGGGAAATTACTCTATAAAGGGATTCCTATTGAAGAAATTGTAAAAAAATATAAATTTACAGATGTTGCTAAATTGTTGATTACAGATGAAGCGCCAAAAGATGAAAAAGAATCCAAAGAATTTGATTTAGAATTAAGGCATCGTTCATTTTTGCATGAAGGCTTGATAAATATCTTTAGTGCTTTTCCGGATAATGCACATCCAATGGCAAATTTAAGTTCGGCAGTAGCAGCATTATCTACTTTTCATTTTGACCATAAAGAAATGGATGATGAAGATGATTATCAAACAATGGCGCGTAGAATCATTGCAAAAATTACTACTTTAGTGGCTTTTTCTTATCGCAATTCTATCGGAGCCCCTTTTATTTATCCTGATATTAGTAGAAGTTATGTAGAAAATTTTCTTTATATGCTTAGGGCTTATCCGGGAGGTAGATTAAAATATACTTTGGAAGGGCATGAAGAAATCACTCCGCTTGAAGTAGAAGCGTTGGATAAAATTTTTATTCTTCATGCAGACCATGGACAAAATGCTTCAACGACAACGGTTCGTAATGTTGCTTCCACAGGTGTGCATCCCTATGCTGCAATTTCTGCTGGAATCAATGCTCTTTGGGGACCTGCTCATGGTGGAGCAAATGAAAAAGTGTTGGTTCAATTAGAAGAAATCGGCGATGTGAAAAATGTTGATAAATTTATTGCAAGAGTGAAAGACAAGAGCGATCCTTTTAGGCTAATGGGATTTGGACATCGAGTGTATAAAAGCTACGATCCGCGTGCCAAAGCTATTAAGGCTTTGAAAGATGAGTTGAATCAAAAAGGCATTAAAATGAATGCACGACTAAGCGAAATAGCAGAAAAACTCGAAGAAGTTGCATTAAATGATGATTATTTTAAAGAGAGAAATTTATATCCTAATGTGGATTTTTATAGCGGTATTATCCTCACTGCACTTAAGATTCCTGTTCCATTATTTACCCCAATTTTTGTGATTGGTAGAATGCCGGGTTGGTGCGCACAAGTAATGGAGCATATTAAAAATCCACACGCAAGAATCACACGCCCAAGACAAGTTTATCTAGGAAAATAAATTCAATATTTTTTAAGGTAAGGGCATTTTTATTTTGGATTTGCTAAAATCAAAGAAAAATTAGCTTTTTAGGAAATACCAAAATGACAACACAAGAATGGAATACCAAAAGTTGGAGGGGAAAAGTTGCCCTCCAGCAACCTATTTACAATGATATTGCACTTTTAGAGAGTGTAGAGAAGCAATTAAGCAAGTATCCTCCGCTTGTTTTTGCAGGAGAAGCAGAATCTTTAAAAAAACATCTCGCAAAAGTTTCTCGAGGTGAGGCTTTTTTGCTACAGGGCGGAGATTGTGCGGAGAGCTTTTTTGACTTTAATGCTATAAGAATACGCGATTTATTTAAAGTAATTTTGCAAATGGCAGTAGTGCTGACTTATGCAGGGGCTTGTCCGATTGTAAAGGTTGGACGCTTAGCAGGACAATTTGCCAAACCTCGCTCTAGTGATACAGAAACAATCAATGGAGTTACGCTACCTAGTTATCGCGGCGATATTATCAATGATATAGAATTTACAAAAGAGGCTAGAGAAGCAAATCCTAATCGAATTTTGCAGGCTTATAATCAATCTGCGGCGACTTTGAATCTTATACGAGCTTTTGCACAAGGTGGATTGGCTGATTTAAATCAAGTGCAAAAATGGAATTTGGATTTTGTGAGTGGAATCTCTAGTGAGCGTTATCAAGAAATGGCGGATAAAATTACTCAAGCACTTGCCTTTATGGGTGCTTGTGGGATTAATTCAAGCAATACTCCGATTTTACACGAGACAGAGTTTTTTACTTCCCATGAGGCTTTATTGTTGAATTATGAAGAAGCTTTGACGAGAAAAGATCATTTGAGCGGAAAATGGTATGATTGTTCAGCACATATGCTATGGATTGGAGAGAGGACAAGAAATCTTGAGGGCGCGCATTTGGAATTTTTGCGAGGAGTAGAGAATCCATTGGGAGTAAAAATTGGTCCAAATGCTACTAAGGAAGATATTTTGGGGATTTGTGAGATATTAAATCCAAAAAATGAAGCAGGGCGTTTAAATTTCATTATTCGTATGGGAGCAAATACAATCAAAGAAAAATTGCCAAAATTGCTTGAGTCTGTAAAGGGAGAGGGTAGAGAGATTTTGTGGAGCATTGATCCTATGCATGGCAATACGATTAAAGCAAGTAGCGGCTATAAAACACGCACTTTTGATAGTATTTTAGAAGAGGTCAAAAGCTTTTTTGAGATTCATAAAAGCGTTGGGACTTATGCAGGTGGTGTGCATTTGGAGATGACAGGTGAAGATGTGACAGAATGTATAGGTGGTATGCAAGCTATTACAGAAGAGAATCTAGGGTGCAATTATAACACGCAATGTGATCCTAGATTGAATGCAAATCAGGCAATAGAACTTTCATTTTTGATAGCAGATATTTTAAAAGAACGCAAGATATAGCTAGGGGGCTTAATGTTGGTTGAAAAATCAATGCCTCAAAAAAGATTATGGATATTTTGTTGTGATTACAAAAGAAGGGGTGAGGAAGGTTATACGAAAAATTAAAAATTTCTTAGCATTTTTTTAATTTTTCATAAAAGTTTTTTTAAAAATAGCTAAAAATATGCTATAATTTCAAGAAATTTTAATTTTACATAGTAAGGATAGTTTAATGCGTATTTTGATTATCGAAGATGAAATTAGCCTTAATAAAACAATCACAGAAGGGCTTAATGAATTTAACTATCAAACAGATGTCGCAGAAAATTTAAAAGATGGGGAATATTTTATCAGCATTCGCAACTATGATTTAGTGTTGGTTGATTGGATGTTGCCAGATGGGAGCGGTTTGGAAATCATTAGTCAAGTCAAGAGCAAATCCCCACGCACTGCAGTTGTTGTTATTTCTGCAAGAGACGATGCAGAAAGTGAAGTGGAGGCATTGAGAACGGGTGCTGATGATTTTTTGGCAAAGCCTTTTGATTTCAATGTATTAGTGGCAAGAATTGAGGCTAGATTGAGATTTGGAGGGACTAATCTTATTGAAATTGAAGATTTAATTATCAATCCTGATGAAGAGAAAATCACTTATAAAGGGCAAGAAATCGAACTTAAAGGAAAGCCATTTGAAGTTTTAACTCATCTTGCAAGACATAGAGATCAAATTGTTTCTAAAGAGCAATTGTTAGATGCGATTTGGGAAGAACCAGAGCTTGTAACACCAAATGTGATTGAAGTTGCTATCAATCAGATTCGCCAAAAAATGGATAAACCTTTAGATATTGCAACAATTGAGACAGTCAGACGCAGAGGTTATAGATTTTGCTATCCAAAAGGAGTATAAGAGGTGATTATGTAAGACAAATCACCATTTCCTTTGTCGCTCTTTTGGTCATTTTTTCGGTTGCACTCTATAGTTATTTGTATTTTACCGCTTATGGCAACATTAAACAAGAGTTGCAAAAATATAGCCAGCACATTCTTACAAACAATATTACTTATACAACAAATCAATCTTTTTATATTCAAAATACTAATATCCTTTCAAATGATACAATCAAAATTGTTGTTTTAGATGAAAAAATTATACAAGAATATTACAAAAAGCAAACCATAAAAGATGGTGTATATTTTTCACTTTTTGTCCCATACAAGGGAAATAAGACATTAAATATTACTAAAAATATTACCAAAGAGATGTGGTTTTTAGAGAATCTTTTTGAGGGGATAGTCTTGGTGAATTTCTTTGCACTTATTTTGATACAGCTTTTTGCATTGGCATTTTCTAATATACTCTATAAGCCTATCCATAATCTTTCACAAACTTTAGAGAAAGTCAAAGAGTATGATTTAGAAACATTAAATAACAATGCGTTGCCATTGGAGTTTCAACCTTTGGTATATTCTATCAATAATCTTTTGCAAAGGATTAAAAATTATCTTTCTAGCCAAAAACAGCTTTTTATCGGCATTGCTCATGAATTAAAAACGCCATTGGCAGTTATGAAAACAAAATGTGAAGTGACTTTGATTAAAGAAAGACAAAAAGAAGTTTATACTGATGCACTCAAGGAAAATATCTCTAGCATTAATGAAATGAATGCAATTATAAAAATGCTTTTGGATCTTGGAAGGCAAGAGAGTGCGCAATTTGAAAAATCAAGCATGGTTGATATTAATAAAATACTTAAAAAAATAGCCGATAATTTTATGATTCTTAGCAAAAAAGAAAATAAAAGTTTTTTTGTCGAGATCGGGGAAGAGGAAGTTTTATTGACAATAAAGCCCACACTGCTAACCCAAATCGTGCAAAATTTTTTACAAAATGCTTTTAAATTCACTCCCAAAGGTAAAAGTATCTTGCTAAAAAGTAGTGTGGAAGATGGAAAGCTAAATATTGTAGTTATGGATGAGGGATGTGGGATAGATTCGGAGCTTAATGATATTTATGCGCCTTTTAGACGAGCTGGCAATAAAAGCGGAGCTGGTCTTGGATTGTTCTTAGCAAAAAATGCTGCAAACGCATTGGGAGGCAATATTTCTTTGCAAAATCGCTCTGATAAGCAAGGAACTATTGCAAAATTTCAACTAAAAATTTCTGATAATTGGAATAAAAATTGCTAAGGTTTTTTAGAGTAATAAGGAGATTTTTATGCGATGGATTGTTTTATTTTTGTTTGCTACGATGGCATTTGCACTCCCAAAGGTTGAATTTAAAAATTCTTGTGTCCCGTTAGAAAAATTTAATGATACACAAAAGGAAGTGTTATTGCGTTCTTATTTGGCGGGATATCAATTTGGTTTTGGCTATACATTGGCAGCCATTGCGTGGAAAGAATCTTGTGCTGGAGAATATAAAATGAATTTTCAAGATCCAAGTGCTGGAATCTTTCATGCGTATATCCCGGGCGTTATTAAACGCTATCCCAAATTAAAACAAAATGGTTTTACTCAAAATATGGTTGGAGCTATGCTGGTGGAAGATGATAAATTTGCTGCTCAAATTGCGATTTCTGAATTAAAATTTTGGGATAAGATTCATAAGGGGAATTGGCGTAATATTGTTAAATCTTACAATAAAGGTTATAGTTGGCAAAAAAATTTACAATCCAACATTCAAGCAGAAAAATATTACGCAGATATTGCCAAAAAAGTCAAACAGCTTCAAGAATATTTTGCTTCTAATGAGCTTGATGAGACTGCGTTAAAAATTCCACAAGAGAAATTACAAAATATTGAATATTATGCGAATCTAGAAACCCAAAAAGAAAAAGAACCGCTGTTGCTTCCGATTTATCAAATAGGGACAGAGTTTGCCACTCCTTTGAAGAAAAATAAAACCATTCTTAAAGAATTTGAATTGATGGAGGATTACTAAAATTGACAATTTAGCCATAGGTTGGCTGTATTTTTTAGTTTATCTAGGCTATCACTCGCATAAAAAGTGATTTTTGTTTTGTGTTTGATAGAATGAAAAGTATATTGTTGCTTGAGATATTCCATAATGGCATTACCCGAATGGATAAGAATGGGTTTGTTTTGGTAGTAATTAGCAATAGCCTTGGCAATAAGAGGGAAATGTGTGCAGCCTAATATAATTGCATCTGGAGATTCTTTGTAATCTTTGAAATAATATTTCATGGTAGATTCTAAAATCTCTCCTTCAAAAATCCCTTCTTCTACGATTGGCACAAAAAGGCTTGTAGCAAGTCCATTGATATTTGTATAACCTTGTGTGTGAAGGAGATTTTGATATAAATTGCTGTTAATTGTGGCTTTGGTGCCAAGGATTAGAATGTTTGCGCTTTTATTGTCAAGATTATTAGTAAGCGCTAAAACTCCCGGTTCTATTACCCCCACAATAGGATAATTTGCAAATTTTTGCATAGAATCTAATGCATAAGCACTGATGGTATTGCAAGCAACCACTAATAAATCAAGGTTAAATTGCTTAAAAAACTCCAAAGCTTCTAATGAATATTGAATGATTGTTTCTTTGCTTCTCACACCATAAGGTACTCTAGCAGTATCGCCATAGTAGATAATTTCTTCAAAGCTATCTGAATCTATCAAGCTTTTTAAAACGCTAATTCCGCCCACTCCACTATCAAAAACACCGATTTTTTTGGGAGTCATCTTATTCCTTAGCGCTATCATTCATCATATTTAAAAACTCTTCATTGTCTTTGCTTTTTTGCATTTGGGAATAAAGAAAGGTAAGAGCATCAATTTCATTATTCATTTGATGGATGGCGTTTCTTAGCACCCATACTTTTTGTAGTTTGTCGTGTCCTAGTAACAATTCCTCTTTTCTTGTACCGCTTTTTAAAATATCCATAGCCGGATAGATTCTACGCTCTGCAATATGTCTAGCAAGGACAATTTCACTATTTCCTGTCCCTTTGAATTCTTCAAAAATCACTTCATCCATTCTAGAACCTGTCTCAATTAATGCAGTAGCAATAATCGTTAGTGATCCACCCTGTTCAATATTTCTTGCTGCACCAAAGAATCTTTTTGGTTTGTGTAGTGCATTTGCATCTACCCCCCCACTTAATACTTTTCCACTACTTGGAGTAGCGGTATTATAGGCTCTTGCAAGACGAGTAATAGAATCTAATAAAATCACAACATCTTTACCCATTTCTACCATTCTTTTGGCTTTTTCTACAACGAGTTCTGCAACACGAGTGTGGTTGTTTGCCGGCATATCAAAAGTAGAACTATACACTTCACCTTTTACGCTTCTTTCCATATCAGTTACTTCTTCTGGTCTCTCATCCACCAACAACACAATTAGTTCAATTTCTGGGTGATTTTTTGTGATTCCATAGGCGAGTTCTTTCATTAATTCTGTTTTACCTGTCCTTGGAGGTGCTACAATTAATGCTCTTTGTCCTTTGCCAATAGGCGCAAAGAGATCTAGCATGCGTCCTGTTATTTTTAAACCATTGTATTCTAATTTAATTTGCTCTGTTGGAAAAAGAGGGGTGAGATTATCAAAAAGAGGGCGATTTTTCATTTCATCGGGAGATTGATAGTTGATTGCTTCAACCTTTAGTAGTGCATAATATCTTTCTTGATCTTTTGGAGAACGCACTTGTCCTGTTACAATATCCCCATTGCGAAGTGCAAATCTACGAATTTGTGTGCTACTTACATATGCATCATTTTGTGATCCAGAGAAATTTTCATCAATCGCACGCAAAAAGCCATAGCCTTCACTTGTAATTTCTAAAATGCCAGTAAAAAGAATAAAGCCACCTTGGCTAACTTGTGTTTTTAAAATTTCAAAAATCAAATCTTGCCGTAAAAATTCTTGAGGGTTTTCAATCCCTAGAGATTTTGCAATATCGGCTAATTTATTGATAGATTTTGAACGTAAATCTTCAATAGTATAGCCTTCTACTGGGGTATGGGTACGCATTTTTTCTTTTTTGTTTTGAGACATTTTAAACCTTTAAAAGCAAAAACTTTGCAAATCAAAAAATAAAATCAAAAAGAATGGGGGATTTATCAATCTAGGGTTCCCTTAAAGCAGTTTTCAAAGTTTTGCAGAAATTAAAAGAGAATTTTATTCTAAAAGCTAAAAGTTGTCAAGTCAAAATAATATTAAAAGCCTATATTAATGCTGCAAAAAAGCCTTTTAAGCCCAAATAAAGCAACCAAGCCCCAAATCCTAAGAAGATTATGCTACAAACTTTATCGATTTTATCAAAAAGGCTGTTGTTGATAAAGCGTCTAAAAAAAGTCGCCAAAAAAATAACAAAAATAAATGCCAAAGATAGAGAGCTAAGCAAAACCAAAAAACTATTTTCTAGGTTATCTTGCATAAAAGGTGAAATGATTGTAGCAAAAAATAGTATTGCTTTGGGGTTTGAAAGATTGATAAATAAGCCTTTAAAATAGAGGAGAATATTTTTTTGCTTTTTTTGTGTGAAATTGATTTGATTTTTCTTTTTTCTAAAAAGCTCATAGCTAATACAAATGAGATAAATTCCCCCAATAAAGCTTAAAGAAGCTTGGATAATATCCCCTTGAATAAAACTTGAAAAACCAAAATAAATAAGGCTTAAAAAAACTAACCAGCCACTAAAGATTCCAAGGAATCCTAAGAATCCTTGTTTGAAACCAAGACTTAGAGTGTTCCTTAATACAAATAAAATATCAGGACCCGGGATTAGTGCAGTAGTAAATCCCAAAAGAAAAAGCATTCCTAATTCCATAGTTATTGCCTAAAAATAGGGAAAATTTTGATAGTTTTTGGGAATATTTTGTGTAATAAGGGTTTCTAATACCGCCATTCTTATGGCTACTCCATTGGTAACTTGTTCTAATACTTTAGAGCGAGAATCTCTTAGCATTTCATCACTAATATCGATATTTCTATGCACAGGACCGGGGTGCAATAAAATAATATTGCGTTCTTGTAACATTTCTTTGGTGATACAATAATCGCTTGCATAATCTTTAAGGCTAGAATAAATGGGGGAATTATGCCTTTCTGTTTGGGTTCTTAGACTCATTATTGCATCGACTTCATCAAGCACCTCTTTGAGATATAGGCAATGCCTTAGCGAAGTTTTGGGGATAAAATGAGGGGGACCTACCAAAATCACTTCCATTCCAAAACGACTTAAAAGCTCCATATTGCTATTAGCCACTCGAGAGTTTTTAATATCTCCTACAATGGCAATTTTTTTCCCTTCTAAATTCCCTAAATGCTTTTTTAGTGTCAATAAATCTAAAAGGGCTTGAGTAGGGTGTGCGTGCGCTCCATCTCCACCATTGACAATAGAGCAAGAAACATAATGTGAGAGAATATTTGGCACTCCTGCGCTTTTATGTCGCACTATAATGGCACTTGGTTGCATAGCATTAAGATTTGCTGCGGTATCAAAAAGCGTTTCGCCTTTGGAAGTAGAGCTTCTTGAAACATCAAGCCTAACAACATTGCCACCAAGCCTTTTTGTGGCAACTTCAAAACTAGAAAGTGTGCGAGTGGAATTTTCAAAAAAGATTGTTATGATAGTGTGATTTTTGAGGGAATTGCGTGGTTTTCCATCAAGAAACTGCTCTGCTAATTCAAGCAGCCTTTCTATCTCTTGTTTGCTAAAATCTTGCGTCTCAATCAAGTGTCGTGGCATAGTGTTTCCTTGAGTGGCTTTAATTGAGTTTAAATTATAATTTTAATTTCCTTTAAGCTTGCTTTTGTTTTGTATAAAGTTTTATGATAGAATCTCGAATTAAATTGATATTGATTGTAGAGAGTAGTAAAATATGAATATTGCAGTTATTGGGACAGGCTATGTAGGTTTGGTGAGTGGGACTTGCTTTGCAGAAATGGGGAATGAGGTTTATTGTGTAGATGTAATTCAATCTAAGATTGATGCTCTTAAAAATGGGCAAATTCCTATTTATGAACCGGGATTAGAAGAGCTTGTGAGTAAAAATTATAAAAGTGGGAATTTGCATTTTACTACTTCTTTGGAAGAAGCATTAAAAAAAAGCGAGATTGCTTTTATCGCTGTTGGGACACCTATGGGTGAAGATGGCAGTGCAGATTTACAATATGTTTTGGCAGTTGCTAGAGAGATTGGAGCAAAAATGCAGAATCCTCTTATTGTGGTTGATAAATCCACCGTTCCAGTGGGTACTGCCCAAAAAGTAAAAGAGGTAATTTTGCAAGAATTGCAAAAAAGAAATAAAGAGATTCAATTTAGCGTAGCAAGTAACCCAGAATTTCTAAAAGAGGGCGATGCGGTTAATGATTTTTTGAAGCCAGATAGAGTGGTTATTGGCGCAGAAGATGAATGGAGTAAAGATAAACTAAAAGAGCTTTATTCCCCTTTTAGTCGTAATCATGATAGGCTTATTATCATGGATATCAAAAGTGCAGAAATGACAAAATATGCTGCAAATGCAATGCTTGCAACTAAAATTAGTTTTATGAATGAAATTGCAAATATTTGTGAAGCAGTGGGAGCAAATGTCAATGATGTGAGAGTGGGAATAGGGAGTGATAAACGCATTGGGTATAGTTTTATTTATCCGGGTTGTGGTTATGGTGGAAGTTGTTTCCCAAAAGATGTGAAGGCATTGAGCAAGATTGCTTATGATGCGGGGGTGAATCCAAAAATTATTAATGCTGTAGAACAAGTGAATTTGGAGCAAAAAAAGATTCTAGGTAAGAAAATTGTCCAGCATTTTGGGGAGGATTTAAGCGATAAAAGCTTTGGTATTTGGGGGCTTAGTTTCAAGCCAGAGACTGATGATATGAGAGAGGCAACCTCTCTTGTTTTGATTAATGAATTAATAGCGCGTGGTGCAATTATAAAGGTTTATGACCCAAAAGCAATGGAAGAAGCAAAAAAATTTTATTTCAAAGAAACGCCAAATATTATTTATTGTAAAAGCAAATATGAAGCTTTAGAAGATTGTGATGCTTTGGTATTGGTAACAGAGTGGAAAGAATTTAGAAGCCCAGATTTTTTGGAAATTAAAGAAAGATTGAAAAATCCAGTGATTTTTGATGGTAGAAATCAATATAATGCAAAAAAATTGCAAGAGATAGGCTTTGTTTATTATGAAATTGGAGTTGGAAAATGTTGAAGCAAATCTTGCTTTTTTTGACTGTTTTTATGATTTTGGGTTGCCAAAAAATGTCAAGTGGTCTTGCACCATTAAAAACTGATGAATCTTATTTGCAAGCCACAAGAAAAACCGAATTGATTGTGCAGGGAAATACACAAATTGTCGTTATTGCAACTCATCTTAATGAATTTGATTGGATTAAATTCCCTAGAGAAGAGGGGGAGATTTTCTTTCTTGATGTGTATCAAACCCGTAAAAATGGCAAAGGGTTTTTGAAAAATGGCTATGAAATAAGATTGGCAAATGGCACAAAACCAAGCAAAATAACTCGACTTAAAAAAGAAGATTTAGAAGGAATGATTGCTCAAAATGCAACACAATGGGGAGAATATTATTGGGTAGAATTTCCTAAGCAAGATAAACGCACACAAGATAGAATGATTTTGGTGTTATCGCATAAAGATTTTGGTGAAAATACCCTAGAATTTGGTTTTAAGAAAATTAAAAAATATTAATGCGTTTAGATTTGTTTTGTGTGGCACAAGGATTGTTTAATTCTAGAAATAAAGCTCAAGAATCTATTCAAAAAGGCTTTGTTTATGTAGATGAAAAACAGATTCTTAAACCCGCTTATGAAGTATCTTTGGATTGCACTATTGCTTTAAAAGAGAGGCAAATATTTGTAAGTCGTGCAGGAGAGAAGCTTTGGAATTTTTTGGAAAAAAATCCCATTGATATACAAAATGCAAAAGCGTTAGATATTGGCTCTAGCACAGGTGGCTTCACGCAAGTGTTATTGCAAAAGGGGGCTAGGGATATTTATTGTGTTGATGTTGGCACAAACCAACTCCACAAGAGCTTAAGAGGGAATCCTAAAATTCATCTTTTTGAAAAAACAGATATTAGGGATTTTATCTCTAAAGTATCTAAAATAGAATTTGATATAATTGTCTGTGATGTATCTTTTATTAAGATTGAGCAGATTTTTTATGCCTTTAATCCATTGATTAAAAAGTGGTTAATTTTGCTTTTTAAGCCACAATATGAAGTGGGCAGAGAAGCCAAACGCAATAAAAAAGGTGTGGTGCTTGATGAAAAAAAGATTCAAGCATCACTCCAAGAGCTATTAGAGTTTTTAGAAAATCAGGGCTTAAAAGTTCTAATGCAAGAAGAATCTTCAATCAGAGGAAAAGAAGGAAATGCAGAGTTTTTTATCGCTTGTCAAAGAAGCTAAAAAGGCTAATAGTTTTACTAGTATTGCTTTGGGAAAATTTGATGGAATGCATATTGCGCATCAAGAAATTTTTAAGGCTTTGGATTCTAATGGAATGGTTTTGTGTATCGAATCTAATAGAGGGGAATTGCTGCCTAAGCCTTATCGGGATTTTTATTGTGAGTTTCCTATTTATCATTTGGCACTAGATATTATTAAAGAGAAAAGTGGCGAAGATTTTGTGCGGTTTATTTGTGGGATTTTGCCTAATCTTAAGCGGATTGTTGTGGGGTATGATTTTCGCTTTGGCAAAGATAGGAATTGCTATACTTTTGATTTGCAGAAATATTTTCAAGGCGAGGTTGTTGTCATCGAAGAAGTGTTTTGTAAAAAACTCTCTGTGCATAGTGGCTTAATCAAAGAATTACTTATCAATGGGAATCTCAAAGAAGCCAATAAGCTATTGGGAAGAAATTTTGAGATTCATGGCAATATTATTAAAGGGCAAGGGATAGGTAAAAGAGAGTTGTATGCAACTATTAATATTGAAAATGATGGTTTTATTTTGCCTCAAGAAGGCGTATATGCAGGATATATTCAACTAGGCAAACAAAGCCATATAACACCAAAATATCCTGCGGTAATTTTTGTTGGAAATCGTCTAAGTACCGATAAAGCTTTTGCGATTGAGGGGCATTTATTGGGAGTGGAAATAGAAGTCAAAGATAAGGAAGCTGGATTTTATTTTTATAGAAAAATTAGGGAAAATTATTATTTTGATAATCTTGAATCTCTCAAAATGCAAATCAAGCAGGATATTCAAAAAGCTTATAAAATACTCAAAATAGAAATTCCAAAAGAGGTGGAGAATGGATAAGATTTTTATGGAATCGCCCCAAAAGCAATTTGAATTTGATGAAAAAGTGGCTGGCGTTTTTGATGATATGGTAAATCGTTCTATTCCGCATTATAAAGAAGTGTTGGGGCTTATTGCAGATTTTGCTTTGAAATTTGCCAAAGAAGATTCTAATATCTTAGATTTAGGGACTTCCACAGGTTCTATGTTGATAGAAATTGCCTCAAAAGCGAGTTTTAAAGTCAATCTTTTTGGGATTGATAATTCTAGCTTTATGTTGAAATCTGCCAAAAATAAACTAGAAGCCTATGGAATGGAGGCTAAGCTCATTTGTGGAGATATTTTAGAAGAATCTTTTATGCAGTGTGATTGTATTATTGCTAATTATACTTTGCAGTTTATTCGTCCATTACAAAGGGAAAAATTGGCAAAAAAGATCTTTGATTCGCTTAATCCAGAGGGTGTATTTATTTTTTCTGAAAAGGTGATTTGCGAAAACAAAAAACTTGATTTTGAAATGATTGATTATTATTTGCAAAGCAAAAAAAAGCAAGGTTATAGCGAGTTTGAAATCACCAAAAAAAGAGAAGCATTAGAAAATGTACTCATTCCTTATAGCGAACAAGAAAATAAAAAAATGCTAAAAGATTGTGGTTTTTCACATATTGAAACGCTTTTTAGGTGGGTCAATTTCGCAACCTTTATCGCAATGAAATAACTTTATTAATATACTTTTTTGGGAATATTGCTATAAAATTTATTTTTGCAAATACAATATAGAAGAATCCATCATGCTAAATTATGTTAATTTTGTTATCACAGAGGAAATGACTTGAGAAATTGAGTGATTTTAGAGGCTTGTTATCTTTGTATTATGGATTTGATAGATTTGAGAAGTTTTTGTAGTGGGCTAGGATGTATGGAGATTATTATATTTTGCGGGGTTGCAAAATCAAAATTTTATATTTGACTTTGCTTATTCCATTCCTTTTTTAATATTGCAAATTGCATTGTGTTTTCATATAAAGGTGTGCCATCAGGATTGTTAATAAATGAAATAAATTCTTTAAATAAGCCTTCTTGTCGCATACCTAATTATAAAAACGCATTTTAAATCGAAGTTTTTCAGTTTTAAATCGAACCACTTTGATTTAAATTTGAAAATTTAAGTAATAATAAAGCTTGGTAATAGCAGATTCTAAAATTAACAAACTTATTGAAAATGTTTTTAATGAGTATAACTGTGAGGGGTATTTTAAAAAGTAGATGTAACTATCTCAAGATATTTTTAGCGAAAATCCCATAAATGCGATATTGATGCATATAAAAAGTGCCATTTAAAATTTCTGCAAACAAGTGCAAAAAATCCCAAATATCCCAAAAGCGTTTTTTACTCTCTATGATAGTTACATTTTTGCTTAAAATATTCTTATATTTTCTTAACCATGTAACTATCCCTATAAAACACTATATATCTATAGTTCAACCACTTTTTATATAAAAATAGCATGTAACTATCTATGGCTTTAAGGTTTGGAGGATAGTTACATAGAAAACTTAAAAAAATCAAACTTCGCTTTAAAATGTTCTCATTATTTTTTATACCAAATCTCTTTTAAGACAAAAAGTACACGCAATGATAAGAGTGTAATAATAAAGAAAATACCCAAAAATACTCAATCAAAGTATTTAGGGTAATGTTTTTTAAATATTTGAAATACTTCAGAAATTGTTTGCTCTTTACTATCTAAATTTTTATAAAGGATATCTTGTAGATCCATAACTAGAGAACCTAATAATTTTCTTTGAATCTTAATGCTTATAAATGAGATATCTTGAAGTTTTGATTTTCGTTTATCTCCTTTTGACTTATAAGCGTACTTTATTTCCTCGCATAAACTTTCTAATTTATCTTTGATTTTTTGCTCATGTTGTTCTTCTTTGTTTTGTTTATAATAAAAATGAGTAACGAGCCAACCACCCATTACTCCGCCAAAAGAATAAGCAAAATTTATTATAAAATCTATCAAAACTTATTTCCTTGCTAATACTTCTTTAATTGTATTGAGTAAGTCTTTTTCATCATCTGTCTTATCATCTATTTTAATATATTTATAAAACAACTCCTTGTTTTGACGAATTAATTTGCAAAAACTTGCATCAACAAAAGAATCAGAAAACGGCAATTCAAGATTATCAACCTTAATTAAAGTTTCTTGTTTTTTGTCAATCCATTTTGAGAGATAATTTTTTTCAAAATCTTCACCATTTTTCTCTTTATCATGCTCCGCATTTCTTGCATAAGGTGTTGATGTATATTCTTTTTCAAAATTAAATGTTATTATCATTTGGACTCCTCATTTAAAAGTTCTTTTATAGGCAATTCAAAACTTATCAATGTTCCAATTGCTTCATGTTTTTTAACTTTGTAACTATTTGAACTATATTTTGTTATGTTTTTATTATCAAAATATAGTTCATAAAAATCTTGCCTAGATACAATTTGCATTTTTGCTCCTTTGCATTTTTTTATACTCTCTTCTAATCTTTTTGTTCCATTACCTCTTCTAATATTTTCTCCAGAGTAGTTTCTATGTCTTTCGGCATTAGATTCAAATATAGTTTTTACATAATTTCCATTATGACGTTTTAATGCATCTGAAATTTTATCCTTAAAATTACTACGCTTTTTGATAGAGCCAGCAAAACCTATTCCTTGATCTAAAATTGCAAATTTTATCACATCTTCTTGAACTTCACCAGCTAAATATATTAACTCATTGGTATCGGCATGAGATTTTACATTGAGTAAAAGTTCATCAAATATTTTATTTAAATGTTTCTTTATATAAATGTTATTAGAAATATTAATTTTCTCAAGAGAAAATTCTACTATTCTTTTAGAAATTTCTAAAAGAATTTGCTTTAATTCTTCTTGATTATTGATGGAAGCTCTTAAAATACATATTTTACCTTTTTGATTTGGAGTAGATTTGTTACATAAAATTTGAAAAATACCAGTCTGAATAAACATATTTCTTATATTTTTATCTTTAGGCATTAAATACTTTTTGAAGTAAAAACGAATCTCTTTTGTTTTGCTAAAATATTCCAAAAGGCTCGTAAAAATTAGGCATAATCCTAAATCAAATTTTACTAATTTTCTAAAGCTAATTACAAAATCTTTTGGATTTTTTGAAAGTTTTATCACATCATCTATGATTTTGCTTATGTCTTCTTCATTGAGTTCTAATGATCGGTATTCAAACGGCTTATTTTTTCTATAAAGACTATTTCTTGTTATGTTTTTCTTATTTTTATTTTTCAAATGTTTTTTTGATTTGATATTTTGCCCTAATGACATTGCAATAATAACAATATTTTTTTAAACTATAAACCTTCCTCATGTAACTATTATATCATTAATTAAAATAAAATTATATTAATTATACATCATACTCGAAGTAAAATTTTCTTTTTAAAGAACTTAATAAACTTATTATTAAAACATGGTTAAATTATTTAAATCTCCTAAAAATATAAAAAAATAAACCCCAAAAGATTATATAAATAGAAAATATTAATTAATAAATAAAAATAACTCTTTCAAATCAAAAGTTTTTAATTGCCTTTTGTAATTTTATGTTTAAATTCTTTTTAGATTTGTGTCAATGGCTAAAAGTATTGATTTTTATGGATTTTTTGTAGTTTATTGGGGGGCTATGTCCCCCACGCACTCTCTTAAATGTGTCAAAAACTACAAAAAAGCTGGACAAAATAGCAGAAATCTTTGTTTTAAGCTTTGTAGAGATAGCAATAGTGGTTACCTTGTTAGCTCTTGCTATTCTTGAGCAGGTATCAAAATATCGCAACACTCTTGTTGGTAATTTTGTAATCGCTCTTGGTAACAATAACAGGGTAGCAAAAGTATGGTTACACATTGTGCTATCTATAAAGTAAGAAGCTTACTTGTTTAGTAGGTGGGCGATTCAAAGGTTAGCAAAGGACTTATATTTAATGATGTCCTTTGTTGTCAAATTTAAAGTAATCTCATTCACTGAATTTGGGATTGCAAAAAAAATGCTATCTTGTTTGAGATAAAACTGCTTGCATTGAGACTTTGTTCAAAGTGTTTTGAATGCAGAATCTTAACTACCAAAATAGTGTGGCATTCTCTCTTGTTTGGAGGGTAAAATTCTTGCTTGTGGGAGTTGATTAACGCTCCTAGCTTTTGAGTTTCTACCTTGTAGCTTGGTGAATTACCATCACTTAAGAAATAGTGTTCTTGCCTTGTTTGTGCAAGTAATCTATTTTAGGAAATAAGATAAATAAATCTTCATCTACTGCCTTGAGATAAGTAAAATACTTCTAAATACGCAAATTTACTCTTTTGGGTTAATGAGTGAATTTAACAATAAACAATTCCTTCTTGTTTCCTTCATTCTTATTATCAAAAGTATGGCATTAACGCAGAAAAAAGAACATAAAAATGAAAGGAGTTTTTATGTTTTATGTTGGGAAAAAGGCGATTTATAGTTCAAAATACTACGATTTGGGGAATGATGGAATGATCCTTCTAGATGGAAAAGCAATCGATGAATTACTTTGGATAAGGTATTGATATGAGGAGTAAAAATGGGAAATCGTTGCGTGATTTTAAATAAAGACAAAACAAAGGGAATTTATCAACACTGGAATGGTGGGCGAGATAGCATAGAGCCTTTGCTAAAAGTAGCAAAGGAAGAATACGAATTAAATAAAGATGGCTTTGATTTTGAACCTTTTAGTGCAATTTTAGAAGTATCTAAAAAGGTTGTGATACATAAAAAAGAATTAAGGACTTAAAAGATAAGGCGGAAGCTTTAGAGAGGCTTTTAAGTCAAAGAAGCTTATTTGAAAAATAAAGAGAGGGATTTAGATAATGAATAATGCTATTGAATTAAGAGAAGAGGACTTAAGAAGCGTCCTTTCTAACTTTGAAGAGGCTTTGGAAAAAATAAGCCTATTAAAAGAGGAGTTACCAAAAATAGAATCAAAGCTAAAAGATATTTTGGAAGATTCTAAGGAAATGGTTGCACTTGAAGAATTTGAAAAAAAGTATTTTAAAGGGATTTCTGTGGAAGACCTTTCATATTGTTTGAATGATTGTGTTTGTGAAGCTTATTTCAATATTAGCTATTTTGGTGGGCAATTATTTGAATAGGAGTTAAAGTATGAAAGACTATATTTTTGAAACATATTTAAAAAGGTTAGAAACTAGAGTAAAAGACTTAAAAGAGCACTATAGTAAGCTTGATGATAAGGATTCTAGTGATGATATAAAAAGGGCTTTTAGCGATGTCAATGTTGAATTAAGCTACGCTTTAACTAGCTTAATATCATCGCTTGAAATAGTGCAAGATGCTTTTAATGGAGATTCAAAAGGATTTCAATTAAAAAATTCTAAGCGTTTAATTGAGACTTTATTTGGGATAGCGGATAGAAGCATAAGGCTTGGGAATCTTGTTAGTGATTTCAAGCTGGGATTAGAAAAAGGTTTAAAAATTACAGAAGAGCAGTATCTATCTATTGAAAAGTTAAAAGCTGATTATGAAAAACTTTTCAAAAAAGTGGATGGCGATTTAAACATTATGAGAGAAGTTTTAGATAAGGAGTGAAAATGAAAATAAGTGAATTTATAGAGAAGTTGCAAGATTTCAAAAAAGAATATGGGAATTTGGAAATAGGAATTTGTAGGGCTAATCTATCAGAGAGCGATTATGAATATTATGCAGATATAGAATTACACAAAGTAAATTCTAAAGATACTAAGCTATTTGTGAAATATGATGATTACAAAATTAAGAGTGTTGAAAAATTTTGCGGAATGTATTAAGGAGATTTAAAGTGAATAGCGAAGTTAAAGAGATTTTGGAACAAAGAGGCGAGAGCTATGGGGATTTCAATGCAGTATCAGGCGATTTTTGGAGAATGGTTGAAATAATACAAAAAGGTGATGCGTGGAATGATCTAGACTATAACGCCAAAACTGCATTAATAATGGTGACTATGAAACTAGCTAGAATAATCAATGGAGGCTTACAAAAAGATAGCCTTTTGGATATACAAGGGTATATCGAATTAATCTTGAAAAATAGCGTAGATATTAAGGAGGCTAAATGAAAAAGAATATTATTAATCGTGGTGGGAGATTGCATATACAAACCACCTATGAAGGAAAAAGATTGAGGTTTAGCACAAAGCTAAAGGATACAAAGGAAAATAGAGAGTATGTGCTAAGAGAATATGAAAAGCTAATCAAAGATCATTTAACACCAAAACAGGAAGTTAAACCTAAAGCAAAAGAAAATTTGGAGGATTTTATTAACAAAATACTAGAAAGAAAAAAAATGACTTTAAAGCCTAGAAGCATTAAATTTTATATGTATTTATTCCAAAAAATTAATGACTTTTTGGGGCATAAAGAGATAAGTAAAATCAATTATGAGGATATTGAGAATTTTTATGGATTTCTCTTAAAGCAGCAATTATCTAAAACAACCATTCAATCTATTGTTTCTTGTCTAAAAGAAGTTCTTGATTTTGCCATCAGAGAGGAAAAAATTGTAAAAAATGTTGTATTTCACAAAAAAATAAATAACCTTGAAGTTAGAGAAAATAAGCCTTTTTGTTTGGAAGAAATGAGGTATTTACTCACTCTAGCAGAAAAATACCCTAAATTTTTTAGTAATTACCTAAAAATAGCATTTTTCACAGGAATGCGAGTAGGGGAAATACTTGCTCTAAAGTGGGAAAATATCGATTTGAAAAATTCTATTATAAAAGTAGAGGGGACAATAGGCTTAAAAGGGGAAATAGGAACTCCCAAAACAAAAAGTTCTAAAAGGGAAGTAGATGTGTTGCCACTTTTAAAGCAAACATTAGAAGAAATGGAAGCACAAAAGCAAGGAAAATTTATCTTTGTTGGCGATTTAAACAACTTGGGATTTAAAATAAGGCTTCTTTGGGCAAAACTTTTAAAAGAAGCAGGGTTTGAGCATAGAAAGCTTTATATAACAAGGCATACTTTTGCATCTATTATGTTAAATGCTGGGGAAGAGCCTTTGTGGGTCAGTAGTCAGCTTGGGCATAAGAATCTAGCAATCACTTATGCTGTATATACCAAATATATGAAAAACCAAAAGAAGCAAAGAGCAGTATTTTT
The DNA here is from genome assembly GCF_900638355.1 of Helicobacter pullorum. Classification (GTDB taxonomy): domain Bacteria; phylum Campylobacterota; class Campylobacteria; order Campylobacterales; family Helicobacteraceae; genus Helicobacter_D; species Helicobacter_D pullorum. Next base: position 935,005 of record NZ_LR134509.1, on the reverse strand, counting down.
GGAAGAAGCTTTTAATCCCCCTATTAAAGAGATAAATATAAGTGAAAACAAAAAAATAGAGGAAATAGAAGAAAAAGAAAGGGTATTAGAATGAATCTAATTAGCAAAAATGGGCAAAATCTCTATGGGGATTATTCTAAAAGTTTGTATGAAAACTTGAAAATGGCAAAGGCACAAGGAATAAAACTTGATAATTTAGCCCTAAACAATGAAAGTTTAAGGGGTTTGGATTTGGCTTTTTTGAGTTTTGAAGAAAGTGATTTTTTGCATTGTGATTTTAGTGGTGGCAATTTTAATTCTACAAGCTTTAAAAATTCCTGCCTCAATCATTGTAATTTTAGTTATTGTGATTTAAGTGGTGTGGATTTTAGCGGAGCTGATCTGAAATATTGTGTTTTTGTGGGGGCGAATTTGAGCAATGCTATTTTTGATAATGCAAAGCTTAATTTTGTTGTCCCAAATGGAATTGAGATTAAGGGGGTTTTTATTGATGAGTTGCCTGCTATTTGGAATAAAGATAGATTCTTTCTTGGTTGCAAAGAATTTAAGGCAAATAAGCTACATAAATCCCTGCCATTATTGAAAGAAAGGTTGGGGGATAAGGCTTTGGCTTGTTATGAATATTTGGAAAAAATAAAGGAGTTTTAATGGCTGAAATTAATAATGTAGTTTTAAGTGGGAGAATGTCCAAAGATATTGAGATTAGATATATCGAGGATAAAATTGTGGGAAATTTTAGTCTTGCCTTGAATGAAACCTATACTGATAGTTCTAAAACTAAAATAGAAAAAGTCCATTTCTTTGAATGTGTCGCATTTGGCAAAAGCGTAGAGCTTATCTCTCAATATTGTAAAAAAGGAGATAGCATTATCATTAGCGGTAAGCTTACTCAAAATCAATATAGAGATAAAAATAACTCTTTGAAATCAAAAATAAAAGTTTTTGTAGAAACTTTTAAACTAATGCCAACAAAAAAACAATCCCCAAACTTACAACCACAAATCATTTATGAAGGAGATTATTAATGATTACACTAAATAAAGAAGCACCACAAAGCAAATTCACACTCATTAAAAACGCATTCCATACTGATTATGATCTAAGTGATGGAGCATTTAGGCTACTCTTTCATCTTATGAGCTTACCTAATGATTGGGAAATCAATTGGGAGCAAATTGCCAAAACGCTTAAAATCTCTTTGGCTACTTTAAAAAGGAGAAAAAAAGAATTAATCGATAAAAATATCCTGCAACGACAAAGAGAAGTAGTTCAAAACAAACTCGCTAACCATCAACAATATTTTATTAACAATCAAGCAGAAGTAGAAAAAGTAGAAGATATTTCAAAAGCTAAAACAAATGAGGTTTTAATTCATTCCAAAAATGAGAAGCTCAAAAATGACAGGGTCAAAAATGAGACTCCCTATAATAATAATACAAATACTGAATCTACAAATACTAAAAAATATTATTTAGGCGAGTATTTTGATATTAAAAAGTTGTTTGCCTTAAATATCCCTTCTTTAAAAGAGCAGAAGGATTTTAAATACCAAAAAAAATTAGAAAATTTAGATGAGTATTTTAATGATGAGGAAATACCCCTTGTGAGTGAATGGGTGGCACACAAAAGGAGGTTTAAAGTGAGCCAAAAGAGGATTTTAGATGAGCTTTTGAGAGCAAAGAAGGCTGGGAATTTGATACAAAGCATCAATTATAGCTTAAATAATGGATATAGGGGGCTATTCCCACCAAAAGAAAGCTTTAAAACAAATGCACAAAATGCAAGAATCTCAAGAGAACGAATAATGGAGATTTGGGAGAGTTAAAATGGAGCTTAATGAGATGTTTTTAGAAGTAATAGAAAATCAAAATGGCTACTGGACAGATTTTACAATAGCTCAATTAAAAGAGTTATTTGCTTTGGAAGCTCCCATTTATAAGAATGTTTTGGAGAATCTTTTTGTGGATAGAGATAACCGCTACAAATCAAAAAGGAAATATGATATTTCCGATTTTTTATATTATTTTTGGGTGGTTTTAAGAGAGGATTTGCAAGAAAAAGCCAAAAGAACAAAAATCAGAGATTACAAAGGCACTAGAGTTGCAGAGCTATCAGAGATTAAGGCTAGAATGCTTGTAGAGATAAACAAAAAGCTACCTAAATGGGCAAGGAGCTATGATGCACTATAAACGAAAAACAAGAATCAAAATACATTCCCCTAGCTTTTATTTGGGAGAGGAGATGTTAGAAAAAATTAATTTCATCGCAGAATTTGATTCCCAAAGTAGAAGCGTTATTGTGCTTAGAGCTTTGGAATACACATTCAATAAAAATTGGGAAAGGAGTAAAAATGTGTATAAAAAAAAGAAAAAAGTTCCTTTTGAGAAAAAACACCTTAAAAAAATTGAATCAACAAACAAAGAAAATCAAAATGAGCAAAAATCACTTTTTGAATTTGAGTTTGCAAACTGCCATTGATAAATATAGGTATGAAAACTTGTTTTTTTATAGTTATTTATAGGGGTGTGAGATGGAAATTGAAAGAGAAGTATTGTTTAGTATGTTACATTATCCAAAAGATATTGAGGAGTTTTTAAGCAAGGTTAAGATGACGACTTTTTCTAAAAATGGGCTAGAAATTTTGAATTTGATTATAGCTCTAAAAGAAAAAAATACTCTTAACTTCAATGCTTTGGCGGCAAATTTGAGTGAAAATTTCAAAAGAAGCGAGTATTTTGGGGCTTTTGTATTGTGTGAGGCAAATCCAAACTATCTTAGCTTTGTGGATATTTTTAACAAAAAATATGTGCTTAGAATGCAAAGGGTGATTGCTAATAATCTCATAAAAGCAAGCGATGAAAATGTGATTTTGGATATTGAATATCTAAAAAAAGAATTAGAAGTGCAAAAAGATGGGTTTAAAAATCTCGTGAAATGGAGTGAATATTACCGCACAAAGCCCCAAAGCAAAATTTATAAAACAAATATTCCATTTATAGATAATTGCTTTGAGGGGGGATTTGAGCTTGGGCAATTAATGCTTATATCGGGTGACCCTGATAGTGGTAAAACAATGCTTGGATTACAAATACTAGAAAATTTAAGCAAAATTACACGAGTGTGTTTTTTTAGCTTTGAGTTTCCTATCGAACACTATTTGAAGCGAAGAGATGAGAGGAGCAGTAGTTTAAATGCAGAGAACTTCTTCATTATTGATGAGGGATTTGATATTAATGAAGTGGCAAATAATATCAAAGATCTTTATAAGCAAAAAGGCGTGAAATTCTTTTTGATTGATTCTCAAATGCGACTTACCACTCCACAAGCTAGAGCTGGAGAGGAGGAAGAGAGTTTGAAATTTAGCATTTTGGCTAGACTTTGTCATCATCTAAATATTTTTATTTTGTTTATTATTCAAACTTCAAAAAGTGATGAAGATACTCCGCTTGGAAGCAAAAAGGGGGCACACGAAGCAAGTATTATCGTGCGACTTAAAAGGGATAAAAACAAAGAAGAAGAACGAACAATAGTGGTTAAGAAAAACAAGCAGACAGGGAAGCATTATAAAAGCGAGATTCTCTTTTGCACAAAAGAGCTTAGATTTTATGAACCACAAGAAAAAGAATTGGAAATTATTTATGAAATGCCAAATGTATAAAGGATAAAAATGATTAGCAATGTATCACAAATCAAAGAAAGAGCAGATATTATAGAAGTTATAGGGAATTTCATACCGCTTAAAAAAGCAGGAGTAAATTATATTGCTAGTTGCCCTTTTCATACTGAAAAAAGTGGTAGTTTTGTGGTCAGTCCCAAAAAACAAATTTATCATTGTTTTGGTTGTGGGGTGAGTGGAGATGTTTTTAAATTTTTGCAAGAATACAAGAAACTAAGTTTTGAAGAATCTGTGATAGAAGTGGCTAACCTCTCTAATGTAGCAATAATGCAAGATAGTAGAGGTAAAGAGAGATTTTTGTATTTGGAAGCCTTAGAAAAATGCCATAAGTTATTTTTGGAATCTCTAATGGGGGAAGTAAAGGTGGTAAATTATCTAAAAAATAGGGGTTTAAATGAAGAAGATTTTGAAAAATATAGCATAGGTTATGCTCCACCTTCATTGCCGCAAAATTATTTCACATTAGAAGAAATAGAGATTTTAAAAGAACTTGGAGTTTTATTTAGCAATAATGTGTTTGCCCTGCACCATAGAATTACTTTTGCACTAAGGGATTATGCCCATAAGATTGTGGGTTTTTCTGGAAGGGTGCAGCCTTATTATAATTTCAAAAATAATGCTAAATATATTAATTCAAAAGAATCTAAGATATTTGCTAAAAGGCATATTCTCTATAATCTAAGCAACGCAAAAACAGAAATTCAAAAGTCAAACAAAGTTTATGTATGTGAGGGGTTTTTAGATGTGGTGGCTCTTAGCAAAATGGGCTTTAAAAATGCAGTAGCAACTTGTGGCACTGCATTTAGTAATGAAAGTGTAGCAAGTTTCAATAAACTTAAAAATGAAATAGAGTTTGTTTTGTGCTTTGATAATGACAAGGCAGGAATTTTGGCAAATATTAGAGCTTATGAGATACTTTTTAAAAATGGATTTTATGGTAGCAAAATTGCCATTTTGAAAAATGAGGCTAAAGATATAGGGGAGGTTTTAGAAAGGGGGCAAGAGCTTAATTTAAAAGAGGTGAGCGGGTTTAAATACTATGTGAGATATTATTTTAAAGAAGCCAAAACCCCAAAAGCAAAAGATGAATTTCTAAAATCTCTCAAAGAAAAAATACTAAGTATAAATGAGTATTTTGCAAAAGAGGAGTTAATCAAACAAGCCTGTGAGGCTTTGAATATCCCTAAAGAATATTTCCTTCAAGATAAAATCAACACTCAAACACAAGGGCAAAAACTACCTTTGATGATTTTAAAAAGTATCTTAGAAGATAAAGATATTATGGAATTGTGTGTAAATTACCTAGAAGGTGATGAGTTTGGAAGTCTTAAAGGGGTGTTTTTGGATATTATCAAAGGAGTGCAAAGTAAGGAAGTCATTGAGATTCTTTTAAAAGAAGAAATAGAAAGGATACCTTATGCAAAGATGAAAGAAAGTATTAAAGCATTAGTTACTAGCTATCTTAATTATGAAATCAAAAAGGCAAATTCTAAGGGGGATATGGAAGCTATTGTGCTATTAACTCAAAGAAAAATAATGATCAATTCATTGGAGGGATAAGTAAAATGGACAAAAAAGCACAAATGGAATTGGCATTAAGAGAAAAGGCAAGAAGGGATTTTAAAACATTTTTGTATCTCAAATGGCAGAGGTATGATAAAAAGGATTTTTTGCATAATTGGCATTTTGAATATTTAACAAATATTCTAATCCATACTATTCCTAAATATTGTGAGGAAAACAATGAGCCACTACTTAGGCGGATAATGCTAAATATGCCCCCAAGTTATGGCAAAACAGAAACACTAGCTAGGGCTTTTATACCCTATGCTTTGGGGCTTGATAGAAGTAGGAAGTTTATGTATGTTTCTTATAGCGATGATTTGTGCAAACGAATAAGTAATGAAGTAAGGGATTTAATCAAAAGCCCTTTTTGGGAGAGTGTTTTTAAGAAGAAAGCCACTTTCTTACAAGATAATAATCAAGAGTTTATTTTAAAAGAAGGGGGAGGTTGTTTTTTTACTACCCTAAAGAGTGCTATTACAGGTTTTCACGCTCATTGTATTTTGATTGATGATCCTATCAAAGTGAGTGAGATGAACTCAAAGAGTGCAAGAGATATGGTAAATAACAACTTCACAGGAAGCGTGTTATCAAGGTTAAAAGATAATCAATCAAGTATTATTATTCTTATGCAAAGGCTTGGAGATGAGGATTTATGCGGATTTTTGCTAAATCCTAGAAATGTGCCACAAGAAACAATCAATCAATGGAAAATCATAAAACTTCAAGCCCTAAACAAAGAAAAAGAGACTTATAAAATAGGGAATTTTTGTTACCAAAGGGAGGCAGGAGAACCTCTTTTTATGGGGCGACATAATTTGGAGGAATTAGAAAATCTAAAGAATGAAATGGGGGAAGATGATTTTAGCACACAAATGCAGCAAGAACCACAAGCAAGTGAAACAGGATTTTTTGAGGTCGATAATTTTACAAGTTTGCCTAGCTATGAAATGGGAGAATGCAGAGATTATATCTTAGTAGATACTGCAGAATCTCTAAGTGCAAAGGCAGATGATAGAGCTATCACTGCTGTGGGAGTGGATATGTGGAAAAATCTCCCTAGATATATTCTCAAAGATTGCTATGCAGGGGTATTTGATGAGGAAGTATTGTGTGAGAAAATCATAGAAGTAATGCTAAAATATCCTAATGCCCCAGCTTATATTGAAGGGACAGGGGGAGGATTGATTGTTGCTAGAATTTTGGCTAAAAAGATACTAGAAACCAATCTTAAACTAAAAACACAAGGGAAAAATATCATCATTAATGAAATTAAAACCTATCCAACTATCAAAAATATTTCTAAAATGCAAAAAATAAGTGCGATTAAGCCTTATTTGAATACGGGGCATTTGAGGTATTTAAGCACAGCAAGTGGGGTAGATAAACTAAAAAAGCAAATGGGGAGCTTTAATCCGCAAAAACCGCATAGAAAGAACGATTGCCTTGATACTTTAGCAACAGCGGTGTATTTGAGTGAAATTACCCCTGCTTATACAACTGCAAATAATAGCTACAAAGAGAATAGGAGATTATCTACTAAGAGAACTTGGCGAATATGAAAATTCGCATTCAAGATACCTAGCAAGTGATTTTAAAAATTTTGGGAGGCACATACCTAAGTATGCTAACCTCCCCAAATTTGTAAAAAACAATTACCATACACCGCAACTGCTAGAATTTGGGGGAATGTTTAGGAACTAGAGAATCCTAAAACCAAAAGTAAGTTGGTTTTCACTCAAAAAACCTTTTTTAAAAGCATTTTTTTAACCCTTTTTTTAAAAAATAAATCTCATTAAACTTTTCTCCAAATTTTAACAGGAGTAAAGGAATGAGCGTTGATTTAAATGGAATCAAATTAAATGAATGGAGAGATAATCCAAATGTAAGTGTCCAAATTGCTGAACGAATAGAAAAATCAGTATGGGAGGAATCTTTGTGGGATACCCTTATTGGAACAGGAGAGAATAGAGGACTTAGGGTATATCGCTTAAGTGGAGAAAAAGCATTAGAGCCTTATCGCCCTAGATTAAAAGGAGCATTGCTAGGAGATGGTGTAAAAGGAAATGCGGATTTTGATACTAATTATGATAAATTAACTATCTATTCACAAACTGCATATCCTGAAGTGATTGGAAATTCGTTGAAGTCAGCCCACAAACTAGAGCATATTATCACACAAGTAGATTTTTTAAAAGAAAGTGTTGATTCTTTGCAAAGTTGGATAAAAGATAGGCGAGATAGAATCTTAGTTGCTTCTTTGAGTAATGATTTTACAAATTGTGTAGTTTGTGATAGTGCTAATGGATACAAAGATACAAGCAGTGAAACAAGCACAACAGAGGCTGCTAAAAAAATCTCTAAAGGGGATATTTTAAATGTAAAAGCTATCCGCAGAGCTATTTATATGGCAAAAAGGGGTATGGGCTATAATGGAGCTGAAAAATTCCCTATTAAGCCATTAAAAATAACAAAAAAATCACTTAATGGAGTGATGACGCAGGTTTATAGCTATGTAATTTTGGTGGATAGTATTGGTGCAGAGCAATTAAGAAATGATCCTGAATGGATTGAACTACAAAAAATGGACAAAAGAGGAATGGACAATAATCTCTTTAGCGGATTTTTGGGTGTGGTAGATAATTGCCCTGTAATTGATATGAATACTTGGAGCGAGTTTCAACCTGGACTTTTGAATTCTGAAGTAAGCGATAGTGAATATGCAAAGTTTTTGAATCTTAAAAATCTCAATAATGGTGTGGTAACTCCGCCAAGTAGCTATGCAAATAGCCAACCTGTATGTATGGGGGCTTTAATTGGGGCATCTGCTTTGGTTTTTGTGGGACAAAAAAAGCCTACAATTTATATTGATGATACACAAGATGCGGGGAGAAAGATGGTAGTTGGAATTGATAGGATTATGACGATTGCTAAGGGTAGGTATATCAATGATGAAGAGCCTAATAGCCCTTACCATAATACCGATTTTGCAACTATTGGAATTTTTTATTCTAAGGAGGACTAAAGAATGAGACAATTTGTGCATAATGTAAGTTATTTGGCTGTTTATAGTGTGGAATTTGCTGCTTCGCAAGGAAAAACAACCTTTGAGGCGGTTGCATTGCCTTTTGGGGCAGAAGTAGTTAATGTTAATTTAAATGTTGATGAGGCAAGTGATGTAGGTGTAACTTGCGATGTGGGATTAAATGAGGATAAGGAAAAATTCTTAAATGATATTCCACTAGATAGCAAAGCCCCTCATACTTCCGCACAAAATTTGAATGTGGCTTCAAGAGGGAGTGTGAATCTAACTCTAAGTGGTGCTGCGACAAAAGGAAAAGTAACTCTTAGAGTGATGTATTTCCTACCAAGCACAATCAAAACAGAGTATTAAATTCGCATTCAAGATGCCTAGTAAATGATTTTACAAATTTCTCGGAGGTCGCAACCGCTATGGTTAGACTCCCCCCGAAAATTTGTAAAAAACAATCACTATACACCGCAATTGCTAGAATTTGGTATTTAGGGCTGGTAAGGTTTAATTAGTTGGGTTGCCTATCTCAAATTAAGCTACATATTGCTTATTTTAGAGTTTGTTTTAAGTTTTATTTTATGTAGTTGGCGGTGGTGGTGTGTAGCTTAATTTGAGATAGGAAAAAGGCGGTGGAATCTAAAAGCATTTTAGATTCTAATTGGAATTTACGCTAAAGGAGTTAAAATGTTGCTTTTAGAAAAACTGAATGAATTTCATACTAACTATGAATCTCTTATTGCATTAAAAAAAGAGATTGAAACAATGCTTAGTGATGAAAATCTAAAAAGCAAAATGCAAACTTCTTTTGAAACTTTAAAGAGAGATTTGGAAAACTCTCTTAGCTCTACTTTAGAAACAAAAGGCGATGAGCATTTAAAAGAAACAATGCAAAGTGCTTTGGCTAAAGTTAATGAACTTGTGATAGATAATTTAGATGAAACTGCTTCTAAAGTGGCTCTTAATCTAAATCTTGAGAGCATTTCTAAGAGTGTTGCAAAAGATTTTTTAAAAGAAAATGAAAATAATTTTGAAAAAGTTTTGTGCGAGGTTTTGGAACAAGATACACAAATGCAAACATTAATCGCCGCAAAAAAAGAAGAAGTTACAAACGCTGCCCAAGACTTCTTAAACCTCCTTTCAAAGATTGATGCAAAAAGGGAGTTCCAAAACCTCACACAAGACTTTTTGGAAGATAATAAAGCGGAAGTTTTAGAGTTTAGCGATACAAGTGCGATTTTGGAATATATCAAAACTTCTAGGGAGTTAAAGGAAATCATCAAATTTGCCTCTAAAGAAGCAACAACCCAGATGATTAGTTTTGAAAATATTCAAGATTTTATTATAGAAGCGTTGAAAAATAAAGGGGAAGAAGTCTTTAAGGATGTGGCAGATTTGCAAAGTTTAAAAGAAATGCGTTTTGAGGCTTCTTTGCATTTACAAGCAATAGCCTTGCAAAGCGAACTTCACAATATCCAAAAAGCATTGAATGCTTTAGCAGATGTTGCCATTGCTAAAAAGCGTTTGGAAATGTTGCAAAAATATCCAAATACTGAAAGCTTCCATAAATCTTTTGCGGTGATTTAAAATGAAAGTTTATGATGTTCTTTTGCTTCTTAGATCTAGGCTTAGAGATGAAAATTATAATGAGCTTAGATTTAGCAATAATGAATTAATAGATTATTTAGAGCAAATGCAAAATAAAGTCATTAGTGAATTTGGGCTAAATTTGCAAGAGTTTGTGTTTGATGTGGGGCAAGTGGAGTTAGAATTGCCTAGCGAATGTTTGTATTTTTATCTAGCAAAATGTGGAAAAAGCAAGATTCCACTAAAAACTTATCAAGAGTATTTGGAAAATGAAAATGAGCTTTGTATCTATGCTAGAAGTCTAGTCAAATATTGCTTAAGCCTCAAGGTAGGACAAAAAGTAAAAGTGTATTTAGCTTTGAGCTGTAAGCTAAGTGATGAAAATGATGATTTAAGCATAGAGAGTGTTTTTGTGAATTATTTGGTCTTAAAAGTGATGAAGAATATATTGCTCACTGAAACAAATCTCAATAATCTCCAAAAAATAGAGCTCTATGATGCTTTAATCAAGCAAGAGAGAAATGATTTGATTGCACTTTTAAATAGAGCAAGAGAGAAAAGAAGCTTTGTAACAAAATATATTAAGGTATAAGGAGAAAAAATGAGTCTAGAATTGTTTAATCAAAATCCAAATATGATTTATGGAATAGATTTAGGCACAGGAGCTGGAGAAAATATTTCAAGTCTAAATATGCTTGGAAACAATGGAGGAAGCTCAGGTATGCTAGATAGTCTAGGGGGACTTGGTGGAATTGGAGCAGGAATCAATGGAATTGCTAACCTAGTAGGCGGTATTGGTGGGATAGTCAATGCTAGAAAACAGCTCAAAGAACAAAAAAGGGCAATTGACTTAATGCAAAATCAATATAATATTGAAAACCAGCGTTACAACGAAAGAATGGCAATTCACGATAAAGCAGCTAATGCGATTAATGATAGTGCGGATTATTTTAACAGAGATTAAAAATGAGAAGTTTTAATTATCCATTAGATGCTAATGACTGCTTCTTATGTGATAGATATGGGAATAAAAGAGGCAGTTTTGGGCTAAAAAAGGGGGAAAATACATTACCCTTGAGTAATCAATTGTATTATAAAGATAGCTTTGGGAATGTGTTTTATCTCTATGATGGAGAGGGGGTATTGGAGTGGGAAGATACATTGCAATATTTAGATTTTAGCACCCTTTTGGTGCGTGATCTGGATTATTTTTTGTGTTATTTAAAATACCATTGCAATACAATGCCCAATACAAAAAAACAAATTGAACAATTTTTGAAAGTTTATGACAAAAACATACAAAAAGGAGTGGTTTATCTAGCTCCAAATGGTTTTTTGGAAGTAGAATATAAACTAATAGGAGGTTGCAATGGCTAGATTACCTATTGAAACAGGGAGCAATACAGCAAGGAATTTATCTTATTTTCTTTTTAATTTGGGAGATACAAGAGATAAGGGATTAAATGCCCTAACTAATGGGCTTAGTGGGTTAGGGAATACAATTAGTGATTATTATAAAACTCAAAGGGCATTTGATGAAGCGGCAAAAGAAAGACAAAGAGCGGAAAATTTGCAAATTCAAAAAATGCAACAAGATGAGGCATATAGACAAGCAGATCTGAATCTCAAAAAAGAGAATTTGGAGTTTGAAAAATACAAATACAACAATCCAAAGCCTAGAGAGATGAGTGTGGAAGATAGATTGTTACTCAATGCTATGGATAATTTTAACAATTATAATCCAAATGCAGTTTCCAATGTAAGCCTAGAGCCTAATCTACAAATGCCACAACAAATGCCACAACAAATGCCACAACAACAAAGCAATGTAGAGACAATTAAACCTAGCAATCTAAGAAATGCACAGCTCTCACAATTTTTTAAAGATAATTCACAAGAGATTCAAAGTATCCCCCAAGCCACAAATGCAAAGGCACAAAGTCCTTTAATTAATACTGCTGCGGTGCAAGATAGTGCAAGGCTAAATACAGGGATTGCGTATTTTGATAATAAAGAGAAGCTAAGTTTTGGCGATTATCTTTTGGCAAAAAGAATGGGAGTAGATTTGGGAAAAGCAAGAGGGGATTTGAATATTAAAAAGCAAGATGTAGGGAAAAGCATTGAAAAGGCAAATGATAATCTAGTAGCTCTCAAATCAACAAGCAACCTAATCCTTGATACAAAAGAGCAAGCTGGGGTTATCAATGGGCTTGTTAGAGGACTGCATAATTTTACAGGAGGTTTGACGCCCTTAAATGGAGAGTTGGCTAGATACAATTCAAGAGATTTAGCAAATGTAAAAAATCTAGCACAAAGTGATGCAGCTGGCAAGGCGACTAATCAAGATAAAAAAGATGCAAAAGAGATTTATGGGACAAAGCTTAGAAATCCACAAGAACAAAGGGACACTCTAAGTGGAGCGTTAGAATCCACGCTTTATAACTTAGAAGGAAATATAAGAAATATTCAAAATAAAGGTGGAGAACTTCCTAAGGGAATGTATGAAATGTATTTGATGTATAAAGATTTTGATGCTTATCTTAGGCAATCACAAAAAACAGGGAATTTTAGCTGGAGCAGATTAGAAAATATGGCAAAATACATAGAAAATAGCAATAATGGAGTAAATTTTGATTATAAGCAGTGGGCAAAGATTCGTGGTAATGTGAAGTAAAAAAATGTTAAAATTGTGAAATGAAAAGTGTGCTTTAGTAAAGGCTTGCAATGAAGATAGTTTTACTTTTGGGCAATAAGACTAGCTAAAATTTCAATCAAGGATTTTGCAGTGTTGGGTAGGCTAATTAAAAAGATATTTTTGGTATTCATCACAATAGGGGCGGTTAATGTATGGGCTAGCGTAAATGGAATTTCTCTTTATGATAGATATGAGCTATGGGCTAGCATAAATGGAACTTCTCTTTATGATAAGAATAGATATGAGCTAATAGACTACATTGTTGAAAATGAAATGCTACTTGTTATAACAAGCAATTTGATAATGCAGACTAAAGAATCTAGCTGGCGGGATAGTATTAAGATTTTTATGGATAATATTGGGGTTTGGGGAATGGGGTCTAGGTTGATTAGATATAAGATTATGGATTCTTTCTTAGTAAGAGAATTTATCTCAAGGGCAGGCTACCATCCAACAGACAAAGAAAAAAGAGATGCAAGAGAAGTTTATAGCACTTTTGGGAAAACAAGAAGTGTTCAAATAGCTATACTTGGTGTAATTTTTGAAGAATTATTGCAAGAGCGGGAGCAGTTATTAGCAGTTTTGGAAGATAATTTAAAAACAGGTGTAAATGCGTTTGATTATGCAGATAGCTTTTATCAATGGGCGGTTATAAGCCTTATATTTTGGGATATGTATGATTACCTTGAAGGACATAGAAAGGATAAACACCCTTTTAGCTATATTCGTTGGCAGAAAATGATAGATTATAGGGAAAATAGTGATTATGGGCGGAAGTTTGATTACAATGAGTGGGCAAAGATTCGTGGTAATGTGAAGTAATACAACAATAAAAACTCTTGCAATGTTTTGATGATTGCTATATAATTATTATTAGTAAAAATTAAGGGAATGCTATGGAAATCACATTGCACATAACAAATGCTGATAATAAAATGCTTGAAGCTTTAAAAAGTGTGGTGAATTTATACCCACAAGCCCAATTACAAATCCAAAAAAAGCAAGAATTTACTCAAAATGGCTACACAAAAGAGTTTGAGCAAGAAATTTTAGAGGATTTAAAAGAAATTCAAACGCAGAAAAAAGCAGGGGTTTTTAAGACTTATGAGAATGTAAGAGAGGCTTTTGCCTTTGAAGGTTTGATAAAATAGATGTATAAACTTCACCTAACAAAACGCTTTGTGAAAGATGCTAAAAAGCTTAAACCCAAAGACATAGAACATACAATGGAAGTTTTAGAAAAACTATGTAAAAACCAAACGCTAGAAGCAAAGTATAAAGATCACGCACTAAGTGGGGATTTACAAGGGGCTAGAGATTGCCATATTAAGCCTGATTTGGTGCTAATTTATAAGCGTGATAAAGAGGTTTTAGAATTAATTGCTTTGCGTGTGGGGAAACATAGCAAGGTATTGGAATAAAAACAAACAAGGAAAGAGGATGAAAAAGATTGTTTTTGTTTTTTTGGTTTTGGTAAGTGGAGTATTTGGAGAAAGTAGATTTTATGATGGGGATTCTACTTTTAAAAGTGGAAATATGTATTTTCACGATGATGGGGAGATGAATTATAGAAATGGGGATACGCTTTTTTTGGATAATGGTGATAGGATAGAAAAAAGAGGGGATAGCTATTATAATAGTAATGGAGAATCTACCACAAAAAGGGGTAATACCTATTTTCACGATAATGGAGGTATGAGCTGGGATTTGGGCGGTGGAAATATGATACATAGCGATGAGGAGAGCCAAAGGAGAATGGAGGATTTAAGGGATTTTGAGTGGTAATCACTCACCTTTTAGGATTCTTTCTAGTTCTTCGTTGCTTAATTCCTCATAATTGATACTTTCTTTTTCGTCTTTTGGGACATAGTTTTTGCCAAAAGAGCTATCTTTTAAGTCTAAAAATATTTTTTGCACCTTTTCTGCTGCTGCAATAATAGTTGGATCAGCTTGATGAGCTTTGGCTAATTTTAACATTTTTAAAAGCTCGTTTCTCGCAATTACTGCACTTAGAGCGATGTTTTTTTGGATGTAATTTAGATTGATAGCGTTTGTTAGGATTTTGTCAGTGGAATCTTCTAAGATATTGTTTAAAATCATCTCATCAACCAAAAAGGCATCATCGCCTAAATTGCGTTTGATTTGGTTTTTGGTATCATTGGCAATGACTTGCATAACGCTGCCAAATTCCTTTTTAACAATATCTTTTTGGAGATGTTGTTCAGCAATCCCTGCAATAGCACTCCCTGCTTCCCATTTTTCAGTTGCTACCCAATGAGCAAAAGTGCGATAGGGGATATTGAATTTGCTTGCAACTTCTTTGATACTTTCATTGTGTGAGAGGAAGTAGATTTTTGCCTCATTTTTTTGGTTTAAAGCCATTTTGACCCTTTAATTTTTGTAGAGATTTTAACAAAATACAAGAAAAAAAATAAGGATTAAAAATGTTTTAATTGGTAATTGCATTGGGCGTCTAAGCATAATGTTAGACAAAATATATTAGAATGCTATCAAAGGAGAGTTGCAATGCAGTTAGGAAGTTTGTTTGCTGGAATTGGTGGTATAGAGCTTGGATTCCAAAAAGCAGGAATAAAAACAAGCTGGGCTATCGAGTTGGATTCTAAGGCTTGCGAAACTTACAGGGCAAATCATCATCATACTATTATCAATGAGGATATTACACGCACAGATTTAGAGAGCTTAGCACCTATTGAGATTCTTGTAGCTGGTTTTCCTTGCCAAGCTTTTAGCATAGCTGGATACCGCAAAGGTTTTAACGATGAGAGAGGAAATGTATTTTTTGCTATTTTACGCTATCTAAAATACTTTACACCTAAAATAGTATTTTTAGAAAATGTCAAAAATCTTGTAGCACACGATAATGGCAAAACTTTTGACACTATACAAAAAGAGCTGAAAAACTTAGGGTATTATCTAAAATTTAAAATTTTAAATACTTGCGAATATGCAAACATTCCACAAAATAGAGAAAGAGTATATATCGTAGGATTTTTGGATAAACAAATGTGTGAAAGATTTGAATTTCCGAGTCCTAAAAAACTCACAAAAACAATACAAGATTTAATCGACAAAGAAGCAAATGAAGAGTTTTATTATAAAAAAACAAAGTATTATGCAGAGCTTAAAAAAACTATGCAAAACAAAAATACTCTCTATCAATGGAGAAGACATTATGTCAGAGAAAACAAAAGCAATCTATGCCCCACTTTGACTGCAAATATGGGGACAGGAGGGCATAATGTGCCTTTGGTAATTGATTCTAAAGATATACGAAAACTCACACCTAGAGAGTGTGCGAGGTTTCAAGGGTTTGAGGATAGTTTTGTGCTACCACCCAATCTTTCTAATGCAACACTTTATAAGCAAATAGGCAATAGCGTAAGTGTAGGGGTAGTAGCAAATATCGCCAAAAATATCAAAAAAGTAATGCAATGATTGAGTTTATCAGAGAAAATATAAAGGATTTTAATACCTCTCCCAACACTTTTAAAACAAATCGTCCAAACACCACAGAAATCAAAGAATTTCTTAGACAAAGGTTTATCCGAAAACTACAAGATGAGAATTTTAAGCACAGAATCTTAGAGGAATTTGCTAACCAAAACTACAAAAAATCAAGCATTGAAATAATAGCCAACAAAGAAATGCTTTATAAAAACGATGTAGAGCTACTTATCCAAACAGAAATTTTTATGCAAATCTCAAGGCGGATAAATCAAACAGAGCTTAGGAATTTTACACTGGAATATATAGAAAAACTTATTGACAATAAGCCGATGTTTAGATTTATCCAAAATAAGCTTTCTAAGATTCTGCAAAAAGCCCTTTTTGTCGCTTCTATCGATGGTTTTTCTAGTAATGTTTTGCATATTAATGCAGGGATTATGACTGCCAATGCTGGAGATTCTGCACAATTTTTGTTTATTGCAAGAGCTATTTTGGCGGGATTTAACGCATCAAATGTAGATGTGCGTAGTTCAAGGTATGATGCTATCGTAGATTATGAAAATACATTATTGCGAGTGCAGATAAAAGGCATTAGTGATAACAAAATTAGCTTTAAAGATAGAGATAGAGGCGGACAAGGAATAGATTATACGCACGCAAGAAATAGGGGCAAAAGGATTACTTCCGAAGATTGTGATATATTTGTAGCAGTGGATAAGCAAGTAGGGATTTGTTATCTTATACCTATGAGTTATGTGGATAAACTAAGTGATGAGGAAGTGAAAGCCATCAATGTTGAGAATTTAAAAGATTACAAGGAGAATTGGGGGATTATAGCACAAGTTGCAGAGAGTAAGGGAGGCTAGTAGAAATTCCGACAATCCTATACTTTTTAAGGCTTTATATTCACAAGCTGGAGTTTTATCAAGTGGGATTTGGGATTGGCGTTGATTGCAGTCAATAATGTTGGAAGTGCAAGTTGCTATCTTACTTTTAGCAAACAAGGCTATTCCTTTAGGGCTAAATTGCGTTTGATTTGGTTTTTGGTATCATTGGCAATGACTTGCATAACGCTGCCAAATTCCTTTTTAACAATATCTTTTTGGAGATGTTGTTCAGCAATCCCTGCAATAGCACTCCCTGCTTCCCATTTTTCAGTTGCTACCCAATGAGCAAAAGTGCGATAGGGGATATTGAATTTGCTTGCAACTTCTTTGATACTTTCATTGTGTGAGAGGAAGTAGATTTTTGCCTCATTTTTTTGGTTTAAAGCCATTTTAACCCTTTAATTTTTGTAGAGATTTTAACAAAATACAAGAAAAAAAATAAGGATTAAAAATGTTTATGTTATGTGGGGGGGGGGGGGCTTCAATATGTAGATATGGAAGCTGTGAAGAATAGTTGTTATGGGTTTTTAGGAGAATACACAGTTACAAAAAGTGTATATCCCCAAAGTGGCACCATAAATTTTAAAAAGAAAATTGTAGTTTATGACTATGTCCATTTTTTAAAAACAGGGGAGAATAAAATATCTGAAGGTTGGAAAATATATTCGGAATATGGAGGGATACTAACTCTTTTAAAATATAATTATTCTTTTAGAGCTAGATACGAGTATGTAGAGCAAATACAGAATCATATGCCAACGCAACAGAAGATTGTAGAGCCAATAATAATGGATGATAATCCACAGCTTTATGAAGAACTTAAACAAAATGCAAGTTGGCTTTGAGAGGAGAAGTATCAACTAAAGAGGGAGATACTTACCCCAAAGGGGCTAGGGAAACCCTAGAAGCACTTGCTAAATATTATACAAAGTAGTATAATAATATGCAAGATACTTTTAAGTATCTTATTTGACTTCATATTTCTCCTTTCTGTGCGAATTGGAGATTACAAAGCCAAAGAGGTTGCTGGTAAAATCCCTCTTTGGTTTGCAACCTCAAAAAGATTCTGCAATAAAACACTTAAGAAAAATCGTGCAATCATTAAAAAAAAATAGAAAAATCTGTTTATTAACCCTTTTATTGTTAAGTCTATTTTGACAAAATAAACAAAAAATAAGGAGTAAAGATGTTTATGTTATGTGGGGGGGGGGGCTAGTATATGTAGATATGGAAGCTGTGAAGAATAGTTGTTATGGGTTTTTGTCAGGATTTAGTTATAACAAACTTACCTTTTTAACTAATCGATTTTTGTGGATACAGGGGGTTGGCTTCACAATCAGTGATTATGTGATTTATCAAAAAAATAAACAACATATAACCTCTAGTGGTTGGCAATGGACAGGATTTGAGGGCGATGCAAACAAAATAACAAGGAATGGAAATGACTTGGCGTTGATTGCAGTCAATAATGTTGGAAGTGCAAGTTGCTATCTTACTTTTAGCAAACAAGGCTATTCCTTTAGGGCTAAATTGCATTTGGAATATAAAGCTTCAAAGTTTAGCTGGAAAATTGAAGAAACTCTAGTGTTGGAGGATAATTATGAGCTTTATAAGGAAATTACTGCAAATGCAAGTTGGCTTTGAGAGCTTTTAACCCTTTTTTGTAAAAGAATAAATCCATAGAATACCCATAAAAAAATGGGAGTTAGACTATGGAGATTGATACAAGTGATGAAATATTAGATTTTTTGAAAGACAATGAGCATTTTGTAGCACAAGTTGGACAAACTTTGCTTATCACGCAAGAAGTGTATAATGGCTTTAAATTGCTTTTGGGTAAATATGAAGTAGCAATCAATGAAGCACAAAACACTTTGGAATCTTCAAAAGAGAATTTGGAAGCTACCAAAGAGTTGTTTTTGGAATTTACTAACCAAAAAGAACAAATACAACAAGCTTTGCAAGAAAGTCAAAATTTATTGGAAACTACTAAGGCAGAAGTAGAAAAGCAGCTAAGCGAACTTCAAAACCTTACTCAAACTAATAGTGAGCTAAATAGTCAAATACAAGAAGCAGCAAACAAAGTTTTGGAGCTTAAAAACGAGATTAACTATCTAATAGAGCAACTTGGAGCTTATGAACAAACAATACAAACAATTAAAGAACTTATCGCAACAATTCCGCAATTAAAACAAGAGGTTATTTTGGAGATAACGCAGACTAAAGAGGAAGCCAAAAAGGAATTGCAGGTTGATAATTTTGTAACAAGGGTTGAATTTGAAGAGCTAAAAGAAAAAATACCAAATTCTAAAGGCGAGGCAGAAGAAATCAAGGATAGCATTGAAAGCCTAGAAGAAGAAATCAAAAATTTACAAGATTCCATTACTGCACTAAAAGAAGAAATCGCACAAAAAAAAGAGCTTTTGAATGATTTGCAATCTCAACTTTCACAAAAAGAAGCAGCCCTAGAAGAATTGGAAGGACTAATAGAACAGGCACAACAAAGCGGACTTCCAACAGATGAGCTAGAAGCTAAAAAAGAAGAATTGCAAAAGGAGATAGAGGGGTTAAAGGAGCAAATTAGCCAAATAGAGGGGGAAATTGCCCAAAAAGAAGAGGAGGTTGCACAAAAAGAACAAGAAATCACACAAAAAGAAGAGGAAATCACACAAAAAGAAGAGGAAGCCCTAGAAAAAGAGGAAGAAGAATTAGAGAAAAATCCCCCAAAGAATCCTAGTGATTTAATTACAAAGTATTTTTTGGAAAAAAATTATGTCTCTAAGGGGAGTGATGAAAGTATAAGTGGTGTTAAAACTTTCACAACCCCACCTATCTCCGAAACTAATCCTAATGCTGGTAATCAAGTAGCAAATAAGGATTATGTAGATTCTGTGGGTAATACTAAAGTGGATTTAAGTGGGAATCAAACTATCGCTGGAAATAAAACCTTTAGCGGTGCTACAACAACTGCTGCTTTGACTGCAAATGGTGCAGTTACTGCTAAATCAACACTAGCAGTTACAGGAAATACAACAATAGCTGGAACACTCACTGCAAATGGAGCTACAACGCTTAATGGAACTACAACTTTTAAGACTCCACCTATCTCCGAAACTAATCCTAATGCTGGTAATCAAGTAGCAAATAAGGATTATGTAGATTCTGTGGGTAATGCTAAAGTGGCTTTAAGTGGGAATCAAACTATCGCTGGAAATAAAACCTTTAGCGGTGCTACGACAACTGCTGCTTTGACTGCAAATGGTGCAGTTACTGCTAAATCAACACTAGCAGTTACAGGAAATACAACAATAGCTGGAACACTCACTGCAAATGGGGCGATTGCATTAAATGGAAGTTCTACTTTTAAACTTATCCCAAATTGTGCAGTTAAGCCAACAGGCAATAATCATTTGGCTAACAAACTCTATGTGGATAATCTAGGTGGAGTGGTTAGTTCTGGAGCTGCTATTGATTTTAGAAAAGGAAATCATTTTATGGTTAATTTGTCGGCTAATGCCCAAATTAGCGTAGCAAATTGGGGAGGTGTAGCTGGGAAAAGTGGGACTATCACAATATTGAATGCAAACAGGATAACAGGATTCAAAGCCCCTTTCAATTTCAGAATCGCACAAAGTGGATTTAGTGGAACAGAGGTGTTTAGCTATTACTGCTATGCAAGTAATCTAATTAGAATTGTAAGGAGTTAGAGAAATTCGCATTCAAGATGCCTAGTAAATGATTTTAAAAATTTTGGGAGGCACATACCTAAGTATGCTAACCTCCCCAAATTTGTAAAAAACAATTACCATACACCGCAACTGCTGGAATTTAGGGAATGTTTAGAATCTGCTTTGTGGTTAGGTTTGGCGGTGGAGTTTGAAATTCTCAAATTCTAATTATAGCAAGTATGAATTTATTAAAGGAGTTAAAATGGAGTTTTATGATATAGCAAAAAATGAAATCTTTTATAACAATATTTATTTAAAAGAAACAAGTTTTCAAGCAGAAAATGAAAATGGAGAGGTAGAAGAGTTTAAGGGAGTGGATACGATATTTTTAGATAGGTTAAGCAATGAGGAGTTAAAAGAGCTTGGTATTGCTAAAGTGCAAAGAGGGCAAATGCCTAGTGAAATTTCTTTGTATCAAGAAGTCAAAGAGATTAAAGAATATGTGGAGAAAGAAAATCTCTATAAAATCACTTATGAGCTAATAGATAAGCCCCTAGAGAATATCAAAGAAGTTAAGAATCTGCAAATCGATGAGAAAAAACAAGAGGTTATCTCACAAGGATTTAGCTATCAAGATAAGGTTTATCAATGCGAGGCTTATGACCAAACATTGATTTTGGGTAAAGTTACTCAAGCACAACTCAACCCTAGCGAAAGTATTTCTTGGATAGCCAAAGATAATACAATTGCTACTTTTAATCCGCAAGAATTTGTTGCTTTTGCAACCGCACTGGCTTTATTTATAGAGCAAGTTACCTTTAAAGCTAGAAGCCTCAAAGATAAGGTGGTTAATGCAAAAACAAAAGAGGAAGTAGAGGCAGTAGTATGGGAAGAGTAAAATCTAAGATGAAATATTATTTCTTTTTGTTTAAGTGGTTTTTGATAGGAAAATACCACTGCAATGTTCCAAAGCACTTGAAGCCCTACTATTGGAGTATCCATAAGGCTTTGTGGTTATTTATTATTTTGAGTGTCGCCCTAACAAGTGCAAGATTCATCGAGGTGCTTTTTGGAATCTCTTAATTCATACTTGGAATTATTGCCCATTGCTTTAGTGGGGCTTTTGGCAGGATTTATGGGGGCATTGGATAATAGTGAGGATATTAGAAAATGCTTTAAAATCGCACTCAAGCGAATTGTTCTATCTAGCTTTTTGTGCGTAGTGGCTTACTCCATACTTAGTGCCACAGACTTGCCTTATCTTGCAAGGGTAGGGATTAGTGCTTGTATTGGGTTTTTAGGAATTGAAAAGGCTATTTCTTATGCCAAAGAGATTCTAAACTTTAAGCGAGGTGGGAAATGAAATTCGCATTCAAGATGCCTAGCAAAAGAATTGAGAAAATTTCAAGAGGCACGAACGCAAAGTTCGCTAACCTCTCTAAATTTTCTCATAACATTTACCATACACCGCAACTGCTAGAATTTGTGGAAATCCCAAAGCTAGAATTTGAAAAAGGCAGTGGTGGGTTTGGAGGTAGGGAATGAGCTTCAAGGCATTTTTACACCTGCAAATTGTAATCATTATCTTGGCTTTAATCCTAAGCCTTGCCTATAACATAAGGCTTTTAAAAGAGTTACAAGAGAGTAATGCTATTTTGGCAGAATGTATAAATCAGCAAAATGGCTTTAGAGAGCAAATAAGACAAGAGGATATTGAGAGATATATTAATAAATCAATAGAAAAGGAGTTGAAGTAATGTGTGAATATACAAATGGCAAACCATTAGAAAAAACTTATTTGGAAGTAGTGTTTTTAGGTAGAAAAAACTTCAAATTAATAGAGGATTTTAACTATCAATTCAAACAAGATTTGGCAATAGAGAGGGAATTAATAGTCAATGGAATTGCTAAAGAATATGATAATAGATACACCAAGACTTATTATATCACTATCCCCAAAGGATTTAATACAGATTTTGGAAGCATTCCGCAATTATTTCAAAGTTTGGTTAGTCCGATAGGAAGCCCTACAAAAGCATATGTATTGCACGATTATTTGCTTAGCCTTTACTTGCAAGGAAAAATCACTAAAAGGAAAGTGTGCGATAAAACCTTTAGAACAGCTCTTAAAAATGAGGGTGTGGGTATGGTTAGAAGAAGCTTTATGTATTTGTGTGTGAGAGCTTATAGCACCTATAAAGATTTTGTTAAAAAAATCAAAGATAAATTTAAAAAGGATAAAGATGAAGCCTAACAAATATTTTAAAGAAGATGAATTCAAATGCAAATGTGGCAAATGCGAATTACCGCCCGATGTGCCTAGCGATGAGTTAGTAGATTTGCTTTGTGAGATTGAGGAATTTTTTGGCACTCACCCACAAATAAATAGTGGGCATCGTTGCAAAGACCACAATGCTAAAGTAGGTGGTTCTCCAAGATCACAACACACAATAGGGAGTGCTGCTGATTTTGTTATCCCAAAAGTGCCAACAAAAGTAGTCTATCATCATATATTAAAGAAATATGGTGATTTACCTTTAGGAATAGCAGTTAAAAATAATCCGAATGATGAGTATGCAGGATTTGTGCATTTGGATACAAGGGGTAAAAAAGCAAGGTGGGAGTATAAATGAAATGATAAATATTTATAAAACTAGGAGTGTGAAATGTTTTTTGGAAGTCCTACCATACAAATAGATGTTAATGGGAGTAAAATGGAATATAGCAATAAGGTGGTTTTGAATTTTCCAAATTGTAGTGAAACACCACAAAATTTGCCGACAAGCTGTGTGGGCAAAGAATGTGCCTTTGTGGTAACTAATACTTGCATTAAGGGACATACTTGGAAAACAAGGAGTGAAGCGAGTTTCTTGCGAGGCGGAATTGCTCAAGTGCAGCT
Source organism: Helicobacter pullorum (assembly GCF_900638355.1). GTDB lineage: Bacteria > Campylobacterota > Campylobacteria > Campylobacterales > Helicobacteraceae > Helicobacter_D > Helicobacter_D pullorum. Next base: position 911,531 of record NZ_LR134509.1, on the reverse strand, counting down.
AACTGGATATGCAAGATATAGAGCAAAAGGAGAGGTAACTAAAAAGAGCTTTAAAGCTAGAGTAAATGCAGTGGGGATTATTTTTCATAACTATAACAATGGAAGTGCAAATGCTAGTAGTGGTTGGTATGATAGCTTCCATAAGGCAAGTGTCGAAGTATATTATAACTAAGGAGATAAAATGTTTATGCTGTGTAGGGGGGGGGGGGGCTAAAAGATGTTTATAGTAGGAAGTGGAGGGGCAGTAGCCTCTAATGGAAAATATTATAATAATTTCTTGGAGATTGTCAATGAGGTAACAAATTCTATGACAGCTAATTGGGGGATTTCAGATAAAAATGGGAAAGGGCATTATAAAGTCTTAGATATTGGAGTAAATTATTGGATTGATATAAATTTAACTTTGAGTGAGAATACACAGGATAGATGTGGGCTTTATCTTTATGAAACAAGTGTAGAGGAAAAGAGTGGAGGATACTATCTCCCTGGTCAAACTTGGGGAATTGCAAATGTGCTAAGTATCAAAGAGGTTGTTTATCCTGCTATGTTAAAAAAAAGGTTTTACTCTCAATTCATCTTATAACTACACTCCCAAAGGAGGAAGAAATAATTTTAAGTTAATGCCTATCAATCCTTATGCTAATTATGGTGAAGTGTTGAATCCTGATTTTGTAGGAAGAGTTGTTTATAAGATTTTTTGGGATTAAGGAGTTAGAGGGATACAATGGATATTAAAAGCATTTTGGGTGGAGTGTGTTTGGTTTTGGTTGTTTCTTTGGGATTTATCTTTTGGCTTTATGTGGGAGCAAAAGAGGAAATTGCAGGGCTAAAAAAGGATTTGCAATTAAGCAAGGCAAATGTGGTGGCTCTACAAGAGGCGATTGACAAACAAAATTTGGCGATTAAAGCTTTGGAGGTAAAGGCAAGCAAGCCACCAAAGGAAATAGAAGTAATTAAGGAAATCAAGCTCAAAGATTCTAGTTGTGAAGCAGAACTTAGAGGTTATAAGAAACTTTTTAAGGAGATGGGGAGATGAAAATTCGCATTTGGTAGTCTCATTTAGTAGATTGAAGGCTTTTAGAGGCAGTCATTACCGCTTGGGTAACTCTTACCCCTAAAAGCCTTCAAAACTGCTAAAGCAGATACACAACTGCTAGAATTTGGAGTGTGCTAGAATTTAGTGGAGTATGGAAACTTTAAAGGCAATGGAAACTTAAAATTTAAACAAAGGAGATAGAATGAAAAGAGGCTTTGCAGTGTGGGGCAAAAAGCCCCTAAAATTAATACGCCTTGACTATAAAGAGACAAAGGAGTATAATTATCACTGCAGTTTGGTAGTGCATTTAACTCACCTCGCTTTCGAGGTTATAAATTACTTCCAAAGAGGTTGCCGCCTCTTTGGAGCAAACCTCAAAAAGATTCTACAAAAAACTTACTTAATTTCTTTAAGCTTGATTTTCAGTGCTTGTGCTTCTAGTGTGCAAGTGCAAACAAAGGAAGTCCTAATCCCCATAAAATGCAATTTAGAAATGCCAAAAAAACCAAAAGAGGATGGAAGTTTTGAATCCCATAAGGCTTTGGGGATTTATTTTTTGGAAGTGGAGAGGACATTGAAAGATTGCTTAAGTGTGGAGTGAAGAGTTTCCATTTTGTGCTACTAATTAGGCGATTTTGATTGTTTAACCCTTTAATTGAAACCTATTTTTTGAGACAATGCAAATAAAAAATAGGAATGAAAAGTGGTTTTTGATTTTGATAGTGCATTAAAAAGTGGTTTTCAAAAAGGCGAGATTGTAGATTTTTTGCGACAACAGGCAAAAAGCGATATTAATTGGCAAGAAATTGACGAATTAAAAGCACAAGCTAAGGCAAACAATCCAAATCTAAATGAGAATGCTTTTGTGTTTGATTATTTGCAAAATGGTAATTTTAATTTCAATTCTGCACCTGCTAGCAGGGAAGATACACTAGCACTTATCAAGGAACAAGAAAAACAATACCAAAATCCAAATCTACTAGAGAGGGGGCTAGAATCAATTAGTGAGGCGGCTTCTAACCTAACCTTTGGGCTAACTCCAACTTATGAAAGTCAAGCTACACAAAAAAATCAAAAAATCACTGATGAGATTTATAAAACCGCTGTTTTAAATGGAATAGACGCTAAAGATTTATCACAAAAGACAAATTATGAAATAGCAGAGCAAAAGGGAGGATTTTTTGATAATTTTAGAATCAATAACACCAATACTTCTAATGAATTAATCAAGCAAGAGAGACTAAAACAAAGTGCATTAAATAAAGATTTTGCTGATTTAAATCCACAAGAAAAACAAGCTTATAAAGAAGATTTAAATATCGGTAGCTTGGCTTGGGATTATTTTTTTGGTGAGGAGGAAAAGCAATTTGAGGATTGGAAAGAGAATAAAAAAGCACAAAATCTCATTATAGATTACCAAAGTGCCATTGATGATATTAACCGATTAAACACTTATCATCAAAATACAAGCCTCTATAATACCTTTTTTGGAAAAGATTCTAAGCTTAAAGAGCAATATTTAAAAGATGTGAATAATATCGCCGCTAAAGTAGGATTTGATGGGGCTGAGTTTAAAGAAAATGGCGAGTTATATTTACTTAAAGATGAGGAAGCTTATAAGGTCAATGAAGAGTTTTTTAAGAACCTTCCCACAACGCTAGATGCAATAAAAAATGAGATTGCTTTGGGAATGGGAGGGGCTGTGGCTGGAGCTAGGGCTGGGGCTAGTGTAGGTAGAATAGGCGGAGTAGTTGGAGCAATAGGGGGAGGAGCTGTGGGAGCTGTGGCGGGAGCTGTGGGGGATGTGCTATCTAATAATGCCAAGCTAGATAGAGAAAACAATACAAAAGAAATCATTTCTCACGCCCTAGAGGCTGGAACATTGAGTTTGGCAGGAGATGCTATTGCACTAGGATTAGCCAAAGGAGGAAAGCCGCTTTTAAAAAAAGCTAAAAATGTGATTTCTAAAGCAAGTGATAATATTATTTTGGCAGGATTTGTAAGAAATCTACCCACTCAAAACTTAAGAGCCGCACAAAAAATACTCAATAACTCTTACACAAAGGAAGAAAAGGAAGCGTTATTTGCCTTTGGAGAGGAGTTTGGAGGAAGATTAAAAAGCGGAGAGACTAGCAATACTCAAAAGCTTATTGACTTTACGCAAGATAGCAATTTACCTCTAAAATCAACCGCACTAAAAATGCTAAATGCTATCAATAAACCAACTCTAAGACAAAGGCAATTAGAGCTTATTGAATTGATCAGAGCTGATGAAAGTGGAAGTTCTTTAGCCTTTTTGACAGAAGTGGCAAATACTAGCCCAAAAGCCTCTAAAGTGCTAGGAGATATTTTGAATGCTACTACTTATAACCTCCAAAAGCAACTTAAAGAAATTGGAATGGATAATATTGAAATAAGGCAGATTTATGAAAATCTAAAAAATAAAACTAAAGCAGATTACAACGATGTAATGGAAAATGTGCTTGGGAAAATCTATGATTCTAACTATAAAACCACGCTAGATAATAAAAACTACCTAAATTTTAGAAAAGAACTAGAAAATAGCGGAATTTTAGAAAGCGATGCAATGGCATTTTTAAAAGATATTGAGGCAAATATCTATAATCCAAATGGCGTTGAGTTTAAACAACTCAATAATGCTTTAAAGCGACTGAATGCTTATACAAAGAGTGCTAATCCTAATTTGAATGAACATTTAAAAAGTGCGGTTAGAGGATTTTTAAAAGAGGATATTAAAAAAGGAATTGATGAAATTTTTGCACAAAATACACAAGGTTATGCTGATGCTAAAAGGCTTTTTGAGAGTGCTTTGAGCGATTATGCCACAATGAAAGAGATTTTTAAGGTTAAGGGCATTAAAAGCTTGATGGATAGCACTAAAACCAAAGAAGCAGCAGAAGAATCATTTGTGAAATATTTGCAAGGGCAAGGAGAAGCTAATAAAAGTAATTATGAAATCCTCACTCAAAATCTCCCCAAAGAACAAAAAGAAAATTTGGAACTTGGAGTAATCAATCAAATATTCAATAAAAGTCTAAGTAATGGAGATAATGGGTTAAATGTATTTAATAGTGTGGCATTTAATAAAGAAATTGAAGGGCTAAAAGATAAATTTACAACCAAAGGGGCTAAAGATGCCCTAGAACTCATAGGGGGATTCCATAAACTTTTTTTAAATGATGGAGAGATAGCTTATGCTTTAAGACCAGCTAAAACAGGAAGCAAAGGAATGAGCTCCACTATTGCTACAAGTATCAAAGGGGCAACAGAGCAAAAAACTACTTCGGCAATTATGGATTTATTGATGCGTAACTTACCTGAACTTGGGATACCTTTCACGCCTATTAAATTTAGGGCTTTTAATGAGAGGATTCAAGGAGCGGCATTGCGGTATCATCTCTTAAGTGCTTTGAACCATAGTGTGAATGTAGAGGATTTTAAAAGCATTTTGCAAAGGAGGAACACGCCAAATAATTTCAATCTCCCTACAAGAGAATTTTTAAATGAATTTTTGAAGCAGGTTGATGAAATCAAAACTGAAACTCTAAAAGATGCAGAAAATTTGAGGGCAAGAGAAGCAGAGAGTTTCGAGAAACAAAAAATGGAGGCACAATTTTCTACTGCAAATTTATCTAAAGAGCAAATCCTAAACAACTTGCAAGATGTTCGCTTTAGGGATACCAAAGTAAAGGAGACAGAGAATGACACAATTACAAGGAACAATCATACTGACAATACTAACAATAGCAACATTAGCAATACCAATACTCTTGATAGCCACTTACATACGACACCGCAAGGTAATGAGAGAGTTATGGGAGACATATCAACACAATCTCGAGTGCATAGAGAGGGGGGATTACGAGAATCGCAAGAGTTATCGGATATAAGATTCACAGACACCAAAGGCAAAGAACACACACTTACTAAAGAGACACAAGAGCAATGGCTAAAGACTTTTGGCTTAGAAAACTTAGAGCAAAGCTATATCCCAAAGCATAGTGAGGAAATAAAACAAGCACTAGGTGGCAAAGAGATACGACTACAAAAGGGCAGTTTGCTAAAGCTAGTTTCACAAGGCAGAGAGGAATTCATACCGCAAATAAAAGCAGTATTAGATGAACCTGATTTGATTATAAAAGAGCCAAGTGAGGAAATTTTACTTGCTAAACATTTGAAAAATGAGGACTATTTCGTAAATGTAAGCTTTGATAATGGGGAATATTTGGTAAGTATCTCAAATGGGATAAAAGAAACTAGAAATTTACAAAATAAGCTAAATGCGGGAGCAAAAATAATTTATCAATCTCCAAACGCCAATTCTATCTCGCAAACGCTTTTACAGACTTCGCAATATTCCGCCAACAAGATTGACAATGTGGATTCTACCACAAATTTATCTAAAAGTGAAGTTTCTTCGGCAACTTTAAGCCCTTTTGCAAGAGCAGAGGCAGAAAAACAAGCAAGGCTAGAAATACAAGCAAAAGAGGAAGCACAAAGAGAGCTACAAAGAGAAGCTAGAAGAGAGGAAATAAAAGAAAATCAAAGAATCCTTCAAGAGCAAAAAGACAAAGAAAGCGGACAAAGCAGCCTTAATCGTGAGGTGGATTTGGGCGATAATATAAAAGTTAGAGAAATAAAAGCACCCACCACAAGCGTAACATTAGGTAATAATGAGGTGCTAGAACTTAAATATGTAGTAGTCAAGCAAGAGGATTTAAAAACTAATTTTAATGGTAATGCTCTCCAACCACGAACACAGAGTAATCCAGCTATGATTGAACGCATTGCCACACAATTTAAACCAAATTTGGTAATTGGCAGGGGAGGATTTGAAGATTTGCCTATCTTAGCCCCTGATGGACAAGTAATAGCAGGAAATCATAGAGTAGAGGGAATGAAGCAATTTAATCAAGCTTCAAGAAAAAGGTATGAAGATGCTATCAAAGAAAGCTTTGGTGTGGAATTAAAAAGTGATGAATTGCTGCTTAGAATGCCAAAAGATGAGTTAGAAAATCAAAAGCTAGTTTCTTTAGCCTTTGTGAGTAATGCAAATACTAATCTCACTTATGGTGATAAGGTAATGGCTAGTTTGGGAAAATATGCTAAAGAACTAGAAATGATGCCAAGATATTTTGGGAGTGAAAGTGTAGATGAACTCTCCACAAAGGTTGCAAAATCTTTGGAAAACAATGGGCTTTTGCCTAACGAGGAAGAAGCTAATTTGGCATTACTAGGACATTTAGCAAAAAATAGCAATGGAGAGAATATTGCAAGTGTGCTAACTAGAATCTATCAAAACAACAATAGAGAGAATTTTACCAAAATCAAAGATATGTTTGTAAAAAATGCAGGAGCATTCCATAATCTCATTAATGATACAGGGGAAAATGGGCTTAAAAACTTGGAATTAAGACCTTATTTGCTTGATTCTATTAATGCGACTTCTCAAAGCCTAAGAGGCACAAGAGCGGATAATTTTAAAAAATTGGTTGAGAAAATAGAGAATGTTTTAAAAACCACTGATGAAAATGGAAGTAATGTAATTTTGCAACAAGATTCTGAGTATTACAAAAATCTAATAGGAGAGATACTAGGGGCTAGTTTGGCAAAATTTGCAAGACAAGAAAATCCCGCAAATGCACTTTATGAAGTGCTAAAAAATGCTAAGGCAGATTTAATAGAAGAATTATCGCCCACACTCTTTAAAGAGGGTAAAGGGATTGAAAAGGCAGATATTTACGACTTCTTAGAATTATTAATTAGCAAAGGTGAGGCAAGCGAAGTAACAAGTAGGGTTATAGATTTACTCCCAGCTTTAAAAGAAAAAGAGAAAGCATTTAATGAGTATATCAAAAATAATAACCTAGATCAAAGAGTAAAGGAGATAGAGAATGGAAAGTATAGTAATGGCAATAATAACAATTTTGATACTAGCAGCAGCAATAATGATAGCCAAAAAATGGGAACCAACAGAGACATTGGACGACGCAATAATGGAGATGAAAGCACAGAGATGGGCGGACTGCGTGCAGGAGAGGAGAAACAAGCAGGAGATAGTGAAGCTACAAAAAGAGAAGTTGGAACTAGAGATACAGCAACAAAGACAAGAACTACAAACTTGCAAGAGACAAAAGAACTTTCATTGTCAAAGGCACAGGCAAAAAAGCAAGAAATACTAAATCGTGTATTGACCAAAAAGCAAGAGCAATTAGCAAAATTAGAAAAACAATACCAAGAAGCCATAGCAAAAGAAAATTCAAGACCAATCCCGCCACCAAATCAAAGCAATAATTTAAGAAGGGCAGCCGATAGAGCCTTAAGCACTAGAATCAAAAATTTATTATCAAAAATAGAGGATAAGAAAAATGAAATTATTTTACTAGACCCAAACGCAAGTAAAAAAGAAAAGTATATCGCACAAAGAGGACAGACATATTATAACTCTATGCTAAGAAGCTACGAAAATTTTACTAAAAACAAACAAGTATTTTTAGATAAGGATATATTTAAGACAGACTTATTAGGGTTTGGCATCAATTCAAACCCACAAGCACTTAGAGAATTTAGGAATTTTATCGAGCATAATTTTAACATCACACCTTTAAAAGACTTTGGCACAAATTATGCCGAGTTTTATAGAGATGGACAAGGAGCTATTGCAAAGATTCTAAGTGAAGCTAAGGATTATGAAGCTAGAAAGCAAGCAGGCAAGCTAACACAAGCAGAAATAGAGCAAGGAGCATACAAAGGGCAAGTAGCAGGGGCATTCTATAAAGAGGAGTTAGGGGATATTGATGTAGTTTGGGGAGATTCACACTTTGGTTTGCAACATATCCTAGAGAGGAGAACACAGGATTTTATCAAAGAGGGATTAAGTGAGGCAGAGGCAAAAGCAAAGGCTAGAGAGTTTGTGGAATCTATACCCGAGATTGTAGAAAATGGAAAAGTAACATTTGGAAAAAATAGAGCTTTTATAGATTTTGACAATAAAAGAAGTTTGATAGCACTTGATTATAAAGGCGAGGATAAAAAATGGTTAATTACAGCTTATAAGGAGTATGACGCCCCCACTCCAGCAAATCCGCACCAAAGTGAGCATAATATCAATACTTCAAGCGTGAATCGTATCGATGGCGACATTAAGGATGATTCTAGCACAAATTTATCTAAAAGTGAAGTTTCTCTAAACAATCCCAAAAACTTAGATGAAATAGGAGAAAATGCACAAACTATTTCCAAAATGGAAATAGTTAATCTTGAGCAATTTGGTAACCACGAGCAAAGAAATATTATAACTTTTGCTGACACAATGCAAAGAGTAATGTTAGCCGAAAATGGCACTCCACATATGCTAGGTAATGATGGGATAAAAGAATTACAAAGCTTTGAGCAATATATACGCTTACGAGGTGATTATCCTAAGGCTAAAGAAATTACAAATGATAGAGCCTTAGAACTAAGCTTTAAAGAAGAATTAAGCAAACAAGAAGTTAGCGATTTAGCTAATTATCTCTACAAAAATGCCACAGATTTTGCAGAGAATAAAAAAATTATAAATACTGCAAACAAGCCTTTTAGACCGAGTAATGCCTTATATAAACTAGCCCAAAGCTTACAAGAGACAATACTAGAGCATAACAAAGAACTATATGAGAAGTTTTTAGCAGACAATGGGATTACTTTTAATTTCACAAAAGCTAAAGACCTAAAAGAGATAAGAGGGCATAGAAACAAAGAATTTAAAACAGAGCTAGAAGCAGAACTCTATGGCAAAATACAAAACATACTCAAAAGAGACCACATAGGCGAACATAATCAAATCTTTTTGCAAAACCTAAAAGAAATATGGGATATAAAGCCACAAAAATTTCACAATGCAAATGATATAGCAGTGTTAAATGAGAATGTAGAGTTTGCAAAAAATAAAGCAATGGGCAATATTTTAGAAAAAATACGAAAAAACGAACTTGATTTTGATAACGAAGCGGATTTCCAACAAGAATTATTAAAGCAGTGGCAAAAAGAACTCTATTATTATAATTACCAAAGCAATAATCAAATCCCAAATATTACAAGATTTTTAGAGGAGAGAGGCAATCCTTTAAAAGAATTTGGACGCAATTACCCACAATACTATCACAAGCCACAGGAAGCTATAACACACCTGCTAGAAACCAAAGAGGGGCAAGTAGCAGGGGCATTCTATAAAGAGGAGTTAGGGGATATTGATGTAGTGTGGGGAGATTCACACTTTGGTTTGCAACATATCCTAGAGGGGAGAACACAGGATTTTATCAAAGAGGGATTAAGTGAGGCAGAGGCAAAAGCAAAGGCTAAGGAGTTTGTGGAATCTATACCCGAGATTGTAGAAAATGGAGGTGTAAGAAAAGGAAATCAAAAAGCTTTTATTGATGATAGTGAAGGTAGAGCGGTTATTGCGTTGAATTATTATGGAAAAGACAGGAAGTGGCTTTTAACTGCATATAATGATGATGTCGCCCTTAGCCCATCTCATTTGCAACAGACTAAGCATAATACCGATACTTCAAAGCTATCTCGTATCGATGGCGACATTGAAAAGGAGAAGAGTCAAGGTAGCAACTCTGACTCTTTTACAAAAGGCGAGACTCTGCCTTTAAACTCTAAAGCAGATTCTACCACAACTCTAGCACAATATCAAGGAGGGCTAAACAATACCCTAGATACACAAAGAAAGTTGCAAGTAAGTGGGTTTGAGGTAAAGGGCAAGAGCTATGATTTATCAAGCAAAGAAGACTTACAAAGTTTGAAAGCATTTTTCCATACGCATAGCACAGATACACAAGAGGCAAAAGAATTGTTTGATAGTGTGTTGGATCAAGCTGAAAAATTTAAAATCAAAGTAGATTTTACCAATGATTTGCCATATTTAGTTAATGGAATGTATGATAAATTTTTAGTTAAGGTTTCAGATGAACTCCCTGCAGAGTATAAGGCACAAACATTGTTCCACGAGTTAATCCATAGCGTTACAACAAATGCTATAATGTTGGTTAGGAATCAAAAAATATATAATGAGATAAATAATATCCCCACAAACACTGCGAAATTAGCTAAACAAATCCCATTACTACGCCCCACACAAATAGAAGCAGTGAATACCATAATGGGAATCCAAAACAGCATTAAAAAAGCTAGAAGCCACTATGGTAGCAAAAATGAATTTGAATTTGTCGCAGAATTAGCTAATCCAGAGTTTAGGGATTGGCTAAAAAAACTTAATGTATTTGAAAAACTTGTAGGGGCTATAACAAAGATTGTCGCTTCCCTCAAAGAGAGTGTAAGAGGCTATGGAAAACCAACAGGCAATGCGTATGAAAAAGCAAAACAAGCTCTAATGGATATAATTGACAACTACGACAAAAACTTTTTGGAGAAATATACAGATAGATACTACAAAAAGGAAATGAGTAGCCAACCACATTCTAAGTTTGCTTTGGGCTTCTTAGGTGGTGCGGTGGGAAGTAAAGCAGTATCACAAGGCTTTAAGGTCATAAAAGATAATCCACAGCTAAAAGAATCTCTAAAACAAGAACTAGCAAACACACTAGCAAAAGGCTGGGAAGCTACCACTGCCAAATACCCTATCCTTAAAGCCCTAGAGCCTATGAAAATAATGCAAAGCCAAAAGGGGCGGATAGCACAAGCTGGGCATATCATTGATAAAACCTTTTTGGAACAAAGTATAAAAGTTTTAAGGGATAATGTAGAATCTATGCCAAAAGAGCTAAGCAAAGAGGAGTTTTTAACAAAAGGTTTAGAGCGAGTTATTAATAAAGAAAGCTTTTTGGAGCATTTACAAAAGGCAAAAGATAGCAAACAGAGATTAGCTTTTTTGAATTTGGTAGAACCAACAATGGCTAAAGCAAATATAGAACTTGACATACTTACAGATAGTGGAGAATTAAGAAAAGGTTATTTAAAAGCTTTTGAATATGGAGAAAATAGGGATTTATTTTATTTGCTTGTAACACAAGATAAGGATAAATTACTCATAAGTGGGTATCCTATTTCTAAAGAAAAAGAAATAAAGAGGATATTGAAAAAGGCTAAAAGCATTACTTTTAAAGAGGGCGTGGCTTTTGAGGAAATAACCAATCGCCCCGAGCTAAACAAGTCCTCAACTCTCAAAACAGATTCTACCATAGATTCTAAGCTTTTGTCAAAACAAGGCATAGACGAAGTTTCTTTAGTAAAAGTCCAAAGCAAATTTAAATACGATGAGAAAAAGGCAAGTGATTTGCTAGAGTGGCACAAAGACTCAAGCCCTATCACAAAAGATAAAGATGGATTGCCAAAAGTATTTTATCACGGGAGCAAAGCAGGAAATATAAAAGAGTTTAAAAGCGAATTTGATGAAAGCGGTTTGGGCTTTTGGTTTGTAGATGATATTGAATATGCTAAAAGAGTTGATGACAATCTCTATGAAGTGTTTTTAAATGTTAAAAATCCTATTGATTTTAGAGGTGGGGATAATCTAAACTATCCATACAAACTTCAAGAGGAAATGGATAAATTAGGGCTTTCATTAGAGCGTTATACATATCAAACAAAAAAAACAAAAGAGTTTTTACAATCAAAGGGCTATGACGCACTGATATTGGATGGTAGTAATAAAGAACACCCTTTTATAGCTATCTTTGACTCCAACCAAATAAAACACATAGACAACAAAGGCTCTTACACAGATTCTAGCGGAAATATCACAAGCACGAAGCCAAAGGATACACAGGCAGAGCATAGATACTTCAACGAAGCTAGCCCAAATATCTATCAAAGTAATGCACACATAGGAAGTGGGCTTGTGAGCGGAACTCTCGCAGGAGTAGAGACCGATGAACAAGGTAATATCATAGGCTTTGACCCTAGCAAATTTGCACTAGGATTCTTAGGGGGAAGCGTTGCTTCTAAAATAGGATTGGAATCTATTAAGAGATTATCTCATAATCCTAAAGCAAGGGAAGTGCTAGAGCGATTAAGACTAAAAAATGATATACTACCACTTTTAAATAAAGGCAAAAAAGTGGATAGTAAAGATGTGATAAAAATCTTACAGACAAGCCCACAAAAAGGGCGGGATATGTTTGTCATAGGGCAGGATAATTTAACTCAAGATGTGCTGGAATGGGTCATAAAAAACAATAAAAAGATAGCTGTTGATACACTAGATTCTAGCAAGGCAAAGAGTCTAGGCTTCAAATATCCCAAAGAAGTTCGTAGAACAATAGGTGCAAGCGAAATTAATCATACACTATCAAGGCACGGGGCTAAAAGTCAGCTGGTTCAAAAAAGCGGACAAAAAGAAGTAAAACTTGATGATATAAGTCAATGGACAAAATACGCAGATACTGCTGATAAACATATAATTTCTAAAGATGATTTGGGACAAGAGGTGCTAGTGAGTGCAAAGCAAATTAATGGTTATTATGTGATAGTGGAATCTATACGCAAAAAGCATAATGAATTAGCTTTCAAAACAATGTATTTTGAAAATGGGAAAATACAAGATAATGAGATGTTTAAATAGCTTTGGGACGACTAATGCTAAAAAGCACTCCAAGCCATTAGGTTACGAGCCTACACTTGAATTAGATAGTATTCTACCCAAAGCTTGTTGTATTATAATACTTTATTTTTTTAAAGTCAAGAAAGCGAAATAATCAGGTAAAGACTATAAATAAACTCATAAAAATAAGAGTGGGGAACGCTTAAGGGGCAATCCCCGCAAGTCGCCTTAGTTATGAGCTAAGTGATTTGTTAGGAGTGAAGGTAGGCATAGCACAGCTTAAAAGATTTCTCAAAGACTATGGAGAGAGAGGCTATTCACTCATACAAGCAGGTTTTATAACAAAACACCTTTTTACTCCATAGCAGAGGCATTCCAAAACATTGATAAAAAAGAGCTTGATGAAAAAGTGGTTATTTCCAAAATGGAAATCCCCCCCCCCCCATAATCTACAAATATCGGTAAAACTTGCATTTTAACCTTTTAACCCTTTTTTTGAAAATTCTTTTTAAATAGTATTCTCTTCACAAAAAATTAAGGAGTTTTTATGCAAGAAGAAGTGCAAAATCAAAATCCAAATGCAGTAGCAAATCCACAAGGGCAAGGGCAAGGTAGGCAACCTAATCCTTTTGATAGTTCATTAGAGAAAAGCGAGTTAGAATCTTTGCAAAGAGAATTACAAGGATTGGAAGAAACTAAAAATGCAGATTTTGCAAAGTATTTAAGCCAAAGTTTGAGTCCTGAAGAAAAAGAATTGTTCTTTGAAGATGAAGAGGCATTTTTCCAAAATGTGTTAAATAAAGAAGAAGAGTTTTTGGCTCAAAGGATAGGGGATAAAAAGAATAGGGCAGCACAATTAGAGCAAACTATCGCACAAAAGAATTCTTTTAGTATTTTAGAAAAAGCAGAAAGTGATTTTCTTAAAAAGAATCCTAATGCAGATACTGATGCAATGATTGATTTTTATGAGAATGATTTGCCCCCAAGAGAAAAAAGAAAGCTAGATAATCTTCCACCTGATGAATTTTTTGAAAGTCTTTATCAAGTCTATTCCCAAAGCAAAACACCTTCCAAAAAGGAAAATCTACCCAAACGCACACAAGGCACACCAATGGATGTAGAAAACGCAGATTACCAAAGTAGCGATGGGTATTTTGAAAGGCTTTAAAAATGAAAATATTTGTATCTACTTTGGAGATTATTTATGTGGGGGAGAAGGATTTCATCTACAACCATAAAGGCAAAAAATACAATATCAAAAAAGGGGATATTTTGGTGATGAGCGATGATTATTATTCCAAATATCTCTTAAATAAGCCATTTTTTGAAGCTAAGAAAAAGAAGCACAACAAGCAAAAAGAAGCACAAGAAGTTCAAGAGACACAAGAGGACAATGCTTTGGCTAAAGAGCAAAAAGAAGCACAAGAAGTTCAAGAGACACAAGAGGACAATGCTTTGGCTAAAGAGCAAAAAGAAGCACAAGAAGCACAAGAAGTTCAAAATTCTAGTATTTTGGAATTTGCCGCACAACAAGAATAAAAGGATTTTTTTGAAATCTTTACAAGAATTAGAAGAGTTTTTTAAAAAAGATTATGAAAGTAATTCAAGTAGTATTACAGAATTTAAAAAAGCATTGGAATACTACCACGCAGAACAACTCCCCAGCGATGTTGTGAGTATTACAAAAGAGCGGGGGCAGATCCCGCTTAGTGAGAATATTTTTAAAACTATTGTGAGTAGCTATTTGGGGTATAAAACCCAAAGTATTCAAGAAGTCAAAGTTTCAGGCAGACAGCAAGAGGATAAGGCTTTGGCATTTTTGCTTAATGATATTTTAAAAGTGTTTTCCCAAAGTGAGCTTTATGATAGGGAGATAGTCAAGCGGGATTTGGATTTGATACTTGGAATGGGTGTTATGGAAATTTGGATTACTCAAGATAAAGAAGGGGATATGGAGATAGAGCTAAGAAATATCCCACCGCAAAGCTTTATTATTGATAAGTATTCAGTAGATAAAAACGCACTTGATGCAAGAAGATTCCACCGCCTTTTTGATATGAGTTTAGAAGAGGCAAAAGAGCAATTTGGGGATAAGAATTTTGAAAGTTACGATGATGGGACTTATGAAAAAAGGGTAAAGGTTGTTGAAAGCTGGTTTTTAGAAAGTGGGAGCTGGAATAGATATATTTGGGCTTTTGGTAATGAAGTTTATCTTTTTGAAAAACAGCCATTTTTAAATAATGAACACCCATTTATTATTGCAAAAAACAATATTGATCATAAAGGCAAGTGGTATGGGATATTTAGGAATATTAAGCCTTTGCAGGATTATATTAACTTTGCTGAAATTAGAATGGGGAATATGCTTGGAAGTTTTAAGGCATTCTATGAAGAAGATGCAGTGATTAATCAAGAAGAGTTTGTGGAAAGTGCCTCACTGGATAATAGCTTCACTCCTGTAAGAAGTGGTGGATTAAAAAAAATCAATATTATTGAAAATCGAAGCGACATAGCAGTGCTAAGCCAAAAGGTTAATGAGAAAAGACAATTAATGAAACTTATTAGTGGTATTAATGATGAAATTTTGGGCGGCGGTGGAAATAGACAGAGTGCAGCTGCCTTTATGCAAAAAAGAGATAGTGGGCTTATGAGCTTACAGGATTATCTAAAAGTTAGTGATGATATGGACAAAGCAATTTTTAAAAAAGCAATTTCCTTTATACAAAACTATTTTACTAAAAAGCAGGTATTTAAAATCGTGGATAAAAAAGTGGGAGAGAGGTATTTTGAGATTAACACCAATAATGAGAATAAAATAAGAATTGGCAAGTTTGATTTAGAATATAAAACTACCCTCAAAATGCTAGGAAGGGAGGAAAGATTCTCTCATTGGAGCGAGATGATTAAAACCATTGCTAGTGTAAATCCTGCTTTAATTAGCGGCTTACTCCCTGCAATGCTAAAAGATACTGAAAGCCCTATTGCTTTAGAGGTTGAGGAACTTATACAAAATCTAAATGAGCAACAAGCCCAAATGCAAAATCCTACACAGGATTTAGCACTGCAGCTTGAGCTACAAGAAAAACAAGCCAAAATAGAAGAATCCCTTGCAAAAGCTAGGAAGTATAACGCACAAGGAATTCTAGCACAAGAAATAAGTGCAAATAATCCAAAAAGTGCTACCAAAGAAGGGATAGATTTGCGTTAGGATATGAGTAATAGCTGGAAAAAGAAAAGGGATAGGTATTATAAAGAAAAATTAAGGCAGTATGAGCAAATCTCAAAAGATTATGAGCTAGGATTAAAATGGGAAGAATATCAACCTATTGCGTGGGAGTATGCAGACAAAAAAGCCCAAAGCGAAAAAAAGTGGTATGAAAGTATCTTTGATGGGAATATTTTTGAAGCACTTTTGAATATTGTTGTTGCTGTTGTTGGGGTTGTTTTGAGCATTGTAACTTATGGTGCAACCAGTTGGATAACTATCGCTGTGATTGCTGGAAGTGTAGCTTCTTTGGCTTATAGCTTTTATGCGATGAATATAGAAGATAAAATGCCATTTATTCAAGCACAGGCTAATAGAATTGCCTCAATGCAAAGTAGTTTAGAATCTTTGCAAGAGGCAAAATTTGCAAAAGATCAGCTTACGCATTGGCTGATTTATTGCCCTTATGAAATTTTTGCTAATGGGAGTATTTATAAATCCCAAAGTGCAGGGAGTGAAAGCTACTCGCCTAGTATCCCTTATGATGCAACTAAGGGAATTTTGGGGAAATACCATACTAATAGAATAGATGAGAAAATCACAAATAGAGGACATTATACACAAGGTGGGAATGAGGGATATTTTAGTAGCGTGTTTTCTAGCCACGAAGTACCTTTAAGTAAATTTGATTTGAGTTTGGAGGCTAGACAAGATACTTTGGAAAATAATATGAAAGCTGCTAATGAAAGAATAACAGAAGGCTTTAATAAGCTTAATGAATTGTATTTTAATATCTTAGGCACAGCACAACGCATTTATGAACGAGTTTTCAAAGAGCAAGTAGAGGTGTTTTATGGGAAAATGATAACCAATGATTTTTTGGACAAAATCAAAAACTACCAAAAGGCAAAAAGGGCGAATTTTAACTTTTTGTTGCGGAAACACTTTAAAGGCAAGAAAAAGACTACACAAGAAATTCTTACACAAATACAAAAGCTAAAAGATCATTATAAAAATGTGCAAGAAAGTGATTTATATACGACTGATGAAAAAGCTTGGGAATACTATGGAAGTATTTTGATGATAGAAGAAGTTTTTAGAACAATGGATAAAAAAGCAGAAGTGTGGTTTTATCCGATGTTTTTGGAGGAATTAACTTATAGCGGGCTTTATTATCCAAGCATCAAAGGACAGATAGATAGCATTAATGCACTGCTGCCAAAAGCTAAAGAAAGTTTTGCAAAATATCTCAAAACACAAACTATCAAAGAAGCTAAAGAAGCTTTGAAGGAATATGAAGAATGGAGAATGAAGGTTGCAAATTATAGGTCTTCTAATATGTTTTATCCATCAAATCCAATTTATGATAAAACTTACACTGCTTTTGAGCTTCCATTTTTGGAAAGCTTTGTGCATTTAAAAGTAGCAGCTACAAGAAGTGGTGGTGGAGGATTAATAAGACCTAGTCAATACACGCTCTCTTCCCCAAATAGAACCAAAAAGGCAGCGGATATTTTAGAAGAAATCAAAAGTTTAACCCCTGCTGATAGCGTGTTTTATTACCAAAGAAAAATACAAAAAAGAGTGTTGAGCAAGGATTTTGCTTATAGCTATTTGGTGGGAGATGATAGCGGTGGAAATAGCTTAGTTAGTGGAACTATCAATAAAAAGATTTTGTTGTTTGAAGAGGAAAGTGAGGAGAATAGTTATTTTGGTATTTTGAATTTAAGTGAGGAAGAATTTAAAATTTTGAGTATGGAATTGCCAATGAGTGAGGAATTGAAAGATTATGATTGGAATAAACTTGATGAAGTGTAGAAATTCGCATTTGGTAGTCTCATTTAGTAGATACGCAACTACTGGAATTTGGAGTGTGGGTTTGGTAGAGGCAACGCAAAGTTCGCTAACCTCTCTAAAATTTTAAAAAACAATCCAAATGCACCCGCAACTGCTAGAATTTAACCCTTTTTTTGATTTGTTTTTTTGGGTTAAATAAACTTAACAAGCTTATTTAAGGATAAGGATAAAAATGAGTAATATACAAGATCTTTACGCACAAAAAGCACAATTAGAAAAAGAGATTGAGAAATTAGAGCAAGATAAGAGTTATAATGAAAAAATTGGAGTAGCAGAGGGTGCAGATGTAGGAGATGATAATCCTTTAGAGATTGTTTGGACAATTCTCACTAGATACAACTCCAATGTTATAGGTGGAATTAGTGGGCTTGTATTTTATGATAAAGATTATAGAATTTGCAGTGTGCCTTATATTACAGGAAATAGAACCTCTGCAAACTTCATCTTAAGGCTAGATGGAAATGGTAAGATTCCTACAAGTTATAGTGGTAATGGTGGTGGAAGCAGTGCAATTCCTAGTAGTTATCAACTAGGTGAAAATGAAATACAAGGAAGCATTTCAGCCCCTAGCACTTATAGCAATGGCTCATATTATTATTGTTATTATCCTTTGTATCAAAATCCCGGTAGTCAATGGTCTTGGAATGCAAGTAGCGTGGGTGCAACTCTAACTTACACTCTACCCAAAAATGCTTTTTCTAAATTTTCTTTTCAAGGTAATCCCCATTGTGGATTAGCAAAATATAGAGTTACCATTAAACTTGGTGGAGCAATTATTCACAATCAAGAATATAGCGGAGCGACTAGAAATGAGATTGCTATTGCTTATTTCCCCTCTCAAGCTCACAAAGATTTGAAGCTAAAAGAGATTATCGATAGCATTGCTGCAAAAACAGAGGAATTAAACCAAACTTTGAGTGCAATCAATGCTATTTTGGATAATGCGAGCTTGGAGTTAGAAACTAGCAAAGAGAATCTAGCACAAAAAGAGCAAGAACTCACAAAAAAACAAGAGGAGCTAGCCCAAAAAGAAGCAGAGAATGAGGCAGTGCTAAAAGAGATTGAATCTCTAAAAGCACAAGAAGCACAATTGCAAGAGCAAATCAAGCAATTAGAAGAGCAAATAGCACAAGCAGGAAGTGCAGATAATGAGGAGCTAGAATCTCTAAAACAAAGCATTGCGGAATTAGAGGAACAAAAAGCCTTAAAAGATCAAGAATTGCAAAATGCAAATGCGAATCTAGAATCTCTTAAAGCTAAAAAGGCAGAATTAGAATCGCAAATAACAAACTTAGAGGCACAAGCACAAGAATTGCAAGAACAAATAAATTTGCATAATCAAGAAATCCCAAAGCTTGAAACAAGGAAGCATTATGCAGAACTTAAAATCCCTGAAAATGAGGCTCTACTCGAACAAAAGAAACAAGAATACAAAGAACTTGCAGAGGCTATAAATGCACTAAATAGAGAGATTAAAGCTCTAAGCGATGAAATAAAAGCCAAAGAGGTAGAAATCACAACGCTAAGAGCAGAAAAGACAGGGCTAGAAGAGCAAAAAGAGAATCTTGCAGAGATGATAGAGCAAAAAGAACAAGAATTATCGGGACTAAAAGAAGAAATAGAACAATTAAAACAAGAGATAGCACAGCAAGAGCAAAAATTATCGGAATTAAAAGAGTTATTCAAAGAGAGAGATGATTTGTTGGCATATTTGGAGCAATTAAAAAAGGAAATTGAGGAATTAGAGGGACAAAGATTGACTTTGAATGATGAACTCTTTAGGATTATTGGGGAAATTGTCATCAAAAAAAGAAAAAAAGACTTTAATTTAGATGAAATACAAAAATTGCAAAATTTAGGAGGTAAATAATGGATTTTTTGAAAAATTTTGAGCTTGTATTGGAAGCGATGTATCAAAGAAGTGATTTTATGAAAGAGGCTAAAAAGTATAATTTTAGTGGGCAAGAATATGCTACATTGATGACAAGTATGGGGCAACTAGCATTGCAAACTGCTTTGGCTATCGAGGAGGCAAAACTAAAAGAGAGAGGGTTTGTGTTTGAAACCTATTCACAAAAAAAGCAATTAGATTTCAAGGAAAGAGAACTTGGGATTATGGAAGAGAAAACGAGGCTAGAGCTTGAAATAACTAGCTTAAATGCAAAGGCAAATATTCGTCAAAATCAAGCTGAAAATATCAAAAGCTTGGTTCAAGCAGAAAGTATCTCAAGAAGTGTGGGAGATAATGCTGCGATAAATCAAGCTAATGCGTATGTGGGATTCTTGAATGTAATGAGTAATGCTGCTGAACTTGCAACAGCTGAAAAGCACGCCCAAAATGTCATTTCTGTGCTAAATAAAATCAATACAGAAGATATTACAGCCTATCAACCTATATTTGACAAGCTAAGAAAAGAAGCAGAAGGAATTGTCAATGCGGGCGAAGGAGCAAAGGAAGTTTGGGTATATGCCACAAAAAGCGTTTGTGAAGTGGGAGACAAAGTAAAGGTTATGGGGTTTAGCGTATTTGGGGACAATCCGACAAGATTTATCGTAAATAACAAACAAGTAGAGGGTAAAACAATCTTGTTTAGTGCGGAATCTGCTGGGATTTATGAGATAGTTTTTGAAGCACAAAATCAAAGCGGACAATGGGAAAGTGATAAAACGCAAATTGCAGTAATAGACAAAATGGAGTTTTAGAGGACAAGAATCCAAAAACTAGCAGGATTTCAACAAGGGCGATAGCAAGGAAGCGATTTGCAAGATGAATGAGTAGTAACAAGTGTGTTTGAGGGGAAGTGATATGTGGAGATGATTTGGGTGGAGGCAAGGGCGACAATTTGAGGGAAAATGATAGAAGCGAAGAATAAAAACAAGGCAAGAGTGGCAAAAAGTGATAGAAAGCGAGAAATTAAAGTGCCAAACAAGGCAAGAGGATAAAACGATGGGAATAGCAAGAATAGCAAGAATAGCAAGAATAGCAAGAATAGCAAGAATGGGAGCGGAAAATAAATAATTGAATGGAAGTAATTTTTCTGCTTAAAGAAAATTGTTTTGTTAAATTTGTGTGAAAATTGCAGAGATTTGATGATAAATTTGTTTTTTTGCAGTGCAATTTTTGATGAAATATTTGGAATGAAAAATTGTATTAAGAATTGTGTGGCGATTATATATTGTTTAGCACGATATTTTGGGCTTTAACTTGACTTGTTAAGATAAGAATGCTATAATTTTTGCGATACAAATAAAAAAGAAAAATGTGTCTTTTTTTGTGTCAAAAGTTCTTTTTTTTGTGAAATTTTTTGCCTATTTTGCGTATTTCGCTAGATTGGATTGTTTATATATCTTAATTCATTTAAATTAAAATCAAAGGATTTAACATGCAAATGCAAGAAGTGATTGAAAAACTAAAAGACATTTTAGCCAGTGAGGGAAATAGAAATGTAAAAACTAAAGATGTAGCACAAGCACTTGGAATTCATCCTGATACTTTTAATTCTATGAAATTTAGAAATTCTATCCCCTATCCACAAATCCTTAATTTCTTGCAAAAAAGAAAGATTAATATTAATTATTTCTTTTATGGTATCTCACCAAAGAAACTTTAATTTTGCCTTTTTAATACCATCAAAAATCTCTCTAGAGGTTAGCATTCTTTGTAGTTCTAAACTCAAACTTTGAGGATTTGTTTGTATGATTCTATGTAGATTGATAAGTTCTCCATTTAAATCATTAACTACTTCTGTATATTTATGTCCTAATATCGATATTCCAATATTCAATCGCTTTATCAAGATAAGCACTGACAAGATTTAAGGGTAAAAGCTCTTTTTGCTGGGTTTTTATAGGATTTCCTAGCATATCTTTGCTTCTTCTCTCTCTTTTAGCCACTTGCTGTTCTATGATACTTCTCTCTCCTGTGTTTCTTCCGATATAGCCATTAAGAGCTGTAATATAGCTTCCTTGAATGGTTCTAAATCTTCTCTCTACTACTGCCTTTGCTTTCCCCTTATAAGCAGCACTTCGAACATAGGCTATTCCTAGCCCTGCAATTAATCCTTGCACCTTTTTACTGAGATAATCTTTCCCATTATCAAACTGAATGGCTTTAGGCTTACCCATAGCATTAAAGGCTTTCCATAAGATTCTAACTACAGCATTAGAATCTGAAGTCGTGGCAATCCCTCCCACGCTCCTGCCACTATACACATCAACGATTGAAATAAAATGCGGACGCATTTGTTTAGAATCCTCATCTAAGACAATCGCATCTAAGGGCGAAGAGTCCATCTGCCATAACTCATTAGGTGCAATGTAGAGTTCCCTTTTTGTTCCATAAGCGGGCTCTCTATAACTATCTGTTTTATCGCTCCCATAAGTAATAAGACTATGTTCTAGGGAGTTTTCTTTGAGGTATCTATCCAAATAAAGATTCATAGAATTAAGTGAGAAAAGCGGTGGAATCTCGCATTTTAAAAACTTTTTATAATCGTAAGTCATATGCTCGCACGCCATCATATGCACTTCTCTCCAAATTTGCATACGATTGCAATATCCGCTTCCCATTTGTCGATAGAGATTAAGCACTTCTTCTTTTGCCCAAGTAGGTAACTTGCTAGCTCCTATCTTTGCTACTCCTCTTTTGTCGGCTAATCCTACTAAGCCTTGCTCTTTGTATTTTCTAGCCCAATCAAAAAGTTTTCCCTGTGTGAGTTTGAGAGTAGAATCTTTTCTATTTTTTAGAGTGATGAAGTGGGATACTTTCATTCCATTAAGCTTGGCACTCTCATATTCTTGCAAGATTAGCTCTCTACTCAAGGCTTGTGATTTTTGATTAGGAGTTAGAGAGATGAGAGAATGTTTTTTGTGGGTAGATTTTTTGTTAATATCAGTATCTTTATGAGATTTTACTACCTCATCACTATGGCTTAAAGCATTTGACTGCTGTGCTTCACTCTTTGCTTTTAAATCTACAGCACTAACTTCCACTGAAGTCATTGCAGTAGTTTTATTGCTGCTTTTATTAAGAGTGCTAGTGTGATAATCCTCACTGATTATATTAGTAGATTCTGTTGTAGCTTTTTCCATTTCAAGCACATATTCAAAGGGATAACCTTTTTCAATAGCTTGTGCTTGTGCCTCGCTCAAAGGTGTATCCCAAATTTGGAGGATTTTGCCAGAGTATCCACCTATACCGCTGCTATAACTAAAGTTTATTATAATAGACTTTAAGGAACAAATTTTTTTATTCTTCAAATTTGCCCTAAAACAAGCCTTTTCTAAACTCTTTTTATTGAGTGAGAATCTGTTTGCAAACTCTTTGCTACTTATCCAAGCCATTATGCAACCTTAAATCCATCTCTTTTTAGCAACTCTACAAGCTCTTTGGCTCTTCCTCTTTTGCCTTTAACTCTGCCTTTTGAAATATCTAGTAAAATTAGATAATCTGTATTATTCAATCCTTTAGAATCAGCCCAAGTCTTTAGCTTCATTCCCTTTCTAGCCATTGCTTCAGTGATATGTGTAAATTTTTTCCTCTTTAACACTTCTATTCCTTTTAATGTGCTATAATTACATCTAACCACTCCACAAAGGGAGTGGAAAAGATGATTTATAGCTCGAGTTTGAAAGTAATTTTTAGCTTCCAAACTTTGAGCCTTACAACCACCTTTTTACACTTTAAAACTTTCATTTTAAAGCTCCAAAAGTGATATTCTTCCCTCCCACCCAAACCACTTTTAAGTTTTTGTATTTTTATGATACAATTCCCTTAAAAGTAATGTAATTATAGTCTATTTTAATAGACTTGTCAAGGTTTATTTTATGGATTTAAGAGAAAAAATAAAAGCGGCGAGAAGTGCATTAGGGATAACACAAGAGGAATTAGCAAAAAGCAGCGGAATTTCTATACAAAATATAAAAAAATATGAGACACAAAGCCAAGTAAATCCCACTAACAGCACATTGCAAAAGTTGTCTAGGGCTTTACAAACCGATAGCGATTATTTTGTCTCCCAAGTGTCTCCCAATGTTGTCTCCCAATCACAAAATGTTGTCTCCCAATTCAAGAAAAACAATAAAATTCTGTCTCCCAATATAGATAAATATCCCCAAACCTTAAACGCTAATTCTTATTACACTATCCCAAAACTCAATCTAACTGCACAAGCAGGTGGTGGAAATGAAGTTTTAGATTTAGAATGTTATGAAAGTGGAGAGGTTTTAACAATCGACAAAGCCTTTTTCAAAGCTGTCCCAAGCAATAAACTAAAAGCAATAAGAGTAGAAGGGTATTCAATGATTCCAATGCTTATGCCTGATAGCTGGGTTGTGTTTGAAGATAACAGGAATTATAAGGGAGATGGGCTATATATAATAAACTACGCAGGACAACTAATGGTAAAGCTTTTACAATTGGACCCAGCCCAAAAGATTTTGGACATTATTAGTGTCAATAAAGAATACAAAAGCTATTCAGTCGCTCTAGCAGAAAGTCAAGCGGAAGTAATTATAGTAGGGAAAGTGTTGCGGTGTATTATTTAATAATTTTGTGACAAATTTTGTGATAGCTTTAAAAGCCCTTTAATACGCTTTTAAAAGCTTTTTAAAAAACCTATTTTGTGATAGATTTTGTGACGCTTTGTGCAAAAATTGCTATTTTGTGAAAAAATCTAAGCTTAATTTTCAACTTTAAATCGAAGCATTTTTACAAACAAATTCCCTTTTCATCGCACTTTTTAAGCACTCAATTTTAAAAAACTACACTTTGAAATAAAATACCCCCTTATAGTAAATCATTTACAATACTCCAAACAAACTCAAGATTTATGTTATGCTTACAATATAAAAATTTTATTTTAGGAACACACTGGTGGTTAAGAAGATAAATTTATTAAATATTGTTAACATCATTAATTTAGAGGTTGTAAATGATAATCTAGAAGTAAAAAAATACACAGGACTTGAAGAAACAAAAGGCAACGAACAGAAGGATTTGTGCTTGTTGTGCGATATGATTTTATCTTTAGAAAGAGATTTTCATTGTGTTGAAAATTTTTATCTAAACTATAAAATACCACAAATCGATAAAGAATTTGACCTACTTAGGATAGGTAAAACAAGTATTGTAAATATAGAATTAAAGTCTAAAAACATTGATGAAGAAAGAATTTTAAAGCAACTACAAAGAAATTATTACTATCTGTCTTTTTTGGATAGAAAAATCTATTGTTTTACATTTATAGCGGAAGATAAAAGTGTATATCAATATGACAATAATGAATTGCTTAAAGTCGATATTGCAGAAATAGTCAAGGCGCTTAAGGAAGTGCAAGATGACATTGCCTGTCCAAATGATTTATTTGTGCCATCAAATTACCTTATATCGCCATTTAATAACACTAAGTCTTTTCTTGAAAATAAATATTTTTTAACAAGTCATCAAGAAAAAATAGAAAAGGAAATCTTAAAGCAACTAGAGTGTAATCCTTATAGCATATGTTCTATTGCCGGTTCAGCTGGAACTGGTAAGACTTTGCTAATTTATCATTTGGCTAAAACTTTAAAAGAAAAAGGAGTTATGATTGTTCATTGTGCTTCTAGCAATGGTGGTATAGAAACACTCAAAGAAAATGGCTGGAAAATATCTACAATTAAGGATTTTAATTATGATATAAAGCCCGAAATAGATATTATTATTTTTGATGAGGTACATAGGGTGAGGTTGAGTGAATTAAAAGAATTTGTAGAAAAAGCTAAAAATCAAAAATGCATCATTTTTTCTCACGATGTAAAGCAAAAACTAAATCCTCATAATAAAGCAGAAGAAGTTGTTGAGTATGTTGAAAGTATTGCAGATTATAAGACGAAGCTAGGTAAGAAAATTAGATATAATCAGGAAATCGTTTCTTTTATTACTAAATTGTTTAATTTACAAAAAATCAAAACAGATAATTCTTATCAAGGAGATTATCACAATATATCATTACGCTATATGGCGGATACAAATCAAGCAAAAGAGTATATTAAACATTTAGTTGAAAAGAAAGGTTATGAACATATATATCTTACAACAAGTATGTATTATAAGGAAAAGTTAGATGATGTGCGTTTTGATTCTAACATAAGCTCTCATAAATCAATCGGACAAGAATTTGATAAAGTGCTAGTAACCATAACAGAGGATTTTTATCACACAGATGATGGGCGATTGGGTTATAGGAGTCGCTCTTACTACTCAGCAACAGAAACACTTTTTCAGGCTATTACAAGAACTAGAAAAGAACTTATGGTAGTCATTATTAACAATCCGGAAGTTTATAAAAGTTGTGTGCAGATTCTGTATGAAAACTAAGACGGGGGCTTCATTTTAAAATACATCGTGACTTAGAATATTTATCCCATTTGAAAAAAAGTTTTTATTATTCCAGTAGTAAGAAAATCAATTATGGAAGTTAGTATAGCCAAACCTACAGAGCAGATAATTTTATTGTTTTTAATAAAGTTTAAAATTTTTCTCATACTTGTCTTTATCTTTTTCTTACAATGCCTCTTTTTGTAGGTTTTTAATCTTTTGGGGTAATTTTGTTTTTTTTGCTGATGTTTAAAATTTCTTTCTGCTTCTGCTAGACCCTGTTTTCTACCAATTTCAATACCTTCTCTTTTGGCTTTCTCATTGCTCAATTCGTGCAACTTTTTTATTTCTCTAATGCTATCGTTGTCTAATATTGCCCCAATAGTTTCCACATCTTCAATTTTACTAACATCAAGTTTTCCCTTACCTTGAATATCAATGATTTCCTGCTCAAAACGCATTTTGTCATTATCTTTTTTAAAATCCTCTCTTGCTTTTTCATACTGCTCACTTAGCGTATTTCCTAATATCTCCTTGAGTGCTATCTGAATATAAAAAAGAGGTGCTTGAGTTGAAACTTCTATACTTTCCCCAAAAGATGTTTCTACAAATTCCCATAACCGATTAGTGACAAAATTAAGACTATTGGAAAGCGGTATGGTTTTATCCTCCATAATATCCTTATTCCAAGCAATATAATTTGTTAAATTGGTGTCGCTAATTAGCATAGCCTTTGAATCAAAAAATGCTTTTGGAGAACCCTTTCTCGTCATGCTAATATAGCTTAACATTTTAATACTCATCTCAATCTTTTCTTTAATGCTCTCGTTTTTCAAGTTTTTAAATTTTTCATCTTGTGCAATTTTCTCCAATATTTTTTTATCCTCTATATTAAAGTCTTGATTATTTCTCAATAATTCCTCATATTGAAACTTATCTTTATTAATCTTAAAGTCTTTTTTTAGTCTATGGAAAAATCTTGTTTCTTCACTTTCTAGTGCTGTTCTATCATTAAAATTATCCAAAAGATATTGCATAGCTACATTTGGGCGAGTGCTTATAATACCTTTTTCTTTAATGTTGGCAGCAGCTGCAAAAAAGTCTTTAATCTCTGCTTTTACAAATTCATTATACACAAGATCTATGAGCAATCTATCAGAGTCATATTTGCAAACTAGACTATAAAAATCATCAAATCTTTGTTTATAAAACTCTCCGTTATAATTCATCGCATGAAAAAGTATTTCGGTATCTAAAAAGAAAGTGATTTTATTTTTGTGTTTTGTATTTTTTATCTCATACTTTAAACCCTCAATTAAGATTGCTCCTTCTTTGATAGTTCTTAATAATTCATTATATTTGCTTCTACTTTGCAATAAAAATTCAGCAAAATAAGATAAAAGCTTTCCATTATTAAAGTTTTGGCTTTCATATTTCTCATTTATTAAAAACATATTAAATGATTGCAGTATTTCATATTCTTGATATGTTTCATCTTTATTTTGTATAAAAGATTTAAGCTCTTCACAAAAACACTCATATTCTTTTTTATATTTTTGTATTTCTTCTAAAACTTGCTTATTTGCCTCTAAAGGCTTGATGCACTCATATTTGTGTATTTGCTTGTTTTCTTTTATAAAAGACTTAAGGTTTGTAGATAATACTTCCTCTATTCTGGAAGTCAATATTTCAAATCCATAATTTTCCTTTAGTTTTTGTGCAAGATCTTTAGAGTCAAAAGGAATATGTAAAAAAGATTCATTAAGAATATTTTTGCAAAAGATTTCAAGGACATCATTTTGTGTTTTATTTTGCTTTCTTAAACTTCTCCAAGTTGCTAGAGAACATATTAATTGTGTAGTTTTATTGTCCATTCCTTACTCCCACTCAATTGTTCCAGGTGGTTTAGAAGTTATATCATACACCACTCTATTTATGCCCACAACCTCGTTTATTATGCGGTTGCTAACAGTTTCTAAAAACTCGTGTGGTAGATGCGAAAAACTCGCTGTCATTCCATCGATTGCCTCCACCGCTCGCACACATATCGTATTATCATAGGTGCGGTTATCACCCATTACGCCAACGCTCCTTACATTTAAAAGCACACAAAAGGCTTGCCAAACCTTATCATATAGCCCCCATTTATGCAGCTCCTCGATGAAAATAGAATCCGCCTCTCGCAGTAAATCCAAATCCTCACGCGTAACCTCACCCATTATGCGTATGGCAAGTCCGGGTCCTGGAAAAGGGTGTCGCATCAGCATAGATTCAGGCATACCAAGCTCCCTGCCTAAAGCCCTTACCTCATCTTTAAAAAGCTCACGCAAAGGCTCGATTAGCTCAAATTTCATCCATTCAGGCAAACCGCCGACATTGTGATGAGACTTTATCGTCTTAGAAGGTCCCTTAACACTTACAGATTCTATCACATCAGGATACAGTGTGCCTTGTGCTAGGAATTTTATCTCTCCATTTTTGTTATGCTTTTTTGCCTCCCTTTCAAAAACCTTGATAAAGGTTTCGCCGATGATTTTACGCTTCTTTTCTGGCTCTTTCACGCCCTTTAAAAGCCCTAAAAATTCCTCACTTGCATCCACTGTAATCAAAGGCACTTTGAGATTTTCTTTAAACATTTTTTCAACCGCTTCTCTTTCACCCTTGCGAAGTAAGCCAGTATCCACAAAGATAGGGATTACATTCTCTCCAATAGCTCGGTAAAGTAAAGTCGCCACGACACTAGAATCCACCCCGCCACTCACGGCACACAATACTTTAGAGGGCGTTGGCTTTTTTTGTGGCGTTGTCTCTTGGGCTAAAATCGGCGATTGCTTCAGTTCGGCTTCGGTCATTACCGCTTGAGGTAACTCCCTCGCCTCACTTTGCAAAGCCCCGATTTTATCTCCAAGATACTGCCGCCCATTAGCCGCCCGCGCTTCTACTCCTTCCGCCCGTGAATCATTTGTCAATTTTGTGTTTTTAGAATCTATCTTTTGTTTTTCTTGCATTTTTTAATCCTTTTAGTGTTTAGTCAATGCAAATTTTTGCAATGCATAAAAATTTCTAAATTTTTGTATAAAATCTCGCTTTCTCATTTCCTTACTCCTTTGTATTTTGCACTACCTAGCTTTCTGCTTTTCTGCGCTTAAACACCTTTTGTATTCAAAAACATAGTGTGGCAACTCCCTGCCTTGATAAATTTTGATATGCTCACCCAAAAGCTCTCCCCCAAGCTTTTTAGCAACTTTTATAGAGGCTATATTATCTGTTTTGACTAGGCAATACACCTTGCTTAAGCCTAAATTTCTAAAGGCATAGTCTCTTACTGCAAGGGCTATCTCTGTGCCTAGTCCTTGTTTCCAAAACTCTTTTGCCAAGATATAGCCTAGCTCGACAATCTCTCTTTTTTCTGCATTTACAAGGCTTATGCTTTCTTTTTTAAGCCCTGCGTTACCGATGATTTGCTCGCTTTCCTTATCCGCTACCGCCCAAAATCCAAAGCCGTTTTTCTCGTAGCTTCGTAGCTGTTTTTCTAGCCACTCTCTACTTTCATCAATGCTAAAGCCGTGCCCCCACGCATACATTGTCTCTTTATCGCTTAGAATCGTATGCAAGGCAGGTAAATCCTCTAGGGTATATTCTCGCAACTTCAAGCGGTTAGTCTCCAAGATATAGGGAGTCTTTGTACTATTTTGCGTGATTCGCTCATCTTTTTTGGAAGTATTGCGTTGGGTATTCTCTCTATGAAACACACAAGTTACCAAGTGATCGCACACAAGCCCGATAGATTGCATATACGCATACATTCCCACACTTCCCACAAAGCTAAAACCTCGCTTTTTTAAATCTTTGGCTACTTTATCTGACAGAGGTGTGCGGGTGGGAATCTCACTCAAGCTTTCAAACGCATTGATGATAGGCTTGCCTCCCACATAGCTCCAAATAAACCTATCAAAGCTCCCAAACTCCTCTTGCACTTCCAAAAACCGCTTGGCATTATTAATAGCAGATTCTATCTTGGCACGATTTCGGATAATCTTAGCATTTGTCATAAGCTCCTCTATCTTTGCCTCATCATACCCTGCTACTTTTGCA
The DNA here is from genome assembly GCF_900638355.1 of Helicobacter pullorum. Taxonomy (GTDB): domain Bacteria; phylum Campylobacterota; class Campylobacteria; order Campylobacterales; family Helicobacteraceae; genus Helicobacter_D; species Helicobacter_D pullorum. Next base: position 881,413 of record NZ_LR134509.1, on the reverse strand, counting down.
GGGTCAAAATCATCAAATGCCGCCCTCAAAGCCTCTCGCTTCTTTAATATCGTAATCCAAGAAAGCCCTGCTTGCATACCCTCTAGCACGAGCTGTTCAAAAAGTCGCTTTTCATCATGCTGTGGGATTCCCCATTCAAAATCATGGTAGTCTTGATAGAGTTTTTGGGTGGCGGCATCAGAAGTCTTATAGCCTTGATAGATCCAATCACATCGTTGCATAGGCGTTGGCTTTTTGGTGAAGGGCTTGTCTTTTAACGATAAATCGTGGATTGCTTTGATTTGGCTTTGGTCATTTATGTCTAATAAATTCCCTTGCCTCGCCTTGTTTCTGCTTACAGTGATGTGAAGCGAAGCGGAACGAAAAAACCCCGATTTCTCATCTAAAATACTTCGCCCACTAGGGTTGCCACTTTCACAATCTCCGCAAATTCCTGCTGCCTGCGAATTTTTAGAATCTGCAGATTTTGTATTTTTAGAATCTCTCAAAATCACCCCTCTTGTGAATTTATAGATTCTAGTCCTGTGATTTTGCGAATCTTTTCTATCTCATAGGCGATGAAATTTTTCATATTCCAATCAGTACTAGCGTGGCAGATTGTCACTGCAAAATTTTTTAAGATTTCTCCGCCGCACTCGCTATGCACGACTTCTGGGTGAAACTGCAAGGCATAAATTTGGCGATTAAAATCAGCCATAACGCAATAATGCGTGTTGCCAGACTTTGCCAACTCGTTAAAGCCAGACGGTATTTGCTCGACTTTATCAGCGTGGCTCATCCACACGATAGAATCTTGCTTGACATTGGCAAATAAGGGCGTTGAATCTTTGGCTAAAATTTCTAACCTCGCTTTGCCAAATTCCTGCTCTTTTGCTCTTATTACCTTACCGCCAAAGTGATAAGCGATATATTGCATACCATAGCAGATTCCAAGCACTGGGACTTTTAAATCAAAGATCTTAGAATCTGGCTTATAAGAATCCTTTTCATACACAGAAGCAGGACCTCCGCTTAATATTATTCCCTTAGGATTTTTTGCTTTTATTGATTCTATTTTTTCAAAATACGGCACGATTTCAGTATAAACGCCAAATTCACGCAGTCGCCTAGCGATAAGCTGTGTGTATTGACTCCCAAAGTCTAGGACTAAAATTTGGACTTGATTCATAGATTCTCACTTTTTATATGGTTTAATTTAAGATTTGCAATTATAACTAATATTATCTAAAAGATAGGCTAAACTTTAATGTTAAGCACACTGAGTTCTAAAAATCTTTATAGATATAATCCACACTACTAATCCTATAAATGCCACGCTACCTAAACACATATACGCATAAAAATACCCAAAATATTGTGCGATAAACCCTCCAAAACTCCCACTTAATGCCCCACCAATGCCTCCACAGGTCATCACAAAGGCAAGTCCAGCGTTGATATGCCCACTCCCACGTAAAATAATCGCTACCAAAATAGGCACAATCACACCTGTAATCCCTGCTCCTATACCATCTAAAATTTGTGTGATAATCATACCAGTAATGTTTTCAAAGTTTGCCGCTACAAGTCCTCGCACACAAAGTTCAAAAAGAGAAATTGCCATAAGCATAAAACTTACTTTCAAAGTTATAGAATCTTGTGTATGTCCTGCATTGTTTTTGAATGTAGATGGGTTTAGAATCTTACCACATATGAGGGCGACTAAAATCATTGTGCTTTGTGCGATGATGATAGTGGCTGCCGCATATGCTCCGCTTGTGTCAATGCCTAGTGTATGTGCTCTTTGGCTCAGTAAAGGAAGCATAGAGGCATTACTTAGATGAAAACAAAACATTGCTAGGCTTAGGGCTATAATGTGTGTATGAGTAAAAACTTCTTTGAAAGAAAGTGCGTGTAGTATAGGCTTTTGTAGGATAGATTTTGTTGTATTGGGTGAAATTATTTGTTTTGTAGGGTTAGTGTTTGTGAGGTCAGAATCTATATATTTTTGCAATGTAGATTTTGTGGGGCGTGACAGGGTAGGTTGTATTAAGCTATGTGGAGTAGATTCTATGGGGTTGTGCATAGAATCTACAATGTCGTGTGTAGAATCTCCTCTTGCGATAGTGTGGTTAATAGGAGTATTTCTTAGTAATGCAAGACAAAGCAATGAGAATATTCCCATTAAAACAGTTATAACAAAAATAGAAGCAATACCCCAATACAATGCACACCCAAAGCTTAGAAAAGCACTAAAGGCAGTACCACCATGCTTATAAGCTTCATTGAGACTTACTTGCTTAGCATATGACTTTTGTCCAACAATACCAAGTGTGAGTGCAGCAAAGGCTGGAGCTAGAAATACTGCACATAATGCTATACTAAGTTGTGCCAGAAGTGTAAAGACAAAATAAGGGTAGAAGTAGTTTGCAAGTGTGCTAAGGGTAATAGCAATAATACAAAAAGCAATAAGAGTGCGTTTGTAGCAGGTTTTATCGACTAAGATTCCAAGTGGGATACCAAAAGCTAAGGCACAGAGCGAAGTTATCGTGCTAATTAGTCCGATTTGCCCCTCTAAAAAATGATGCTCTTTTAAAAATACGCCAAGGTAGGGACCTAAGCCATCATGCACATCAGCGATAAAGAAATTCAGCCATGCTAGAGCATTGTAGGGATTCAAATATAATTCCTTAAAATAAATCTAAAATTATGAGTATATCATTTTGTATCTTGCTAAATTATAAAATTTAAGCAAAGAGTGTCACACTCACCCATAATCCAAAAAGTGCAGCACACAGCACACAAAGCGTAATGATACAAGCAAAGCTTAGGTAGGCTAGTAGTGAGATTTGCACACCAGAGATTTTAAGCTTTAGTAGAAAGAGTAGAGTGGCAAGCGAGCCTATGGGTGTGAGTTTTGAGCCGATATTGCAACCAAGCAAATGGGCAAGGGCAAGGGTGGTTTGGTGCAGTGAATCTAGCTCAAAAGATTGCAAAGTGAGATTACCCAAAAGCACCATAGGAAGGTTGTTTGCTATGCTAGAACCCAGACTTGAAAACAGCCCAATGCTAAAAATCTGCACAAACAGCGGTGCGGATTCTATGCTCCCAAAAATAGCACGCATAGATTCTATAAATCCTGCATTTTTCACACCAAAAACCACTACAAATAGCCCAAAGCTAAAAATTATGACCGAAATGGGCGTTTCTTTGAGCAAAGTAGAGATCTTAATAAGGCTGAAAGTTGCTCCATAGCATAGAGCTATCGCACTTGTAAAAAACAAAACAACATACAAAGGCACGTCAAATTTTTGCCCGATAGCTATGCTCATTAAAAGAAAAATAATAAGGGTATAGCATAGAGCTAGTGTCGTTTTGGAGGGGGGTTTAGGATTGTGGGTAGTTGTGGATTGTGGGCTAAAGTGTAGCGTGCGTGGGAGAAATTTCCTAAAACACAGCCATGTGATACCCACAAAGGCAAGCAAACCAAAGGCTTGAGGTAATACCATCATCAATGCAAAATAAGTAAAATCCATACTAAACATTTGTGCAGTGATGATATTAGTGAGGTTAGAAATCACAAGGGCATTGGAAGCGAAATCGCTTACAAAACTCACAAGGAGCAAAAATACTATGAGTGGCGAGAGGGAGAATTTGGGCATTGAAGATAAGTGAGAGTGTGTGGGGGAATCTAAGGGGGGTTGTGTGAGGTTTTGTTTTGGAGTGTGAAGTTGGGCATTATGAGGGGTGGGGGTTTGGGTGGAAGTGAGATTATGCGCTATAAGATTCTTACCAAAAAGAGCTAGCACAAGTGGGGTTAGCACCAAAATTGCCCCATCATTAGCAAAAACCACACTCACCACACTTCCCAACACCACAAGAAACACAAAAAACTTCCAAGTGCTAATGGGGTGTGTGCGGGGCGTGATGAGTGAAGCAAGGTGTGTGAAAAATCCAAGCTTTTCAAAGGAGAGGCTAAGCAGGATAAGCCCAATGAGTGCAAGCGTGCTTGGCTTAGTAATATCCCATACAAGTAATATATTATCCAAATTTACCGCACCAAAAATATAAGTATAAGCTGCCCCAAGTGTGCTAAAAATCCAAAGTGGTAGCCCAAATGGACGCACATAAATGCAAAACATAGTTACAATAAAGATAAAATAAGCCATTTAGATTTTTATTTCTTTGGTATAAAATTGTTTCTTTAAGATATAAAATAATATTTTGTTTTGGAATTATCTAAAATTATATCAAATTTTTGTGATTTTTTAGGTAGAAAGATAGATGAAAGCTCTTAAAAAGCATAATTTAAAGCCAAAAAATAATTGAATTTGGATTAGAAGAGAGCCTTTGTGTGCATCTAAAATTAATTTTGCAAGATTAACTTTATAAATATTTATGGATTTAACTTGCATAAAGTATAGGATATTATAGCTTTTATTATGTGTAATTAATAGCAAAGGGTTAATTTTGGTATAATTGTGTGCTTTAAGCTTTATTTATGGGGAAAATATGCAATCAATAGAGATTTTGAAAAAACTGATAAGTTATCCAACTATCACGCCTAAAGAATGTGGGATTTATGATTATATCCAAAAATTGTTGCCAAATTTTAAAGTTTTGGAATTTGAAAAAGAGGGAATCAAGAATCTCTTTTTATATAAAGAATTTGGGGACAAAGATTTGACTAAAACACATTTATGTTTTGCAGGACATATTGATGTAGTACCGCCGGGAGAAGGGTGGGAGAGTGATCCATTTACTCCAACGCAAAAGGGGGAATATCTCTATGGGAGAGGCACTCAAGATATGAAAGGTGGAGTGGCTGCATTTCTTTGTGCGGTGATGGAATTTGAAAAACAATCTAGCTCCCAAAATGCTTTTGATGGGATTCTTTCTATCTTGCTAACAAGCGATGAGGAAGGCGAGGCAATTTATGGCACAAAATATGTTTTAGAAGAATTAGATAAAATCAATTTGCTTCCTGAATTTGCTATTGTTGCAGAGCCTACAAGTGCGGAGAGATTTGGCGATATGATTAAAATTGGCAGACGAGGTTCTATCAATGGAAAACTTACTATTTTTGGGAAACAAGGGCATGTAGCATATCCAAGCAAATGTATCAATCCTGTGGAATTAATTGCGCCTTTGCTTTCAAAGATTGCTGGTTTTAATATGGATAATGGAAATGAAGATTTTGAGCCAAGCAAGATTGTTATAACTGATATTCGTGGAGGAATGGAAGTTGTCAATGTTACCCCTAATGATTTAAGGATTATGTTTAATATTCGCAATTCAACACAAACAAGCTTGGAGGATTTGCAGAGCTATTTAGAAAGTATTTTAAAAGAGATTCCACATTCTTTGGAGCTTAGACAAAGTTCTAAACCATTTTTGACAAACACTCAAAATTTTATTGTTCAAAAACTTGTTGAATCTTTGCAAAAAAATACAGGTTTTACCCCGATTTTAAGCACAAGTGGTGGGACAAGTGATGCAAGATATTTTGCAGAATATGGAGTAAATGTTGTAGAATGTGGAGTTTGCAACGATAGTATCCATTCTATCAATGAGAAAGTCAAAATCAGTGAAGTAGAATCACTTAGTCAAGTATTTTTGTATTTGTTGCAAAATTTTGCATTGAAAAACTAATATTTCTTTATGTGATTTATTGCAAATATTGAGAATTAAAGAAAGATTTTAATACAAAAAAAGTAGAATATTATAATTTATTTGTATGTTTTAAGGGTTTTAATGAAAAAAGATGTTCGAGCTTTATTTTTGGAATTTTTTGAGAGTAAGGGGCATAAAGTTTATGAATCTATGCCATTAGTGCCAGATGATCCTAGTTTGCTTTTTACTAATGCTGGAATGGTGCAATTTAAGGATATTTTTACAGGCAAGATTCCTATTCCAAGCCCAAATATTGCAACAAGTGCGCAGCTTTGTATTCGTGCGGGTGGCAAGCACAACGATTTGGAAAATGTAGGATACACTTCAAGGCATCATACACTTTTTGAAATGCTTGGGAATTTTAGCTTTGGTGCATATTTCAAAAAAGATGCAATTGCTTATGCGTGGGAATTTGTTACAGAAGTTTTGGGGTTTAGCAAAGAAGTGCTTTATGTAACAGTCCATGAAAATGATGATGAAGCTTTTGAATTATGGACAAAACACATTGATCCTAGTCGCATTAAGAGAATGGGTGATAAAGATAATTTTTGGCAAATGGGGGATACCGGTCCTTGTGGTCCTTGTAGTGAAATTTTTGTAGATCAAGGGGAAGAAAATTTCAATGGTCCAGAAGATTATTTTGGGGGCGATGGAGATAGATTTTTAGAGATTTGGAATCTTGTTTTTATGCAGTATGAAAGGGATATTTCTGGGAATCTCAAACCACTTCCTAAACCAAGCATTGATACAGGAATGGGGCTAGAGAGGGTAATGGCGCTTTTAGAGGGCAAAAAAAGCAATTTTGATTCTTCGCTTTTTATGCCTTTGATTGCCAAAGTAGAACAAATTGTGGGGCAAAAATATATTTATGAAAGTGGAGCGAGTTTTAGGGTGATTGCAGACCATGCGAGGGCTGTGGCATTTTTGCTTGCACAGGGCGTGAATTTTGATAAAGAGGGCAGGGGCTATGTGCTAAGAAGAATCTTACGCCGTGCCATTAGACATGGATATTTGCTAGGAATGCGGAAACCTTTTGTTTATGAGGTAATAGATAGTGTATGTGAAAATATGGGCAATCACTATCGTTATTTGAGAGAAAAGCAAGAAGCTATCAAAATGCAGTGTAAAGCAGAAGAAGAGAGATTCTTTGAAACCATTGAAAATGGTATGAATCTTTTTAATAAAGAATTAGAAAATCTAAAAAAAGAAAAGCCAAATCAGCTTTTTAGTGGAGAAGTGGCATTTAGGCTGTATGATACTTATGGATTCCCACTTGATTTGACGCAAGATATGCTTAGAGAAAATGGTTTTGGCGTAGATATGGATAGTTTTGAAGTGTGTATGCAAAAACAAAAAGAGCAAGCAAAAGCAAATTGGAAAGGCAGCGGTGATAATATCAAAGAAGGGGATTTTAAAACCTTACTATCTAAGTTTGGAGAAAATGAGTTTGTGGGTTATACCACAATGCAATTTAAGGGCAAAATTTCAGCTTTGCTTGATGAAAATTTCAAGGAAGTTGCCAAATTACAAGGCGAAGGCTATGTAATGCTAGATAAAACTCCATTTTATCCGCAATCAGGAGGTCCTATTGGAGATAAAGGAGTGATTTTGGATTCTAACTCCAAAGTGCTTGCAGAAGTCATAGATACAAGAAAGTATTTTGGATTAAATATTTCACAAATCAAAGCTTTAGAATCTCTTGTGGTAGGGCAAGAGGTTGTAGCACAAGTAAGCCAAGAGCGGCTAGAAATAGCTAAACACCATAGTGCTACACATTTGCTGCACAAAGCTTTGCGGGAGGTTTTGGGAGAGCATATCGCACAAGCTGGGAGTTTGGTAGAATCTAATCGTTTGCGGTTTGATTTTTCTCATCCAAAAGCTTTAAGTTATGAGGAGATAGAAAAAATTGAAATTTTGGTAAATGAAAAAATTTGTCTTTCAAATCCTCAAATTTGCGAAACAATGGATATTGATTCTGCAAAAGCAAAAGGTGCTATGGCGCTTTTTGGCGAAAAATATGGGAAAAATGTCAGGGTAATTACTTTTGGGGATTCTATTGAATTGTGTGGCGGAATCCATGTCGAAAATACCGCAAATATTGGAAGTTTTTATATCATCAAAGAAAGTGGAGTAAGCAGTGGTGTAAGGAGGATTGAAGCGGTATGCGGAAAAGCAGCATACGAATATGGTAAAAAAGCATTAGTAGAAATTGCAAAAGCCAAAGAAGAATTAAAAGTACAAGATTTGTTAGAGGGAATCAAAAAGCAAAAAGAGCAAATCAAATCCCTAAAATCTCAAAGCACCACAAAAGCAACAACGCAAAATTTGCAAATAGAAGATATTAATGGCGTTTGTGTGATTATTCAAAGTGTTGATGATGTAGAAATGAAAACTCTTGTAGATAACGCAAAAAATAAATATGAAAAAGTGGCGATTTTACTGATTGATACTCAAGGCAAAATTGTTGCAGGAGTCAAAAATACAACAATAAAAGCTGGAAGCTGGGTAAAGGAAGTCGCACAAGTAATGGGTGGAAATGGAGGAGGTAGAGATGACTTTGCTACTGCCGGCGGAAAAGATACACAAAAAATAAAAGAAGCATTGCAAAGGGCAAGGGAAATTGTGCTAGAATCTATATAAAGGAGGGGAATATGCAAATTAAAAACACAAGTTTTTATCAATTCGCAAATTCTGATCTTTGGAATACAAAAACTCAATCCAGTCAAAATGCCAAAGAATGGAGTAGCACTCAAGAATCCCAAGAAGATTCTACAAAGGAAACAACAGAAGAAAAACGCAACACTCAAATGGTCAATGGCAAAGAGCTTGAACCTGATGAAGTCCAATATGTAAGAGAATTAGAACGCATTGATAGAAATGTCAAAGCTCACGAAGCTGCACATATAGCAGCAGGTGGTGGAGTAGTTAGCGGTGGGGCAAGCTATGGATACACAAGAGGACCTGATGGCAAGATGTATGCTGTTTCTGGTGAAGTGCCTATTTCTATGAAAAAGGGCAAAACTCCAGAAGAAACTATCCAAAATGCAAGACAAATCGTCGCAGCTGCAATGGCTCCAGCAGATCCTAGCCCACAAGATTATAAAGTCGCCGCAAGTGCGATGCAAATGGAATCTCAAGCTAGAGTGGAGCAATCTCAAGAAAAAATACAAGAAAATGAAGAGAATTTAAAAGAAGAAGAACAAAAAAGGCAAGAGCAAGAAAAACCTTTTTTTGAAGATTCTAAGAGACAATATGCCTTGCAAATTTACACCCAAAACCAAACTTCCTACCAACCCAAAATTGAGATTGCAGGCTAACTTAAGTCGGTTGTGGTTTGGAATTGCCACAGGTAGAATAATGCGGCAATTCAGCAGCATTTAAGAATTTACAAAAATTTAAGCAATTGTTTAAACACCTCCAAATCAAAGAAAACAAAGCCTAGAAGTTACAAATTAGCCTTTTTATCTTGGGCTTTGCCTTGCTGTATCCTTCACTAAGCTAGATGCAAAGAAAGAATCTATATAATCTATGAAATTTTAATTTTTGACTTTAAATTTTGGGAGCGATTTAGATGATAAAAATCACGGAAAATAGCCTAAGAGATGGACATCAATCTTTGCTTGCAACAAGAATGCGAACAGAAGATATGATAGAGGCAGCAAGAATCTTTGAGCAAATTGGTTTTTATAGCGTAGAAGTATGGGGTGGGGCAACTTATGATACTTGTTTGCGTTATCTCAAAGAGGATCCTTTTGAGAGATTAGCAATTTTTAAAGAAATTTTCAAAAAAACCCCTATACAAATGCTTCTAAGGGGGCAAAATTTGATTGGTTATCGCCATTATGCTGATGATATTGTGAGAGAATTTATCAAATTAAGTGCGCAAAATGGCGTTGATATTTTCAGAATTTTTGATGCATTAAATGATATAAGAAATCTTGAAGTTTCCATAGAGGAAGTTAAAAAACACAATAAACACGCACAAGGCGCAATCTGCTATACGACTTCTCCGGTGCATACAATAAAAAGTTTTGTAGAATATGGGAAAGAGTTGGCAAAACGAGGTTGTGATTCTTTGGCAATCAAAGATATGGCGGGACTAATTACTCCAAATGCAGCCTATGAACTTACAAAGGCATTGAAAGCAGAAATCGGACTTCCTTTGGCATTACACACTCACTCTACTGCTGGATTTGCTTTTGGTTCTCATCTCAAAGCCATTGAAGCAGGGATTGACATTATTGATTTGGCAAATTCTGCATTAGCAGAAGGGACAAGCCATCCTTGCACGCAATCTATGGTAGCGACGCTAAAAGATACACAATGGGATAGCAAACTTGATTTATCATTGATGGAAAAAGCAGCAGAGATTCTAAAACGCAATCGCAAAAAATATAAAAAATTTGAATCCTCTTATAATCAAATTGACACGCGTGTATTAGTTAATCAAATCCCTGGAGGTATGATTTCTAATATGGCAAATCAGCTTAGAGAGCAAAATGCTTTGGATAAAATGGATGAAGTATTAGCCGAGATTCCAAATGTAAGAAAAGATTTTGGTTATCCTCCGCTTGTAACGCCATCTAGTCAGATTGTTGGGACACAAGCGGTTTTGAATATCCTCACTCAAACAAGATACAAGACGCTTACCACAGAATCCAAAAATCTCATTAAAGGATACTATGGTAAGACTCCAGCGCCAATTGCAAAGGAATTGATACAAAAAATTCAAACAGAAGGTGAGGAAATCATCACAGAGCGTCCTGCAGATAAATTGCAACCCGAGTTACAAAAGGTGATTGAAGAATCCAGAGATTTTGCCAAAAGCCCAACCGATATAATTTCTTATGCTATTTTTGGAAGTATTGCAAAAACTTTTTTGATAGAACGCAATGAAAATCGTCTAACTCCCGAGGCATTGACGACTTTTGAAGATGATCATAGACCTATGCCAAAAGATTTTATGATTAATCTTCATGGGGAGAGTTATCATATCAAAGTAGAGGGAAGTGGCGCAAAAGATGAGGAAATACGACCATTCTTTGTGCGTATCAATGGGGATTTAAGAGAGGTATTTGTAGTTTCTAATGAAGATAACACAAAAAAAGAGAGCATAAAAAATGGAGATTCACTGCCACAAGCAAGTTTGCCCGGACACATTATCTCGCCAATGCCCGGAAATCTAACAAAGCTAAAAGTGAAAGTTGGAGATAATATCAAAGAAGGCGATGTTGTAGCGATTGTGGAAGCTATGAAAATGGAAAATCAAGTTTTAGCCACAAAAGGTGGTGAGGTAAAAGAGATTTATGCAAGAGAAGGGCAGCAAATTAGTGCTAATCTTGCGATTATGCTTGTAGAATAATGCAAACCCTTAGTGTTAGTGAATTGAACTTGCAAATTAAAAGTTTGCTAGAGGCGACTTTTTTGCAAGTTAGTGTATGTGGGGAAGTGAGCAATTGCACCTATCATTCAAGCGGACATATTTATTTTTCTATCAAAGATAAAGATTCTGCACTTAAATGCGTAATGTTTAGGGGCAATGCAAGGAATCTCAAATTCAAAATTGAAGATGGTATGGATTTAACACTGAGTGGAGGCATTACGCTTTATACTCCACGAGGAGAATACCAGCTTAATTGTTTGAGTGCTATTCCTAGCGGTATTGGGGAGCTAACTCTTGCTTTTGAGCAACTCAAAAAAGACTATGAAGCAAAGGGGTATTTTAATAATAAAAAACCTATCCCAAGATTCCCCTACAAAATCGCATTAATTACTTCCAAAAGTGGAGCGGTTTTGCAAGATATGTTAAGGATTGCAAAAAGGCGGTGGAATCTCATAGAATTTACACTGATGGATACTTTGGTGCAAGGGGAGGGAGCAAAGGAAAATATTGCTAGAAATATCCAATATGCAGATTCTTTGGGCTTTGATTGCATTGTGATTGCGAGAGGGGGCGGAAGCTTAGAAGATTTATGGGCTTTTAATGAGCCGTTGGTGATTGAAGCAATTTATCAAGCCAAAACTCCAATTATTTCAGCTATTGGGCATGAGCCAGATTTTGTTTTGAGTGATTTTGTCGCTGATTTACGCGTTCCAACACCAAGTGCTGCTATGGAAATGTTGCTTCCAGATAAATTAGAATGGCTGATGAATCTTGATTTATTGCAAAAAAATCTTGATAACAAAATCCAAATGATTTTATACCAAAAGCACAAAAAATTAGAACATTTGGAGATTTTATTACAGAAAAATTCATTTTTTACGAAATTAGAAAACTACAAACAGCAACTTTCATTATGCTACAAACTTCTTACTCAAAATTTTTCCTCAAAGTGGATAAAATACAACTATCTTTTAGAATCATTGCCTTCACTTTTGGAGCAAAAAATGCTAAAGATTCTACACAAAAAGCTTAATGAACTCTCGCTCTTAAAAGCAAAACTAGAAGTCAAAAATCCGCAAAATAATCAAAAAAAAGGCTATGTTTATGCAAGTTTTCAAAATAAGCCTATTAAAACACTTGATGAAATTCCTTTGGATTCTGTTTTGATACTAGAGGATTTAACGACAAAATTAAAAGTTATCACAAAAGAAAAAATAACCCGCACTTAAAGATTATCTTCAAACCAAGCAGCTATTTCACTTCTAATTGTTTGTTTGAGGGTAATCCCTGCTAAAAAATCTTCATTTTTGGCTTTGTTGAGTAGTGTGACTAATCCATTGCGATATTTGCTTAAATAAGGGTGGTCAATTTGTGCAGGATCGCCCAAAAAGACAATTTTAGAATCTTCTCCCATCCTTGTGCCAACTAATTTAATAGTGGCGTTAGAGGCATTTTGTGCTTCATCAAAAATTACAAACTTTTTTGCAATGCTTGTGCCTCTTAAATGGGCAATATCCATGACTTCGATATTGTGTTTTTGGATAAAATATTCTGTTGCTTCTTTGTTGAAAATGCTATTAGCTTCGCCTCTATATTCGATTCTTTTTGCCAAAGATTCTTTTTGCATTTTGGTAATCATAAAATTAATTGCACTAAAAAGCGGATACATAAAATAATTTAGCTTTTGACTTTCATCGCCTTTGCGGAATCCAAGTTCTGCTTCTTTGTCATTTGCTGTTATGGTGTTACGCATATAAACAATGCCATTAACCTCGCCTTTTTTCAACAAATGCAATCCCGCTTGCAATGCTATCAATGTCTTGCCACTACCTGTAGCACCGCTGCAAATGGTAATTTTGTTTTTAGGATGAGTTAAAATAGAATAAAGGAATTTTTGTTCTAAATTAATCGGATTGATATAAAGCTTATCTTCGGCAATCAAATCAAAGTTAAGCTCCACAAATTCATTATTTAATTTCACTCCATAATGCCTTTTACCCGTTTCATAAAGCGAATTTTCAGTGTTATCTTGTTCGGTAATTTCAAGCAAACTCCAATTTTTGAGGGCGATAAAATCGCTATTAGCTTCTATGGAATCCTTGATATGATTCTTGTGTGCTTTAAAATGGTGCAAAAAATTAATATCTTGAGGGTTATCTATTTTGTCACGCATAAGAGATTGAGAAATAAGGCTATTTGAAATAGCATAAACTTTTAAAGAAATATCATTAGTCAGCAAAATAAGATTGTAATCCTTAGCTACTTCTAATATTCTTGCATCATTTAGCCCGTAATCTAAAGAATGGGTTTGATATTTTGGGCGATGGATAATTTGCAAGGGTATTTTAACATTGTGGGATAGAAAATAAATTTGATGAATTTTGTCGCTATTTTTGGGAGGAAATTCAGAGAGATTTGATTCATCGCTTAAAATATTGCGGAAAAATTCTCTTGCAAAAAAACCAGTTTGATTGTTCAAATCTTTCTTTTTGTCTAGCTCACTTAGGGTAACATCACAAATAAAAATGTGATTTTCACCATTTTGATGCAGAAAATAAAGATTCTCTACATCATCTAAAATAATTGAAGTATCAATCAAATAAGCCTTATTCACTTATTGGCAACCCTCGCATTCTATACTTCTATCCATTGTAGAGTTTTCTGCCTCTACGCTTTGAGAACGCAAATAATAAGTGGATTTAAGCCCTAATCTCCAAGCTAAACTATAAATATCATTGAGATATTTTCCGCTTGCTTTATCTAGCGAGATAAAAATATTCGTGCTTTGCCCTTGATCAATCCATTTTTGGCGAATGGCAGCTGCTTTGATAATCAGCGTTTGATCGATTTCGTAAGCAGAAGTGTAATAATTCCAGTTCTCCAAACTCAAATTTGGGGCGACAACAGGGATTAACCCACTCAAATTTTCTTCAAACCATTTGCGTTTGTAGATTGGCTCAATAGTTTGTGTTGTCCCTACAAGAATAGAAATAGAGCTTGTAGGTGCGATAGCCATTAAATAGCCATTGCGAATGCCTTTTGTTTTGACTTCTTCTCTTAAAGAATCCCAATCATAGATAAAGCCAAAAAGCCCACCTCTATCTACTAAGGCTTTGGCTTCATTATTTGCCTTGTCAATTGGAAAGATTCCTTGAGACCATAAAGAACCAGCAAAATCATTATAAACGCCCTTTTCTTGAGCTAATTTACAACTTGCATTAATAGCGTTGTAGCTTATCATCTCCATAATCTCATCAATTTTCTCTAAATGTTTTTGGCTGCCCCATTCAATCTTGTTTTCAGCAAGCATTTGAGCTTCTCCCATTACACCAAGACCGATTGCGCGTGTATCAAGATTAGTGACTTTTACTTTGCGATTGGGATAGAAATTTAAATCAATCACATTATCCAACATTCTAATAGCAATAGGTACCACTCTTTCTATATCTTCTTTTGTATTGATTTTAGAAAGATTAATGGAGGCTAGGTTGCAAACCGCTGTTTTTCCATCCACTGATTCTCTTTGGGAGATAAACACTTTTTTGCCATTAATGCTATCTGTTGAAGTGATTTTGTTGGAAGATTTAATGATGCCACAATCCGTTAGCACTTCTTGATATTCCTCGTAATCTTGAATAGTGCCATCTTCAAATTCTACACGAATAAAGCATTTATTGGGTTCTGTATTTTGGAATATTTCTGTGCAAAGATTAGAGCTTCTAATGATTCCTGAATGGTAATTTGGATTTGCTCTATTTGCATTATCTTTGAAACATAAAAAGGGAGAGCCAACTTCAAAATAATTAGTCAAGATTCTTTTCCATAAATCCTTAGCCTTAATGGTTTCTTTTGGGATAGATTCATCGGCTTCATATTCTTTGTATCTCTTTTCAAAAGCTTCCCCATAGAGATTAGTCAAATCCGCACAAGTAAGGGCATCAAATAAATTCCACAATCCATCTTCTGCTACTCTTTTCATAAACAAATCAGGAATCCATAATGCAGGGAACAAATCATGCGTCCTGCGTCTTTCTTCTCCGCTATTTTTTTTGATATCAACAAAATCAAAAATATCACTATGCCAAGGCTCTAAATACACAGCAATAGCACCTTTTCTAGTCCCTAATTGATCCACAGCAATTGCAATATCATTAGTGATTTTTAAAAATGGGACAACCCCACCTGCTGCATTTTTGTGTCCATCAATGAAGCTTCCCAAACCTCGAATCTTAGAAAAATCCCAACCAATTCCACCGCCATATTTGCTTAGAAGTGCCATTTCTTTGTAAGAATCAAAAATCCCTTCAATATTATCAGGGGTGCTTCCTATATAACAAGAGCTAAGTTGATGGCGAGGGGTTCTAGCATTTGAGAGGGTAGGGGTAGCTGCCATTACTTCAAATTTAGAAAGCAAATCATAAAATTGTTCAGCCCAATAAGTTGGATCATCTTCATTTTGTGCCAAAAACATTGCAATGCCCATAAACATATGTTGAGGCAGCTCAATAGGATTGCCTTTTTTATCTTTTAGAAGATAACGATCATAAAGCGTTTTGATACCCAAATAAGTGAATTGTAAATCTCTTTTTGGGTCAATCTTTAAATTCAACTTCTCAAGATTAAATTTTTCCTTCATACCTTTAATGATACGATTCTCTTTTTCTCCTATTTCTAAATATTCCTTTAGTGTTTTATAGCCGTTGAATCCATTTACTTTGTGGTATAAATCATACAAAAATAATCTTGCTGCAACAAATGTCCAATTAGGACAATCAATATCTATTTTATCCACAGCGGTTTTAATCAGTGTTTGTTGAATCTCTTGAGTGGTAATTCTATCCCTAAAATGCAATTTTGCATCTACTTCTAATTCACTTTGTGAAACCCCCTCTAATCCTACCACCGAATCATGCGTATATTTTTGGATTTTGGTGACATCAAGCGGCTCAATTCTCCCATCTCTTTTAATGACTGTTAGCATTTCTCACCCCCTCCCTTTATTTGCTTTTTCTTTTTCTTTGTGTTGGATCAAGCACCTTTTTGCGAATTCTAATATTTTTTGGAGTAACTTCCAAGATTTCATCTTCTTCTATCCACTCTAATGCTCTCTCCAAATTTAAATCCCTAGGAGGAGTTAGCTTAATAGCATCATCACTGCCACTTGCGCGCATATTTGTGAGATGTTTTGCTTTGATAGGATTAACATCTAAATCATTTTCTCTTGAATGCTCCCCAATAATCATTCCTACATAAACCTTTGTTTGTGGCGGAATAAACAATACTCCTCTTTCTTGAATATTTCCCAAAGAAAATGGAGTAGCCTCTCCATTTTCCATAGAAATTAATGCTCCATTGTTGCGAGTTTCTACATTGCCACTAAAGGGGCGGAATTCCAAAAAGCTATTATTCATCACGCCTTCGCCTTTGGTATCGGTTAAAAACTCACTACGATAGCCAATAAGCCCTCGTGCTGGAATCTCAAATTCCAATCTTGTATAACCTTCTCCCATAGGATTCATTGCCTTTAGCTCTGCTTTGCGTCTGCCTAATTTTTCTATTACACTTCCAGAATAATCTTGTGGAGTGTCAATAACTAGAGATTCAAAAGGTTCGCACTTTTGCCCATCAATCTCTTTGACAATGACTTCAGGACGCGAAATGCTAAACTCAAAATCTTCTCTTCTTAGATTTTCTGCCAAAATTGTAATTTGCAATTCACCTCTACCGCTTACTTTAAACTTCCCTTCGCCAAGCTCTTCTATTTTCATAGCAATGTTGGTTTGCATTTCTTTTTCTAAGCGCTCTTTAAGCTTATTAGCTGTTACATGTTTGCCTTCTAATCCGGCTAATGGAGAATCATTGACTGCGAAATTTACACTCATTGTTGGCTCTTCTAAGTGCATAGGATCAAGCGGAATAGGGTTGTTTGGATCTACAATAGAATCCCCTACATTAATAGAGTGGAATCCTGCCAAAGCGACAATATCTCCCGCTTGTGCTTCATCAATTTCTGTGCGAGCTAAGCCATAAAAGCCAATAAGTTTTGTGATTTTCCCGGTGATTTTTTCTCCATTGCTCTTTGCAAGCATTACATTTTCGCCTTTTTTAACTTTACCATTAAAGATTCTAGCAATTCCAATTTTTCCTACATAATTATCATAATCAAGAGTGAAAATTTGAATTTGCAAAGGATTTTCTTTATTTCCACTTGGCAATGGCACATATTCCAAAATCGCCTCAAAAAGTGGTCCTAGGTCTTTTTTTTCATCTTCTAAATTTTTAATTGCATAACCATCTCGTGCAGCAGCATATACGACAGGAAAGTCCAATTGCTCTTCATTAGCACCCATTGCAGCAAACAAATCAAAAACTTCATCAATCACTCTATCAGGCTGTGCGGCAGGCTTATCGATTTTATTTACCACAACAATAGGGCGAATCCCTAAAGCCAAAGCCTTTTTTACAACAAATTTTGTTTGTGGCATTACCCCTTCTTGTGCATCAACCAAAAGCAAAACTCCATCAACCATTTTCAAAACTCGCTCGACTTCACCTCCAAAATCTGCGTGTCCGGGAGTATCGATAATGTTGATTTTTGTATTTTTATAGCGGATAGCTGTATTTTTTGAAAGAATAGTAATTCCTCTCTCTTTTTCTATATCATTGCTATCCATTACACGCTCATCAATTTGTTCGTGGCTTGCAAAAGTCCCCGATTGCTTTAACAACCCATCAACTAAAGTGGTTTTTCCGTGATCAACGTGTGCAATAACTGCAATATTTCTAATTTCTTGCATAAACTTCCTTGTAAAAATAAAAATAAAAAAGTTTTGGAATTCTACTCAAGAAAGGATATAAATTTCTTTAAAGATGAATAGAAAATTTGATAATCAAATATGGAATACTATTTGCTTTATATTCCATATAGAAATTTTATTTTGAGAGTTTAATTCAAAAATGATACCTTTTTTAGATGTAGAAAAAATTAATCATAAAAGTGCAATAAAGTCTGATATTTCTAGCATTCAAGAAGAAAAAAGTGATTTTGCAGAAATTTTCAATCTTTTAAGTAATCAAACTTCAAAAAAAGAATCCAATATAAAAACGGAGAAAAAAGATTCTAAAGATTCTTTGGTTCAAGAAGGCGACAAAAAACAAACCTCAAAAAAACCTCAAGAAAAAGAAGCAGACGCTCTTTTGCCATCAAAAGAAAACAAAAATATATTCACAAAAGAAGAAACTTCCAAAAAAGAAGTTGTGGCAGAAAATTTTGCAGCAATTAAGCAAAATCAAAATCAAACATTGCAATCTCTAAACCAAAACAATAACACACAAAAAACAATCAAAACCAAGCAAGAAAGTATCTCTCAAAGTCCTCAGAATCCTAAGGAATTGTTAGAATTTACCAAAGCTCAAAATACTCCAAAAACACTCAAAGACATTGTGGAATTGTCCAATAAAATGCAATTAAATTTACAAAAAATTACAATAGTGGAGGAAAAAGCCATAGAGGACAAACTTCCTTTAAAAGAGATTATCCCTCAAGCTTCTTTAGTTTCTACAAAAAAGCAATCAAAAGTTAAGCAAAACAAAACTGACAATATCTTTAATGCCATTTTGCAAGATAAAGATTTTATACAACAAAAAGTCAAAAAACAAAACCCTCAACAAGCAACCATACAAGAAAAAAACAACAAAAAAGAGACAATAGCCCAAAGTCCAACCAATGAAATTTTAGCAAACAATCTAAAAACCACTACCAAAAAAGATTCTAAAAATACCCTTGATTCTAAGGAAACTAAGGAATTAAACATCAATTATAAAGAAGTCAAGAGTGAAAATCCCCAATTTGAAATAAAATCGGTTGAAATAAAATCAAAAGATAAAAAAGTAGAAAAACAAGAAAATCATTCAATTGCCACCAAAACACCAAAAGAAGAAACAAAAAATCAAAACACAACAAAACAAGCCTCAATAGAAATCCAAGCAGAAAAAATCAAATCAAATAAGCCTGATTCTACTAATACTAATGCTGAAACAAAAAATATCGCAAACTTAGTACAAGAAAACAAAGAATCACCCAAAGAAACTTTATTAAATTCAAAAGAAGTAGAAACCAAAATTCAATCCAGCAAAAATAATGAAATAGAACCTAAAAACAGCAAAAGCACAAAACCAACAGAATCTCAAACAACCACTAATCCAATAACAATCAAAGAAGATAAAGAAAGCAAAGAGGATAAGAACAAAAACTCTTCAAAAATTACCAAACAAGAAGACAAATACACCTCAATCAAGCAAGACGCCAAAGAAGAAATGATACAAAAATATTCTGATAATCAGATTCAAACAAAAGAGGAAATGCAAAAGAGTGATGAACAGCGTTTTTTGGATAATTTACTCAAAATAGAAACCCCTCAAAAAAGCAAACAATCTCCGCAAATAACTAAAATTGAAGAGAGCAAAGACCACAAAGAAAAAAACAATAAAATACACCAAGAAATCTATCAAACTAGCATTCAAAATCAAAGCCTTGAATCTTTTAATCCAAAAAACACTTTCTTGCATTTTAGTGACAAGCTTAGAGACGCACTCCAAAACTACAAGCCACCCATTACCAAAATTTCTTTGGAGCTAAATCCTGAAAATTTGGGCAGTGTAGAGCTTACTATCACCAAAATGGGAGATAAAGTCAATATACAAATTGGTTCTAATCAAACAGCTTTGCAGCTTTTTATGCAAAATGCTCAAGAATTTAAAATTCAACTCAATAATGTAGGTTTTAATGAGGTAACAATGGACTTTAAGGACACTAGCGGAAATAGTTTTTCCCAAAATAATGGAGGAAATTTTGGAAATTCTCAACAACAAAATCCTAATCAACACCAAAAGAGGAACGAAAATGGCTTGTATATTTACAAACAAGCTGAAGAATCTAATTTGGAAATCTCACATTTAGATTTAAGCTTTTCTTATTATGCCTAAAAAGGAGTAAAAGATGACAATATCAAGTAGCAACAATTATCTTAACTATACAGCAGATGCAACAGCTAGAACAGCACAATCTCGAACAGGAGAGAGTGATACAAGCAGCGATTCAACACAAAACAACACCGATACTTCCACAGATAATTCCACTAATACAGATAATAGCACAGGAGGCACAACTGGCAATTCTGGAAGTGGCTCGACAGATAATTCAAGTGGTTCTTCTGGGAATTCTGGTAGCAGCTCTGGAGATTCTAGCACAGGAGGCACAACTGGCAATTCTGGAAGTGGCTCGACAGATAATTCAAGTGGTTCTTCTGGGAATTCTGGTAGCAGCTCTGGAGATTCTAGCACAGGAGGCACTGATAGTATATTTCCCGGAGATACACCGATTATAAAAGACGAGGAAGAGGATAACAATGGCTTAGGGACAGAAGCTTTTATGCGATTATTTTTAGAGCAACTCAAAAATCAAGATCCCACAGCTCCTATGGAAACACAAGAGATTTTAACCCAAACTGCTCAACTAACACAAGTAGAAGCACAAACCCAAATGAAAAATGCTATGGAGCAAATGACAACGACTATGCAATCGATGCAAGAAACTAATGAAAAAACCATAGAAGCACAACAAAAATTAATTAAAACACAAGAAAAAATGTTGGAGACTATGGGGGTTTTAGCTGGAAGTATCCAAGATAGCAGTATTATTGGTGGATACAACACTGTGGGTATGATAGGAAATATCGCAGAAACTCCTTATACAGCTTTAAAGGTAGAGAAAAATGAAGCCATTGATTTTGAGCTTTATTTTGATGAACCTATTGATCCAACCAAAGGGCAACCAAAGATTACAATCACTGATAAAGACAATAATATTATTCGCGAAATTGACTTAGCTGCCCAAGATGAGGAAGGAAATTATATCTATCTTAACAAAGAAGGTTATGTGGAGTTTGAATGGGATACAAGGGATAGTAAAGGCAAATTTGTGGCAAATGGAGATTATACTGTGAAAGCTGAGTATAACTTAGATTCTACTACTAATCAATACAAAGAAACGCAGCTTGGTAGAGGAGAAGTGCAAAGTATTTTGTTTGATGCGGGAGTGCCTTATGTTAAATTAGGGGATCATTTAACTGTGCCAATTATTTATGTAACTTCTTATTATAAGAAAACCGGAGAAGGCATTCAATTGCCTGATAGTTCCAATTAAAGGAGATTGAAATGGTAGGCTCACTTTATAGCGGTATTAGCGGTATTAAGACTCATCAAGTTGGAATTGATGTAACTTCAAATAATATTGCAAACATTAACACAACCGGTTTTAGAGCAAATACTCCAGAATTTAAAAGTTTATTTTCAACGAATTTAAATTATGTTAATTCTAATTCCCCCGTTGCAAATGATTATAATTATGGTGTTACGCTTGGCTCAAATGCTATCAATACTAATGATGGAACTTATGTAAGTGCAGATGGGGATTTCAATGTTGCTTATAGCGGCAAGGGTTGGTTTGTAGTTGGATTAAACAAAAATGGTGAATTTGACATCAACAATCCAAACTACAATGTCAAACAAAACTATTTTACTCGCGATGGTTCTTTTAGTTTGGATGGAGAAGGATATTTGGTCAATTCAAGTGGATATTATATGTATGGAATCAATCTTGGAAAAATTGCAGCAGATGGCACACTCACAGGTACAAACAATCTACAACAAGATTATGCTAATCTTGGAGGATCTGTGCTAGAGCCTATCCAAATACCAAAAGAATTGCATTATCAGCCTACACTTACAACAGAAGTAAATCTCGCAGTCAATCTCAACCGCACACAAAATGCAAAAGGAATTACTGCTTTGCAAGATATAAATGGTAATTTTAGTATGGAAAAATTCCTTGCACAAGATATTAATTCCCTCATGGATTCTAGTGGAAAGTTGCTAGATGCAAAAAACTACAAAGATATTACTTTTAGCATTGAGCAAAATGGCGTTACGACAAACCATACTTTTACTTATGGAGATACAGGTGAAAATGGCTTTAAGAGTGTAGGGGAGCTTATTGACTTGATTAAAGAGCAAACCGGGCTTGATTTGGCTTTAAAGCTTGATGAAAATGGAAATCCAAGCGATTGTTCTTTGTATCTTAGCAATAATTCTATGCAAAATGTGAATGTAAGCATTAGCGGAAGATTAGCAGAAAAATTAGGATTAAGCACAAATAATGAAATATTAGATAGTGCTTTTACCTCCCAAATTAAGACTTTTGAAGAAAACGCAGTTTATCAAAATGGGGATTATGTTAATTATCAAGGAATGATTTTCCAAAAAAATGGGGAAGGGGAGGCTCTTGGCAATCCAATTGACAATCCAGAATCATGGAATCTTGTAGATTCTACTAAAGTTCCCACTTACCAAGAAAATCAAGAATATTTAGAGGGTGATTTCATTGTTTATGAAGGAAGAGTTTATCAAAGAAGCGCAAAAGAAATCACTATGGTAGAAGACCCAGAGACAGGGGAGCTTGTGCCACAAAATCCAGCTGAAGATACACAAGCATGGATAGAAGTTGGGGAAAACACCAAAGGAATGATAGCAGAATATCAAGCAGGGAATAATTATCAAGAAAATGCTATGGTAACTTTAAATGGTATTTTGTATCAAAAAGTGAATGGGGCAGGGAATACCAATCCTTCAGAAGATTCAAGTGGTTGGCGTATCTTGATGTCCGATTCTTTGGATAGCACTCAACTTAATGTTCCTACTTATGAAACTAACACAGAAGTATATAGCGATACAGGCGAGAAATTTATCCTAAAAAATCAATACATTCTTATTGAGCAGGGCGACCAAACAGCTACTCCACCGATTAATGAAAGATGGGAAGTAAGAAGTGCGATTTATGATAGCACAGGCAAGACGATGATTAGTCAAAATCCAGTGCTTAGCGAAATATCTTTCAATGCTGATGGAAGTGCAAATGCCACACCTTTTGCAGTGGAGTTTCAAGGCGGAAGTATTCAGGTAAATCTAGCCCAAAGTGATGATGGCAAAAGCTCTAGCAATTTTGCCTATACAGATTCTGCGCTCAAATCCGCAACACAAGATGGCACAGAATCTGGAATTATGGATGATATTGTTATTAATGAAGATGGTATTATTTTGGTAAATTTCACTAATGGTAAAGTTGAACCTATCGGGAGAATAGGGATTGCGGCTTTTGTCAATGATCAAGGTTTAAGCAAAGTAGGTGGGAATCTCTTTGAGATGAATGCAATGACTATTAATGGTGAAACATCAGTTGTGAGCGGACCGCCACTTCTTGCATGGGAAGAGACAGGCACTGCAAGTTTGAAATATGGGCAAGTGCTAGATCATATGCTTGAAACTAGCAATGTAGATACAGGGACTGCTTTAACAGATTTGATTGTTTATCAAAGAGGTTATCAAATGAGTGCAAAATCTATCACCACAGCAGATCAACTTATGCAAGAAGCAATCCAGCTCAAACGCAGCTAAAGAGGGTAAATCACATTTAGAGCTTTGATTAAAGATAAGCTATAAATCACCCTTGTGATTCTACATTTGCAAAGAGTTTGGGATTGCAAGAGGTAAGGGGAGGGGCAATTCTTACTCCAAATACTCCCCAATCTCTTTTTTAGAAGTTTTCCATTCTCCTATACTACGCCATTTTGCAACATTGCAATAACGACAAAATGGAATAGGTTTAGCCAAAAATTGTAAAATCTCTGTATAATCTTTGGCTTTGTAAATATCAATAAAATCAGAATCTATAATTTGTAAATTTTGATTAAATCTTTGGTTAAAAAATTCAATGTTTGCAGCAATATTGCAGGGATAAAGTTTCCCATCTCTTAATTGCACACAATTATTTGCCATACCACAATTTATAAAGCTATTGTAAGCATCAATATTGCCTTTTGGTTCCAAAATAAACTTCATTGAAGTTTTGACTACATTTTCATTATTAAAAAACTTTAGAGGAATCCCATAGCTTTCACACTTTGCTTTAATCAAATCCCAATCTACTTTAATGGGATATTTAGTAGGGCGAATTTCAATTCTATTATTTTTACAAGATTCCCAAAAACTTGTTTCTTGTTTGGGCAATAAGATTCCATTAGTTACAAGCCAAATAGCACTATTTGGAAAATATTTGCGTGTGATGGCAAAAAAATCTTTGCAATTAGGATTCAAAAGTGGTTCGCCACCCATAAGGTGGAATCTACCCACCAAACCATTAGTAATTTCACTCAATCTTTTTATCTCTTTTTCATAGGATTGAATATTTGGCATTTCATTAGGAGCTAATTGCGAGAAATGACTGCAGCTAAAACAATTTAGATTGCAAGATTCGGCTAAGTGGATTTCAATCAATTGTAAAAATGGTTGTGGAGTAAGCTTTTGTAAATAGCTTATGGCTTGTTCATTGCTTTTTTGTAATATATCATTTGCATTTTTCAAGTTTGTATTTTGTTTGGTAAGCTCTAAAATTCTACTTTCAGCTATTTGCAGGGTATTTTACAAAGTTTGTATTTCCCGCAAATCTTCTTTAGAATCTTGCTTGAGAATTTCAAGAGATTGCTTGAGTTTTAGTATTTCATCCTCTGCATCTTGAAGGGCTTTTTTGTATTGTTCATTAGGTGCTAATAAATGCCCCCCCCCCCACGCTTATTAGAAGAGTTTTGTTGTGCCACAAATATCCTTTAAATCTGAAGTTTTAAGATGAAATTATAATATATTTTACATTATTTCTGTGGTTGCTTTGAGTTTTTGCTTGTCAAAATGCGTATAGATTCTTGAGGTATCTAGGCTTGCATGCCCTAGGGCTTCTTGGACTAGCACTAAATCTTGACTTTTTTGATAGAGCAGGGTAGCAAAGGAATGTCGCAACATATGCGCGCCATTTTTTTCTTTGCGGATTCCATTAGTGAGCAAGACTTGTTCTACAATGCGGCTAACATAAGCTTGTGTGAGCTTTTTGGCTTTGTGATTGCAAAACAATAATTCATTTTCTACCTCCAAAGGACGAGAGTTGATCCAAGCTCCAAAATCGCTATGAATATTTTTCGCCTTTATCATTACTACGCGGGGCTTATTGCCTTTACCTTTCACTTGAATTACATAAAATTCTCCATCTAACATAATATCTTTGATTTTGAGATTCAAAGCCTCTCCCACGCGTATCCCAGTATAAATGATGGTTTTTAATAATAATCGATTTCTAGCGCCCAAATCTTGATGCTTAAAGGGATAAGTTTCAATTCCATTTAAAAATCTCTGCACTTCCTCTTCATTCATATAAGAAGGCAATTTTTGACCGCTTTTCCCACGCAATCCACCCCAATTTTTTAGCTCGATTCTAAAAATATAAGAAGTGCTATCATCATCTTCGTTTTGCTTATCAATAAAGCCAAAAAAGTTAATTAATGCAATGCGGTAATTTTTCTTTGTTGCATCAGAAAGTGAGCTTGTGTGAATTGTCAAAAACTCTTTTAACATTTCCTCATCAACTTCCTTTAAAGAAGCCAAACCAAGATAATTCAAATATTCATAGAGTTTCATCAAAGGAGTAAAATAAGTATTAATGCCGATTAATCCAGCATTTCTGCATTGTTTGCAAATTTCTTGCAGTTCTTGAATGCTCTTTGCACCTTTACGCAAGGCATTCAAAGCCAAAATAATATCTTTTTTGTTTTGCACTTGATGATTGGAAAGACTATTGAGTTTGCTATAAACAAATCGCTCAATCCAAAATAAGAGATTTTGTGCAAAATCATCTTTAAAATCAATTGGATAACGCATTCTATCAGTTCCTTAAATAAAATTAAGTTTTATTAACTTTTAAACTTTGGTTGCAATTATAGCAAAAAACTCTATATTTTGTATTGAAAACTATAATTTTCAAACTTTTTTTGAAGGAAGAAGATAAGAATTATTCTTGGTAGTTTTAAGCAAAATGTAAGGATGATGAAGTCTTGCAATCTAACCTATAAAAAAGGAACCATATGAAAAATTATCTTTCTACAATTAAAGACAATATTGTCTATCACAACGATATGAACAAGTTTGTTTTTAAAAATTTTAATGAAGCAGATTTCAAACCAAAGAGAGAAAACAACTTTTTTGGCTCTGTAATTTCCAAATCCAATAGAAAGGAGAAAAAATTGAAGCTAAATAAGATACTCACAAGCATCTTGTGCATTATTATACTGCTTTGTATTTTAATTAGCAAGTGCTACTAGGAATTTTCAATTTTCCTAGCTTTTTTAAAATATCAATATTTTTTATCTATATTTCCATTGATTTACTTTATTATGCTAAGATTTTATCTATTTTCATAGAAGGAAGGCAAAATGCAAAATAAAACAAAAAAGATGCTTTTTGTGGCTTTAATGGCTCCGCTTTGTATGTTTGGCAAAGAAGTCGATATTTATAGTAGCCCATTTTGTGGTTGTTGTATCAAATGGGGAGATTATTTGCAAAATAATGGCTATAAAGTCACTCACCACAAAAACGATGATTTTATGGCTATCAAAGAAAAGTATAAAATTGCTCCACAAAATCAAAGTTGTCACACAGGAGTAATTGAAGGCTATGTGGTAGAAGGACATGTGCCACTTAGTGCAATTAACTGGCTTTTGGAAAATAAGCCCAAAGATGTAGTTGGAATCTCAACTCCGGGAATGCCAATAGGAAGTCCGGGAATGGAACAAGGAAACACCAAAGAAGAATATCCGGTTGTTTTGCTTTATAAAAATGGAGATTCTAAGACTTTTGCTATTTACAAAGGCGATGAGCTGATTAAACAAGTTTTTTAATTTTAATCGCTAGAATGAGAGGTTTTGATTTTTGGCTTATAGAGATTGATTAGATAGGTTGCAATAATAGCAAGAATGCCTCCAAAAATTGTCAAAACACTAGGAATCTCTCCCAAAATCACAAAACTGCTTCCAAGAGCAGTTGCAGGGACCAAAAGCTGGAATGAACTAGCTTTGGTTGCCCCAAGTTTTGAAATTCCCACATAATAGATACTTGTCCCAATTGCAGTAGAGAGCACCGCAGCTACAAATAGCATTGACCAAAATCTCCCATCATAGCTAAACACTTCAAGCATATTAGAGTGAAATAAAAACAATGGCGAATATAAAATGATTGTAAAAAGCGTGATATAAAAATTAATTGCCAATGGGTGTATGCGAAGTCTTTGACACACTAGCGTTAAAATAGCCCAATCTAATGCACACAATAAGAAAAGAGTATTGAATTTCCCAAATAGCTCTGCTACACTCCCCAAATTTAGCAAACAAATTCCCGAACAAATTCCAAGCGCTAATCCCAAAATTTCATTGCCTTTCATCTTTCTTTGGGAATCTTTTTTGTATATCCTATAAGCAATTAAATAAGTAAATATAGGAATCAAAACAGTTACAAGAACTCCGCCCTTCCCTGCACTTCCATAATTCAAACCGATAAAAAACAAGATTGAATAAACTCCATTTAAAACCGCGGCAATAGCAAGTATTTTTAGAGCTTTAGTATCTATCCTCAAAGAAATTTTTAAAAACAAGATGAGAGGAATAGAAGCCAAAAATGCAAAAAAGAATCTCCAAAACGCCACAATATCTGCACTTGTATATTGAATAAGTATTTTTCCACTCGGCCAAGAGCTTCCCCAAAATATCATTGCAATAACCATCAAAATAGAAAAAATAATTTGCTTTTGCATTTTAAAACACTATAGTTTTATTTTGATAAACAAAGATTCTTTCTTCTAATGCGAGATTCAAGGCTTTAGATAAGACAATCTTTTCTACATCTCTACCATGTTTTTGCATTTCCTTCCAATCCATTGCGTGATGAATTTTTGTAATATCTTGATAAATAATAGGACCTTCATCAAGCTCATTATTGACAAAATGTGCTGTTGCTCCAATAATTTTCACACCTCTTTGATAAGCCTGTTTATAGGGATTTGCACCTACAAAGGCAGGTAAAAAGCTATGGTGAATATTGATAATTTTGCCTTCAAACATTCCTACAAAATGGGGAGTAAGAATCCGCATATACTTTGCTAACACAATATAATCGCAAGAAAATTGCTTAATTGCTTCAATAACTTTGTTTTCGTGAGTTTCTCTATCTAGATTCTCATGGCTAATAAAAATAAAAGGCAAATCAAACTTTTGGCACAAAGGCTTTAAGGTATCATAATTAGAAATAACCGCTAAAATATCTGCATTTAATTCTCCACTATCATAGCGTATTAGCAAATCCCCCAAACAATGGCTTTCTTTTGTGCAAAGAATGATAATTTTCTTTTTTGTGCATTGTGTGATTTCAATTTGTGCTTCCTCTCCCAAAATCTCTTGAATAGCTTTGTGTAACTCCCCTATTTCACACTCGCCCTCCACTTCACTACGCATAAAAAATACATTGTATTCTTTATCTACAAATTCATCATTTTTCAAAATATTTAAATCAAATTGAAAAATAACTTGAGTGATTTTTGTTATTAAACCCTTTTTATCTGGAGTTTGAATCTTTAAAACAAATCGCATTAATTCCCCTTTAGTATTTCTACATACAATCCATAAATAGCTTTCTGAATGCCAAGTGAAACATTTTCACCGATGATTCTTTCAAGGTATAAATCCATTTTGTCTTTTTTTAGCCACATAGGTTCTTCAATCTTAGCAAGCTCAAAAAGTGTGTTTTGTGCTTCATAAATCCCCCCTACACTATCAATTAATCCAAGCTTTAAGGCATTATTAGCGCTCAATATTCTCCCTTGTGCAAAATCCTTTTCTTTTTTGATATCCAGTTTTCTTGCCTCTACTACTTCCTTGACAAATAGCCAATATTGCTCATTGATTAGATTTCTTAACATTTCTTCTTCTTGCTTATTCCAAGGACGCATAAAAGTCCCTGCTTCTTTGTAGATTCCAGCTTTTAAAATCTGTGTTTTAATGCCTAGTTTTTCGGCTAATTCACTAACATCAACACCATTAAGAATAACTCCAATAGAGCCAATCATTGAGCCACTATTTGCAACAATCTTATTTGCCCACATACCTGCCATATAACTACCACTAGCCATAGAACCTTGTGCATAAGCGACAATTGGCTTTTTATTTTTTATGCGTTTAATGGTTTGGGATATTTCTACACTTGGGGCAATTGCACCACCTGGAGAATCAATTACAAGCAAGATTCCTTTGATATTAGGATTATTTTCTAATTCTGTAATTTCTTCCAAAAAACTATCGCTTTGCAAAATTGCACCTTTTAAATCAATCCTTGCCACATTTGCAGGATTCTCGCTTTCTTTAAAACTAGGTGCAAAAATTAAAAATACAATAAGCAATAAAACTAATGCCTTAAAATACTTCATAATAAAATCAAATGGCGCTAAAAAGATTTTTACTATTTTCAAAATAATCCTTTCTTAAGCAATTTTGAATAATAAAATTGTTGCAATTATAGCCTTATTTAGCAAACTTTTGATAGAATTTTCAAATTAATTTTTAATTTTAAAGGTATGTTTTGGAAAATCCACTCTCAAAGATTCGTAATTTTTCAATTATCGCTCATATTGATCATGGAAAATCTACTCTTGCAGATTGCCTCATTCAAGCTTGTGGAGCAATTTCTGAACGCGAAATGAGCTCTCAAGTAATGGATACTATGGATATCGAAAAAGAAAGAGGAATCACAATAAAAGCACAAAGTGTCCGACTAAATTATGTTTATAAAGGTGAAAAATATATTTTAAACCTCATTGATACGCCCGGGCATGTAGATTTTAGCTATGAAGTTTCACGCTCTCTTGCTTCTTGCGAAGGTGCTTTGTTGGTTGTTGATGCTTCTCAAGGAGTGGAAGCACAAACTATTGCAAATGTTTATATTGCCCTAGAAAATAATCTTGAAATTATCCCTGTGTTAAATAAAATCGATTTGCCTGCTGCAAATGCAGGGCGTGTAAAGTCAGAAATAGAGCAAACCATTGGGCTTGATTGTACTCAAGCTTTGGAGGTGAGTGCTAAGGCAAATATCGGCATTTCTGAATTATTAAATAAAATTGTCGAGCTAATCCCCCCTCCAAGTGGAGATATAAATGCTCCAACAAAAGCCTTAATTTATGATTCTTGGTTTGATAATTATTTGGGTGCATTAGCATTAGTTAGGGTTTTTGATGGTTCAATCAAAGTTGGGCAGAATATTTATATTATGGGAAGTGGCAAGAATCACGAAGTTTTAGGACTATTCTACCCTCACCCACTCAAGCAAGAAAAAACAAAAGAGATTCGATGTGGTGAAGTAGGAATTGTAATTTTGGGATTAAAAAATGTAACAGATATCGCTGTTGGGGATACCATCACTGATTTCAAAAACAAAACCAAAGAACCCATTGCTGGTTTTGAACCTGCCAAACCTTTTGTTTTTGCTGGAATCTATCCTATTGATACAGATAGATTTGAAGATTTACGCGATGCTTTAGAAAAACTCAAACTCAATGATTCAAGTCTTAATTTTGAACCTGAAACCTCTGTGGCTTTAGGATTTGGATTCCGCGTTGGATTTTTGGGGCTTTTGCATATGGAGGTAATCAAAGAGCGTTTGGAGCGAGAGTTTGGGTTGGATTTGATAGCCACAGCTCCTACGGTAATTTATGAAGTAACACAAACTGATGGGGAAGTAGTGATGATACAAAATCCAAGCGAACTTCCTCCAGAGCAAAAAATAGCCCAAATCAAAGAACCTTATGTTAGGGCTACTATCATCGTTCCTAGTGAATATTTGGGAAATATTATTACATTAGTAAGCAAAAGGCGTGGAATCCAAAAGAAAATGGAATATCTTCAAGAAACGCGAATATTGTTAGAATACCACATTCCAACTAATGAAATTGTAATGGATTTTTATGATAAGCTAAAATCTTGCACCAAAGGCTATGCAAGTTTTGATTATGAGCCTATTGGCTATCAAGAGGGGGATTTAGTTAAGCTTGATATTAGAGTGGCTGGAGATATTGTTGATGCACTAAGCATTATTGTCCCCAAAAGCAAAGCCTATGAAAAGGGTAAAGAGCTTGTAGAGGCAATGAAAGAGATTATTCCAAGACAGCTTTTTGAAGTAGCAATTCAAGCAAGTGTTGGGAATAAAATCATCGCTAGAGAAACCGTCAAATCTATGGGTAAAAATGTAACTGCAAAGTGTTATGGTGGGGATATCACTCGAAAACGCAAATTGCTTGAAAAACAAAAAGAAGGCAAAAAGCGTATGAAAGCTATCGGCAAAGTAAATCTCCCTCAAGAGGCATTTTTGGCAGTGTTAAAAATCGATTAATTGTATTGATTTTATCTTACAAAAAAGCGAGGATTAGAAATTGAATTTATATTTCTCTTTTAAGCGAGTTTTGTCCATAGCTTCTATTTTCTTCTTATGTGCTTGTTCCTCCACTCTTTACACTGACCGCACTCAACTTATGCTTTTAGATCAACAACAAGAAGTAGCTCTAGGCGAACAAAGTGCTAATGAAATTTTAAAAAGCTCTAAACTTAGTAATAATGCAAAACAAAAAGCAATGGTTAATCGCGTTGGACAAAAAATCGCAGCAGTAGCAGACCGCCCTGATTTTAAATGGGAATTTTATCTTTTGGAAGATAACCAGCAAAATGCCTTTTGCTTGCCGGGAGGAAAAGTTTTTGTATATTCTGGAATCATGGAACTAATCGAGAATGATGATGAGCTTGCAGTCGTCATCTCCCATGAGGTTGGACATACAATCTTAAGACATGGTGCTGAGAGAATGAGTATGCAAATATTGCAGCAATTAGGGGGAAGCCTTCTAAGTGCATTGCTTGGCAATCAATATTCTGAATACAGCGGTTTGTTTAATAAAGCTTATAATATCGGAAGTAATGTTGGTATTATGTTGCCCTTTAGTCGTTCCCACGAATTAGAGGCAGATAAAGTAGGAATTATTTTAATGCAAAAAGCGGGATATAATCCAAAGGCTGCTTTGAATTTTTGGCAAAAAATGTCTGCTGGCAAACAAAGTTCTTCTGATTTCTTCTCAACACATCCAAGCGATTCTACTAGAATCCAAGAAATACAGAAAATACTTCAAAACTAAATAAAAATAAGTTAGTGATTTAAAAAGCAAAGATTGCTCTTCCCTCAAAAATTGAAGGAAGAGAATCTATTAAAATAATGAAGCTGCCAAGAATCCAAGTGCAACGCTAAATGCAATAGCTAAGATTCCCGGAACCAAGAAAGCGTGATTGAAAATATATTTTCCAATTCTTGTAGAACCTGTATCATCCATTTGCACAGCACCTAGAAGTGTTGGATAAGTTGGAAGCACGAAAAGTGCAGAAACTGCCGCAAATGAAGCAACAAGCATATAAGAATCTCCCGGATTTGCCGCAGTGATTCCAAGTGCTGCTACAACTACTGGAGTAATTGCTTTTGCTGTTGCTGCTTGAGAATACAAAAGCATACTTGCAAAGAAATAAGCAACTGCCAAAAGTGCTGGGATTTTTGAAACCAACTCTGCAGATAAATCTCCAATTTCTTTTGTATAACCACCTACAAAAGTATTTCCAAGCCAAGCTACACCCAATACACACACACACGCAACCATACCGGATTTAAATACGCTTGTATCAGCAATTTTATCTGGTTTGATTTTGCAAAGCATAACAATCAAAGTTGCAATTCCAAGCATAAAGCTCATAATTGCTGCATCTCTACCTACAATCACATTTTCAATCAAAACTGGTTTTCCACCTATTTTTGAAATTGCAGTAGCATAAAGCACAACACAAAGCACCCCGATTACAAAAATAGCAACAGAAAGTTTTGCACCTTCTTTTAATTCCATATTTTGTGCGCCTACTGGAGCTTTTACCAAACCTTGTGCCAATCTTTCTTGATAAACTGGATCTTTGCTTAAATCTAAGTCATAGAACATTGTCATAATAAACGCAGTGATCATACAACCAACAAAAGTCGTAGGTATCCAGATTCCAAGCAATAGAGGATAACTCCAACCAAGTGGCTCTAGCACACCTGTCATATACACTACCGCTGCACTCACAGGGCTAGCAGTAATAGCAATTTGACTAGAAACAACCGCAATAGAAAGTGGTGCAGAAGGCTTGATGTTTTGCTCTTTTGCTACCTCTACAATAACAGGAATCATAGAAAAAGCTGTATGCCCTGTCCCTGCTAGGATTGTTAAAAAATATGTAACTGTTGGTGCAAGATAGTTGATATATTTTGGGTTAGAACGCAAAATTCTCTCTGCAATTTGAACCAAATAATCCAAACCACCTGCAAGTTGCATAGCAGAAATCGCAGCAATAACAGACATAATAATCAAAATAACATCCCAAGGAATTGCCCCCGGAGTCATTCCAAGACCAAGCCCTAGAATAATAACACCAATACCACCGGCATAACCAATACCGATTCCTCCAAGTCTAATACCTACAAAAATTGCCCCAAGTAGGACAATAATTTGCAAAATTAACATGATTGTTTCCATCTATTTACCCTTGTCTTTTAGTTTTCATTTGCGGATTAAGCATATTTTTTGGATCCAAAATTTTATCAATTTCTTCTTTTGGCAAATAACCTCTCTCCAAACAAATATCACCTACCGACTTTCCTGTCTCTAATGCTTCTTTTGCGATACTAGCAGATTTTTCATAACCCAAAACCGGATTAAATGCAGTAACAATACCAATAGAATTTAAAACTGATTGTTTGCAAGCTTCTGGATTTGCGGTTAAATGCTTGATAGCTTTTTGAGCTAAAGTTCGCATTGCATTTTCTAAAACCACTACAGAATTAAAAAGTGCATAAGCAATTCCGGGTTCAAACGCATTAAGTTCAAACTCCCCTCTTTCAGAACATAACATAATAGTAACATCATTGCCAATCACTTCATAGCAAGCTTCTCCTACTGCCTCGCAAATAACAGGATTTACTTTACCCGGCATAATAGAGCTTCCCGGTTGCATTTTTGGTAAATTAATTTCTCCAAGCCCACATCTGGGACCAGAATTCATTAATCTCAAATCATTTGCAATTTTAGAAAGTCTCACTGCAGCAGTTTTAAGGCAACCACTTACATATACAAAATCAGCTGTATCTTGAGTAGCGGCGATTAAATCCTCTGCAGGTCTAAAATTTACACCCGTGATTTCTTTTAATTTTTTTTCTACTATATTTTTATAATCTGGGTGGCAATTAATTCCTGTTCCAATCGCAGTTGCACCAAGATTTAAAGTTTCCATAACCTCTCTTGCTTTTTTTAATTTTTCAATATCACTTTTGATATAGCTTGCAAAAGCATTAAAGGTATTTCCCAATGTAGTTGGAACAGCGTCTTCTAATTCTGTCCTTCCCATTTTGATAAAATCTTTATATTCGCTAGCTTTCTTTAAAAGCTCATCTTTAAGTTCTTCCATTGCTTCTAGCAAATGTCCCAATTTCTCATGAGTGGCAACCTTAATTGAGCTAGGATATGTATCATTTGTAGATTGTCCCAAGTTGGTATGATCATTTGGGTGTAAATATTGATATTCACCTTTTTTGTGTCCCATACTCTCTAAGGCGATATTAGTTAATACTTCATTAACATTCATGTTTGTAGAAGTTCCTGCACCACCTTGAATCATATCTACCACAAATTGATCGATAAACTCACCTGCAATCAATCTATCCGCAGCTTTTGCAAGTGCATCTGCCTTATCAGCATCCAAAACACCAACTTCTTTATTTGCTAAAGCAGCTGCTTTTTTGACTTGTGCAAATGCTTTGATAAAGAATGGATAATCCTTCAAATGACGACTTGTCATATGAAAATTTTCTACAGCACGATAGGTTTGCACTCCATAATACACATTATCAGGTATTTCAAGTTCCCCTATGAAATCATGTTCTTTTCTAGTTGCCATGACTTACCTCCTAAAAAATATATTCGAGATGCTAGAGTCAATATCTACTCTCGATAAATAAAATCTTATTCCAACTCTAATGAATAATATTTTAAATTTTATAATTAATTTTATATTTTTATTTTTTTATCAGGGAACTTAAAATTCCTCTTTTTGTCTCATAAACAATAATTGCCACCGCTACGCAGCTTGCACACAAAATACCCAAAGGATAAGAAATAATTACCCCATAAAAGCCATATATTTTTGGCAAAAATATTACAAAAAGCAACGCAAATAATAAAGTATAAGAAAAAGTGATAACAAAAGAACTCAAAGTTCTTTGTATGGATTGAAAGAAAATTGCACTAACAATGTTAATTCCCAAAAGAATATAACTCAAAAAATAAATATCCATAGCTTCTTTAATATCTAATGCCAATGCAGAATCTCTTAATATAATATCATCTTGCAAAAACCAAGGAATAATAAAAGGCGAGAGGAAATAAAAGATTCCATACAAGATTGTTCCTCCAAAAAAGCTAACTCCCAACCCAAAATAAAAAATCCCCCTAACTCTCTTCATCAAATTTGCACCATAATTGAAACTTGCAATAGGTTGCACCCCTTGTGCCATTGATAGCAAAATCGTAAAAGGAATAATCCCAACATACATCAAAACACTATAAATCGCCAATCCCCTATCCCCAGCAATTCCTGCTATGGTGTGATTAAAAATCAACATCATCACACTTACACTAATTTCTGAACTACTTTGCGGGATTCCATTTTTGGTAGCCATTAAAATTGCATACAAATCAAAAGCTTTAATTAAATACAAATTGCCTTTTTTACGCAAAAAATGCTGCAACAAAATACACATTCCAATCCCATGCCCAAGCACAGTAGCCAAAGCACTAGAGTGGATTCCAAGCTCTAGCACAAACAAAAAGAGATAATTCAAAACAATATTCATTGCCGCACCAACAATCATAGCAATCATCGCTAAAAGCGGCTGTTTGTCATTGATGGCAAAAATATCCAACATAGGATGCAAAACAATAATAAATGCCCCAAGATAAATGATTTCTGTATATTCTTGCACCAAAGGCAATAATGTCTCACTTGCCCCCAAATAC
Organism: Helicobacter pullorum; assembly: GCF_900638355.1. Taxonomy (GTDB): domain Bacteria; phylum Campylobacterota; class Campylobacteria; order Campylobacterales; family Helicobacteraceae; genus Helicobacter_D; species Helicobacter_D pullorum. The sequence continues at coordinate 845,276 of NZ_LR134509.1, read as the reverse complement.
AAGGCAATAAAATCACTAAAGCAATAAAGAATAATTCCCCCAACAACGGAGGTTAAAAGGGCAAAATAAAACACTGAACTAAAAATAATCCTAGCTCTAAACGCCTTTCCCTTACCCAAAAAATAAGAGCTCATCGCTGCAGCCCCTACACTAAAAAGCAATTCAAATGCAATTAAAATAGGAAAAATAGGCCAAGCAATTCCAATTGCCGCCAAAGCATTTTCACCAAGTTTTTTGCCCACAAAGATTCCATCTATTGTAGAATAAGTCGATAAGGCAAGCATAGCCACTAAAGAAGGCAAAAAATAAGTAAAGAACAACTTTGAAATTTTGGCCGTCTTTAAATCAATTTTTGACATTGTATCCTCCAATTTCTTTTGCAAATTCCAATGATGATTCAATTTCTACTTTTGGCGAAAGCAGAATCTCTGCATTTTCTCCAAGTAGTTTTTTGGCTTCATTTTTGGTTGTTTTGCCAATACAAAGTGCGATATAATCATCCTCCCAAGAAAAATTTTTCAAAAATGCCTTTATGCTTGATGGCGCACTAAAAAATACAATAGAATCTTTTTTGGGCTTTAGAATCCCTCTTTGCTTCTGTGAAAGCTTGAGAATTTTATTTTGATACAAAATAGATTCTGTGGCAAAAACCCCTTTGTTTCTTAAAATTTCTAGCAAATTAGAAGCAACCTTTTGCCCGCGAATAAAAAGCGGTTTTTTATTTGCCAAAAATTCCCCTAATTCCTCTCCAAAAGAAACTCCATAGGGATTCTTAGCTACAAATTCAGCTTTTATGCCAAAAGATTCTAATGCCTTTTTGCTCCCATTTCCTATCACACAACAAGGCAGTTTTTTCCAAATTTGAGGCGCAAAATGCTCCAAAGCAAAAATTGCATTTTTGGAAGTAAAAATCAAACAATCACTTTTCTTAATCTTTTCTAAAAGGCAATCATCTTGAATAAAACAAATTTCCAAAAGCTCCAAATACTGGATATCCCGCATTGTTTTATTACTATTTTTTTTTGTGATATAATAAACTTTTTTCATTCAAAAAATTTTAGCTAATTTTTCAAAAGGAAGCAAATGTATCTCAAGCACAAAAGTCTTGCCACCCCATTTAATCCAGCTAAGGATAAGCAAGAAGAATTTATCATCATTGATTTACGCTCTAGAGGATATTTTCTTATTAGTCACATACAAAATGCTCTAAACATCGAATCTTTACAACGAATTAGCTACATTGCCCAAGAAAATCCAGACAAAAAGATTCTACTTTATTGCCATAGCGGTGCAACTGCTGCGGAGTTTGGAGATAAACTTGCAGAAATGGGCTATCACAATATTTTTTATCTTGACGAAAATTTCTTCAATCTCCCAAAAATAGGCTTTAATATCCAATACAATACCTAGCTTAACTGCTTATACATCTCAGCAATAGCGGTTTTTAGCATTGCAAAAATCTTTTCAAATCCTTCTAAATTTTTATAATAGTATGGGTCAGGAATCTCTTGACCTTCTAAGCCAAAATCCCCTATAAACTTTACTTTGTTTTCATCAAATCCCATTTTCAATAAATCGTGATAATTTTGCTTATCCATTGCCACAATCCAATCAAATACATCATCGCCATATACGCTAACTTTTCTCCCTCTAAGGCTTGAAATATCAATTCCATATTTTCTAGCAATCGCGATAGAATTTGCACAAGGTGGCTCATCAATATGCCAACCACTCGTGCCAGCAGAATCAATTTTGAGCTCTAACCCTCTTTTTTGTGCCAAATCCCTTGCAATCCCCTCTGCCAAAGGCGAGCGACAAATATTCCCCAAACAAACAAAAAGAATAGATTCTATTTTTGACATTAAAACTACTTTTGCATTTTTATCCATTTTTCTGCAATTCTTACAGCATTCGTGGCAGCACCTACACGAATTTGGTCTGCCACACACCAAAGGTGCAAAATATGCTTATCATAATTATCTACGCGGATTCTTCCTACATAAGTCTCATCAGTATCAGTTGCAAGGCTTGGCATAGGATAAGATTTTTCTTTTGGATTATCCACAAGCACCACCGATTCTGCTTTGCTTAATACATCTTTAGCGACATCTGCGGTAATTTCTTGTTCAAAAGTGATTGTGATAGATTCACTATGACTTCGCAAAACAGGCACACGCACGCAAGTGGCACTTACTGCAAAATCACTATGCATAATTTTATTAGTTTCTTTAATCATTTTCATCTCTTCTTTTGTGTAATCATTATCCAAAAATACATCGATATGTGGAATAAGATTTAAGGCAATTCTATGTGGAAAGGCTTTTGGCTCAACAGAATCTAATGAAAAATCAAAGAATTTTTGCATTTGCAACACTAGCTCTTCCATTCCTTTTTTGCCAGCTCCAGAAACCGCTTGATAAGTGCTAACATCAACCCTTTTGATTCCAAATGCTCTGTGCAAAGGTGCCAAAATATGCACCATTTGGATTGTAGAACAATTAGGATTTGCAATAATGCCGGTTTTCTCCCACAATGCAATATCTTGTGGATTTACTTCAGGCACGACTAATGGGACATTTTCTTGCATTCTAAAATGACTTGTATTATCAATCACAACAGCACCAGCCTTAGCAGCACTAGATGCAAATTCAGCACTAATGCTTCCTCCAGCAGAGAAAAACGCAATTTCAATATCCTCTTCCTCAAAAACATTGTGCGTAAGCTCTTGCACTTTATAAGTTTCGCCTTTATAGCTAATCTCCCTGCCAACGCTTCTTGCACTTGCTAGAGGAACAAGTTTATTGATAGGAAAATTTCGCTCTTCTAAGATTCTAAAAATCTCTTCACCTACAGCTCCAGTAGCCCCAACAACTGCCACATTAAATTTTTTCATTTTTTCTCCTTTTTAAAGTTTAATATTATAATGATTCATTTTGCTTTGCAAAATCTCTTTTTGCATACCAAGCATTTGTGCAGCATTATCAATATCCGAATCTGCAGCCTTCAATGCTTCATAAATCAACTCTTCTTCTAAGCTAGCAATTTTCTTAGCACCTCCACCTTCTCTTGAACTCAAAAACAAATCTTCTGGCATAATAGTATCATTCTCACACAATATTGCCGCCCTCTCAACTACTGACAAAAGCTCCCTGATATTGCCGGGCCACTTATAAGAAAGTAATTGCTCTTTAGCTCCCTTCCCCCATTTTTTCTTCCCTATTCCATATTGTTTATCCACTTCTTCAAGCTTCCATTCACAAAGCGGGATAATTTCCTCTAGCCTCTCCCTTAGTGCTGGAATATTGATTGGAATTGTTTGCAATCTAAAAAACAAATCCTCTCGAAATTCGCCTTTTTTGATTTTCTTTTGAATATCTGCATTGGTTGCTGCTACAAAACGAATATCCACCTTAATAGGCTTATTGCTGCCTAATCTTACAACCTCTTTTTCTTGCAATACACGCAAGAGTTTAGCTTGCAAGTTAGCGGGCATCTCCCCTATTTCATCTAAAAAAATAGTCCCTCCATTGGCATTTTCAAATTTTCCCGCTCTTCCTTCTGTGGCATCTGTAAAAGCCCCTTTTTCATATCCAAAAAGTTCAGATTCTAGCAAATTTTCTGGAATAGCCGCCATATTAATAGCCACAAAAGGCGCTTTAACTCTTGGGGAGTTATTGTGAATATAATTAGCAAAAAGCTCTTTGCCTACTCCACTTTCACCCAAAAGCAAAACAGAAGCATCTGTTTTGGCTGCCTTATTGGCAAGATTGAGTGCTTTTTGTAATGCAGGTGAAGTAGCGATGAAACTATGCTTTTGTTCAATCGTATTCTTTTTGGGCGTTTTGGTGATAATCTCTTTAGCCTTTTTGGCGCGATGAATCGCTTCTACAAGCGTTTCAATATCAAAAGGTTTTGTCAAAAAATCCTTAACACCCAATCTAATTGAATCAATGGCTTTATTTAAAGTTGCATTTCCAGTAATAATAAGTGCTTCATAACGCCCATTAAGAGTGCGTAAAAATTCTATCCCGTCCATTTGAGGCATATTAATATCAGTAATCACCAAGTCAATGCTGTCATCTAATTTCTTAAGTGCATCTTTAGCACTCTTGAAGCTAACAACTTCAAATTCTTCATATTCAGCTAATGCAATCTCCAAAGATTTACGCATATTGATATCATCTTCAACAATCGCTATTTTCATCTTTGCTCCTTTGTGTTTGCCATAAGGTGATAGATTTTTGCAATCCCGCTTTCATATTCTATTTTAATTCTTGTTGCTGGAATAGACAAAAAACTAATATAAGCACCCTTATAATCACTTGCTGTGCTTCTATCTTCTAATTTCACTCCCCATTTAAAAAAACACTCTAAAATATCTTCTTTTGAATATTTCAAAAACTCTTTTTCGCTTTTTGCATTATGGACTATTTCACATTGTTTATAAGGATTCTTGACTTTATTTAGCGTTTCTGCATTTACCATAGCAGGAGAAAAATAGTATTTTTCGCTTAAAACAATTCCATTCTCTACTGCTACTCTATAAGAAAAAATATATTCTGATGCTTCTATGAAACTGCAAAGAAAAATCCCTATCAAAATTTTTTGCATCATTCCTCATTTTTCAAATCTAACAAACCATTTTCTTCTTCGATTACTTCTTCTTCTTTTTCCTCTTTTGGACACCTCGCTATAGAAACAACCTTATCATCATCGACATTAACAATAATAACTCCACTTGTAGCGCGTCCTGCTTTGCGGATTGTTTGCATATCTACGCGTATCATCTTTCCACTAGAAGTAAGCACCATTAAATCCATATTTTCATCTACATTGACTACGCCAACTAATTTTCCTGTTTTGCTAGTTAGCTTCATGGCAATAACGCCCTTACCACCACGATTTGTGATTCTATATTCATTGATTTCTGTGCGTTTTCCTATTCCTTTTTCGCTTACGCTTAAAATTTCCTCATTTTCATTAGAAACCACTGTTGCACCAATTACATAGTCTTTTGGTATTTTAAATTTAATAGCAGTCACCCCTCGTGCCACTCTACCAATCTCACGCACATTATCAACGCTAAATCTTACACACATACCTTCATAAGTTACTACCAAAATTTGCTGGATTGCTGGAGAAATGATTTTTGCAGTTACAAGCTCATCATTTTCATCTAAGTTAATTGCCCTAACCCCAACACTTCTAATATTTTTAAATTCACTTAAATTAGTGCGTTTGATAATACCATTTTTGGTGAAAAACGCGATAGATTTATCCTCATTAAAATCTTTTGTTGTGATGGTTGCCATAATCTTTTCATCAGGTGCTAGATTGATAAGATTCACAACAGCTTTCCCAATTGCTGTGCGACTAGCTTCTGGAATCTTATAAACTTTCAACCAATACAATTGCCCTTTATTAGTGATAAACATTATTGTATCGTGCGTATCAGATACAAAAAAGCTCTCTATAAAATCATCATCATGGGTGTTAGCAGAAATTTTCCCTTTGCCTCCCCTATTTTGTTTTTCATAGGTTCGAACCGGCACTCTCTTTACATATCCACGATGGCTCATTGTTACAACCACTGCTTCATTAGGAATCAAATCTTCCATATCAATGCTTTCATAATCTTCTTCAATAGCAGTAAGTCGTTTTGTGCTAAACTTTTCTTTGACTTCTAATAATTCTTCTTTGATGATTTTATTAAGCAATTCCTCGCTTCTTAGAATTGAATTTAAATATTCAATTTCTTTGAGTAATTCTTGGTATTCATTTTCGATTTTTTCTCTCTCCAAACCTGTCAATCTTTGCAATCGCATATCTAAAATTGCTTGTGCTTGGATTTCACTTAGATTAAATTGAGAAATTAAGCCTTCTTTGGCTACCTTTGGATCGCTACTTGAGCGTATCAAAGAAACAATTTCATCAATATTTTCTAAGGCTATTCTTAATCCCTCCAAAATATGTGCTCTAGCCTTAGCTTTTTCTAATTCAAAAATTGTGCGTCTTATTACTACGCTTTTGCGATGAGAAATAAATAATCCCAACAACTCCAAAAGTGTAAATATTTTTGGCTCTTTGTTGTAAATTGCAAGCAAAATAATACCAAAAGTACTTTCCATAGGGGTTGATTTAAAAAGGTGATTAAGCACAATCTCGCTCATTGCCTCTCGTTTTAGCTCAATAACAACTCTAATCCCCTCTCTATCAGATTCATCACGCACTTCAGAAATGCCTTCAATAACCTTCTCTTTAGCTAATTCGGCAATTTGCTCTACAAGTCTTGCTTTATTGACCTGATAGGGAATCTCATCAATTACAATAATATCTTTTGTTTTGGTTTTTTCAATATGTGTTTTAGCGCGGACTTTAATGCGCCCTCTCCCTGTTTCATAAGCCTCTCTTATTCCATTTTTACCATAGATAATACCACCTGTTGGAAAATCTGGACCTTCAACAAATTGCAAAATTTCGTTTAATTCTGCTTTGGGATTATCAATCAAATACACCAAAGCATCAATAATTTCATCTACTCTATGGGGTGGAATATTTGTAGCCATACCCACAGCAATCCCATTAGAGCCATTAATAAGCAAATTTGGCAAACGACTTGGAAGAATATCTGGCTCTTTTAGTGTATCATCATAATTAGGGAGAAAATCTACTGTATCTTTATCAATATCTCTCAAAACTTCTTCTGCTGCTTGTGTCATTTTGGCTTCTGTATAACGCATAGCAGCGGCACTATCCCCATCAATACTACCAAAGTTTCCTTGCCCATCAACAAGCTCTAAACGCATAGAAAAATCTTGTGCCATTCTAACAAGTGCATCATAAACAGCTGTATCTCCGTGAGGGTGATATTTACCTATTACATCACCTACGATTCTTGCAGACTTTTTATACTTAGCTTTTGAAGTTACACCGAGCTCATACATTGCATATAAAATTCTTCTATGCACAGGTTTTAGACCATCTCTTGCATCTGGCAATGCGCGTCCAACTATAACACTCATTGAATAATCAAGATAGCTTTCTTTAATAGAATCTTCAATATTGACATTTTGGATATCTTGGTTTAACAAATCAGACATTTATCCCCTTCATCGTGTGAGCTAACAATTTTTAATTATACTTTCATTTAACTTTATTCTTGCTAATATCGCGGTTAATTTTGATTAAATCACAAGTTTTTTTATAAGCAGGCATTGATTCTAAAATCGCTGTATTTTGATTGATTTTGTACAAAAATTCTAAAATTTCTTGATGTTTTAGAAGTGAAAGATGTTGCTTTTCTCTTTTTTGCACAAGGATTCCCAAAAAATCATTCCCCGCAAACAAAGGCATTCCAAGAAGATTTTTTTTATTTTCTTGCAGCATTGTTTGCAAATCTTGCCAACTTATTTTTTCTATGCCAAAATTCAGCCATTCTTGCTCCAAAAAATAAGAAATCATTAAACCTTCTGCATTAGAGATTTCCACAGGTTTTTTTAAAATATCAAAAAATTTACTCTTAAAATGCAAAAGTCGAAAATTAGGTTTAGGCAATACATTACAATAAATATCTGTAAAATTATACGCTTTTAATATCGCCAATCCCAAAGTATCATCTAATGCCAAAATTTGTGCATGGCTAAGGCAAGTTATGGGTTCTTCCAAAGATTCGCTATTATACAAAACAATCTCTTTTGCCCTATCTTTTTCATAAACCAAACTTGAACTTGTCAAAATTAATCCCTCATTAATAACAATCCCATAACCCTCTTTAAAATCCTGCGTCCCAAATGAAGCGACAATTTTCAAACCATTTTTAATCCAAGTTGGATATTGTGCATAGAGATTCCCCACCAAGAGCAAAAACAAAATCACTTTAGCCATTTTTCACTCCCATCTAATTATTGTTTTAAGCAATAAAATACTACAATAAAACTCTTTAATTGAAGTTTTACAAGGAAACAATATGGAACTAAAAGATTTTAATCTCTCAAAAGATGAACTTGCTGCTTTGCAAAATGCCATAATCCACACAGAAAAAGGCGATATGAAAATCAAACTTTTTCCAGAAGCAGCACCAAATACTGTTGCAAATTTCGCCTCTTTGGCAAAAAGTGGATTTTATAACAATCTTAATTTTCATCGCGTTATTGCAGGATTTGTAGCACAAGGCGGTTGTCCAAATGGTGATGGCAGAGGGGGACCAGAATACAGAATCAAATGTGAATTACAAAACAATCCCCATAAACATTTACGCGGCACTTTATCTATGGCTCATGCAGGAAGAGATACAGGAGGAAGTCAGTTTTTCATCTGTTTTGCCCCACAACCGCACTTAGATGGAGAACACACCGTTTTTGGACAAATAGAAGATAAGGATAGCCTAAAAGTATTAGATTCTATAAAACAGGGAGATAAGATTCTCAATATTGAAATTTGCTAACAAGCCAAAAGCTTGTTAGAATCCACAAATTAAAACTCTAGTTTGGAGGTTTTATTTGTGCATAAAGGAAGCCGTGAATGAATAATCAGTGGTTTTCTTAAAATAAACAATTTCCAAAAATAGCAATTTTCTCTCTTTTTTAAAATTTCTAATTTTAAATGGCATGCTTCTTAAATTTTCTACCAAATATTCTATTTCAAAATAAACATTTCAAGTAGCATTTTATCCTATTAAAATTGCTCGATTGCAATTAAAGAATTAAAAAAGTTAAATTGACTTAAAACATTTTAGAGATAAAAACATAATTTAAGAGCAATTGCCAAATAATCAAAATTTTAATAAAGCATTTTACAAAGATTGAGATTACAATCTTTTGCAATCTCAATCTAGCTCTTAAATCAATTTAATTCCCAATTTTCCAAGAGATTAAAATTCAAATAACGATAGATTTGCTCCTCTTTGCCTTCTATTTTTTTAGGGATTAATTCTAAATATTCTTTTTTGGTTGGGATTCTGCCAAGCAAAGCACAGATTGCTGCTAATTCTGCACTTCCCAAATACACTTGCGCACCCTTACCCATTCGATTATCAAAATTTCTTGTAGAAGTTGAAAACACCACTGCATTATCTCTTACGCGCGCTTGATTTCCCATACACAAGCTACATCCCGGTATTTCTATCCTAGCTCCTGCCGCACCAAAGAGCGAATAATAACCCTCTTCTACCAATTCTTTTGCGTCCATTTTGGTTGGTGGAGCAACCCATAATGTCGTTGGCACCATTCCCTCGCCTCTTAAAACTTCCCCTAAAGCACGATAATGCCCGATATTCGTCATACAACTTCCAACAAAAACTTCATCGATTTTATGCGGACGATTTGGATTTGCCAAAATTTCACTCAATGTCGCCACATCATCAGGATCATTTGGACAAGCAAGGATTGGTTCAGTAATTTCATCAAGATTAATCTCAATGATTGCCGCATATTCTGCATTAGAATCTGCCTTTAACAATACTGGATTATCAATCCATTCTTGCATTTTTTCCGCTCTTCTTTTAAGAGTTTTTGCATCTTGATACCCTGCTTGAATCATTGCTTCAATCAATGCAATATTAGATTTTAGATATTCAATAATTGGTTCTTTATTCAAAGCAATACTGCAAGCTGCAGCACTTCTTTCTGCACTCGCATCACTCAATTCAAAAGCTTGTTCAACTTTCAAATTTGGCAATCCTTCAATCTCCAAAATCCTTCCACTAAAAATATTTTTTTTGCCCTTTTTTTCTACCGTTAGCAAACCTTGCTTAATTGCATAATAAGGAATTGCATTCACCAAATCTCGCAAAGTAATACCCGGTTGCATTTTGCCTTTAAATCTTACAAGCACAGATTCTGGCATATCAAGAGGCATAGACCCCGTAACTGCCGCAAAAGCAACTAACCCACTTCCCGCAGGAAAACTAATGCCTATTGGGAATCGAGTGTGCGAATCTCCTCCTGTCCCTACACTATCTGGCAATACCATGCGATTAAGCCAAGAGTGAATAACGCCATCACCGGGCTTTAATGCCACTCCACCGCGACTACTCATAAATTGAGGTAAAGTTGCATGTAAATTTACATCCGCTGGTTTTGGATAAGCAGCAGTATGGCAGAAACTTTGCAACACAAAATCCGCACTAAATCCCAAAGAAGCAAGTTCTTTGATTTCATCTCTTGTCATTGCCCCTGTAGTATCTTGACTACCAACTGTGCTAACTCTAGGCTCACAATAAGTGCCGGGCAAAATTCCTTCTACCCCACAAGCTTTTCCAACCATTTTTTGAGCCAAAGTAAATCCTTTTGCCTCTCCTTGTGGCACTTGAGGTTTTGCAAAAATATCTTCTTTAGGAAGCTTTAAAGCCTCCCTAGCTTTTGTGGTCAAACCTCTACCAATGATTAGATTAATCCTGCCACCTGCTCTTATTTCATCTGCTAAAGTATTAGGTTTTAGACTAAATTTTGAAACCACTGACCCATTTTTGCAAATCTCGCCCTTATAAGGATAAATATCTATTACATCACCTTCGTTTAATTCGCCCACAGGAGCTACAATAGGCAAACAACCGCTATCTTCACAGGTATTAAAGAAAATAGGAGCAATCACACCCCCTATCACCAAACCACCAGCCTTTTTATTTGGAATATAGGGAATATCCCTTCCCATATGCCATACAAGAGAATTGCAAGCTGATTTTCTCGAGCTTCCTGTCCCTACAACATCGCCCACATAAACAAGCGGATAACCTTTTTTCTTTAGTTCTTCAATTCTGCCAAATGCGTTTTGTGTGCGACTTTTTAGCATTGCTTGTGCGTGGAGTGGAATATCACTTCTTGTAAAGGCATCACCAGCTGGGCTTAAATCATCGGTATTAGTTTCCCCATCAACCTTAAAAACTACCGCTGTAATTTTTTCAGCCAATGGCTCTTTTGCCAAAAACCACTCTGCATTTGCCCAAGATTCTAAAACTTCTTTAGCATAAGCATTGTTTTTGCTTAATTCCACGACTTCACCAAATGAATCATAAACCAACAAAGTGTGTTTTAGGGCTTCTGCGGCAGACTTTGCAACCTCACTATCGTTTGATTTTAGCGTATTAATTAAAGGGGCAATGTTATAACCACCAAGCATACTTCCTAGAAGTTTAATTGCTAGAGTTTTAGAGATTCCATTAATGCTAATTTTCCCCTCTACAATTTCATTCAAAAATGCCGCTTTTACTTTGGCAGCTTCATCAACACCCGGAGAAACACGATTTGAAATTAATTCAACCAATTCTTCTTGTCTTTCCCCCTTTTTCAACAAAGCAATCACTTCACTCACTTGTTCCTTTGTCAATGGAAGTGGGGGGACATTTTGTTTTGCACGCTGTTTAACTTGTTCTTGATATTCTTCAAAAAAGCTCATTGATCTCTCCTAATTTTTATCGATAAATTTCATAAATCATACAAAATTTTTTCTTAAAACAATAGATAAAAAAATTTTAAACTTTTATTTTTATTCCTTTATGTTTGCAAATGAAACATTTTTCACACAAAAGATACCAAAAATCTTGACAAAATATTTTCTTTTAGGCTAAATTTACTTTTTGATAAAAAATATTGATTGATTTAAGGTTTTATTATGAAAGTAGCTCATTGCATTACAGAAATTATCGGAAATACTCCGCTTTTGTTTTTAAATCATCTCTCCAAAGAAAGTGGGGCAAACATCTATGCTAAATGCGAATTTTTAAATCCAAGTGGTTCAATCAAAGATAGAATCGCGCTTAATATGATTGAATCTGCCCTTAATGAAGGTAAAATCAACGCAAATACAACTCTCATCGAGCCAACCAGTGGCAACACAGGTATCGGACTAGCATCAATTTGTGCTGCTAAGGGGATTAAGCTAATCCTCACAATGCCAGAATCTATGAGTATCGAGAGACGCAAACTGCTTAGTGCTTTTGGGGCAAAACTAGAGCTAACCCCTGCTTCACAAGGAATGAAAGGGGCAGTCAATCGTGCTTTGGAATTGCAAAAAGAAATCCCAAATTCACTTGTACTGCAACAATTCCAAAACCCAGCAAATCCAGAGATTCACAGAAAAACTACCGCATTAGAAATTTGGGAAGCTTTAGAAGGTAAGATTGATATATTTGTGAGTGCTGTGGGCACAGGCGGGAGTCTAAGTGGCATAGGTGCAGTGCTTAAGGCAAAAAATCCCAATATCAAAGTCATCGCGGTGGAGCCTATTAACTCTCCCGTTCTTAGTGGTGGTAATCCCGGACCGCACAAGATTCAGGGTATCGGTGCAGGATTTATCCCAGAAACTTTGGATACAAGCCTTATTGATAAGATTTTGCAAGTTGATGCTGAACTTGCCGCAGAAGAATCGCGCAAAATCGCTAAAAACGAGGGTGTGCTGGTGGGAATCTCAAGCGGTGCAAATCTCTGGGGTGCGTGCGAAATGGCAAAGAAATATCCGGGCAAAAATATCGTAACGATTCTTTGCGACACAGGGGAGCGGTATTTAAGCACCGATCTTTACTCCACAGCACAATAAATTAGCAAGTTTGTATTTGGATATTTAAAAGTTTTGAAAATGATTGCAGCGAAGAAAAAACTTTATCCAAATCCATTTCTTTGCTAATAAAAACCAAATTAGATTCCATATATGTTTTGGTTTTTTTAATATGTATGGGCGGATAAACAAGATGTCGCACTCCATTGACATTGATTAAATATTCATCATTAATATTCAACAATCCCTTTACTCGTAAAATTTTGTCTCCATATTTATACAAAAGTGCCGAAAGCCAGATACCAAATGCACTCCAATCCATTTTACCTTGAATATTGAGAGAAATGGTTTTGATATTTGTATTGTGGGAATTTAAATTTTTTGGATTATTTACCAATCTTTTTTTGAAATTGATATTAAAAAATTCATCATTACAAAATTCATTTTTATTAAAAATCAATGCCGAATAATTCAAGCTTCTAAGCTCCTTTTCTAGCATTTTAGTATCTTGCTTAATATCTGTTTTGGTGATGAGCAAATAATCTGAATTGACAATTTGTGCGATATTTTCCTCATTTTTGAGATGCTCTAAGCCATTTAAAGAATCAATGCAAGTAAAAACCGCATTCACAAAAAAATGATTTTGCAAAAAGGTATCACTTAATATAGTAAAAAGTATCGGTTCTATCGTAGCAAGACCGGTAGTTTCTATCACAACTTTATCCAATTTTTTGCCACTTGTATGATAAAGATTCAAAATCTCTTTTAGTTTATCTGCCAAATCTTGTCTTCTATTGCAGCAAATACAGCCTTGATTGAGTAAAATCGTTTGTTCTTCTACAAAAAATGACGCCAAAATACTATCATCAAGTCCGCTATCTCCAAATTCATTGACTAAAACAGCGATATTTTCCCTGCTATCTCGCAAAAGCTCACTTAAAAAAGTTGTTTTTCCGCTTCCTAAAAAGCCTGTTACTATATTAACTGCTATCTTAGCCATTTTTATCTTGCATAAATTTTATAAAGTTATCATCTAATAAATCTATTTCTTTTTTGCTTAACTCTTGCACTTTTTGCCACAAATCACCCAAATCATTCACAATCACGCTTTTTCCCACCAAATCACTAAGGATAAATTTAGAGCCTTGCCATTCTTTGATATTAAGTCGATAAAAAGACAAAATCTCATTTAGAATTTTCACTCTTTTTAGCCTAGCTCTCATTCTATCTCTTTGATCTTGCAAGGCGCTCAAATTAGCACCTTGCTCATCAAAAGAAAGATCGCTCCAATGAAAAGAGCTTATCATCTCTCCGCATAATACACACATTTATTTTTTCCTAGGACATCTTTTGATGAAATCATCTGCCATTTCATTTAAAGTTACCCAACGCACACCCTCATGCTTATTGATATGCTCGATTATCCTTTGGTGCATAAGCAGAACTTGAGGGCGACCACTCACATCAGGGTGTATAGTCATAGCAAAGATAGCATAATCCATATTTTCATAAACCCAGTCAAATTGATCTATCCACATTTGCCCTATATCTCTAGGGGAAATAAAGCCAAAGCTATTTGGGGATTTTTTGATAAACATCATAGGCGGTAAGTCATCTAAATACCAGTTAGCCGGTATTTCCACTAAATCTGTTTCTTGTCCTCTCACCAAAGGCTTCATCCAATCTTTAGCCTCCAAACTATAATCAATCTTTGTCCATTTATCGCCAACCCTCACATAATATGGAGTAAAATCGTTGTGCATCAAAGAATGATCGTATTTGATACCATGTTTTAATAAAAGCTCATTTGTTATATTTGAAAATTCCCACCAAGGTGCCACATAACCGCTTGGTTTTTTGCCTGTTAAATCCTTTATAAGTTCGATATTTTTAAGCAAAACATCTTCTTCTTGCTTAGCAGTCATAGCTATAGGATTTTCATGTGAATACCCATGCGCTCCTATCTCACAACCTGCATCTACTATCATTTTCATCTGTTCGGGGAATGTTTCTATAGAATGTCCCGGTGCAAACCAAGTAGAAGGCAAATTATATTTTTTAAACAAATTTAAAAGCCTAGGGACGCCAACCTCTCCAGCAAAAAGCCCTCTTGAAATATCATCAGGAGAATCTTCCCCACCATAAGAGCCAAGCCAACCAGCAACTGCATCTATATCTACACCATAAGCAACTAAAATTTCTTTTGCCATAAAATCTCCTTTATTAGTGATTAACCCCTAAACAGAGTTAGATTTAAATCCCTCAAATAAGGCAGATTCTCTCTTTGCAAATCCACCTCATTTAAATCGAGATTTACTACACAAACCCCGCTTTTATCTTTGATTTCTTTGATAATTTCTCCCTTAGGATTTATGATTCTAGAATGTCCAGCAAAACTTAAAATTTTGCCATTTAATTTACTAACTTCTTTGCCACTTCTATTGCAAGCCAAGACAAAAACTCCATTTTCAAGCGCCCTAGCTCTACTTGCCAAATCCCAAACATAAAGCCTTTGTTTGCCAAAAGCCGAAGGATAAATCAATATCTTAGCACCTTTTAGGGCAAATTCTCTAGCTATCTCGCCAAAGCCTATTTCATAGCAAATTCCAATACCAACCTTAACAGAGGCATTCCCAAAATTAATCTCAAAAACATTGAAACTATCTCCCCTTTCAAACCTCTTATTTTCATCTCCCCAAAGATGAGTTTTTTTATAAGTATCTAAGATTCCATTTTTTGAGACGATATAGGCACTATCATAAAGTTTTGTTTTTTCTTTTTGTATGGATGAGGCTACTATATATACATCATTTTCTTTGCAAAATTCTTTTAGCTTTTTGATTGTGTAGCTATTTTCACTGAAATTGATAGCAAATTCATTATCTTTATCTTCGATACAATAACCGCTATCAAAAAGTTCTGGCAACACAATTAGTTTTGCACCTTTTTTAGCTGCCTTTTTAGCCAAAGAAAGAGCTTCTTTTATATTATTTTTGATATTGTAAGATTTTGGAGAAAATTGCACTAAGCCTACTTTTATTTTCATTTCAACTCCTTGGCTTTAAAAAATGCTAAGATAAAAAATATTATGAATTCCTTAAATGATTATAAAATTACAAAGAAAACACAAAATGAGTAATTTTGGAATCCAATGAGTTTTGAAATTTACCGATTTACCGCTATTTGCATGATTTGATTTTAAGTATAGAAGTTTTCTAAAGCCATTTGGCTTTAGAAATTAAAATTGCAGTTTTAAAGAAATTTAAATTTTACGCCTTTTTCTCGCTCACGATATTGACGATATTATCGCCTACCATAACAGCGATTTTTTCCATAAACTCCGCTGGAGAGGTGAATCCCACACACGAGCAGTTAATCTCGCCTAGCACATATTTATCCTTGCCATTTGCATCTGTATCGAGGATAAAATCCGCTGTCCAAATCAGTGGCAAGTCGTAGTTACCGAGCTTAGAACGAATCTCTGGGAGTTGTGCCAAAAACCAATCAATAAGCGCTTGCCAATCCTTTGGCTCATCGTAGCGGTATTTTGCCCCGCTAAAGAGTGTCGCAGAAAACGCATCGCCACCTTCAGCTGGTTTTTTATGCACAACATACACAGGTGTTTTATACAGCATTAAGATTCTAATCTCACCTTCTTTGATACGCGGCAAGAAAGTCATATCCACAAGCATACCATTATCGCCTACCAAATAATGCTCACAAAAGTCCATAAACTCGCCAAGTCTTCGTTCCTCTGTGTGGTTGTCTTTAGCCTCGGTGCAGATGATTTTGGTATCAAGTGGGAGTGAATCTAGCTTGCCATACTCACTAGCAGATTCTAATCGCACACGCCAGATTCCTTCACCCGTGGAGCCGCGGTTTTGCTTTAGCACCCTCTCACCTTTGGCTAGAGTTTTGGGGAAAGTCTTTTTAAAATCATGCTTATCACTCCATACTACGCCAATTCTCTTCGCCTCTGCAGGGTCATAATACGCATAAGTATCGCTAGGCACAAGCTGCGTATCTGCTAGCTTAGTTAGTGCGTCCTTAGCACCATAGCCTATCATCGCATCGGGGTGTGGCATACCCACGAGCCCAGATTCACACAGCTTTCGCAACACATCAAAGTAGAGCTTTTCCTCTTTGAGATTGCCCGGATTGACACGCGAGACATAGCCATCAGCGGTGTTTTTGACATGCTCATAGATTTTGTTTCGCTCTGCTTCATCACGCAAAATCTCATCGGTAAAAAACACCACTTCCGCATTCCAGCCCTTAGCCTTGAGTGCATTTACCATCGGCATAGTATCTTTTCTATATCCATCAGGTCCCTTGTCGCTGCCGCCCCTTGCCTCGAAAAACACGATGTTCTTTTTCATTTTGAATCCTCCATAATTAAAGTATTTTAAAACTCAAAGCATAACAAAAAATCGCTAAAACTCATCTCAAAAAACGCAACAAAAGCAAAAAGCAAAAATTTATTTTAGTTTTTTGAAAAATAGTCGATATAATAAAATATATTTTAACTAAATAAGGAGTAAAAGATGTTTTTCAAAAATTTTTGTTTAACATTATTTTTGGGTTTATGTTTGGTAAATGCCTATGAACTAAAAAATTATGAGGATGCAAAAATAGGTAAAACCCTAAGTGGAAATAAACTTCAAGAAGTGCTTAAAAAAGCTAAAGAAACCAAAAAAGGCACAGAGGGGCAAAAGGGAGTAAAAGCGATTTTACCGGTAGATTCTTTTACCTTTGATAGCACAACCGATATATTACTAGAAGTTACAGATGTAAATGGGAATCTTTTATATTATCTAGCTGCTCCCAATAATAAAAGTAATTTTTGCAGAATAGATGAATTTATAGATTCAGAAAATGAAAAAACCTATCAATGGACAAGTTATAAAACGGCACAAGGGGCAACAAATGCTCTTGCAGACACTTATGGAAGAAACTTCCCTGCAAGTGGTGGTGGAGACCCAAGAGTTGCAATTAATAGTGCTGGAATGTGGATTTATGCTACCTCTTATGCGGATTTTGCAGACAAGATTATATTTAGCAGAAATGAATGGAATAAAAATGCAAGTGGCGGTGTAAGAGATGATTATTTTCACTCTTTAATTAATGCCGATGGGACATTGCAAATCACTTCAAAAATTACAAATTATTCAGTAGATATGGTTAAAACTTCACAACCCTATCCTTTGAATCAATGGGTCTATATCCAAGCCTATCAAAGTGGAAATAGCTATACAATAGGCTGGAAAACAGCAGATGGCACAGAACATATAGCAGGACCAAAAACATTTGCTAGACAAGCAGATATTGTTGCAGATACTTTTAAAACCTTTTTGCAAGATTATCAGGGAAAAAATGATTGTGTTATGGTAAGAGAATTTTTTTGGCAACCGGGTGTAAATATGTTTGAAATTATGGATAATTACAATGCAGTTGATAAAGAAATAGAGCAAATTCAACGCAAAGTATTTAGGTTAGATACTATTTTTGTCAATGAAATCAACAAAGCAATAATGGGGCAACCCTCATCGCTAACCTTAAATGATTTTGATGTATATGTGGATAATAACTACACAATTTATGTTGTGGATATTAGAGGATTTTAAGGATAGTGCTATGAATATCACGCAAATGGGAATCCAAAATCTAAAAAGCGGAAGTATGAAGCTAGAGACGAAAGGTAAGAGCATTCAGCAAATCAATCAAGAATTAGCCAACACAAAAGTAGAGCAATTTTTATCCGGAACGCCCACCCCTAAAGTCTATGGTAGTTATTCTAGAAATACTTTAATGGGTATAGTTGAAAAAAATCTTTCAACCTCACAGGTTCTTGATAGATACATAAGCGATATAGAACTCAACTCTTTAGGACAATCCAAAACCCTAAAAACCGCAATGGGACAAGCAGAAGTCTATTTGGATTATTTTGGCGATGGTTTGGAATCTAACCTAGGGATTAGTCAGATTCAAAAAATGGGGGATTTATTTAGGCTAGATAGCAATGGTGATGGATTTTTAAACCGAGATGATGAGATGTTTTCTAAACTCAAAATCAAAGTCGATAAAGGCAATGGTGAATCTAAAATTGCTAATTTAAGCGATGTGGTAGGCACGATTGATTTGTATGATTTTATCAAAGGCTATGACAAAAATAACGCCTCACAAATCAAAGAATGGCGGGATAACTTTCATACAGAGCGACAAATTATGATTAATGGCAAAATGACGCTTAATAGCTTTTATCCCTATGAGGATATTCGCCTCTATCGCGATGATGAGATGAAGCTCTTCCCCCCAGAGCAGAGATACAAGCAAATCAAGCAGGAAGATATTCGGGCGATGTTTGAAGCCTATGGTGATAGTGAGGGTTGGATAAATCTCAAAGATAAGGCAGTCAATGAAGCCCTTTTTGCTAGTGGGGATATTATTACCAACTTTGCTTACAAAAAGACAAATTTAGCTGGAGTAGAAGTGCTAGAGGAGTTTAATGTCGTTGATAGGCTAGATAATGGCTCTAGGACGCCAAAATATGAGGGTATGAATATCCGAGAGTTTGAGGAGGCTTGGTATAGAGACCACCCAAGAGAGACAAACTATGAGCAAGGCTATGCAGAGGCTTTTAATGAGCTTTATAATAATTATTATCGCTTCAAAGAAAGCTTTGAAACCAAAAAAGCAGAATTTTTAAATGATGAGTTTGTCGCCCAAGAATACAAAGACAAAATCGCCCAAATGGATAAATCCGCAGAGATGAGAGCCATTGAAGAAGAGTTTGAGAAAATTACTGGAATGGGCTTTAGTGAGGCAAGGTTTGAAGAGTTTAAAAACGCCATCAACGACCCCATAAAACAGAAAGAAACCATCGCAGCAATGAGTGATTTAGATGCGGTTACTTCCATGAAGTTAGAAAAAGATGGCAGAATCACTTTGCGTTTTGATTCAGGAAGGGAGATTTTAGTTGAAGGGCTTTATAATGATACAGGGGAATTACATATCACCAAAAAGGGCGAGAGAGCGAGTATCAGCCTAGAAGCACAAAGTATGACAAATAAAGAACTTAACAATCTTAACTTCAAAGAATATGGAATCAAAGAAGGCGATAATATCATCAGCTTACAAGAGATAGGGGCAAAAATGATTGAACGACTTAATAACGCAAATGGTAAATTTTTGGGCTTTGTAATCACTACTCATAGCAATAAAGAAATCATTGTGGATAATCTCTATAACATCTTCACACTTGACCTACTCAACCAACAACGCACTTTTGAAGCAGAAATCTAGCTAATCTTTTAGCCAAATTCCCTCTTTGGCTTTGAGGGTAATTTTATCTTGCTCCAAAAGCCAAGTTAAAGCACTCTTAAAAGATTTTTTACTCATTTTAAGAATCTCTGTAATCTCTTGTGGTGCGCTATCATAATGCAATCCCAAATATCCGCCATTCTCTTTTAGCCTCTCTAGCACTTTTTTTGCTTCATTTGCAGTATCTTTCTTTGCCATAGGGAGTTTTAGCGACAAATCGCATTTGCCATTTGGATAAATTCTTTTGATAAAAGCCTCTATCTTTTGATTAATATTGATTTGACTAAATATTTCATTTTTATACAAAAGCCCCAAATACTCGCCATCTACTACACATTCATAGCCCAAATTACTTTCCCTAAATGGCACAATCTCTACTTTACTAGAAACCTTATAAAGCCCTTTTGGTGCTTCTTTGAAACTTTTTAAAAAAGATTTTATATTGCTCTTTGCTATGAGGCGATTTTCTCTATCAGTAGTGATGAAAACAAGCACTTGCGAATCCAAATTAAACTTATGTGGAGTTTTGGTTGGCATAAACAAATCCTTTGCAATCCCCAAATCCAAAAAACAACCCCACTCATTTTTGCCAACAACTTTCAAAAGAGCAATTTCTCCCCTTTGTGCTTTTGGCTCTAGTGTAGTAGCAATCACCCTACCCTCTGAATCGTGATACAAAAAAACCTCTATCTCTTCCCCAATTTTAGAATCTTCTAAAACATATTTTTTAGGCAACAAAACCTCTTCTTGCCCACTTTGCAAATACACTCCAAAATCTACGATTCTAGATATTCTAAGTTTTTGTTTGATACCTATAATCAATCTATAATCTCCATAAAAGTTTCATACAAGCTTCTCCCCAAAGGCATTCCATAAAATTCTGAAATCTGCCACCCCACTACAAATATCATTACCATAAAAATAATAAACCCAAGACACGCCAAAATCAATAAAGTTTTAAATAATTTCAAATAAAAATTTTCATCTAAGGAATCATTGAGGATTTTATTACAACAAAACCAATCTACAAAAAACCCAAACCAAAAACTAAAAATTACAAACAACAGCACACACCCCAAACCAAAAAGCAGCATTGAAACATAAGGGGACCATATTCCATCACTATAAGCATAAATATTAGCTTCCCACAGCAAAATAGTATAACTAATATGCACCCCAAGCAATACAACAGCAACCAACAAAGCAATGAAAACTATACTTATGATACTTTCTAGCTTAGTTGAATATTTTGCAAACTCTTGTTTGATTTGCTTTCTAATTTCTTTATCGGTTTTCCCTGTGCTTACTAACTCGATTATTTGACTTTTTAGATTCTTAATCCATTCTTTGCGATTTCTTTTTTGATTAGCTAGATTCATACCTGCAACCTTGATTTTAAAATTCTATATTTGGAATCTTGCCTCAAAAATGCCAAGAATATCTTAACAATTCAAGTTTTTAAACAATCCATAATATTATATTGAATTATATTAGTCATTTTCCACTTATCCCACAAACTAAAGCCAAGCAAAAGAATAATGCCTAGCTTATTATCAAATTCAATATTAAAGAGAAACAAAGATTCTATAAAAGAATCTTTGATAAATGAAAGTTTATCTTGTAAAAGAATCTTTAGTATAAAGATAAAGCTTATCTATAAAGTATCTTGAATAAATTAATTCTCATCTATTACAAGAACTTTATAGATTAATCTTATTTCTAAAGCCTTTTACAAGAATTTTAAAAGAATTAATCTCGTCTTTTTATTCAATTCAATTCAATAAATTAAATTCAATCTGATTCAATCAATGAATAAACTAAATTCAATTTGTTTTAATTCAATTAATCAATAAATAAATTAAATTCAATTAAATTCATTAATGATTTAATTAATTAACAAATTTGATTAATGAATCAATCAATAAATAAATCAATCAATGATTGAATTAATTTGATTTGATTCAATTTTATAATTCTAAGTCTATCTTGTAAAAGAATCTTTAGTATAAAGTTTATCTATAAAAATATCTTGAATAAATTAATTCTCATCTATTACAAGAACTTTATAGATTAATCTCGTTTCTAAAGTCTTTTACAAGAATTTCTCACTTTAAGAGTGAGTGTTCTACCACCACACTCCTAATCTAATATACCCTGCATGAGATTGAACTCCATTTGCAAAGATACCACTATAATTTAAAGCAATGTTAGCATTCTCTCCTAAAGCATAGCTTATTCCTACTTGAGTAGTTCCATAGAGTTCTTCTACATTAATATCAGCAGATTGTTTTAATCCAGCAATAACTCCACTTCCTTTAGCATCATTATAAACATTATACATTGCACCTAAAGAAGCCATTGTTTTAAACACATTATTCCATGCTCTTTGCCATCTAAGTGAGGCACTAATATCAAAGAAATTAACATCTTGTGTATAATAATGCTCACTTACTCCTCCTAGGTGTCTTAGTCTAAAGGAATCTGTACTAATTCCTTGATAACTAATTCCAATCTCTGGAGAAAGAACAGAGTTATTATAGATATTATAATAATTAGCCCCTACTTTTAAATCTGCACCATATCCATAAGAATCTACTTGAGAATTAATAGTAGTGCTTCCAGAGCGATAGGTTTTATATAAATTGGTATCCCCTTTATCTATTCTTGTATTAGCAGAGAGATAATATTCACTTACTCCTTTTCTTGCAAAAACATTATAATAAGTTAATCCTCCATAATAAACTTTTTCATCAAAGTCTAATCTTTGTTGTCCTACTTGTTTATCTGAACTTTCATATCCAAAGTAGATTCCTAATATTCCTCTCTCATTAGGTAGTTTTGCTTGTGCTCCTGCTAGGATACCTGATGCATGAGATTTTAGAGTTCCTACTCCTCCATCTAATTGTGCTGAAGTGTATCTTGTATAAGGGAGTGCAAAGGTATAGAGATTATCCTTATCTCCTGTATGGCTAATGAAGATGTCATCAAGCTCTCTTAAGAGATCTAAATTAGAATAAGTTTCTTGATTAGCTTTAGTGGTTGCTTGAAGATTATCTAGGCTTGCTAGAGCATCTTTGTTATAATAATCCACTACTTCTATTGCATCACTTTTTATATTAGAATTATTAGCATAAGTGCTTAAAGAAGTAGATTCTTTAGAACTTACTCTTTTTAATTCTTTATTGTCTTTGGTTAATCCATTCAGATAAGATTCTCTTTGTTGTTTGTAGTTTTCTAAGAGAGCTTGTTGGTTTTTTAATCTTTCTCTTTGCTCTAATATTTCAAAGTCTGTTTTAAAGTTTTTAACATTAATTTCTCTTAGCATATTATTAGTATCAATCTGTCGTATTCTTGATGAATAGATTAAAGAAGCACCTAGAGTTTTACCGGAGAGTTCTTGAGTGTCTAAGCCTACGCTGTAAGTTCCATCTCCATTGTCTGTTGGTGTAAAGATATCAATAAAGGTTAAAGCATTAAAGAGTTCATCATCTTGACTAAAATCTTGTCCGATAGAATCTCCACCTTCATTTTGAATATAATCATAATAATTATAGATTTTTCCACTTTCAAGATTTCCTTCTACAAAGATAGAATCTTCTTTTAAATGGATTCCATCTTTATTACTACCATCTGCTATGATAATAGGATTTGTTGGATTATCTGGATTATCCAAAGTCCAACCATCAATGTGGGTATTAGAATTACTTCCTGTATTAGTAATAGCTCCAATATTACCACCGGGCTTATTCTCTCCACCATTGATAATGGTTGTAGTTCCTCCATTGCTTGTAGTAATTCCTCCAATGCTTCCACTATTGATAGCAGTGGTAGTTCCTCCATTGCTTGTAGTAATTCCACCAATGCTTCCACTATTATTAACAGTCATGCTTCCAGAATCATTAGTAATTGATTTTTCAATAGTTCCACTATTATTAAGATTATCTACGCTAGCTCCACTACTAAAGTGCATACAATTTGCAATGGCTCCATTAGTGTTATTGATATTTCCTATTCTACCACCCTCTAGGATAATACAACCAGCAATGGTGCTAGAATTTTGGATTAAATCAACTTGTGAATTACCTGCTACCCTTACATTTCCATTGATACTTCCAGAGTTAGAAATGGCAGTTACTACATTAGAAATAGTATCTAAAGAGATAGCATCATTAGAAGCATTTTGAATACTTCCGTTATTGATGATTGTATGAGAGGAATTAATTATCCCTTCATTAATGATTGTTCCAATATAGTTATTTTCAGAATTACTAGAGGAATTAGAGATAATTTGTCCTGTAATGGTTCCACTATTTTCAAAGTTTTCAATTATTCCATCGCCATTATCAATGTTGCCTAAGATAGTTCCTTGATTTTTGATTGAATCATATCTACCATTGCTATTATCTATTCCTGCAATAACAGAATTTTTATCATTGAGTAGATTTTTAATTGTATTTTTACTTCTATTATAGATAGTTCCCATTGTTCCTGTATTAGTTAATGTATCAATGTGTCCATCATTGTATAAATTACCGCTAATGGTTCCACTATTAATAAAGCTTGTGATAGTAGAATCTTTTACATTTGAAAGATTACCTGCAATGGTTCCTAAGTTATTTACATTACCATTTTTAGAATTAAAAGAGAGAGTTCCATTGCTTCCAATAGTTAAAGTTTTATTTTTTGCTACTTCTAGGGCTTGAGTGATTCTATCACTTCCATTGCCATTGTAAGTTAGATTTTTATAGACTTTTAAAGTGCCAATGTTTGAATTATTAGCAAGACTACTATTATTTGCATTATTGATGATAGTTGTAATGCTTCCAGAGTTTGTAACGCTATTAGAGCTTCCCTCTAGGGTTAAATTTCCTGCAAGAATACCTTCATTATTTACACTACCTTTAGTTGCATTGAGGGTGATTCCATTAGTTGTAAGAGTTGTATTACTTGCAATATTAATAGAATTTGTAATACTTCCACTTCCACTATAATTGAGGTTTTTTTGAATATCAAGGCTTCCAATGTTTCCAGCATTTTGCATTTGTGAAACATTACCATTGACTACAAGATTATCAATAATTCCTGTATTGCTATTGCTAAGTAGTCCTGTGATATTTCCACTCTCTAAGCCTGTGATACTTCCTGTGTTAGTAAAGCTTGCTAAAACTCCAATATTACTAATTGTTCCTTTTAAGATTCCATTGTTGTTAAAGGCATTACCATTGCCATTTAAAATCAAATCATCATTCAGTGTTATTGTAGAATCTTTAGCATTAATAAAATTCCCTGTAATGCTTCCACTTCCCCTATAAGTAATATTTGCATTATTAGTGAAATTTCCAATTGCTGCATTATTTGTGATTCCATTATTTCCTAAATTAAAGCCTTTGTCAATGGTTAAATTTGCAATGTTTGAATCATTTGTGATTCCATTATTAACATTTCCTGTAACATTTAGTGTAGTAATCTCTCCAGAGTTAGTAATACTTCCTGTGATACTTCCTGTGTTGATGGTTGTGATAATGGAGTTAGCATTATTATTAGTAAGATTGCCTGTAATCAACCCTGTATTATTTATCATTCCAATTTGAGAAGAGTTGGTAATACCTCCATTGATAGTGCCTTCATTAGTTATGCTTTCAATGTTTGCATTTGCATTATTAGTAATACCATTGTTGATTGTTCCATTGTTGTAGTTAAGTATCTGATTAATTGTTCCACTATTAGCAATACCATTATTAAGAACGGCATTGATATTAGTTTGACTATTGCTTCCATTGATAACAGAATTAATAGTTTTATTGGCTGCATTTGTGAAAGTTCCACCAATGGTTCCCTCATTCCATAAACCAGAAAGTTGGCAAATATCATTACCACCATCACAAGTTCCTCGTTGTCCCACTAATTCAACATTTCCACTAATAGTTCCTGTATTTTTTAAAGCATTAGCAACATTTTCAAAATCACCATTAATGACTTTATTGTTTAAAACACCATAGATGGTTCCTGTATTATTGAAGCTACCAATGGTTCCATTATTTTCATAAAAAGCAATCAATCCTTGATTGTTAAATTCTTTAATGCTTCCAGTGTTTGTAAAATCACCAATGTTTGCATTACTAGCATTAGTTAATGTTCCATCGATATTTCCTGCGTTATTAAAATCTGTAATAATGCCCTCATTAGTAATATTCCCTGTGATATTTCCTTGGTTATTAAAGTTGCTAATGGTGTCACCTGCAGTATTAGTGATATTGCCTGTAAAGTTTCCCCCTAATTGATTTTCAAAGTTAGTGATACTTCCATTATTCGTTAAATCACCATTAAAGCTTCCAGAGTTTGTAAAGCTAGTGATGATTCCTCTATTGATAATATCTCCATCAATTTTGCCTGTATTTGCATTAGTAAAGTTTTTAATGGTAGAAGTAGCAAGGTTAGTGATATTTCCATTAATTGTTCCTGCATTGCCAATCGTTCCTGTTGCACTATTATCAAAGCCAATATTGATTGTTCCATTGTTTGGTGAATTTCCAATATTTAGCGTGTAGCCATTTCCTCCATTATTTAAAATAGTCATAGAATTAGTAATGGTTCCATTGCCTGTATAATCCATATCACTATCAACAATAAAATCTTTAACCACACCAGCATTAGAGAGATTTCCTACAACACTAGAATGCAAAGTATTAATAATACCACCTGCTTGATTATCTAAAGAAGTCCCAATAGTGCCTTGAGTTAAGCTAACAATAGAGCCTTCATTAGTTAGATTCCCTGTAATTGTTCCAGCATTACCATCTTTTGAGAGGCTTTCAAGTGTTGCACCGCTCTTATTTGTGAAATTCCCTTCAAGTGTTCCACCTATCCAATCAGTGGTTAGGGTATTGATGAGATTCCCTATAATAGTTCCCTCATTAGTAATGGTTTTTACTGAATTAGCACCAGCAGTATCAGTAAGAGTTAGAGTTCCATTACCACCAGCACCATTGCTAATAGTAAATTGAGTTTGAGCCCCATCAATATCCAAAGCATTTGTGATACTTCCAGCTCCGGCATAGGTTGTGTTTGCATAAACTGCCAAAGTCCCAATACCTTTAGTATTAGTGATTTGCATACCAGCTTTATGGTTATTCAAGCTTGTAATCACACCTCTATTGCTAACCCCAACACTTCCCAAATTTGCACTACTATCAAGCGTGAGAGTTTGAATATTTCCACTATTTAAAATCCCTTGAGCAATCTCACTTTGCACACTCAAAGTTGTAATCTCTGATTCATTATTCAAAGTCCCCACTACATTATCGATAGTCAAGTCCCCAATATTACCTTTATTGAGTAGAGTTCCTGTAATTTGTCCTGCCTTTAAGATTCCAATATTTGCATTAGTATCATTAATAAAGCTTCCTTCAATATTGCTGACATTATCCCAATCATCAATGCTTCCAGTGTTTTTCAAACTTCCCTTAAAGGTAGAGCCACTCTCCAAATTCAACTTTGAGCCAACAGCACCATTCATTGTGATTGTGCCACTTCCGTTATTCATAGAGAGTGTAGCACCATCCTTGACGCTTAATTCCTTTGTGATAGCACCATCTCCATTGTATTCAATCGTCCCTTGTGAGACGATAAGCCTACTGATTGAACCACCTGCATTGTTTGTTACTGCATTTTCTACACCTGCGACATCATGATTGATTTCGGTAATAACTCCATCGTTTGTGATTCCACTATGAATTGTATTTGATGAAGCAAGGGTAATATTTGAGATTGTTCCCCCTGAAGCGTTTGTGATTCCATTTGTAATGGTGCTAGTGCCATTTAGAGCAATATTTTGGAGTTTTCCTGCATTAGTAATGCTACCTATGCTTCCAACCTGATTTGTATTACCTATCTCCAAATTTGCAATCGTGCCTCTTTCTGCCACATTGATATTTCCAATACTTGAATCACCACCCAAAGTAATGCTATTGATTGTTCCTGCATTATCACTAGCAGACCCAACCACAAGACTATTAATTCCAGAAGCTCCATTTAAAGTGATAGTTTTTAAGATGCTAGTGTGACCATTACTTCCGCCTGCCCCTATACTGACTGCATTTGTGATTGTCCCACCATTACTTAGACTAAGGCTTTCAATGGTAGCAGCATTAGCCAGTGTAATTCCCCCTTGCAATCTACTTTGAATATCAATATTACCCAAATTCATTGTATGGCCAGTAGAATCACTCATCCAACGGGCTTCAATATTGCCCCGCATTTCTCCACCATTTACAATGGTAATACCATTGAGCCTAGAAGTTCCACGTGCAATAATATCGCCTACTATTGTTCCATTATCAACTACAATTCCACCGATACTAGAAGAATTTTTATTGTGGATTGTCCCATCGTAAGTTCCACCATTTGCGATGGTGATTCCATTTGTGATTCTATTGCTTGTATTGAGTGTGATATCTCCATCTAGTTTTGGAGTGCCATTTGTCCCACTACTATTAGAGCCATCAATGAGTATTTTTGAAATGCTAGATGAACCATTTAGGGAGACTTCGCTTGTCATTGTCCCACTCTTTACTTGGATACCTTGCCCCAAAATACTTCCATTATTTAAAGTAATATTCCCACTAAAAGTAGGAGAATCGCTCCCACCACCGATTATTATCCCACCACCAATACGATTATTGCCAGAAATATTAATATTAGATTTAAGCGACGCGGTATCTTCTACGCTAATCGTGCCTGTCACAGAACCACCGCTAAGATCGATAGAAGTTCGACCACTACTTGTATTTTCTACATTAGCATTGCCACTAATTGTAATATTATCAATAGTAGAAGCATTAGCCAAAGAAATAAAACTTCTTCCACTTTGGATTGAACCGCCATCAATCGTGATTTGCCCAATACTTGAAGCATTTTCCAAGCGAATCATAACTCCATCACTACCAGTATTGGAATTTATAATAGTCCCTCCCTCATTAATTAAACTACCAAGACTACTGCCTGACTTCATATAAAAAGTCCAATATTGATTATTAATAGTTCCTTGATTGATAAATGCTTCCATATGGCGCCCTTGCATATGAAGCACCCTTTTTCGAGAATAAGTTCTCAAAGTTCCTAGATTTGTTACCTTTCCACCATCAGCTTCAACAACCCTAATTATATTATTGTCGCTTGCAGTGAAGTCATTTCTAGTGAGCGTAACATTACTACCTATCACAATATCAGTATAAGAACCATTTGCAGTAGCCTCTATAATTGTATCACCTAGAGTGATATTTGAAGTAATTGTTCCAACATTATTAACATTACTAACATTACCCCCTCCAATAACCGACCACCCAGCCACTGCTTGACTTGATAATGCTGAAGCCAAAGCAATAGAAATCGGAATCGTGCGGATAAAGGATTTTAGTTTGCTAGAATTTTTGGATTTTGCAGGTTTTTTGGAATCGCAAGTTTTGGCTCTTTGAATCTTTTTGGATTGTTTGGATTCTGATTCTTTGTTTGATTTTTGGGAAGTTTTGGAATCTAGTTTGGGGCTAGATTCTAATTCCATTGAATCTTTGGAGGTTTTAGAAACCTTAGAATCTTTTAATTTTGGGAAGTTGGATTCTAATTTTGCTAAATCTTTGAGATTAGATTCTAATTGTATTTTAGAATCTTGAATCTTGTCAGTTTGAATCTTGTTTGGATTTTTGGATTCTAATTTGGATTTAGAATCTAAACCTTTAGCATTTTTTGGATTCTTTGTTTCTAGGGGTTGATTATTGAGAGGCTTTTGCCCCCCCCCCCCCCACTAGAGAGGGATTAGAGTTTGTATTGTTTGTATTTTTCATTTGTTTGTCCTTTGATGTATTGATAATTACAAAAAAATTATAAGTATTTTATATTAAATTCAATTTTTATCCAATAAAATATAAAAAATTTATATTTTAATCGATTCTAAATACTAAATTTATGAGCTTTGATTAGAATCCAAAAGTGTAGAATAAGATTTATCAATATGGTATTTGCGATAAAATTCCTCTAAACTCTCTTGACTAAAATCGCTTAATAATCCCTTTTGGGCTAAAGATTCTAATGTTTTGCTATCGCAATCTGTCTCTTTGGGCCACTCTCTGTGGTAACCATCATCGGCATTCTTATCGGTTGCGTCAATGACTATTATCTCCCCCAAAATCCTAATGTCTCTTTTGGAATCGATATTATTTACCACACGCCAAAGTATCATATAGAGGTTTTCTAAGTCGTTTTTGGAATCATCAAGCAAAATGAGGATTCTTAAATGTTTTTGCAAATTAGCAAAGGCGGATTTTTTGAGAAATTTTTGTAGAGAATGGCTGTCCTTTTGCACTCCTAGAAGTGTGATAGGATTTTTGGTATCTAAGAAATACTGCCTTAGTGTCTTAGATAAAGGAATGATAGAAGAGAGATTGTCTAATAAATCTTGATTGCCCAAAATCTCCAAAGGCGGATTTTCTACTTCATTTCCTGTGCAGTCAATCCCTAGTTTGCCACCTTCGGCAAAATTAGGCGAGGAATGATCAAGTGCATCGCAAACCCCCTCGCTAAAAAGGCAGTTTTTGACACTAAAGCGATTTAAAATATAAGGGATAATTTCACTTGATTGAAGGCTTGGAGAATCTTCGCCCACAAAAATAGCATGTTTGACAAAACTCATCTGCCCTACTCCCCAAAAAGAGTGCATACTCTGCTTGGCTTGGCTTGGGAATCTGGCTTTGATTTTGGCTAAAATGAGATTGTGAAATACGCCATTTTCGGGCATATAATAATCCACCAAAGAGGGCGTAGTCGTCTGCAAAAGTGGCAAGAAAATCCGCTCTGTGGGGTAGCCTAGATATTTATCTTCCAAAGGCGGTTTGCCCACAACGGTTGCAAGATAAATAGGGTTTTGCTTGTGTGTAATCGCACTGACTTCTAGCACCGGATAAGGCTCGATGGGCGTATAAAATCCGGTATGGTCGCCAAATCTCCCCTCATCTCTTAGCACTTCTGTATCCACATAACCTTCAATCACAATATCGCTATCATAAGGCACAAAAAGCGGATTGCTTACGCATTTCACCATTTTTGCCTTGCGTTTTTTGATAAAACCATAAAGCATAAGCTCAAACATACCATAAGGCAAGGGAGCGGTTGCACACCAAGTATAAAGAGGGTCCCCGCCAATAGCGATGCTTACAGGCATTTTTTGCTTTGCCTTTTTGTATTCTTCAAAAATCCCCACAGAATCTTTGTGAATCTGCCAATGCAATCCTAGATGATTCCTATCATACACTTGCAAACGATACATTCCGAGATTTTTCACACTTCCATCAAGGCTTTGGGTATAACACTGCCCCATAGTGATAAAAGCTCCGCCATCATCACTCCAAGTTTTCAAAATCGGAAGTGAAGTTAAGTTGATTTCATTGTTTGTTTTTATCACTTCTTGGCATAGCCCTCTTGTGTTTAGGATTTTGGAGCTTAAGTGGCGTAAATTTAGCAATCGTGGAAGGAATTTGAGGGCTTCTTGAAAGTTTTTGGGGGGTTTTAGTTTTAGCATAAATGCGATTTCTTTTGCAATTTCTTGTGTGTTTCCTATTAGCAATTCTACTCGCTTAAAATTCCCAAAAAGATTCATCAAAACCGGTATTTCAAAGCTTGTATTACCTCTTGTTGGATTAGTAAAAAGCAGGGCTTTGGAATCTGGCTTTTTTACTTCCAAATACGCTAAATGAGGGATTTCTAACTCTATGTCTAAAGGCTCTGTGATGATTTTTAGCTCATTGTGTGCTTTTAATAAATCTAATGTTTGTCTCATAATTCCTCCTATTTGCTATATGCCCTTAAGGTTTCTTGCAAACTGCCTCCATCAACTGCTTTGAGTTTGAAGGCTTCTGTGCATTTGCCGTTTTTTAGTTCAAAAACTATCATTTGAAAAATAGTTGGGATACCCTTGCCCTCTGGGATTCTTAGGCGATTTGGCAAGCCATTTAAAAATCTTTGTATCGGCTCATCAATCTCCATACCAATCACACTTTCTCTTGCTCCACTCATTCCCACATCGCTTACACCAAAAGTGCCTTCAAAAATCTCTAAATCATCTGTCCCAATATGCGTATGCGTCCCAAGAATCGCACCTATTTTGCCTTTTAGCATCATAAACATTGCTCTTTTTTCACTTGTGGCTTCTGCATGAAAATCAATAATAATATTTTTTATCCCTTGATTGTGGAGAGATTCTACTGCCTCTTTTGCACAGATAAAGGCATTATCACATTGTGGCATACCAAAATGCCCCATAAGATTTAGCACTGCAAAGGATTCTCCCTCAATCTCTTTGCGATAAATTCCGCTTCCCATTACACCTTGTGGATAATTATGCGGACGCAATATCACCGAATCTTCTTGTGATAAAAAGGGGAAAATGTCCTTTTTGTCCCAAATGTGATTCCCACCTGTAAAAATATCCACCCCATAGCTTTGGAGTTCCAAAAAGGTAGAAACACTCAATCCAAATCCATGGCTTGCATTCTCGCCATTTGCGATGATACAATCTAGCTTATAAGTCCTTTTTGCTTCTTGGATATAATCTTTTACCAAATTTCTACCAACTTTCCCTACAATATCCCCGATAAATCCAAAACGCATTTTATCCCTTTAAGCTTTCTAAATACTTCATCACAGATTCCAAAATATCTTCTTCATCTTTGCTTTTTGCAGCGATAGTCGTTTTCTCGCCTTGTAAATCTACAAAAGTGATATTTTGTTGATAATTTAGGATATTTATTATTCCTTGTTTTCTTGCTTTTATTTTGATGACAATTAAAGCAATGAATTGTTTGGTATAAATATCTAACGCCCCAAAACGCTCTTCAATCTCTGACTCAATCCCATATACTGCACTTTCTTCTTCGCACCTTGAAAGTCGGCGGTAAATCTCTAATCGCAACTTCTCTGATGCAATCAACTCGGGATTTAAAAACGCTGTAACACTTAATTTTACATCAATATTTGCTTTTTCTTCTTTGATATTTCCGCTTAATTGATAGATAGCTTCTTCTAACATTCTTAGATAAAGCGAATAACCGATATTTTTGATATGCCCACTTTGTGCCTCGCCTAGCAAGTTTCCGCCTCCCCTAATCTCTAAATCATGGTAAGCCAAAGCACCGCCACTTCCTAGATAGGCGTTTTTTTCTAATGCCAAAAGGCGTTTTTGTGCTTCTTGTGTGATAGAGCTTGAATCTTCTATCAAAAAATAGCAAAATCCCTCTTTGCTCCCTCGCCCTACTCTCCCTCTTAGCTGGTGCAAATCTGCAATGCCAAAACAATCGCTTCTACCTACTAAAATCGTATTTGCATTAGGGAGATGAATGCCTGATTCGACAATAGAAGTGCAAAGCAAAAGATTAAAATTGCCTTTTGCAAACTCCATAATGATATTTTCTGATTCTTGTGCTTGGATTTGAGAGTGCAAAATCGCAATTTTGAGATGGGGCAAGATGGTTAAAATTTCTTCTTTTTTTTGATTGATTGTAGAGATATTATTGTGGATATAAAACACCTGCCCACCGCGTCTTAGTTCTCTTAGTATCACTTCTTTGAGCAAAGAATCGCTATATTCTTTGACAAAAGTCCTTGTGGGTAATCTTTGGCTTGGTGCTTCTTTTAGCTCACTTAAGCCTTTGATATGAGAGAGTGCCATATTGAGAGTTCTTGGGATAGGTGTAGCTGACATAGAAAGCAAATGCGTATTTTGGGCTATTTCTTTGATTCTTTCTTTTTGCTTCACTCCAAATTTATGTTCCTCATCAATCACAATCAAAGCAAGATTCTTAAAACTCACATTCAAAAGAGCGTGTGTGCCTACCACTGCATGAATAGTGCCATCTTTTAATCCCTCTAAAATCGCCTTTTTTTCTTTTGTGCTGATATATCTATCAAGCCTTGCAATCTTAATCCCAAACGATTCAAAACGCGATTTAATCGTCAAATAATGCTGATAGGCAAGTAAAGTCGTAGGCGTGATAATGGCGGATTGATACCCGCTTAGATAGCTTACAAACATCGCATTCATAGCCACTTCTGTCTTGCCAAAGCCCACATCGCCACTTAAAAGCCTATCCATAACCCTACCACTTGATAAGTCCTTAAAAATCTCTTCAATAGCTTTGCTTTGGTCTTTTGTATAGACAAATCCACTTTGATTTTGAAAAATCAAAATTTCCTCTTTATTGGTATCCAAAACAATGCCATCAATTAGCTCTCTTTTGGCAGCTAGGGCAATAATGCCATTTGCGATGACAAATAGTTTTTCTTTTACTTTTTCTTTTAATCTTGCAAACGAACCTTTGCCGAGTTTATCTAATATCGGAATCCCACCATCAGCGATATATCTGTCGATTCTATCGAGATTTTCCACAGGCAAAAGTAGCTTGTCTTCCCCCAAATATTTAAGCTCGATAAAGTCCCTTGTAGCACCAAAAATATTTGCTTGCACAATCCCATTAAAAAGTGCCACACCATAATCAATATGCACCACATAATCGCCAACTTTAAGTTCATCAATGAGGATTTTATTGGCAAATTTTTTCTTTTGTTTGGTTTTGGTATTGAGTGACAAAATCAACTCATCTTTGCCCAAAATCCAGATTCCATAATCTTTGCCCAAAACCAACTGGTATTCTTTATGCTCGCCCAAAGAGATTCCAGCCTGTCGTATTAGGCTTTCAGTCTTTGCAATAATCGTGATTTTTTTGTTTTTGTGAAATTCTAAAAAAGTAGGAATATTTCTAAAAGCACATTCAAAATCTTCATAATTTTGGCTAACTTCTATACTTTTGTGCTCTAAAATCTGCTTTAATAACCCTTTGTTTTGCTCTTGGAAACTCAATAATTCATCCAGCAAATCTTGAATATTGGGTGCTTTGAGATAAGGATAAATTTCTAATAAATTCTGTTTTTCTTCCAAAAACCAAAGCCCATAAGCTGCGATTAAATTCCCTTGATAATGTAAGGAATTTTCGATATTGGCTTCTTGGATTTTACTCAAAAGCTCTTCATAGGATTTGGCACTAAGATTAAAAAATGCAGGAAGAATCTCGAGCTTTTCTATTTCTTCTTGAAAGCATAACTGCGTTTGCACATCAAAAAATCTAATACTTTCGATTTCATTACAAAAGAGTGAAAGGCGGATAGGATTCTCATAATTTGGCAAAAATAAGTCAATAATATCTCCCCGTATTGAAACCTCGCCACTCATTTCTACCAGCTCTACAAACTCATACCCAAAATGCAATAAAGTCTCTTGAAACTCTCTAAGCTCCAAACTCTCCCCAAAACCGATGCTAAATCCCTCTAAAGCCTCTAATTTTGGCATAGGATTGAGCAAAGTTTGCAAAGGGGAAAAAAGGATTTTTGGTGAATTTGTCGTATAGAAGTTTTTAAGAGTGTTTAAAATCTCTCTAAGCTCCTCTTGATAGCTTCGCAAATCCTCCCCAAAAACAGCTCTTAAATCCTCCAACACAAAGGATTGTATTCCCAAAAAACTAGCTACATCTGCCAATTTTTGTGCGTCATTTTTGTCGTTTGTAAGGCAGATTAAGCCATTTTGGTATTTTTCTTGAAAATCCCTTAAATGAGTTTTGAAAAATTCATAAAAACTACTTTGTATCACCTACATTCTCAACTTTTTTTGGTGTATTGCTAGGAATATTTTTGCTTTTATCAAAAGAATGTTTAATCTCATTATCTTTGTGTGTAATGCTATGTCCGACAAATTCTGCAGTTTTTTCGATGATAAGCTCTCTTGCTCTCACTTCTCCTTCGATTCTGCCTTGTGGAAGAATCTCGACAATAGCACATTCGCAATTCCCCATTAGCTTACCACTTACCACCAAATGTTCTGCATTAATACTTCCATTGACATTGCCACTTTTGCCAATTACCACATTGCTTTTTGCGATGATACTGCCCTCCAAGCTCCCATCAATATGCAAATTGCACTCGCTTACAATATCTCCTTTTATTCTTGTTCCCTGCGAGATAATACTGGTGTTTCCCGAATTTCCGATAGTTTGTTTATCATTGTTAGTAAAGATTGCCATTTTATGTTTTTCTCCTTTTCAAAAATTTGCGTGTAATCCCGCATAGTCCATTCAATAAATGGCTTTGGATTTAAATCGCGTCCCAAATAACGAATCTCATAATGCAAATGCGGTCCTGTGCTTCTCCCGGAATTTCCAGAATAAGCAATCAACTGCCCTCGTCTCACAAAATCACCGCGTTTCACGACAATTTTGCTTAAATGTGCATAAAAGGTTTTAAATCCAAAGGAATGTTCTAATTTTACCATAATTCCATAGCCACCATTATAACCTGTGCTAGTAAAATCAGCCACTCCATCAGCAGGTGCATAAATAGGGGTGCCAATAGGCATTCCAAAATCTATACCTGTATGAGAATGGGTGCGTCTTAAGATAGGATGCAACCTTGAACCCCAAGAAGCAGTGATTCGGTATTCCCCTCTAATGGGCGCACCATTTGGTATAAGCTGCATAACAAATGCTTTTTGAGCACCTGTAATGCTTGCTAAATCTACTCTTTCCATTAGGCTTAAATCTTGCTCATAAACCTGCTTATCTATCCCTACAATTCCCTCTAAATCCTCTATTTTATCAGAAACTTTTACTAATTCTTCGGTTTTCTCATCAATTAAAGCCTGTAATTGCTCATTTTTTTCATTGATTTTTAAAAATTCTTGCTGCATTAAATCGCGTTTAGTTTCAATCTGCTTGACTTCTTTTAGCAATAATTGAATAGAAATCGCACTAAAAAAGAAAATCACCACAACAAATAAAATAACATAAAGAATAATTTGCTTAACATATTGATGGATATTGTATTGTTTAGAACCATTAATATCTGTAATCGTTACAACAAAGCGATTCTTCATATTTTACTTCTTTTGCAAAATTCACTCACCACGCTAAATGAGCCACATACCAAATATTTTTCATCATCTTTAATACTTACAAAATCACTAAATTCCACTCTCAACTCTCTTAAAATATTTTTTAATTCTTCTTTTGGAATTATGCGGGGGTTATCCACTTCCATAATTTCTATGCGTTTGATAATAGGTTTTAAGATACTTAAAATTTCTTTTGGGTTTTTATCAAAATACGAATTATAGACTAAAACATATTTTTCTTTGCTAAAATTTTGCAAAATAGCTCTTGCTCCACTTGGATTGTGCAAAACATCTAGCCAAATATTGTGTGAGATTTTTTGCATTCTCCCCATTAAATCTAGTTTTGCCAAAGATTCTAAAGCTATATCAAGCCCTAATGCCTTAAGCCCAAAATACGCCAAAGTTAGATTTTCTTCTTGATATTTTGGGTAGGCGTGTTTTTTGCAATACTCTTTAATAGATGACAAAATATCTTGTTTTTCCAAAATCTGCAAATTGGCTTGTTTTTCTTGTGCTATTTTTTTGGCAAGCATAACAATCGTTAAATCACTTTGTATCCCCAAAATAGCCTTTTTACTCATTGCATTAAGTTTGGTTGTGGCAATTTCTTCTATGGTTTCTCCCAAAAACTCTTGATGGTCAATTCCAATGTGCGTAAAAAGCGTCAAATCTCTTTTAAAACAAGTTGTCGTAGAATCAAACTCCCCTCCAAGCCCCGCTTCCAACACCAAATAATCACAATCCCTAAAAACCCTAAAAGCTAAAAATGTCAAAACTTCAAAATAGCTTGCTTCTTTTAATAATGCAGAATCTAGCTCCAAAAATGCTTTTTGTAAAATCTCATCAGCTAGATTCTTGCCATTAAGCCAAAAGCGTTCATTGAAATTGAGTAAATGCGGCGAGGTGAAATGCCCCACATTAAAGCCTTTTTGATAAAGCATTAAGGCTAAAAATCTCCCTGTGCTTCCTTTGCCATTAGTCCCGATAATATGAATCACTTTAAGCTTTTTGGGAAGTGTGAGATTTAATAAAGCTAGAATCTCTGGAGCGCGTTTTGGCTCAAAAGGCGCATATTCCTGCCCTTTTTTGTCTAAAAATTCCATTAAAGCATTCACAAGATTCCTTTATTGTCTTTATTGTTTTGAAAAGATTCAAGGGTTGTCTCTAGCATTTTTTGCATACTCTCTTCATCTTCACGATAAGAAATTTGCGCACTAAGCTCGATATGGATACGCGTTTTTTGATACATAAAAATACTTTTTTTGACAATTTCACTCAATGTTTGGATAAAATCTATCGCTTCTTCCTTGCTTCTATCTAGCAAACACGCCAAAAACTCCTCTTTGCTATAATACGCAATCAAATCGCTTTGTGTGCTATATTCTTTTAGCAATCTCCCAAGTGTCGCCAAAATCCGCTTTCCTGCTTCACTCCCAAAAGATTCAACGATTTTGTGATAAGAAACTATACCAAATACAATGATTGAATAGTTTTTGTGGCTTTTTTGGTATTCTTCTTCGGCAAATTCCAAAACCTTTTGCATTCCCTCTTTGCTAATTAGAGTTGTCATAGAATCAAGTGGCAAAGAATCGCTAGAGCGGTATTGAAGGGTATTTTGGTGGTTATTTTGAATATTTGCATTTAGATTTTTCTTCAAAACCTCTTCTAGTTTGGACATAATTTTTGGAGTTTGTGCTGGAATCTTTTGCTCTTTAAGATATTCTTTAAGCTCACATTGCCATTCTTTAAAATCCAAATTATCAATTTGAAACTCACTCATCATCGCCAAAACTTCACCCTCTTTGCCAACAATTTCTGGAGTTTTTCTAACCTGCTCATTCCACCTTTCTTTCCATATTTGCATATTTTGCAAATTAGAATTATCAAGCTCTAAAAGCTGTCCTTTGGCAAGTGAGCTAATTTCCTTTTGCGGACAATTAGCAAGAAGTCGCAAAAGAATCCTAAGTATCTCTAATTGTGTAGTAAAGTTCTTTTTGTAAAAATAAAATTGATTAAGCATTCTCACAAGATAAATAATCCATTCATCTTTGTTTTTAAATTCTTGACTTAAAAGAGTATCTTTTATTTCCTCATCAAGCACAGATAGCATACTTTTGAGTGCGGAATTTTCCTCTCCGATTTTAATGCCCTTTTTTCTAGCATAATTATAAAATGCCTCTGCATAAGCATCTGGAGTTGGACTTTTCCCCTCTCTTAAAAGCTGTTTTAATGCTTCCCTAGCGATATTTTGGATACTTTGCATTAAAAGGTTTCAATTCCTACTTGTGAAATAAACCCATCAAGTGCTTGAATAACCGCTTCATCAATTGCTTCTATTCTTGCAGAATCTGTAATAATAGAGGAAGTTCCAAGCGAGAAATTATAATAGCCTTTTTTGGTAAAGATTCGAGTGCTTTGCGTGATTTGATTGGTGTATTTAAACTTAACCACTGCTTCACAGCGATAGAAGGTTGCAAATCCTGTTGTGTTTTCTGCCAAAGAGCTAAAACTCACGCTTTGCAATTCTACTTCTATGATAGAAGTTGCTTCCTTTTTATCCACAACCCTAGCATGCAATCGCTCAAAAATACTTTTGGAAATTTCATCTTTGAGTGTTATGCTATTTTGAGGTTCTCTAAGAGAGATTTTCACTTCTACAAAGATCTTGCCACCAAAGGCTTTATTAGCTTGATGGGCTATTGGCTGATAACCACAACCAACAAAAAACAAACAAGCCACTAAAGCATAAAGAAAATTTTTCATTATCCCTGCACCACAAAATTAACTAATTTATTTGGCACAACAATCTCTTTGGTTATGTTTTTCCCCTCCAACCATTTTGCTACCTTTTCTTTTGCAAGGATTAAAATCTCTTCTTTGGTTGCGTCCAAAGAAGTTTCAATCTCATCTCTTCGTTTTCCATTAATTGTAATTGCAAGAGTGATAGAATCTTCTTTTAGGGCATCATTATCTATTGAAATAAATTTAAAATTTTCAAGCCCAAAATACTGCTCACTTAGCTCCCAACAAATATGAGGAATGATTGGCTCTAAAATATGCAACAAGATAAAATAACCCTCACTCCAAACTGCTTGATTGTCCTGCTCACTCAAAGCATTCAATGCTTCCATACAAGCAGCAATTAATGTATTAAAGGCAAATCCATTCTCATGGATAAAAGTTTCATTTGATTTTTTAAGTGCTTCATAAACCTTTTTTCTAGCATATTTTTCGGCTTTTGAAAGTCCTTTTGTATCAATTTCTGGTAAAGATTCCATTTTGGAGGCATTCTCTATTTTTGCACTCAATCTTTTAATAAACCTAAAAGCCCCCTCTAATGCAGAATCATTCCACTCTAATTCCCTCACTGGCGGAGCAGCAAAAAGTATAAAAAGCCTAGCGGTATCTGCTCCATATTGCTCAATGATTTCTTGAGGATCAACTACATTGCCTTTGGATTTACTCATTTTTGCACCATCTTTTGTAACCATTCCTTGCGTCAATAAATGCAAAAACGGCTCACTTATTTTGGTATATCCCAAATCTCGCAATACTTTGGTAAAAAATCTTGAATACAATAAATGCAAAATAGCATGCTCAATCCCGCCAATATACTCATCAACTCCCATCCAATACT
This sequence comes from Helicobacter pullorum, assembly GCF_900638355.1. GTDB lineage: Bacteria > Campylobacterota > Campylobacteria > Campylobacterales > Helicobacteraceae > Helicobacter_D > Helicobacter_D pullorum. Next base: position 804,849 of record NZ_LR134509.1, on the reverse strand, counting down.
TTTCATCTTCTGGGCTCAAAAGCATTTTGTCTCGCAATTCTTTGGGCGTTGTGTAACGCAAAAAATACCAACTTGATTCTACAAAGGTATCTAGTGTGTCAGTCTCCCTCAAGGCTTTATTGCCACATTTAGGACAAGCGCAATGTTTCCAGCTTGAATGTTTATCAAGTGGATTCCCCTCTCCATCAATCACTACATCTTCAGGCAATGCCACAGGCAAATTGTCCTTATTTTCAGGCAAAATTCCACATTTCTCACAATGGATAAGAGGGATAGGAGTCCCCCAATATCTTTGTCTTGAAACACCCCAATCACGCAATTTAAATTGTATTACCGCTTTTCCTAGTGAATTTTTTTCAAAATATTCGATAATTTTTTCTTTGGCGATATTTGAATCCAATCCATCGTATTTACCAGAATTGATGATTTTTCCGCTTTCACAATAAGGCAATGCTGTCTCTTCCCCCTCTTTTTGGATAACCTGTTTAAGAGGCAAATTGTATTTTTTTGCAAACTCATAATCCCTTTCATCATGGGCAGGGACACTCATTACCGCTCCACTTCCATAATCCATTAAAACAAAATTTGCTACCCAAAGCGGTATTTTTTCGCCATTTAGAGGATTGATTGCGTAGATTCCTAGAGGCACTCCCCTTTTTTCTTGTTGAGATCTCTCACGCACAGAAGTGTTTTGCATTTTTTCAATTTCATCTTTTATATTGAGGCTTAGTTCGTTATTTGCAATCAGTGTTTTTACCAAAGAATGTTCTGGTGCCAAAGCACAATAACTTACCCCAAAAATTGTATCAGGGCGAGTCGTAAAAACCTCCAAAGAATCAAACTCTCCACATTTTTTTTCTAATGCAAAAGAAAAACTCAATCCGCGAGATTTTCCAATCCAATTTCTCTGCATTGTCAATACTTGATTAGGCCATTTGCCCTCCAAAGTATCCAAATCACGCAACAATTCTTCGGCGTAATCTGTGATTTTAATATAATATTGATACATTTCTTTTTGGACTACTTGAGTATCACAACGCCAACATTTTCCTTCAATTACTTGTTCATTAGCCAAAACCGTTTGATCATTAGGACACCAATTCAAATAGCCTTTTTTGCGGTAGATTAAGCCCTTTTCCCACATATCGATAAATAAAGATTGCTCCCATTTGGAATACTCCAAATCACAAGTAGCTAACTCACGCGTTTTAGAAAAGGAAAATCCCAAAGAATAAAGTTGATTTTTCATATTTTCTATATTTGCATAAGTCCATTGTTTTGGGTGAGTTTTGTTTTTGATTGCTGCATTTTCAGCAGGCATTCCAAAAGCGTCCCAACCAATAGGGTGCAAAACATTAAAGCCTTGTTTGCGATAATTTCTTGCAATTGCATCGCTAATACAATAATTCCTCACATGCCCCATATGAATATTTCCACTCGGGTATGGAAACATACTTAAAATATATTTTTTAGGAAGATTTTTGTCTTCTTTGGGTTCATAAGCATTAGTTTTTTCCCAAAATTCTTGCCATTTTTTCTCGATTACTTTTGCATTATATTCCATTAGTTATCCCTCAATTAAAATCATCATATTTTTTTATACTCTCAATTGCAAGAAAAATAATAGAAACAATATTAGCAACCAATGCTCCAAGTGCGAGTGCCACTGCAACATTAGCATTATTTAAAACTTGCATATAAATAAAAGCAGGTATTAAATGCAAATCTGCCACCAAAGAAGCCGCCATTAATTCAGCAGACATATAATTCCTAACCCCTATTTTTAGAATGGTAGAAATGATATTCACTCCTCCGGCTATAAAAAGCATTACAATATTTTGCTCCCACAAAAATCCAATGGTAGAGGTCAAACTCATCAAAACAAAAAAGATATAAATTACCTTGCCCCAGTCCATAAAAACCTCCTATAATCTTCCTCTCTCATACATTTCACGCATTTTCTTTTTTTCTAATGCTTTGCGTTCATTTTCTACAAGTTTTTGGTGATATTTTTTCAAATCAAAACCTAAAAGCATTACAAGTTTGCTCGCAACAAAAATCGAACTATAACTTCCAACAATAGAGCCAACCAACATAGGCAAACTAAATCCTTTGATAATCTCACCACCAAACAAATAAAGCGTCAAAACTACAAAAAACACTGTCAATGAAGTTAGCATTGTCCGAGACAAAGTTGCCGATAAGGCTTCATTAACCACTGCTTTTAAATCATTACTCGCCTTTACACTCATGGTTTCGCGGATTCTATCAAAAATAATAATAGTATCATTGATAGAATAACCAATAAGCGTCAAAAGTGCTGCAATAACTTCCAAACTCAAATCAACATCAAACAAAATAACCGCCCCAGCAGCAATCACAACATCATGCACCAATGCCAAAATACTTGCCAAAGCAAAACGCCATTCATAGCGATAAGCAACATAAACCATAATCGAAATCAAAGCCAAAGTTAATGCCAAAATCCCTTTTTCTTTTAGCTCATTTCCAACTTTTGGTCCCACTACATCTACACGGCGTATTTGTAAATCCCCTGTATCTTTGAGTAACTCTGCGATTTCTTCACCAATGTTTTGATTGACATTAGAAGTTGCAACCGAAAGTCTAATTAATATCTCTTGTGGGCTTCCAAACTCGCTTACTTGTGCGCCCTTATAACTTTCAACGCTCTCTAATTTTTCTCGTATCTGTGCTAATGGTGCAATCTCTTTGTATTGAATTTGGACAATCGTCCCACCCGCAAAATCTACTCCCAAAGTAAATCCGGGCTTAAAAAACAAAAACAAAGAACCCACAAATAAAATTGCAGAAAGTATAATTCCATAATTTGACCATTTTACAAAATCATAAATTTTATTATGTCTAAAAAATTCCATTATACTTTCCTTTCTTTATATCCAAACCAAAGAGCATAATTACCGGATTTGATAATTCTATTTTGCAACATTCTAAAAATACCATGAGTTCCAACAATAGCAGTAATAACAGAAGCAACAATCCCAATACTCATCGTAATAGCAAAACCTTTAATCGCTCCTGTCCCACACATATAAAGCAAAACAGCGGCTATCAAAGAAGTGAGATTAGAATCAAAAATTGCCCTTGAGGCATTAGCATAACCATTTTCCATAGATTTAATGAAATTTTCTCCAGCCCTAAAGCCCTCTCTAATCCGCTCATTAATAATCACATTTGCATCCACAGCCATACCCACTGTAAGAATGATTCCAGCCATACCCGGCAAAGTTAGCGTCGCACTAAAAAGTGCCATAACAGCAATTACCAATAAAATATTTACCACCATTGCAAGATTAGCGATAATCCCAGCAATACCATAATAAAATATCATAAATACAATAACAAGCACAGCCCCGCTAATCAAAGCTATCATAGAAGCCTTAATGCTATCTGCCCCAAGACTTGGTCCCACACTGCGTTTTTCTAATAAAGTAATGGGTGCAGGCAAAGCACCGCTTCTTAGTGCAATAGCAATATCGCTTGCTTCTTGCACACTAAATCCACCGCTAATTTGCCCACTACCACCGCCGATTCTCTCACGAATCACAGGTGCAGAATACACTTTCCCATCTAGCACAACTGCCATACGATTCCCGACATTTTTCCCAGAAAAATCTCCAAAAATCTTGCCACCTTGTGCATTGAGCGTAAAATTAATAATAGGCTGTCCATTTTGGTCATAAGCAGCCCTTGCATCTGTTAGCATTGCACCATCTAAAATAGGGATAGCTTTAAGCAATATTTTTTGGTTTGGATTATTCACAAAAGGCAAAATCACATCTCCATAAGATTCCGCTTCTAATGGCGTCATTGTATTAACTCTTGCATTTCTTGCTTCATCAACAGCCATCATTTGCAAATGCCCGCCTTTAGAAATAAGCTCTAATGCCCTTTGTTCCTCTTCTTGAGTTTTAATCCCGGGTAATTGCACCAAAATAGAATCTTCCCCTTGCTTAGTAACACTCGGCTCAGAAAGTCCAAATTGATCCAAACGATTCCTAATATTTCCTATTGCTTGCTCAATTGCATAGTTTTCAATATTGATAATTTCTACTTCTGTGAAAGTAATAGTGTATTTCAAATTATTTTCACTCACATTCAAACCTTGTATTTCTTTAAGGTAATTATCAATTTTTGTCTTTTCATTCGAATCTAATAATTCAAAACTCACACTATCTTCTTGAGTGCTTAACCCATCAAGCAAAATTTGTTCTTCTAGGGCATAAAAATTTATCCCTGAAGCCAAAGAAGAATAACGCGTTTTAATCGCTTCTTCTGTTTTAACACCAAGCAATAAATTTAATCCACCTTGCAAATCAAGTCCCAAAGTAATTTTAGGTCCTTGTGTCTGAAAAATAGAAGGGATAGATAGAGCAATCCCAAACAATGCTGCGATGATGAAAAAAAATAATTTACTATTGAAGCTTTTTTTCATAATTCTTATTCAGCCTTTTTGGCAACATAATCTTTTGCCAATTTTACAATCGTATCGTCATTTAAACGCACCATAAAATAATCTTCTTCGCGTTTTACTACTTCTACAATAAAACCACCACTTGTGACAATTTTGTCCCCTTTGTCCAAAGAAGCAATCATTTCACGATGATTCTTTGCCTGCTTTTGTTGAGGGCGAATAATCAAGAAATAAAAAATTGCAATTAAGACAATCAAAGGTAAAAGTTGTGTAAAGATATTTCCAGCATTTTCCATAAGTGCTAACCTCTCTAAAATAAAATTGAGGTCAGATTCTACCATTTATTTGTTAATTATTTACTAAATAAATCTGTTATTTTCTTTTGGAAGTAATTTCTACCCCAAACACAAATCAAATTCACACAAATAATTAGTTAATCTTATATTGAATTATTATCATTGATTAGCGATATTGCTTGTTAGTTATAGCAGTTTATATTGAATGTTAATTGCATTAATTATCAGCTATTCATTCCATTAATTGCATTGATTAATTATATTAATTATTAGTTAGTTAGGTTATATTCCACTTATCAAACTAAAGCCAAGCAAAGAATAATGCCTAGCTTATTATTAAATTCAATATTAAAGAGAAACAAAGATTCTATAAAAGAATCTTTGATAAATGAAAGTTTATCTTGTAAAAGAATCTTTAGTATAAAGCTTATCTATAAAAATATTTTGAATAGATTAATTCTCATCTATTACAAGAACTTTATAGATTAAGGTTTTATCTATTACAAAAAATTAAAAAAATCTAAGAAATTAAAAAACTTCAATAAATCTAAGAAATCAAAGTTTAACTTTTTAATTCTAAGTCTATCTTGTAAAAGAAACTTTAGTATAAAGTTTATCTATAAAAATATCTTGAATAGGTTAATCTCGTTTCTAAAGTCTTTTACAAGAATTTTCTCACTTTAAGAGTGAGTGTTCTACCACCACACTCCTAATCTAATATACCCTGCATGAGATTGCACTCCATTTGCAAAGATACCACTATAATTTAAAGCAATGTTAGCATTCTCTCCTAAAGCATAGCTTATTCCTACTTGAGTAGTTCCATAGAGTTCTTCTACATTAATATCAGCAGATTGTTTTAATCCAGCAATAACTCCACTTCCTTTAGCATCATTATAAACATTATACATTGCACCTAAAGAAGCCATTGTTTTAAACACATTATTCCATGCTCTTTGCCATCTAAGTGAGGCACTAATATCAAAGAAATTAACATCTTGTGTATAATAATGCTCACTTACTCCTCCTAGGTGTCTTAGTCTAAAGGAATCTGTACTAATTCCTTGATAACTAATTCCAATCTCTGGAGAAAGAACAGAGTTATTATAGATATTATAATAATTAGCCCCTACTTTTAAATCTGCACCATATCCATAAGAATCTACTTGAGAATTAATAGTAGTGCTTCCAGAGCGATAGGTTTTATATAAGTCTGTATCCCCTTTATCTATTCTTGTATTAGCAGAGAGATAATATTCACTTACTCCTTTTCTTGCAAAAACATTATAATAAGTTAATCCTCCATAATAAACTTTTTCATCAAAGTCTAATCTTTGTTGTCCTACTTGTTTATCTGAACTTTCATATCCAAAGTAGATTCCTAATATTCCTCTCTCACTAGGTAGTTTTGCTTGTGCTCCTGCTAGGATACCTGATGCATGAGATTTTAGAGTTCCTACTCCTCCATCTAATTGTGCTGAAGTGTATCTTGTATAAGGGAGTGCAAAGGTATAGAGATTATCCTTATCTCCTGTATGGCTAATGAAGATGTCATCAAGCTCTCTTAAGAGATCTAAATTAGAATAAGTTTCTTGATTAGCTTTAGTGGTTGCTTGAAGATTATCTAGGCTTGCTAGAGCATCTTTGTTATAATAATCCACTACTTCTATTGCATCACTTTTTATATTAGAATTATTAGCATAAGTGCTTAAAGAAGTAGATTCTTTAGAACTTACTCTTTTTAATTCTTTATTGTCTTTGGTTAATCCATTCAGATAAGATTCTCTTTGTTGTTTGTAGTTTTCTAAGAGAGCTTGTTGGTTTTTTAATCTTTCTCTTTGCTCTAATATTTCAAAGTCTGTTTTAAAGTTTTTAACATTAATTTCTCTTAGCATATTATTAGTATCAATCTGACGCATTCTGGATGAATAGATTAAAGAAGCACCTAGGGTTTTACCGGAGAGTTCTCTGGTGTCTAAGCCTAAGCTGTATTTATCCTTTCCAACATGAGTGAAACTATAAATATCTGCAACACCTCGCAAAGAATCAACAATAGAGCTTTCTCCTTTTCCGCCATTTAATTGACTTGCATAAGAGTTTCCACTACTATCAAAATTTCCATTGCTGCCCTCTACAATATCGCTTATAGTATATTCTCTACCAACTATAGCGTTAATATAGATAGTGCCTGTATTAATTCCACCTAGATTATCTCCTGCTACTTTGATAGGATTGTTTGGATTGCTTGCATCACCTACATTCCAAGATTGAATATTTGTAGTAGAATTTATATTATTAGTAATAACTCCGATATTACCATTTGCACTATTAGAAATATTTGTAATACCTCCATTGCTTGTAATGATTTCACCTATAAATCCACTTTCTTTGTTATCAATAGTAATATTTCCTAAACTATTAGTGATATTCCCTGCAATAGTTCCACTATTTTCAAAGTTTTCAATTATTCCATTGCTATTATCAATGTTGCCTCCAATAGTTCCACTATTAGCATTAAAAAGATTAGTAATGGTTCCATTATTGTTATTGATATTACCTGTAATCGTTCCATAGTTTTGCAATGTATCATATCTACCATTGCTATTATCAATTTCTGCAATGACAGCACCTGCATTATTAACTTGATTTTTAATCGTGTTTTTACTTCTATTATAGATAGTTCCCATTGTTCCTGCATTAGTTAATGTATCAATGTGTCCATCATTGTATAAATCACCTGTAATGGTTCCACTATTATTAAAGCTTGTGATAGTAGAATCAGTGTCGTTTGTGATATCACCGCTAATGGTTCCTTGATTTGCTAGATTAGCAATCAATCCGCTATTGGTGATATTACCATTAATTTGGCTTGTAGTGCCAGAGTTTGTGAAATTTGCAAGAGTAGCACCTTTTACATTTGCAAGATTACCTTCAATAGTTCCTAGATTGTTAATTGCTCCATCAGCAGAATTAAAAGTAATTCCACTACCTGCACTCAAGGTTTTACCCTCTGCAACTATTAAAGCATTAGTAATATTACCATTTCCTCTATAAGTCAAATTCTCATTAACTCTCAAAGCACCAATTCCGCCATCATTAGCAATACCACCTGCAATGTCCCCTGAAACTTCTAAGGCGACAATACTTCCAGAGTTAGCAATACTTCCTCCAATACTTCCTGTGTTTTTTAACAAATCAATTTGCTTGTCTGTATCATTTATAACATTCCCTGTAATCTCTCCATCATTAAGAAGTTCGGATTGTTGGCAGATACTATCCCCACAATCTTGCTTTGCGCCTTTTAAAGTTACATTTCCTGTGATAGTAGCACCCTCTTCATTCCACAAAGAAGTTGATACCTCATTAAAATGCCCTGTAATTACATTAGAGTTAATCACACCATAGATGATTCCATTGCCGCTAAAGTCTTTAATATTTCCCTCATTTTTGAAAAAAGCAATGGTTTGATTATTGACAAAACTATCAATCACACCTGTGCTTTCATTGACAAATTGTATAATATGTCCATTATTAGTAAATGTCCCCTCAATGCTTCCAGAGTTAGTAAAGCTTGGCAATATAGAATTGCTTGTATTTTCAATATCTCCTATAATAGTTCCTGCATTATAAAAAGGTTTATCTTCGGGAATCACATCTGCCCTAGCAAATGTAGTAGATTCATACTCCAAAGTAATTCCATTGCCCGCAGTCAAGGTTTTATCCTTTGCAACTTTCAAAGAATTAGCAATGCTTCCGTTATTCTCATTATAGGTTATATCTTCATTGACGATTAAAGAGCCAATAGTCGCTTCATTAGTGATTCCACCGCTAATATTTCCTGTAACTTCTAAGGTATCCACAAATCCTATATTTTTGATAGCACCGTTAAAAGTAGAGCCTTCTTTTAGATTTAATTTAGAGCCAAAATCACTATCCATAGTGATAGTTCCATTTCCACTATCAATAGAGAGAGTAGCACCCTTTTCTACTACTAATTCTTCTGTAATGATTCCATCTCCAGAATAATCAATTTCCCCTTGATTGATTGATATTGTGCCAATAGTTCCTGCATTACTAACTTGAGTGGTGTTGCTAGTATCATTGATAATTGTGCCTATGTTACCATGAGTGTTGTTAATGATTCCACCTGCAATAGTGCTGTTGCCATTTAGAGTGATTGCATCAATGGTTCCTTTAGCATTATTGTTAGAATCTCCAACTGCAATACTGCCTCCGATACCTGTATTATTCCCTAAAGTAATACTTCCTATTTTGGCATTATTGTCAGCACTATTACCTTTTATATTAATATTTCCTGTGATTGTAGAGCTGTTTTCTAGGGTAATTTCCCCTATGGTTGCTGTTCTAGTATTGTCAGTATCACTTGTAGCATCAACATTAGTTCCATTTCCTGTTAATGAAATATCCCCTGTGATTGTTCCTTGATTCAAAGACAAACTATCTATACTACCTTTTTCAGTAAGTGAGATATTATTTGTAATAGTAGATCGATTATTCAAAGATAATCCATTAAGAATAGATGAACCATTAGCCAAAGAAATATCCCCTGTAACTTCAGAATTATCAAGGACAATACCGCCTTGTATTCTTGAATTGTTAGTTAGTGATATATCACCTGTCATATTAGATTGATTATCAAGCGAGATTCCATTTGTTATAGAAGAAGTGCCAGCAAGATTAATACTACCATTGATAGTTGCATTGTCTGCGGTAATGGTGCCGATAGTTGCACTACTTTGTGCATTAATAATATTTGTTCCAGCAGAAGTTGTGCTCCCACTTGATAATTCTATTTGCTCAATAGAGTTATTACCACCACTTAGCCTAATTAAGTCATTTCCTGTTGCAGACATAAGCTTTGTATTAACAATCTTTTTTAAGTTGCTATTTGCTTCCAATTTCAATACATCAGTAGCTGTTGATGTTATTGTGCCATTATTGACAACCGCATCGACACTGGCACCATCTGCCAAAATAACAAGATTTACACCACCAGAATTATGCCTAATTATCCCATTGTTTGTGATAGTAGCAGCACTTGCATCTTCTGATATTCTAATGATATCACCAAGAAGCCGACCACCACCACCACCATTTACTGCAGTTATCGTAACATTGTTTTCAATAGTTAAATTTCCAGCTTTTGTGCCCCTTAAGACTTCATATATTCTCTCATAAGACCAAGCCCGAATATTTCGTTGTGTGACTTTAATGCCCCCATTACCGTCGCTCACACCTTGAGCCTGATTGTATCCCTTAATGTCCCAACCATTAATAATAGTGGATGTAGCACCACCATCACCCCTCACAAGATCTCCGCCAGTATAAGGATTATCTGCACTTTGTCGTCTTGAACTACCTATATTACCACCTGATACAATTGCTGTCCCACTTGTAATAGTTCCATTGCTAATAGTTCCACTTACAGTTACTTTAGGATTAATACCACTTGCCTCTTCTAAAACCACATTTTGAAAATCCTGATTCACTCCACTGGGTAAATCACTTGGTGCTGCTGCCATATTGCTTGCTAATGCCGAAGCCAAAGCGATAGAAGTAGGGATAATGCGGACAAAAGATTTTGTTTTGCTAGATTCTTTTGCTTTTTTGGTTGTAGAATCAAGAGTGCTTCTAACTCTTTGAATCTTTTTGGATTCTAATTCAATCTTAGAAATCTTTTGAGATTCTAATTTTGCGAAATCTTTGGGATTAGATTCTAATTGTATTTTAGAATCTTGAATCTTTGATTTTAGAATCTCTTTTGAATTTTTGGATTCTACATTTTTAATATTTTTGGATTCTAAAGCTTTATTTGTTTTGGATTTAGAATCTAAACCTTTAGCATTTTTTAGATTCTTTGTTTCTAGGGATTGATTATTTAGAGGCTTTGCCCCCCCCCCCCACTAGGGTAGCATTCTTTGTTTGGTTAGACATTTAATTCTCCTTAAATATATAATGAAAATTACAAAAAAATATTTGAAATTTTATAAAATTCAAGCTAACTTTAAAATAATAAATAAAATATTTATATTTTATTAAAATCACTTTTATAATGGGGGGGGGGGGGGGCATAATGCGTTTGTATGGGGTATTGGCAATCATTGCAAATCAATTATTAGGGGGTATTTTATTTATTTTATCAATAAAGATTTTATACAAAATCTAAGCACACTCAAAATCAATTTTTAAAATTTTTAATCAATCAATGAGTATTTCTAAAGCCTCTTTGAGATTTTTTACCCTGTGTGTGGCGTTTGGTGATTGTTTCTTTTGGAATCTAATTTACTTAAATCTTTGGAGTTAGACAAAAATGATTGAATTTGATTGAGAAATTTTATCTTTGAGCTGGCAAAATGCAGCAATACTTCATTGCTACATTTTACGCAAATTTAGTGATGATGAGTAACTTTGTCCCTCACAAAAAAGAATATACTACCCAAAATCCCAGCACTCAATGAAGCAATCAAAATAGAAATTTTAGCTACATCTGTCGCCACAAGAGCATGTTCTCCGCTAAAGGCGAGATTTGTTACAAACATTGACATTGTAAAGCCAATACCGCCCAATGCACCCGCACCAAAAATTTCTACCCAAGTTGCCCCTTTGGGTCTTGCAGCGATTCCGAGTTTTTCTGCTAAAAATGTAAAAGTAAAAATTCCAAGAGGCTTTCCAACAACAAGCCCAAAGAATATACCCAAGAAAACATGATCGATACCAAAATCAATGTTTGAACCAATGCTTACCCCTGCATTAGCAAAAGCAAATATCGGCATAATAAGATAATTTGAATAAGGTGCCAATGCGTGCTCTAATCGCAAAAGTGGATTTTGAACAGCATTTTTGTGTTTGGCAATATGATACAAAGCTTCTACTTGCTCACTTTGCAACAAAATGCCATCTTTTTGCTTTTCTGATTCTTGAAAATCTTTAATCATGGTTTTGATTTTTTCCATAAAGGTTAAGGTATCAATCTTTGGTGCAACAGGTATTGTAAATGCCAAAACAACCGCTGCAATTGTCGCATGCACTCCGCAATTATGGACTGCAATCCACAGCAACACACCCAAAATCATATAAGGCGTCAATGCTTTGATACCTGCTTTGTTTAATACCACTAATACCGCTACAATCCCAACTGCCACAGCCAACCATTCAAAGCTAATCCCGCTAGAATAAAACAAAGCAATGACAATAATCGCACCCAAATCATCTGCAACCGCTAAAGATACCAAAAAAACTTTTACAGAAATAGAAACTCTTTTGCCTAGAGCGGATAATACCCCCAAGGCAAAAGCAATATCTGTTGCCATAGGGATTCCAAATCCATGTTCTGAAGGTGTCCCAGCATTGAGCGTAAAATAAATAATACCCGGTCCAATCATACCGCCTAATGCTGCAATTATAGGTAATGCTGCCCTCTTAAATCCAGCCAACTCCCCAAAAAGCACCTCTCTTTTGATTTCCAAACCAACAACCAAAAAGAAAAAAGCCATCAAAACATCATTAATCCAATGCTCTAAACTCATTCCTATAAAAACGCCATTGACATCAAAACCAAACTTTGTTTTCCAAAGTGCTGCATAGCTATCACCCCAAGGCGAATTTGCGACAATCATCGCCAAAACCGCACAACAAAGCAATAAAATACCTGCAAAAGATTCACTTTTGGTGATTTTGCTAAAAAAAGCAATTAAACTATTTTGACTTTTTGTTTCCATTTAATCCCCTATCACTTCAACTAATTTTCCTTCACCCTCTGTATAAAAGATAAAACCATAAGTAGGCTTTTGCAAAATCAAATTCACACTTTGCATATATTCTAATACTTGCATTTTATATATTTCCCTTTGCATACCGCTTTTATAATCTATCACAAAAGCTTCATTATCTCCGATGATTAAAAGATCTAAGCGTTTTTGCCTACCATTGATCAAAAAAGGAACTTCACATTTTACCTTGCCTTTACCCATTATTTCAATAAAACTAGAATGATTTAAAAGAATTTTGCAATGATTGATGATTTTTTCTAATATTTTTTTTTCGATATAAAATCCCATTTTATTTAACAAAAGGGTTAAAATCAAAGAATCTTCTAGCTGATTTTTGATTTTCTGCTCCATCACAAAATGCAATGCAATCCCATAATAAACAGCCCCAACTTCTCCTATTAAATCCTCTTTTTGTGCGATTTGCATTTGTTTTTGTCTGCCTAAAGATTCTAGGCTTTTTTGATTGTGTGCAAAACACTCAAAATCTTTATTTTGTGCCAAACTATCTTCCAAATTAGCGCTTTTTATCTCCAAAATCGCTTGTTTTAACTCTCCTTTTTGCATTAACTGCAATCCCAAAGATTCAAAGCGGCTTTTTTGGTCTAGCAAAATAATTTGCATTGTATTTTTTGCACGAGTTAATGCGACATAAAGCTGATTTTTCAAATCTTTTTCTTTCAAAATATTTTCTTTTAGAAGTGCTTTTTGATACTCTTTATCAATTTGCATACGCAATTCATTAGAACGCCAAAAAATCCTTTTTATTTCTACCCCATTTTCCTTAAACTCAAAAAATACATTACCAGAACGATTCTTAGCCCTAATATCATCAATAATTAAAACATTATTAAATTCCAAACCTTTGGATTTGTGAATTGTCATTATGCGTATTCCAAAAAAATCACTTGAAACAATATCGCTTTGCAAGGATTCTACTTTTTCTAGCAATTCTTCAATGCTAAGATATTCCAAAGAATATTCCAAAAACTTTTTGGCACTCAAAGAAGCAATTTTATACCTTTGCATAATTTCTAACAAAATTTTTGAAGGTTTTTGCGTTTTGAGATAGAAATATTGCTCTAAATTCTCTTTTTCTAATCCCAAAAGCATAAAAAACTCTGCACAAAACTTCGGATTCTCAAAAACAAGATATTTTAAAAACTCTATTAAAGCACGCACCTCATTATGAAAAATCAATTTTGCACTTGTATCCACAACGACTTTAAACCCTTCCTCTTGCAAAAACTCCGCTATTTCTACCACGCAATCATTATCAAAAGTCAAAATCGCAATTTCTTCTTCTTTTGCCCCAACCTCCAAAAGCTCCCTTATACTTGTAGCAACTTGAGATAAAATAGCTTCTTTTTCTTGTATATAAACTTGCACAAATCCTTTAATCTTGCTATTTGACTCTTGAGGAACAAACCCTTCAATTTTATTAGAAAATGTTTCATTGACAAATTCTACGATATTTTTGGCACTGCGATAATTGATTTTGAGGCTTTCTTCTTGCATTCCTTGAGCGGCTATTTTAAATAATTCAGAATTCCCTCCTCTAAAGCGATAAATGGATTGCTTAATATCCCCCACATAAAAAAAACTGCGTAAGAATCTTTTTGCCCCCTCCCCACTTTTGATTTCATCAATCATAGGTTTTAGTATCTCATATTGCAAAACACTTGTATCTTGGAATTCATCTATCAAAATATGGCTAATCGTGCTATCAAGCCTAAAATACAAAAAATTCTTATCAATCTGTTTTTGCAAAAGCAATTCATAAACTTTTGAAGTTACCGCATTAAAACTTAAAGTGTTGGTTTGTTTATAATATTCTTGTTTGGCTTTTAAATAAAGCACAAAAATGCCATAGAGATTCTCAAGGTATTTTGCTTCTTCTTCTACAAAAACCCCTACTAATGCTTCTTTTAGCCCCATAAAATCCTCATCCCTAAAAGGTATTTTTGAAAATCCTCTATAATCTTGCAATCTTTCTTTTGTAAGCCAAGTTTTTCCTTTTTGGAACAAAGATTCAATATCATCAAATTCCAAAGCAGAATGAATCTCTCCCTTTGTATCTTGATAAGTAGCCTGAATCCTCCTAGCATACTCCATTGCTTGCTGTTTATGCCCCTCTTTTGTAGGATAAATAAATAATTCTTTTTCCAACATTTCTTTTAAAGAATCCAAAAAATCACAAAAAGAAATTACGCTATCAATACGCAATTGCCTCTGAATGCAAAGATTTAAAATTCCTTGTAATTGCTGGTTATCTAAATTTGTCAAAAAAATCTCTATAATTTTTTCTCTATCATCGCTTTGTATTTCAAAATCATATTCCACCCCAACATACCAACAAAAGCTCTTTAAAATCCTCTGAAAAAAAGAATCAATGGTAGTAATCTTCAAATCCTCTTTCAAAAAAGAATGGTAGATTTGATGGATTTTTTCTTGCAATTTCCCAAAATCATTTTTGTCTTTAATGCTTATACACTCAAGTTTATTAATATAATCTCTATCATTTCTATATTGATAGATTTCCCCAATACTCTTGGCAATACGCTCTTCCATTTCTTTGGCGGCTTTTTTGGTAAAGGTAAGCGTAAGAATCTCTGAAGGTTTCGCTCCCAAAAACAATAACTCAAGGTATCTCAAAACTAAACGATAAGTTTTACCACTCCCAGCACTTGCATTGAGGCACAATAAAGCACTATCCATAAACATTTTTCCTTGAATTTTATTTGTGATTATAGCATTAAAATAAAAAAGCCAAAAGTTGATTGACATATACTAAACTTTTATTATATAATACACTAAAAGTTTAATTTAATTTTGCAAGGAATATTAAATGTCAAAAAGCCTATATGAAACACTTGAAGTTTCGCCCAATGCGACAAGTGATGAGATTAAAAAATCTTATCGTCGCTTAGCAAGAAAATATCACCCCGATATCAATAAAGAAAAAGACGCGGAAGAAAAATTCAAAGAAATCAACGCTGCATATGAGATTCTAAGCGATGAGAAAAAACGCAAACAATATGACCAATTTGGCGATTCAATGTTTGGCGGACAAAATTTCCATGATTTTGCAAGAGGGCAAGGCAATGTGGATTTAGATGATATTTTAAGTCAAATTTTTGGTGGCGGTGGATTCTCTCAAGGCACAGGAGGTTTTGGGGGATTTGAAAGCTTTGGCGGATTTGGAGGATTTGGAGGGAGAAGCCAACCCAATCTTGATATCAATGCACAAATCACAATCCCTTTTAGCACAGCTATTTTGGGGGGCAAACACAATATCAATCTCCAAAATCAAAATTTTGACATCAAAATACCAGCTGGTATTAGAGATGGAGAAACTATCCGCCTAAGAGGAAAAGGCAAAACTATGGGTAATCAAAGCGGAGATGTGTTGCTTAAAGTTTCTGTTGCACCACACCCACAATACTCACAAGATGGAGACAATCTTACTAAGAAATTTGATTTACCCCTAAAAACCGCTCTTTTTGGAGGCAAGGTAGAGATAGAAACTCTCTACAAAACAATCACCCTAAAAGTGCCAAAAAACACCAAAAACAACCAAAGATTCCGCGTCAAAGAACTTGGTGCTTATAATCGCAAAAGCAAAACAAATGGCGATTTATATTTGGAGGCAAATATTATTTTGCCTGATGTAGATTCTTTGCCAAAAGAACTTACAAAAGCTTTAGAAAAATACTTATAATCAAGGAAACACAATGTATAGCTATGATGAACCCGTTTATCTTATCAGCGTAGTGGCAAAAATCCTCTCAATTCACCCCCAAACTTTGCGTCAATACGAGAGAGAAGGACTAATAGAACCGGGCAGAACCGATGGCAAAATGAGGCTTTATTCTCAAAGAGATATTGACAAAATCAAAACAATTTTGCGTTTAACGCGTGATTTGGGAGTGAATCTTGCGGGAGTAGATATTATCTTGCGCCTTAAAGATAAGCTTGATGAGCAAGATAGAGAAATCGAAGAATTGCAAATCCACCTAGAAAAACTCAAAAGCAATCAACCCAATAAATCCGTGATTAGGAAGCAAAGCTCTTATGAAGTCATCATTTTCAAAGAATAATGCCAAGTATCAAAGCAACAACAAAGGCAAATACACCACACATTGCCTTTGCAAATCTCACAATCACTCAAATTCCACCCCAAAAATCAAGGAAACACAATGTCTTTTAGATTCAACGCCCTAAGTTACAAAGATTTTTTAAATCCCTTTTATGCCAAAGCACCGATTTTAGATAACACTTACCAAAACTTCCTACAATCCCTAGAATCTTACCGCCAAAATCTCCTTAAAAACCAAAACCAAAATGAAGATGCCCTTGTCGCAAACGCACTTAAGCCATTTTTAGAATCCCTAGGATTCACCACACAAGTAAAAGCCAAGCAAAAAGGCAAAAGCGAAATTGATCTAGCTATCACACAAAACGACACTATAGAAGTAATCTTTGAAGTCAAAAAACCCAATTCAAACGATTTTTTCACCCCAAACAATCCCAACTGCAAAGCTCTGCACGAGTGCATTTTATACTACTTAAGAGAACGCAAAAACGCCAATTCATCGCTAAAGTTTATCATCATTACTGATTGCTATCATTTTTACATTTTCTCTGCAAAAGACTTTGAAAAGTTATTTCACAAAAACAAAGAATTCCAAAAGCTTTTTGAAAACTTCCAAAACCCAAACTCCCTTCTCAAAGGCAATACCGATGAATTCTACAAAGAAGCCAAATCCCTTTTAGATTCTCCCCAATACGCACAATCCTTGCAAACTAGCTTTAATTCTAGCTTAGATTCTAATGAAGTGAGTTTAAATGGCTTATTTTGGGATCTCACACCACTTTTAGCACCACAATCCACAGAATCAAAAGAATCACAAGACAACCCCGCATTCCTAACAAGTTTCAAAATCTTTAACAAAGACTTTTTGCTTGATTGCTTTAATCCAAACGATGCTAATGACTTAAACAAAAAATTCTACGATGAGCTTTTATACATTTTAGGCTTGACCCAATCCACCCAAAATGGCAAAGCCATAATCCAAGAAAGCAGAGAAAGCCAAGCTAGTGAAGGCACATTATTTTATGCAATCAAATCCAAGCTTACAAACAAAGACTTTGAAGACATCATACAATACATTATTTTATGGCTAAATAGAATCCTATTCCTAAAACTAATCGAATCCAATCTCGTGCGTTTTAACAACGACACCACACTCAAATTCCTTAATTACGATAAAATAGACAGCTTTGACAAACTAAGTGAGCTATTTTTTGAAATTTTGGCAAAGGACTACACACAAAGAAACAAAAAAAGCCCCTTTACCTACCTACCCTATCTCAATTCATCGCTTTTCCAAAAACAGCCAATAGAAAACACACTCCAAATCTCACAGCTAAACAACGACCTAACACTAAAATACTACAAAAACACGCAAATCAAAGACACAAACTACAAACCAAAATCTGGTGAAGTCAAGCTTTTAGAATACCTTTTTACTTTTCTAAACAGCTTTGACTTTGGGCATATTAGCACCGATGAAGAGCACTCTATCACTCACAAAGATTTGATAAACTATAGCGTATTAGGCAGCGTGTTTGAGCGGCTAAATGGCTACAAAGAGGGGAGCTACTACACCCCAGCTTACATCACTTACTATATGTGTAAGCAATCCCTAGAAAAAGTCGTCCTTGACAAATTTAACGCCTTTTTAGATTCAGATGAAAAAAGCCTAGAATCTCTCTCCAATCTCCTATTTATAAAAATAAAACAAAACCTAAGCCAAAAAGATGAAATCATCAAACAAGCAAGAGAAATCCTACTAAGTATAAAAATCTGTGATCCCGCAGTAGGAAGTGGATATTTCCTAGCAACCGCACTTAATGTAATGCTAGAAATCTTTAGCAAACTCAATCTTTTGGGCAACATTATGCTTGAAATCCAAAATGATGAGATTTTTGTAAGAAACTCCCGCTTTGAAATCATAGAATACAAACGCCCCACCACAGAGCAAGACCCAAACCACAAAATCCAAAAAGAACTCTTTACACTCAAAAAGCAAATCATAGAATCCTGCCTTTTTGGCGTGGATATAAACCCAAATTCTTGTGAAATCGCTAGACTTCGCCTGTGGATAGAACTCCTAAAGCACAGCTACTACACACTAGATTCAAGCCTTGACAAAAGCATTCACGCCCTCCAAACTCTCCCAAACATAGACATCAACATAAAATGCGGCAATAGCCTTATAAGTTACTTTGAAGTCAATGAAAATAATTCTCAAGGAAAACCGCGTGAAAATACGCTAAAGTGGCTTATGGCACAAGACACAGGATTTGCAAACAACTTCAAAAAACAAATCAAAATCTACAAAGAAAGCGTAAATGCCTACAAAGAAGCACTAAAAGATAAAAAAGAACTCATAAATACCATTGAAAACATCAAAGAGCTTTTTAAAAGCACACTTTTAACAACAATGAAAGATTATAAAAATCTCAAAAAGAATCTTGGAGAGTTTGTAAGCATTTATGGAGATTCTGCGTTTGATATGGAAACGCCTTTTGGTATGGAAATGCTAAGAATCACACGAAAGCAAAATTTTAGATTCCAGCCAGATTTGGAAAACCTAGAGCCAAGGAAGCTTGACCCAAAAGGGCAAAAACTCCTAGAATCTATTCACAATGATTTTGAATCGCTAGAAAAGATTCGCACTAGCCAAAGCTTTGAATGGCGGTTTGCATTCCCAGAAGTGCTAGATAACAATGGCGATTTTTTGGGCTTTGATTTAGTCATCGGCAATCCACCTTATATCCGCCAAGAAGAGATAAAGCACCTAAAGCCACATCTCCAAAAAGCCTTTAGTATCTACAAAGGCACGAGCGATATTTACACCTACTTTTTTGAGCAAGGCTACAAGATTCTAAAGCCAAAGGCACTCCTATCTTTTATCACGAGCAACAAATACACGCGTGCAGGCTATGGCGAACCCTTGAGAGCATTTATCCTAGCAAACACACAGATTCTACACTACATTGACCTAAATGGCTTAAAAGTCTTTGATTCTGCCACCGTGGATACAAGTATCATCACTTTTACAAAGACACCGCCAAGCCTAGAATCTAGCTTTGACTACCTAGCACCTACACAGCCTAGCCTAGATACAGATGAGCTACACGCACAGCCCATACACCAAAGCAGTCTAAGCAAAGATTCTTTTATATTCCAAGACCAAGCAAACCAAGCCCTAAAGGCAAAGATAGAAAGCCTTGGCACACCGCTAAAAGAATGGGACATCTCCATAAACTATGGAATCAAAACAGGCTACAACGAAGCCTTTATCATAGATAGTGCAAAAAGAGAGGAGATTCTAAACAATTGCAAGGATAAAAGCGAGAAAACACGCACAAGCAAACTCATCAAAAAAATGCTACGCGGTAGAGACATCAAACGCTACAGCTATGAATGGGTGGGATTGTGGCTTATAATCGCAAAATTTGGAAGCCATAAGTTTTTACAAAAAGATTATCCCGCAATCTATAATCACCTTTTGCAATACAAAGATAAGCTAGAGAAAAGGGGACAATGCACCAACAAACCAGCAACAGATAAAAAACCATACACAGGGCAACACCATTGGCTAGAATTAGATAACAATCCCACAGATGAATATTTAAGTCATTTTGAAAAAGAAAAGATTTCTTGGCAAAGAGTTACACAAGAACCTAGTTTTATTTTAGAAAAAGAGTATATTTTGTTAGATTCTATGGCTTTTTTAACAGGGGATAAAAAAGATTTAGTCTATCTTTTAGGTTTTTTAAATTCTAAATTAATCTTTTATTATTTCAAAAATATAGGACATTTATATTCCGATAAAGGCTTTTTGCTTTCAAATCAATATGTAGAAAAATTCCCTATTCCCAAAATAGATTCTACAAACAAAGCCCTAAGCGATGAGATAATAAGCCTAGTAGAGCAAATCTTAGATTCCAAAGCCAAAGACCCCACCACAGACACCAAAGAGCTAGAATCTCACATAGATTCTCTAGTCTATAAACTCTACAATCTAAATGAAGATGAAATAAAAATCATAGAGGGGAAGGAATAGTTAGAATTATATATGAATATTTTACAATAAACTTAAAAATACAAATGGAGGAAATATGAGTAATCAAGCAGACAATAAAGCACAAGAAAATGAATCCCAAGCTACCACTATTCATTGCTTTCAAGGTGCCGAAGACTTATTAAGTAATAAAGATAATAAAGATAAGATCAAGGCAGTTCTTTTTGATTTATTTAATATCAAAAATGTAAATTTTCTTTTTGGTGCTGGAACAAGCAATGGTGCAATTCCAACTATGAAAGAGTTACAAAAGTGTGTTGTCGAAAAATTAAACGAAGGTGAAAAAAAGATTTTTGAGAAAATTAAAGAGAGAAACTTAGAAGAAATTTTGGAAATACTCTATTCTGGAAAAACATATCTTAAAAACAATCCACAATATAAAGATAGTAGTGAATTTAACACTTTGAAAAGCTTGATTGAAAAAATTGAAGAAATTATTTTTAAAAAAATTAATATTGAAATTGGCATTAATTGTGGAAGTGATGCTCAAAAAGAAGTTTTTAAAAACTATATGAAATTTTACAAAAAGGTTACTTATCGCAATAAAGACTTAAATAGGGTCAATGTTTTTACAACAAATAATGATTTATTTAATGAGTATGTTTTAGATTATCTCAATATTGATTACAATAATGGCTTTGGAGGTGGGCTTAAGCGTAGCTTCAATCCTGCAAGATTTGAATACATTTATGCAAAGAAAATGGATGAAGGGATTGAAAAATATGAGCCCATTAATCATATGATTTATCTCTATAAATTGCACGGCTCAATAAATTGGGTAGAAACTACAAACCATAACTCTTTTTTTGATATAGAAGAAATTTATCTCAAATCAGGAGAGCAAAAGCCAGAAAAAACTCTCTTGATTTATCCAACCCCACTTAAAGAAGGCAAGAGCCTTACATCTCCCTATACTGACCTTATTAGAGAATTTCAGAAAAAATTATCACTCCCAAATAGTGTCCTCTTTATTATTGGATATAGCTTTAGCGATGAGCATATCAATACTATTATTTACAGAGCCCTTGCTTCCAATAATTCGCTCTCTATTGTTATTTTTGCAGACAAGAATAAACTTGAAAAGATTCCGCTTTTTAGAATCAATGACAAGAGGATATATGTCATTTATGGAGAATATGAAAGCAAAAAAATACATTACTTTGATTATTTTACCCAAGAGCTTATTCCAGACCCAAAGCAAGACGATGAAAGTAAAATTAATAAAAAATTTCTAGAAATGCTAAAAAGAGAAATGGGGGAACAAGAATGCTTGTTGGAAAAATAGTATCTATTCAATTCAATCAATTTAGGGTAAAAATCTTTTCCAATGTTAGAGGTGGTGCACTTAATATTCAAGGTGAAATATATTATTTTGGGAATATTGGAAGCTATCTCAAAACATCAAATCCACTAGGTGAGGAAATTATTTGCGAAGTAATTGCAATCTTTGATACCGATAAACAAGATACTGAACAAAATTTCAATCTCAACAGTAATCGAGAACTATTATTAAAACCCATAGGTATATATAAGAATGAAAATTTTACTCTTGGTATAGGTGTATATCCTAGCTTATATAGTGATGTAAGTCTATTAACTGGCAAAGATTTAGAAAAAATTCTTATGTCCACACAAGAAGGTGAGGCAATAAGCGAGAAAGTTTATTTGGGTATTAGCAAAAATCACATCAACCATCCTATCTCTATTCAAATAGATAAGTTTTTTGGCATTCATTCTGCTGTTTTGGGTAATTCTGGAAGTGGCAAATCCAATACTATTGCTCATTTACTTCAGGAAGTTTATAGAAAAAACCAACCAGCAAACAAATCAAAAATTATTATATTTGATGTAAATGGGGAATATAGTCAGGCATTTTCAAAGCTTGAAGGTGTTGGAGTTAAACTATTTAAGCCCAATATTAAAGAGAGTGAGAATGGTGTTGAACCATTTTATATGCCACACTTCTTACTTTCTCTTGATGAATGGTGTGCTTTTTTAATGGCTACTGATGCTACACAAAAACCATTTTGGGAAAAGGTGTTACAAGAAGCATATAGATTTTATAAAATTTCAACATCGACACAGAATATTGAACAAGAAAAATGCATTAATTATCTAAGATATAGACTTTACTCATTTGCTCACAATATTTTGATACAAACAGAAGTAGATACTTCAAAAATCACAACTTTGACTTCTGTAATTTTCAAAATTAAAGACATTGTCAGAATGACAATTCAAAATAGCAAACAGGCACAAAGCTTATTAAAAGATGCGGACGAACTTTTGCAGAAATGTAATCTACACTATGGTGTGAAAGACAAAGAAATACTTAATGTTCTCAAGGAAATTAAAAAACAGATTATTTTTGATGAACTAGATGAAATCTTTAAATACAGAGGTGATGATGAAGAATTTTTTGATTATACCTTTCTTCAAAATGCAACAGAAATGGTTCTTTTAGATGAAGAAACAAAAGGAAATAAAACAACTCGTGCCCATGTAGGAACAATGCTAACTCGACTCGACTATTTTATCAGTAACCCAGAATGTTCTTTTATGTGTGAAATGGGAAGTAACGACATTAAAGATACAAGCAAATATCTTGACTACTTATGGGGACAATCTCAGCTCATTATTATCGATACAAGCGAATTAAGCAAGGATACCTTAGAAACGCTTACAAGCGTAATTGCAAGGCTAGTTTTTGAGTATCGAAAAAAACAAGAAGGGGAAAATCGACGAAAAAACCCTGTACATCTTGTTTTAGATGAGGCTCATAGATATATCAAAAAAGATCAAAAATACTTGCTAAAAGACAATGTGTTTGAGCGGATTGCAAGAGAGGGGAGAAAGTATTCTCTTTATCTACTCATTTCTTCTCAAAGACCCTCAGAACTCTCAGAAACCGTTCTCTCACAATGTGCAAACTTCATTATCCACAGAATCCAAAATGAAAACGATATGCGACATATCAACGCTGTTCTTCCATATTTTTCTGAAGATTTTGTAAGCAAGATCAAACAGTCTGTCGCTGGAGAGGCGCTTGTATTTGGTGATTTTGTTCCTATGCCGATGCATATCAAAATTCAAAAAGCTGATCCAGAGCCAAATAGTAGCAATTGTAAAATCAGCCAAGAATGGTATCATAAAAATCAACATCCTAACAAAAAAACTCCATAATGCCAAACTAGCCTTTGGCTAGATAGCAAAAATTATTTATTCAAAAACTCTAATCCCGCCTTTGCAACAGCAATATCTTCAAAGCCGTGCGCACCACCGACACCGATACCACCGACCACGACACCATTAACAACGATAGGCACACCCCCATCTAAAAACAAAAAATTTTCATCCAAAAACTTCAAATATTCAGGAATCTTACCCTCTCTAATCCCCTTTGCAATATTAGCAGTTTCTTTCTTTTGAGAATTAGCCGTATAGGCTTTCTTATAACTAGCACGCAAAGTATGCACACCAGCATTATAATCCCTAAAAACAGCCAAAACTTGACCCGACCTATCTACGATTGTTATAGTTACTTTATGATTGCGTTCTTTGGCAAATGCACTTGCTTTTTGCAAGATTCCTTGCACCGCCTCATTAGACAATACAGGCACTTGGACAAAAGAATCTGCAGATATTTACGAGGCACACAAACCTGCAATCAACAAAAGTTTTTTAAACATTTTATCTCCTTTAAACTCTAAATTAATAAAAAGTTTCGCATATCAACTAAAATATAAATTTCCTATGCCAAACTCCACATTTATAGCATCATACAAGATTCTTATGGATTTTCACAAGCATTGCAAACACCTTTACCCCTAGCACCAAGATTCTACACAAAGCACAGATATTTATTGCGCTTTGTTTTGTGAGTTTATGAGAGATTTTCCACACTCTTTTTAGCATTCCAAATCACTCACGCACAAAATGTCCGCTTTTGCCCCCTTGTTTTTCTAACAAACATACTTCGCTAATTACCATTCTTTTATCAATTGCCTTTACCATATCATAAATCGTCAAAAGTCCTATATTTACCCCCATTAATGCTTCCATTTCTACCCCTGTTTGTCCATTGCTTTTTGCCCTCACCTGCAACACAAAGGCATTTTCATTTTCGATTTCTTGAATCTCGCATTTCACAGAAGTAAGATAGATTAAATGGCACATAGGAATAAGCTCTGAAGTCCTCTTTGCACCCATAATCGCAGCAGTAATTGCAGTTTGAATCACCGCCCCTTTTTTGCCATTTTCATTGATTACAGCCAAAAATGCCTCCCTAGACATCGTAATTTTACCCATAGCTATTGCTTCTCTATTTGTCATTTCTTTGTTTGAAACATCTACCATAGTAGGATTCTTCTTTTCATCTAAATGTGTAAATTGCATTCTTTTTCCTTTATTGTTTGAGTTTATAAATCGCTATTTTCTCATTTTTTAACACTTTTTCAAATAAATTTGAATCTAAATTATCCAAAAACATACCTCGAAAATAAAAAGTCTCCAAATATTCTTTATCACACAAAATATAATCGCCACCACCAAGCATTAATACCACCAAAGAGCTATTTTTATCAAATTCTAAATTCTTGCTAGAATCTTTTAAATCAATCATTTTTGCAATATTCAAAGAAATCTCTTGATTTAAAATCCCAACTTTCCCCTTTTTGATATCCACAAATACATTATCTTGAAATATTATTTTATCTTTGCTTTTTGTTTTAGAAACCATCAATAAACCTTGATTTATTTCGCCTTTTGGCTGGCTAAACTGCATTATCGTAGAAAAGATTCTAACCATTCTTAAAGGCAAAATAATATACAAATCCTCGCTTCTTTTTCCTACACAATCAATATCCCCTTTTAATGCCTCTAAGGCTTTGCTTTGTGAATACTGATGACTTTTAGCAAAATCTTCAAATTCAATGTGATTAAAAGTGAGCTTTGCCATATTGTAACTTTGCTTTTGGTTTTTAGCACTCAAAACAAAACTAATGGGATAATTTTGCTTCCCACTATGAATCCCACCATCTACAAAAGTATTTAATCGTGCAAAATAACGCACAAAATAACCATAATCCCACCAAGCAAGTGCATAATCTCCATATTTTGCAGGAATTTCTTGCAATGCTTTGGCTTCAGAATTTTCTAATATAGGGGGAATTATATAGTTTTTAATATGCCACAAATGCGGGAATACGCTACCACACACAAAAACAACACCAAAAAGCACAGCCCATTTTATTTTTCTTTTAAAAATATCTAGCAAAAAGCACAGCAAATACCCTATTCCCAAAGCATAAACCACAACTGCATAAAAAGTAAATCGCAATCCACCAAAATAACCAAAAAATCCCATTATCAAAAAAGGCAAAAATATCCAAAATTCCTTCTTCTTCAAAAACAAAAGAATAATCCCCACACTTCCCAAAACAAACCACAAAAGATTCCCGCTAATCCGATAAACAAAATTCCAAAAATCTATTTTTGATACTTCAGAAATTGTCCCCATTACAGAAGCATAACCAAATCCCACAATTTCTTTTGAATCTTGTGCCACATAAACACTTGCAAAAATTTCTGGCACTACCCTAAAAGCTAATATCCCACAAAAGATGACTAAAAGCAAACAATAAACAAAATCAAAGATTCTTCTATCAAGCCTTTGAATAAATTTTATCATTACACCACAAAAACATAAAAATAGCCAAAAAACAAAATGGGTAGAAAACAATAAAAATCCCAAAAGCACCGACAATAAGCACCCATTAACCACTCTAATATTTCTATCAAAAATGCCAAATATTACCAAAATCCCAACATACCCAACAAAAATATAACGCATTGAAGGGTAATAAACAAGCCCAAACCCACTTAATAAAATCAGCAAAACTAGCCCAAAAAAGCTAATTTTACGCATTAATTCTACAATCACAACCCCCACACCAAAAGCCAAAACAATCACTAGCATATCTGTATCATAATACCCAAACATGGTGCGATTATAATAACTCACACTAATGGCACTTAAAATTCCACACAAAAAACTCGGAATACCTCCAAAATCCCTTGAAACAAAAACGACAAAAAATACAATCAAACTCCCAAAAAATCCGGGCATATAAAAAATAATTTGCTCCAAGCTAAAAGGCAAAATCAAAGCCAAAAAAGCACTTATTTGCGAAAGTATCTCATGCGTTGGAGAATAAAAAGTGGATTTAACCCCTGCTAAAATATCCCTTGCACCCTGTGCATAAAAATATCCATCATTAGTATTTAACAATAAAACATTATGATAAAAATATTCCTCAAATTCCCCCAACACAAAAGGATAATAAAAACGCAACAATATCGCTATTAAATAAACAAATACCGCTATCAACAACCAATTTTTCTTTTGCAATCAATGCCCTTATTTTTTATCAAATTGTATCCAAAATCTCCTCTAAGCAAAAAAATCCATAGTCATCAATTCACAAAAACTTAACACATTTATGCTACTATTTTGGGAATTATTTTCAAATTTTAAGGTTTGTTATGTATCGATTTCTATGCTTGCTTTTTATGCCTTTATTGGCTTTTTCTCAAAATCCAACCCTTGTTGTCTCACAACCTATCAAAAGTGGAATTTTAAATCAAAATCACACCTATGTTGGCTCACTTTATTTTAGCGAGCGCGCTTCACTTGCCTCTGAAGTTTCTGGAGTGATTGATGAAATTTATGTTTATGAGGGCGATAAAGTCAAGCAAGGGCAAGCTCTTGCCAAACTCAATGATGACTTGCTTACAAAAGAAATCAAAGCCAAAGATTCTCTCCTCAAACAAGCCAAAGCACTTTTGCAAAAAAGCACCAAAGATTTTGAAAGATACAAAAATCTTTATCAAAGCGATTCTATTGCTTACAAAGAATACGAAGATGCACTTTTTGATTTACAAGCCCAAAAGGGCAATACAGATTCGATTGCAGCGGATTTAGAATACCTCAAAACACAGCAAAAGAAAAAAACTCTCATTGCCCCTTATGATGGCGTAATTTTGCAAAGATTACTCAAACAAGGCGAATGGGTGAGTAGCGGAGCGAGTATTTTTAACATCGCCAAACTTAGCCCTCTTGAAGCCAATATTGAAGTGCCTTTTGAGATTTTGCGTTCTTTGGAAATCGGTGAAGTTGTGCAAGTTGTGATTGCCAATAAAAACTATCCAGCCAAGATTCTAGCACTCATTCCATTAGGTGATGCAAAAGCTAGGACTTTCCCCATTAAACTTTCTATTGAAGACAAAAAGGGGGAATTAATCGAAGGGCTAGAAGTGCGAGCTAATCTCAATATCACTAAATCCAAAGAAAGCCTTTTGGTGCCAAGAGATTCTATTTTGCCTACCCAAAAAGGGGATTGCATTTTTATTATTGAAAATAATAAAGCCAAACAAATCTTCATCAAAGTCAATGGTTATAATGGTTTTGATGCTTCTATCACTCCGCTTAATAGCAAGCTCTCTAGTCAAGATAGAGTTATCACTCAAGGGCATGAACGACTAAGAGATGGACAGCTTATCACAGAATCCACAGATTCTACAAACCCCAAAGATTCTAAGGCAAAATAAATGATTGAAAAACTCATTAATCGCCCTGTTGTTATTATTGTGGGTATGATTCTTGTAACTTTATTTGGAATTTTAAGTCTTTTAAGTATGCCCTATCAACTTACACCAAAAGTTACGCGTCCTGTGATTTCAATCTCAACTACATGGAATGGTGCAACCCCTTATGAAATTGAACGCGAAATTATCGAAAGACAAGAACAAGTCCTAAAAGGCATTGACAATCTCATTTCTTTGGAATCTCGTTCAAGAAACAATCGAGGTAATATTACTTTAGAGTTTAATATCGGCACAAATCTCACTGAAGCCCTCTTAGATGTCAGCAATAAGCTTGATGAAGTCAAAGGCTATCCTGATGATATGGATAGACCTATTATCCGAGCCACTGGAGATGATACTTCCCCTAGTGTGCGAATGGCACTTGTGAGCGATAGCAAAAATGTGCGAGAATATCGGACTTTTTTCAATGAAAAGGTGATTCAATATTTTGAACGAATCGAGGGCGTAGCAGAAGTAAATTTCCCAAGCGGCGATGATAGGCAAATGCACATTATTTTGGATTACCAAAAATTAGCCGCTTATGATTTGAGTATTGATACTATTATTAATGCACTTGAGAGAGAAAATATCAATATTTCTGCTGGAACAATGAATTATGGTAGAAAATCCTATCGTGTCCGCACTACCGCAGAATACAAAACTCCCCAAATGGTAGCAGAAACAATTATTTGGAGCGATGGAGTAAAACGAGTAAAAATCAAAGATATTGCACAAGTTAAGGAAGGATTTGAAAATAAAACCACTGCTTCTACTTATAATGGTCAAGAAGCACTCAATATTTTCATCAAGCCAACTGCTGATGCCAATGTGCTTGAATTAACCGATAAGGTAGAGCTTGTATTCCAAGAATTAAATGAAGGAATCCTCAAAAAAGAGGGTTTAAAATTAGAATGGGTTAATGATCAAAGAGGCTATATTGCGCAAGCTATTGATTTAGTCAAAGGCAATATTATTGTTGGTGCATTTTTGGCTTGTGGGATTTTATTTATTTTTTTACGCTCACTTACTTCTACGCTAATTATTGCAGTTTCTATGCCTCTTAGCGTGTTTGGAACTTTCATTATTATGGCAGGACTTGATAGAACGCTAAATGTAGTTTCATTAGCAGGTATTTCCTTTGCAGTAGGTATGCTTGTGGATTCTGCAATTGTCGTTTTAGAAAACATTGACAGACATTTAAAAATGAAAAAATCTCCAATACAAGCCGTAAAAGATGGCACAACAGAAGTCATCGGGGGGCTTATTGCTTCGGTTTTAACCACTGTGGCAATCTTTATCCCTATTATCAATATGCAAGAAGAAGCGGGGCAACTCTTTAGAGATATTGCACTAGCTTCAAGTAGTGCTGTTGGGCTTTCTTTGTTTGTTTCTTTGATTGTTATTCCAACTCTTAGCTACCAAGTCCATAAAATCACTCCAAATCTCAAAATCAAACCCATTCCCATTTTCTCAAAAATCTCACAAAAAATGGTAGATTTAGGGAATCTTTGCGTCCAGTGGATAATGTATTTTGTCCAACTTTCCATGCAAAGCACCAAAAACAAGATTCTAACTATTACTAGCCTAACTTGCATATCTATTGCTTTTAGTTATTTTTTATTCCCCAAAATGGAATACCTCCCACAAGGCAATCAAAATTTTGTTTTTAGCTCTCTTAATCCCCCACCGGGGCTTTCTTATAATGAACGCAAAAAAATCGGTGAAGAAATCTTTACTTGTCTTAGCCCATACTTTGCCTCTAATGGCTATAATGGAAGCTCTACTTTACCCCCAATTGACAATATGTTTTATCTAGGGAGTGAAACTGCTATGCAGTTTGGTATGCGTTCCACGCAAGACACTCGTGCAAGTGAGTTAATCCCGCTTGCTAAGGAATGTATCTCCAAAATACCCGGAATCACAGGTAACTCTTCCCAACAAGGCATTTTTGAAAGACGCGGAGGGCAAGGAAGAAGCATTGATGTAGATGTTAGCGGGCAGGATTTAGAAAAAATTATCGTTACTGCATTAGAACTCCAACGCATTATCTTTGAAACCTTTGGCAATGGAGTGCAAATCTCTCCTCGCCCAAGCTTAGAAATGCTTTATCCAGAACTCAACTTATACCCCAATGCAGAACGACTAAAAGCAGTGGGATTAGATGCAAAAAGCTTTGGAATCGCTGTTGATGTGCTAATGGATGGGCGAAAAATCTCCGAATACAAAGAAGAAGGAAGAGAAAAAATTGACTTGATTTTAAAAGCTCAAGAATCTCAAATTACCTCCCCAGAAGAACTTTATTTTGCCTCTATTTACACCCCAGATGGAGGGATTTTGCCTATCTCTTCCCTAGCTATCCAAAAACTCGAATATGGAATCAATGAAATCCGCCATTTAGAAAGAGATAGGACAATCTCTTTGCAAGTCAATCCCCCAAAAGATATTACTATCCAAGAAGCAATGGAAAAAATAGAGGGTGAAATCCTAGAAAAATTAAAAAGCAGTGGAGCTTTGGGAGAAAATAAAATCACATTAAGTGGGACTGCTGACCAGCTTACCAAGATTCGCACTGCCTTGCAAGGCGGATTTATCTTAGCAATTTTTATCACTTATCTTTTAATGGCTGCTTTATATGAGGATTTTATCTACCCTTTAATTATCCTTTTCACTATTCCTTTGGCTGTTGGAGGAGGAGTTTTGGGACTGTGGCTAGTTGATACCCTTTTGACAGATCAACCCCTTGATGTTCTTACAATGTTGGGATTTATTATTTTAGTAGGAACGGTGGTAAATAATGCTATTTTGATTGTTTATCAATCATTACACAATATTCGTTTGTATGGAATGGATTATCATAATGCTATCATCAATGCCGTGGAAGTAAGAATCCGCCCTATTTATATGAGCACACTCACTTCTCTTTTTGGTATGTTACCACTTGTCATAGCACCCGGAGCTGGAAGTGAAATTTATCGTGGGCTTGGGGCGGTTATTTTAGGGGGATTAGGATTATCAACTTTTTTAACCATTTTTCTAATCCCTTGTCTCTTATCATTTTTCATCAAAAAAGAGGTAAAAAATGCTGCGTAAATATTTTATTACATTATCATTAACTTTGGGCTTTGGCTATACACTTAGTTTGCAAGAGGCAATCAATCTAACCTTAAATGCAAATCACACCATTAAAGAACAAGAATTTTTACTCCAAGAAAGTCAATACATTCAAAAAACCTACCAAAGCCCATTTTACCCTTCGCTTAATGCGGTTTATTCCACAGATAGAACCAATAGAATCTCTTCCCAAAGAAGCAAAAAAACTTCCGGAAACATAGGTGCAAATATACAATACAATCTTTTTAATGGTATGAGCGATTATTTTAATCTTGCTAGTTACAAATCACTCACCAAAGCCCAAGAACATCAATTGCAATCCACCAAAGAAGATATTATTTTGCTTGTAAAAACAGCCTATATTAATATCTTGCGTCAAAAACAAAATGTAATAGTTGCCGAACAATCTAAAGCACTTTTGGAAGAACAAAGAAGAGAAAGTGCAGAATTCTACAAAGTTGGCTTAATACCCAAAAATGACTTGCTAGAGGTTGAAGTTAATCTCAACAATGCCATTCAATCTCTACTTAGTGCCAAAAGCAACCTAGCCTACTACATAAGAAATCTCGAGCGTTACACAAGGACAAAGATTTCGGCTGAAAATCTAATAGAACTTGCCTTGCATAGACCTCTTTTAGAAGAGCAAAAACTCCGAGCACTTATGCATCAAAAACGCTCTGAATTGCTTTATTTGGATTCTATTATCAAAAGCAAAGAATATCTCATACAAAGTGCCAAAGGAAATTTTTTACCCAATGTCGATATTATAGGCGATTATACTTATTATGGAGAAGACTATAAACTCTCCAAAAGGGCAAATTCTTATTCTGATGAAACAACTTTGACCCTACAAGTCAATCTTAATTTATTCAATGGTTTTAGCGATAAATACACCTTAGAATCCACAAAAGTTAATAAGCTATCCTTTGAAAGTCAAAGAATCGATTTGATTGAAGAGCTTGATTTGCAACTTTTTGAAGCATTAGAAACTTATAATCTCTCACTAAATGCCTACAAAGTCGCTCTTACCGCACTTAATCAAGCAGAAGAGAATTATCGTATCTCACAAAATAGATACAAAGAAAGGATTCAAAGCACCAGTGATTTTTTAGACGCAGAATATCTCTTAACCCAAGCAAGAAGTAATGTTGTCCTAAACCGCTATGCAATCTTACAAGCATTAGCAGAAATTGAAAGAATCACGCAAACACAGCAGGTTAATTATTAGCTTAAAGAAGTTTTGTATTCATAAACCTTATGATTGCCTTCTTATCAGCATTTGGTTCTTCCAGCCCCATATTTACTTTCCATTGCCTCTTTGAAAAATTCTTTTTGGCTTTTGGGAATTTTATCGGGGTGATTTTTGTGCATATGCTCCAAATACTTATCATAGCTAGGCATGCCCACAAGCAAGTGCAAGAATCTATCAGAGCGTTGATAGATTCTCCGCACCTCTCTCCAAAATTTAGAAAATATCATTGATTCACAGCGACTTTGCTATCAAAATCACTTGCTTTTACATAAGGGGTTTCGGCAAGTGGTATAGTTGGTTCTCCATTCACGCATTTTAAACATATTCTTACACATTGCACAAGGATTAAGAATGTAACAAACATAAAGAATCCACACAAGATAGCATTCAGCAAGTTATTGCTGGCAATTAAGCTTAATTTTTCTGCTTGTGCTGTGAGATTTGCAATAATTTGAGGATCTGTTTGTGCGGCTGCCTCGGCAAGTTTGGAAGCTGCGGCTGCTTTGTTGTTTTGCCAAAGTGCTATGTGGCTTACAGCATCATGGAGTTTATCGCCATTTGCTGGAAGTAGTTTTAAAATCCCCGCATAAAGCGTGCTTACAAGTACCCAAATAGCTGGCACAATAGCAATCCATGCCTGCTTTGCCTTACCCATTTTGAAAAGCACCACAATCACAGTGAGCAATGCCATTCCCGCTAGCATTTGGTTAGATACCCCAAAGAGCGTCCAAAGTGATTTTACCCCACCTTGTGGATCGGTAACACCTTGATAAAGGATATAGCCCCAGCCAATCACACATAGCAAAGTCGCCAAGATTCCATAAAAAATCGAGTGGATATTGCCAAATGGTTTATACACATTACCTAGCACATCTTGCACCATAAATCGCCCTGCTCTAGTCCCCGCATCAACCGCTGTAAGTATGAATAATGCTTCAAACAAAATCGCAAAATGATACCAAAACGCGATCGAGCCTTGAGAAAATAGAGGCACCTGTGAAATGATAGTCGCTAACCCAATAGCAAAGGTAGGCGCACCACCGGTTTTACTCAAAATACTATTTTCGCCAATCTCATTAGCTGTGTTTAGAATCTGCTCAGGTGTAATGACAAATCCCCAAGAGCTAATCGTCTGTGCCGCTGCTTGTGCTGCACCAATTGCATCTTTTAGCACACCACCTTCATAAAACGCCGCCGTTCCTAGTGCAGCAGGTGCAACATTGACAGAAAAATACAAGCCCGGTGTGAGAATTACCGCCGCAATAAGTGCCATAATCGCCACTGCAGATTCCATAAGCATCGAGCCATAACCTACCATTTGAGCATGAGATTCACGCTCCAGCATTTTGGGTGTCGTGCCACTTGAGATAAGCGCATGGAATCCGCTTATCGCACCACAAGCGATGGTTATAAACAAAAACGGAAAGAGCTTACCGCTAAATACAGGTCCGCTACCATCGATAAATTTCGTTACACTCTCAAACTGCACATCAGGTGCGACGATGAGGATTCCAGCTGCCATAAGCACAATCACACCGATTTTTAAGAATGTGCTGAGATAATCTCTAGGTGCGAGCAAAAACCACACCGGCAAAATCGCTGCCACAAAACCATAGCCAATCATCACATAAGTAAGCGTAACAGGGCTTAGCGTAAAAAGTGGTGCGAGTGTCTCACTCTCTGCCACAGCACGCCCATAATACAACGCCAAAATCAAAAGTACAAAGCCAATAATGCTTGCTTCCCCGATCTTACCCGGACGCAAAAACCGCATATGAATCCCCATATAAATCGCAATAGGAATAGTCATCGCAATCGTGAAAAGTCCCCAAGGAGATTCTGCAAGGGCATTGACCACCACAAGTGCCAAAATAGCGATGATAAGCATCATAATGCCTAGTATCCCAAGCATTGCGATACTTCCCACGCCTTTGCCAAGCTCAAGTTTGATAATCTCTCCTAGACTTTTACCATCTCTACGCATAGAGATAAAAAGCACGGTAAAATCATGCACTGCACCCGCGAGCACCACGCCCACGACAATCCAAATCATACTGGGCAGATATCCCATTTGTGCTGCAAGGATAGGACCCACAAGAGGACCAGCTCCAGCGATAGCAGCGAAGTGATGCCCAAAAAGCACGATTTTGTTGGTAGGCACGAAATCATGCCCGTCATTATTAGCCACTGCTGGGGTGGCGCGATTGTCATCAAGTCCTAAGACCTTGTATGCGATGTATTTGGAATAATAGCGATAGGCAATAGCATAGATACACACTGCCGCTACGACGATCCAAATCGCACTAATACTCTCTCCTGTATGAAGCGCAAGCACTCCAAAACAATATGCACCTATAAAAGCCACCACTATCCACAACAAATGAATAAGCCACTTATTCAAAATAACCTCCTTCTCTTTAAGCATTACCAAATGGATTACTTTACATTATAAATCATTTATCCAAGAAATTAACTTTTCTACTTTATTTTATAAGGATATTTTATAATTTTGAGTTACTTTTTGAAATATTTTAGATGAATATTGCACATTATCCATACTCCACAAGCCCTTCCCCCTAATTATATCTAAGGCTTGTTAGTTGTGGTTGGTGTATTCTATAAAAAAAATATTTGCCTATTTACTACTATAATCATGGATGAATTTTACAAGCTTGATAGCATTTTCACGCGGTAAATCTGGAAGCATTCCATGCCCTAAATTAAAAATATGTCTCTCTCCTTGCATTAAATCCAAAATCTCTTTCGCCCCTTTAATCATTGAATCTTCATCATAGATTCTACAAGGCTCCAAATTCCCTTGTAACACATATTTTTTGCCTAATTTCTCTTTAGCAATTCTCAATGGAGTGCTCCAATCTACCCCAAAAACATCAAATTCCCCATCAATCCTATCTAAATAACCCGAAATTCCTTTGGGAAACAATATTACTGGAATGTGTGGATATTTTGCCTTAATCTTTGAAGCAATCTTTTTGCAATAGGCAAATCCAAATTCCAAATACGCCTCTTCTTCCAAAGCAGCAGCCCAAGAATCAAAAATCATCACCGCATTTACACCTGCTTTGATTTGCTCTTCTAAGTAATTCTCCAAATTATGTGCAATCAGCTCTAATAATGAATGCAAAAAAGCTGGATTGCTATAAAGAATTTTCTTAGTTTGTTGATAAGTTTTACTCCCTTCACCCTCCACCATATAAGTTGCCAAAGTCCAAGGTGCCCCACAAAAACCAATCAATGCTTTATCTTTGTGTAATTTTTCCCTTGTCAAAGAGATTGTATCATAGACATATTGGAGGGATTTATGCGAATCTTCCCTTAAGCCTTTTAAATCATTTTGTGTTTCTATCCTCTTTGCAAATTTAGGTCCTTCTCCTGCAAAAAATCCAAGCTCCATTCCCATTTCCATAGGAACTACCAAAATATCGCTAAAAAGTATCGCTGCATCAACATCCAAAATATCAACTGGTTGCAAAGTAACTTCTGAAGCCAACTTAGGATTCTTACAAAGGGACAAAAAATCCCCTGCTTGCGCCCTAACTTCCCTATATTCTTGCAAATATCTCCCTGCTTGCCTCATAAACCATACTGGCGTATAGGGAGTTTTTTTACCAAAACATGCATCCACAAAAAGCATTCTCTTTCCTTGTAATTTTCTATTTTTTAAAATATTTGCAACATTTTATCTAAGTAAAATAGCATTTATGCTAAAATTTGCTAATCTTTTTTAAAACTTTATATTTTAAGGCTTAAAGAATGCTAGTAAATTTTGTCAAAAAAATCTTTAGAAACAAAAATGATCGCCTAATTGGTCACTACAAAAAAGAAATTAAAAAAATTAACGCTCTTGAAGCCAAATATCAAGCCTTAAGCGATGAGAATCTTCAAAAAGTCTTTAATTCTATTAAGCAACAAGTTCAAGAAGCCAAGAATCCAGAAAGCGCTTTAATAAAAGCTCTCCCACATTCTTTTGCCATTACACGAGAAGCAAGCAAAAGAGTGCTTGGAATGCGTCATTTTGATGTGCAACTCATTGGTGGGATTGCTCTACATGAGGGGAAAATTGCCGAAATGAAAACCGGTGAAGGAAAAACTCTTGTCGCAACTCTGCCTGTTTGCCTCAATGCAATGCTAGGAAAGGGAGTGCATATCGTTACAGTTAATGATTATCTTGCCCAAAGAGATGCTGAAACTATGCGTCCTTTGTATGAATTTTTGGGTTATAGTGTAGGAATTATTATTGGCGGAAATTATGATGATTCCAATAGATTAGCTCAATATTCTTGTGATATTGTGTATGGGACAAATAACGAATTTGGTTTTGATTATTTGCGTGACAATATGAAATACGATTACAATCAAAAAGTGCAAAAAAATCATCATTTTGCAATCGTTGATGAAGTGGATTCTATTTTGATTGATGAAGCAAGAACTCCGCTTATTATTTCAGGTCCTGCAAATAAAGTATTAGAAAACTACAAAATTGCTAATGAAGTAGCCCTCAAACTCAAAGAAGAAAAAGATTATACTATTGATGAAAAGAATCGTGTTATTTTGCTAACCGAAGAAGGTATCAGCCATGCCGAAAAGCTTTTTAACATTGACAATTTATATAGCATTGAAAATGCAATTTTAGCCCACCACTTAGATCAAGCCCTAAAAGCAAATAATCTCTTCAAAAAAGATAAAGATTATGTTTTGCGTGATGGAGAAGTGGTTATTGTTGATGAATTTACAGGGAGATTGAGTGAAGGAAGGCGATTTAGTGAGGGATTACACCAAGCCTTAGAAGCCAAAGAGGGTGTCAAAATCAAAGAAGAATCCCAAACGCTAGCAGATATTACTTATCAAAACTATTTTAGACTTTATGATAAACTAGCAGGAATGACGGGAACAGCCCAAACAGAAGCAAGCGAATTCTTACAAATTTACAACTTGGAAGTTGTATCAATCCCGACTAATCTTCCCATTCAAAGAAAAGACTTAAACGACTTAATCTATAAAACCGAAAAAGAAAAATTTAAAGCCTTAGTGGAAAAAATCGTAGAACTCCACAAAAAAGGACAGCCTATTCTTGTAGGAACTGCCTCTATTGAAAAAAGTGAAAAAATCCACGAACTATTAAAATCACAAAGGATTCCGCATTCTGTTCTTAATGCCAAACATCATGCACAAGAAGCAGAAATCATCAAAGATGCAGGCAATAAAGGTGCTGTAACCATTGCTACAAATATGGCTGGACGCGGTGTGGATATCAAAATCAATGATGAAGTAAGGCAATTAGGCGGATTATATATCATTGGTACTGAAAGGCACGAATCTCGCAGAATCGATAATCAATTAAGAGGAAGAAGTGGAAGACAAGGTGATCCCGGAACTAGCCAATTTTATTTAAGCTTAGAAGATCCTTTATTAAGAATTTTTGGAAGCGACAAAATCAAAAACATCATGGATAAACTGGGGCTTGATGAGGGAGAACATATAGAATCTAAGCTTGTAACCCGCTCTGTAGAAAATGCCCAAAAGAAAGTTGAAAATATGCACTTTGAAGCAAGAAAGCATCTATTAGAATATGATGATGTTGCCAACGAACAAAGGAAGGCTATTTATCGCTTAAGAGATGAATTATTAAACCCCAATCAAGATATTTCTCATCGCATCATTGAAAATCGCCACGATTGCATTACTATGCTCTTGCAAAAGGCTGAAGTATTTAATGATGGAGATGACTTAGAATCTCTATGCGCTATGGCTGCAGAAGATTTCAATATAAGTTTAGACAAACAAGCTCTCAAAGATTCCTATAAAGAAAAAAATGAATTTGAAAGCTATATTGATGAAATTCTCACAAAAAGCTATGAAGAAAAAATGTCCATACTTGATAAACCCACTCGCATTGAGATAGAAAAGCTCGTTTATTTACAAACATTAGATAATCTTTGGAGAGATCATCTTTATATAATGGATAATCTAAAAACCGGGATTGGGCTTAGAGGATACAATCAAAAAGATCCTCTTGTGGAATACAAAAAAGAAAGTTACAATCTTTTCTTAGAGCTTGTAGAGCAAATCAAATACACCGCCATTAAAATGCTACACAAGGTGCAACTAAAAAATGCTACACAAGAAAATGAAGAGGAAGCTAGATTAACCCGCTTAAGACTCAATGAAGTAAATAAAAATGCACATACTAATCATCAAAACACTTCCCTTATCAAAAAAAAGCCCGTTAGAAATGAACCCTGCCCTTGTGGAAGTGGAAAAAAATATAAAAATTGTTGTGGTATGAGCGGTCCCAAAAAAGGTATCTTTGCAAAATGACACACAAAGGAATCATTCCTTTTTTAATCCGCCGCTATCTGCGTTTTAATAAGCACCAACCCTTCATTTCTATTACTGCTATTTTAGCTTTTTTGGGGGTTTGCATTGGTGTTATGGTTTTAATCGTTGCTATGGCACTAATGAATGGATTTGATAAAGAATTTGAACGCAAACTTTTTATTATGAACTATCCTCTCACAATGATTTCAGAAACTTTTGAAAAATTAGATAAAACAATTTTAGAAGATTTGCAAAAAAACTTCCCACACCTCAAATTTAGCCCTTTTATCCAAACTCAAGCCATTTCTAAAATGGGAAATCGCATGGAAGGTGCAATGGTTTTTGGGGTAGATTTTACACTTGAATCACAGATTAATCCCGTTTTTCATCAAGCTTACCAACAAATGCAAAATTTCTATACTCAAAACAATCAAACTTATACGCCAAACACCTTTGATATAATCATCGGAGAAAGTCTGCAAAATCTCTATGGATTAAAATACAATTCTAATTTGCTCCTTATTTTCACCCACATTACTCCAAATGCCACCAATTTAAGTCCAACCATTAAACGCTTTAATGTCAATGGCTTTTTTCATTCAGGATTAATTGCTTATGACAAAGGCTATATCTACACCTCTCTTGAAGCAATGCAAATCATCAAAAACATGCCAAAAAACACCTATGATGGAATCCACATCTACTCTAGCAATCCTCAAAAAGATATTCTTGCCCTTCAAGAATCTTATCCCCAAATGCGAATAATTGGCTGGTGGGAGCAAAATGGTAATTTCTTTGCCGCACTTGCATTAGAAAAACGTGCGCTTTTTATTGTTTTAATGCTCATTATTTTAGTCGCTTCTTTGAATATTATTAGCTCTCTTTTGATGACTGTGATGAATAGACGCCGAGAAATTGCACTTTTATTGACTATGGGGGCTAGTCCAAAAGAAATCAAAAAAACCTTCCTCTATTTAGGAAACTTTATCGGCATTAGCGGAATTATCTGCGGAAGTGTTTTAGCGGCTATCATTCTTTTTGTGCTTGCTAACTTCCCTATTATTTCATTGCCTGCTGATGTGTATGGTAGCTCTAAACTTCCTTTAGAATTATCCCTCAATGATTTGCTTGCCATTTTGATTGGTTCTTTTATGATTGTTTTTTTATCCTCATACTATCCCGCCAAAAAAGCCACACAAATTAACCCATTGGAAGTTTTGCGAAATGAATAATAATGAAATTTAATAAAATTTTTATTGAAGTTACAAATGCTTGCGGACTTTCTTGCTCCTTTTGCACACCGCAAAAACTTCCAAAAAATATCATCAACACAGAAAATTTCTCCACAATATGCCAAAAAATCACCTCACATACCCATTTATGCGCCCTGCATATTTTGGGAGATCCACTAACTTTGGACAATTTGCTAGACTATCTCAATATCGCAACAGCTCACAATATCAAACTAGACATTACTACTAGCGGATTTTATCTAAACCCAACCAATATTACCCTTCTTTTAAAACACCCCAGCATCCATCAAATCAATATTTCTTTAACCAGCGTTCTTTATCAAAAAAATCATCAGAATTTAGAGCGGTATTTAGAGAATGTATTCTTGCTTTGCTCCAAGCATCAGATTCTAAAAAGTCAGAAATTTATCAATCTTCGTTTATGGAATCTCGATAAAAATTTCAATCCCCCTTCTATCAATCAACCCATTTATCAGCTTTTAACGCAATATTTTAATACCCCTCTTAAAATACCCAAAACTCGCCTATCTTACAAAATCCATCTCATACAACAGCCCTTTTTTGAATGGCCAAATATAGATTCTACAAACTCCTATACACAAGGCTTTTGC
This sequence comes from Helicobacter pullorum, assembly GCF_900638355.1. Classification (GTDB taxonomy): domain Bacteria; phylum Campylobacterota; class Campylobacteria; order Campylobacterales; family Helicobacteraceae; genus Helicobacter_D; species Helicobacter_D pullorum. Next base: position 763,947 of record NZ_LR134509.1, on the reverse strand, counting down.
TATGGAGGAAGCAAACAATTAGGAATTTTAAACAATGGCGATATTGTGCCTTGTTGTTTTGATACCAAAGGGGAAATAAAACTAGGAAATATTTTCAAACAATCGCTAGAAGAAATCTATAACACCCAACGCTACAAAATGCTACTCAAAAATTTTCAAAAAGGGGTATTAGCAGAGGAACTTTGCAAGCATTGTAGCTACCCCCTTTATCTTTCTAATGCAAGAAATGTCGAATCCCTGTAAAATACAATGCTATACCATTTTGATTAGCACATTCAATCACTTCATCATCGCGAATACTTCCACCCGGCTCTATTACCGCACTCACTCCCACTTTATGTGCCTCCTCTATGCTATCTTTAAAAGGAAAAAACGCCTCACTAGCTAATACACTTCCTTTTAAATCCAAGCCCATTTCTTCTGCTTTTCTTAAAGCTGCCTTTGTAGCATCTACACGACTTGTCATTCCCATTCCAACAGCCACCATTGCACTATTTTTCACATAAACCACACAATTTGATTTTACCAAACTTGCTATTTTATAAGCAATCTCCAAATCCCGCATTTGCTCCATGGTAGCCTTTTTATTACTCACACATTTTGCATTTCTCACTTCATCTTCTTGCACCTTATCACTATCTTGCAAAACAAAGCCACCCTCAATATGCCTAAAATCCTGCGTATCTCTTGGAAACTTCAATACTTTGCCACCACATACAAAAATTTTAATTTTTTTCTTATTTTCAAAAACCTTTAACGCCTCACTTGTAATACTTGGTGCCACTAAAACTTCAATAAAAATTTTATTAATTTCTTGTGCCAACTCAATATCTACCTCCCCATTTACTGCCACAACTCCACCATAAGCAGAAACATTATCGCACTTTAAAGCCTCGATATATGATTCTAAAACATTGTTTTTGATTGCAAATCCACATGGGTTTGCATGTTTTACAATACAAACACAAGGTTGCTCTCCAAAACTTGAAGCAATTTTCACTGCATTATTAATATCGGTTAGATTATTAAAACTAATCTCTCCCTTTAGAGTTTTAAAATTATTTGAATAAAAATCCCCAAACTCATAATACGCACCTTTTTGGTGAGGATTCTCGCCATATCTAGTGGGCTTTACAATTTTCCCTGCTATAAAATGCCGCTCTCCAAATCCTCCATTAAAACGCCCATTCATATAATTTGCAATCATACAATCATAATTTGCTGTATGTTCAAATGCCTTAATCATCATTGTTTTGCGAAATTCTATTGTATTTTGATTGTTTTTTAGAGCCTCTAAAACCCGCATATAATCATTAGGGTTAGTTACAATCAAAACTGATTCAAAGTTCTTTGCTGCCGCCCTTACCATTGAAGGACCGCCAATATCAATATTTTCTACAATCTCATCAAAATCATCTGTTCTTGCGATTGTTTCTTTAAAAGGATAAAGATTCACACACACCAAAGAAATATCCCTAATGCCAAATTCTTTGGCTTTTTGCAAATCATCTAAATTCTTACGGCGATGCAAAATACCCCCATGAATCTTAGGGTGTAGAGTTTTTACTCTCCCATCAAACATTTCTGGGCTTTGTGTATATTCACTCACTTCTATTGCCCTTATCCCTTCCTCTCTAAGCGTTTTTAATGTACCGCCCGTAGATAAAATCTCATAACCAAGCTCTATAAGCCCCCTAGCAAATTCCACAATATTAGTCTTATCACTTACACTCAAAAGTGCTGTCATTTTATCTCCTTTTTTAAATTTTAAGCCTTAAGCAAACGCACAAATAGCCAAGCACTTATCAAAGCCAATATTCCAATAGGCACAATAACGCTAAATTCTGGTTGCAAAAATCCACTCATAGAGAGCCTAGAAAAACTAAATAATATGCCCCAAACTACCAAGATTCCCAAAATCATTCCCAAAGTAATACCCCCTAAATTAGCATAGCGATTTGAATTTGGAGTAAAGCCCGATAAACACACCATCATCAAAGGTGCAAAAAATGGAAAAAGCAGCAAAACATACAAGGAAGCTCGTAATTTTTGCGTATTAATATTTTGCCCTTCTAAAAGATTCATTGCCTCAAAAGCATCAACAATAGAAATGCTCCCTTGTTTTTCATAAATATTATCCAATATTTTTGGTTTAAAGCCCACTAGTGTTTTATAAACTTTCTGTTCCTCCACCCAAAGAGGATTCTTGCCAACTTCAAGTTGAGGTTGGATTGTCGTAATTTTTGCATTCTCCAAAATCCATTCCCCCTCATTAAAAGTTGCCTTTGGTGCCTCTATAATTCGCAAAACCTCTTCATCTTCTACCTCAAATACTTGAATCCCTTCTGCACTCTGTAACAAAGGAAAAATCTTAGCAAAATAAATATAATTATTATCGTATTTGATAAATAAATCACTTTTATAACTTCCCAAATAACCTCTCTCTACAATCAAATCAACCTTTTCCTTTGCGTAAGCAAAAGGTGTAGCATTCAACAACACAAATGCACTTGAAATCAAAAACGCAATAGAAAAAATAGGCAAAAAGATTCTAGATTTTGAATACCCAAGTGCCAAAAAGGCTGTAAATTGAGAATTTCTAAGCATAGAAATAACCAATACAATTTGAGCCAAAATCAAAGAAAGAGGCAAAATAAAATTACTTGCATAAATAAAATCATAAAATACCAGCAAAACCACCAAATTTGCAGAATTTGGCAATTCATCAAGGTATTTTACCAAATCAATTGCAACAAAAAAACATTCCAAAGAAACAAATAAAACAAACAAATATTTAAGATACAAACCTCCGATATATCGTGCAAACAAACTCATTATTTTTCTTTTGTCTCTCTTTTGAGATTTAATGTATAAAGGCTTGAGATTTTGCTAGATAATTCATCTGGATTCTGCAATTTTGCAATTTCCAAAGCCACTCTCATGCAATATTCAATCAGCTCTATATTATCGTTTTCTTCTTCTTTGCTAAAATCTCCCAAAACCCAATCAATCACTTGTTCTTTAGTAGAGGGCTTACCAATCCCATAACGCATACGATAATATTCATTGCCGCATAAATTATCGATGGATTTCAATCCATTATGCCCTCCACTTCCTCCGCCAAATTTAAATTTGATTACACCAAATGGCAAATCAAGCTCATCATGAATCACAAGCATATCTTTGATTTTATAAAAGTTTTTGACAGCACTAACAGATTTTCCAGATAAATTCATATAAGTAGAAGGTTTAAGAAGTAAAATTTGGGAAGACTTATAGAGTTCCCCTTCAAAATTTTTATCAGATTGCTTGATTGCATTAAGGTTGGAAATTAGAGTATCTACAACTCTAAATCCGATATTATGTCGATTATTTTTGTATTTATCCCCTATATTTCCTAACCCTACAATCAAAAACATTTTATTAACGCGATTTAATTACACCTACAATAGCTACATCATCTCTTTCTACAATTTTTACACCTTCATTTTGAGGTAAATCACGCACTAATACAACATCTCCTACATCCAAATCAGTTACATTGATTTCATAATCTTTGGGCAGTTTTTCAGGTGCTGCTTTTACTTTAATTCTCTTTTTAGAAACCATCAAAACGCCCTTATTTTTGAGTCCTTTTGCGATTCCAACAATTCTAACTTTCACAGAATACTTTGCTTCTACTCCATTTTGTGCCAACATCAAATCCACATGGATAATTTCACTTGTAATAGGGTCTTTTTGATATTCTTGAATAACAACTGGATATTTTTGAGAACCCACTTCCACTTCAAAAATTAAGTCAGTTTTATTTTTAACTTCTCTAATGAAATCATTGCGTTTAAAAGCACAATGAATATTTTCTCTGCCTTTTCCATAAATATTGGCAATTAGATAACCATTTTTTCTTAAAGACTTAGTATCAGCCTTTGAAATACTCTCTCTAATTATTCCACTTAACATTTAAAATCCTTAAAAAATAAAATAAGAAACTGCAATTATAGCCTTTTTTCTTAAAACTTAATTTAAATTAAACCAAACTTTCTAAAATTTTTGCAAAAGCATTTTTAAAATCTTCTAAGCCTTGTGCTAATAATTCATCAGAAACTTTTTGAATATCAATACCAGCTTCTTTAACTGCATTAAAATATTCTTCTAATTCTTCAAAGCTTGGCAAATAGGATTCTTGTAACTCATCTACTTGCATAAAAGCTTCAATCGTTGCTAGAGGTGCGGTATTGATTGCATATTGATGGTATAACTCTTTAATATAATAAGTAGCTTCCAAACTATCATCTTTCACCCCTGTACTCGCAAAAAGAGCCCTCACACAAGGCAAAGAATAATCATTGATGATACGATAAAGATATTGAGCATTTTTCACTCCCAAAGTTGCCGCTGGTATCCCATTTTCTTTTAAAATCGCATCACATTTTCTATCAAAGCGTGAAACAAAAATACTTACAACCGCTCGAGGATAATCTTTGGATTCTTTTTTGGTGTTTTTCTTTAAAACCTCATATCCCCTCTTAAACGCTTCCATACAACCAATAGTTTGTTCTTTTGTAAAGACCAAAGTTGCATTCACCGAGATTCCTTGAGAAATTAATTCTTCCATTGCAGAAAATCCCGCCTTAGTAGCCGGTATTTTAATCATCACATTAGGATAACCAATCTCTTTAAACAACCGCACACCCTCTTCAATAGTTGCCTTTGCATCATCACACAAGTTAGGATCAACTTCGATACTCACATAACCATCATTAGGATTATTGCTATAAATAGGCATAAGCAATTCTGCAGCTCTTTGAATATCGCTTTTGGCTAGAGATTCGTAAATTTCTTTTGGCTTTTTATCTCTTAGAGTATCTTTTTGTTCTTGATAACTTTCCTCCATAAAAGATTTTTGAAAAATTGCCGGATTACTCGTAGCACCTTGAATAATCCCACCTTCAATCATTTTTATAAATTCATTCTCCAAAAAATCTCTTTCAATTAAATCACACCACAAAGAAAAAGAAATATTATTTGGCATGCTTTTCCTCCTTAAAGATAATTTTTAATCAACGACAAATCTTTTGTATCAATCACAATATTTGCTGCTTTTTTTAAAATTTCTTTTGCACAAAATGCTACTTTTTTTTGTGCGTATTGAAACATAGAAATATCATTTGCACCATCACCAACTACTATTGTATTTTCATAACTAACGCCTAATAAAGTTTGGATTTTTTCAAGCATTCTACCTTTTGAATAAGCAAACATCATCTCACCACCTACTTTTCCTGTTAATAAGCCATCTTTATGGTGCAAAGTATTGCTAAAATGGACATCATATCCAAGTGCCTTTTTCCCAGCACTTACACCTTCATCAAATCCTCCGCTAAATACCACAACTTTATAATCTTTTTCTTTTAAAATTTCAATGATTTCTTTTGCACCTTTATTGTAAGTTAGCCCCTCACAAACTTCACAAACCTGTTGCAAAGGCATTCCTTTTAGAGTTTTCACACGTTTCTTTAAACTATGATAAAAATCAAGTTTTCCAGCCATCGCTTCTTTGGTAATATCGCTTACCTCTTGCGTGCTCCCATGTGCTCTTGCCAATAAATCTATCGTTTCCCCATCCATCAAAGTAGAATCAAAATCAAAAACAGCAAGCTTCAAAATAATCCTTCTTAAAAACTAATTTTGTCAAATTATACCTCTAAAAAAATATAAGAAAATTTCAATTAAAAATTTGATTTTATTTTTTTATATTTCTTTAAAGAAAGGAAAAATTTCCCATTCTTTAAAGGAAGCTATTTAGGAGATTCCAAGTCTTTTTTCGAGTTTTACAATTTTGTCCCAAGTCTCAATCACAGAATCAGGATTCAAAGAAATAGAAGTAATGCCATTTTCTACCAAAAATTCTGCAATTTCTGGATAATCACTAGGTGCTTGACCGCAGATTCCACAATATTTGTTATGTCTCTTACAAGCTTCAATTGACATTTTAAACATTTTAAGCAACGCAGGGTTTCTTTCATCAAATACATGGCTAACAAGCTCTCCATCTCTATCAACCCCCAAAGTAAGCTGCGTAAGATCATTAGAGCCGATAGAAAATCCATCAAAAAGTTGCAAAAATTCATCTGCCAAAATTACATTCACTGGCAATTCACACATTACATAAATTTCCAACCCATTCTCGCCCTGCACAAGCCCATTTTTACGCATAATCTCCAAGACTCTTCTTCCTTCTTCTGGAGTCCTAAGAAATGGAATCATAATTTTCATATTGCTAAAGCCCATTTCATTTCTTACCATTGCCAAAGCTTGACATTCCCACTCAAAGGCTTGTCGGTATTGCTCAGAATAATAACGGCTAGCCCCGCGATATCCTATCATAGGATTTTCTTCGTGTGGTTCATAATCCTTTCCACCAACCATTCGACAATATTCATTAGATTTAAAATCACTAGTTCTTACAATCACGGGCTTAGGATAAAATGCTGCCGCAATCATTCCCACACCTTCTGCAATTTTTTTAATAAAAAAATCTTTAGGATTAGCATACCCCGACATAATCTCTTTTACACCTTCAATTCCGTCAAATTCTTTATTTCCATTGTGTAAATCAATCAGTGCTAGAGGGTGTGCTTTAATATAATTGTTAATAATAAACTCCATTCTAGCAAGCCCAACTCCATTATTTGGAATCATAGAAAACGCAAAAGCTTTTTCGGGATTTCCAATATTCATATAAATTTTTGTTTTGGGTTGTTCCAATGAATCCAAATCTACTTTTTCTACTTCAAATTCATAAATCCCATTATAAACAAATCCATCTTCCCCCTCTGCACAAGAAACTGTTACTTCCATTCCTGTTTCTAATTTTTCTGTTGCCCCAACAGCTCCAACGATTGCAGGCACTCCAATCTCTCTAGCGACAATTGCTGCATGACAAGTCCTACCGCCACGATTAGTGATGACAGCAGCAGCCTTTTTCATCGCAGGTTCCCAATCTGGATCTGTATTGTCTGTTACGAGAATCTCGCCCTTTTTAAGCTCTCCCATATTAGCAATATTATCAATTACGCGAATCTTTCCTATGCCTATTTTTCCACCTACTGCCTTTCCACTTAGAAGAATCTCTTTTTGACCTTTATCTTTAAAAAAGTATTTTTCTAAAGTATTGCTTTGTTTTTTCATTTTTTGACTTTGCACAGTTTCTGGGCGTGCTTGAACGATAAAAATCTCCCCACTATTCCCATCTTTTGCCCATTCCATATCCATAGGGCGATATTCACCAGCCTCTTTAGAATAATGCTTTTCAATCAAAATCGCATAACGCGCTAGAGTCAAAACTTCATCATCACTCAAAGAAAAACTCTTTAATTCCTCTTCGGTGGTTTCTATATTTTTGGTAGGATGCTTTGCTCCGGGTGCTGCATACACCATTTTGATATTTTTATATCCCAGCTGCCTTTTTAGTATAGGACGCTTACCCAATTCCAAAGCCGGTTTAAAAACATAAAATTCATCAGGATTTACAGTGCCACCTACAACATTTTCACCAAGCCCCCACGCAGAGGTAATAAAAACTGCATCTTTAAAGCCGGTTTCTGTATCAATACTAAACATAACTCCAGAACTTCCCTTATCAGAACGCACCATTTTTTGCACCCCTACAGAAAGGGCTACTTTAAAATGATCAAAACCTCTTGATGCACGATAACTTACTGCCCTATCCGTGAAAAGTGAAGCCATACAAGATTTAATATAATGTATCAGCTCTGTTTGCCCTTGCACACTTAAATAAGTATCCTGCTGTCCCGCAAAAGAAGCATCCGGTAAATCCTCAGCAGTTGCAGAGCTTCTCACTGCTACATCCGCTTCTTCCATATTATATTCTTGACTTAAAATCCTATAAGCTTCCAAAATCTCTTCGCGTAAATCAGTCGGCAAAGGTGTCCCAAAAATCATATCTCTAATCTTTTTAGAACGCACATTTAATACATCAATTTCAGTTACATCAATCCCTTCAAGCAATTCTTTAATTTTTTCTCGAATTCCTCCGCTATCTAATAAATACCAATATGCTTCACTTGTAATTGCAAAACCATTTGGCACCTTGATACCCATTGGCACAAGCTCTTGAAACATTTCTCCAATACTTGCATTTTTTCCACCCACAACGGGCACATCTTTATTATTTAATTCCTTGAAAAACTTGATGTATTTCATTTTTCTTTTTCTCCTTAGTAAAGCACATAGACTTAAATCTGTATTCTATTTAAAATAAGTTTATCTAAATCTTAAGTTTATAATACTTTCAAATGCAGTTTGCTAAACTTTCAAAAAAGAAAGTAATTTTTTGTAAAATTTACTCAAAAAATGAAGCTAAAAGTTGTAAGGAAAAATAAAATGCAAAACCTAGAACAAATACTCAAACAACACAAACTCACGACAGAGGATTATCAAAACATTCTCAAGATTCTAAAAAGAGAACCAAATTTAGTAGAAATTGGTATTTTTTCTGCTATGTGGAGTGAGCATTGTAGCTACAAATCTAGCAAAATTTATCTTAATGGATTCCCCACTAGAGCACCTTGGGTTATTCAAGGACCCGGAGAAAATGCGGGAGTTATTGATATTGGTGGAGGATATGGAGCGGTTTTTAAAATGGAATCCCATAATCACCCAAGCTTCATAGAACCTTATGCTGGAGCTGCCACTGGAGTAGGTGGAATTATGCGTGATGTTTTTACTATGGGAGCAAGACCGGTTGCAAGCCTCAATTCTATCCGCTTTGGCAATATAGCCAAAAAAGATTCTATAGGTGCAAAACACCGCTATTTATTGCGTGGGGTTGTAGCAGGAATCGGCGGCTATGGAAATTGTATGGGAGTGCCAACTATCGGTGGTGAGATGAGTTTTGAAGATTGCTATGAAGGCAATATTTTAGTCAATGCTTTTACCCTAGGAATTGTTAAAAATGATGAAATTTTTTATGGCAAAGCTGAAGGAATCGGAAATCCGGTAATCTATGTAGGTTCTAAAACCGGACGCGATGGATTGGGTGGTGCTGTAATGAGTTCTGATAGTTTTAATGAAGATTCTAAATCTTTGCGTCCAACCGTGCAAGTGGGGGATCCTTTTACAGAAAAATTACTTTTGGAAGCTTGCTTGGAATTATTCAAAAAAGATTTAATTGTTGGGATTCAAGATATGGGTGCAGCAGGACTTACAAGCTCAAGCTTTGAGATGGCTGGACGCAGTGGAAGCGGTATGATTATGCATCTTGATAAAGTCCCTACCCGTGAAGCAAATATGACCCCTTATGAATTAATGCTTAGCGAATCGCAAGAAAGAATGTTGATTTGTGCCAAAAAAGGATGCGAAGAGGAAATTATTGAAATATTCAAAAAATGGGAGCTTGATTGTGCAGTAGTGGGAGAAGTTACAAATAGTGGAAAAATGGAGCTATTTTGGCACAATGAAAAATGTGCAGAGATTCCCATCGCACCTCTAAGTGAAAATTCCCCTATCTTAAAACGCCCTGTAAGTGATAATCCACAATATCTCAATAAAGTTGAATCTCTAAATACAAAAACTTTAGAGCAACTAAACCCCAATGAAATCTTCACCACCCTTCTAAAAACTCCCGATATTAGCGATAAAGCATGGGTATATGAGCAATATGATAGCACGGTGCAAACCAACACTCTAATTAAAGCTGGAAGTGGTGGGGCAAGCGTGATACGCGTAAAAGAAAATGGAAAAGGATTGGCTATGAGTGTAGCCTGCCCTATTCGCCTATGTTATCTCAATCCAAAAGAAGGGGCTAAACAAGCTGTGGCAAAAGTAGGCAGAGATATTGCCCTAAGAGGCGGTAGAGCTTTGGCAATCACGGATTGTTTGAATTTTGGAAATCCTGAAAATCCTGAAGTAATGTGGCAATTCAAAGAATCTTGTGAAGGTATCAAAGAATCTTGCAAAGCCCTCAATACTCCTGTTGTAAGCGGAAATGTTAGCCTTTATAACCAAACCAATCAAAGCGATATTTACCCTACACCAAGCATTGCTGGAGTGGGCATTGTAGATGATATTTATAATATTTTATCTAATGATTTTAAAGAAAATAATCTTGAAATCTATCTTCTTAAATCCAAACATTCTACACCACAATTTGGCGGCAGTCTTGTTGCAAAATATTTTGGCAATAGCATCAAAGATGATATTTCAAAAATTGCTTTAGAAGATGAATTATTTTTGTGGAATGTTTTAGCGGTTGCAAATGAAAGAAAACTCATTGAAGGGGCGAGTGATATCTATCAAGGCGGATTAGCTATTTCACTCGCAAAAGCTTGCATTAGAGGTAATATCGGATGCAAAAGCGTGGAAAATCTCGATAACAAATCACTCTTTGGTGAAGCTCCAACACAAGTTCTTATTGCAATTAAACCACAACACATTCAAGATTTACACAATCTAATAACAAATTCTAATCTGCAACTAGAAAAAGTTGCCACACTTGGTGGAGAAAACATAGAAATTGGCAATATTTCAATCCCGCTACAAGAAGCAAAGAGAATCTACTTTGATAGTTTTAGAGAAATTATCCAAACACTTTAGAATTATCCTCTTTTTGGGGATTATTCCCCTCTATTCTATGGACTTAGATAGTTTTTATCAGCAAGTTCATAAGCAAAGCCTACAAAAAAATTACATACACTTTCGCCATCGCAAACTGCTAAGCTTGGAAGCTTACCATCTCTTAACTCCACAAGAAAAACTCTCTTTAAAATATTCTTTGATTCTTGTTTCTAGCCAAATTGAAAGTTTTATTTATCTAAATACACTAAGTGGCGTTGGAATCTCCACACAAAAAGGCTCTCATCTACAATTTGACATAAAATACTATGAAACCCTAAAAGATATAGGAATTGGAGGAAAATTTCACGCAATGTGCGTCCTGCCCTATTTTGATAAATGTATTTTGCTTGGCTTTGAGGCATTTTGATTTTAAAATCTTAGTTGAGCTTCCTTTTTGATTGCGTTAATTTTCCTATATAATCTAAAAATATCAAATTTCCACCACTCCCTATAAAACTCCAATATCGCCTCCCCAAGCCTATAAGGAATGCTTTGTTTTTCTTGCAAAATCTGATTGTAATCATATGCACTAAGGGGAGGTAATTTCAAATGCGGAAATTCTTGAATCTTTTTGTGATACTCTCTAAGCTTCCTTTTGTGTTTGAGGGTAATTTTTATCATTATTAAAGGCAGCTTCAAATACTCCCATTTACTTTTAAGATTCCTTTGAATCTCGATAACTGCATATCCAATTTTATAAGTCAAATGAAACCGCACTCTTTCATAACCATAAGTCGTATTTGCCACAAACCCACCTTTGTATGGAGAACCGCCAGCTTTTAGCCAAACATTATAATACTCTTCCCATTCTCTCCAAACTTGATGACAAAGGCGATTATTCCAAAAACGATTATCTCTTCCATAAGCATGGACAAAATACACTTCATCATTGCTTAGCCAATGCACACTGCCTACATATTCTTTCCCAAGATTTTGTGTTTTTAGATTTTTTTCATAAATTAGCAAAGATAAAATGCCTTGATCATTTAGCCCATAAGCTACATCCGCACTTTTTTGATACACAAAAGCATAGCATTCCCTAGGATTCAAAATTGTATCATTCACCAAAACACTTCCAGAACGATAGATTGGATTATTTGCAAACTCTCCATTATAATGAGGATACACTTCATTTAAGCGTTTCTTGCCTCTCTCAGCAGCAATACTAATTCCTTGCTCTTTTAATTTTGCTAAATGCTCCATTCCTTTTAGTATTAAAATATCAAAATCCAAATACAAAATACTTTCGCATTCTTCCAAGAATCTAAACACCTCAAAGCAAGCATACACCATATGTGTCCAACGCCCCAAAAAGCCACTAGAAAAATTAAATTTTAAAGAATTGCCTCCAAACTTCCTAAAATTCCCCATAAAAGTCTCTTGTGTAAATTCAGAAAAAACAATCTCGCTATTTTTAGAAAGCTTTTTCATCGCTTCCATATCTTCTAAACTAAATCCATCATGAATAATATAAAAAATATCTACAAAATCCCCCATTTTGTCTTTGATATTTGCAATCATAGTCCCAAGTGTGAAACTTGAATCTTTTGTGGCGGCTAATAAAATACCAAATTTATACTTCTTCAATTTATTCTCCAAATGGATTTATGAACTCTTAAGAGTGGATTTTACTATATTTTAAGGACATTTTCAATGCAAAATTGTCGGTTTTACACCACTTAATCCACATTAATTTTTAACATATTTTGTTATAATTTCAAATTTTAAAAGGATTTTAATTGTTCAAAAGAAGCTTTATCCAATCATTACCGGTTTTAATGGGATATTTACCTCTTGGAATGGCATTTGGAATCCTCTTTTCTAAACTCCAACTTGACTGGTTTTATGGGATTTTAATTTCTATTTTAATCTTTACAGGTGCAGGACAATTTTTGCTTGTCTCTCTCATTTCTACTTACACTGGATTCTTAGAGATTGCCATTGCTTCTTTTATTTTAAATATCCGACACATTTTTTATTCCCTTGCCATCACTGATGAAATTAAGAAATTTGGGATTGTGAAATATTATATTCTTTTTGGACTAACTGATGAAACTTTTGCTGTGCTAAAGGCTAATCATGCTTCATTAAATCTCAATCAAAAAGATTTAGAAAAAAACTATTTTTATATTACTTTTTTCAATCATTGTTACTGGGTTTTGGGTAGTGGTATTGGAATCTTTTTGGGAAGCGGTATAGGATTCCAACCAGATGGGGTAGAATTTGCCCTAACAGCCCTTTTTAGCGTGCTTACCCTTTCTCTTTTGCAAAACTCTATCAATAAAAAGCCATTCTATATCGGCTTAGTATTAGGGGTGATAGGATTGATTATTTTTCCTAGCAAATATTTCTTGCTTCTTAGCATTTTTGTGGGAATTTTAATTTTATTATTTGGCAAAAAATGGATAAATTATGCAAAATAATTTTGATACCTTTTATCTTATAGGGGCAATTTTAGCTGCCTCATTTGGCACAGCAATGACAAGATTATTGCCCTTTTTTGTTTTCAAAAACATAGCTAACAACAATTTTCTAAAATACCTCCAAGAAACGATGCCGCTTTTGATTATGACACTTTTAATCTTTTTTAGCCTATTAGGAACACCTTGGCATGAAACTTATGGAATCTATGAAATTAGCGGAATCTTTGCTGCAACTTTGTGTTTTTTATGGTTTAAAAATTCAGTTTTTAGTATATTTATAGGGATTATTTTTTATATTTTTATGATAAGGATATTTTAATGATAAAAGTTTATGGTATCAAAAATTGTGGGAGTGTCAAAAAAGCACTTAATTTTTTAGAAGAACACAAAATTCAATATGAATTCATTGATTTCAAAAAAACTCCCCCAAGTCAAGAAGAATTAGAATTATGGCTCAAAACAATTCCTCTTGCAACTCTTTGCAACCACAAAGGAACAACTTACAAAAAATTAGGCTTAAAAGATAAAAACCTCTCCCAAGAAGAAATTAAAGACTATCTTTTAAAAGAACCCACCTTGATTAAAAGACCCATAATTAGCACGCTAAATGAAACTATTGTGGGATTTGATTTAGAAAAATATGAGAAAACGCAATGGTAAAATATTGCTTTTTCATACTTTATCTTATCCTTTTTTGTGCTTGCTCACAAAAACCTTCACAAATCCCAATCCATTTGCCAAACCAAAACCCAAAAGATTATATTTCCATTAATGCAACCCTCAAAACTTCCTCCACAAAAGCCTTAAAACAAGAATATCTCAAGCATTTTTTTGCCCCTTTTTCTAAAAATCCAAAACACACTTCCACAGAAGCCAAATGGGGATTGCAACAAGCTTTAAGAAATTATGGTTTTGGTGAGAATCTCCAACCCTACACACTCCAAGAAATTCAATTCTTAGAAGAAGAAGCAAATTTTGATAATTTTCCAAATGCAAAAAAACCTGCTATTATCACACGCTCTTGTGATGTTAGAGTTTTGCCAACTAATAAACCACGATTTTTAAATCCAAAACAAGCAGGCGAAGGCTATCCTTTTGATTATTGGCAAAATTCCTCCATCTATCTAGGCACACCTGTGCTTATCACACATTATTCCAAATCAAAAAAATGGGTTTTTATAGAAAGTGGCTTTGTTAGTGGATGGGTAGAATCTCTTAATGTGGCGATTTTGGACAATCATCAAATCCAAAAACTAAAAAATACAAAAGATTTCTTAGTTGTCAAAAAAGACTATACACCCCTTAGAAATACCCATAATGAATTTTTAGAATCTGCACGCATTGGTATGCTTTTGCCTCTCCTTGGTAGCACCAAAAATACTTATGAGAGCTTTATTTTTACTCGCACCCAAAGAGGCTTTGCAAAAGAAGTTCAAGTTCATCTATCTACAAAAAACTTTACAAAATTCCCTATGCGTTTTTCTAGCCAAAATTATGCCTCCCTTGCACAAAATATCATCGGAGAAAAATATGGCTGGGGAGGAATGCTTGGAAATAGAGATTGTTCCATGTTTTTGCGGGATACTTTAGGAAATTTTGGCTTTTATCTCCCTAGAAACTCTCAAGCACAAATTGGCAAAAATCAAGCTACTTTTATAGATTTAAGCCACCTAAATCCGCTAGAAAAGATTCTAGCTATCAAAAACCATGCCATTCCCTTTGCAACTTTGCTTGGAATGAAAGGACATATTATGCTTTATATTGGGGAGATAAATGGAGAAATTTTTGCTCTTCATGATATATGGGGACTAAAAACGCTACAAAATGAAACACAAGAAGGGAGAAAAATCATTGGAAAAATCGCCATAACTCCATTGAATATTGGAGAGAATATTCAAGGAATCAATCAAGATACCCTGCTAATTAAAGGCATTTATGGAATGCGAAATCTTTTTAATACAGATGAGTTAGAATATGCAAAACAATAATCCTAAAAAAATAATTGAATGTAAAAATGTTAATTTTTATTTTACCAAAGAACGAATTTTGTATAATGTGGATTGGACAATTTATGAAAATGATTTTTGGGCAATCATTGGACCAAATGGGGGCGGAAAAAGCACTCTAGCACGCCTATTAGTTGGGCTATTAAAGCCAAGTAGCGGGAAGATTCTAAAAAGCCAAAACTTACGCATCGGCTATGTGCCACAAAACACTTTCTTAAATCGCCATTTTCCTATCTCTACACTTGAAGTTGTGATGATGGGATTCTTAAAACCAAAACTTTTTGGAGGTTTCTTGCCTAAAAATGCAAAAAAAAATGCTATGGAACTTTTAGAGCAGTTTCACCTTGAATCTTATGCCGATAAAAAAATTGGAAGTCTTTCAGGAGGACAAAGACAAAGGGTTCTAATTGCAAGAGCATTGTGTGGGAATCCAAATCTATTAATCTTGGATGAACCAACAGCAAGTATTGACCAAAAAAACCAAAAAGAAATTTACGATTTATTACAAACTTTAAATAAAGAAAAGACTATAATTATGATTAGCCATGATATTTCAGTGTTATTAGGCTATGCAAAAAAAGTTTTATATGTCAATCAGGAAGCAAAAGAACATGAACTTCCTCAAATCAATAATCAAATTGCTAAAGAACATTTTTGCGAAGTTGAAATGTTAATGCAATCACAATATTTTAAAAATTAGGAGGTAATTTATGAATAATTCTTATGATGTAGCAATCATTGGGGCAGGTATTTCTGGAAGTGCGCTATTTTATGCACTAACACATTACACAGATATTAAAAAAGTTGCCTTACTAGAAAAGTATTCTCAACCTGCCACATTAAGCTCTAGTGGCAACAATAATTCACAAACAATTCATTCTGGCGATATAGAAACAAACTATACTTTTGAGAAAGCCAAAAAGGTCTCAAGAGCAGCCAAACTTCTTGTTTCTTATGCTTTTTACCACAATCTACAAAATAAAAGTATTTTTGAATACCAAAAAATGGCAATTGGTGTGGGGGAAAAAGAAGTAGATTTTATGACAAAACGCCATGAAGAGTTTAAAGAAATTTATCCTAATTTAGAATTTTTTGACAAAGAAACATTAAAGCAAATTGAACCAAATGTTGTAAAAATGTTGGATGGTAGCGACAGACCTGAAGCGATTATAGGTTCTGGAATGAGAAAAAGTTTCTGTGCGATGAATTTTTGTTCAACCGCAAACCATATGATAGAACAAAGTATTTTTGGGGAACACAAAGTATTTTTCAACCATAAAGTAACTAATATTATCCAACAAGGCGATGGTGGCTATACAATCCAATCTCAAGGGCAAGAGCCTATTAGTGCTTCTTTTGTCTTGGTAAATGCAGGAGCACATTCTCTACTTTTAGCACAAAATATGGGGTATGGGCTAGATTTAGGGTGTTTGCCTGTTTCTGGTAGTTTTTATTTTATTCCCGGGAATAAACTACAAGGCAAAGTTTATACTGTGCAAAATCCAAAACTTCCATTTGCTGCTATCCATGGTGATCCTGATGTTGTCGCTCAAGGCAAAACTAGACTAGGACCAACCGCACTTGCTTTGCCTAAATTAGAACGCTTCAAAAATGGGACTTATGCAGATTTTATGAAATCATTTGGATTTGGCAGTGCAACAACCAAAATTATGTGGGATTTGCTCTCTGATAGCGAAATTAGAAACTATATCTTTAGAAATTTTATTTATGAGATTCCAAGCATTGGCAAAAAATATTTTTGGGAAGAAGCCAAAAAAATTATTCCTTCAATACAACTCAATGAACTATCCTATGCCGATGGATTTGGCGGAATCCGCCCTCAAGTGCTAGACAAAACACAAAAAAAACTTATCTTAGGAGAGAAAAAAATCAAAAGCAACAAAGGAATTACCTTCAATATGACGCCAAGTCCGGGTGCTACAAGCTGTATGAAAAATGCCCTTGTGGATATGCTAGAAATCACTGAATATCTACAAGCAGCTATCAAAATGGACAAAATCAAAGAGGAGCTAAACGAAGAAGATTTGGAGTGGCTTGTTGATTGAGATTTTAGAATACACCTTTGTCCAAAATGCCATTATTGGTGCTTTTTTCACAAGCATTATTTGCGGTATCATTGGCACCATTGCAGTTACCAACAGAATGGTTTTCATCGCTGGAGGGATCGCTCATAGCGTATATGGAGGAGTAGGGATTGCCACCTTTTTTGGTCTCCCCATTATGCTTGGTTCAACAATTTTTAGCATTTTGTGTGCGATTGTCTTAGCCTATATGCTTCTTTATGGCAAAGAGCGTTTAGATTCTCTAGTAGGATCGCTTTGGGCTTTTGGAATGGCATTGGGAATTATTTTAGTAGAACTCACGCCAGGATATAACAAAGATTTTATGGGATATTTGTTTGGAAGCATTCTTAGCATCACAGAAAACGATATTTATTATATGATTATCTTCTCTATTTTATTAATTCTTTTTATAATTTTTAATTACCGCATTATTCTTGGAATCTCTTATGATAGCGAATTTACACAACTTCAAGGAATACAAACAAACTTTTTTAGTATGGCTCTAATGATACTCATTGCACTTGGAATTGTTATTTCTATGCGTTCAGTGGGAATAATTTTAATTGTCGCACTCTTAAGCATTCCTGCTTATTGCAGTGAAATTTTTACCAACTCTTTAGCCAAAATGATGTTTGCCTCTAGCCTTATTTCCTTTATCTGTATGCTTGGAGGGATTCTCATTTCTTATTTTTATGACTTACAAGCAGGTGCTAGCATTGTTATCTTACTTTCAATTTTTTCTTTTATATTGGCACTTATACATCATTTCACAACAACAAAATACTTTTCAAAGGACTATTAATGGAAAACTTACGCAAAGAACTCAAACAACAGCAAAAAACTTCCCTAAAAGCCATTAAAATAGCACTGATTTGTTGTGTAATTACTATTCTTTTTGCTGCCCTTAGCCTGTGGATTCTACTCAATCAAATCACTGCTACTGCCAATCTTAGCAAAAATCAAAAGAGTCTCGAACAAAAAATAATGCAACTTGAACAAAATCAAAAAATGCCAACCCATTAAATTGCCCTAGTTTTCCAAAATGGAACACAAAATGCTTTAACTCTTTAAAAAATCAAAAGGAGTTTTTATGCTGTCATCAGTAAATCCCTATGGATTAGGAAATATTTATACACAAAATATACAACCCAACACCAAAGAATCGCAACCCTCTACCACACAGAATATTCAAGATTCTCAAGAACTGCCCAATCTCTCCAAAGAGACATTAGAGATTCGCAAATTTAGCGATGGAGTTAAAGGTGCAAATGAAATGGTAGGGGCAATGCAAATTGCCGATATTACGCTTAATGCACTAAGCACTCAAGCAAAGGATATGGGAGAAATAAATCCAGAAAATCTTAATATCCTTGATAAAACTGCTAAAGCTGCGCAATTCCGAAATGAAGCTTTATTTGGAAGAGAATTAAGTTTAAATTTAGCAGGAGAAAATGTTTCTTTATCTTTGCCACTTCCAAGCCAAATGGCACAAGATAATTCATCGCTAATAGAATCTTTATCACAAAAACACAATGAAATTAGTGACAAAATGAGCACAATAAGCACACTTATTGAAAAAGCTAGTTTGCCACTTAGCAACAACACTCAAAATTATGATTTTGAAAATTTTGATACAAATTCTTTTAAAAATCTATTCCAATAATTCATCCAAATAGAGCTTTAAGCTCTATTTGTTCGTGTTATTTTGTCTTTCAGATATTTTTTCTTTGAGTAGATTGTCCAATATAGCAACCACTCCATCTGAAGCTATCTCGCCTTGTTTGATATATTCTACAATTTCATCACCTTTTTGTATTCCTGCTTCTTTAAAAACTTCTAGCGCTCCTCTAAATGAATCATGCACCAAAGAATGTGGCGTTTCTAAGCCCGCATAGCTACTCAATTGACTAAAATGCTCCTTGCCTATCCCAGAATCATACCATTTACCCAAACGGCATTCATGGTGAGTAGCAAGCTGCATTTCTTTATTGTCTTCTATAATTGCTTTATAACTATTAATCTTAAACAATAAATGATCCAGCTTTACCAATGCAATAAAAGTAGTATCCAACACATTTGCCGAATCATTTCTAACAGATATAGAAGTTTGCCCCATTTCCATAAATTTCGCAACTTCATCATTTACGCTATCCATATCACCCACAATTTCCTCTGTGGAAGTTTGCACTTCAGAGAAATTTTGACGCAATACTTGAATATTCATCTCAATCTCTCTTGTAGCTTTTTGCGCTCTTTCAGCAAGTTTTCTTACCTCATCTGCGACAACAGCAAACCCCCTGCCATGCTCCCCTGCCCTTGCTGCTTCAATAGCTGCATTAAGAGCAAGTAGATTTGTCTGATCACTAACATCGGTAATAAGCTTAATAACATTTGTAATGGAATCCAAATCCTGATAAACCTGTGCAATCATGCCCTGAAAGCTAATCAACTTTTCTGTTACATTTGCTACAGTTCCCCCAATAGAAGTCTCTAAAGCTTGTATTTGTTCATAATTCTTTAAAGAAGTTTTCTTAGATTCTTGAAGCATATTTACAGAATTAGAAAAATCATCTTGCAATATTTTCAAATTCTTTGCACAAGATTGGGTCATCATCTCAAGCATACTATTAAATACACCTGTTTGTTTTTGGTGTAATTCAATCTGTGCAAAAGATTTTTGATAATCCTCATTTTGGACACTACAACTCTTTAGAGCATTTTCAAGCTGCTCAACCTTTTTCTTTAATTCCCTATTTTCAACGATAAGTTCCTCTTCTCTTTTGGAATTACGAAACACAATTCACCCCTCATAAATCAAAAATTAAAGGGCTTATCATAGCATAACTTTATTTAATTTTATAAATTAATTAATAAAAGTTATAATACTCTCTTTATCAAACCTCGCCTTTTTGGGAATATCTACCTCATTTCTTTCCCCAACTACCAACATTACAGAGCTTCTTTCTTTGGAGGTATCCAAGTTCAAATAATCATCTAATTTCTCCGCATTAAAACCGCCAATAATACAAGAGCCAAGCCCGATTGCACAAGCAAAGATTACCCAAAGCCAAGTAAGTCTGCTCTCTTGCATAATGCAATTTCTCTTGCTCATTCATCCCATCAATAAAAGGCTTATAAATATCTATCCGCTTTTGCATTTCCTCTTGACTTAAACCGCGTCCTTGCAATTTTGGGATAAAATACTCACCAAAATCCAATCTTGCAACCACTACAATAATTGCTCCACATTTTTCAACATGTTTTTGTCCATTAGCAATTTTAGCAATTTCAGCTTTTTTATTAGAATCTTGCACCACCAAAAATTTCCATGGCTCTAGCCCCAAAGAGCTAGGGGATAATCTCCCTGCTTCCAAAATATAATCCATCTCTTCTTGTGTGAGCATTCTTTCTTTAAAATTTCTACAAGAATAACGCTCACAAATAATTTCACTAAAAATCTCTTTTTTCATCATAACTCCTTATTTTATGAATTAAGCAAAAATTCTCTTGCTTTTTCTTTTGAGACAAAAGGCTTCATTTCTACCTCCCTCCCCTCAAAATGCACTTTATAAGATTTATCCATTTCTGTTTTACCATAAGTTAGAGTTAAAGCAATCGCCATTTCTTTATCCTCTTGACTTGAATCTTTTTCAACCAACCCCAAAGGTCCTAGACAATTTAACAACTCAATCTTGCTCATCTTAGGGTGTTTAAAAGAAAGTTTTTGATTTTCTTCTTCATTTCTTGCAATCACGCATCTTCCACCATTTGGCAAAATAAAATATCTCCCATATTTCACCATTTCCATATCTTCAAACACAATTTCCCTATGAGATTGCAAATCTTTGATTTTATTTGCAATAGAAGTATCTGTCAAAAGGCAACCTCCACCGGGCTTGGCATAATTTTTGATTCCATATTCTTCCACCATTTTTAGCTGCCTCTCTCTACCTCTACCATGAATATCTAGCAATCTCTCTCTATCAATCCACCCCTTTTGTTCTGGGATAGTAATAGGAAGTAGTTTTGCACTCATAGGACGCACTACCAAACCTTGTGCATTGCATAACTTTTCCACTTGCAAAAGCGCTTCTGCTCTTTGACTTTTTGGACGCTGTCCCAAAACCTCTCCACTAATTACAAAGCTAGCTCCCTCACTCTCTAGGAGCGAAAAAGCGTGTGAAAACATATTCCCATGACAATCAATGCAAGGATTAAAATATTTTCCATAACCATATTTTGGTGCAAACAACACTTCATCAAAAAACTGCTTTCTAATATCAATGACTTTCAAAGGAACATCAATTTGTGCCAAAATTTCTTTTAGGGCTTCACTTTTATCATTCTTACCAACAAATCCAATATTAAAATGCAAAGCCAAAACATCAATTCCCATATCTTTGATAATTTTAATAGCAAGCAGACTATCTAAACCTCCACTAAAAAGCGCTAAAGCTTTCATAAATAATCAAATCTCCTTTTTTTAGATTTTCCAAATACTTTTGATATTTTCTTAATAAAAATGCTTTTTCTCTCAAAGAAAGATTCTTATCTTGAATAATTTTATTTTTTTGTTCTTCATAAAATTTGTGCAAAATCATAATCATTTGTTGCTTTAACTTCTCTTTGTTTTGCGGTTTTATCTTGCTATCCAACAAAATCCCAATCAAACTTTTATCTTGCAAATCCCCTTTTATGAGTTTCAAAAAAGCTTCTTGTTGAGTAAAAAACATTGAAGGCTCCAAAAAATCCATAACATATTCCAAAAGGCTTGAATCTTCTAAAACACTTTTAATAATAATTTTTTCTGCTAAGTCATAAATATCACCTTGATTTTTTACAATCTTAGCTTCATTGTATTTTTGAGTTTTAATTAAATGCGAAGGAAGTTTTAGTTTTTGTGCCAAAAATCCTTTGTATTCCTCTTGAATTACAGCAGAAAACTGATGAAGATATTCTAAGACTTCTTGCAAGCATTTATCTTTTTGGACTGGATTAGTTATATCATATTTTTTAATCATTTCCTCCAACACAAAATCAATGAGTGGAATAGGACTAACAAAAAGCTCTTTTAACCTCTCAATTTCTCCATTTTTAACCATATCAGCTGGATCCAATCCACCATCAAAAAGCACAACTCCACCCTCTTTTTTTGCCAATGATAATAGACTTGCTGCTTTAAAAGCCGCATTCATTCCTGCATTATCACCATCATATGCAACAATGATTTTTGGATTCCCTTTAGAGAGCAAGGGCAAATGTTCTTTTGTCAAAGCCGTGCCAAGAGTTGCAACAGCATTTGTAAATCCCGCTTGATGAAGCATAATTACATCTAAATACCCTTCAGTGATGATAATTTCTTCTTTTTTATAAATACTTTCTTTTGCTTGTGGATAACCATAAAGTATTTGGGATTTATTAAATAATTTTGTTTGGGGAGAATTGATATATTTTGCAGGGTGATTCCCAAGCGTCCTTCCACCAAAACCGATAATTTTATTTTGTGGAGAACGGATAGGAAAAATCAATCTTTGCGTTAATCTTGCATAATATCTTTTGACACCATTTTCATTATCTACACCCAAAATACCCAAATTTAACGCTTCTTGCATATCAATAGAATTTTTTTGCAAATATGCCATAATCTCATAATTATGCCCTGCATAACCCAGCTCAAATTTCTCTTTCATCACATTTGAAATGCCGCGTGAGTGAATATAAGATTCTACTTCTTTGGTGATTCCATTTTGATAATAATCATTCATAAAATCCATAATTTTAGAATCTACATTTTGCTGTTTTTGATTATCATACACTAATGTTACATTATAAAATTGTGCTAATTTTTCCAACGCTTCTTTGTAATTAATCTTTTCATATTCCATTACAAAAGTGATACTATCTCCACTTGCACCACACCCAAAACAATGATAAAAACCTTTGGAAGAATTCACCACAAAACTAGGAGTATTTTCCTGATGAAAAGGACAACAAGCCTTAAAGGTTGATCCCATTTTTTTTAATTCTATGTAATGTGAAACCACTTCCACAACATCAAGTTGATTTTTAAGTGCATCAATACTTTCTTGAGTTATCAAACTTTGAACTCCATTGATTGATATTTGGTAAATTATCAAATTTTACAAAAGTTTCTTATAAAATCCTCTTAGAAATTTTGCTATAATCTTTTAGAATAAATATCCATAAAGATTACAAGGTTTATTTTGAATTTTTTAGAAAATATAGACTACCGCGATCCTCTTTTTGGGATTATGATTTTTATTTTTCTTGTGGGAATTATTAGCCTATTTGCTTATTATTGGAATTATATTGTAAGCAAAAAACGCCATCAATCTTTTATAAAATTTATGGAAAGCTTTGATTATATTGGTTTTGACAAAGAAATCAAAGAATTTTTAGCCCTAAGCCCAAATCCAACTCCCTCGATTCTTTTTATGGCAAATATGTATCAAAAAGGCGCAAACTACGAAAAGGCTATTCGCCTTTATGCAACCTTGCTTGATTATATCAAAAATCCGATTGATAAAATTCCTATTTTAGAATCTCTAGGCAATGTTTATTACAAAGCTGGCTTTCCATTGCGTTCAAAAGAAATCTATTTAGAAATTCTCCACCATTATCCCCGCTCTTGCAAAGTTTTAAAATCCCTCATTAGCATTTATGAGGAACTCAAACTCTATCAAGATGCCTTAAACGCTCTAGATTGTCTAGAAGAAATTGAAGGTGGGACGATTCTCCATCGCCACTATTTACAAACCAAAATCCTTATTTCCAATGCCGATAACAACCAAGAAAAATCAAAAAAGCTTTTAATGCTTTTACAAAAAGAGGTAAAATTATCCCGCATTATTCTTAAATGCTTTAAGGATTTTTATCCTAGTTTATTTTGGGAATCTATTCAAAATCTCCACAAAGAACAAATCTTGAATGTTTTAGATATTTTATGGAATCTAAATCCCAATGAACTCCCAAATACTCCCCCAAACAACAAACTCTTGCAAGATATTTTTCAAGCCAAAGGCTTTTACAATCTTACCCCTGATTCAAAATCTACTTTTGAGCTTGAAGTGCTTACACTCTTACACAAAAACCAAAATTACAAAGGTGATTTAAAATTTCAATACCTTTGCACCTCTTGCAAAGCAAATACTCCACTTCCCTTTGAGACTTGCCCTCATTGCAAAGAATTACTCACACTACAAACCCTTGTGTTTTTAAAGGAAAAACAAGATGAAACGCGTTACTCTCTTTTGTGATGGTTCATCTCTTGGAAATCCCGGATATGGCGGATGGTGTGGAATCTTGCGTTACAAAAATTATGAAAAAATTTTAAAAGGAAGTGCCAAAAATGTAACAAACAATCAAATGGAGCTCTCTGCATTAATTTTTAGCCTTGAAGCACTCAAAGAGCCTTGTGAAGTGCTAGTAGTTAGCGATTCAAAATATGTCTTAGATGGACTTTCTAAATGGCTTCCAAATTGGATTGCAAAAGATTTTAAAAATATCAAGAATCCAGACCTTTGGAAACATTATCTACAAGTATCCAAAAAACACCATATCACAACAGAATGGGTTAGAGGTCATAATGGTCACAAAGAAAACGAACTCTGTGATAAAATTGCCAAAGAAGAGGCATTAAAACTTAAAGAACAAAAGGAATAAAGGTGGATTTCAATCATTTTCAACAAACCTTAGGTTATCACTTCAAAAATCAAAATTTACTCAAAGAGGCACTTACGCATAAAAGTGCCAAAAAATCAACGCACAATGAACGATTGGAGTTTTTAGGTGATGCTGTTTTGGATTTAATCATTGGAGAATTTTTATACAAAAAATTTCCCTCCTCGCCAGAAGGTGAGCTTTCAAAAATGCGAGCCTCTATGGTCAATGAAAAAGCTTTTGCAAAAATTGCGCGTTATTTGGGTATTGGAGAATATTTATTTATCTCTCATTCTGAAGAGCAAAATCACGGGAGAGACAAAGATTCTATCCTCTCTAATGCTTTTGAAGCCATCATTGGTGCAATTTATTTAGAAAGTGGGCTTGAAAAGGTGCAAAACATTGTCCTAAAAATCCTTGAGATTCTTTATCCCAAAATTGACATTCAACATCTTTTTTATGATCACAAAACTAGCTTGCAAGAACTTACTCAAGCTCTCTTTGGGGTAATCCCTGAATATGTGGTTTTGGATTCTAAAGGACCTGACCACAATAAAGAATTTCTAATTGGAGTTTTTATTCAAGGCAAAGAATACGCACATGCAAGCGGCAAAAGCAAAAAAGAAGCCCAACAAAATTGTGCAAAAATTGCACTTGAGATTCTAAAGGAGACAAAATGAATACTTTTGGCACACGGCTTAAACTCACGACTTTTGGGGAAAGTCATGGAGCTGGGATTGGTGGAGTGCTAGATGGACTTCCTGCTGGATTAGAAATTGATACAAATTTTCTTAATTTAGAAATGCAAAGAAGGCAAGGTGGCAGGAATCTTTTTTCCACACAAAGAAAAGAAGCCGATGAAGTAGAGATTCTAAGTGGAGTATTTGAAGGCAAAAGCACAGGAACTCCTTTGGGGTTTTTTATCCGCAATCATGCGACCAAAAGCAGTGATTATAACAATATCAAAGACATTTTTCGCCCCGGTCATTCAGATTTTACTTATTTTCACAAATATGGCATTAGGGATTATCGCGGAGGCGGAAGGTCAAGCGCTAGAGAAAGTGCAGTAAGAGTTGCTGCTGGAGCAATTGCAAAAATGCTATTAAAACATTTCAAAATTACCCTAAGAAGTGGAATCTTTAGTGTAGGTGGGATTGATTGTCAAGAGATTGATTTTAATTTCGCCAAAGAAAGTGAAATTTTTTCATTGGATAAAAACACCGAACAAGCCCAAAAAAACAAAATAATGGAAGCTAGAAACTCCCACAATAGTGTGGGTGGAACTGCTCTAATTAGTGCGATAAATATCCCCATTGGACTTGGGGAGCCGCTTTATTATAAGCTAGATTCGGCAATTGGGGAATTAATGCTTGGCTTAAATGGAGTAAAGGCAGTAGAAATCGGGAGCGGCATTGAATCGACAAAAATGTTTGGCTCAGAACATAATGATTCTATTACCCAAAATGGCTTTCTAAGTAATCATAGTGGTGGAATCTTGGGCGGAATTAGCAATGGAGAGGAAATTTATTTCAAAGTGCATTTTAAGCCTACCCCGAGCATTTTTATCCCACAATCCACAATCACAACAAACAATCAAGAATGCACTTGTGAAATCAAAGGTCGCCATGATCCTTGTATTGCTATTCGAGGAAGCGTTGTGTGTGAATCTATGTTGGCTTTAATTTTGGCAGATATGCTCTTATTAAATGCAACTTCCAAACTAGAAAATCTCAAAAAAATCTACTCTTAGATGCACAAAAAAGCATTTATTTTTGCCGATATTCAAACAGGGGTTGGGCTTGGACATTTTAGTCGCTGCACAGCTCTTTTGCATATTTTAGAGCAAAACAATATTCAAGCCACACTTTTAGATTCAAGCTTATTGCTCTCTTCTTATATGGATTTTGAACTCAAAAAATGCAATCTTGCTGTCATTGACTCTTATGTTTTAGAACTTGAATCTTACCAAAAAGTTGCAAAC
Organism: Helicobacter pullorum; assembly: GCF_900638355.1. Classification (GTDB taxonomy): domain Bacteria; phylum Campylobacterota; class Campylobacteria; order Campylobacterales; family Helicobacteraceae; genus Helicobacter_D; species Helicobacter_D pullorum. The sequence goes on along the minus strand of NZ_LR134509.1, from coordinate 737,135 downwards.
CTAGCTCCACATTGCATTTTTTTTGATGATACCTTACGCCTTCCCTACCCCAAAGGAATCTTATTAAATAATTCACCAAGTGCTTCCAAAGCAATTTATCAAAAGCATTATCCAAACCACACTCTTTTTTTGGGTAGCAATTACCGATTATTGCAAAAACCTTTTTTGGAGCAATTAAAAACAAAACAAAAATTTACCCCAAAAACTATCTCAAAAATCCTTATCACACTAGGTGGGGAAGATATTTTAAATCTCACAAAATGGATTATTACTTTGCTCTTAATGCAAAATCAAAATTACCAAATCCACTACATTCACAAAGATACAAACCTCCATTCTAATGCAAAGGGATATTATGGATTAAGTCCCAAACAAATGGCAAATTTATTCACACAAATGGATTTGTGTATTTGTGCTTGTGGGCAAACCCTAATAGAGATTCTATCCTGTAAGATTCCTTGCATTGCTCTTGAAATCGCCCCTAATCAACACGAAAATCTAAAAAGCTATCAAGAGGCTATTTTGGCCATCAAGGAAGTGTGGAATATAGATAAAAATACACTTCAATCTTATCTCCTCCAACACCTCAATAACATCAAAAATCCAAACACACAAAATCAATTAACTCAAAAAGGGATAGAAATTTTAAACCAACCGCTAAAATGGGAAGAATCTCTGCAAAAATTACTTTTTTAAAGAGATTCTTTAAATTAAGCAAAAAACTATACAATTTCAAACAATAATTTCACAAAAGAGGCTTATTAGACTTATGCAAAGACAAACTTGGAGCAATCAAATTACTTATATTCTCACTGTTGCTGGGGCTACTATTGGTTTTGGAGCAACTTGGAGATTCCCTTATCTTGTTGGTGAAAATGGTGGTGGAGCTTATGTTTTGGTGTTTATTATTGCAATGCTTTTAGTTGGGATTCCTATTATTTTGGTAGAAAATGTTATTGGCAGAATGGCGCATAAAAACTCTATTGACGCCTTTGACACTCATTCTAAATACAATCTATGGAAAATAGTAGGTTATATGGGGGTTATTGGAGCATTTGGAATCTTGGCTTATTATATGGTGCTTGGGGGTTGGGTTATCTCATATATCATCAATATTTTTTTATCCCTTTTTTCATCGCTAGGGCTTGATCTCTCTAGCCCAATCACCAAAGAAATTACTTCTAATTTTTACACACAAAATATCGAAAATTCTCCTTTGTTGATTGGATTTTATACTTTTATTTTTGTTGTTATTAATTGGATTATTCTCAAAAAAGGCATCATTGAAGGTATCGAAAAATCCGTTAAATGGCTTATGCCTCTTTTGTTTTTATGTCTTATTGGAATGATTATTCGCAACCTTACATTAGATAATGCAATAGAGGGTATTAAATTTTATCTTATACCCGATTTTTCTGCTATCACGCCAAAATTATTTTTATATGTTCTAGGGCAGGTGTTTTTTGCACTCTCACTTGGTTTTGGGGTGATGATTACCCTTTCTTCCCATCTCAAAAAAGAAGAAAATCTTGTAAAAACAGCCTATATCACAGGTATCATCAACACGCTTGTAGCAATTTTGGCAGGCTTTATCATATTCCCTTCCCTTTTTAGCGTGGGATTAGCCCCAGATTCTGGTCCTTCTTTGGTATTCAAAAGCCTACCTATTGCATTTTCACATATGTTTTTTGGAAGCTTTTTTGCTATTGTCTTTTTTATTTTGCTATTAATTGCAGCTTTAACTACTTCTTTGACTATCTATCAAGTAATTATTAGCATTTTGGAAGAAAAATTTAAATTCTCTCACAACAAGGCAGTTAGCTTCACTCTCATTGTTGTCTTTATTTTTGGGAATCTCCCTTGTATCCTTACTTATGGACCTTGGAGAGAGATTATTTTTTGGGGAAGAAATATTTTTGATAATTTTGATTTTATTAGTGGCAATATTTTCTTTGTTCTAACCGCTTTAGGTTCTGTATTGTTTGTAGGGTGGGTTTTGGGAGAAAAATCCATCAAAGAAATCAATAACTACTCCCAAAAAACCTCTACTTTTAGTATTGTTTGGTTTTACTATATCAAATACATTGTTCCATTGATTATTATTGCAATCTTCATTGGAGGTTTTGTAATAAAAGTCTAATTCTGTTTCCAACTTATCCTAAGATTCTACCACTATGCGTATAAACATTTGCCTTCTCTCCACGTGCAAAACCAATCAATGTAACTCCGGTTTCTTGTGCAGCTTTAATCCCCATAAAAGTTGCTGCTGCCTTAGAAACCACAATAGGGATATTATGCATCACTGCTTTTACAATCATCTCCAAAGATAATCTCCCACTTACAAAAAGCATAGAATCTTCAGTATCAAACCCTTGCATTCTTGCTTTACCCATCACTTTATCAATAGCATTATGTCTCCCAATATCTTCTGAAATGAGAGTTTTTTCTTTTAAGACCAACATTGCTTTATGAACGCAACCTGTTTTAGAAAACAATAGGCTATTTTCTTCAAACTCCCTCAAATGTTCAAAAATCTTTTTTGTTGTAACCTTATAAGGATTTGCAATAAACTTTTTAATCACACTTCCTTCTAAATTCCCAGCAACTCCGACACAACAACCCGAAGTAAGCGTTTTTTCTCTAAAAAGATTTTTGAGCATTTCTTGATGAATCTGTGCTTCCAACCATACAGATTTTCCATCTTCTGCAATTTTAATAGAATCAATCTGTGAGATATTGCTAATCACACCCTCACTCATCAAAAATCCAACAATATGATAATCTTGCTCCACAGGGACACTCATCACAGAAAGCAACTTCTCCCCATTAAGATAAAAGGCAATTCTCTCCTCATTAATGACAAAATCCTCTCTAGTAGAAATAAATCCACTAGGAGAAATTTGTTCAATCTGTAAATTTTGGCAGAATCTTTCCATTATGCTTTATTCAATTCTTGATAATAATAGCTATGCAAAATCGCAAGTTCTTCTTCACCCATATTGCCATCAATAATAGAGTTCAAAGCACCCTCAATCGCAAAAACAGCCATATAAATATGAGTAATCAGAAGTGCCACAATCAAAAATCCAATCACATTATGAGCTAATGCCATAATCCTCAAGGTTTCAATATCGCTAAATTGGAAAAACATAAATGCACCAGAGATAACCATCATAAAACCACCTATAGTGCAAACCCAAAACCACATTTTTTGACCGGCATTAAATTTGCCTGCAGGAATTGGACGCTTTTCTTTGCTCAAATATCCACCCATGATCATTAACCATTTAATATCATAGAGTTTAAAGAGAGCAGGTTTTACCCACATCAAAAACATTAAAACTCCAAAAATCGCAAAAAGTATCGTTGCAATTCCATGCACATCTCTAGCAAATCTAACAAAACCACCTCCACCAAGCTTATCACCAAAGATCATTATTAATCCAGTCAAACACAAGATGACAAAGGGTATAGCAGCACACCAATGCACAACAATATTATAAGTAGAAAAAACCTTGATTTTCTTTCCGTGGGAAAATTTCTTTTGTCCTACTATAACAAAATGTCCCAAAAACGCTAATGGCACCAACACAATGATAATAGCAAAAATTGTTGCAAAATAATGCCCTTGCAAAAGTGTAAAAATCTCACCCCAACCCACTGCATTTGGAGAATTTACTCCCCACGCCTTGATAGCCTCCACTTCAGGACCACCATAGAGTTTAGGATTCATAGGATTTTGCATCAGAGCATTATTGCCTTCTATCACTTCTGCATATTGTTTGCCACCTTCTTGTGGAACGCTAGGATTAGCTGCCCACAAAACAGCAGCAACCCCAAAGAAAATTACAAAGATTCTAAAGAAATTTTTACAAGTTTTCATAGAATCCCCCTTAATTTCCATAAGCAGTTTTCCACACATTTGGCACAGCATTTGGGATATTTTCACCTCTCACAGTCGCACGATGCGTAATGATATTAGATACTTCCTCGCTACTTCCAGCTAAAAGTGCTTTTGTAGAACACATACTTGCACACATTGGCACTTTCCCTTCAGCGATTCGATTTTGTCCATAAAGTCTATATTCTTCATCGCTATTAGTCTCTTCAGGACCGCCTGCACAAAATGTGCATTTATCCATTGCACCACGACTTTCAAAAACACCATTTTTGGGAAATTGAGGTGCGCCAAAAGGACAAGCATACAAACAATATCCACAACCAATGCAAGTTTTCTTATCATGCAAAACAATCCCATCAGCACGGATATAGAAACAATCTACCGGACAAACTTGTGCACAAGGTGCATCAGCACAATGCATACAAGCCACAGAAACAGCACTTTCTTTGCCTACTTGTCCTTCATTTAATACAACTACTCTACGGCGATTCACGCCCACAGGCAAATGATGAGCTTCTTTGCAAGCTACATCGCACCCATGGCATTCAATACAACGATTAGTATCGCAATAAAATTTGATTCTTGAAAAATTCGCTAAGATCTCTTGATTAGTATCACTCATTTTTCACTCCTTATTGCGCTTTTTCAATTCGGCATAAGCCACATTTTGTTTCTGGACAAGCAGAGTTATAATCAAACCCATAGCTTGAAATCATATTAGCCGATTCTCCGATAGCATAAGGCTTAGTGCCTTCTGGATAATTTTCAAGTCTAGATTCTCCTTGATCCATTCCTGAAAAATTCTGTGGCAACCAAATACTATTATAATCTACTCTAGTAGAAATTTTTGCAGGCACCAAGATTCTTGCTCCATTTGTCCCATAAATCCACAATTGATCACCATTGCGGATATTCATCTCTGCAGCTTTATCTGGGTGAATCTCTACAAACATTTCACCTTCTACTTCAGCAAGATATTTTGCACTTCTAGTTTCAGCTCCCGTTCCCATATGTGCTACAAGCCTTCCACTTAGCATATTGACTGGATATTCTTTTACCCAATCTTTTTCATTTTGACGAGAAATATACTTAATATTTGCCCTAAAATGATTTTTCTTGTCAGGGAAGTTTGGATATTTGCTAACCAAATCCCCGCGAATGGAATGCAAAGGCTCTCTATGAAGAGGGATTTGATCATACCAATTCCATACTCTTGCCCTTGCCTTACCATTTCCATAAGGACAAAGTCCAGCTTCCAAAGCCTTCTCAACCAAAATATTATTTCCAATTCCCATTGCAAAAGTTGTTCCTGCTATTGCTTGCTTTTCTTCTTCAGTAAGTTTAATACCCAAAGATTCTGCATTTGCAGCACTAATAGGAGCATGTCCTCCTTGATATTTTGCATTTGGCAAAGTTCTATTTGTTAGCATGCTTTGTCCATCAGGGCTTGTTACTCCCCAATTTACACGGAATCCCATACCACCACGCATAACAGGAATGCTATCATTATACATTACAGGCGTTCCGGGGTGCTTATCACTCCAACAAGGCCATGGCAATCCATAATAATCGCCTTTAAAAGGTCCGCTCCCCTCTAAAGTCACCTTATCAAACATATGCCAATTCTCTTGATGTGCTTTTAGTCTCTCTGGGCTCATCCCTTGCAATCCAATACTTCGTATGCTTTGTGTCAATTCCGTAGTTGCATCATCTGGCCAAATAAATTTATCTCTACCTTTGGATTTTGCAATATCATACAATCTCCATTGATACTCTTTTAAAAAGCCCAATCTATCTGCCAAACCAAACAAAAACTCTTCATCAGGACGGCATTCAAAAAGTGGCTCCATTACTTTACTTCTCCACTGATAGCTTCTATTAGTTGCAGCAACAGAACCTGCTGTTTCCATTTGTGAAGCTGCTGGGAGCATAAAGAGATTATCCTTTCTATCGCTATAAATAGCCAAATCATTCACATAAGGATCTACAAAAACCACTAAATCCAATGCATCCATTGCCTTTTTTTGCAAATCAAGCAAAGAAACTGTTGTCATACCAGAGCCAATAACAACTAATGCACGGAGTTTTGTCCCACCATTATTAGCCATATTTTCATCATCTAATACACCAAATTTCCAAGTAGAGTGTGCAAAACCGGTAGCTTCCATCATTTCTTTATTCTTAAAGCGTCCAAGCATCCATTCATACTCTACACCCCAATGCTTACAAAAATGCTTCCAAGCAGGCTCTCCCAATCCATAATAACCCGGCAATGAATCTGCTAAGTTATTCATATCTGAAGCACCTTGCACATTATCATGCCCTCTTAGGATATTTACACCGCCACCATTTTTACCAATATTCCCTAAAAACATTTGCAAAATAGGCATAATCCTTGTATTAGAAGTCCCTACTGTATGTTGCGTCAATCCTTGATTCCAAATTAAACTTGCAGGTTTAGCCGCAGCCATTTCCTCTGCAATATGTCTAATCTCATCAGCTGGGATTCCACAAATATCAGCTGCCACTTCTGGAGGGAATTTTTGTGCTTCTTTGATGATTTCTTCATAGCCATATACACGCTCTTTTAGGTATTTTTCATCATAAAGATTTTTTGCAATAATATGATTTAATAACCCATATGCAAATGCAATATCTGTCCCACTTCTAATTCTATGAAATTCATCACATTTTGCTGCAGTTTTGGTAAATCTCGGATCAATACAAACAAGTTTTACCCCTTTTTCTTTAGCTCTTAAGATATGCACCATAGAAACAGGGTGATTAACCGCAGGATTTGCCCCAATGATTAAAATATATTTTGAAAACATCATATCGCCAAGATGGTTTGTCATTCCACCATACCCAAATGTATTTGCCACACCGGCAACTGTTGGTGAATGTCAAACTCTAGCGCAGTGATCTATGTTGTTTGTTCCAAAAAATGCTGCAAATTTTCTAATATAATAACTTTGCTCATTCGAACATTTTGCACTCCCCAAAAACATTACTGCATCAGGACCGCTTTCCTCTCGAATCTGCTTAAGTTGTGCGGCAATTTTGTCCATTGCTTCATCATATTTTAATCTTGTCCATTTGCCATCTTTTTTTTCTAATGGATAGCGAAGTCTTGTCTCACTTCTTGCTCTATCTATCAAGTCAGCACCCTTACAGCAATGCCCACCTTGAGATACTGGATGATCTTGTGCCACTTCTTGACGCACCCAAACACCATCAACAACTTCTGCAACAATACCGCAACCAACAGAACAATGGGTGCAAATTGTTTTGATTTTTTGAGAATTTGGATACTTCTCTTGTAATTCTTGTGCAGTTGCAGGACGCATTGTCTTTTGACTATCAGCACCAAGTGCTACACTAGCTCCTGCCAAACTTCCTAACGCAGTCATTTTCAAAAATGCACGCCTTGTTTGACGCCTTTTAATAGCTTCACTCATACTTTAACCTCCTTTCTTTTATTTAGCCACAGAATAATACATATCCCATTGCTTAGTTTTTTGATAAAGAATCTCTGTTTTGGGAGATTTCCCACGAACTAGATTCTCACTGCTTCCTTTTTTGCTACAACCTGCTAGTGCAACACTGACACCAGCAACCGCTATTGAAGTTTTAGTAGCGTTTTTCAAAAATTCACGCCTACTTTTCTCCATTTAAGCTCCTTAAATTGAGATTTGGGATAATCCCAAAAAGACTCTCTAATCTTAGAAAGCCTTTGTGGAATCATTTCCCTTTAAGCATAAACCTCCCCTTCAAATTTCAAAAAACTCTCCAAAATTCTTGCTAATGCTAAATAATACTCAGAATCTCTCCTTTCTTTAATCTCGCTAATAAGCCCCAAAAAAGCCTTATTAGCATACAAAAACACCTCTTTTGCTAATTCTTCATTGTCTGTTTCTATTAAATATCTCATAAACCCAAACAAAAACCCCAAATGCTCTTCTGTTTCCTTAAAATCCTTGGAATTAATACGAATATCACTTTTTTTAATCAAAGCTTTGATTTGCAACAAACTATTTCCACCTACGCAATTTTCATAAAAATGTGACAAATGGCTCCCAACTTGCTTTTCTCCAAAAGGCAATGCAAAAAGCCTTGAAAACTCATCTTTAATATTTACAATACCATTGCAAGAGATTTCATTTTCTAAAAGCAAAAAATCCGCTTCTACTTCTTCGCTTAAAGGTGCGTTTTTAAGAATTGCTAATTGTTTTTGAAAAATCTCTACTCTATCATCAAGTAGCTCAAAAACAAAAAAGCCATTCAAAAAATCATAATACAAAATTCTTGCATTGTTAAGATTCATTAATTCCTCTTTAGAAAGCTTCTCTAGCATTTTACACCCCGACTTTTTGATTGATTTGATCTTGAAACATTACTTTTACTTTACAATCTGGGCAACATTGAATGGTTCTTAATTTTTTAGAATCTGCACTAAAAGATGGGCTTAATAAAGCAAAGATTTTGTCAATAGATTTTTTTGTAGAAAATGGCTTCCCACACTCTACACACAAAAAGGGCGTATCTTTGGCAATCTCCCTACTTTTAAAATAACTCGCCTCTAATCTCATACCCTCGCGACTAACTTCCATTACCTTTTCAGGACAGGATTCCACACAATATCCACAAGTGGTGCATAAAGAAGGATTAAACCGCAAAGAAAAATCATCGCTTTTTGCAAAAATTGCATTCACATTGCAAGCCCCCACACAAGAAAGACACAAAGTGCATTTTGAAGAATCCACCTTCAAATCTCCATAAAAAATAGGTGCGACACTCTTTGCAATGCCAAATTCTTTATCTTTTATCATATATTGTATTCTTTGTGCCAAAGATTCTCTATGAGGGCGGGAGTAGCGATTTTTATACAAATACGATTCAAATCCTTTTACCTCCAAAGCACACTTTTCAATCTCATCCAAAGAATCAGCAATCAAAATACACTCCCTTTGATAAATCTGCTTTGTGATATTATTTACAAATCCAATTTGCGAACTTTTATCGCCAAAAACTACAATATCATTTTGACTAACTTGCAACATCATCAGCCAATCATTTTCATTAAGCATTTTTAAATTAGGCAAAACAAGCGGAATAAGATTAGTAGGCAAAATAATATTTTTTTCAATCAACTTCTGGTAGCCAACTTCATCACACAAAAAGATTTGGCGATTCTTATAAATCTCAACAATCTCTTCCAAACCCTCTTTTGGAAGTTCGCTATATTCCAAACAGCTTGTAGGACAAACCCCAACACAAGCTCCACAGGAAATACAATCTATCGGAGAAAATACTAGCTCCATCAAGCTATCATTTGCCCCAACACCAAAAGTAGGACAAGATTCCACGCATTTGGTGCAATGCTTCTCGCGTCTATGATGGTATTGACAAAAATCCTCTTTATAAGCAATCATCTCTTTATAAGAATACTCTCCAAGATTTGCTTCCAATGCTTTTAACAAATCTAATGGACTATCAAAATCTGCCACACTAAAAAATCCTTTGAATCTCAAAAGATTCTCATCATATACAAACATAACCGCTTGTGAAAAACCTACTCTTTTGCCATTCTCAGATTCTGCCTCAAAAGCACCAAATTTCCCATTGACCCTTTGGATATTATCTACATCTAAAATCTCTACTTCAAATTTGTCTTTTGCTTGTTGGCTAAAGCCACGCACTGCATTAGGGATTTCACCATTTTGGGCTTGATAGAAAATCGCAATTTTATTATCAATTTCTAGGCTTTTTTGAATATCAAGCCTAAAATCATCAAAAATTTCTTGCACTTGGTTTAAAATTTCTAATTTTTCATTATAAACTGCGTCTTTTTGGTCTAAAAGTAAATTTCCTAAAGGTAAATGTTCTAATTTCATTTCTTTTGATTCCACTTTTTTAGAGGTAAAATATTGTTTTAATTTTACTCTTATATCTCAAGCAAAGTCAATATTTTTTTTAACATTTACGATATATATATATTTATATATTATTATTATTTGTTATATTTTAAAAGTTACACAAAAACCTAAAAAATAATTTTAAAATATTTTTATACCCCATTTGCAAGAAAAACACAAGAAATTAAAAGATATTTTTTATGAAGATTATCAGCAGATTTCATTCAATAAGCCTTTGTGGCTTATTGAAGTTTATTGCAATGCACCTTTTTCTAGGGCTTCTTTGGCGTATTTCTCACCCAACTCAAAAGCCTTTTTATTTAGCTCAACCACTTTTGCAGGAACTTTGCTAATCATCGTTTCAAACACCAAATCCCTATCCACACACTTTGTTAAAGTAACTGTAATAGCTAATGCCACCACAGATTGTGTAACCACATTTCCCACTTCTTCTTTAGCGATGGTAATAATGGGGATAGGAAAGATTTGATATTTTTTCTTATCTTCTTGACTTGGAATCACCAAATTTGGCTCAACTACTATAGTAGCTCCTTCTTTTAATCCACTTTTAAATTGATCATAGCTTATTTGTGCGGTTGAAAGCATAAATTCCACTTCCCCATCATTAGCATAAGGATACAAAATCTCCTCATTATCTAGCAAAATATCCACCTTTGTAGGTCCTCCACGCACTTGTGAAGTGTAAGTAGCAGCTTTTACACCATAGCCACCATTACGAATTTGTGCTTCAGCTAATATCTCTCCAGCCAACAAAACGCCCTGTCCTCCTACACCTGTGAAACGGAGTTGTCTTCTCATCGAATACCTCCTTTTTTTGCTTGAGCTTTTTCTTGCACTTCCCTATAAGCCTTGCAATACTCCACTTTATTTGTATCATGCAATAAAATACCAGTTGGGAATTTGCCTTTTCTTTCTTCCTCATTTAATTCATCGTATTTTTTCTTAGGCACAATCATGCTTTCAATCCATTTAAGCGTATCAACTGCTTCACCCATTTTATTTTTTCTACCCAAATTAACATGGCAATTACTAAAAATATCAAAAAAGCTAAAGCCCTCATTTTGAAACCCTTCCACTAAAACTTTTTCAATTTTTTTAGGATCAAGCACGGATTCTCTTGCCACAAAACTAGCCCCTGCTGCACTTGCTAATTTACAAGCATCGAAATTTGGATCAATATTCCCATATTGTGCAGTTACAGTCCACATTCCTTTGGGCGTTGTGGGAGAAGTTTGTGAGTTGGTTAATCCATAAATAAAATTATTTATCAAAATATAATTAATATCAATATTTCTTCTACAAGCGTGGATTGTATGATTCCCACCAATTGCCAATCCATCACCATCACCACCTACTACAATGACTTTCTTTGTAGGATTTGCAAGTTTAATACCTGTGGCATAAGCGAGCGTTCTACCATGTGTAGTATGCACTGTATTGCAATTCACATAAGAAGAAACGCGTCCGCTACAGCCAATTCCGCTCACCAAACAAACATCATCCATATTCCAACCAAGCTTATCAATGGCTCTTACAATTGCTTTTAAAATCACCCCATCGCCACAACCCCAACACCAAAGCGTTGGCATTTTATCAACACGCAAATACTCATCATAATTAAAAGCCATTTTATAACTCCTTAATTTTATTCATAATCTCAATTGGGGAAAGAGGTCGCCCATTTGCTTTTGTCAATAAATTAACAGACTTTTTCATAGAATGTTCAATCTCTGAAACATATTGCCCCTTATTAAGCTCTGCAACAAGAATCTTATTAAATCTTTTTCCTAATTTTTCTAACTCTTCTTTTGGAGATGGCCATAGAGTGATAGGGCGAAATAATCCCACCTTAATCCCCTCATCTCTTAAACGATCAATCGCTTCTTTTGCACTTCTTGAGGTAGAACCATAAGCGATTAATAAAATTTCTGCATCTTCTAATTGATATTCCTCATAAGAAATAATTTCATTTTTCTTGCTTAGGATCTTGTTAAATAGCCTGTCAATTAAATTTTGAGAAAGTGTTGCATCTTCTGTTGGGAATCCTGTTGGTCCATGGTGCAATCCCGTGATATGATAGCGATAGCCCCCAAAAAATGGATTAAGAATTGCTGGTTCATCTTGAGGCACACCATAAGGTTTATAATCTTTTTTGTCTCCACTATAAATACGGCGATTAATAATATTTTTTTGTATCTCTTCCAAATCTGGCACGATAGCCTTTCCATGCATATGTCCCAAAGTTTCATCCAAAAGCAAAAAAACAGGTGTCATAAACTTTTCTGCCAAATTGAAAGCTCGGATTGTTTCCATATAAGCTTCTTCCAAACTTCCCGGACACAATGCAATAGATTGATAATCCCCATGCGTTGGATGTGCAGCTTGAGCTACATCACCTTGTGCTACACGCGTTGGTAATCCCGTAGAAGGTCCTCCACGCATTACATTAACAATCACCAAAGGAATCTCTGCCATAAATCCATAGCCTATTTGTTCTGCCTTTAGGGAAATTCCCGGTCCAGAAGTAGCAGTCATCGCTTTTGTTCCACTCATAGAAGCACCAAGAGCTACTGAGATTCCACCAATTTCATCTTCCATTTGAATAAAAGCTCCATTTTCTCTTGGCAAAAATACACTCATCTCGTGTGCAATTTCACTAGAAGGCGTGATAGGATAACCGCCAAAAAACTTACAGCCTACATCAATTGCCGCATGAGCAACCAATTCATTTCCATTTGCAATAAATTCTCTACTCACTTTTTCTCCTTGAATTTATAACGCCATAAAACCATTACTTTTAATGGATTCTGCTCTCTGTCTTGCTTCATCTGTCAATTTTGCAAACTTAAACTCTTTTCTATCTGCAACCGCAATCGCAAAATCAGGACAATGCAACTCACACTCTCCACAACCAATACAAGATTCTGGATTAATTACCTTTACCATTTTCCCTAAAACCTTGTGTTCATCTAAGCACATAGCAAGTGTTCCACTTGGACAAACACTCACACACAAATCGCATGCTTTACAGCGACTTTCATTAACCCAAACGGGTGTATTATCAGGGGCTTTTAGTAATCCCATTTTATACTCCTCTTATAAATTTATTTTCTAACAATTTTTACCTAAATTATTGTTTGCGATAATGCTGCCTCCTTGATTGCGATTTAAAAATAACTAGTCTTTAATTCATCAATCAATCCTTTTACAGATTGAATAGATTTATCAAATTGTAGCTTTTCTTCTTCATTAAGTTTAAGCTCTACTATCCTCTCAACTCCATGAATCCCAAGTTCTACTGGAACTCCACCTACAACATCGCTATACCCATACTCACCTTGCAATAACACGGAGCAAGGTAAAATTTTATGGCTATCACTCATAATAGCACGCACCATTTCTGCAGTGGCTCTTGCTGGTGCAAAATATGCCGATCCTTTTTTAAGGCAAGAAACAATTTCTGCTCCAGCATTTCTTGTTTTTTTGACAACCTCATCAATTTCTTTCTGTTCTAAAAGCTCACTTAGAGGCACTCCATTAACCATAGAAAATCGAGGAAGAGGCACCATATCATCACCATGACCGCCCATTACAGGTGCTACAATCTGACCGGGCGCACATTGCAATCTTTCATAAATAAAACTTGCCATTCTCGCACTATCCAAAATTCCTGCCATTCCCAAAACCTGCTTAGAATCAAATCCTGTTTCTCTAAGCATTGTATAAACCATAGCATCCAGTGGATTAGTTACTAAAATTACAATAGATTCTGGTGCATTTTCTCTAATATCTTTTGCAATTTCGCTAATCACCTTAGCATTAGCAAAAAGCAAATCATTTCGACTCATACCCGGCAACCTTGGAGAACCTGCTGCAATCACAATCACATCACAACCGCTTAAATCTTTTGGCGATGCAATTACATCAAGTTTAGCAAAATTCTCCCCCACACATGAAGCTTGAAACATATCTAATAGCATTCCTCTTGCTCTATCTTTATCTTTATCACGCAATACAATTTGATAAGGAGTTGTTGCAGATAGGATATAAGCCAAAGTAGAACCCACATTTCCAGCACCAATAATGCCTACTCTCTTTACTCTTTCCATATTTTTCCTTAGAATTAATCTCTCTTAAAAACCATACATTATACACAAAATATTCTCAAATGTTAAAAAGCAAAATTTTATTTAACTTTTTATGTATATTTTTAATTATTTTTTCTTAAATAAATCTTATTTTAAATCTTTTTCTAATATTTTTTGCTATTTTGAAAAATTCCTTAAATGTTCTTGGTAATTTTTTGAAAAAGAATGCACGCCATTTTTGTTTCTTACAAAATACAAATAATCAACATTTGCGGGAAATACAGCTGCTTGAATTGCCTTAAAGCTTACACTCCCAACAGGTGCTTTTGGTATCCCACTATAACGATAGGTATTATAAGAGGTTGTATCATTTCGTATCATTTCTGGAGTGATCTTGGTGTGAGAATATTTACCATAATTCAAAGAACCATCCATTTGAAGACGCATTTTGAGCTTGAGGCGATTGTGTATCACTGCTGAAACTAATGGCATTTCTTCTTCATTAGCCGATTCTTTTTGAATAATTGAAGCAATCACAACATATTTAAACCATTGTTTTTGATCATATTCACCCAAAAATTTAATCGCCCACTTCCTATGTTCTTTCAAAGATGTATTTACCAAATAATACATCAAATGCGTCTCGCTAATTCCTTTTGGAATCTTATAAGTATTTGCCAAAATCACACCATCTTCATAAGGTGCATATTTCCTATAAGCAAAATACAATTTCTCTTCATCAAGATTCAACTTCAATGCTATCTCTTGAATGAAAAAATATAATGTTTCTCCGGGTATTAGGATAATATCTTCTAAAGCCGCTTTTGAAGTCATCAAGGCATATAGAAAATCTCCCTTTGCAAGATTAGTTTTTCCAATATCCAACCAACCACTTTGCAAATAGCCAAAAAAATGCAATAAATAGCCATCAATTTTATTCACATCAAAATTATTTTTCTTAAGGTATGCTATAATTTCATTAGTACCACCTTGAGGGATATACACAATCCTGCTAGAATGAATGGGTGTTTGTAGATAAAAACACAAGACAATTAATAATATGAAAAAACCATCAACTAAATTACTTAAAATTACTTTCTTTTTATCGTTTTTTATAGGAGCATTCATTTTGCTCTATACCTTTCTTTATAACGGAATTAGGATTCATCAATTCCAAATTGCTGGAATACAATTCCAAGAATTTTATCTAAGATTAGATAAAAAACTCATTTTAGAAATACAATCCCTTAATTTATCCAATTTGGAATATTCAACTTCATCTAGCAATATGGACATTCAAAGTCAAATCCAATACGCTAAAAATATCCATTTACTGCTACAATATTTTCAAAAAATCCAAATCCACCAAATTATTCTTGATGATTACAATGCTTCACTCAATTATGATGGAGATAATTTTACTATCAATTTACCATGGCTTTATACAAAACTCAATTTGATAGAAAAATCATCTCAAGTGCTTATCACAATCCATGATTTTTATCTAAAAGAAATGGGAATTTATTATCGCGGTGAAGGAAAATACAATCTCAAAAAACAAAATTTAGAAATGAATGGGAGGATAGATTTTTTAGATATCAAAGATTATAAGATTCTGACAAGTCTCCATCTCCAAATGAATGGAAACTCCGAAAATATTTATCTCAAAGGCTCTAGCAACACCTTTGAAAACATCAACTTTCTTCGCCCTCTTTTGCCCCCTTTTCACAACAAAATATTAGAAAGCTGGATTTTTGATAATTACACTCTTAGCTCTGCAAAAATCAACGACTTCTCTCTTACAATCCCTCTTAAATCCGATAATATCCTCACAGAATCTCTCAATTCACTTTATGTATCAGGGGAAGTCAAAAATGCAAATGTTACTTTCAAAGAAAATTTACCGCCCATTTTCTCCCCCAATGTAAAAATGATTTTTGCAAAAAATGCTCTAGAATTCTACCCAGATACACCAAACTACCAAAATCATATTCTCTCAGGTAGTCAAGTTTCTATTAAAAATATTTTCACTAATCCTTCTTTAGAAATATTTATCAATACAAATTCCCCTTTAGATGATGAGATTGAAACTTTGCTAGAATCCTATCATATAACCCTCCCCATTCAAGCCCCAAATGCCAAAATAGACACCAAACTGCATCTCAAAGTCGATTTGCAAAACCATTCCATTGACTACAAAGGCATCTTTAAAAGCCACAATGCAGACATAATGGTAAATTCTATCCCTTTTTATTCGGAATATATTTCTGTCAATATGGATAACCATCTCATTAATGTAAATACCAAAAATTCTAGTTACAAAAACTATCTAAAGGGGGATTCTAACTTTATCCTTGATACTACTTCTAAAACTTTAAGTGGTGATTTGCTCATTCATTCTTTTCTTATTTCTTCAGATTCTACAGAGATTCTCTCTATCCAAAATCACCTTTTGCCCTTTAAAGTAAATTTCCAAGAACACAATCAAACTTTGATTGAATTTCCCACACTCAAGCTCCTTAGCACTCTCAAAGACGATTACTATTTTAAATTTAATGACCTCAATGCCCTTTTGCCTTTTTCACAACTTCTCAAAGAATACAAAATCCAACAAGGTTATGCCAAAATAACCACCAAAGATTTTAATGAATTTTATGGGAATCTCTCTGTGCAAAGCACACAAAATATCCTTCTTGACAAAAGCAACAACCAACCTCTAAATTCCTTTGAATTGCAATTACATTACAATCCGACTCATTTTTCAATCCAATCCCAAGATGAAAACTTTATTTTTAGGCAAAATGAACAATCCAAACAACTCACACTCAACAATCTTGGAATCTTAATTGATTTAGAACAATTAAAAACTTCTTCCAAGCAAAATACCCCTTTTATTATCCAAGGCAAAAATAGTAATCTACATACCAAAAAATACACTATTTTAAGCGATTCTTTTTCTCTCTCACTCATCAATGATGAACTAAAAGCCACACTCACCCACAAAAATGGACGAGCAGATATCTACAAAAAAGGCGATTCTATAACTATTGATGCAAGAGAATTTGGCGATTTATTTTTTAATACCCTTATTGGACAAAATGCCTTCAGCAATGGGAGATTCTTTCTTAATGCCAACACCAATGAAAAAGGTGTCCTCATAGGCAAAATCAATCTCTTAAACACTTCCATTAACCAGCTCAATACTCTACAAAACCTTATGGCATTTATCGATACTATTCCTTCATTGCTTAGTTTAAAAATGCCCGGTTTTAATGATCAAGGATATTATCTCAAAGAAGGCAATATTATTTTTGGTTTAAACCAAGATTTTTTAGCCATTGAAAATTTAGATTTTATCGGTTCATCTATTGATATTAAAGGAAAAGGAATTATTGACATAAAAAACCAAAATATTGACTTTTATGCCCAACTTATCACCGCAAAATCATTAGGGGAAATTATCAATAAAATTCCTCTTGTCAATTATATTTTATTAGGCAAAGAAGGCACTATTTCTACTAGTTTTTCTATCAAGGGACCTCTAAAAGATCCAAATATCACAACTCAAACCACACAAGATATTTTACTTTCTCCCTTTAATATCTTAAAGCGAATTGTTACATCACCTCTTGAAATTTTCAATTAAAAGGAACAATAATGCCAAAAAAAGCAACCAAAAAAGAGATTCAAGAAATCAAAAGTCTTTTTTTAAAACATTACAAAAATGCCAAAACAGAATTGATTTACAAAAATGATTATGAATTACTTATTGCTGTTATGCTATCTGCTCAATGCACAGATAAGCGTGTAAATCTCATCACACCTGCACTTTTTAAGCAATACCCAAACCCAAAAGCCTTACAAAATGCACCTTTAGATGAAATCAAAGAGTTCATCAAAACTTGCTCATTTTTCAACAACAAAGCAACAAATCTCAAAGCTATGGCACAAGTCGTTTGTGAAAAATTTAATGGAGAGATTCCATTAGATAGAGAAATATTAAAAACACTTCCGGGAGTTGGACAAAAAACAGCTAATGTAGTTTTAATAGAATCCAAAGAAGCTAACTTCATCGCAGTAGATACACATGTTTTTAGAGTTTCGCATCGACTTGGTTTAAGTAATGCAAAAACTCCTTTGCAAACAGAAGAAGAGCTAACTAAAATCTTTGTGGATAATCTAGCAACTCTTCATCAAGCAATGGTTTTATTTGGAAGATACACTTGCAAAGCACTCAATCCGCAATGCCAAGAATGCTTTTTAAGTCATCTTTGCAAGAGCAAAACTTCCTATAAATGCTAAATTATTTTACAAACAATACAGATTTTAGATTATCCTCTCCATAAATAGGAGCCAATGTTTCTTGATAGGCTTTGTTCATAAATCCATTTTCTGTTAATGTTTGGATTTCTTGATTTAGCCACTCTAATAACTCTTTATCGCCTTTTTTTACAGCAGGAGCAATCACATCTTCATTGCCCATTTTAGTAATCCCAACTTCAAACCCCGGATTTTCTTTTGCCCATGCAAAAACCAAGAGATTATCATGTGCCAATGCCACTCCTCTACCATCTTTGAGTGCCAAAAAACTTTCTGTATTTTGATCATATTTCAAAAGCTCAATTTCTGGATGATTTTTGCTAAAATAAAAGTCCGCTGTTGTGCCTTTATTGACAATTAGTTTTTTTCCTTTCAAATCTTCTATTGTCTTAATTTCTCCATTTTTAGAAACAACTCCTAATGCCACTTTCATATATGGTGCTGCAAAATCCACCACAGCTTCCCTCTCTGGAGTTTTTGTAAAGTTTGCCATAATGATATCTACTTTTCCACTTTTAAGAAACTCAACTCGACTAGCGGCTTCCACAAGTTCAAATTTTACTTTATTTTCATCACCCAATAAATCTTTTGCAATTTGTTTGGACAAATACACATCAAAACCATCATTTTTGCCATCTTTATTGATAAAACCAAAAGGTGGTTTATCGCTAAAAACTCCGATAGTAACAACTCCTTTTTGCTTAATAGCCTCAAGAGTATTATTTGAATTTGTTTGTGTCTGACCACAACCAACAAACCATAAACTCAATATTCCCAAAAACATAATAAACAATATTTTTCGCATGATTTTTCCTTAAAAATATTTATCATTTGATTTTTCTTAAATAAATATTAAGAAAGCCCTATTCTATTTAAGAAAAACTTTAATCCATATTTATAATGAAAAAATTTTATTCCATTTTTAAAAAAAGTATAAAAAAGTAACTTTCAATTCCAACACCAAAATAGCAAAATCATCAAAATTCAAAAATATTCAAAAACTTCTTTGCTCTTTGGCTTTTGGGATTAGTAAAAAATTCCTGTGGAGTTGCAATTTCTACAATTTTACCTTTATCAAAAAACACTATTTTATCAGCCACCTTTTGTGCAAATTTCATTTCATGGGTAACCAAAATCATCGTCATTCCTTGCATAGCCAATTCTTTGATTACCTCCAAAACTTCTTTTACCATCTCTGGATCTAAAGAAGCAGTAACCTCATCAAAAAGCATAATTTCTGGATTCATACACAAAGCCCTTACAATTGCCACCCTTTGCTTTTGTCCTCCACTAAGTTCTTTAGGATAAGCATCTTTTTTGTGCTCCAACCCCACACGATTTAAAAGCTTAATAGCCTGTGATATAGCCTCATCTTTGCTTCGTTTTTGCACCTTTGTAGGTGCCAAAATGATATTTTCTAACACACTTAAATGAGGGAAAAGCTCATAATTTTGAAATACCATTCCGATTTTTTGGCGAATATTCCTCCAATCTGTTTTATTTTGGTGAATATCCTTTTGCTTAAAAATAATTTTGCCTTCATTGATATTCTCCAATCCATTAATACAACGCAAAAAAGTGCTTTTTCCACAACCACTAGGACCCAAAATTGCACACACTTCCCCCTTTTTTATCTCCAAAGAAACGCCATCTAAAACCAAAGTATTACCAAACTTTTTTACAATCTCTTGAACTTCCAATAAAACTTCATTTTCAATATGATTTGACATAATATTTCCTTTTTTATGCAAGCTTTCTTTCTAAATGCTGACTAAAAAGCGATAAGGGATAACACAACATAAAATACAAAGCAAAAATTCCACCATAAACCCAAAAACTTGCTTGCGGGTAGCTAATGAGATTAACTTCTATGATTTGCTGCCCAACTTTCAGCATATCACTCACCCCTATAAGTGCTGCTAGAGAGGTTGTTTTGATCATTCTTGTAAAAAGATTCACCAAAGGAGGTAATAAACGCCTAAAACTTTGTGGCAAAATAATAAAAATCTGTATTTGCATTTCACTCAATCCCAAAGCCCTTCCACTCTCGCTTTGATGCTTAGGCAAGCTTGAAATCGCTCCTCTTACCAAATCGCCCATTTCTGCAATACCCCACAAACTAAAAACCAAAATACACGCCCAGATTCCATTAAGGTTCAAAAAAGATGAAAATCCAAAATACACAATAAAAAGCCAAGCCAAAATAGGAATAATACGAATAGTCTCCAAATAAAAACGGCATATAAAATTTAAAATTTTATTTGGCAAAGTCATCAAATATCCCAAAACAAATCCAAAAATACAAGAGAAAAAAATCGCAATAAACGCGATTTGAAAAGTTACCAAAACCCCTTGTAATAAACGCATAATATTTTGCGTATCAAAGAGAATTTCCATTATACTATTTTCCTTTTATAGTATTTTTCCAAAAATAAAAAAAACAATGAAAGTGGCAAAAGCACCACCAAATAGCATAAAACAAGCAGCAAAAGAGTTTCGCTTGTTTTATAATAGCTCCCAATTAAATCTTTAGTTACATACAAAATATCTGCCAATGCAATTGCACTTACCACTGAAGTTTCTTTTAATAAAAAAATAACATTTGCACCAATATAAGGAAGGCTTATCACCAAACTTTGTGGCAAAATCACATAAAATACCAATTGCATTTCGCTCAATCCCAAGCTTCTCCCCGATTCTAATTGAATCTTCCCCACAGATTCTAACCCTGCACGAAAAGATTCCGCCATATAACTTCCACCCAAAAACACCACTCCAATTAACGCACAAGTATAGCTCTCAAGGTGCAATCCCACTTGCGGCAATCCATAATATAAAAAAAAGAGTTGTATAAGCAAAGGGGTATTTCTGGATAACTCTATATAAGCTTGACACAAAGTGCTTAAAAATCGCAGTTTATAAAACTGCACCACCGCTATGCAAAACCCAAGCACGATAGAAAATAAGATTCCAAAAAAAGACAAATGCAAAGTTAGCCATAAAGCATCTATAAAAGTTGGGATAGCATTTTTAATAAATTCAATATCTAAACCAAAAAATAAAGAAGTCAATAAAATCCTTAAAAAACAACAAAATAAAATTTATTTCAATCAAAGATTATACAAAAAAGATAATTAATTTTTTCACATATTTAAGTCTGTTTTGCTACAATTTCACATTTAATTTTACATTCTATGAAATTTTTAGGGAGTGTTCTTATGGTTTATTATTATGTCAAGATTTTTCACATCATTTCTTTTGTAAGCTGGATGGCAATGCTTTTTTATCTACCGCGTCTTTTTGTATATCATGCAGAACATAAGGATAATAAAGGCTTTTGCGAGGTTGTTAAGATTCAAGAAGAAAAGCTTTATAATTTTATTGGCTATCCTGCAATTATTTGCACTCTACTCTCAGGAATTTGGCTAATAGCTCTCCAACCAAGTTTGCTTACAGAAGGCGGCTGGCTACATGCTAAAATCTTATTAGTGATTATTTTAATAGCTTACCATTTTAGCCTTTTTTATTATCTAAAAGCCTTTAAAAATGATAATTGCCATAAAAATGGGAAATTCTTTAGAATCTACAATGAAGTTCCTACAATTGCTTTAATTCTCATTAGCATTTTAGTAATTCTAAAGCCATTCTAATCCAAAGGTTTTCACAATGAAAAATAAAAAATTATGGGGTGGCAGATTCCAGGAAAATGCCTCTGAAATTTTAGAGCGTTTTAATGCCTCTTTGCCATTTGACAAAAAACTTTACAAGCAAGATATTCTAGGCTCCAAAACTCACGCCAAAATGCTTAGCCATTGTGGAATCTTAACTCAAGAAGAATCCCAAAAAATCTGTGAAGGATTAGAGCAAATTCAAGAAGAAATAGAAAATGAAAAATTCATCTTTGATATTAGCGATGAAGATATTCATATGGCAATAGAAAAAAGACTAATAGAAATTATCGGAGAAGTAGGCAAAAAACTCCACACAGCAAGAAGCCGAAATGATCAAGTTGCATTGGATTTTAGACTTTTTGTGCTCAATTCAAACCAAAAAATTCGCTCCTTGCTTTTGACGCTTATCCAAACTCTACTTGAAATTGCAAAACTTCACACAAAAACAATATTACCCGGAATGACTCATCTCCAACATGCACAACCTGTGAATTTTGGATTTTTAATGTGTGCGTATATCTGTATGTTTATGCGCGATTTTGAACGCCTTGAAAGCTCTTTTAAGAGGAATAATTATTGCCCCCTAGGAAGTGCAGCATTAGCAGGAACACCTTATCAAACAGATAGGTTTTATACTTCAAAAGCTTTGGGATTCACTGCCCCCACACTCAATGCCACAGATAGTGTTAGTGATAGGGATTTTGCATTGGACTTTCTCTATGATTCAAGCCTCATTGCTATGCACATTTCAAGAATGGCAGAAGAGCTTGTTTTGTGGAGTAGCTATGAGTTTAGGTTTATTACTCTAAGCGATGCATATTCCACAGGAAGCTCTATTATGCCCCAAAAGAAAAATCCAGATGTCCCAGAACTACTTAGAGGCAAAAGCGGTAGAGTTTATGGGAATCTTTTTAGTCTTCTAACGACAATGAAGGGCTTACCTCTTGCTTACAATAAAGATACACAAGAGGATAAAGAGGGCGTTTTTGACAGCTTTGAGACTTTGGAGATTTCACTAAGAATCTTAAATGACTTGCTAAAAACCATGCAAATAAATCCCAAAGAAATGCAAAAAGCTTGCCAAAAAGGGCATTTAACTGCTACGGATTTGGCGGATTTTTTGGTGCAAAACTGCAATATTCCTTTTAGAGAAGCACACCATATTACCGGCAAAGCTGTCGCTTATGCAGAAAGCCTCAATAAAGACTTAAGTCAATTAAGCATACAAGAGCTTTGCAGTGTGGATTCCAAAATTCCACAAGAAGCCCATAAATCCCTTGATTTAATGGCTTCG
This sequence comes from Helicobacter pullorum, assembly GCF_900638355.1. Taxonomy (GTDB): domain Bacteria; phylum Campylobacterota; class Campylobacteria; order Campylobacterales; family Helicobacteraceae; genus Helicobacter_D; species Helicobacter_D pullorum. The sequence goes on along the minus strand of NZ_LR134509.1, from coordinate 713,925 downwards.
ATGAATAGTCGCAATTCCTATGGAGGCACTTCCACACAAGCTACACAAGCCCAGATTGAAAGCCTAGAAGCATGGCTAGAACTTGCAAAATTATCCCTAAAGAGACAAAATGAACAATAAACAACAAAAAATCATCTCAATGTTTGATGAAATTGCTAGCAGTTATGATTTGGCAAATCGCGTAATGAGTTGTGGAATTGATATTTCTTGGCGAAAAAAAGCTTGCAATCTTGCATTCAAAAATCTACCAAAAGATTCTTTAAATTCCCTCAATATCCTTGATGTCGCTTGTGGGACAGGCGATATGATAAGCCATTGGCAAAAAAACGCTAATGGAGTTAAGATTCACAAAATCATTGGTGCAGACCCAAGCAGTGGAATGCTAGAAGTGGCTCAAAAAAAATTCCCCCATATCCATTTTATGCAATGTGAAGCAACTAATTTGCCATTCCAAAACAACGAATTTGATATTCTCTCTATTGCCTATGGAATCCGCAATGTGGTAGAACGCAAAAAAGCACTAGAAGAATTTGCAAGAGTGTTAAAAAAAGATGGGATTTTAGTAATTTTGGAATTTACAAAGTGTGAAAATCCCGGAATCTTAGAGCAATTTATGGGATTTTACACCAAAAACATTTTACCCTTTGTGGGCGGAATTATCTCCAAAAACTATCGTGCTTACAAATATTTGCCCGATTCTATTGAAGAATTTTTGACTGCAAAGAAGCTCAATTTAGAACTTCAAGAAAGCGGCTTTGAACCCCTCTATACAAAATCTTTTTCGGCAAATGTCTGCACGCTTTTTGTGGCAAAATGCCTCAATTAAAAATTAAGATAAATCTTCTTATCTTAATTTCCACAAATCTCCAAATTTCTTATCCCATTCCCTAGGTGTAAAAATTCCTTTTCCAGCCTCTGGAGCAAAAGTCAATTCACCAATGATAAAACATTCTCTAAAATGATACATATCAATACGAATCATTGCGAAATCTTCACTCAATATTCTTGCAACCTCTTTCATTTCCTCAAAATGCTTTGGCTTTGGTATTTCCTCCAAACAATTTCTATAGCAATAAGAAAAAGACATTTTCTCCCACTTATCATTAAATATCGTTCGTGTGTGATTGGTAAATCTATCCCTATCTACTTGCACAAAAATTTCTTTTCCAAAACAATGGAATTTATAATCATCAGGGATTTCAAAACTTTGCAATGTTTGTTTAAAATTATTCTTGCTACTCTTACTTGCATTATCTTTAAATCTACCCAACAATTCTTCTGCAAATAACCAAGGCTCTATATCTTTGTAATGGTATTCCCTAAAACGGGAGTAATAATTTGTTTTTAAATGCCTGGTAAGTTTTTCCATAGCTTTTTTAAATACTTTGCTATCTTTCAAAAACTCATTTTTGTCTGGAACAATCCACTACCCTACCACTATCATGATTAGTTTTTAACACAAAAGAATCAGGCAAAACACTAAAATCTATCTCATCAACATTTTTATAAATAGCATAAAGCTTTGGCAAAAAAGGACAAGAATTTGTTTCAAAAAGCAATTGCCTCAAAGAATTAAGAGGCTGAAATAAAAGTGACGGATAAGATTCTAAAAATATCTTAGATTGTGTTAAATCTTGAGGGGCTTGTGAAAATGGATTATTATTTATAGAATTATTGCCCCCCCCCCCCCACCAATTAAAGCTTTAGCTAGAGAATAATTGTGAAGTTTCATTGCAATATAAATTCTTGCTTTAAGTTTATCTGCCAATGCGGTATAGATAGGATTTCTATCATAAAGGATTCTATGAATCATTTTCTCATTGAAAGTTTGAGGATTTTTAAAATCTGGAGTATAGCCAAAAATGCGTTTATGTTGTTGCTTGAAAAACTCCTCATCTGATAACTTCGCATTTTTATACTTTCTATAATGCTTCAAAAAAAGATTATAATAAACTTTTCTATATAACCTTGCTTTCAAATGACTAAAAAATTCATCAAAAGACATCTTTATTTTTCTCCTTCATTCTAAATTGTGTTGCATTTTATCATAAACACTCTTTGCCAAGTCTTTAGATAAGATCTTCTCTAGCTCATCTAAACTTGCTTTTTTAATCCCTTCAAAACTTCCAAAATAAGCCAATAATCTTTTTTGTATCGCCTTACCTACACCCTTGACTTCCAAAACTTTACTTTGCTGCATTGTTTTTTGCTTTTGTTTTTGATGGAATGTGATAGCAAACCGATGCGCTTCATCTCTCAATTTCTGCAAAAACTGCAATCGCTTATCACTGCTCTTTAAGCGATATTCCTGCCCTTTTTCATCACGCAAAATATCTAATGCCGCCCCTTTTGCCCTATGGGCTTTAGAATCTAGCTTCTCTTTAGAGATTCCCACCACCTCCAAATTCACTCCCGCACTATTTAGCAAATCTTTTGCAAGATTAATTTGCCCAACTCCCCCATCAAGCACCCACAAATCCGGTGGAACTTCTTCTTTGAACTTCTCAATGCGTCTTTGCAGCATTTCCTTCATTTGCGAATATTCATCGCTCCCCTCTAGCAAATAATGCCGATAAGATTCTTTGATAAACCTCTCATCATAAACAACCATAGCCCCCACACACTGCTTGCCTCTATGGTGTGAAGTATCAAAAATCTCGATTCTATAAGGCATATTTTGTAGCCCAAAAAGTTTTTGAATATCAAGCAGTATTTCCTCACTAGCAGTAAGGTTTAGATTTAAGCTTTCTTTAGCATTTTTCAAAGCAAGGTTACAAAGCTGTTTTTTGTCTCCACTTTTTGGACAATGAATTGGAATCTTTTTGTGCAATTTCTGATACAAAAATTGCTCCAACTCATCTTTTTTTTCTTTTAAGTCATAAGGAATAAGAATCTGTTTTGGTTTAATTAAAATTTCACCACTATAATAATTAATCAAACTTTGCGTATAAATTTCCTCAATGTTTAATTCATATTGACTCTTAATTACATTGCTTGCACTAGAAACCACCCTACCCCCACGCACAAAAAACTTAACCAAAACGCCTTTATTCCCCTCAATCTCCAATGCAAAAATATCCAAGTCCTCCATTCTTGCAAAATCCACGCCCGATAAAGGACTAATTTGCTTGATTTTTGCAATTCTATCGCGTAGCACCATTGCTTCCTCAAACCGCAAATTTTCTGATAAAAATTGCATTTTTTTATCCAAAATGGCTAAAATTTTTTTGGGATTTTGGATACATTCTAGGGCTTGTTCTAAAATTTTCCTATAATCCTCTTTGCTTATTTTGCCCTCACAAGGAGCTAAACATCGTTTAATTTGATAAAAAAGACAAGCTTTTTTGCCTTTGAGACAACTTTCTTTTTGTGCTAAAGGAAAAGTTTCATAAAGAGAATCTAGCAAATCTCTTCCTCCACTTGAATAAGGTCCAAAATAATGAATACTCTGACTTTTAAAAACCTTCCTAGTCAATAAAATACGAGGGTAATCCTCTGAAATATCCACACACAAATAAGGATAAGTCTTATCATCACGCAAAAGAATATTGTATTTTGGCTTTAATTGCTTAATCAAAGAATTTTCCAAAATTAGTGCGTCGTTTTCGTTTTCTACCACAATATAACGCATAGAAGCAATTTGCGAAACCATTTGCGAGATTCTAGCACTCAAATTTGGAGCCACACTAAGATTTGGAGTAAATCTAAAATAACTTTTTATGCGATTTTTGAGATTCTTAGCTTTGCCGATATAAAGCAATCTTCCTTCGCTATCAAAATAATGATACACACCACTTTTATTAGGAAGTTTTTTTAGCGTTGCTGCCAAAGCTTCATTTAATGGCAAAGGTTTGGCTTCTGTCATTATTGATTGCTTTTAATGAGATTTTTAATTCTCTCAAAGATTCCATAAATCTCTTGATTCTTTGCTAGATTGATAAAATCTCCACTAGAAAGCTCCCCATACGAATATTGAGGAATCTCTTGTGAAATCTCTAAAGATTTTTCATAAACATTATGCCCCACAAAAGCCTTCAAATTTTGTATTTCTAAGAGTTTTTCTTTTTCTTTTTGGTATTGCTTTAATAACTGCTTTATAATTGTTAGTTTATAATCAAATTCTTGCTTAAAGCAGGGGTGTTTCAAAACAAAAAAAAGCGTGTGGTTTTTGAAATAAAAAAACTTAATCCCATTACGCACACTCAAAGGCAACATTGTGATAAAATGCTGAATTTGTTGATTTAAGTAAATTTTTTCATAGCAAGGATCACTAAAGAGATGAGACAAAACTTCAGATACTTTTTTCATTTGGCAATTATAGCATATCTTGGAATTTTTACACTAACTGGCTGCGGATTTAAAGATGACCCTTTCAATCCCAAAAGTGAGCAAACACAATAAGGATTCTTATGCAATATGATGTTATTATTGTAGGGGCTGGGATTGCTGGTTTGTATGCAGCATTGAATCTCCCTAAAAATCTCAAAGTTCTTATTCTTTGCAAAGATCAACCTTGGGAATGCAATACCTTCTATGCACAAGGCGGAATCGCTGTTGCAAAAGACAAAGCAGATATCCCTCTGCACATCAAAGATACACTAAAAGCTGGTGCAGGAATGTGTGATGAAAATGCTGTAACGACACTTAGTCAAGAAAGTTTAGAGGTTTTGGAAGATTTGATTGCCAAAAATACGCCTTTTGATAGAGATGAAAGCGGAAACTTGCTCTTCACCAAAGAAGCCGCACATAGCACTTCAAGAATAATTCATGCTGGTGGAGATTGCACAGGAAGAGTAATCCATAGCCACCTCATCTCGCAAATTACTCATACTTTGTGGAAAAATGCAACCGTTACAGAATTGTTAATCGATGATGATCATTGTTGCGGTGTAAGTGTGCTAACCAAAAGAGGAAATTACAATCTTTATGCAAAAAATGTTATTTTAGCAAGTGGCGGAGTAGGAGCGCTTTTTGAATACCACACAAATGCTTATACCATCTCTAGTGAATTACATGGAATGATTTTAGAAAATGGGCTAAAACTCAAAGATATGGAAATGCTGCAATTTCACCCAACCGTATTTGTCAAAACTCCTCATGCTAGAAAAATGCTTCTTAGTGAGGCATTAAGGGGCGAAGGGGCTTATATTGTAGATTTTTGGGGGAAAAGATTTTTATTTGATTATGACGACAAAGGCGAGCTTGCACCTAGAGATAAGGTAGCGCGTTCTATTTTTGATTATAAACTCAAACTCCAAAAACAATACCCTAATGCAAAATCTGAAGAATTAGAAGTTTATTTAGATTTAAGTAATTTTTCAAAAGATTTTTTCTACCAAAGATTCCCAAATATCGCTAGGAATCTCAATCTTGTAGGCTATGAAGTTCCAAACAACAAAATCCCTATTTCTCCCGCTTTTCATTATTGTATGGGGGGAATTGAAACCAACAAAGATGGCAAAGTTTTGGGCATGCAAAACCTCTATGCTGTTGGCGAATGTGCTTGCACTGGCGTCCATGGAGCCAATCGACTTGCTTCTAATTCACTCTTAGAAGGGCTTGTATTCTCGCGTCGGGCTACACAAGATATTTTAAATAAAAACTTTGATTTTAAAGCAAGAGAATTTCCCCTCCACACACAACCTCTACACAAAGAACAAGATGAAAATCTCAAAGCACTCTTACGCAATCTTATGTGGAATAAAGTAGGCATTATCCGCAAAAAAAGTGGCTTAAATGAAGCTTTAGGTGGAGTAGAAGTAATGCTACAAAGTGGGATAGGCAGACTTTTGAAACTCCGCCTTTTAACTGCAAAAAACATCATACAATCTGCACTCAAAAGAGAAGAATCCATAGGGGCTCATTTCATCCAATGACCCCGCTTTTCAAACTTGCAATATGATTTATTTCATTTTCACACTTTCACTTCAAAAATCAAAATAAAAACATCTAAATTTTTCAAAAACTCTAATTATTTTTTGTATTTTTGTTATAATCTTAGCTACTTTTAAACAAAATCTTTACTTCAAAGGAATACAAAATGCCTCATTCTACTTTGCCACATGACTTCCCAAGAGCCAAAAGCTTCCTCTTTGTCTCTGCCTCTAAAATCGAAAATTTTGAATCAGCTTTTCAAAGTGGTGCTGAAGCAATCATTTTTGACTTAGAAGATTCTGTTACTCCAGAACAAAAACCCACAGGACGCAAAAATATACTTTCATTTAGCAAAGCAAATCCAAACAAAAAATTCTTTATCCGCATTAATGATGCACAAAGCGATTTTTTTACAGAGGATATGGCTTTTTTAAACCAAATGGGGCTAGCAAATCTTTATGGGATAATGCTCCCAAAAGCCGAGCAAAAGGCACATATTGAAGCTGTGCTAAATGCTATTGGAGAAATCCCTTTGATACTTCTTATTGAAAGTGCTTGGGGAGTCCAAAATATCAACCTCACAGCTTCTATGCCTTGCGTAAAACAACTTGCATTTGGCGCATTTGATATGATTTTGGATTTGGGACTTCAAGATGGGGAAGGCAAAGATTTTGCACTCAACTATGTTCGCGTGCAAATCGCTCTAGCAAGTAGAATCTACAATCTTTTGCCTCCAATCAACCGAGTTTTCCCCAACACACGCGATATTTCTAAGCTAAAAGCAAATATGGAATCTGCTTATTCTATGGGTTTTGGAGGCTCTTTGACCTTTTATCCCAATCAAATTACCACCATCAATGCAATCTTTGCACAAGGGGAAGAAAAAATTGAATGGGCAAAAGAAATTTTAAGACTAGCCAAAATCCACAAGGGAGAGCCTTTTAATTTCGAAGGAAATGTAATTGATCTCTCTATGGTTAAAAAAGCACAAGGAATCTTAGGGAGAAAATACTAATTTGCAATAAAGTTCATTTTGCTTTAGACTAGATTTTCTTTATTTTTGTATTTTTCGCCCCACATAGCAAGAGATTCTAAAATCTCTTTCAAGCTTTCCCCTAGTGGCGTTAGGGCATATTCCACCCTTGGTGGGACTTCTGCATAGACTTTACGCGTGAGGATCTTTGCCTCTTCTAGCTCTCGCAAGTTCTGTGTCAAAACTGCTTGTGAAATGGTTTGATTTTTGGTTGCTGAAATACTTTTCTTTAATTCTCCAAAGCGTTTTGTCCCGCTTAATAAATCGCGGATAATGAGGAATTTCCATTTATTGCCGATGAGATTAAGTGTAGTCTCAATCGGACAAGGTGAATGATATTTTGTCATAATAATTCCTTTATGAAGTTATGCTTAGATTCTAGCAAATTTTCATAAAACCTCTCTATGATATTCTAAAATTTTGAAAAATTTTTATCAATAAAACTCTATATTTACACAATAGTATTAAAAATACTACTACATTACAAAATTATTCCTACTTTAATTTTACAACTTACTCTATTATCATTCCAATGTGCTTTTTAAAAGCAAAATTTATTATAAAGGATAGACTATGAAAATAGCAGTTTTGTGCGCAAATGGCAAAGCAGGGAAGTTAATCGTAGAGGAAGCCATAAATAAGGGCTTAGAGGTTAGTGCCTTTGTGCGAGATTCTAGTAAAGCACGATTTGATAGCAAAGTGTGCGTGGTGCAAAAAGATATTTTTACCTTAGAATCTAGCGATTTGCAAGGCTTTGATGTGATAATCGATGCCTTTGGTGAGTGGCAAAATCTTAGCTTACACAAAGCCCATATGGAGCATTTGGTGCAGATTCTATCAGGCAATAGTGCGAAATTCTTAGTAGTGGGCGGTGCAGGTAGTCTGTATATGGATACAAGTCATACAACTATGCTTATGGATACGCCAGATTTCCCAAAAGAATATATCCCCATAGCAAGAGCTGAAACAGAGGGTTTAGCAGTATTACGCAATACACAAGGGCTAAATTGGGTGTATGTCAGCCCACCAGCGGTATTTATCCCAGATGCACCAAAAAGTGGCAAATACAAAATCATCGGCGAAGAATTTAAGGTAAATAGCAAGGGCGAATCTAAGATAAGCTATGCAGACTATGCAATAGCGATGATAGAGATTGCCCTAGATTCTACATATTCTAAGCAGAGGGTTGGCGTGATAGGGCTGTGATAGCCCTACTCAAAGCTATCAAGTAAGATTCTATGGCAAACTTACTCCCAATCTTAGAGATTTTCTAGCATTTTGTTATAGGCAGCTTTGGTGCCATCTCGCACTTTGCTTGCAAGACTAAAAATAATAATCGCCAAAGATGCCACCACAAATCCCGGAATAATCTCATACACACCTGTATCGGCAAAAAGCTGTTTCCAAGCCACCACAACAACCGCACCGCTAATCATTCCAGCAATCGCACCTATTCTTGTCATTCTACTCCAAAAGAGCGAGAAAAGCATTACTGAACCAAAACTTGCTCCAAACCCAGCCCACGCATAAGCCACAATGCTTAGCACACTAGAATTTTTATCCGTGGAGATAACAAAGGCAATAAGTGCCACTACAAGCACTCCGACTTTGCCCAACCTTAATACCATTGCTTCTGAGGCTTCTTGCTTGAAAATCTTTTTGTAAAAATCTTCTGCAATCGTTGAGCTAGAGACAAGCAACTGCGAACTAGCCGTGCTCATAATCGCCGCCAAAATCGCACTAAGCAAGATTCCAGCAATCCAAGGGTTAAATAGCAGTTGGGACATCACAATAAAAATACGCTCGGGATCTTGCAAAGAAAGATTAAATTTATTAACATACGCCACGCCAAGCATACCAATAAAACAAGCAGCAATAAGACAAATCGCCATCCAAGCTATACCGATAAAAGTCGCTGCGGGAATATCTTTAGTTGAGCGGATTGACATAAATCGCACCAAAATATGAGGCTGCCCAAAATACCCAAGCCCCCACGCAAGTGCCGAAATAATCCCCACAAGTGAAACGCCGCTAAGCCAACTTAAACGATCCTTTGCCACAAAAGGAATGTGTTGCCAAGCAGCAAGAAGATTTCCAAGCCTAGCAAAGTCATTAGCCCCCAAAGCCTCACTAAGCCTTTTTGCAAAATCCCTTGAAAATATTGCTGTGCTTAAATCATTGTTAAAAAATGCTTGAATCTGCAAATCCGTTTTGAGCTTTTCATCAAGCTTAGCAGAGCTAATGCTTCTATCTTGCGCTTCATTAAGGCTTTCAATTAGCACTTGTATCTTTGCTTGAGATTCTACGCTTTTGATATTTTTTAAAATATTTGGAATATCATTTTGAATTTGAACGATTTTTTTGCTAGATTCATCCGAATGCGCAATATAAGAAGCCACCTCCTTAAAACTCCCAAGCTGCAAAAACATCACAATTGGCACCACCACAAGTGCCAATATCATCAGCAAACCTTGAATCATATCCGTCCAACAAACCGCCTTATATCCACCCAAAAAGGTGTAAGCCACAATGATAAAAGTCCCAGTAGTAAGGGCATAATCATACCTTATGCCAAAAACTTCCTCAAAAAGTTTCGCCCCACTCACAAGCCCAGATGAAACATAAAAGGTAAAGAAAATAAGAATAACTGCAGCACAAACCACACGCAAAATATGTTTATCATCACTAAATCGCGTCTCAAAATAATCCGGAATAGTCAGCGAATTTGACACCACGCTTGTGTAGATTCTAAGCCTCTTAGCGACAAAAATCCAATTCAAACTCGCCCCAATTGTCAGCCCTATGGCAATATAGCTATCCACAAACCCACTCACATACAATGCCCCGGGCAAACCCATAAGTAGCCACCCACTCATATCTGAAGCTCCAGCACTCAGAGCAGAAACCACAGGACCCATTGAGCGACCACCAAGGAAATAATCCTCGGTGCTTTTATTTTGCCTATAAAAATAAAAACCAATAAATAGCATTAATGCAGAATAAGCAATAAACATCACAGCAATAGGTATATTTATACTCACAACTTCCATTTTTACTCCTTTTAAGCCCTCTTGAATATATTTTTAGATTTCAATCTTTCTTGCAAATACACCAAGAAACTCAAACATTTTCCAAAGCAATTTCTTTCAACCTTCAAACCCCCTCTAAATTTCTTTTATCCTTTACTTCTTAAATCCTGCACCACAAAATCTTCTACATTTACAAAATCAATACAGACTTTCTTCATCAAAACTCAAGCTTTATATATCTTGCAATCCTACACAATGCCTTATTGCATAAATTTATCTTTTTATTTGCAAATTTTATCTCTAAAATAATACCCAAATATCTTAAAATTATTATTTTAAATTAGCCCAAAGTCTGATTTTACTCGCCAAACATTTATAAATTCTCAAAAATTATGTAAAATGGTTTATCTTTTGATTTGCAGGGATTTAAGATTCACGCCTTCGTGTTGCAATAACTGTATTTTTTTCTCTATTCCTCCTGCATAACCCGTCATACTCCCATTTGTACCTACAACCCTATGACAAGGGATAATAATAGAAATAGGATTATGCCCCACTGCCCCACCAACAGCTTGGGCTGACATCGTATCTTTGTGTGCTATTTGTGCTACTTTTTTTGCTATGTCTCCATATGTGATGACTTCTCCATAAGGAATTTGACATAGTATATTCCACACATTTGTGGCAAACACACTTCCATTAGGTGCCAAGTCTAATTCAAAAGTATGAGGCTGTTCTCCATTAAAATACCTGTCTAACCATATTTTAGTTTGCAATAAGATAGGTTCATCGTCTTTTTCTTGTGTAGATTCCTTAAGATTTCCTAAATAATATTTCTGCCCTTCTATCCAAGAACCTATAAGCTTATTATCTTTGCTTGCTAAAAGTATTGTACCAATAGGACTTTGGTAAAAAGTAGTATATACCATGATTTTTCCTTCAATTCTTAAAAAATATGTTTGAATCTTGCGGTGTGTTATCCTTGATTTTTTAGTCTAAATTACGAAAAACCCCAAAAGATAAGACAATCTAAAACTCTTAATTTTTCACCACACATTAGCTTATCGCACAAATCCAAAATATAAATATAGCAAACCTATCTTATAGTAATCAAAAACTACATCATTTAAAATATTTTAAAAAACCTAAATTATATCAAAAACAATAAAGTAATGGTTTGAAGCTTCGGTTCTTTTAAATCTTTCTATGCTAAAATGTTTCATCATCAATATTTTCAACACTAGAAGTTTTAGTCCCTTTTTAAATCTTTCTATGCTAAAATCGTCGCTATACTGATGGAGTTGAGAGTTCAGTTTTAGTCCCTTTTTAAATCTTTCTATGCTAAAATAAATGCTTTATGCTCACCAGCTGGAACCTCGTTTTAGTCCCTTTTTAAATCTTTCTATGCTAAAATAAATTCTCTTTGAATAAATTCCTCATACCGGTTTTAGTCCCTTTTTAAATCTTTCTATGCTAAAATAAATTCTCTTTGAATAAATTCCTCATAACGGTTTTAGTCCCTTTTTAAATCTTTCTATGCTAAAATTAGAAACGGGAACTTTTCCAACAAGACAATGTTTTAGTCCCTTTTTAAATCTTTCTATGCTAAAATAAAGAGACTTAATTGTTTCTGAAATGTGCGGTTTTAGTCCCTTTTTAAATCTTTCTATGCTAAAATAGAATTGATATGAATTGTGCGTCCAATTGTGTTTTAGTCCCTTTTTAAATCTTTCTATGCTAAAATGCAGTTTCCGGAGTCGTAGCACCAACAGGAGTTTTAGTCCCTTTTTAAATCTTTCTATGCTAAAATCCACGCTCATAAACATTACTTACAACATCGGTTTTAGTCCCTTTTTAAATCTTTCTATGCTAAAATCATTCTCAAGCATAATTAAAAAACTATGATGTTTTAGTCCCTTTTTAAATCTTTCTATGCTAAAATGTCAGCATTAACAGGACTATCGTCGCTGTCGTTTTAGTCCCTTTTTAAATCTTTCTATGCTAAAATTTTAAGGAAACGACCAAGATATCGTTTGTGGTTTTAGTCCCTTTTTAAATCTTTCTATGCTAAAATTTTAAGGAAACGACCAAGATATCGTTTGTGGTTTTAGTCCCTTTTTAAATCTTTCTATGCTAAAATTCTCTTGAAATAGGTTTTTGAACATCAACAGTTTTAGTCCCTTTTTAAATCTTTCTATGCTAAAATTGGGTCAGCGTCCTATTGTATCAGGTCTTGGTTTTAGTCCCTTTTTAAATCTTTCTATGCTAAAATTTTAAGGAAACGACCAAGATAGCGCTTGTGGTTTTAGTCCCTTTTTAAATCTTTCTATGCTAAAATAAAGGTTTATGATAGCGATATTCTTGGTATGTTTTAGTCCCTTTTTAAATCTTTCTATGCTAAAATTTCTTGCGAAGAACGCTCGATTTCTTTTTCGTTTTAGTCCCTTTTTAAATCTTTCTATGCTAAAATAAGGATTCTAAAACAAATACTGATATTCTTGTTTTAGTCCCTTTTTAAATCTTTCTATGCTAAAATAGAGTTGGAAGCCCTCCTCAATGTTCTTTAGTTTTAGTCCCTTTTTAAATCTTTCTATGCTAAAATAGACCAAAAAATTGGGATTTTATGCTACAATAGCAAAAGAAGATTTAAAAAGGGACTAAAATAAACCTACCTAGTATTTCTTGGCAGTACTAGGAGTAAAGGTGCAGGGTGTGAGATTAAAAACCTCCAAAAATCCCTTTTTGCCAAGACTTTTTTACTTTATATTACATAATACTTTTCACATTTTATTGTTTTTTATATTCCCTATATTGTTACTATTCTACACATATTATCCTAAGTAGCGCACCATTCTATCTTCAAAACTCAAATAAACTTCCTTGTATATTTCTTGTTTTCTTTGATTTTGTTTGCAACAACTTCTCTTCATCGCTATCTTTATCATTATCCGCATACACATACTCTCCCTTTTTCTCATCAAACCCAAAAAGCACGAGATTTTTTGGATCATTCATCATCTCATTGAATCCCACCCCACCTAGCAAAATCTCCATAGAATCAAACTGCTTCTCTGTGATGATAAGACAGCGGATACTCCCCCTTGGCGGGACAAACTTCCTCACATTATTGATAGCGGCTTTTGCAGATGCACTACCCTTACAGATTCGCATATACACGCTAAATTGCATCATAAAAAAGCCAAGCTTAATAAGATTATTACGAAACTTCGTGCCTGTCTGCCTATCTTTCTTAGTCTTAGTAGGCAAATCAAACATCACCAGCACCCGCATAAACTTATCCTCCACCATACCCTACTCCATACAAACCACCACCAATGGTTGCCCATACAACAAAGCATTTTTAAACCGCTGCACATAGTGGTTTATCGCTCGACTTAGCGGGAAACTCTGCTCTCCCACCTTTGCCTCACTTTGTAGATTCTCAATGAGTGCCCTTTTGTCCTCTTTAGTCATAGTCTCTAGATAGCTTTTAGAATCTAACTCGCTCAAATCACACACCACCGCATAATCGCCATCTTTACCCCTAGATTCCAAAAGCCCAAGCACACATCTATCCACAAAAGGACGAAACACCTCGATAATGTCATCACAGAGATTGAATTGATTAAACTGATTACTATGCTTTATCCCACTCCAAGTGAGTAGCCCACTCATACACACACTACGGATTACACAGCTCCGCACGATAGCATAGCCATAATCTAGCAAGGCATTGTGAATCTTGTGTTTGGCTTTGCGTGAAAACCCTATCCCAAAAAGCGTCTTAAAATACAATGCTGCCGCCTTCGCCTCGACATTACTAGCATCATCTGCCTCTACTTTTTCACACATTCTCGCCAACTCCGTTGCTTCTGTGATATAGCCACAAGATTGCAGCACAGAAGCTTGATTATGTATTTTATTTTGCACGATTTGCTGCCAAAGCTTTGCCTTAGATTCTGTGCTCACAGCGATTTGCTCTCTTGCCACTTGTGCATTGGCAAAATGCCCCAAAAATGGTGTGAAAACTCCATTGATAGCATGTGTCCTATCACAGGTAAGCACCAGCACTTTAGATTCTGCTAATGCACTCAAAAGTGCTTGGGTAATCGTGATTTGAGGGCTTTCTAGCACCACACAATGCAAATCCTTGATATAGAGTTTTGCCACCTCATCATTTCCCGCTATTACCAAATGATTATCTTGCAGGCTAAGTTTTGCTCTACTTGATATGATGACATTTTTAAATGCCTCATCATAGCCCATTGTATCTCCTTATTATCTTTCATTGTGCATTATTTTGCTTCCGATGTTTCTTAGGAGAAGTCTTGAGGGCGATAGGCTGCCTTGGCTCATATTTTGCCTCTTTTATCTCCCCTAGCGGCGAAACTTTGTATTTTTTAAAGACTTTGAGATTTTGAATGCTTCCCCTACCCACCACCTCTTTTTCTATGGCTTCGCTAAAAAGATTCTTTTGATTCTCATTAATCTTCGTAATATCATTGCAATGATGTCTAACCTTAATCCTCCCATCTGATGCATCTAAAGACACAAAATACGCCAATTCTGGCTTTTCCATATCTCTTTTCTGCACCTCTATCAAATCATCTTTAAAAAGCGAAAAACAAAACTCATAGTTAGAATCCATCTCTAGCCAATCTTTAATCACTTTGCTTTTTGTGTCTTTTCCACTCACTACCGCCTTATTAGGCAAGATTCCAAGGGCAAAATCCATCGTATAAATAGGCACAGCATAGAATCTCCCGCTTTTTTTGTGCTTAAAAATATCCACACGCACCATAGGTCCATTTGCCACGATTTTTGTCCCAATCTGTCGTATTTTGCCTAAGCTCAATGCCCTCTGCACCCCTTCCTTACCACCATAAGTCTCGGATAATTTTTTATCATCTATTGAATAAAATGTTTCCTCATGCAACGCCCCTCTTGCCCGCTTCCTTGGTGGGCGTGAGACAAAGATTTGCCCCACTTTTGCTAGCACCTGCTCCCTAAATCCTCTAAAAGGCTCAAAAAACGCCCTTTGTGTCTTAAACTCCTCTTTTGCTAACTCTTTAGCATAGAATCTTGCCTTTAAGCTTTCTTGGTTTTGTCTAAATTGTGAGAATCTCTGTATCATCGCCGCATTAATATAGGCAATGATAATCGCATCAACAGCGTGGTGGGTATGCTCATAGCGGTTTTTGCTACCCAATCCCCAAAAATGCCGCATAGTCGCAGTTAGCATTCCCTTCACTGCTTCCACATGAATCTTGCTGTCTTTCTCTCCTGCAATAAGTGCTGTGTTTTCATGAGAATCTAGCGGCAAAAATTTCAAATACTCTTTAGTATAGTTAGCAATCAAACGCGCGATATAGCCAGAATCCACGATATTACGCCTTTTAAATCCAGCCTCTCTATCTCCAAAGCCCTTGTCCAAAATCCGCTTTGCCTTTTTCTTTGGATACCCGCTCCTAAGGGCTAGAGATTCTATCTCTCCCCATTTTTGAGAATCTCCCCCAAATGCCTCATAGGGTGTTTTATTGCCCTTGTTTTGATTCTCATTTGTAAAAACCAGCACTTTATTCATATAGCTATCATCGCTACTTCGCGAATAAGGCAAAATATGGTCGATTTCTAACGCTCCTTGCTCCTTGAGATTTGCTAAAGTGATTTTCCTCCCGCTATATACACATATTCCATTCTGCTCCATAAAAAGCCGCAATTTCAGGATATTCCCCTCACTTAGTGTCAATCCCAGCTTCTCGCACTCTTGCATAGCCTGCACCCTTGCTTTATAGTTACTCTCTATCTCTTTTTTGTATTTTTCTCTCTCTTGGAAGTTTTTTCCCACATCTCGCGTAAGCTCAATGTGAATCTTATGCACACTTCCATATTTTGCAATCAAAGCATTAAGAATCTTACGATACTCTGCTATCGCCCTATACACCACCGGATTTGTTAGCTCATCAGCATAGATACTCTCACAAAAGGGTGGCAAAAACTTGCTCTTTTTGTCATTGTGCTTTGCTTGTAATTTAGCTTCTTGGCATGCCTCATCATACCGCATTCCCTCTCGCATAGATGGCAAAATCTCGCTTAATGCCTTAAGGCTTAGATTGATATGATGACTAAAGTTTAACGCACTTAATTGCGTGATTTGCTCTTGGCTAAATTTGCCATATCCACGCAGTTTTTGTGCTAGCTTCTCTTCATCTTTGATAAGCGTCATATCTCGTGCGATAGAATCTGCCAATGCCCTATCCCCTATTATCGCACCTAGAATCTCACAGAATTTTTTGAGATTCTTAAACTCCACAAACTTCTTGTTCTCGGGATTCTTAGCTGTGTAATCCACCTCTTTAAATTGGATTCTCTCATCGATTTTTAGAATCTTACGCATTTGTGCAAAAGTGAGATTCCCCCTCTCACACACCGCACTAAACACAGAATCTAACCTCTCTCGCCACTGCTCTTTGTCCCACACCTCGCCGCTCTCTTTGGCGATACCAACAAGCAGATTGATAACCTTGGCTTTGACAATAAACTCTATCGCACTCAAAGAAAACTTCGGTGCGCGTGGCTCATCAGGATAAAATGTGCATTTTCCCACAAGGTGCGAAAAGTCCTTTAAAGAGCGCTGGTAAAAGGCGATTTTTAGAATCTTGTCTTGAAACTCTTGTGTAATAGGGAATCCAAAGCCCTTTTGATGCTCAAAAATGCACCACAATTCCCTTTGCAAATCCTCTTGCAAAATGCAATTTGTATATCCTCCGCCTTTATTGCGTATGGGCTTTAGCACTCGCACTTTGGGTTGTGTGTAATGCTCATTTGTGCTTAGACCTTGTGGATTCTTAATCACTTCGCAAAATTCTTTATAAAAATACTCGCCTACCGTGCGATAGCGTGCGATTGCACTTGCATTTGTGGCTAATACACTTAGAATCTTGCCCTGCTCTCTTTTACTCTCCTCACTCTTTGTGATTTTGGCATTCTTATTCCCATAGCCACGATGTTTAGCGATATGTAAAATCACTCTAGCAAGCTCCTCTTTGCTTAGAAGCCTCTGCAATGCTTCATATCGTAGCACATAGGGATTGTTAAGATTTTTACCCATAAAAGCTTTGGGTAGCTCACCATCAGCGGCGATATAATCCTCATAGCACAAATCCCATTCTTTTGCTAAAAGCCGCTTTAGCGTCTCTAACCTACCCTTACGCCGCGCAAGTCGCCGTCGCACACTTCGTGCTTCCCTACGTGGCATGGCAAGAGAATCTCCTGTTTTGGGATTTTCTGCTTTGGTAAATATCCGCACCCCACAATCTTTTAATTCCCCATTTTCTACAAATGCCCAGCCAATCGAGGCAATCCCAATATCAAAGCCTAGAATCTTCATAATTTAAATCATCCTTGTTTTATTTTTGATTTATTATACTTAAAAATACAAAGAATCTCGCCTAAATATCCAAAAAGTATCATAGAAACATTATTTTATAAATGATAATAAATTTTAATATTATTTCAAGCATACTAATCTTACAATACCAGATAAAATAATTCATAAAAGGATTTTTATGACCATTAATGACTTAAAAGATGGAGAATCTGCAATCATCAAGAGTTTAAAAGTGGATAAACAATTAAAAGATAGATTTTTTAGCTTTGGAATTGCAAAATCCAAGCCGATTAAAAAACTAGAAACTTCTTTGGGAGGTTCTACAATCCTCGTAGAATTAGATAGAAGTTGCATAATCTTAAGAACAGAAGAAGCAAAAGCAATTGAAGTGGAGAAACAATAATGGAAAAAATTATCAAAATTGCACTTGTGGGACAGCCAAATGTCGGCAAAAGTTTGCTTGTCAATGCACTTTGCCACTCCAATATGAAAGTAGGAAACTTCACAGGAGTGACCATAGAAAAGGCACAAGCAAAAACAATTTATAAAGGTTACGAATTTCAAATCATAGATCTTCCGGGGACTTATTCTTTGTATGGATATTCAGAAGAAGAAAAAATCACAAAAAACTTCATTGAAAGTGATGAGTATGATATTATTATCAATGTAGCGGATTCTACTAATTTAGAACGCAATCTACTTCTTAGTGCGCAACTTTTGGAATTACCCAAAAAAATAATCTTAGCTCTCAATATGAGCGATGAAGCCGAAAATGAAGGGGTGCATATCAACCAAAAAGAACTCAAAAATCTCATTGGCATTCCTTGTATTCAAATTTCAGCAAAAACCAAACAAAACCTCAATGAATTACTTGATTTAGTTATACAAACACACAAACAAAATCTACTTCCAAACAAACGAATTTATAGCAATGAAATCGAAACAGAAATACTAAAACTTGAAGATTTCTTGAAATCCAAAAACGACAGAAATCTACAATCCCTCAACCTCCCTTACCGCGATATTGCTATTTTGCTACTCAAACAAGATGAAAAGCTATTTAGTTTCTTGCACGAAAAGCCCATTTGGATGGAACTCTCACCCATTTTGCAAGAATCCCTAAACAATCTCTATATCATCTACAATACAAAATCTAGTGAAGATATTTTCTTAGAAGATTTAAATGCCTTTGTAAATGGTCTAACCACCGAAACATTGCGTTATGAAAACAAAAAAAGAAACCACACACAAACCATAGATAAAATCCTCATCAACAAATACGCAGGAATCCCTATCTTTTTATTCCTTATGTGGCTTCTCTTTCAGCTTACTTTTACGCTCGGCGATATTCCAATGGGGTATATTGAGGAGTTTTTTGCTTTTATCGGAGATGGAATCAAAGCCAATGTCTCTAATGAGCTCATTGCCTCGCTCTTAGCAGATGGAATCATCGGTGGTGTAGGTGCAGTTATTTTGTTTTTGCCTAATATTATTATTTTGTTTTTTGGTATTGCACTTTTAGAAACCACTGGCTATATGTCTCGCGTGGCATTCTTGCTTGATGGCTTTTTTCACAAATTTGGCTTACATGGCAAAAGCTTTATTCCGCTTGTTACAGGATTTGGTTGCTCTGTGCCTGCATTTATGGCAACAAGAACCCTAAGAAGTCGCAAAGATAGATTATTAACACTTTTTATTATTAATTTTATGAGTTGCGGTGCTAGATTGCCTGTATATGTGCTTTTTGTTGGTGCGTTTTTTCCTGCAGAACAAGCAGGAAATTGGCTTTTTGGTATTTATATTTTGGGGGCTATTTTGGGACTTATTATGGCAAAAATTTTACGCATAAGCGTTTTTAGAGGTGCTGATGAACCCTTTGTAATGGAAATGCCAAAATATCGTATTCCAAATTGGAATCTTGTATGGTTTTCTATCTATACAAAAGCAAAAATGTATCTCAAAAAAGCAGGGACTTTTATCTTGGCTGCAACAATTCTCATTTGGTTTGCAAGCACTTTTCCACTCCAAAAAGATTTACAAGAATCTTATGCACAAAAAATAGAATCCGCCACCACACAAGAAGCCAAAGAAAGCTTAGAATTTGAACTTCAAGAGCAATTAATAGAAAATAGCTACCTTGGCAAAACCGGACAATTCATAGAGCCACTTTTCGCTCCACTTGGTTTTGACTGGAAAATGAGTGTAGCATTAGTTAGCGGACTTGCTGCCAAGGAAGTCGTCATATCCACAATGGGAGTTTTATATTCACTTGGTGGTGAAGTCGATGAAACAAGCTCGGCATTAATGGAAACTATCAAAAACACCATTCCTTTGAAAGTGGCTATCGGCTATATTTTGTTTATTATGATTTACAATCCTTGTCTTGCTGCCACTGTCGTATTTGGCAAAGAAGCTGGAGGGTTTAAATATATCGTATATCTTTTCTTGATGACAACTTTTGTTGCCTACATTGTCGCTTATATCGGGACTTTAATTGCTGGTATGTTTCTTTAATCCATTAAAGAGTCTTTTGGGCTCTTTGTGGGATTTCTGTATTTTATAAACTTTTTTTAAGATTCTTATTTTAGGGTTGTTTTATTTAGCCAAAAATCTTAAATTAAATAGATTACAAGAAAAGCTGAGCCTTATTATTGCAACTAAATACAATAACATATTCAATAAATACGATAATCATCCTCGCTTTAACCACATTTATTGCCCTAAAATCCTAATATTTTTCTAATCATCTGCCTATGTTTTCTAATCTGCTCCCCTTCTAACAATAGTTTATTAAATTTTTCTTGATACTCCAAAAAATTTTGAGGAAGCAAAAAATTAGTAATTTCTCTCTCCCCTATTCTTTCTTGATTGTCCTGATAAATCTTGCTCAATGCCAAAAATCCCTCTTTGGAGAGAAAATACACATACAAAGATTTTGCAATCTCTTTATTTTTGGGGCGTAACACCAAAATCCCTGCATTAGGCAAAATATTTTTATCCCCTATCCCCTCCCCTATAATTGCAACTTTTGGAGAGATTCCACGCATGGAGAGCAAAATATCATAGGGCTTGATTTTTAATTGTTCAATTCGTTTTTGATTGGATTTTGGAGAAAATTCATCAAATTCTTCACTCAAACCATATTCCA
Organism: Helicobacter pullorum; assembly: GCF_900638355.1. GTDB lineage: Bacteria > Campylobacterota > Campylobacteria > Campylobacterales > Helicobacteraceae > Helicobacter_D > Helicobacter_D pullorum. The sequence continues at coordinate 693,451 of NZ_LR134509.1, read as the reverse complement.
AAAAATCTTTAATTCCCGCATTATAGCAATCAATCAAAACCTCATCTTTTTTCACCTCAACCCTCTGTCCTCTATAAACACATTCCACAAACTCCGCAAGATTCAATGTTTTTTTATCATTTTGCCCTTTGATATAATAAGAGGTTTTAAAGTTTTCTAAATGGATATTTTCATATGCCACAAGCCTAGAAATCTCTGTATTTTGCTTACTAAAATACAAATCACAAATCATTTCTATATCAATTAATTTATTATATTTACCTTCTTTGACAAAAAGATTCTGCGCATTGATAAAAAGGACTTTTTTGTTTTCTTGTTTGGACAAAATAAGCAAAGAAAAATCTTCCATCTGATGAGGAAAAATATTTCTAGGAAATTCTATAATTGCCTCTAGCAATTTTTGTTTTATAAGATACTTCCGCAAACGCTCTCCACAAGCCTTATACAACAACAAAGAACGAACAATAAAAACAGCTTTTTGATGAAAGTGCTTTAGGGTATAAGCCAAAAAAGGCACTTCTGAAAAACTCTTGATAAAAGGCTCTAGTGCTTCATCTCTAAATCCCCAAAGATTCAAATTTGCCTCTATGGGAAAATAACAAAAAGCTTTATTTGCTTCTATTTTACCAAAAGCAGAATCTTTAAAAATATCAGCCACTTCTAAATGAATATTTTTAAACCCCATAAAAACAGCCAATATCCTAGCAATATCAATTAATTTGCTATGAATATCCTCCCCATAATATTGAAAATTTTTACCCTTTAGACTAAAAAGCCAACTCCCAAGACCACAACAAGGATTATACACACTCTCCCCATTTTTCAAATCCAAAAGCAAAGCAACAAGCCTATTAACCTCCATAGGCGTAGCATAATCATAAAGTTTCAAAATTGTTTTATGGAGTGTAATGGCTTGAATAAATCTCTCAACTTCTTCAACTGAAACTTCAATTTCCAATAAAGCTCTTAAAATCTTTTTGCGATTCATTTTGGCTTCAATTCTAGTCGCTTTTAGCCCATAGCTCAAAAGATGAAATTGTATTCTCTCATCTATTTGCTCTTTATCTTTAGCCAAAATCTCTTTGAGATGATTTTTGTTTCTACCTACTAGCAAAAACTCCAATGTAATTTTCAAAGCCTCAAAATTATCCTTATGGAATTTTTGAATATATTGAAAAATCTGTAATATTTCTTTTAGCATTATTGATACATCGGCAAAAGTTCAAATACAAATAAAATATGGCATATTCCCACTACACAACCAAAGACTAAAAGCCCATAAATTGTAAAATTACCTCCCCATACTCGATAATTTTGCACTTGTTTATCATTTCTTTGACGAGCAGCCCTAAGCAACAATGCAGGAATAATAACAGACCATATTGTAGCAGCAAGTCCAGCCCACCCAATAGCCAATAAAAATCCATCAGGGTAAATCATTCCCGCTACAATAGGTGGTGCAAAAGTTACAAGCATTGTTTTGGTGCGTCCAAGCCTGCTATCATCAAAACCACATAAATCTGCCATATAATCAAACAATCCAAGTCCAGCTCCCAAAAACGAAGTAGCTACTGCCAAAAAAGCAAATGCGTCCAACATTCTTAATAAAAAAGAACCATTTAAATTGCTACTTGCTGCCTCTATCAAGTCACTCACATTACCACCTGCTGCAATAACTGATTTAAAATCACTACGCATAATATTGCCATCACAAGCAACAATCCATATAACATACGCAAAAAGCGCAATCAATGTCCCATACACAAGGCATTTATTAATTGACAAGGGATCTTTACCAAAATATTTTACCAAACTTGGGACAGAAGCATGAAAACAAAAGGAAGTAAGATAAGTCGAAAGTGCCACAAACACAAAGATTCCATAACTGCTACCATCATTTTGCACATCAAGAATAAAAGCACTCTTTATCTCCCCTAGCATCCCACTCATAGCAAAAACAAAAGTTATGACCATTCCCCCAATCATAATCACTGAAAATCTATCCACCAAATAAGTGCTCCACCAAACACAACCACTCAAAAACAAAGCAAATAGCAATCCTGATAGAATCTTTGGCGGCTCATAGCCAAAAACAGCATTAAAGGTATGCACCACCATAGAGCCACCGCCGCTAACATAGGCATAAAGCAAAATATACAGCACAAAAGCTACACTCAATCCATTCACAAGATTCCAAAATTTACCCAAATTATCACGCACAAGGGTATGGAAACTCGCACCGGGCTTATAATTAAGATTTACTTCCAAAATTGCTTGTGAAGAAAACAACATCATCAGCCAAGTAAGCACCATAAGTGCCAATGACCACCAAATCCACATACCAGCTGAAATTGTTGGCAAAGCAAGCATACCAGCTCCAATTGCTGTCCCTGCAATAATCATCGTCCCACCTAAAACACTAGGCTTATTACCAATCCCAAACATATCTACCTGCCTAAAATAATCTCTAAAAACTCCTAAGATTATAGCAAAATTTAATACCAAAAAAATATGAATATGCTATAATTCTAAGCAAAAATAAGGGCGAAAATCACACAAGATGAATAAAATTGAAAATTTTATACAAATCCTAAAAAGCAATGAAAAATGTTTCACATATGAATTTTCTGCACCACCTAGCTTTTCTTTAGATACCTTTTTTGATGCATTACAGCAAGAAAATCTTGTTTCAAAAATTCACGCTTTTATTTGCACCGATTCACCCCTTGCCAAACTCAAGCACAATGCAATTTTAGCAAGCCTTAAACTACAAAATGCTTTTAATCTCCCAAGTATCACTACAATCTCTATGCGTGATAGAAACACTCTTGCCATTCAAAGTGAGCTTATTGGCATGAATAGTCTTGATTTGCGACTTATTTTGGCACTCACAGGCGATCCAATAAGGCATGGCAACCAACCACAAGCAAAAGGTGTTTTTGAAGGAAATAGTCTTTTATTGCTCAAAATTATTCAACAATTAAATCAAGCAAAAGATATCAACAATCACCCCATACAAGGCGATTTTAAACCTTTTTACGCTTTTAGTGTTCTAAATTCCTACTCTAATAAAAAAGAAAATCTTTATAAAAAAATGCAAGAAAAGATTCAAAATGGTGCTTCTGCGATTATCACGCAGCCCATTTATGATTTGGACATTGCACAAGAATTATTACAATGGTGCGATAAAATCAATCAAGAATCTTCTACAAACTGCACTTTGATTTTTGGCTTTTTTCCTATCACTTCTTACAAAACCGCTCTTTTTTTACACAATAAACTTCCGGGAGTTTTTATCCCGCAATCTTGGCTAGAAACTATGGAAAAAGCCTCCCACAACAACACTGAGTTAGAAATAGGATTAGAAAAGAGTCAAAGGCTTTTTGAAAATCTATGTAAGATTCAAGCAAAAATTCACCTAATGAGTTCTAATAAAGTCGATATTATCGGAAAAATTCTCAATGGTCGATAAACCTTTATTTTTATTAAGTGCTAGTCTCATTACAATTAGCATTATCTTTTCCTATTCTCTTTCTTCTTTTGCTATTCTTTATTATGATTACAATGAATTTCATTTTATGTTAAGGCAGCTTATTGCTGGAATATTAGGCATTTTACTCATGTGGGGAATCTCAAGATGCAACCCCGATGATTTTATTTTGAAACTTGGATTTTTTCTATTTTTTGGTGGAATTGTTATTATGTTTATTATGCATTTCTTGCCAGAAAGTCTCGCAACAAGTGCTGGAGGTGCGAAACGCTGGATTCGATTACCCTTTTTCTCATTAGCACCTGTGGAATTTTTCAAAATAGGCTTTATTGTATTTTTGGCTTGGAGTTTCTCTCGCAAATTCTCTCTAATAGAAACTAAATCCCTAAAAGAAGAATTCATTACCTTTTTGCCCTATGCTTTTGTATTTTTGATTGCAGTTTATTTAATTGCCATTTTGCAAAATGATTTGGGACAAATTGTCTTACTTGGAGCCACTTTGGCATTAATGATGATTTTTGCTGGCTCTTCTTTTAAGCTTTTTGTAAATCTTTTAGCTATTGCTTTTGTTTTGTTTATTTCTGTTATTATCACAAGTGCGCACCGAATAACACGCATTAAAGCATGGTGGGCTGGAACACAAGATATGATACTTTCCTTTTTTCCACAATCTATTGCTAATTCTTTACGCATCGAAAATCTCCCTGAACCTTATCAAATCCAACATTCCCTCAATGCTATTTCAAATGGCGGAATCTTTGGGGAAGGTTTAGGGAACGGTTTAATCAAACTTGGATTTTTAAGCGAAGTGCATACAGATGTGATTCTAGCGGGAATTACCGAAGAAATAGGATTTATTGGTTTATTTTGCATAAGCCTTTTGTTTATGGCAATGATTTTTAGAATCCTAAAAATTGCCAACCGCTGCCAAAATACAATGTATTATCTTTTTTGTTCTGGAGCGGGAATTATTTTGGGCTTTTCATTTTTAATCAATGCCTTTGGGATTTCTGGCTTAATTCCCATTAAAGGAATTGCCGTCCCATTTCTAAGCTATGGAGGGAGCTCTATACTTGCCTCAAGCATTTTAGTGGGTATGGTATTATCCATTAGCAAAAGAGCAAAAATGTCCTAATTTAAGATTTTTTTTATTACAATTCCTAAAAATTTCTACCAAAAGTGAGTATTATGAAAAATATCTTAACACCCAATATTCCAACCCTTCAAGGAAACTTTGATAAAAATATCCTATTGCAGATAGCCAAAGAATACCAAACCCCTATTTTTGCTTACGATTTTGACAAAATTGAAGAATATTATCATCAATTCAAAAGCGCATTTAGTGGCAGAAAAACACTCATTTGTTACGCGCTAAAGGCTAATTCCAACTTAAGCGTTGTCAAAAAACTTGCTTCTTTAGAAAGCGGTGCAGATTGTGTCTCTTTGGGAGAAATTAAGCGTGCAATTTTAGCAGGAATCCCACCTTATAAAATCATTTATAGTGGCGTAGGCAAACAAGAAGAAGAAATCAAAGAAGCTATCAAACTTGGGATTCTCTTTATCAATATCGAAAGCAAAGCAGAGCTTTTTAAAGTCGAATCTATCGCAAAAAGCTTAAATACAAAGGCAAGAATCTCTATACGCGTCAATCCAGATATTGACCCACAAACACACCCTTACATTTCTACTGGCTTAAAAGAAAATAAGTTTGGTATTGAAATCCAAGAAGCAAAAAGCCTGTATTTACACGCTCATAAATCTGAATTTTTAGAACCAATAGGAATCCATTTTCACATTGGAAGTCAGCTTACCAAACTCCAACCCATTTATGAATCAGCACAAAAAATTGCCAAACTTGTGCATAGCCTTTTGGCTTTAAAAATTGATATTAAATTTTTTGATATTGGGGGAGGATTAGGCATTACTTATAGTGATGAAACTACTATTAATCCCTATGATTATGCACAAAGCATCTTAGAATGTCTTAGAGGCTTAGATTTGACTATTATCTGTGAGCCCGGTAGATTTATTATCGGGAATGCCGGTGTTTTTTTAGTCAAAGTCCTTTATGAAAAAATTTCTCAAAATAAGCGTTTTGTCATCGTTGATGGTGCCATGAATGACTTAATACGCCCTAGTCTTTATAATGCCTACCACCAAATTATTCCTCTAACCCAATCACAAGGTGAAAAAAGTCCTGCAGATATCGTAGGTCCAATTTGTGAGAGTGGAGATTACTTAGGCAAAAACATAGAACTTCCTCCACTTAAAGAAGGTGATATTTTGGCTATCTTAAGCAGCGGTGCTTATGGATTTAGTATGTCAAGTAATTATAATACGCGTCCAAGATGTGCTGAAGTAGCTATCTCACAAGGCAAAATAAAACTCATTAGAAAAAGAGAAACTTTTGAAGATTTAATTGCATTAGAAAAAGATTTAATGGGAGATTTTTGATGAAACTGCAACAATTTCGCGAAGAAATCAACAAAATTGATGATAAAATTTTAGAACTTTTAGAAAAGCGCATGGAAATTGTCAAACAAATAGGCAAAATCAAAATGCAGGGCAATACCCCAATTTATCGCCCAGAAAGAGAAAAAGAAATTATTGATAGACTAATAAGCAAAAAACCTCTACTTCTTACCAAAAATGCCATTGAATCTATTTATTTAGAAATTTTTGCAGTTAGTCGCAACCTTGAATTACCCGAACGCGTAGCTTATCTTGGTCCTATTGGAAGCTACACACACCAAGCAGCAGAAAGCCGTTTTGGAGCAATGTGTGAGTATTTTTCTCACAATACTATCACTTCTGCTATTAAAAGCGTAGAAGAATCTAGAGCAAGTTATGCTGTTATCCCCATTGAAAACAATCAAAATGGAGCCGTTGGCGAAACACTAGATTTATTGAAAGATACCAATCTCAAAATAGTAGCAGAAATTTATATGCCAATCCATCATTGCTTTGCAAGCATTTCCCAAAAACTTCAAGATATAAAAATCATCTATTCTAAAGATATCGCTTTTGGGCAATGTTATAATTTCTTAAACGAGCACAGCCTAGATCATATCCAAAGAATCCCCGTAGATTCTACTGCAAAAGCAGCACAACTTGCATCACAAAACCCACAATGTGCGGCAATTTGTTCTCATATTGCAGCAAAACTTTATAATGTCCCTGTTTTATTTGAAAATATCGAAGATAGTGCTGGAAATAAAACGCGTTTTATCATCGTGAGCAATTTTAAAAACCAAAGTTGCGGAAAAGATAAAACTTCTATCTTTGCAAATCTCACCAACACAGGCAAACCCGGAGCGCTTTATAATTTACTTTATGATATTAGAGATTTAAATATCAATATGACTTCAATCCAATCTCGTCCAACTCACACCGATGATGATTTTAGATATTGTTTTTTTATTGACATTGATGGGCATATTGACGATAATAATGTAAGCGAATTATTCAAACGCTACCCCAATGAATTAAAATGGCTGGGTAGCTACTTGAAAAATTAATTCAATAAATAATATAATAAAACTTTAAAAACTAAGGAGTAAAAATGGCTGAAGAAGCACAAAAAGATTCTAAATTATCTAATCTCAAACAAAATAAAATGATTTTATTTATTATTATCGGCGTTGTTGCGCTACTTCTGATTATTCTTATAATCGTTGGAATTTTAATCTTTAGTGGCGACAAAGAAGAATCTCAACCACAATCCAATCAACCACTTCAAAGTGCAGCTTCCAAAAGTAGCACAGCAAATCCAAATAGCTCGCTTTTAAGCGTTGGGCCAATGTATCCACTTGAGCAATTCATTGTTAATTTAGTCTCAACAGGCGGAGGGAAACGCTATCTTAAAACTTCCATTGCTTTAGAAATGAGTATCGCAGAAATGCAACCTGAATTAGATAGCAAGGTAGATATTTTACGCGATACGATTATTACTATTTTAAGCGATAAAACTTTTGAAGAAATTCAAACCACTAGAGGCAAACAAAAACTAAAAGAAGAGATTCTAGCTCGCATTAATGAATTTTTAGTAGATGGTAGAATTGTTAATGTATTTTTCACTGACTTTGTGGTGCAATAGGCTTGATTGAAATTGGCATAGATTTAGTCGCGATTGCTCGCTTTGAATCTTTTATCCAAAAATTTGGAGAAAAAGGGCTTTTAAAATTTCTCAATCCTCAAGAAATCACATTTATCAAAACCGCTCAAAATGCCGCTGGCTTTTGGGCTGCCAAAGAAGCTTGCTCCAAAGCCCTCAAATGCGGTATTTCTAAAGAACTCGGCTTCCATGATATTCTTATTTCCAAAACCCCAAAAGGTGCCCCTCTTTTAACCCTCAAAGACGAAAAAATGCTTTATTTTAATGTTTCTTATTTAAGCCTCTCCATTTCCCATGATAGAGGATTTGCAATCGCAGCAGTGGTTGCAAATTTTAATAACTAATCAAAACTTATATTTTTATAATCTTTAAAATACTATAATTAAAAGTTTAATCAAAATTTTAAGGATTTTTGTGCTTAGGTTATGTTCCTCTTCTCTTAGCAGACAGCAGATTCTAAAAGAACATAAAATACCTTTTATACAATGCGATAATAACTTTGATGAAGAGACTTTAACACACACTAATCCAAAAAATTTTGTTTATAATGCAACACTCAAAAAGTATAAAAACGCCCTCCATTCCTATGGACTTGAAATGCCGCTTTTGGTTGCAGATACCGTCATTGATTGTATGGGAAACCTGCAAAGGAAAGCAAAAAATAAAGATGAAGCGAGACTTTTTTTGCACGCACAAAGTGGCAATTCCATCGAGATTCTTACCTGTATGATTCTCCACTCTAAGGATTTTTATTTTCTCAATCTTAGTCAAACTCACTATGATTTTGTAGCATTTGATGCTCAAGATGTAGAAAATTACCTCCAAAGCAATCAATGGCAAAATAAAGCCGGCGCTGTAATGGTAGAAGGATTCCATCAAAAATACATCAAAAAGCAAATCGGAAACACTTCTAATGCCATGGGATTGCATTTTGAAGCACTTAAGCCTTTTTTGGAGAATCTTTGATGAATATTACAATGGTTGGAGTTATGCTGGCTACTTCACTTGTTATAGGGCTTTTAGGACTTATTGCATTTCTTTGGGGTCTCAAAAATGGACAATTTGATGATGAAAAGAAAATGATGCAAGGCGTTTTGTTTGATAGTGAAGAAGATTTACGCCATGCTGCAAATAATAAACCAAACAAAAAGGATAAAAAATGAAAGAAATTTATGATATAGCAATTATTGGAGGTGGTCCCGGTGGTATCGCCTCTGCAGTAGAATCAGTGATTTTAGGAATCAATAATGTTGTATTGTTTGAAAAAGGAGAAAACCATTCAACAACTATTCGCAAATTTTATAAAGATAATAAACGCGTAGATAAAGATTATAAAGGACAAAAAGTTGAACTTAATGGCAATATTTATTTTTGCGACGGAACAAAAGAAAGCACATTAGATTTATTTAGCAAAATTATTCAAGAAAATGCCTTTGAAGCACACTTTCAAACAGAAGTAGAATCCATTAAGCAAGAAAAAGAATATTTTGTAATCCAAACCACACAAAATACTTCAATCAAAGCAAAATTTATCATTATTTCTATTGGGAAAATGGGACAACCAAACAAACCTTCCTACCCTATTCCAAGCTCTATTAGAAGCCTTGTAAATTTTAATGCTAATAGTTGTCAAGATGGCGAAAAAATCCTTGTTGTTGGCGGTGGAAACTCTGCTGTAGAATATGCCTGCATTTTAAGTGAAACTAATCCCACAACACTTAATTACAGACGCACAGAATTCTCACGCATCAATGAAGTCAATAAAGAAAACTTAGAATCTTGCATAAAAGCCAACAAAATCTCTCCAAAATTAGGTATAGATATCCAAAGCCTTGAAGATGATAATGGAAAGCCCAAAGTCAATTTTACTGATGGCACAAGTGAAACTTACGATAGAATCATCTATGCAATCGGCGGAATGGCTCCTGTTGATTTTCTCAAAAAATGCAATCTAAAGCTAGATGAAAATGGAATCCCACTCATCGATGAAAATCACCAAAGTTCAATTGACAAAATTTATATCGCAGGGGATATTTTATTTAAAAATGGAGGCTCGATTGCAGCTGCATTAAATCATGGTTTTCATATTGTGCAAGAAATTAAAAAAAGGCTTTAATTTTTAAATCTTAAAGTTTATTTTACATAGATTCTGCTAGAATCCATACTTTATTTTTTAATTTCCAAGGATTAAATATGGCAAAAAGATGCTTTTTTAGTGGCAAAGGTCCAATGGTCGGCAATAATGTAAGTCACGCAAACAATAAAACAAAAAAACGCTCACTACCAAATTTGAGAGTAGTTAGAATTAAACTAGAAGATGGAACTAGTGCAAAAATAAGAATTGCTGCTTCCACTTTAAGAACTATGAAAAAACGCTCTTAATCCTAAATTTAGGATTAAGCAGTGGCATTTGAAAAACTCAAAAAACTTCTTCATTGGGAAGGAACGCAAAAGCCAGATATTGATTTATCCGGTTTATTATACGAACAACTCAAACCTTTTCGACTGCCTTTTATTTTACTTTTTTTAGGATTATTACTTAGCACACTTGGTTACATTGTCATCACTGATTACACACTTATTGAGGCTTTCTTTCAAAGTTCTTATACTTTTACTACAACAGGATTTGGGGCTTTAAAAGAAAGTGAATTTGATGCTTTAGATATTATTTACACTGCCATTGTAATGCTTGCAGGCTCTGCTGTTTTAAGTTTTTGCGTCATTGGTGTAATCGATATTTTAAATCGAGGAAAACTTATTTCTGTTATTAAGGAACGCAGTATGATTTACAAAATAGCGCGTCTAAAAAATCACTTCATCATTTGTTATCACAACGAATACACAATCCAACTCTCACATCAATTTAGGGAAGCACATATTCCCTTTGTTGTCGTGGATAACAACAATTCTTTAGAGGATATTGCTCTAAAATACCGCTACCCCTTTTTTATCAATGAGGACCCCTTAGAAGAAATTGCGATGCTCAAATGCCATTTATCTAGTGCTAGAGGGGTTATTGCGCTTTCAAATAATATTGCAGATAATATAGCTCAAATTGTTTCTGTAAGATTATATGAAAAAGAGCTAGGAAGAAAACCTTACTTCATTATTGCTAATGCTAATAACAACGAAGAAGAAGAAAAGCTCAAAAAATTAGGTGCAGATTGCGTTGTTTCCCCTTCTAAGCTTTTTGCACAAAGAGTGAATGCTATGGCAACTCGCCCTGATATGGAGAATCTCTTAGAGCGTTTTGCATACCAAAAAGACACTCCACTTGACTTAGAAGAAATCGTTGTCCCTCGCTATTCTTGGCTGGTTCTAAAAAAACTCAAAGAATCTCACTTGAGAGAAATCACACAAACTTCTATTGTAGGCATTACCCAAAAAGATGGTAAATTTATCTCCATGCCCAATGGAGATACGCTTGTAACAAGTGAATGCAAATTGCTTGTCATTGGCACTTCACATGGAATACGCTTAACCAAACAACTTGTATCCAAAAAAGACAAACCAGAGGAGTTAAAATATGTTTAATCTTTTCCCTATTGACAATGGAGTTTGTGCTCCAGAAGGCTTTTATTGCGATGGTGTTAGTGCTGGATTAAAAGCAAATTCTCAATTAGATCTTGCTTTTATTTACGCTGATTCTTTATGCGATGTTGAGGCAATCTTCACTCAAAATAAGTTTTGTGCTGCGCCCATTATGCACTACAAAGAATATCAAGAGGGATTTAAAACGAATTTTATTTTGATAAATTCCAAAAATGCCAATGCACTAACCGGCAATGAAGGTATCAATAACATCAAAGAAGTTTTATCCACTCTCCAACAAATGTTCCCTAATGTTACAAATCCAATAATGAGTTCTACTGGCACCATTGGCGTCCAGCTCCCAAAAGAAAAAATCATCTCCGCTTTTCCTTTATTCAAACTTGATACAAAAAACAATCAAAATGCCGCTAACGCAATTATGACCACTGATAGATTTAATAAAACTATTGCTTTTGAAGTTTTTTTAGATGATGGTAAGAGCTTTAGAATCGGTGCTATATGCAAAGGTGCTGGTATGATTAATCCAAGTTTGGCTACTATGCTTTGTTTTATCACCACTGATGCTGCAATTCCAAAAGAAGATATGCGCCCACTTCTCTTAAAAGCCTCAAAAACCACTTTTAACGCCATTAGCGTAGATGGCGATACTTCAACAAATGATACTATTCTTTTGCTAACTAACCACAAAAGTGGAGTTTATCACAAGGAAGCATTTTTATTTGCATTAGAAAAACTAATGCATAAACTTGCCACAGATATAGTTCGCGATGGGGAAGGAGCAACCAAATTAGTTGCATTTGAAATCAAAGGGGCTAAAACACAACAAGAAGCAGAAAAATGTGCCAAAGCCCTTAGTCAATCCCTTCTTGTAAAAACTGCACTTTTTGGTTGTGATCCAAATTGGGGAAGAATCGCATCTACAATTGGAGCAAGTGGAATTGAATGCAGTCCTGAAACCTTAGAAATTTATTTTGATGATATTTGTGTTTATTCCAAAGGAAAAATACTATTTGATGATATCAACGAAGAAAAAGCCACAAGAATCCTCAAACAAGATTCTTTTAAAATACTATGCGATATTGGTTTAGGCAAAGAATCTTTTATCGCTTATGGTTGTGATTTGGGGTATGATTATGTCAAAATTAATGCAGATTATCGCACCTAAAAGAATCTCAATGTATTCTTGAATTCTTAAGGCAATTTTGTTTATAATATAATTTTAAAACAAGGAGAACAAATGCTACACGAATATAGAGATGAGATTAGTGTCCTCAAACAAGAAAATGCACATTTTGCAAAGATTTTTGATGAACATAATGAATTAGACCAAAAAATTCAAGACATTAGCGAAGGTAGAGAGTATGCTACAGATACACAATTAGCAGAACTCAAAAAAAGAAAGCTTAGCTTGAAAGATGAAGCTTTAGCGATGATTATGGACTACAAAGAATCAAAGAAATAATTATAAGCCCTTTTTTTGGGCTTTTATCACCTTTTTATGCCATTTTTTATAACTTTTTGAAACATCCCTCAAATAAATCCCTATAATCTCTGGAATCTCATAAATATGATTTTTCGCTATTAATACCTTTAGATTCTTAAAATTTTTTCTATCTACTTTAAAACTAAGTAAAATTTCCTCTTCGCAATTAAGTTTTTCTTCCCAAAAATAATAACTTTCTATTGCCATTCTCTGCACACATGAGACAAATCCACTCTCCATTGCCCTAGATATTAAAATCTTAGCATTTTCACTTGTTGTTGTCGTTTGCAATAACATCAATCCCAAACTTTATTCCTTCAATCTTTTCTTATCTCTTTCCTCTTGTGCCTTTTTCTTTTCTTCCCTACGCAATTGCTCAATATTCATCTGTCTTTCTTTGGATTTTCTGAATTTATCTAAATATTCCTGCCTTTCAGTTGGGCTTTGATAGGAAATAGGACGGATGAAAAATATCACCAACATCAAAATAAAAAAGAATATTGCAGTTTCCTGATTTGAAGTTAGCTTGTACCAAACCATTGCAATAATAAGCGAGGTAATAACCTTAAATAATACAACCATCTTAAAGCATCTTTGGGGAAATATTATGTTTAAAAAACATCAAATCTTGAGCATTGCATTCTTTAAATAAAGCCAAAAAAACTTGAGGAATGTATAAAATTGGCACTTCCAAATCATCACGACCTGCACTTTTTTTGATTTTCTTAGAATGCCCATCTAAAAGCTCGAAATTTCCAATATTAGGCGTCATAATAAAATCAACCCCACAATCAACCATTTCATAATAATCCTTCCCACCCATTTTGTAAGCCATATCCTTATTAATATGCAGCAAATAATCATAGCTATCTTTATAAAAAGGATAGATTTTTGCACCCAAAAGATTCTCGAATTTTTCTACAATATAAGTCTCTTTAACCATACTCTCTAATTCTCTATCTAACAAAAAAGCACACTTAAATCCTTCCCAAGTTCTTTTTTGATTATCCCTCACAAAAGCCTGCAAAACAATCTCTGGTGCAAAGACAAAAGCATCTTCTAGCTCCAAAATATCAACTTCCCCTATTTTTTTATTCAATTCTTCCTTAAAATTAGAATGCATAAAATATTTTTCAAAAACCTTTTTAATAGCCAACAAACTTTGACTATCACACACTAATAATTTCATTTTTTGCTTTTTTGCATTATTTAGTGCTTGCAGAATCTTTCCATAATACTCCACTTCATTTACAAGAGGTAACAAATGATTTTCACAGGCTATCTCCCATATATCTGCAATTGGAATCTGTAATTTTTCAAAAAACTTTTTCGCATTCTCCTTTAAAATAGAGGCACTTTGATTATAAAAATGATTATGCCACAATATTAACTTATCCATTTTCTTCCCTTATGCAATGTGTTCCAAAAGTCGTTTTTTTATCGTTTGAATCTCTCTAGTTTGACATTTATTTAGCACAATCTTTTTTAATTCCCATAAATAATGATTGATTGTATCATATTTTGGAAATATATAAGTTTCAAGATTCAATGCCATCAAAACATTCTGATAATCTTTGGAGATAAATTCCAATATTTCCGCATTTTCCTCTTCTTGATAGAGAAAATAAGCCAATATAAAAAACACTTCGCCACAATACTCTTCACACTCTACACTCAAAGGCGTTGCATAAGCAAATGGCAAGAAGGAAATCAAAAACTCTCTTTCACGCTTCAGCCCAAATTCCTCCAAAGCTTCCATTTTTTTCAAAAAAGGCTCTTCATTGATTACCAAATCATAAAGAGCCAACGAAGAATTTAATGGTTCAATTTTCCACTCCAGCCCAAACTTCCTTACCAATTCTCCAATAGTTAATTTAAAATCAAACACAACAACGCCATTAATTTTAAATCCATAGGCTTTATAAGAATACTCCAAAATATTCTTTTGGACAATCTCCAACAGACAAGCAAGAGAATCTTCTTCATCAATCTTGACTTGCATTTTTGCAAAATAAGGCAGATAATCTCTCTCTACATTAAAACGAAATAGCTTTAATTTTAATCTTTTCTCCATAAACCACCTCCAAATCTCGCCATACAACGCACTATTTTTTAAACTTATGATTTTTAGGGTTTGACAACAAAGCCCTCATTGAGCTATTTACCCCATCATCTTCCTTTTCTATTCCCTCTTTTGCTTCAATAAAAGTTGCCAAAAGATTAATATAAATGCAAAAATCTGAGCGGATATCTTCATCATTAGGCAATAAAATTTGCACAATGGATTCCAATGGAGTTGTTACAAAACTACCCAAATTTTCTTCTCCAAAACCAGCTTCAAAATAAAGATTCTTTTCATCCATTTCCAAACTCTCAAAAGTATAACCCGCCAAAATAAACACTGTCAAATCACTAAAAGCCTCCCGAATCTCGCGTGGAAGTTCTGGTTCAAATTTCACACACGATACATTACACACTATCGAAAAATTCACCTTTTTTTGAATGAGATATTTCAATATTTCATAGCAATGCGTTTTTTGCATTCCCCTAAACTTCTTATCATACAATAAATTTTCTAACCCCATCATCCAACCTTTATAAAATCTCTTTTAAACCTTGCATTAATCTCTTAACCTCACAAATACCAATCTTCCAAAAATCATCATCTTCGATATCCAAGCCAAAGATTCCCACCAATTCTCTTGGTGATTGACTACCGCCAAGACTTAAAAATTTCTCATATTTATTTACAAAATCTTGCCCTTCTTTCCTATATACTCCAAAAAGAGCCATTACTAGAAGTTGTCCATAACTATACGCATAACAATAAAAAGGCGTGTGAATAAAATGTGGAATATAAGACCACCAACAACTATAATTTTGTGTCAAAACTACGCTTTTGCCAAACATTTTTTGATTTTCCTCTTGCCATATTTGACTAAATTCATCTACGCTTAATTCACCTTCTTTTTGATGCACTCTTCTTTCAAAATTAGTAAAAACATTCTGTCTAAAAAGTGTCGCAAAAATATCTTCCAACTTGCTTGCATAAAGGGCGATTTTTTCCTCCCTTGAAAGCATATTTTTCATTTTTTCAAACAAAAGCATCTCGGCAAAAACAGATGCAGTTTCGGCTGTTGTCAAAGGGGTATCTGCATTGAGATAACCTACCCCATAAGATAAATATTGATGGATTGTATGCCCAAGTTCATGTGCCATTGTAAAAACATCTCGACGCCTATTAGTGTGATTTAACATCAAATAGGGATGCACGCTTGGCACTGCACCATGGCTAAAAGCCCCTCCACGCTTATTTTCTCTAGGGTGAGAATCTATCCAGCCCTCATTAAAAGCACGTTTTGCAATCTCATAAAATCTAGGTGAAAACTCCAAAAAAGTTTCCAAGACAAGCTTTTTTGATTCTTCATAAGAAAACTCCGAATCTTCACTGCACAAAAGAGGTGCATAGCGGTCATAATCATACAAAGTCTCTAGCCCCAAAAGCTGTGTTTTGAGCTTATAATATTCCTCTACCACCCCCACAAAATCATTGATGGTTTGCACCATAATATCTACACTTTTTTGTGTAATTTGGTTATCAATATGCCGAGATTCTTCTAAATTGCTATAACCTCTAAATTCGGCTGAAATTTTCAAATCTTTACGCACCACATTGTAAATATAAGCCAACAATTCGAGATTTTTACTCAAAGTTTCACTTAGAGATTGTGCGGCTTCTTTCCGCGTTTCTCTATTTTTATCATAAAGCAAACTCAATACTTCCTCTTCACTCACTTCCTTATCTTGAAACTTAAATCTCAAAGCACTCAAATGCTCATCAAATAACCTCTTAAAGCTATCTACCCCCACAGGTTGCATTTTAAGCAAAACTTTTTCTTCGGGCAAAGTGAGCTGATGTTTTGCATTTTTAGCCAATAATTCCAAGAAATAACTATACTTTTTGCATTGCTTAATAAAACCACTTTGAATATTATTTGGCAAAGCATTAAATTCAATTTCAAAAAATAATAATTTTTCTTGAGCTTTATTGACTTCCATTTCGCATTTAGAGAGAAATGCCCCCTCTTTTGTATTAGCAGCAAAGCACAAATAAGCATAAGTCATAATACAAGAAAGATTCTCGCAAATCCCCTCATATTCTTTGAGCATTTTTTCAAATTCCAAAGGTTGCAAACTAGCCATTTGATTTTTATACTTATCTTCAAACTTTTGAGAATTTTTTATATTTTCTTGAATATTATTCTCCAAGATTTCTTTACTTTCAAAAAGCGGTTTTAAATTCCATTTATCCATACCAATAACCTTAAAAATCCATAATATTTTTTACATTTGTAATCTACACAAATACACTTTTATTGCTTAGTATTATACCTTAACTCTAGTAAAAAATATGATAAATTTTGATTTGGGGAAGTTTTGCAAAAAGCAGCCTTATGAAAGAATGAGCCAAAATCCATTTAGGATTTTAGCTAAGTGGAGGGGGGGGGATTACATCATTCCACCCATACCTCCCATTCCACCCATACCGCTCATATCTGGCATTGCTGGTTTGTCTTCTTTGATTTCATGAACAGTTGCTTCTGTTGTAAGAAGTAAGCTTGAAACAGAAACAGCATTTTGCAATGCAATTCTTGCAACTTTCAATGGGTCAATGATTCCTGCCTCAAACATATCTACATATTTTCCACTAGAAGCATCAAATCCATTATTTACATTAGAATCTTGCTCTACATTATTTACCACTACGCCATCATCAAATCCAGCATTAGTAGCGATTTGTTTGATTGGAGCAGAAATTGCACGCTTAATGATTTCATAACCGATTTTCTCATCACCTTCCAAACTTAAATTCACTTTTGCTGCTGCACGGATAAGAGCTGCACCACCACCGATGATAATACCTTCTTCTACCGCTGCTTTTGTTGCTGAAAGTGCATCATCCACTCTATCTTTTTTCTCTTTCATTTCTACTTCGCTTGCTGCACCTACTTTAATAACAGCAACCCCGCCACTAAGTTTTGCTAATCTTTCTTGGAGTTTCTCTCTATCATAATCACTTGTAGTAGATTCAATTTGTGTCTTAATCTGTGCGATTCTAGCATTCACTCCATCTTTGCTTCCTGCACCATCTACAATTGTTGTATTATCTTTGTCAATTACGATTCTAGCAGCTTGTCCCAAATCTTCAATGCTTGCATTTTCCAAAGTCTTACCAAGCTCTTCACTGATTACTTCTCCGCCTGTTAAAGTCGCAATATCTTTTAGCATTTCTTTTCTTCTATCACCAAATCCCGGTGCTTTGACTGCTGCTACATTTAAAACACCTCTTAGTTTATTCACAACCAAAGTCGTCAAAGCTTCTCCCTCAATATCTTCAGCAATAATCAATAGAGGCTTTCCGCTTTTCATTGTGGATTCTAAAAGTGGTAAAATATCTTTCATTGAAGTGATTTTTTTATCTGTTAATAGAATATAAGGGTGCTCTAATTCAGCTTCCATTTTATCGCTATTAGTCACAAAATATGGGCTTAGATAACCTCTATCAAATTGCATACCTTCAACGACGCTCAATTCATCATTGATACCCTTTGCTTCTTCAACAGTAATAACACCATCTTTGCCTACTTTTTCCATAGCTTCAGCGATTAATTCACCTACTTTAGCATCAGAATTTGCAGAAATTGTTGCAACTTGTGCAATTTCTTTTTTGCCAGCAACAGGCTTAGAGATTTTTTTCAATTCTTCTGTAATTGCTTCTGCTGCTTTATCCATACCTCTTTTTACTTCAATTGGATTTGCACCAGCAGTAATATTTCTCAAACCTTCTTTAAAAATACTATAAGCCAAAACAGTCGCTGTTGTAGTTCCATCACCTGCTGCATCTGCAGTTTTGCTTGCAACTTCTTTTACAAGTTGTGCTCCCATATTTGCAATAGGATCTGCAAGCTCAATTTCTTTTGCCACAGACACACCATCTTTTGTAATACTTGGGGCACCAAAGCTTTTTTGAATCAAAACATTTCTTCCTCTAGGTCCCATTGTTACTTTTACTGCATCACTTAATTGTTTTACACCTTCAAATAATCTATTTCTTGCACTATCTGAAAAATTAATTTCTTTACTTGCCATTTTATACTCCTTTATTTTATATTAAGCAATTACGCCCAAAACATCTTCTAATTTCAAAATCAAATACTCTGTTCCTTCAAGCTTTACTTCTGTTCCAGAATATTTACCAAACACAACTTTATCATTAACTTTTACATCTTTTACTTCACTTCCAATAGCTTTTACTACACCCATTAAAGGCTTTTCTTTTGCATTATCAGGGATAATAATACCAGAAGCGGTTTTTGTATCTTCTTCAAGTCTTTCTACAAGAACTCTCTCTCCAAGTGGTTTGAAATTCATAGGATTACCTCCATATTTAAAAATTAATTTAAAACGACGAAATTATAATCACTTTTTCAATGCTTGTCAATATCTTTAGTAAAAAAACTCATTAATTCTTAGTCAATAAGACTAAATATTAATTAGTTTTAAATGCTTAAGATTTATAATATCTATTCTCTTGCATTTTATTCTTTGTGCCCTCAAATTTCACTCATTAACAATGATAATTTCTTTTAAGATTTCAATAAACAAAACAAAGTTATAATCATAAAATTTTGATTTGTTTGGAGATAAACCATGTATGCAACAAGAGTTACAAATCTTTCAGAATCTATCACTATTGCTATTAGCACACTAGCAAGAGAGCTAAAAGCACAAGGCAAAGATATTCTTTCATTTTCGGCTGGAGAACCTGATTTTGATACCCCACAAATCATCAAAGATGAAGCTATCAAAGCCCTCCAAAATGGTTTTACAAAATACACAGCAGTTGCTGGGATTCCAGAATTATTACAAGCTATCAGCGATAAATTACTAAGAGAAAATCATCTCAACTATACACCACAAGAAATCGTTGTCAATAGCGGCGCTAAACACTCTTTGTTTAATATTTTTCAAGCCCTTATTGACAAGGATGATGAAGTAATTATCCCTAGCCCTTATTGGGTAACCTACCCAGAGCTTGTAACTTATAGCGGTGGAAAAAATGTCTTTATAGAAACTACACAAGAAAACAACTTCAAAATCACACCCAAACAACTCAAAGCAGCAATCACACCCAAAACCAAAATGCTTGTCCTTACCACCCCTTCCAATCCCACTGGAATGGTATATTCTAAAAGCGAATTAGAATCCATAGCTGAGATTCTAAAAAATACTAACATTTGGGTAATTAGTGATGAAATTTATGAAAAACTTGTATATGATGGCGATTTTACTTCTTGTGGTAGCATTAGTCAAGATATGCTAGAACGCACAATCACAATTAATGGTTTAAGCAAGGCTGTAGCAATGACAGGTTGGCGTATGGGCTATCTAGCCACCAAAGACAAAAAACTCCGCCAACTCATCATTAATCTTCAAAGTCAGTGCATTTCTAATATCAATTCTATCACACAAAAAGCCTCTATCCCCGCACTTGATGGCAGAGCAGAAGCAGAGATTCTAAAAATGCAAAAAGCCTTCAAAGAAAGAAGAGATATAGCCTGCAAACTTTTTAATGAAATTGAAGGTTTAAATGTTAGCATTCCAGATGGTGCTTTCTATCTTTTTGTAAATTGCTCCACTATCAATCCAGATTCTATGGCTTTTTCCAAAGCACTACTAGAAAAAGAAGGAGTGGCAGTTGTACCGGGAATTGGCTTTGGTATGGATGGATATTTTAGATTCTCATTTGCCACAGATTTGCAAAGCATCAAAGCAGGCATCCAAAGAATCAAAAGTTTTTGTATTTCTCAAACAAAATAACAATGAATAAATAAAAAAAAAGGAAAAATAATGCAAAATATTAAACCTAAATCTCTACCCGCTACAAATCATAAAGTAAGGCAACTCCTTACTCAAATTACCCCCCCCCCCCCTCACTCACTCTAACTTTAAAATACTAGATTTGGGAGCTGGTGAAGGTTTCTTCACTAAAATGATTTATGAGATTTTAGAATCTAAAAATCTAAATCCCAAAGATCATATTGTTGCCATAGATATTAATAATGAAAAGTACAAATTTGACAATATTCCTTGCGAATTTGGCGATTTTAACCAAGGGCTAGAATATAACAACCAAAGCTTTTATTGTGTAATTTCTATGGAAGTTATTGAACATTTAGAAAACCCTTTTGCTTACATCAAAGAAATCTCTAGAATCTTAGAAAATCAAGGTATCTTGATTTTGACAACTCCAAACATTTCCAATCTTACTTCAAGAATTCAATATTTTTTCCATGGCACCTACCCACTCTTTAACTATCTCCCCATCAAAGATGAATTTCTAAAAGGTTGCAACCAACATATCAATCCTCTTTCGCTCATTTATTTAGCATTTATTTTAAAATACAATGGTTTTAAACTTGAAGTTACCACTGACAAATTCAAAAAAGGTTCTATCTTTTGCTATTATCTACTCAAACCACTTTTTTATTTTCTAAAGAAATCTATGCAGAAGAAACTTCAAAAAAATGAAAATATCATTTATTGGGACAATCTTGATATTATTCCTCTAATGTATTCCAAGGAAATTCTATGTGGCAGAACACTCATCATCAAGGCCACTAAGCAAAGTTGATAAAAGCAAGATAGAATCCAAGTTATTTTCTATCTTGCCAACTTAGTTTCTTTGAATTTTAACTTCCCCAATACTGCCTCTTAATTTTCTTAAATTAAGCAACATACTTTGTGTTATTTGTGATAAAATACAATTCAAAGCTTTAGTTATAAGTTATATCTTTATTTGCCAAGAAAAAACTTTTTATTTTTTTTCCAAACTTTTTTGCATGGAGATAAAATTCTCCAATGAATATTACCAAACCTTTTTTTAATAACTTAAATTCATTAAGAATGGTGCCTTAGTTAGCCATCTAAAGTTATGCAGTTTTCAAAACTATCACTGCGACAATAACCACAAAAATTCCAATCCAGCCGATAGGTTTTAACTTTTGCCCAAAAAAATACCAACCCCCCAAAGTTGTCCCAAGTATCCCAACACTTCCCCAAAGCGTATAGGCAATCGCCAAACGCATTCCATTTTCCACGCTCAAAGCCAGCAAATAAAATGCCAACCAAACAAGTCCGATAGAAAACAACCCCCATTTTAAATTTCTAAAACCATTAGACTTATTTAACGCTAAATTTGCCACAATATCCAAAAATGCCGCTAAAACAACATAAAAAAAGTAAATATTAAACATTTCTTTCCTCCTTAGCATTTTGGCTAGAGTGCTCTTCTCCCAAATTTACAAGTATAATCCCTAGCAATGCCAATCCAAGCCCAATATATTCTTGCAAATTTAAATGATTTTCAAAAATAAACACTGAAATAATGGTAATTAGCGACAATCCCAAAATCTCCCAAATTGCATACGCCATCCCTACACTAATACGCAAAATTGCCAAAGACATAAAATAATAAGAAACACCAAGCACAAGAAACATTACACTATAAATTAATATCTTATTCTCTCCGCCTGCATAATTCATGACAGATACACCAAAAACTTCACAAAAAATCGCCAACAATAAAAATACCCTTGCTTTTAACATAATAATAATATCCTTTAAACAAAATGTTTTATGATGATTTATACTTACGAATCTATTCTACTAGTAGTTACAGCTAAAGAGGACAAGGAGGATCAATTGTTTGGCAAATTTTCCAAAATATTTTATAAACTTTCATGCAAGGCATTATAGCATAAAGATTACATAAAACAAAATAATGCTAAAATATAAAACTTGACTTTAATAAAGGTGAATTTGTGAAAATAACACTACCTAATTATACTATCTCATTTGGAAAATTACCAAAAATCCAATGCGACAAAAAAATCCTTATTGTTACTAATCCCAAAATTGCAGGATTGCACCTACAAACACTTCTAAAAAATATCCATGCCAAAGAAGTCTATTGCATTTGCATACAAGATGGAGAATCTTATAAAAATTTTCAAAGTATAGAATTAATTTTGGAAGCTGCCTTTAACCATCGTTTAGATAGAAATTCACTCATGATTGCCTTTGGTGGCGGAGTAATTGGGGATATGGTTGGATTTGCAGCTGGTATTTTTATGCGAGGCATTGATTTCATTCAAATCCCAACAACTCTCTTAGCTCAAGTAGATTCTAGCGTTGGAGGCAAAACAGGCATTAATAATCACTTTGGCAAAAATCTCATTGGATTATTCCATCAGCCAAAAGCTGTTTATATTGACACAGATTTTTTACAAACACTTCCTTCAAGAGAATTTCACGCTGGAATTGCTGAAATCATTAAAATGGCTGTTTGCTTTGATAAAAATTTATTGAAAGAACTGCAAAATGCCAACACCCTTGATTATAATACACTACTTCAAATCATCTATCAAGCAGTATCTATTAAAGCAAAAGTGGTTGCAGAAGATGAAAAAGAAAAAGGGATTCGAGCGGCACTTAATTATGGGCATACTTTTGGGCATATTATCGAAAGAGAAAGCGGCTATGGATATTATTTGCACGGAGAAGCTGTCAGTATAGGGATAGTGATGGCAAACACCTTGGCACTCAAATTAAAACTCATCACCAAACAAGAATTTGACTTGATTTTAGAGATTTTACATAAATTCAAACTCCCAACAACTTATACAATCCAAAATACAGAATCCTTTTATCAAGCATTTTTCTTGGACAAAAAAAGCCAAAATGATAAAATTACATTTATCTTACCCAATGGGATTGGAAATTTTATCTTCAAAAATGATATTCCAAAATCTACTTTAATGGAAGTTTTAGAGGAATTTAGACAATGAGATTTGTCCATCTTTTGCTATTTTTCATTCTATTTCAAAATATTTTATTAGCAGATATTACATCAGAAATCAAGCAAATCAAACAGCTTGAATCCCAGATTCAAAATATCAATAACTTTCTTAATAATCCCAACAATCTTTGGATTAAAAAGTATTCTAACTACAAATCTTACCAGCAAATTAGCTTTAATATCTCAAAAGCTCAAGAAGAGATTCAAAAATTGCAAAATCTACCAAAAACCATTGAAAACCAAACGCAACTCAACAATCTACAACGCAACCTCATTGTGCTACAAAATCAAATCAATTTATTAGGAAACTACAAAGATACACCCTTTATAGAACTTATAGAGCCCAAAAAACCAGAAGAAGCCCCTAATGTTACCAATGCGCTTTTAATCATCAATGCTCTATCCTATCTCAAAAAAAACAATGAAGAACTCAAGATTCTCCAACGCAATTACGAAAATCTCCAAAACAACCTCGACAAACTCCAACAAAAAGAAAAACTCTTACAAGAACTTCTCAACCTCTATCAAAATTCTAATAATAAAAATAAATTATCACAAATTTGCAATACAGATTATTGCCTCTTTAGTAGCACAGAAGCGATTTTTCAAGAACTCAAAAACAATTCTGAAATGCTAAGAGTATTAGAAAATACAAAAAATATTTTTACCACCACACTTGAAATTTTCTCCAAAGAAGTCGAAGAAATTAATACTCGCTTAACTACACAGATTAAAGCACAAATTATCAAAAGCGTTTATATTATTGTTGCTATTTTAATCCTTTTAGGGGTTGCTTTTTTTATCAAACTTGGGGTAAGAAAGTATATCCACGACAATGAAAGAATCTACACAACCAATAAAATCATCAATTTCTTAAATATCACACTCATCATTCTTATTTTATTATTTGCCTATTTAGATAATGTTAGTTATCTAGTTACTGTGCTTGGTTTTGCTTCGGCTGGTTTGGCAATTGCTATGAAAGATTTATTTATGTCAATTCTAGGCTGGATTGTAATCGTTGTTGGCGGTGCTGTGCATGCTGGAGATAGAATCAAAGTCATCAAAGAAGGTGCTGTATATGTGGGTGATGTGCTAGATATTTCTATCTTACGAATTACCCTCTATGAAGATATTACGCTTACTACCTACACAGAAAATCGCCGAGCTGGAAGGGTGATATTTATCCCCAATAATTTTGTCTTTACCACTATGTTTTCAAACTACACACATGGGGGCATTAAAACCGTTTGGGATGGCATTGACTTCACTATCACTTTTGATTCTGACCATTCAAGAGCTTGCCATATTGCTAGAGAATGTGCCAAAAAATATGCCAAAGGCTATACTGAATCTACAAGAAAACAATTCAACAAACTAAGAGACCGCTATACTCTTAAAAATACCAATGTTGAACCGCGTGTTTTTAGCCTTTTGGAGCAAAATGGGATTCGCATTTCTGTATGGTATCTCACAAACGCCTATGCAACTTTAGCGCTTAGAAGCACTATTAGTGCCGAAATTATCGATTTAATCCTCAAAGAGCCAAATATCAAAATTGCTTATCCAAGCACCACTGTCTATGAAGGAAGCAAACTTCCAAGCACAATGCCAAAAACTGATGGCTCAATTCCAATAACTTAGAGATTCCAAATGATGCAAAATAAACCTAGAGTATTTTTTAAAACTTTTGGCTGTAGAACTAATCTATTTGATACGCAAGTTATGATTAATTCTCTAATAGATTTTATTCAAACGCCCTATGAAGAAGATTCTGATATTATTGTAATTAATTCTTGCACCGTTACTAATGGTGCAGATAGCGGGGTTAGAAATTATGTTAATCGCCTCCAAAACGAAGGAAAAAAAATCTTTTTTACAGGCTGTGGAGTAAAAACTCAAGGGAAAGATTTATTGCAAAAAGGACTAATTTTTGGAGCTTTTGGACATTCCTACAAAGAAGATATTAACAAGATTCTCAAACAATCACAAAGCTTTTATTTAGAAGGGGATTTAGAAAGCCTAGATAAAAATATTATCACTGATTTTGTTGGCAAAAGTCGTGCTTTCATCAAGATTCAAGAAGGTTGTGATTTTGCTTGCTCCTATTGCATTATCCCAAGTGTTAGAGGCAAAGCAAGAAGTTTCCCCAAAGAAAAAATCATCAATCAAATCAAAAAACTCACACAAAATGGTTTTAGTGAGTTTATTTTAACAGGCACAAATATGGGAAGCTGGGGAAAAGATTTGGGAGAAAATATCACCAAACTCTTAGAATCTATTTGCGCTATTCCACAAGTAAAACGCTTGCGATTAGGCAGCCTAGAACCATCGCAAATCACTCAAGATTTTTTAGATTTTTTAGACAACCCAAAAATCGAAAAACATTTACATATCGCCTTGCAACATACATCACCCTTTATGTTAAAGCTTATGAATCGCCAAAATACTTTTGAGAAAGACTTAGAGCTTTTTCATACAATTGCACAAAAGGGATTTGCACTAGGAAGCGATTTCATCGTAGGACATCCACAAGAAAGTCAAAAAATCTGGGAAGAGGCTTTTAAAAACTTTGAAATGTTGCCACTTACTCATTTGCATAGTTTTATTTATAGCCCTCGCTCTAACACCCTTTCTGCCACCCTC
The DNA here is from genome assembly GCF_900638355.1 of Helicobacter pullorum. Lineage (GTDB taxonomy): Bacteria > Campylobacterota > Campylobacteria > Campylobacterales > Helicobacteraceae > Helicobacter_D > Helicobacter_D pullorum. The sequence goes on along the minus strand of NZ_LR134509.1, from coordinate 667,245 downwards.
AAAGAAACTATCCCCGGCAATATAGCAAGGGAACGCAAAAAAAACATAGAAGAAAAAATAGCACAAAACAATTTTGCTTTTAGACAAAACCTAGCTCACACCAAAACTCCTCTCAATATTCTCATAGAGGATTGCAAATTTGAAAATAACACTTATACTAGCCTAGGCTTTGATGAATATTACAACAAAATTCAAATAAGCTCAAAAAATCCGATACAAAAAGATTCTTGGATTGAAATTAATAATTTTATCCCAAAAATGGACAAAAACTATGCAGAAATCTAAAACCCTTTATTTTGGAATCTTTGCCTTATTGCTTTGTGCGATTGTTTTTAGCGTTTTAATCTTTAAAGATTCTGCCACACTCATCAGCACTACTCATTTAGAAAAAATCACACAAAACTCTCTCCCAAACAATGCAAAAATCAAAGGAGAATACCTCTATTTTGACATCAATGGACAATCCTATAAAATCGCCAAAGACGCCATAGACTTGAAACAATTCGCCCAAAAAATACCTTTGGAAATCAAACAAGAGAGTGGATTTATAACCAACCTTATAATCAATATTTTTGCAATCTTTTTGGTTGTTATATTATTATTTTTGTTTTTAGTGCTTTTTAATCGAACAAAACTTCAACAATCTTTTACACAAGAAACCAAAAAAACACCAAATTACCAACAACAAGCCAAAATGATTGCTAATGAAGCTTTTATGCTGCACAATATAAAACCCATTCATTCTAACTTAACTTTTGATGATGTTGCTGGAATTGATGAAGCCAAAGAAGAATTAAAAGAAATCGTTGATTACCTAAAATTCCCAAAAAAATATCAAGATTTTGGAATCAAACTCCCTAGAGGAGTGCTTTTAGTCGGTCCTCCCGGTGTTGGAAAAACCCTTATTGCCAAAGCTCTTGCAGGGGAAGCTAAGGTTCCCTTTTTTTATCAAAGTGGAGCAAGTTTTGTGCAAATTTATGCGGGTATGGGAGCAAAAAGAGTGCATGATTTATTTACCAAAGCCAAACTCAATGTCCCTGCAATTATTTTTATTGATGAAATTGATGCTGTGGGGAAAGCACGGGGTGGAATGCGAAATGATGAGAGAGAAACTACACTCAATCAGCTTCTAACAGAAATGGATGGCTTTGAAGATAGCAATGGAATTATCGTTATTGGTGCCACAAATAATATTGAATCAATGGATAAAGCCCTTCTTAGAAGTGGGAGGTTTGATAGAAGAATCTTTGTTGAATTGCCAAACCTGCAAGAAAGAATCAAAATCTTAAAAGTGCATACAAAAAACAAAAAGTGCGATTTTGATTATGAAGAAGTAGCTAGGCTTTGTATAGGTTTTAGTGGTGCAGCAATTGCTTCTTTAATCAATGAAGCAGCCCTTTGTGCAATCAAGCGAGATTCTAAAATCATTCAAAAAGAAGATATTTTAAATGTGCGTGATAAAGTGATGATTGGGATTAGAAAAAAACTAAGCTTTAGCGAAAAAGAAAAAGAGATTTTGGCTTATTATCAAGCCGCAAAAGCATTCAGTGCTTATTGGTTTGAAGTCCCTTTTGAAAAAATTACTTTAATGAGTGATGGCTTAAAGCAATTAGACAAAGAATTTCTCAGCAAGAATGAATTAGAAAATCAAATCAAAATTTATCTTTCTGGAATTGCTGCATTAGAGCTTCTTTATTCAGAACATTATTCACATTCCAAAAACGATTTAAACGAAGCCAAAAATCTTGCATACAAAATGGTAGAAACTTATGGAATGGGAGAATTTTTATTGGGCAGGGAAGAAGATATTGTCAAAATATTAGAAACTTGCAAAAACGAGCGATTTAATTTCTTCAAAAACTATCGCAACCATTTAGAAAAAATCCAAAAACAACTTTTAATCAATGAGAGATTAGAATACAATGAAATAGGTAGTTTAATCCATGGGGAATTTTAAAGTTTTTGGAGAATGTAAAATCCCTTCATTTGTCCCAAAGTCCCTTTTGTGTGATTTTAGCGTTGTAGGTATGCAACAAGATTCCAAATACGCCATTAATTACACACTTTCTTTACTCAAACAGCACAAAAGAATCCAAAGATTAATTTTAATCTTCCCACATTCTTTGCCAACATCTTGCCTTTCTGAAATACAAAAATTCCATTGCAAAATCTATTTTTTCTTGCAAAAAGATTCCAAATCTTTTTGTGATTGCAAATCACTAAGTCAATTTGGCTTAGTGATTGCATTATAATTAGTAAGCCTTTCTACCACATTGCCACTCTATTTCTTTTGCACCTAATATGCCTTGTGCTTGTGGAATCGCATCAATTTTTACAAACATTCCAACTTTAAGCGCTGTAAATTTCTCATGAGTATCCCAAGCACCAAAAACGCCACAATCATCGCCTTTTAATTCTGTATAAGGAAATACTTGAATCTCAACATTTCCGCTAGGTCCTGCTATTGTAATTGTTTTTTTAGCATCATTCACACTTACAATTTGCCCATTAATATCCATATCTGCTAGAGCTGGAACACTCAATAAACCTGCCATTATGACACCCATTAGACTTTTTCTTAATTTCATTTTTTATCCTTTGTATTGAATTACAAACAAAATTCTAATGTATCTTTGTGTATTTTTTGTCAAGATTCTAACAAGTTTTATCACTTTAAACTTCCATACACTCATAATTACCATCCAAAATCCCAAAAAATATATGCTAGAATTCCAAAAATACTATATAAGAGGTTCTTTTGAAAAAAAATATTATCCAACCAAACACCTTAATGTTAGCCCCTCTTGCAGGATATAGCGATTTGCCCTTTAGGGAGGTTGTCAAAAAATTTGGTGCTGATATTACTGTTAGCGAGATGATAAGTGTCCATGCCCTCGCTTTTAAAAACAAAAAAACTATCAAAATGATAGAAAAATCACCGCTTGAGAATCCTTTCGCACTCCAAATTGCAGGAAATGATTTTGGAATCATCCAAAAAGCTGTAGAATTCCTCAATGAATTCAAAAATGAAATCCAAATCCTAGATTTGAACTGCGGCTGCCCTGCCCCAAAAGTCTCTAGCCATGGGAGTGGCAGTTCTTTATTAAAAGATTTAAACAAACTTGTAAAGATTCTGCAACTTCTAAGAGAAACAAGCGTATTCCCTTATTTAAGCGTCAAAGTTCGTTTGGGTTTTGACAAAAAAATTCCATTAGAAATTGCAAATGCTCTTAATGATTCCCCTATTGATTATGTAGTTGTGCATGGGCGAACAAAAAGCGATGGATACAAAAAGGATAAGATTGATTATGATTCTATTAGACTTATCAAACAAAATATCCAACACCCTTTAATTGCTAATGGAGAAATTACCTCCCCACAAATTGCCAAAAAAGTACAAGAATTAACAGGGGCTGAAGGTGTTATGATAGGTAGAGCAGCCATTGAAAAACCTTGGATTTTTACTCAAATTAAAAACAATTTAGAAGAATCCATTGAGCTAAGAAAACAAGTTGCGTTAGAACATTTTGATAGGACTATTAGCTTTAGAGGGGATTATGGCGCTATTATGTTTAGAAAAAACCTCCACGCTTATTCTAAGGGATTAAAAGGGGCGAGTGATTTTAGAAACAAAGTCAATGCCATAACCAATCCTGCACTTATGCGAGAAGAGATTTTTAACTTCTTTACGCATAGCAGTTTTGAAAACTAACATTTAAAAGAATCTAATTGCTGATTTAAATTATTTGCTTTTTGTGAAATTTCATTAGTAATTTCATTGATAGAATCAACACTTTTGCTGTTTTCTTGTGTGAGATTCTCGACTTTGCCAACTTGTTCTAATATCTCATTAACCGCCGAGAAAAGCTCATTCATTTTTTGTAAAATCTCTAAAGAATCCTGCACAGAGATTTCTAACATTTTCACATTATTTTCAAGAATCTGAGTGCTCTCCATAGAAGAATCCGAAACCTTTGTAATATTTTGCACATTATCATTCATCGCACTATTAGAATCATTGATTGATTGTATCATCATATTGACGACTGCATTAATTTCCCCCAAACTTTTTTGTGTCCTCTCTGCAAGTTTCCTCACCTCATCAGCCACCACAGCAAACCCTCTTCCAGCTTCCCCTGCCCTAGCAGCTTCAATATTTGCATTCAACGCCAAAAGGCTTGTTTGATCTGCAATTTCTGAAATAATCGTCAAAACACCCTTAATTTTATCTGTTTCTTGCGCACTCACAGAAAGTTTATCGGCTATTTCATGCTCAACACTCACATTTTCTTGGACATCATTTGCTACTTTAATAAGCAATTCTTTGGTTTGCAAAAGCTCCTTAGTGGTTACTTGGATATTTTTTGTACTTTTTTGAACAAGCTCCATTGATTCATTTAATAACGATTCGATATTTTTCCCTAATTTTGTGCTTTCTTCAATCACTTCAGCAGATTTTCCAACCCTTTCATTAATCTCTTTAGAAGCGATAAATAAACGATTTGCTTGTGCAATATTTTGATGGCTTAAATCTTTAGCGTTTAACACCATATTTGCAATCTTTTGAATAAAATCATTGATATAAGAATTCGCCTTAGAAATTTCATTTCTATTTCTTGTTGGCAACCTTTTTGTCAAATCTCCATCACCTTGGGATAAGTCATAAGCAATATTAGATAAACGAGAAATAGGATTAAAAACCCAGCGATTAATCAACAACAAAAGCAACGCTAATGCTATCACACCCACAACCGCCATCCAAATAACGATTTTTGCTTTGATTGTGTTGGCATTTTTTATTAAACTTTGGCTAGAAATTTGCATTTCAGCAACACCCAAAACATCTCCTAATTGAGAAGTTGCATGACACATCAAACAATTCTCTTCTGCAATGATAGGTTTTGCCATCAAATAGCCTCTATCTTTTTCATTATTATAAACACGAATATCCTCTTGCTTGGATTCAAAGACTTTTAAAATCTCATCTTTTTGGGTAAAAGTTTTATTAAGCCCCATAAGCTCTATCACTTCTTTTGAAGGAAAAACCTCCATATTGACAATCCCCGGAACTTTCTTAGCCCCTTCAATAAAACCGCCAATTACCAAAGGATCACCCGTATTCATTGCCACTTTTAACCCTTCAAAAAGCATTGCATTAAGCTTATTTAACTCCCCAGTAGAGCTACTTTTTGCAATATCATCAAAGCCTTTTTCCAAATTAAAATACACCAACCCCAAAAGCATTGCTAAGAAAACTACAATTATGGCAATAATTCTTGAGCGTATAGTCCTAAACATTTTCCCCTCTCCTCATCTTCACATTTCATTTTTAAGCTATCAATCATACATTACCAAAAATTACAAACATCTTATTTATATTTTAATTATTTATTTATAGTTTGCAATCCTCACTTACCCACCATTATATTTACCCTCTATGCAATGGTATCTTTACTTCAAACTCTACTCCCTCTTTATGATTTGCAAAAGTAATATCGCCTCTCATTTTCTCTAAAATCATTTTTACCATAGATAGTCCAATTCCATTTCCATTTTCCTTAGTTGTGAAATAAGTTTCAAAAATCCTATTAGCGACTTCTGCACAGATTCCTCCTCCATTATCCCCTACTTTTATGATACACATTCCTTGTTTATTTTGACAAGTAATCTTGATATTTCCCTCTTTGATTTCTCCTTTTTGGATTCTAGCTTTGATAGCTTCAAGAGCATTATCAATCAACACAATAATAATTTGCCAAAATTCATTTTTGCTAGCAAAAATCTGCATTTTTTCATTTTTAGACAACAGCTCAATAGAAATTCCTTTATCCACAAGTCGATAAAACAACTCCAAAATATTTTTAATCTCTTGATACACACAAACTTCTTCTTTTGCTTTTGAAGGATTATAAAATTCTCTAAATTCCTCAATAGTTTTAGACATAAATTGAATCTGCCCCAACATTATATTGATATATTTTTCAATATTTTCTGCATTGATTTCACCAAATTTATTCATTTCTTTGAAATTTTGACAAAGCAAATATAAAGCATTCAAAGGTTGCTTCCACTGATGGGCGATATTTCCCAACATTTTCCCCATCTCCTCCATTTTGCTCTTTTGTGCCAGCATAGCCCGCTTATCATTCAACTCTTTCTCAAGATTTACAATATCTGAAATATCCACAAAAGTAAAACACAAATCCACTTTTTGCATATAATAAAAAAGCGAAATACTCACAATAGCCGACAAACTTTGATTGTTTTTCCCTATCAATTGCATTTTAAAACTTTGACGCTTTTTGCTTTCTCTAGCCTTGTAGATTCCCTCTAAAATACTTTCTTTATTCTTTTTATCGCTAAACAACTCTATGAAATCTAATCCCACAATCTCTTTGCCAAAAATCTCCAATGCACCTGAATTGCTTTTAATAACCTTAAAATCCTCATCGCGTATAATTACAATGGGATTCAAACTATTCTCAAATAGATAGTTAGAAAAATAATCACTAAACATTCTTTGTGCGATTTCATACTCAACTTGTTTTGCTAATTCCTGATTGAAACCTTGAATCCTTTCTTGATTATCAACCATCAATTCTTCATCTTGTATCTTTTTATTTCTTTGCATTGGACAACCTCCTTATCATCACAAAACATTAATCACAAAAACAATATCAAAAAATTAATATTCCATCTCCTTTTATTATAGTTTTCAAATTTCCTTATGTTATATTTTATCGTAATAATTTATCCAATTAAAGCTTTTTATTGTATTGGTTTTGCTAAAATTCTCAAATTTTATTTGTTAAGGCAATTGTAATGACAACTTCTTTTTTACTTGAAATAGGAACGCAAGAACTTCCTGCTATCCCACTTTTGGCAGAGATTCCAAACATCAAACAAAAATTAAGCAAAATTTTGCAAAATCATCGCTTATTGTGTGATTTTGATTTCTACTATACACCACGACGCTTAGTCATCATTGCAAATCAATTTCCAACTTCACAAAGCCCTCAAGTGCTTGAATTTTTTGGTCCGCCAACCACCATTGCTTATAAAGATGGCAATCCAACTCAAGCTGCCCTAAGCTTCTTCAAAAAATGCGGCATCACTCAAGAAGAAGCAAGCACAATCACAAAAGACAACAAAGAAATTCTTTATTTCAAAAAAGAATCCCCAAAAGCACCTGCACAAGACTTATTGCAAACTATCACAAAAGAATTTCTAGAATCACTCAATTTTGGCAAGACTATGCGTTGGGGAGACCAAAAAGAATCTTTTATCCGCCCTATCTCTTGGATTTTATGCCTGCTAAATAACACACCAATTAGCCTAAATCTCTATGGAGTAGTATCCCAAAACCAAACTTTCATTCATAGAAATATTAGCTTTGCACCACAAGAAGTTACAAGCATTGATAATTATTTTGAAATTTTAAAAAGGGGTATGGTTATCCTCAATCAAGAAGATAGACGCACTAAAATATTACAAGAAATTCAAGAGATTCAATCCCAAAAAAATATCAAAGTAGAAATTGATGAAAATCTTTTAGAAGAAATTGTTTGCATTACAGAATATCCAACCGCTCTATTTGGTGAATTTAGCGAGCGTTTCTTAGAACTACCAGCTCCTTGCATTATTACTTCTATGAAAGTTAATCAACGCTACTTTGCAACCTACAAAGGCGAGAATCTCTACAATGGTTTTATTGTAGTTTCAAATAGTCTAGCTCAAGATTCTAATGCCATTATCCAAGGCAATATCAAAGTTTTGCGTGCTAGATTAGAAGATGCACTCTTCTTTTATCACAATGATCTCAAAAATGGATTTATGCCAGAAAAACTCAAAAATGTAACCTTTGTAGAAGGCTTAGGCTCTATGTGGGATAAAACTCAAAGAGAAAGGCAAATCATCAAGCTAATTGCCCCACTTTTCACAAAAAACCTTGAAAAAGAAAATCAAGATATTGGGCTAACTTTGGAGATTCTTGACCAAGCTAGTATGTTTTCAAAAGCTGACTTAATGAGTGAAATGGTTTATGAATTCACCGAATTACAAGGAATTATGGGATATTATTATGCGAATGCTTTAGGCTATGATAGCAAAGTAGCCCTTGCTATCAAAGAGCAATATTTACCAAATTCCGAAGAAAGCCCTCTCCCTAGCAATCTTATTAGTGCATTTGTAGCGCTTGCTTACAAACTTGATAATCTCTTTGCACTCTTTAGTATCCATAAAATCCCTAGTGGCTCCAGAGATCCATTTGCCTTAAGACGCGCTGCTATAGGAATTATCAAAATTATTTTGCATTTTAATTTATCTTTTGATTTACAAAAAATATCCTCGCTTTTAAGCCCTCTTTATAAGCCTTTTGATTTGCAACAATTAGAAAATTTTATCTTAGAGAGAATGGATTCTATGTTTGATTACAATCCTTCTTTATTGCGAGCAATTTTGGCAACTAATGAGAAAAATATATTGCAAATCTACCAAAAGCTTGATGCATTAAATTCAGTCCTCAAAAATGCAGATAAAAATCTTTTAATGCAAACCTTCAAAAGAGTAGCTAATATCACAAAAGAAGTCAATCTCTCTTCTAGCTTAGCTATCAAACAAGATAAGCTACTAGCCACAGAAGAAATAGAGCTTCACAAGGCATTTTGCCTCTATGAAGAAAAATCCCCAACGCTTAATTATCAAGAACAGCTACAAATGCTTTTAGACCTCAATCCTCTGCTTAGTAGATTCTTTGATAAAGTCCTAGTAAATGCCCCTGATGAAGATTTTAGGAATAATCGCAAGAATCTCATTGCAAGAATCTATCAAGCCTTTTTAAATATTGCTGATATTAGAGAAATTAGCTTTTAGAGTCTTCTCTTGGATTTAACGCAACTCAAAAAACAAATTGAACTCAAAAAGCAAAATTACCCCCAAGAATGGCTTGGTAGAAGCCTTGCCTATACACCTTATCAACCGCGTCCCATTAAAGAAATTCTTACCAAAACAAAACAATATTACCCCAAAAATATCTACTCTATCCCAAATACAAAAGATTTTTTAGAATTCTCACAAAATAAAGAAAAGGAAGCCTCTTGCTTTTTGTTGGATATTCTTGAAAACCTTACATTTGTTAGACGCTATGTCAATGTGCCTCTTATTTTTAATTATCCCATCATCGATACTTATCAAATCCTAGAATCTTTAGTTTTTGGGGCAGATTGCATTATTCTAACTCCATCAATTTTATCTCAAAAAAACCTCAAAGAATTGAGTGATTTTGCTATCAAAATCGGATTAGAAAGAATCTTCACTATCAATTCCAAAGAAGACTTAAGCAAAGCCATTTTTGCAAAAGCTGATATCTTAAATCTCCAAAACAATTCAAATCTTATTCCCCTAATCCCGCAAAAAAAAATCATCTTAGCCCAAAAAAATCCACAAAAGATTCAAGGAATTGATACCTATATAGAGGACTTTTAGCAAAAGAAAATTAAATTATTACACTTTTTAAGTATTCTTTTAGTTTCTTTTGGTTAAAAACTTTGCTTATTTTTATTGAGGAGTTTTTATGTCATTAATGATTAATGAAGAATGTATTGCCTGTGATGCATGTAGGGAAGAATGCCCAAATGAAGCAATAGAAGAGGGAGATCCATATTATATTATTGACCCAGAGCGTTGCACAGAATGCTATGGTTTTTATGATGAGCCTGCTTGTTTATCTGTTTGCCCTGTTGATGCGATTGTTTCTGACCCAGATAATATTGAATCGCTTGAAGAATTAAAATTCAAATATTCTCAACTCCACAAAGAAGATTAATGGCAAAAATCACCGCAATTATTGATATTGGCTCTAATTCTGCTAGAATGGCGATTTTTGAAAAAACCAGCCATTTTGGATTTCATCTACTTTATGAAACAAAAAGCAAAGTAAGAATCTCAGAATCCACCTATGAAAACAATGGTTTTTTACAGCCAGAACCCATGCAAAGAGCCATCAATGCATTGCAAGATTTTTTGTGGATAGCCAAACTTCACAAAGCAAGAAAAATCATTTGTGTAGCAACTTCAGCCCTAAGAGATGCCCCTAACAAAAATATTTTTTTACAAGAAGCCAGGAAAATTGGCTTAAACATTAAGGTTATTAGTGGAGAAGAAGAAGCTTATTTTGGAGCATTAGCAGCTCTTAATCTCCTTCCTTACAAAGAAGGAATCACCATTGACATTGGCGGAGGTAGCACAGAATGTGCTTTGATACAAAACCACAAAATTATCGATAAAATCTCACTCAACCTTGGCACAATTCGCCTTAAAGAACTCTTTTTTGACAAAGGTGATTATCAAGGTGCACATGCTTTTGTCCTAGCAAATCTAAACACCCTCCCAAACCACTTCAAAAATCCAAAAATTTTTGGAATTGGTGGAACAGCTAGAGCCTTAAGCAAAGCCATACAAAAACAAATCAATTATCCCTTAAATACACTCCATGCTTTTGAATATCCTTTTAAAGATTATTGCAGTTTTTTCAAAACTATTTATACAAGCGAGCAAAAAGATTTATTAAAATTAAATATCAAAGAAGAGCGTTTAGATTCTATTCAAGGTGGGGCTCTAATTTTCCATTTAGCACTCAATCTTTTTGAAGCAAAAACAATCGTAACAAGCGGCGTTGGAGTAAGAGAAGGGGTATTTTTGCATGATCTTTTGCGTCATCACAACCAGCACTTTCCACCAAACTTTAACCCTAGTGTTAGAAATCTCAAAGATAGATTCATCAAATATCCTAGGCATTCTAAAATTATCAAAAAACTCGCTAACCAGCTCTTTGAAATTCAAGATTCTTTGAAACTCTTAGACTTTGCTTACAAAAAACATCTCAATATCGCCGCAGAACTTTGCAACATCGGAATAGCACTTAACTTTTATGAAAAAAACCACCATGGAAATTATCTTTTATTTAATGCGCTAAATTATGCCTTAACACACAAAGATAGGCTAATTATCGCCACTCTTATCCGCTACAACAATAAAAAAATCCCAGAAGATTTGCCCTACAAACAACTTCTCCCTCCAATAGAAGTTTTGCAAATCCTGAGTTTTTTTGTTGCACTTGCAGAGATTCTAAGCTACAATCCACAACCAGAATCTTTTGTTTTTAATTTCCTAAAAGATGAAAATTACACATTAGAAATTCGCCACACAAATTTTTCTTACCTCACAAAAGAAAAACTAAAAAAACTCACTCTTCCAAAATTCTTTCGGTTGAAATTATGCTAAAACCCATAAAAGTCGCTTTTATTCGTCTTACCGCTATGGGTGATATTATTCATAGTGCAAGCATTTTGCCTCTTTTGCACCAACAACTTTCACAAACCCACAATCCTACTTTTCATTGGTATGTTGATAGTTCTTTTAAAGAAATACTAGAATCTTCCCCCTTTGTCGATAAACTCATTGCCATTCCACTCAAGCAAAGCATCCAGCAAAAAAGCTTCAAAAATCTCTATTTGATTTACAAAACCCTAAAATCCGAATCTTATGATATTGTCATTGATTTACAAGGGCTTATTAAATCTGCTATTGTCGGGAAGATTCTCCACTCCAAAAAATATGTTGGCTTTGACTTTAAAAGCACAAAGGAATCTCTAGCCGCCCTTTTTTATACCCAAAAAATCCATATCCCCTATCATGAACACATTCTTTTACGCAATGCCACCCTAGCTTTTAATGCGTTAAATCTACCCACCCCAAATTTACAAACACTTTTTAATCCCAAACCCTTTTTAAGCTTCAATCCCGCACTCACTCCACAACTACCCAAAAATTCTAAAAATATCCTTTTTGTGCTAGAAACCTCAAAACCAAATAAAACCTATCCAAAAGCCCTATTTTTGGAGCTAGTCAAACTCTTTAATGCCATTGGAATATCCCCTATTCTTCTTACCCATAAAACCACCATTAATGATTCTTCATTGCATTTTTATCATTTCACAAATCTAAGTCTCAATGCCATTAAAGCACTCTTAGCACAAATGGATTTAATTATTGGAGGGGATACAGGAATCACTCATTTAGCATGGGCATTACAAAAACCTTCTATCACGCTTTTTGGAGCAACTCCACCAAAAAGATTCCACCTGCAAACTCCAATCAATCTTTATCTTGTAGCTACTCCAGATAATACCAACAAAAAAAGCTATGATAAAAAAAACTTTAGCATCCAAACTATCCCTCCACAAGAAATTTTCAATCTTGCAAAATCCCTATTAGAGAGAAAAATATGAAAAAACTGCTACTTTTTTCTTTTTTAAACCTTTTGGGCTATTTCTTTTTGTATATGCCACATTTTTTGCGTTTAGGATTTGCAAAATTAATTGCTTTACTTTTGTTCCTTTTGGACAAAAGACGCAAATTTGATTTGCTTACAAACCTAGATTTTGCTTATAATAATACACTTTCAAAAGAGCAAAAAAAAGAAATTTTAAAGACAAATTATTTGAATTTAGTTTATAACTCCATTAGTTTTTTTATGCTCGCTGTTAGCACAAAAGAAAGAATCCTAAAAACCATTCACATTGACAAACCAGAAATTATCCAAAATTTACTCGATAATCACACAAATATTGTTTTTGTAACTGCCCATTTTGGAAATTGGGAATACACAACTCCCGCATTTTCTTGTTATTTCAATCATCGCATTACAGCAGTTGCACGCATGACTCCCTATCCCCTTATTAACGAGTACCTCATTCAAGTGCGTTCCAAATTCAATATCCACATTCTTGATAAAAAAGGTGCTGCCATTCCCCTTGCTAAAGCACTCAAAAAAGATAGAGTAGTAGGGATTGTTACTGACCAAAATACAGCCAACAAAGAAGGGGAGCTTGTCAATTTCTTTGGCAAAAAAGTCCGCCACACACCCATTGCTTCTCTTTTGGCAAGAAAATTTGATGCCAAAATCATACATTTTATTGCGTATTATTCCAAAGATTACAAAAAGATTCTCATCAAGATTCTACCTCCCATAGAATTCCAAAAAACACAAAATGCACAAGAAGATATCCACAACCTCACACAAATTCAAAGCGATATTTTAGAGCAAATTATCAAAGAAAATCCAAAAGAATGGCTATGGTTCCATAAAAAATTCAAAAATCAATATGAAGAAATCTACAAAGGGCATTCTAATGAATAAAATTTCTGCTGTCATTCTTACCAAAAATTCCCAAAGACTTCTTTTTGAAGTTTTAAAATCTCTTAAAGAACTTGATGAAGTCATAATTTTGGATAATGGCTCTAATGATGATACTCTAAAAATTGCGCAAAGTTTTGCAAATGTAAAGATTCACAAACATGATTTTATAGGTTTTGGCAAACTCAAACAACTTGGTAGCAAACTTGCAAAAAATGATTGGATTCTTTCTATTGATAGCGATGAAATTGCCTCAAAAGATCTCATTGATGAAATTCTCCATTATCCGCTAAAAAATGATTTTTGTTATAGCTATGATGTCAAAAACTACTTTAATGGACGGCATATTAGAAGTTGTGGTTGGTATCCAGATAGATTTTGTGGTATTTATAATAGAAAAAATGCTGATTTTGATGATAGCGAAGTCCATGAAAAAATTGTCGCTTTAAATTCTGAACTGAAAGTAATTCCACTAAAAGGCTATATTTCCCACTTTCCCTATGCCAACACAAATGATTTTCTAAATAAGATGCAAAAATACACAACCCTCTATGCCAAAGATTTCTGCAACAAAAAACAAAGCTCCCCCCTTAAAGCATTAGTACATTCGCTATGGTGTTTTATTAAAAACTATTTCTTTCAAAAGGGATTTTTGGAGGGTTATGAAGGTTTCGTTATTGCTAGCTATAACGCACAAACTGCGTTTTGGAAATACATCAAACTCTATGAAGCCAACAAAAAGGTAAAATATGAAAATTCTAATCATTAAACTACGCAATATAGGCGATGTTTTACTTATTAGCCCACTCTTTTATAATCTTAAAAAATATTATGGCGATTCTTGTATTTTAGATGTTTTAGTCAATGCTGGCACAGAAAAGATTCTACAAACACAATATCTCAACCAAATCCACACCCTAAAAAGAAATCCAAACAAACTTCAAAGAATCTATGATGAATTAGCATTGCTAAAAGCCATTAAAAAAGAAAAATACGATATGGTAATTGGACTTACAAGCGGCGAAAGAAGTGCTTTTTTGGCATTTTGGAGTGGTGCTAAAATACGCGTTGGTTTTCCGCCCAACTCTTTTTGGTCAAAAAATCTCTACACCCACAAACTCACACCAAAACACCAACACAATCTTGAAGATAATCTTGAAGCACTAAGAATCTTAAATATCCCCATTCTTTCAAAAAAAGTCCTTACTCCTATGCCACAAAAAACCACAAATCTTAACAATCTGCCCCCACATTTCATTCATCTTCATCTCTTTAGTCGTTGGTTTTTTAAATGCCTTGATGACTCCTTTTGTGCTAAAATCATTGACACTATCACACAAACCTATCATATCCCTTGTGTATTGACTGCTGCAAAAGATTCTAGAGAATCTAAAAAACTACAAAACATTCTTAAACTTTGCCTTAGCAAGCCTCTTTATTTTGATGGCACACTCACTCTCCCTGAAGTTTCTTTGCTCAATTCAAAAGCCCTCGCATTTGTTGGAGTAGATACTGCCATTATGCACTTATCAGCAGCCAACAATATCCCCACTTTTGCCTTTTTTGGTCCTAGCGGAGTGGCAAGTTGGGGTCCTTGGGATAATGACTTAGATTCTAGCACCTACAACAAACAAAATGGAATCCAACAAATGGGCAAACATTTTGTTTATCAAGAAGATTTTGATTGTATTCCCTGTGGAAGGGCTGGTTGCAATGATACTAAAATAAGCGATTGCTTACTCTCAAGACTTAATCAACAAAAAGCCCTCTCATATCTTTTGGATTTTTTAAACAATATAATCCGCCACCATTGATTTACTTTACTCTTTTTGTCCTCTTGTGATATTTTTATTTCTTATAGCTAATTCAAAACGATTCTATCCATGCAACTTTGCAAAATTTCAAGCATTTTAAACATAGAAACCCTCATTATTTTATTCATTTTTAGTTTTATTTGTGCCATAATTTCAAAATTTTTATAATAAGTGAGTTTTGTATGCTAATTAAAGGTGCGATGATTTGTGATGCAAATGGTGAATACAAAGGCGATATTCGTATAGAAAATGAGAAAATTACAGAAGTTGAACGCAATATTCTACCCCAAGAAAATGAGGAAATTTTCCAAGCAGAGGGAATGACAATCTTACCAAGCGCTATTGATTTAAACACGCGTATTCAAAATTTCAACAAAGAAAATCTACTTAAACTTTCCTCTAAAGCTGCCCTAGGAGGCATTGGATTAGCTACTTTGATACCAGAGAGTGAAGATTCTACCAATACAGAACTTGCCATAGAATTGCTTGATGCACTAAAAGACACTTTTCAAGCACAGATTCTAGGGCTTGTGCAAAATACAAATAAAAATATCTCAACACTTCACAAAAAAGGTGCAAAAGGGATTTATGCAAAATCCAATGAAAATGGCAATTCACTCCGTATGGCTTGCGAATTTGCATTAATGCTTGATGTGCCGATATTTTTTGATTGTGAAGATGAATCATTGAGTGCTAATGGTGTGATGAACGAAAGCGAGCTTAGTGGAAAATTAGGATTATCAGGCATCACAGAACTTAGCGAGACAAAAGAAGTTGCTATGATTAGCGAATTAGTGCATTTTATGAAAATAAAGGCTGTTTTTGATGCTATTGCCTCCACTAGAAGCATTGAAATTTTACAAACCACCAAAAAAACTCACCCCGATATTTTCATACAAACCTCTATTCACCATTTAATGCTTACAGAAAATTTATGCAATCACTACAACACCTTAGCCAAAATCAAGCCTCCTTTAAAATCCGAAAAAACTCGCACAAAACTTCTTAACCACCTTAAAGCTATGGAAATTGATTTATTGACTTCTTTGCAATCTCCCTACTCTCTCTCCCAAAAAGATTTACCCTTTGATGAAGCAGCCTTTGGGATTGATATGATAGATTATTTCGTGCCAATGTGCTATACACTTTTGGTAAAAAACTCTCATATGTCTTTAACAGAACTAAGCAAAATACTCTCTTTAAATCCTGCACAAATTTTGGGATTAAAAGATTATGGTCTCATACAAAAAGGCTATTATGCAAATTTGATTGTATTAGATACCAAAGAAAACCAAGTCATTGACAACAAAGAATCCCCTTATTATGACTGGATTTTCACAGGAAAAATCAAAGGGCATTTTATTAAGGGCAAAAAAATCTTTTAAGGACTAATGATGAATGCAAAAATAGAAGAAAAACTTTTATTATTAATGGATAAATTTTTTGAATGGGCAATCAATTTTACCCCTCATCTAATCAGTGCCATCTTAATCCTACTTTTTGGATACTATCTTGCTAGAATCCTCTCTAAATACACCTCAAAAGCAATCATCAAAGCAACCAAAGATGAAACTTTGGGAGTTTTTTTGAAAAATGTTGTTTTTGCTGGAATCTTACTTCTAACCTTTATCACCGCCTTAAGCAATCTTGGCGTTAAAACAACCTCAATTATAGCTGTCTTAGGGACTGCTGGTTTGGCAATTGCTTTGTCACTAAAGGATTCTTTATCTAATCTTGCAAGCGGAATTATTTTGGTTGTTTTAAGAAGATTTAATCGCGGAGATGTCATTAGCGTAAATTCTATGGTAGGCAAAGTTGATTCTATCAACCTTTTTGAAACCAAACTCACAACACTAGACAATCAAGTCATCATTATGCCAAATTCCCTTCTTGTTTCTACACCCATTATCAATATCAATATCAATCCAACACGAAGAATGGATTTAATCTTTGGAATTGATTATGGTAGCGACATTGCCAAAGCAAAGGAAATTTTAGAAGAAATTTTCAACGAAGATTCTTTGGTGCTAAAAGATCCTGCACCTGTTATAGGTGTAAATGCACTAAATGCTAGCAGTGTGGATTTGCTTGTGAGGTTTTGGGTTAATACAGCAGATTATTTTCAAGCCAACATTACTCTTCCCCAAAAAGTTAAAGCAACCTTTGAACAAAAGGGCATTGAAATACCTTACAACAAGCTTGATATTAATATCAATCCCACCCAAACTCCATTGCTTAGGGGAGATAAATAATGTATCTTATTGGGGCTGATTATTTATTGCTTTGCAATGAGGATTTTTCTATCATTAAAAATGGCGGAATCTACTTCAATGAAAATGAAATTTTAGAAATTGATACCTATGAAAATCTCCAAAACAAACCTACAAAATCCCAAAAATATTACCAAAACTGCGTAATTACCCCTGCACTGACAAACTTACATATTCATTTAGAATTTAGCCAAAATGAAGGGAGTTTGAAGTTTGGTAATTTTGGAAAATGGCTTGATAGTGTAATAGAAAATCGAGAATCCCTCATGGATTCTTCACTTCAATTACAAATGCAAAATACTATCCAAACTCTTTTGCAAAGTGGCGTAGGCTTTGTAGGGGCAATCTCTAGCTATGGGTATGATTTAGAAGCTTTAGCAAATAGCCCTTTACGCGTTTTGTATTTCAATGAAGCCATCGGTTCTAAAGTAGAAGCTTTGGATATGCTCTACCAAAATCTACTTGCAAGATTGCAAGATTCACAGCAATTCTCTTCTCATCATTTCTTCCCTGCATTAGCTATTCACTCGCCCTATTCTGTGCATTCTAAAATGCTACAAAAAGTTTTAAATCTCGCCAAAACTCAATCTCTGCCCCTTAGCGTACATTTTTTAGAATCCAAAGAAGAAAGAGAGTGGCTAGAAACCAAAAAGGGCTATTTTCAAGGCTTTTTTGAAAGATTTTTCCACACAAAAATGCAACCCTTTTATACCATTTCTGACTTTTTAAATTCTTTTAGAGGGCTAAAACCTTATTTTGTCCATTGTTTAGAAGCCACACACAAAGACTTAGAAATGATTGCAAAAATGCAAGGGAAAATTATCTCTTGCCCCAAATCAAATCGCTTATTAAACAACAAAATTTTAGATTTAAATCTCTGCAAACAATCTCAAATCCACCCTATTTTTGCAACCGATGGCAAAAGCTCTAATGATTCGCTCTCTTTGCTTGATGAATTACGCACTGCCTTGTATGCCTATATGGATTATGATCTTGAATCTTTGGCAAAAGATTTGTTGCTTGGAGTTACCTACTATGCCCACAAAGATAATCCCCTAGGCATCAAAGCAGGAAGCTTAAAAAAGGGATTTTTGCCAGACTTTGCAGTTTTCAAAACCAAAGCCAAAGAGCAACTTGCACTCATGTTACTATTATACACCAAAAAAGCCGAAGCTCTTTATATTGGCGGAAAACAAATTATTTAAGGATTTTTATGGAAAAACTAGCAATTTTTAGAGAATATGATATACGCGGAATCTACAATCAAGATCTCACAGAAAAAAATGTAATCAAAATTGGTTTTCTAATCGGAGAAGAACTCAAAAAACGAGGGGGCAAAACGCTTGGGATTGGTTATGATGCAAGAGTGCATTCAGAAATCATCTTCCAGTGGCTTTGTAGCGGAATTGAAGCAAGTGGAATCATCACTTACAATTTAGGACAGATTCCAACCCCTGTAGGGTATTTTGCTCTTTTTACAGATTTTGATGGATTAAAGCTTGATGGTAGCATTATGATTACAGGCTCACACAATCCACCACAATACAATGGTTTTAAAATTACACTTCTAAAAGAACCTTTTTTTGGCAAGGATATTTACCAGCTAGAGCAAAAATTTTATGCTCTAGATTCTATCAACACCAAACCTGCTAACCCCAAAAAACTTAATGCGCTAGAAAAATACATTGAATTTTTAACCAAAGAATTTCAAAGTTTAAAAGGCTTGAAAATTCCTATTAGCATTGATTGTGGCAATGGCATAGCAGGAGTTGGGATTGCAGAAATCCTAAAAAGACTAGAATTGCACTTTGAGGGCTTATATCTTAATCCTGATGGGACTTTCCCAAACCATCATCCAGATCCAAGCGAAGAAAAAAATCTAAAAGATATTAAAGCTTTGGTAGCAAAAAATGGCGGTATTGGATTTGCCTTTGATGGAGATGGTGATAGATTAGCAGTCATCAAAGAAAATAAAGTCTATAAAGGCGATGAATTAGCTATTATTTTTGCACAAAAGATTCCAAATCCTATTATCATCGGCGAAGTAAAATGCTCTTTAAATATGTTTGAATCTATCAACAAAATCGGCAAAGCCATTATGTATAAAACAGGGCATAGCAATCTCAAAGTCAAGCTCAAAGAAACCAACGCTCATCTTGCGTTTGAAGTGAGTGGGCATATTTTCTTTAATGATAGATATTTTGGTTTTGATGATGCTATTTATGCAGCTTTACGCGTTTTAGAACTCATCAAAGAAGATGGATTAGAATTTGATAGAATCCTACAAACTCTACCCAAACTCTACTCCACAGATGAAATCAAGATTCCAACTACTGAAAATCAAAAGTTTGCAATTATCCAAGAATTACAACAAATCCTAAAAAATCCACCTGCAAACTTCCCTAAAATTGTAGAAATTATTGATATTGATGGTTTGAGAGTTATTTTTGAAGAAGGTTGGGGATTAATTAGAGCTAGCAACACTACCCCAATGCTTGTAACTCGCTTTGAAGCCAAAAGCGAATACGCCAAAGAAACTTACCAAAAAGCACTCTTAGATTTACTTAATTTTAAAGGATAGAGAATGGACCAAATCACCCTACAATCCCCTTTTGATATGCACTTGCATCTACGCGATGGAGAGATACTGCAAAATGTCGCACAACATACCACCAAAAGCTTTTCTTATGCACTTATTATGCCAAATCTTAATCCACCTATCTTAGATACAAAATCTGCTTTAGCTTACCAACAAAGAATCCTACAAGCCACACAAGGAGGCGATTTCACTCCAATAATGTCGTTATATCTTAATGAAAATTTAGGGCTTGATGACTTGCAAGAAGCCAAAGACAATGGAATCTTTATACTAAAACTCTACCCAAAAGGTGCAACCACAGGAAGCGAAAATGGTGTAAGCGAAATCTTAAGTGATAAAATTTTAGAGATTTTAGAAATTGCACAAAATTTGGGAATGATTCTAAGCATTCATGGAGAAACAAATGGCTTTGTTTTGGATAGAGAAGTAGAATTTCATTCCATTTTTGAATACCTTGCCAAAAATTTTCCTAAGTTAAAAATCATCTTTGAACACTTAAGCGATAGACGCTCTATTCCTTTGGTAGAAAAATATGATAACCTCTTTGCAACTTTGACTTTGCACCACATTTTATTAAGCTTAGATGATGTGATTGGAGGAATGCTAAATCCACATTATTTTTGCAAGCCTATTTTAAAAACAAAAAAGGACCAAGAATCTCTATTGCAAACCGCATTACAAGCACATCAAAAATTCTCTTTTGGTAGTGATTCTGCTCCACATTTAAAAAGCAACAAAGAATCCCAAAAAGGCTCTGCTGGAATCTTTAGTGCCCCTATTTTGCTTCAAGCACTCACACAAACTTTTGAAGCCCATAACGCATTAGAAAATCTTGAATCTTTTATTAGCATTAATGCTAGCAAAATTTATGGTTTAACTCGCACAAGCAAACAAATCACGCTCACAAAAAAGCCTTTTCAAGTCCCACAAGAATATGCAGGCATTGTCCCGATGTTTGCTGGACAAACACTGCAATGGAGTTTAGCATAATGTCAAAAATCGCAATTTATCCCGGGACTTTTGACCCTATCACAAATGGGCATCTTGATATTGTCCAAAGAGCTTGTAAACTTTTTGATGGGCTAATCATTGCTGTGGCAAAAAGTGAAAACAAAAAACCTCTTTTTAGTCAAGAACAACGCATAGAAATGGCAAAACTTGCTATCAAAGAACTTCAATTGAGTTTCCCCTCCCTTTATGTTTATGGCTTTGACAATTTGGTAGCTGACTTTGCCAAAGAGCAAAATTCCAATATTCTTATAAGAGGACTTAGAGCGGTGAGTGATTTTGAATATGAATTGCAAATGGGCTATGCCAATGCTTCTTTAAATCCAAAGCTAGAAACCATTTATCTTATGCCTTCTTTGCAAAATGCGTTTATTAGCTCAAGTGTTGTTCGCTCTATCTTATCCCATGGAGGAGAAATCAAGCATTTAACCCCAAAAAGTGTAAGCAATTTCATAAAGGAAAGCAATGTATGTAGTCATTGAAGGAATTGATACTAGCGGCAAAAGCACACAGATTCAAGAACTTAAACTTGCCCTCCAAGAAGCAATCTTTACTTTTGAGCCGGGTGCTACCCCTCTTGGAAAAAAGCTCCGAAAAATCTTATTAGAAGATTCCATTGAGCTAGATTCAAGGGCAGAAATGTTGCTATTTTTGGCAGATAGGGCACAACACGCCTATGAAATACTCAAAGCCAACCCCGATAAATTAATCATTTCTGATAGAAGTTTAATTTCTGGAATGGCTTATGCAAAAGACTTTGATTTTGAAACTCTTAAAGCCTTTAATCTCTTTGCTACACAGGGAATATTGCCGCAAAAAGTTATATTTTTGGAATTGCAAAAAGAAGATTTACAACAACGCCTCCAATCAAAAAATGAAGACAAAATAGAACAAAGAGGGCTAGAGTATCTTTTGGAACTCCAACAAAGAACAAAAGCCATTATAAAAAAGCTACAACTTCCTTACATTTCTATCAATGCCAATCTTCCAAAAACAACAATCACTCAACAAATTATCAACTTTATCAAAGAGTAAAATTTGCGGTGTTTGCTATGTGGAAACCTTACTTTTTTTACTCTTTGCAAGGCGTGCTTTGAAGATATTAAAATCCAGCCAAAGATTAGAAAAATAGATAATCTTAAAGTTTATAGCTTTTATGATTATCAAGATATCGAATATTTACTCCATGCTAAATACCATATTATCGGTAGCAAAATTTATAAAATTTTAACCTCCAAAATCAATCTTTATCTAAAAGAGATTCTAAACCAACCACTGCAAGCTTATGGGATTGGGATTGATGATAAAATCAGCCAAAAAGGTTATGCCCATAATGCTATTTTTCTTAAGAATCTAAAAAGTTTGGGTATTACGCCACTCTACCACACACTATTAGCCAAAAATCCGGTATCTTATGCGGGCAAAGATTTAAAATTTCGCCAAAATAATCCTCGAAATTTTTACCTCACTCAAAATGTAGAGAAAAAAGAAATTATTTTGATAGATGACATCATCACTACAGGCTCCACGCTCAAAGAGGCACAAAAATACCTCTATGCAAATGGCGCTAATGTTTTAATGGCATTTGTCTTAAGCGATGCGAAATATTAATCTTTCAAATAATATTCAATAGTAGAAACTACACGCACTTTTTTAATATGTGAAGTATTTCTATCTCGATTAGAAATGCTAAACTGCCCTTGAGAAGCCTTTTTGATTTTACCTAAACTGCTTTGAGAATCTTGTGCAAATTTCTTTGCCACTTCCCTTGCATTAAAAGTCGCTTCCTCTATCATTTGAGGCTTTATGTCATTTAGCTTTGTATAAAGATATTCAATCTCATAATCCTCAACCTTGACAATCAAGCCATCTTTGCCAAGTTCTGCGATTTTCTCTAATATTTTTCGCCCTAAATCCACTTCTTTTGTATAAACCAACACTTCACCTTGCCCATTATAGCGATAAGCAATATTTTGAACTTCGCTATAAGAATTTCCCACTTTGTCAGTAATCCTTGGAGCTTTTAATGTGATTTCCTCCTTTTTAATTCCCTCTTTCTCCAAAAACATCAAAATCTTTTTAGAATCTTCTGCCAAATCTCTATACAAAAGATTCAAATCATTATTAGCTCGCGTAAAACTTACTGGAAAAATCATCACATCAGCTTGCACTTCTCTTTCGCTCAATCCTTTGACTATAACACTTCTATCCATTGATTTAAAAGCCATGATTCCTTGCATAAACCCATAACCCAAAACTATACTACATACCACAAAAAATATCCCCAAAATGGTTACACTTATTTTGCTCATCACTTTACCTCAATATTTAAAATTTCTACATTTTTTGGAGTGGTGTCCACGATGCGATTCGAACGCATGGCCTCACGATTAGGAATCGTGTGCTCTATCCAGCTGAGCTACGAGGACAAAAAGTTATTGAATTTACACAAGAAGGCTCCCCAAAGGGAGCAAAGAAGTTATTTTTTTGCAGCTGCAACAGCGTCTTTAAGACCTTTACCTGCTTTAAATTTAGGAACAAATTTATCTTTTGTTTTATATTTTTTATTTGTTCCTGGAACTGTTCCTTCTTTTCCTTTTTGAAGCACAGTTTCAAATTTACCAAAACCTACAAGTTCAACACTACCATCTTTTTTGGAAAGAGCTTTTTCAATTGCAGCAACGAATGCACTAATTGCTTTTTCAGCTTCTTTTTTTGTTTCATACTCACCGACTTGTTTTACTAAGTCAACAAATTCTGATTTGTTCATCTTTGGAAACCTCCATATTTTTATTTTGAACAACATATTTTAGCATAAAATATTTACTTTTCAAGACTTTTAATGCAAAAAATAGGGAATTTCTGAAGTTTTATTGAATATTTTTGCTCCATCACTTAAATTCTCACCTCCCTTATAAACAATAAAACTAACATTTGCCATTAACACACCTCAAGCCTTTTATATTTGTTTTTTAAGGTTTTTTTTAATAATATAGCAACATTTCATAAAAATTAAAGAATAAAATTCACTCAAAAATATTAATCAATAATTTAAAAATTTTGGTATAGAAGGAGAAAATAAAATGTCCATAAAAGTAGCAATCAATGGAACAGGTAGAATTGGTTTATGTGTTTGCAAGATTCTTGGAGAAAGAGATGATTTGGAGCTAGTTGCCATCAACACCACAATGCCTATTGATACTTTAATCCATTTACTAAAATACGATTCTATTCACAAAAAAAGCGAAATTACCAAGATTAGCGAAAACCAAATCCGCATTGGAAAACAACAAAATATCCAAATCATCAGTACTAGAAACATTCAAGAAATCAATTTTGGAAATTATGGTGCAGAAATTGTAATAGAATGCACAGGGGCTTTTAATGATATTCACAAAGCCTCTGCACATCTTTATGGTGGAATCAAGCGTGTAGTTATCTCTGCACCAGCCACAGATACACCCACTTTTGTTTATGGTGTCAATCATTTAACCTATAATGGCGAATCTATTATTTCTAATGCAAGTTGCACCACCAATGCTTTAGCTCCCCTCACAAAAGTATTGCATGAAAATTTCAAAATCTTAAGCGGTTTGATGACTACTATCCACAGCTATACAAATGACCAAAATCTTTTAGATTCCAAACACAAAGATTTGCGTCGTGCAAGAGCAGCTGCACTCAATATGATACCCACATCAACGGGTGCTGCAAAAGCAATCGGACTTGTTATGCCAGAACTCAAAGGCAAACTCAATGGATTTGCAGTGCGTGTCCCAACACCAGATGTTAGCCTAGTAGATCTTACTTGTGTGGTAGAGAAAGATGTTACAAAAGAACTCATTAATGAAACCTTCAAAAAAGCTTCAGAAGAATCAATGAAAAATCTTATTTTCATTGATGAAGAAAAGCTTGTATCTAGCGATTTTATCGGCTCTTCGTATAGTTCAATTTTCATTCCTGATTGCACTAATGTAGTCAATAATAATCAAGTTAAAATTGTAGCTTGGTATGACAATGAATGGGGATACTCTACCCGCTTAGTGGATATGACAGCATTTGTAGGTAGAAGTCTTATATGATACACCTCAGCAATACTTATGAAAAATTTATTCCAAAAGATTCTCATCTTTTCTCCAAAGAAAATATAGAATCTTGCTTTCAAAAAATTCTAACCGAAAAAGCAAATGGCACAAGCGGTTATTACAATTTACCCTATGAAGATAACCGGGCTATATTTGATTATATTCACACCAATCAAGCTTTTCTACAAAGCATTAAAACCTTAGTTATTGTCGGAATTGGTGGAAGTTCCCTTGGGACAAAAGCTATTGATGCCCTCCTCTCTCACCAAAACAATCGCAAAAATATCAAAATACGCTTTTTAGAGCACACAGATCCTATTATGATACACAAAGATTTACAACGCGTAAAATGTGAGGAATCGCTTTTTATTGTCATTTCAAAATCTGGATTAACCATCGAAACCACTTCACTTTTTAAATATGTCCTCAAACGCTTTTGTTTATTAGAAACAAAAAACAAAAAACGCCTCATCACAATTACCGATGAAGACTCTCCACTCTTCCAATGGAGCAAGGCAGAAAATATTCAATCTTTTACCATTAAACCAAATATCGGCGGTAGATTCTCTATCTTGAGTGCAGTTGGACTGCTACCCCTTGCAATTTTAGGCTATGATATTTGCAATATTCTAAAGGGCGCGCAAAACATCGCTACTCAGTTTTTCATAGAAAAGAAAAGTGAAATTCTCAAAAAAGCAATTTTCCTAGCCAAAAATGAAACAACCTACCCTATTAATGTGCTTTTTTCTTATAGCAGTGTTTTCAGACATTTTAATTCTTGGTATGTACAGCTTTGGGGAGAATCTCTTGGGAAACTTGATTATCAACAAAACAAAAGAGGCTTAACGCCCATTGCATTAATTGGCAGCATTGATCAACATTCTTTTTTGCAGCTCATTATGCAAGGTCCTCAAAATAAAAGTGTAACTTTTTTGAGCGTTGAAAAACTTTCACAAAAATCACTTTACATACCAAATATTAGTCTAAAAGGACTTGAAGCTACCGATTTTGTCAATAACACCTCGTTTAATAATCTTCTTAAATTGCAATGTGTAGCTACCAAAGAAAGCATTATTGCCCAAAATGTGCCTGTGGATTCCTTGGTTTTAGCTTCCTTATGCGAAGAAAGTGTTGGAGAATTGATTTTTTATTATGAGCTACTCACTTCTTGTGTGGGGGTTTTGTTACAAATAGATACATATAATCAACCCGGGGTTGAATTTGGCAAAAAAATCTTGAGAGAAAAATTTACACATATTTAAATTTTTTTTCACTTTTTTTTCTATTTTATACTTTTATATTTCAAAAAGTCTTATAATATTTCTAAAAAGCAAGGAGTATCTATGAGTCTTATTGAAAACATCAAAGAAAAAGCAAAGTCTTTTTTGCAAACCATTGTTTTGCCTGAAACCAATGATATGCGAACTCTAGAAGTCGCACACACTATCTTAAAAGAAGGCATTGCTAATCTTATTTTAATCGGGGATGAGCTAAGTATCCAAAAACAAGCCAAAAAAGCCAATCTTGACCTTCAAAAAGCAACTTTTATCAATCCTGCATCATGTGATGAATTAGAAGATTATGTAGAACTTTTTGTTAAGCTTAGAGCACACAAAGGCTTGAGTGAAAAATCCGCTAGAACTTTACTTTTGGAAAATCCTCTTTATTTTGGAGTAGCCCTAGTAAAATCCAAAAAAGCCGATGGAATGGTAGCAGGTGCTATCAACTCTACGGCTGATGTCTTAAGAGCTTCTTTGCAAATTTTGGGTACAAAGCAAGATTCCAAACTCGTATCTGCATTTTTCTTAATGGTAGTCCCTAATTGTGAATATGGAGAAAATGGAACTTTTATCTTTGCAGATAGTGGCTTAGTGCAAAACCCAAATGCACAAGAACTTGCTTCCATAGCTATTGATTCTGCTAAAAGCTTCCAAACTCTAGTAGGCAAAGAACCCATTGTCGCTATGCTTTCACATTCTACCAAAGGAAGTGCTAAACACCCTGATGTAGATAAAGTTATAGAAGCCACCAAAATCGCACAAAGTCTAGCACCACAAATAGCCATAGATGGAGAATTTCAATTAGATGCCGCTATTGTCCCAAGTGTAGGAAAGTCCAAAGCCCCAGATAGCAAAATAGCAGGGTATGCTAATGTGCTTGTTTTTCCTGATTTAGATTCTGGAAATATCGGATACAAGCTCACTCAAAGACTTGCAAAAGCTGAAGCTTATGGACCTATTACCCAAGGCATTGCTGCACCTATTAATGATTTATCAAGAGGTTGTAGCAGTGAAGATATTGTTGGTGTTGTTGCCATTACAGCCCTCCAAGCACAACAACAAAAAGAAACAAAAGGAGCATAAATGGACATTTTAGTTATTAATTGCGGAAGTTCATCTCTCAAATATCAACTTATCAATACTGATACCGAGGAGGTTTTGGCTTCTGGGATTTGCGATAGAATAGGTATTGATGGAGGACAATTTAGTTACAAACCAAAAGATGGAGAAAAATCCACACAAAATATTGAAATCAAAGACCATGAAGTTGCAATCAAACTTGTTTTAGGCGCACTCACAAACCCTTTTAATGGCGCAGTGAAATCCCTTGAAACCATCAAAGCCATCGGACATAGAATCGTTCATGGTGGAGAGCATTTTACCCATTCAGCAATTATCACAGAAGAGGTAATTTATAATATTGAGGAATGTGCGGATTTAGCCCCTTTACACAATCCTGCACATTTACTTGGAATCCGAGCCTGTCAGCATTTAATGCCAAATACCCCAATGGTAGCTGTTTTTGATACTGCATTTCACCAAACAATGCCGCCAAAGGCTTTCATCTATGGCTTACCTTATGAATATTATACAAAATATAAAATTCGTCGGTATGGATTCCATGGTACAAGTCATAGCTATGTTTCCAAACGCACAGCGGAGTTTTTGGGCATTCCACTAGAAAATTCAAAAATTATCACTTGTCATTTGGGGAATGGTTCTAGTATTTGTGCTGTTGAAAATGGCAAAAGCATTGATACAAGTATGGGATTAACTCCACTTGAAGGCTTGGTAATGGGGACAAGAAGCGGAGATATTGATCCTGCTGTAATTGATTATATAGCCCAAAAAGAAAATTTAAGCACCAAAGAAATTATGAATATTTTAAATAAAAAATCTGGTGTCTTAGGAATCTCTGGTCTATCAAGTGATTTTAGGGATTTATTAGCAGCTGATGAGAAGGGAGACTTGAAGGCACGTTTTGCAAGAGAAGTTTTTGCTTATCGTGTGGCAAAATACATCGGCTCTTATACAGCCGCATTAACCGGTGTTGATGCAATTTCATTCTGTGCTGGAGTAGGTGAAAATGCGAAATTTATCCGCGGCAAAATTGTCTCTCACTTACAATTCCTAGGCATCACGCTTGATGAAAAAGCAAACTTAGAAACCATAGGAAGAGAAGGTATTATTTCCACTTCTGATTCCAAAGTCAAAGTGTGTGTAATCCCAACTAATGAAGAATTAATGATAGCAAGGGATACAAAAGCCCTCGTAAGCAAAGCCTATAATCTTTAAGATATAGGCTACTTATCCAAATACCTTTTGTCAAAAAGGCTGTTTAAATGCACATTTCCAAGTGCCACTTTCAAAGAGGTAAAAAAATCAGGATTATTCATCTCCATTTCCTTTAGCATTTGCTTTGTCTTTTCTCTAGCAAAAGGTCGCTTATCATCGCTTTGCCACATAATTGGACAATTACAATCTGGTGCGATATAAATATTGTTTTTTGCAATAAAATCAATAATTTGCCTCTCTCGCACAAAAATCAATGGACGAATCACATACAAACCATTTTCTGCTTTATAAATTGGAGGCATAGAACGCAAAGCACCATTATAAGTGAGATTCATCATAAAGCTTTCAGCTGCATCATCCAAATGATGTGCTAATGCAATTTTATTAAATCCACCCTCTAAAGCCTTAGAATACAAAGCCCCTCGTCTCATACGCGAACAAAAACTGCAATATACCGTCCCTTCTCTGCGATTTTCTTCTAAAATCTTATAAATATCTGTGCGATAAAGTTCATAAGGTATCCCCAATTTTTCACAATACTCAAAAATATACTCATATTCACCACCTCTCCCATAATCCACCGTCAAAGCTTTAAATTCAAAATCAAAAGGTGCGTATTTTTTCAATCTTGCCAATAAAGTCGCTAGCAAAATAGAATCTTTCCCTCCGCTCAATCCCAAAAGTATTTTATCGCCCTCTTTGATTAGCCCAAACTCTGCATTTGTGCTTCCTGTGATTCTTAGAATCTTTTTGCTAATTTCTATTTTCTCTTCCATTTTTCTCACTTTAATTCTTCAAATTTATCTGCCAAATTTTCTTTCAAAAATTCCTTCACTTCTTGTTCTAATACTAAATGTTTATCATATTTAATAACCACAACTCTTTCATTCTCATTAATAAACCACTCCAAAATTCCTCTAAGCTCCACCAATTTTTCCAAATCCTCATTTACAATGTTTTCTCTAAGTGGCAAATAAAGATTCTTTTGAAAAGTTGGATTTGCCAAAAACCCTAAAGCCAAAATCCACAAAAATGAAACAACCACAACAAAAAGGCTAATAGAAAGCATTCCAAAATATTCATATAAATGCCCACCTACAAGCGCTCCCACAAATGAACCAAAATATCCAAAAGCAGTAAAAACACCTAAAGCGCTTCCTTTTTGATGTGCCTTGCAATAGCGACTAGCAAGACTTTGCATAATAGGCTCATGCACAGAAAAACCAACAAAAAACACCAAAATTCCAGCGACAAACACCCACAAATTTTGACTAAGCATCAAAAGATATGCCACAACAAAAAACAATATTCCCACCACCAATACACTTTTAAACTTGCCCTTTTTCTCTGCAAAAATCGCCGCAGGTGCTATTGCAATAAGCCCAAGCAAACTTGCAGGAACATACACTTGATACAAATTCTCTTTAGGCATCTCAAAGCCCTTTACAAGTGCAATAGGAATAATCAAAAATGCCAAAGTCATAAAACCTTTTTGCAAGAAATTTGTAAGATTCATAATTTGAAGATTTTTATTTTTTAGAATAAAACTATATTTATCAGAACTAGAAATAAAACTATACTGTATCTTTGGTGCTTCAGGGACAAATAAAAGCAAAATCCCTAAGCTAAGCACCCCCAAAAAACAGGTAATCCAAAATAAACTTGCTACCCCAAAATAAGCACTCAAAATAGGTCCCAAAATCAAAGCAGTTGTAAAACTAAGAGAAATGGTAGCCCCCATTAATGCCATTGCTTTTGTGCGTTTCTCTTCTTTTACCAAATCAGCTATCATTGCACTAACCACTCCCCCAATAGCTCCTGCCCCTTGCAAAAATCTACCCAAAATTAGCATATAAATATCATCACTCATCGCACACACAGCCGAACCAATAATAAAAATAATAAGTCCAAGGGCAATAATGCTTTTGCGTCCAAATTTATCACTTAAAAAACCAAAAGGAATTTGAAACAATACTTGAGTGAGTGCATATCCCCCTATGGCAATCCCAACCAAAATCGGACTCATACCCTCCAAAGATAAGGCATATAAGGATAAAACAGGCATAACAACAAACAAACCAAAAAATCGCCCAGCCAAAATAAGGCTTAGTGGAATAGTTTGTTTGATTAAGGATTCTTTTTTTATCATAGATTCTCCAATTTTTGCTAAAATTCCAAACAAGAAGTTAATTTTATCCAAAATACATTCAACAAGGCAATAATAATGCGTCTAATTTTAGCAACTTCAAACCAAGATAAAATCATAGAAATCCAAGAAATCTACAAACCATTTGAGCAAAATGCTTTAGAAATACTAGCATGGAGCGATTTGTGCGATCCTTTTGAAATCGATGAAAATGGCAAAACATTTCAAGAAAATGCACTAATTAAATCTAAAGCTGTTTTTAATACCCTCCATGCAAAAAATCTACTCTCACAAAATGATATTATACTTTCTGATGATAGTGGAATATGCGTTGATGCACTCGATGGAAAACCCGGAATCCATAGCGCTAGGTATAGCGGTGGAGATTCTAAGGCAAATTTAGAAAAGCTTTTATGTGAAGTAGCCAAACTTCCAAGCCAAACTTCC
Organism: Helicobacter pullorum; assembly: GCF_900638355.1. GTDB lineage: Bacteria > Campylobacterota > Campylobacteria > Campylobacterales > Helicobacteraceae > Helicobacter_D > Helicobacter_D pullorum. Next base: position 636,106 of record NZ_LR134509.1, on the reverse strand, counting down.
AAAGCACATTATTGTGCAAGTATAGGAATTAGTAGTTTTTATGGAGATTTTAGCACACATGGATTTATGTATGGCAAGGTGATTGCCAATCAACGCGGCAAAAATGGCTTTGGCTATGATCCAATGTTTATTCCACAAGGTTTCACACAAACACTTGCAGAGCTTACCAAAGAAGAGAAAAATGCCATTTCTCATAGATATATTGCACTCAATAGAGCCAAATATATCTTAAGGGCTTTATTTAAGGCTTTTAAATAATCCTATCCTTTATTGCTCTACTAAAATCTGCATTTTGCCATTTTTTAATTCTACATAAAGCTCTTTGTTTCCATTGGAATAATAGTTTAATGTGCCTTTCAAAAAGGCTTTATAATCTTGATGATAACTAATTTTAAATAATTTCTTGTTTTCTTCATTAGGATAAGGGGAGACATTGATTTTTGTAAATTTAATCTCTTTCTCTTCGCCTTTTTGGAAAATTCTGCGTTTGGTATCCTCAAATGCCTCAAACTTTTGCCCATCATAGCGTATAAAATCCTTATCATAAAACGCTAAATAAGCCTCAATATCATTTTTTGCCCAAGCTTCTTTCCATTGAAATAAATCTGCCAAAATCGTTGCTAAATCTTCCTTTTTGGTTTGTTCCACATCATCAGCAAAAGTAATTAAAAGCGTATTACGATAATCAATTATCCTATCCACCGAAGTTAAAAGATTATTTTCAATTGCAATACAGCCACGCGTATTTAACTCTTCTCTATTTCCATTAAGCGGCATACCATGAATCCAAATTCCATAGCCTGTTCTTTTTTGCAATTTATCATAAAGATTAGGATAAGAAGTGCTAAAAGCCAAAGGTCCATAATATTGATCTAGATTACTCAATCTCGCTTGAAGAGAATAAACACCAATAGGGGTTGCCAAGTCACCTTCTTTTTGTTTATGACCCCCTTTAGACCCCACCAAACTTTTTGTATTTAGCTTTTCTACCCACTGATTATTTTCTAGGGCATAAAGTTTAAGATTTGGGGATTCCAAAGTGGGCGCATCTTTTGTCGCCACAAAGAGGTATTTAAGATTCTCATAATACCCAAAACGCATATCTTGATTTTTTAAAACCTCTTGCCAATAATTTTTTGTTTGCAAAACTTCATTGATTTTTTGCTCTAATGCCTGCACTCCACCGCTACGATAGATTCCAATCCATTCATATTCATTAGCATAACTAAAAATCGCAATTAACAATAACCAAATAATTTTCATCTTTTCTCCATTTTTTAATCTTCGAAATTATAACCGATTTTCTTTAAGCTTTCTTTGTCTTTACTCCAGCTAGAAACCACTTTCACCAAAATTTCCAAATATACTTTTTTTCTCACAAACTGCTCGATTCTCTCTCTTGCATTCTTGCCAATTCGCTTCAATGTTTTGCCCTCTTTGCCAATCACCATAGCCTTTTGACTTTCTTTTTGCACAATAATAGATGCCTTAATATAATCAAGCGTAGCCTTTTCTTTATAAATATTGATTACCACATCACTTTCATAAGGCAACTCATCGCTTAAATTCTCAAAACAAGATTCCCTTATCATTTCTTTTACAATTTCTTTGGTGCTATTTGGGCTTAAAATCTCTGGATCATAATAGTAAGGATTCTTAGGCATTATTTTTGCAAGCTCTTTTGCTACATATTCCAAACTCTTAATATCTTTGCAAGAAATCGGAATGAGTGCTTGATAAGAATCCTGAAATTTTTCATATTCTTTGATTTTTTGGAATAATTTTTCTTTGCTCACACAATCTATTTTAGTGAGCAATAAAAAATGAGGCTTTCCCTTAGCGCTCTCCAAAAAATCTATATAAAAATCTATTTTATCGCTTGCTGGTGCTAAAAAGAGCAAAAAATCACAATCTTGCATTGCCTTCATTGCTTCTTTTAGCATATACTGGTTTAAAAGCTTTTCTTGCTTGTGAATGCCAGGCGTATCTACAAAAACAATTTGCGTTTCCTCAACCATCACAACAAGATTCATACGCTTTCTAGTAGCATTAGCTTTATGCGAAATAAGTGCCAACCTCTCGCCCAAAAGCGTATTTAAAAATGTGCTCTTTCCTGCATTTGGTCTGCCTAAAACCGCTACAAATCCTGCTTTACTTTCCAAAAAACTACCTACAAAATATATCGTGCGACATCGCTATCAGCTACCAAAGTTTCCAGCTTTTCTTTTACTAGAGATTCTGTAATCTCTACTTCTTGTCCCTTATAGTTTTCTGCCTCAAAGCTAATCTCTTCAATCACCTGCTCCACAACCGTATGCAATCGCCTCGCACCAATATCCTCTGTTTTTTCATTAGCTAATTGCGAGTAATGTGCCAAAGCCCTAATTGCCTCATCGCTAAACTTCAAAGAAACTTCTTCTACTGCCATTAATGCTTCATATTGCTTTAAAATCGAATTTTTAGTTTGTGTTAATATCTTATAAAGCACTTCTTCATCAAGGCTATTAAGCTCCACACGCAAAGGGAATCTACCCTGCAATTCCGCAATCAAATCACTAGGCTTGCTCAAACTAAATGCCCCTGCTGCGATAAATAAAATATGGTCTGTCTTAATGCTTCCATATTTTGTATTAACAATACTTCCCTCTACAATAGGCAATAAATCCCTCTGCACTCCTTCTTTGCTAGGATCTTGCCTACCTTGTGAGTTTGAACTAACAGCGACCTTATCTATCTCATCAATAAAGATAATCCCGCTATTCTCTGCCCTCTTTAAACCTTCTTGCTTGATGCTTTCTAAATCCAATAAAGCCTCGCTTGCCTCCACTTTTAAAATCTCTTTTGCTTCCTTAATTGTTACTTCTTTTTTGGGATTATCTTTTGGAGATGCAATAAACACTCTTGCAATTGTCTCTTGCACCTTAGCAAATTCTGCTGGCATATTGCCATCTTCTATTTCAAAAGTGCGTTTTGGAATTTCAATCTCGATTTTAAGATGATCCATTTCTCCATTTTTAACCTTTTGACGCATTTTTTCTGCTGCGTTTTCATATTCTTCTATTTTCTGCTCACTTGCACCTTTAGGAAGTGGAGGGATTAGCTTTTCTACAATTTTATCCAACACATATTTCTCAATCCCTGCTCTATTTTTTTGTCTATGTTCTTCTTTGACTAGATTAATTGAAGCTATCACCAAATCACGCACCATAGATTCTACATCTCTTCCTACAAAACCCACTTCTGTATATTTACTTGCTTCCACTTTGACAAAAGGCAATCCCATCATCTTTGCCATACGCCTTGCAATTTCGGTTTTCCCAACTCCGGTAGAACCAATCATTAAAATATTTTTTGGCATTACCTCTTCTTGAATCTCTTTTGGCAACTGCAAACGACGATAGCGATTCCTAAGTGCAATAGCAACAATCTTTTTTGCATCATTTTGCCCAATAATATATTCATCTAAGTAAACAACAATTTCTTTTGGTGTCATCGCAATATAATTTTCCATTGTCTTCCTATTTTTTAAAGTTCTAAAATTTTGATATTTTGATTAGTATAAATACAAAGCTCACCAGCAATTTTAAGAGATTCTAGCACCAAATCTCGCGGCTCCATATCTCCCTTGCCAAATCTATCCAAAGCCCTTGCAGCAGATAACGCATAATTCCCACCGCTACCAATAGCAGCAATTTTGCCATCTTCAGGCTCTACCACATCTCCTGTTCCACTTAAAATAAAAATTTTTTCTTTATCCAAAACAATCATCATTGCTTCTAAACGCCTCAAATACTTATCTTTACGCCATTCTTTAGAAAACTCCATAACCGACTTTAACAAATCGCCCTTTTTGTTCTCTAAAATCCCCTCAAACATATCAAAAAGCGTAAAAGCATCAGCTGTGCTTCCTGCAAATCCACTTAGAATCTTGCCATGATAAAGCGTCCGAATCTTAGTTGCATTACCCTTTAATACGCAATTTCCAAAGGTTACCTGCCCATCTCCGCCAATCACCGCTCCCTTTTGTGTCTTATAGGCCAAAATTGTAGTTGCTTCAAACATCACAATGCCTCCACATCAATCTTCAAAATAGCATGGATTCCATGTCCAAGCTTCACTTCCACTTCATACATTCCTGTTGATTTAATAGGATTTTTTAGCTCAATAGTTTTTTTATCAATCTCCAAACGATGCTTCTGTACCAACTCTTTTGCAATATCCTCTTTTGTGATTGCACCATAAAGTGAGCCATTTGCACCAACCTTTTGTTGAATCTTTAGAGTAATTGCTTCTATTTTTTTAGCTGCCATTTCCATCAATGCTTGATTTTCAGCGGCTTGTTCAGCTGCTCTTTTTTGTTCGGCTTTATAGCGATTGATAACTTCATTAGTGGCAAAATCTGCCATTTTCTTTGCAATTAAAAAATTTTTTCCATATCCATCTTTTACTTCACAGATTTCACCTTTTTTGCCTAGTCCTTTTACATCTTGTAGCAATAATACTTTCATTAAAATACTCCTATTAATTTTTGGAATTTTAGCATTTTTTGGCAAACATTAAAATAACAACTTTTAATCAAAAATATAATTTTACAAATTTTTAAAAATCAACTTTAAAAATAAAAAAATTTATTAACTTTTAAAGTTTCTAAGAATAAGATAATTTTATAAAAGCTCTAAATCCAAAATCAAAGATAATTTTATAATGCAGCAAAAATACAATTTAACAACTATTATGTTTAGTGCGATTGTTATCATCTCTACACTTTATATAACCCAGCCCATACAGCCTTTATTGATTAATGAATTCCAAATCTCAACCACACAAGTTACGCTTTTTACTTCCGTGATTCTTTTTGCATTAGCCATTGCCCCTATTTTTTATGGATATTTATTAGAAAAATTTGATACAAAGCTTATCTTAATTGCCTCTTTGATGCTACTTGGCGTATTTCAATGCCTTTTAAGTTTTACCCAACAATACAGCACCTTTTTAATCCTTAGAATCTGCGAAGCTTTGATGATTCCAGCAGCTCTTACAGCCACAATGACTTCACTAACACGCATTGATAGCAAAAACAAATACATAGGGCTTTATGTTGCCTCTACCGTTTTTGGAGGGGTTTTATCACGCGTTGGCGGTGGATTTCTCACGACTCTTTTTTCTTGGCGTTTTACTTTCATAGCACTTGGAATCTCAACACTTCTTATTGCCTTTCTTGCATTCAAACTCCCTCACACCAACACCAAAATCCAAAGCAGCAAAATCACTTTTGCCATCATTTTGGATTTCTTGAAAGATAAACGCTTTTTATTGCTTTATAGTGGTGCTTTTTTGATACTCTTTTGTTTTCAAGGCATACTAAACTTTATGCCCCACTACATTACCTCGCTCAACCCCCAAATTACACCTGCACAAATTGGTTTTATGTATTTTGGCTATATTGTGGGAATTATCACTGCAATCTTATCTAAAAAAATCACAAGATTCTTCAAAGGCGAAATCAAAACGATTGCCTTAGGATTCTTTATCTTTGGTGCATCTTGTTGGATGATGCTTTTTGGGGACTTTTGGCAGCTTTTCTTTGCGATTTTCACACTCTGTTTTGGAATGTTTATTATCAACTCTGTGCTTTCCTCTTTTATCAACACTATCTCAAAAAACAAAAAAGGAATCACTAATGGTTTGTATTTGGCTTTTTATTACGCTGGAGGCACACTAGGAACGACATTGCCCACTTATATTTACCATCCATTTGGCTGGAACACTCTTTGCCTACTTTTGGGCGGAATCTTATTTGTAAGTGCGTTGGTTTTTTATCAATCACAAAAACTTTTTTGGCAAGGATAACTAATGGAATGGTTTAAAGAGACTTTCAAAGATATTTTACCTTTAGAGAGCTTTCATATTACAGATTTGCCAAAAGATTCTTGCAATGAAATTTTAGCCATCCTTCTAAGTCTTACACCCAAAACTTTCAATCTCTTTTGGCAATCCCAAACACTCAAAAATATCTGCAAAGAATACCTCTATAATACCACCTATTTTAAAACTATCCAACAAGCACAATACCAAATCCTCTTAACCTTACAAAACCAAAAAGATTCTCAAAAATTACAAGAAATTTTGCAAAATCTTGATTTTATGCGTCATCATAATTTATTAGAAGAATCCCACTACAATAACCTCAAATCATTTCTAACCTCGCACTTTCAAAACCACCCAAACCACCCAACAACCCACCTAGAAAAAACCCCTCAATTACCCAAAAATCTTTTAGAAAATTTTTTTGATGAAAGCCTCAAGATTCTTACCAAAGAATTAAATTCCCTCTCTTCTATTGCCCCAAAAAATATCTTTGAAAATCTCCAAAATCTCATTACCAAAGCACAATCCCAACATTTCTCTATCGGAATCACAGGCGTTTTAAGCTCGGGCAAAAGCACACTTTTAAATGCACTCTTAGAGCAAGAAATCTTAGGTAGCTCAACTATACCAGAAACAGCAAGCCTAACAATCCTCAAATACAGCCCCAAATCTTATGCAAAAATTATTTTTTGGAATCAAGAACAATGGCAAGAATTAAAAAGCACTCTAGATTCAAAATTGCTTGAAAATCTATTAGAAAATCAAGAATTTTCAGATTTTCTTAAAAACTATATCCAAAAGTCAGAACAAAGCCTAGAAATACCGCTACAAGACTTACCAAAATTCACTTCAGCAAACCACCCAAGCAAACTTTGCAATCTTGTCCAAAAAACCATTCTTTTTACTCCCTTAAATTTCCTCAAAAACAAAGTAGAAATCGTCGATACTCCCGGGCTTGATGACCCAATCATCCAAAGAGAAGAAATCACTAAAAATTATCTTACAAAATGTGATTTACTAATCCATGCAATGAATGCTTCCCAAAGTGCCACACAAATTGACTTAGAATTTTTATTAGAAGCACTGCAAACTTCCAATATTTCAAGGCTTCTTATTATTCTCACCCATGCAGATTTACTCACCCAAGAAGAACTCCACCAAGCCCTAAATTACACAAAAGAAAGCATACAAGCCAAGTTCCAACAAAACCTGCCTCCAAGCCAAGCAAAACTTTTCTTAGAGCGTTTAGATTTTATCCACATTGCTAGCTACCCAGCACTTTTGTGCCAAAATAATCCCAAGCAGGCAAAAGAATTAGGCTATACCCTAGAATCTTCTAATTTCAACACCTTTTTAGAATATTTACAAAAAACTTTATTAGGAAATAATAGCACCAAGGCAAAAGACATCATCTACCTTACTGCTCAAGGATTTCATAAAAATATCGAGATTCTCAAAGAATATTTGGATTTGGAGCTAAAATTGCTCTTTAGCACACAAGAAGAAATTGCAATGCTTATCCAAAAAAACAAACAAGAAATCAATGAAGCAAACAAAGAATTTGAAACCCTAAAATTCAACCTCCAAAACACCCAAACACATTTCCAAGAATACCTAAAAAGCACAAAAAACACATTAACACAAAAACTCAATGAAGCTCAAAATGTCCTTATCCAAAGAATCTTTGAAGATATTCTCTATGATTACCAAAAACACTCTTCCCCAAGCAAAGAGAGGATAGAAAGGATTCTCACTCAAGGATTAGAGGATTTTCTAATCGATATTTTAAGGACATATCGTCAAAATCTTGCCCAAAAAATCTCCCAACTCCAAAATACCCTTTTACCCACATTAAAAACGCCACAAATGCAACTCCACAAAAGCACTATTACAAAAACCAAAATACAAATTCTCAATCACCTAAACTCGCTTTCTTTGCATTCTTATAAAAATCAAGAAAACAAACTCAAAGAAGCTTTGCAACAAGCTTTTCAAAATGGTTTTGCTAATTTTGAAAATACCATTTATCACCAAAGTCAAGAAATAGCTTCTGCATTTCTCAATGATCTTAAAACCAGCTTTGAAGAAATAATGCAACAATCTAGTCAAAACCTAGAAACCAAAAAACAAATCCTCCAAAAAAGCCTAGATAAATCCAATTCCACACAAAAACAACACAAAGAATCGCAAATTATGCACTCTATCTCCTCCCTAAAAGAAATTCAAATCTTATTGCAAGAACTCCAAGAATACGCTACAAGGAACAACGATGCTTAAACAATATCTCCAAGAATGCTTAGAAATTTTGGACAAAAATTCCCAAAAAACAGAGCTGCAAAAATTCATTATAGACTGCCAAAACAATCTCAATCCCAATGATTATTCCCAAGATTTTTTTGAATCTCTCCAAAACAAAACCAAAGAACCCATGCAAATTGCAATTATCGGACAATTCTCTAGCGGGAAAAGCACCTTTTTAAACGCTCTTTTGGGGCAAGATATCCTTCCAACAGGTATCACGCCTATCACTTCTAAAGTATGCAAAATTTGCTATGGAGAAGATTTTATCTTAGAAGTCCTCTACAAAGATGGGAACAAAGTTTTGCAAAATATTCATTTTTTAAAACAGCTCACCCGTCAAAACTCAAAAAACATCGATTCTTTATGCCTATATGCTCCCATTTTAATGCTAAAAGAAATCAATTTTTTAGACACGCCGGGCTTTAATTCTCAAAATCACGATGATACCAAAACCACTCTTGATATCCTTAAAAATGTTGATGGCATTATTTGGCTTACACTCATTGATAATGCAGGAAAAAACAGCGAAAAAAAACTATTGCAAGATTTCATCAAACATTATTCCCAAAAAACACTTTGTATCCTCAATCAAAAAGACCGCCTCAAAAATGAAGAAGAAATCCAAACTAGCCTCCAATATGCCAATGAATCTTTTAAAGAAATCTTTAGTCAAATTATCCCCATCTCTGCAAAAATGGCACTCCAAGCACAACTTAATACCCCACAAAAAATGATTGAAACTTTGTTTTCAAATTTCTCTTTTGAAGTCCAAAACTTCATTCACCAAACCTCCACCACCAAAACCGATGAGAATAGTTTTTTGCAAACCCTTGAATCTTCTTACCAAAACTTTAAAAACACCCTAAACACTCAGCTAAACAATTCTCAAAATAGCTATTATAATGATTTAATGCAAAAATCAGGTATGCCTTTGATATTTGATTTTCTCAATCATTCTATCAAACCAAAGGCTAAACTCTCCAAAGAATATTCCGCCCTCAAAAAGCTCAAAGAAATGCACATTTTGCTCCATTATCAATACCACAAGATTTATCAATGCTACACACAGCTTATTCAAATTTTCAAAAACCACCTCACAGACATTACCCTACAACACCACAAACACCAAGAAAATGAACAAAAAAAATTCAATGAACTTTATACCAACCTTGACTTACTTTTAGATTCATTAGCACAATTTATTTTTAATTCCCTAGAGCAAACCCCCACAAATTTCTCCAAACAACAAAAAAGGCTCTTTATACCAAAAACAACCACGCACACAAAAAATATCACCACCCTTCCTTTAGAGAAAATCAAAATTTCTCTACAAAACCCAGATTCACCTATTATTAAAGACTTCAAATCCCTTAGTGCTCAAATCAAAAATTTCTGTAACTTATTTGCAAATACCATGGAAGAATTTTCTACTCTATTACATTTGCAAATCAAGCAATGGCAAAATACCCAAATAGAAAAACAAGAATTTTACAAATACGCACCCAACAATCAAAGCCTAAAAGAACTGCAAAATTTTTCCCAACAATATTATGAAAACCTCTTTGTTGATTTTAGTACCACCAATCAAAAAATCATCTCAAACTTGCAAAGCGAATTAATTTTCCTTAGTAATTTTATTGTCTTTTATTATGACAACGCCATCGAATCCACTCTCAATAAAATTGATTTAAAAATCAAAAATTCCCTAGCAAAACATAGAGAAAATCCAGATTTTCCAATTTTCATTCCAAGCTTAGAAAATATACGCGATTCTTTAAATGAAACTTTTTGTTTTGAACATTTCCAAACCAAACTCTTTGGACCTATGAATCTTCTCAAAAAATCCTATTCGCAGTTTCTCACTCAACTAGAAAAAACCACTCAAGCAAAAATTTCATTAATTAATTCCAAAATTGCAACTCTTAAGATAGAAATAGATAAAATTACAAAAAATTTACACAATATCAAACAATTCAAAAAATGGAACTAAAGTTGCTTTAATATTTAAAATTCAAATATTTAAGCAATCAAAACACCATTAAACAAGGAAGTTTAAAAGATGAAAGTTGAGCTCTTAGAGCCATACATTCAAATTAGCATTGAAAAAGAATCTCGCTTTTTAAAGCGTGCTGTTGATTTTGCCTATAAGCATTTTTCCAAAGCTTATCGACTTTCAAGCTCTGTTTTAATTTTAGATGATGGAGAACGCTACAAAAAAGACTATTTTCTAAACTGGGCTTATCATGTTGCAATGCAAGAAGAAAACAAAAAACACAGTCCAAACTTCCAAACCATCATTGATAGCAGCCACCTTCCAATCCGCATCAAAATGGTAGAAAATAAGGCGGTTTTGGAGCATATTATCGTTTCTTTGCAAATCCTTCATACTAGCAGCTTAAACACCCAAGTTTGTTTGCGCCTCAATCGTCCAAATCGACTTGCAAAACGCTATTTGCAATCCCTTTTTCAAAATTTTCTTATTAGCTACACCAAACAAGAAATTTTTCTTGATTCTAGTAGCCCATATTTTTGGGAAAAACTCGTCTCTATGCTATCCCAAAAAATCATCTACAACATCGTTTTAGATTTTGATTATGAAACATTTAAAACCAATAATACCTTTGAATGTTTTGGGGAATATACAACCAAAGAAGAAAGATTGCTTAAAAAAAGCTATAAGATTCTCGGTTGCAATGATGATGACGACTTTGAAAATGTCAAAAATCGCTATATCGAGCTTGCTAAAATTTACCACCCCGATAATGTCTATGGACAAGATCAAAAAATCATTGAAGGCTATGCTGAAAAATTTCGCATTATTAAAGAAGCCTATGAAAATATCAAAACCAACTTTAAATGTTACATAAGGAGTTAAAAATGGAAGAAAACAACAAAAACATGCAATCCCCAGAAGAACCTATTATCCAACTCAATTTTGATGAGGAAACAAAAAAAAGTCATTTTTGGCTCTTTTTAAGCATTCTTATCACCCTTATCATCGTTATCTTTGGGGTAGGATACTATTTTTTAAACCACAAAAATAGCCAATCTGCAATCCAAAGCCTACAAAACACCTTAGGAATTACCCAAGAAACCACCAACACAGAATACGCCAAAGAAGAAGAAATTAGACGCTTGCAAGAAGCATTAATGCAAAAAGAAAAAGAACTTCTAAACCTTGCACAATCTGTGGAAGGATTAAATATATCTGTGCAAGAAATACAACAAACCAACACCACTAATTTACGCTACACCATAAAACCCAAAAAACAAATTATTGCTGAATGCTTTTCAATGCAAATAGGCAAATGGGATATTCCTCAAGGCTGCCTACTTTCTCTTGCTACTAAAATCGGAAATGAATTAGAAAAAGACAAAAAAGTCGTCGCATTTGAAATACAAGGGATTGTGGATAATAATCCCTACAAAGGACTCTCTCCAGAACTCAAGCAAGAAGGATTAGCGAGTTTTAGAGCATGGAATGCTATTAGAGAAATTAACAAAAAAATTCCTAATGCCACTGCCTTTGAAGGTCCAAGCCTCCAACTCAAAGACAAACGCGGTTATAGAATTAAGGCATATTTTGTAGAGTGAGATATGAAAAATCCAACCATTAACACCCTAGGCGTTATTTTACGCCCCTCTACCCCAGCACTAAAAGAATATTTTTTAGATTTCCAAAGTCTTGCACATTCTTTGGGCTTTGAAGTGATTTTAGATTCTATTAGTGCGGGCATGATTAATATGAATGGACTAAACTTCGAAGAACTCTGCAAACAATGTGATGCACTTGTATCAATAGGCGGTGATGGCACACTTATCTCCACAGCTAGACGCTCTTTTTCACACCAAAAGCCCATTTTAGGAATCAACATGGGGCATTTAGGTTTTTTAACTGATTTACAAAAAGATGAAGTAAGCTCTTTTCTCCCCAATCTCAAAAATGGAGATTATAATATTACCAATCATATGATGCTAGAAGGCAAAATTGACAACCAAACAAGCTTTTTTGCCCTCAATGATATCATCTTAACTCGTCCTCATAATACTTCTATGATACACCTTAAGGCTTATATTGATGAAAATTATTTTAATTCATATTATGGGGATGGGCTAATTATTGCCACACCAACAGGCTCTACTGCTTACAATATTAGTGCAGGCGGTGCTGTTGTTTATCCTTTCTCCCACAATTTACTTCTAACACCAATTTGTGCGCATTCACTCACACAAAGACCCTTGATTTTGCCTTCTACTTTTACTATCAAAGTCGAACTCGGAGAACAAGGGCTTTGCAATATCATCATAGATGGACAAGAAAACAAAACCCTTAAATTCAAACAACAAATCTCTATCGTTGCTCAAAAAAATGGTGCAAAACTAATTCACAATCCTCATTGGGATTATTTCAAAATCCTCAAACAAAAATTCCACTGGGGGGATTACGAATAATGCAAAAAATCCTACTCCAAAAAGTCGTTATCAAAAACTCTCCTGCCTTCAAAGAAGCTTCCTTTGAACCTACCCCTAATTTCAATGTTTTTAGCGGTGCAAGTGGTGCAGGAAAATCCGTTTTGATGGAATCTATTCTTGCGCTTTTTGGATTAAAAGAAAGCAATGCAGAGATTTTAGAAGCCACTTTAGAATTATATGGGATTCCAGAAGAATTAAAAGGATTAATAGATGAAGGCGAGGTAACTTTAACCCTTACTAAAAAGGATAAAATCCGCTATTTTCTCAACGCACAAAATATTCCAAAAAAGAAAATTACAGAAATTTTCGCCCCCTTTTTAAAATACCTAGGCACCAAAACCTATGCTTCTTTCAAAGAAGAAAATCTCTTTTTTGCGCTTGATAATTTCTGTATTGCGCAAAATTCTCAACATCAAAATCTCTTAACTTCCTACCAAAAGGCTTTCAATGCCTATCAAAATGCCAAATCCAACCTCAACAAACTCCAAGAAGAATCCCTAAAAGTCAATGAGCTAAAAGAATTCTTGCAATTTGAAATCCAAAAATTAGAAACCCTCAACCCAAAAAAAGGCGAATATGAAGAGCTTTTGGCACTCAAAAAAGAAATCTCCAAAAAAGAAAAAATCTCCCAAAGCCTCCAAGAAGTCCAAGAGATTCTTAATCACTCTCATAAAATTTCCAATTTTTTAAATCTTATCAATTACGAAAACGATTCTATACTCAACGCTTTTAGTGAATTAGAATCGCTATGCCAACAAGAAAGCGAGCGCTTAAACGAGATAGACAACCTAAATCCCGAAGAAATCTTAAATCGTATCGAGGCTTTAAGCAGCCTAAAACATAGATATGGAGGAATCGATGAAGCCATAGAGGCTTTAAAAAACAAAAAAGAAGAATTGCAAAAATACGAAAATCTTGAAACATTCCTAAAAGAAGCCAAAAACGCTTTTAATCAAAGCCAAAATTCCCTCCAACAAACCGCCAAAGCCCTTTTGGATTCTCGAAATTCACATTTACAAGCCTTCCAGCAATCCCTCAACGCCACTTTAAAAAAACTCAAAATGCCTCCAGCTACCATTACACTCCAAGAATTACCTTTGGATTCTTACAATATTTTAGGCAATGCAAATTTTATTATCACCCTAAATACCGAATTAAAAAATCTTAGTGCTGGTGAATTTAATCGCTTTTTACTAGCCCTACTTCTCACCCAAAGCACGCAAGAAAAAAACCAAGCTATTATTATTTTAGACGAAATTGATGCCAATTTAAGTGGTGAAGAATCTCAAGGGGTAGCAGAAATTCTAAACCAACTCTCTACCAACTATCAAATTTTTGCCATTTCACACCAACCCCATATGCCAAGCCTCTCAAGCTCTCATTTTCTAGTCCAAAAACACCTTGAAGGCTCACAAATCATACCGCTTGATAAAAATGGCAGGATTCAAGAAATTGCACGCATGATAAGCGGAAATAAAATCACAAAAGAGGCATTAGACTTTGCCGCTAAATGTATAGAAAATTTACAATGAATCTTAGCACACTCAAACAATTCTCCACATTTTTAAATGCCACACCCAAGAAACTTCGCTCTATCAAACGCATAGGGGACAATCTCTTTAGGCTTGACATCAATGCAGAGATTTTTTATTTTGATTTAACCAAATCCAAAAGCACTATTTACATTACTGATGAATTGCTCATTTCTCCCAAAATTTACAATGCACCTTTTGATAAAAGTTTGCAAAAGCTTTGCTATAACGCACAAATCAAAGATTCAAAAATTGATGGCGATAACCGAATCTTGCAGCTTTTTTTAGAAACACAAAATAGTTACAAAACCAATCAAGTTATCTTACAAGCTGAATTTACAGGTTGTTATACCAATCTTATTTTACTTACCACAAATTTTATTGTTCTTGATGCACTAAGGCATATTACCCAAGAACAATCTTTCCGCGAAGTAAAAATCGGAAAACCACTACTTCCCCTACCCCAACCATCAAAAAAACCCCTTTTGAAAGAACAAGGGGATTTATTTGAGATTCTCAAAGCAAACTTCTTAGACCTCAAAACAAAGACGCTCCAACAAAAAATCATCAAATCAAGCACACAAATTAACCACAAAATCAAACAATTACAACATTTCTTAGAATCACTAGAAGACAAAAAGGTATTAGAAACCAACGCCAAACAAGAATCCTTATTTGGCAAACTCATTTTACAAAATCTCTATCTTCACCCAAACTTCAAAGGCAAAGAAATTACACTAGAAAATACCACAATCACTCTGCCTAGCAAAGCAACTTCTCTAAGCCACGCCGCACAAATCTTTTTTGAAAATTCCAAAAAACTTAGCAAAAAAGCACAGAATATTCACCTCCAAGAAGAAAACTTGCAAGAAAGAATTGCATTTTATACTAGCCTCTTAAAAATGGTTCAAAATGTAACAAATCTAAACGATTTGCAAATTTTAGATTCACACTCCCAAAAAGAAAACAAAAACAAAACCTCTAAAAGCTTTGAAAACTTCTTTATTGAAGGCTTCAAAGTTTCTATCGGGAAAAACCAAAGGGAAAATATCGCTTTACTCAAAGAAGCAAAAGCCGATGATATATGGATGCATATCCGCAATATTCCAAGCTCACATTTAATCATTCATTGTGGAAAAAATAAAATTCCAGAAATAATTTTACAAAAAGCTGCTAAGATTCTTGTAGGCTTTCTTAAAAGCTTTAATGGAAATTATGAAGTGGATTATACAAAAAGGAAATTTGTAAAAATCACGCAAGGCGCTAATGTTACTTATGCTAAGGAACAAACGCTACAAATAGCAAAAAATTAAGGGGATAAAATGGCAGTTTCTCCAATTAGCAATGTTAATTACATCAATCAAAACTCGCAAGTTAGCTCTGTCCAACAAGCCAATGCGCAAGTTAAGCTCGACTTTCAAACTATGGTTAATCTCCAAGAAATGCAAGATAGACAAGAAGAGATTCAAGAAGTGCGACCAACAGAAGAAACACTCAAAACAGATGAGGATAAAGAAGGCAATGGCAAACGCGAACAAGAAGGAAATCAAAACCAAAATCAAAAAAAATCCCAAAAAGATTCACAAGATGAAATACAACTAGGGGAAGATGGGACAATCCAACATTTAAATATTTCTGTTTAATCCATTTTTTTATTTTTATAATGTAAAATTGTCGCGTGACTTTTTAGGTCCAAAATATCAAAAAAGGAAAAATATGTTTAAACTACGAGAATTACCATTTAATGAAATCCAAGACTTTATTAGCAAAGAAACCTGTGAATTCCATTATGGAAAACATCATCAAACTTATGTTAATAACCTAAACAATCTCATTAAAGGCACAGAATTTGAAAATTCATCTTTATTTGAAATTGTGACCAAATCTCAAGGCGGAATCTTCAATAACGCTGCTCAAGTTTATAATCACGATTTTTATTGGGATTGCATTGCACCAAAAGAAACTCCATTGAGTACTGAATTGCAAGAAGCCATCAATGATAGCTTTGGAAGTTTTGAAAAATTCAAAGAATCTTATTTGCAAGCCGCTACTACACTTTTTGGCTCTGGTTGGTGCTGGGTTGTTTATAATCCAAACTCCAAAAAACTAGAAATCACTCAAACAAGCAACGCACAAACTCCGATTACTCAAGGATTAATTCCTGTATTAGTTGTTGATGTTTGGGAACATGCTTATTATGTAGATTACAGAAATGCTAGACCTAGCTATTTAGAAAAATTCTTTAATCATATCCATTGGGATTTTGCTTCAAAATCTCTTGAATGGGCAAAAAAAGAAGGTTTAAATTCTGTTAATTTTTATATGAATTCCCTTCATTCATAGAACAAGCAGCCTTTTTGGCTGTTTTCTACCACTTTAAAATAATTTTCAACTTCTTTTCATTATAATTTTGATTTTATGAGGGAGTAGTAAGCAAGGCAACTTGTGGCAAACCAACATACTGATGAATTTTCATCTGGTTTTGTCTTAAATTATGAGACTCATATATAACTAAATATAGCTATATATGAATCTCTTTTTGTCTTAAATTTAGCTTCATATATGGCACAAAGGAGCTAAATTGTTTCACAATACACCCTTAGAAGAACTTATTTCAAAATATCATAGCAATCAAGAGCTAGGATTAACCTCCCAACAAGTTTTAGAAAATCAAGCCAACTTTGGTGCGAATGTTTTTGAAAAATCCCCTCCTCCACCTTTTTTAAAACAACTCATTGAAGCACTCAAAGAACCTATGGTTTTACTTTTGATTTTTGCAGCCTTTTTGGCTTTAGGTATCAATACCTATGAATACCTCTATCACCAAAAAGCTAATTTTTTGGAATGTGCTGGTATATTTATTGCAATTTTTCTCTCTGTGGCTATCACTCTTATAATGGAAAATCGTAGCCAAAAGGCTTTTGAAGCTCTCAATGCCATCACGCAAGATAATAAAATAAAGGTTTTAAGAAATGGAGAGATTCAACTCATTACGCAAGAAAATATCGTTGCAGGCGATATTGTATTTTTAGAAACAGGCAATAAAATCCCCTGTGATTGCAGGATTCTAAACTCTCAAAGTCTAATGTGCAATGAATCAAGCTTAACTGGCGAAAGTATGCCAAATACCAAAAGTGCTATTTTATCCCATCAAGATTCTAGCAACACTTATGAAAATATGCTTTATAGCGGCTGTTTTATCACACAAGGCAATGCAAAGGCACTTTGTGTTGCTACTGGCAACAATACAGAGTTTGGAAAAATCGCCAAAGCCCTTGATAGCTCCATAAAAACCACAACCCCACTACAAGAAAAACTCCAAAAATTAAGCAGTAAAATTACTATTTTTGGAGCAAGTGCTGCCTTTTTGGCTTTTATTATTCAAGTGTGTTTTTTTATTTTTAGAGATAATGCAGGCTTTGAAAACATTGCTCAAGCCTTTATTTCTAGCATTGTATTAATTGTAGCTTCCGTACCAGAAGGTTTGCCAACTATTGTAGCAATTTCTCTAGCACTCAATATCATCAAAATGTCCAAACAAAATGCGTTAGTCAAAAAACTTATCGCTTGTGAAACCATTGGTTGTGTTAATATTATCTGTTCGGATAAAACCGGGACACTCACACAAAATCAAATGAGTGTGGAATATTCTTTTATTCAAGATAGGATTATTGAGGTTAAAGAATCCTACACAGCCCTTCAATCTAGCCCCATCAAAGATTCATCATTCTTTTTACTCCACAATGCTGCATTAAATTCCACAGCAGATATTACAAAAAAGGACAATTCTTACAATTTCATTGGGAATCCAACAGAATGTGCGCTTCTAGTATGGGGCGATAAAATAGGATTTGACTACCACAAAATAAGAAAAAATTTCCAAATTCTCCATTCTTTCCCCTTTTCATCACAAACCAAAAATATGACAAGTATCGCACAAATCCAAGATAAGATGATTTGCTTTAGCAAAGGCTCTCCTGAAAAAATCCTTGATATTTGCTCTATGATGCCCTGCCAAGATGTGCAAAAAATCCACAAACAAATTCTCTATTATCAAAGTTTAGCTTATCGCGTGATTGCATTTGCACACAAAGAATTGCCTAGCAATACAAACCTGCAAGATAGAGATTTCTTAGAGAGCCAAATGGTTTTTGATGGTTTTGTGGCTATTGCTGACCCATTAAGAGAAGAAGTCTATGAGGCGATTCAAGATTGCAAAAATGCAGGCATTGATATTAAAATCTTAACTGGCGACAATCTAACAACTGCCAAAGCTATTGGCAATCAACTCCATTTATTAGATGATCATTCAATCATACTTGAAGCAAGCCAACTAGAAAATTTAAGCCAACAAGAGCTATTAAAAATACTACCAAAAGTCAAAATCATTGCCCGCTCCACTCCGCATACCAAAATGCAAATCGTCAATGCCCTAAAATCTCAAGGAAATGTTGTAGCTCTAACAGGAGATGGTATCAATGATGCTCCAGCACTCAAAAATGCAGATGTTGGAATAGCTATGGGAATTAGCGGGACAGAAGTCTCCAAAGAAGCTAGTGATATTGTACTATTAAATGATAGTTTTGCAACCATTGTCAAAGCCATTGAATGGGGGCGAGGAATCTACCAAAATTTTCAAAGATTCATACAATTCCAACTCACCGTCAATCTCTCCTCTGTTATTATCGTCTTAAGTGCTGTCATTATGGGATTTACTGCTCCATTTAGCGCTTTACAACTTTTATGGGTGAATCTCATTATGGATGGACCACCTGCTCTAACTTTAGGTTTAGAGCCAATTTCTAAAAATCTTTTGAAACAAAAGCCTATCCAAAGGAATGCAAATATCATTACCAAAAATATGCTAAGCCTTATCATTATCAATGGTATTTTTATAGCCTTTATGTGCCTTTTGCAATATTTTACGAACTTTTTGGGTGCAAAAGAAGAAGAAAAAACTTCTGTGCTTTTCACTTTATTTGTTGTTTTTCAACTTTTCAATGCCTTTAATGCAAGAGAGTTAAACAACCAAAGTATTTTCAAAAATTTTGCAAGCAATCATCTTATGCTTGGAGTTTTTATCATCACTTTTGCCTTGCAAGTTTTAATTGTAGAATTTGGGGGCGAAGCATTCCAAACAACACCACTAAGCCTTGAAATGTGGGGAAAAATATTGTTTGTTGGCTTTAGTGTTATTATTATCGGGGAGCTAATGCGTTTTATTTTAAATAAGATAAAATGACGCTTTAAATACAAAATCCCTCAAGCAACTTCCAAAGAAAATTAATCAAATTTCTTTGGAACTACTCTTAAATCCCTAATAACCTCATCAGATATTTTTAAATCACTCACTTTTCACAATAGCTTTGCTGATAGATTCTTTTGCTAGGCCATTCTAATGCAGTCAAAACTGCACTTTTAGAATCATCATTGATATACACACAACCTGTATCAATTGCTGCAAAATTATCCATAATCATAGGCACCAGCCGCACATCATGCCCAAAAACATTAAAAACCCCATATTTTTTCTTCGTTTCTTTTTCCCAGTTATGCGATTTTAGCCTACTCCAAGTAATCATTTCCGCCTTTTTTTCTTTCTCTTTGTAATAAGGCAATCCAAAACCATGTGTTACAAAAAGCCTCTGTCCTTTTTCATCATAAATAGGTATTTCCAAAAATCTAGGCAATCCCAAAAACCATTCTAAATGCTCGTGTATCTTTTCAAATCCACCATTTTTTTGGTAGCTCTCCATTGCCTCATAACCACCATTGTTAATCCACACTTTATTATAGCCTCTTGGAGGAATTGCATGGTAATATTCAAGCATTAATTCCTCATGATTCCCCAAAACACAAGCATAATTATGATCCTTTACCAAATCCACCACTTCACAAGATTTACTACCCCTATCTATCAAATCCCCAGTAAAAATAATCTGTGAATCCCATTTTTGTGGCAACTTTTCAATCAACGCACACAAGGTATCCAAACACCCATGCACATCACCGATAATATAAAGAGGTTTTGAATAATCCACTTAAATTCCCAACCATTTCAAAATAAAAAAACTCAATGCCCCCAATGCCGCAGAAAAAGGCACAGTTATCAACCATGCTGCCACAATCTTATTGATAGCCGAGCGTTTTACTAGCTCCTCTTGATAAACTTTTTTAAGCTGCTTTTGCCCTTTTTTCTTAAGTTCTGGAATCCCTTCTTGTTTTTTTGCTTTTTTTCTATCAATACTTTTTAAAATCGCAGCTTTTTTCTTGATAGAGGCTTTTCTAAAATATTCCAAAAACTTTTTAATCTGCTCACTATCTCTATCTTTATGAGTTTCTAAAATCTTTAACTCCATTTCTTTGTATCGTTTTTTAAGATACTCTCGCAAAAATCCTACCCCAAAAACCGCTCCCACTGCAATATGCGTAGAACTAACAGGCATTCCAAGCTCACTAGCAACAAGCACAGTCAAAGCCGCACTCATTGCAATACAAAATGCACGAATCTGATCAAGCTCTGTAATCTCACTTCCCACCGTTTTAATCAATTTTGGTCCAAACAACGCCAAACCAATAGAGATTCCAAGCCCACCTAGCAACATAATCCAAAAAGGCACAGCTGCTTCAGCCCCTCCGCTAAATCCACTCTTAAGCGCATCATAAATTGCCGCTAATGGACCAATAGCATTCGCCACATCATTTGCCCCATGTGCGAAACTCAAAAGTGCTGCTGAAAAAATAAGGGGGATTGTAAAAAGCTTATTAATTTCTTCTTTTTTGTTCTCCATATTTTCCAAAGCTTCAGTAATCATCGGTTTAACAGCCAAAAACACCACCACTGCAATCACCAGGCTAATTCCAAAAACTATCATATTATCCAATACAATAATCTTCTTAAGTCCTTTATTAATAAGATACAAGCTAAAAGCCCAAGTCATAAAGGCAATCAAATAAGGCACCACTCGTCTAGCGGCTTGTTTTTTATTTTGCTTATAAGTAATAGCATTTTTAATAAAATACAACAAAAGTGCGGCTATCACGCCTCCAGCCAATGGGGAAATAACCCAGCTCATAGCAATATTTCCAAGTTCCCTCCAATTTGCAACCCCAAAGCCACCTGCTGCTATCCCAGCTCCCAAGATTCCACCCACAATAGCATGAGTTGTTGAAACAGGTGCTCCAATAGCCGTTGCAAAATGTAACCAAATAGCACCAGATAATAATGCTGCCAACATTAAAGTAATAAAAGCCTTAGAATCCCCAATAGCTTCCATTGAAATAATCCCAGAACGCACTGTATCGACTACTTCCCCTCCAGCAATCAAAGCTCCAGAAATCTCACAGACTGCTGCAATGCTAATTGCTCCAAACATACTAAGTGCCTTAGAGCCAACAGCAGGACCAACATTGTTTGCCACATCATTTGCCCCGATATTTAGCGCCATATATCCACCAACAATGGCTGCAAATCCAAGCAATAATGAGTTTTCAATCCCATCATTATTCCACACAACCATCGCAATAATCAACAACACAAATAAAGTAATTACACCTACTTTTTGCACATCCCCATAATTAAGACGCAACGCATTCTCATATCGTAAAAAATCCTTAATATTCACCAGCAATCCCTTATTTTAATTTCTAAAATAAAGTATTCTACAAAAATTTTTTATAAGCCTTCCTTTAACTTCATAGAGTTTGATTAAAAAATATGGAATGAAGTTTGCTTCATCACAATCAAAATCAGTGCAAAGGATATGCAGATGAAAAAACTTAGAGTTTTTACAAAAATAGCAATATTAGGAAGCTTTATTAGTGGTGGATTTTTATTCAATGGTTGTGCAAATACTGACCCACAAATCTCTTTTAAACCACCAGCTTATGTAGAAGAATTACCCCCAAAAGAAGAAGAAGATAACTTTGGGAATCCCGGCAGTATCTTTGGTAGAGGTGATAACCTGCTTTTTTCTGATAGACGCGCTATGCAACTCAATGATCTTGTTACAGTAATTATCAACCAAACAGCTCAAGCAAGCTCTAGTGCCAACAAAAATCTTAATGAAAATTCTAGCGGAACTTTTGGAGGACCAAGCCTAACTTACGCAGGCTCCAGCTCTAGCATAAATAGCATCGTAAATGGTATCAATAATGCCACAGGTTTTGGAATTAATTTGGGTAATAATACTTCCACTTACGCAGGCACAGGAACACAAAACCGCCAAGAAACTTTCACGACTACTATTGCAGCTAGAATCATCAAAGTTTTACAAAATGGCAATTATTTCATTGAAGGTAGCCGCGAAGTGCTTATCAATGGCGAAAAGCAAATTATTCATCTAAGCGGAGTTGTGCGTCCAACAGATATTGCAAGAAACAATACTATAGAATCTCAATACATTGCAGATGCAAAAATCATGTATGATACACAAGGGGAGCTCAAAAAGAATACAGAAAAAGGCTGGGGAACAAAACTTATTGAATCAATTTGGCCATTTTAAAGACTACTTTATGAAACTCTAAGGTAAAATACACAAATTTCTTTACAAAGGATTTGTGTGCAAAAACAATATTTTATAGGGACAAGGGGTGGAGATTCCGCTTCTATCACTTTTAAAGATGCGGTTTTAAATCCTAATGCTGCTTATGGTGGGCTTTATACTTTAGAAAATATACCTCATTTTTCTAAAGAACAAATAGAATCTCTTAGCCATTTTGATTATGCGACTTTAACCAAAACTATTTTTGATGCTTTGGGATTAGGGATTGAAGAATCTACTTTGCAAAAAGCTTTAAATCTTTATCAAGATTTTGATGATTCTACAACCCCAGCACCGCTTGTAAAAATCAATCAAAATCTTTTTCTCCAAAAGCTTTATTGCGGTCCTACTCGCGCTTTCAAAGATATGGCATTGCAGCCTTTTGGAGTGATTTTCAGTAAATTTGTAGAAGATTCTTCTAAAGAGTATCTTATTTTAACCGCAACAAGCGGAGATACAGGACCTGCCACACTCCAAAGTTTTGCTAATAAACCCAATATCAAAGTTGTTTGCATTTATCCAAAAGGTGGCACAAGTGATGTCCAACGCCTCCAAATGACCACTCTAAATGCCAAAAATCTCAAAGTTATAGGGATTAATGGGGATTTTGATGATGCACAAAGCCTTTTAAAACAGCTCCTCAAAGATAAAACCTTCAGCCAAAAATTACAAGAAAAAAACATCTCCCTAAGTGCTGCTAACTCTGTAAATTTTGGAAGAATAGCCTTTCAAATTATTTATCATATTTATTCTAGTTTGCAAATTTATCAGACAACCAAAGAGCCTATCAATATCATCGTCCCAAGTGGAAATTTTGGTAATGCACTAGGGGCATTTTATGCCAAACTTATGGGATTCCCTATCCAAAAAATTTGGATTGCCTCTAATCAAAACAATATCCTAACAGAATTTATCCAAACTGGAATCTATGATATCTCCCAAAAGAGATTACAAAAAACTTATTCTCCAGCAATGGATATTCTAAAAAGCTCCAATGTCGAACGCGTGCTTTTTGCACTTTTTGGCAGCAACCGCACTAAAGAGTTAATGGAAAGCTTAGAAAAAGACAAAAAATATTCTCTCACTCAAATGGAACTTCAAAAGATTCAAGAATATTTTAATGCAACTTTTTGTGATGATTCATACTGCCTAGAAACTATCAATCAAAACGCATTAAATGGGCTAATCATAGACCCACATACTGCTTGTGGTTTCAAAGCCTATGAAGAAATCCAAAAAGAGACGCCAAATACCCCTTGTGTATTATGCTCCACCGCAGAATGGACAAAATTTGCTCCCACATTAGCCAAAGCCCTAAATCTAGGCAGCTTAAGTGATGAACAAGCCTTGCAAACCTTAGCCAAAAATTTCTCACTCAAAATCCCAGAACAAATCTTGAATTTATTCACACAAAAGGAAATCCATACACAAACAATGGATAAAGACAAAATTTATCAAGCCATTTTAGAATGGTTATAAAGGAAGTTTAATGCTATATTTTTCAGAACTTTTATTGAAACTCCAACAATTTTGGAAAGAGCAAGGTTGCTTAATTATCCAGCCTTATGATATTCCAGCAGGTGCAGGAACATTCCACCCCGCAACATTGCTTAGAAGCCTAGATTCTAAACCTTGGAGTGTCGCTTATGTCGCACCCTCTCGCCGCCCAACTGATGGAAGATATGGGGAAAATCCAAATCGCTTGGGAAGCTACTATCAATTTCAAGTTTTAATCAAACCAAACCCTAATAATATTCAAGAACTCTATCTTAAAAGCTTGGAATTTCTAGGGCTTGATTTGAAAAATCATGATGTAAGATTCATTGAAGACAACTGGGAATCTCCAACACTTGGAGCGTGGGGACTTGGCTGGGAAGTTTGGCTAGATGGAATGGAAGTTACACAATTTACCTATTTTCAACAAGTAGGCGGAATCCCTTGTGATCCTGTGGCGGTAGAAATCACCTATGGCACAGAAAGATTAGCAATGTATTTACAAGGCGTAGAGAATGTTTTTGATATTGCTTGGAATGAAAACTACACCTATGCAGATGTGCATTTAGAAGGTGAGTATGAATTCTCAAAATATCACTTTGAAATTGCCGATACCAAAATGCTTTTTGATTTTTTTACAAAAATGCAAGAAGAAGGTTATCGTGCTTTAGAAGCTGAATTGCCACTCCCTGCTTATGATTGTGCAATGCTCTCTAGCCATCTTTTTAATATCCTTGATGCAAGGAAGGCAATTTCAGCAACTGAGAGACAAAACTATATTTTAAAGATTCGAGAACTTTCAAAAGCTTGTGCAACACTCTACAAAGAACAAGAATCTACACGCATTCAAAGATTAGAAAATGCCAAATCCAAAAAATAATATTGCTGAAATCTTAGAAAAATTAGACACTCTAAGCCCTTTTGCCTTGCAAGAATCATGGGATAACTCTGGATTAATTTTAGGCAGCAAATCAAGAAATTTTCAAAAAATCTACCTTGCTTTAGAAGTTACTCAAAGTATTTTAGAGCAAATGGAAGAAAATTCACTTCTTATTACTCACCACCCTTTGATTTTCTCTCCACTTAAAACCCTTATTGATGAGACCTATCCAACTGCCCTATTAAATCTTGCTATTTGTAAAAATATCCAACTTATTGCTATGCACACAAATTTTGATAAGACACATTTTGGGAAATATCTTGTAGAAAAAATTTTAGGAATCAAAACTTACATTCAAGAAGATTTTGCCATTAAATTCCAATGGGATAGCGATTTTGCCTCCCTTTGTGAATTAATAAAAACCAAAATGAATCTCCAAAATCTAAAAATCACTCACTCTCCCAACCCAAAATGCAAAAATATCGCACTTATAACCGGCAGCGGGGGAGACTTTATCCGCACACTTCAAGGCGTTGATTGTTTAATCACTGGGGATATTAAATACCACCAAGCAATGGAATCTTTGCAAAAAAATATACATTTAATTGATTGTGGGCATTATGAATTAGAACGCTATTTTGGGGAAATCCTCTCACCTCTTTTGACAAATCTCGGCTATAAAGCTATAATTTTGGATTCACAAAATCCCTTTTGTTTTGTTTGAGAATATTAAACTTTTGGAGAAAAATATGAATAAACACTTAACCCAACTTATAGAAATTGCAAATCTTGACAAAGAAATCGATTCTTTTGAACCAAGAATCAAAGAAGCAAACAAAGAATTAGACGCAATCTTATCACAAGAAAAAACCCTACAAAGCGAAGTTGAAGAAATCAAAGGCGTTGCAAAGGATATTTCACTCTCAATTCAAAAAAATGAAAATCACCTAGAAGATTTATCCTTAAAGCTAGAAGAAATTGCCAAAAAAACCAAACTCATAAAAACCGAAAAAGAAAGCAAAGCTTTAAGTTTGGAAGAAGAATTAGCTAAAGAGCAAATTACTTTTGCCAATGAAGAAATTGCTAGATTAAACACGCTTTTAGAGGCAAAAAATGCAAATATTAAAGAATTAGAAGACAAGATTAATTCCTTAAAAGAATCACAAAAAGAAATTAGCCAAGAAACCGAAATAGAAGTCCAAAAAATCAAAAAAGAACAACAAGAAATTTTTACCAAAAAAGAATCTTTGGTAGCAAAAATGGACCAAAAAATTATTTCTTTTTATGAAAAGATTCGAAAATGGGCTAAAAACACTAGCGTTGTACCGGTTACAAGACAGGCTTGTGGTGGTTGCTTTATCCGCATTAATGACAAAATCTATTCTGATGTTATTCGCTCTGATGATATTATTACTTGCCCACATTGCGGTAGAATCCTTTATAATCAAGAAGAAAATGCTTAAGATTCTATGACTTTTTTTATAAGCTTTTATTATTTGCTTATTTGCATTGCACATCTTTGTGCGATGCCTTTTTTATTAGCCTTAAGCTTCAAACAAAAATACAAAACCTCAATCAAAAAACGCTTCTTTTTCCCAACCTTTTTTCAAGAATCTGCCGCTTTATATTGGTTTCATGCCTGCTCTTATGGAGAGATAAAATCTTTGCAAAATATTCTTTTATCTCTTCAAGAGCAACTTACAAATGATGAAAAAATCCTCATTACAACCACCACTCAAACAGGATACAATCTCGCAAAAACAAGCTTTCCAAATGCGATTGTTTGTTTTTTGCCTTTTGAAAGTTTTATTCCTTTTTGGATAAAATCCCTCAAACTCAAAAACTTCACACTCACAGAAGCAGAACTTTGGTTAATGCCCCTAGTATGTGCCAAGAAAAAGGGTGCGACCACTCTTTTAATCAATGCACGAATCTCATCAAATTCCTATCCAAAATATCTAAAATTTGCTTTTTTTTACAAAAGGCTTTTTGACTTTATTGACAAAATCTTTTGCCAACGAAAAATTGACAAAAAACACCTCAAAACTTTGGGAGCAAAAAATATCAAAGTCTTTGGAAATCTCAAGCTCAATGAGATTCCACAAATCACAAAACATTACCAAAAACCAAACCAAGAGTTATGGCTAGTTGCCAGCACCCACCAAAAAAATTCTCAATATGAAGAAATTTTAATTTTAGAACAAATTTTAAAAATCCTTCCAAAAGATTTATCAAAATCCCCTAGAATCTTATTTGCTCCACGGCATCCAGAAAGATTCCACTCCATTGCAATATTGCTTAATCAAGTTTTAAAAACACACAAACTACCACCACTAGCCATTGCATCTAAAAGCAGTATCCAAGAAACCATCAATGCACCATTTGGACTAATTGATACTCTAGGGGAACTGAATAATCTTTATTCAATTTCTTCTTTGGTGATTTTAGGGGGAAGTTTCTTGCCCAACATAGGCGGACACAACCCAATAGAACCAGCGTTTTTTGGAGTAAAACTTATTAGCGGACCTTATATTTTTAATCAAAAATCGCTTTTTATGGCTTTACAAAATTACACAATCAGTGATTTAAAGAATCTTGCAGAGATTCTTGCCAAAAGCGACCTTTTAGAACCTACCAAAATTACAAAAAAGCTTGATATTTCAAAAATTATTAACACCATTAAAGGAACAAAATGAAAACAAAACCTCAAAATCCCTCAAACAAAATCCCACCTAATGCTCAAAAAGCCTATAAACTCTTAGCGCTGCAAGAAAATATTTCCAACAATGAAGCAAAAAGCCTTATTGATAGGGGCTTAGTTAGCATACAGGGCAAAAAGCTCAAAATCGCTCGCGCATTGCTTAGTCCGCACACAAAATTCAACATTCAAAAAATACCAGAGATTAAAATTTTATTTCAAGATGATAATATTCTAGCGCTCTCCAAACCCGCTTTTCTTACTTCAGAAGAAATAGCAAAACTCTATCCCAACTGGGCTTTATTGCATCGCCTTGATAAAGAAACAAGCGGGATTTTGCTACTCATTAAAGAAAATAGCCCTTTCCACCTAAAAGCAAAAGAAGCATTCAAAAAAGAACAAGTTTTTAAACAATACATTGCCATTGTTGAGGGCATCATAGAAGAAGAGCAAGAAATCACAGCGCCATTGATTATTCAAAAAGGGAATTTTGCCAAAGTATTAGTTAGCAAAAAAGAAGGCATTAGAGCCTATACGAAAATTACTCCCATAGAGATTATTGGCAAAAAAACCAAATTAGAAATCATCATCAAAACCGGAAAAACTCATCAAATAAGAGCTCATCTAGCCCACATCAAACACCCTATTATCGGAGATACTTTCTATGGAGGAAAACCCGCTAATCGTATTTTGCTCCACGCACAAAAAATCTCTCTTTTAGGCTATGAATTTCAAGATTCTCCCCCAAAAGATTTTATTTTTCAATAAAATACAAAAAATTTTAAGTAACATTTTGGTATATTCTAGCCTCAATATTTTAATTGGAGTTTATTAAAATGAATGAAGCAAAATCAATTTGGATGGATGGGAAACTAGTCCCTTGGCATGAAGCAAATGTCCATATCCTAACACATACTCTACACTATGGAAATGGAGTTTTTGAAGGAACAAGAGCCTATAAAACCGACAAAGGTATGGCTATTTTTAGACTTAAAGAGCACACCAAAAGACTTCTTAATTCCGCAAAAATCGTCGCCATAGAATGCCCTTTCTCTCAAGAAGAACTAGAAAAAGCACAAATTGAAGTGATTAAAGACAATAATTTCTCCAGCAATGCTTACCTTCGCCCTCTTATTTACCTTGGTTATGGAGCAATGGGCGTTTATCACAAAAACTCTCCTGTGAAAGTTGCTATTGCTGCTTGGGAATGGGGAGCTTATTTGGGTGATGAAGGCTTAGAAAAAGGAATTAGAGTCAAAACTTCCTCTTTTGTTAGAAATTCTACCAAATCACTCTTTGGCAAAGCAAAGGCAGCTGCAAATTATCTCAACTCCCAAATGGCAAAATACGAAGCAATCGAATGTGGATACGAGGAAGCTTTACTTTTGGATGATTGTGGAATGGTTGCTGAAGGGAGCGGAGAATGCTTTTTTATTGTAAGAAATGGCAAACTCATCACCCCCCCTAATGATAGCTCATTAGAATCTATTACTCAAGATTCTGTCATCACTCTTGCAAATGATCTAGGAATTGAAGTAATAAGACGCAATATTACACGCGATGAAGTTTATATTGCCGATGAAGCCTTTTTTACAGGGACTGCAGCTGAAATTACCCCTATTTATGATTTAGATGCAAGAATTATCGGAAATGGCAAGAGAGGGGAGCTTACCCATAAACTCCAAAATGCGTTTTTTGATATTGTCTATGGACGCAATCCAAAATACAGCCACTGGCTAACTTATATCCAATAAAGGTGATTTATGCCCATTGATTTAAATGAACATTTAAGACAAAAGAATAAAAACTATAAACCACAAAATGAAAACAACAATGATAGTGGTGGGAATAATGGAAATAACCGCAATAAAGGTTTTCAAAATTATCCCAAAATGCCTTCTTTAAATATGCCAAGTGGCAAAAAAATGGCTGCAATTTATATTTTAATTATCCTCATTGCACTTTTATTTTTACTCAAACCTTTTACCATTATCAATAGCGGTGAAGTTGGAGTAAAAATCACGACCGGGGAATTTGACCCAACTCCACTTCAACCGGGTATCCATTTCTTTATCCCCGGAATCCAAAAGATTATCCCCGTCAATACCAAAGTTAGAATTGCTGAATTCACGAGTGCGGATAATCAAAACTATCGCAATAGAGATGAAGGAAGTATTCGTGATAAAGCTATTAGCGTTTTAGATTCTAGAGGTTTATCTGTTTCTGTGGAATTAGCAGTTCAATACCGCCTTGACCCACTAGGTGTCCCCCAAACTATTGCCACTTGGGGACAAAACTGGGAAGAGAGAATCATCATCCCTGTTATAAGAGAAATTGTCCGCAATGTCGTTGGGAGTTTCCCTGCTGAAGAATTGCCCACAAAACGCAATGAAATTGCCACACTTATTGACCAAAGATTCCGCGAAAACATCAATAGTTTAGAAAATCGTCCCGTACAGCTAGAATCCATTCAGCTTACAGAAATTGTTTTGCCTATTGCCATTAAAGAACAAATTGAACGCGTACAAGTTGCAAGACAAGAGGCAGAAAGAGCAAGATATGAGGTAGAAAGAGCCAAGCAAGAAGCAGAAAAACAAGCTGCACTCGCAAAAGGAACAGCAGATGCCACTATCATTCAAGCCGATGCACAAGCTAAAGCCAATCGCATTATTAGCCAAAGCTTAAGTAGTCATCTCTTGCAACTCCGCCAAATAGAAGTGCAAGGTAAATTTAATGAAGCACTCCAAAACAACAAAGATGCAAAGATATTCCTAACACCCGGTGGCTCTACACCAAATATTTGGCTTGATTCTAAAGATTTACAAAGATCCACTTCAGCGAGTAATTAATGCAAATTTTAGAACAAATTGCTTGGGATAAACTCCAAAACGGACTTATCCCAGCTATTGCACAAGATTATCAAACAAACGAAGTTTTAATGCTTGCTTTTATGGACAAAGAAGCTTTAAAAGTTAGTTTGCAAACCGGCTATGCACATTATTTTTCACGCACCAAAAATCGCCTATGGAAGAAAGGCGAACAAAGTGGGCATACTCAAGAAATTATCGAATTTCTTTTGGATTGCGACAAAGATACTTTGCTTCTAAAAGTCAAACAAAAAGGGGTAGCCTGCCACACGGGCAATCAAACTTGTTTTTTTAATAAACTCACAAAAGATTCCCTTAATACAGATTCATCAAATACATTAGATACTTCTGCAATTTATGGAGTAGTAGATACACTCTACCATACATTGCTAGAACGCAAAAATGCCAATCCAGATACTTCTTATACAGCCTCTTTATACCACAAAGGCGAAAATACCATTGCCAAAAAAATCGTAGAAGAAGCAGCAGAATTAGGTTTTGCTATCAAAGATAAAAACCCCAAAGAAATCATCTATGAAGCAGCAGATTTGCTCTATCACAGCCTTGTTGGTCTTGCCTTTAGCAATATTAATCCAGATTTAGTCAAACAAGAAATCGCTAGACGCTTTGGTTTAAGCGGAATTGATGAAAAAAACTCTAGAAAAAAAGCCAAATAATGGACATTACCTCATTTCAAAATTATTTTCTTTTTCTCAATAAAATCACTCAATATTTTTCACTTCCAGATTATCTTATCCTTATTTCAATTTTTCTAGTTATTTTGCTTTTTTTTCTCTTGAGTATCATATTGCGTTTTAACCTTATTCTAGGCTTTTTAATGCTTTTTATTAGTGGGGCTTTCTTTGTGGCTTCCCCCTTTATTTACCAATATATTATGGAATCTCATCTCAAAAAAATCGAGCTTACTCTCTCTAATAACGACAAACTTCAATATGATGATACTTATTACATTAAAGGCACCATTAAAAACATCGGCTATTTTGATTTAAAAGGCTGTGTTATTTCTACCAATTTTATCCCACAAAATACAGATAAATTCAAGCTTATTAAATATAAAATTAAGCCTATTTTTACCCATAGAGAAACTTATAAACAACCTCTCAAAAAACAAGAAACTCTTGATTTTGAAATTTTATTCCAAGCACCAAGTGCCATTAATACCGACATAAAATACATACTTGAAACTAAAGGTTCTTGCTATTAATGAAAATTGCCATTAGCGTTGGAGACATCAATGGGGTGGGATTAGAAATCTTGCTAAAAAATCACAAAAAAATTTCTAAGCTTTGCACCCCCATTTATTGCATTGACAAACCCTTGCTCCAAAAAGCCGCTAAACTTCTTTGCTTAAAAATGCCAAAAGATATTCTTTGCATTTCCCCAAATGTTGAGATTCCAAACATCACTCCCGCACAGATTACCCCACAAAGCGGCGCTTACTCTTATGCAAGCTTTCTTTTAGCCATCAAACTCACCCAAGAAAAAAATTCAAAAGCACTTGTTACCCTCCCTATCCACAAAAAAGCATGGCAGCTTGCAAATATCCCTTATGCGGGGCATACTGAAGCCTTTAGGGATATTTTCAAAAAAGAAGCCATTATGATGCTAGGCTCACCCAAACTCTATGTAGCACTTTTTACAGATCATATACCGCTCAAAAAAGTTCCCCCAAAAATTTCCCAAGAATCTCTAGCCTCTTTTCTTTTGGCTCTTGCTCCACATATTCACAAAACACCTTGTGGAGTTTTAGGGCTTAATCCACATGCTGGAGATTTTGGAGTTTTAGGCAATGAAGAAAAAATGATAAAAAATGCCATAGATTATGCCAATTCTAATTTCAAAAAACAAATTTTTATAGGACCACTTGTCCCTGATACTGCCTTTATAGGAAAACACCTAAAATATTATGTCGCAATGTATCATGACCAAGGATTAATCCCTCTCAAAACACTTTATTTCAAAGAAAGCATTAACCTAACTCTAAACCTCCCAATTATACGCACCTCTGTGGATCATGGAACCGCCTTTGACATTGCTTATCAAAACAAAGCCGATTCCAAAAGTTATATGAATGCTATTAAAGAAGCGATTTTTCGCGCCAAAGAAAAATACTAATCACTCCCCATATCCATATTTTTCTACTACAAAATCAATATCTTTATCGCCTCTACCGCTAAGATTGACAAGGATTTTTTTGCCCTTTAGCTCTGGGGCAATTTTGAGTGCATAAGCTAGGGCATGGCTAGATTCAATAGCTGGGATTATGCCCTCTTTTTTGCTAAGTTCAAAAAACGCATTAATCGCCTCTTTATCATTGATAGCTGCGACTTTGGTGCGTCCGATACTATGCAAATACGCATGTTCTGGTCCTACACTCGGATAGTCAAGCCCACTTGCCACGCTATGCACCGCTGCAGGCTCTCCACTAGAATCTTTTAGCATAATGCTATTAAACCCATGCATTACACCTTCACTCCCATAGCTAAGGCTTGCAGCATGCTCTCCTAAGCTACTTCCACGCCCCAAAGGCTCCACTCCCACAAGCTCCACCGCATCATCGATAAATCCGCTAAAAATCCCCATCGCATTGCTTCCACCGCCTACACACGCGGCGACAATATCGGGCAGCTCTCCTGTCATTTCCAAAAACTGCTCTCTAGATTCAAAGCCCACAACAGCCTGAAAATCCCGAACCATCTTAGGAAAGGGGTGAGGTCCCACCACCGAACCAATGGCGTAAATACTATTAACCGGGTCACTCAAATACGCCTCAAATGCCGAATCCACCGCTTCTTTTAGCGTCTTTGCTCCCGCACTCACACTCACGACTTTTGCACCCAAAATCTTCATTCTCACGACATTTGGACGCTCTTTGGCAATATCTACTTCCCCCATATGAATCTCGCATTCCAATCCAAAATACGCTGCTGCAGTCGCCAAAGCCACTCCATGCTGTCCCGCACCTGTCTCGGCAATTAATTTCTTTTTGCCCATAAATTTTGCCAGTAGTGCCTCACCCATACAATGATTAAGCTTGTGTGCTCCCGTGTGGTTTAAATCCTCGCGTTTGAGATAGATTCCCGCACCGCCGTATTCTCTCGTGAGATTGTGTGCGAAATAAATAGGTGTGGGGCGACCTTGGAAATGCTTGCGAATTTTTCGCAACTCGGCGATAAAATCACTATTTTGTGCGATTAAATTATATGCTTGCTCAATCTCTTTCATAGCCTTTGCTATCGGCTCTGGGACAAAGCTTCCGCCAAACTTACCAAAATATCCATTGCTATCTGGGAATTGCTTAAAATAGGGTTTTTGCATACTATATCCTTTGTGGCTAAATTTTATATTAGATTATACCCTAGCCTTGCTAAAATATCCATGCAAATCAAAAATAAACCCATCACAAAACTGCCACCTTATAACTTAAACTCTAAATCCTTAATCCGTTTTGGCAAATCATTTTGCACACAATTCCCATAACTCTTAGCTTCTAAGACTTGTTGAGTATTATAAGGATTAATAAGAATTTTTTCACTACAAAAAGCATTTAAAACGCTTGTTGTTTCACTAAGGAAGGTATTGTACTGATTTTGTTCATAAGTTTTTTGCAAGGTATTATTCGTAATGAAAAATCCATATTGCCCTAATAAATTCTGAAGTTTATAGGATATTTGCATGGGTTTTGTAGGGCATATTTCAAAAATCAATCTACTAAATATTTGAGGAAATATTACTCCAAAGTTTATGTTATCACATGAGATTACAAACATTGTCTCTCTGTATTCAATTCTAAATCTTAAATTTAAATTATAAAAAAGCAAAACCAATACATTTGCAATTTGTTGTTTTACTTCAAAAGTATTGAGAAAATGCCACACTTGACCTTTATTTTTCAATTTCTGAAAGGAAATATTTTGCAGATTTATCGTATCTTTTCCACCATATTTCTTAATCCAAATTTTATGATTCAACTCCCATTCACTAAAAACATACAAACTAGCAGGATTACTCCAAAATTTCGTATTTTCACATGTATGGACAAGTTTAAGTGGTATTGCTTCACATGTATCATGCCAAGGGATAACATTATAGCCCAAATCCCTAGCGTCCCTAAAAGAAAAATCATAAAATGTGGCTATCATACCAATGACTGCTTCATCAATTGATAATTTCCCTCCTTTTGCACAAAAATCAATCAGCATTTCAAAACATTCTTGAGTAAGATTTGCTGGGGCTTTGTCAAAGATTCTTTTAAAAACACAATAAACGCCTGCATTATGCCCTTGTACTCCATCAACCTTTTTGCCTCTATATTTTTCCAAATACTCCTTAGTGAAAGCTCTCTCAAACAAATAAGCCCCCAAATAATCCACATCATCTTGCTTAATTAACTCTTGCAAAGAATCCAAACAAAGCATATCAACATCAAGGAAAACGGCACTATTAGTTCTAGCTCTCCTTAAAATATCAAAAATATAGTATTTACAATAGATAAGTTTGGAATATCTTTTGGTAAAAACAGCATTCTTAACTACTTCATCATCTTGAATATCCCTCAAAAAATCCTCATTGCTATATCTTTCAAAGATGATTTTATCTTGCCAAATGCTTTGTATTTTTCCTCTAGTTTCCTCATCAATCCCATCATACATTACATAGATTTTATCAATTAAATCTTCATTGTATCGCTTAAGCCCAATAATCATATTTGCTAAAGCAAAATCGTATTTCTCATCACAAACCATAAAAATAGTAGTTTTATTGGGAATGGTTGCTTCTGTAATGTTTGTATTATCTAGTGGGTTACTTGCCCCCCCCCCCGCTAATTTGTCTATCATTTACTTGCCCTTTTTAAGTTTCATTTCAAATTTGTAAATTATAGTAAATCGTTACTTAAAAATATTAAATCAAGTCACTTTTATCATTGCAAACACAACGACTTTGAAATACCGCAAAACAAATCAACAATCACAGAATCATTAACAAAATCTCCACTGCATTATTGCAAGATTTTTCAATAACACATCATTATTTTATTTAAAGCTTTAAGTTATATTTTTGTATGATTTCAAATTATTTTAACTTGGGAAGTTTTTATGCAAAAGCTTAATTACAAAGATTCGGGCGTAGATATTGCAGAGGGAAATGCACTGGTTGAAAACCTCAAAGGACTTGTTAAATCCACTTTTAATGCTAATGTATTAGGTGGGATTGGCTCCTTTAGCGGTGCTTATGCACTTCCTAGTGGATATAAAGAACCAGTGATTTTAGCTGCTACTGATGGTGTAGGGACAAAACTTCGCTTAGCCATTGATTATGGAATCTTAAATGGTGTGGGGATTGATTTAGTTGCTATGTGTGTCAATGACCTTATTTGCAACTTCGCTACTCCATTATTTTTCTTAGATTATTATGCCACAGGCAAGCTAGATAAAACAAAGGCTTTAGAAGTTATCAAAGGAATCACTCAAGGTTGCCTAGAAGCACAATGTGCTCTCATTGGCGGAGAAACTGCAGAAATGCCGGGAATGTATGAAAAAGAAGATTTTGACCTTGCGGGATTTGCAGTTGGAATTGGAGAAAAAGAAATTATCCAAAGAGGAAGTCAAGCTAAAGTTGGAGATGTCCTCATTGCACTTCCAAGTAGCGGAATCCACTCTAATGGTTATTCTTTAGTTCGCAAGATTCTTACCCAAAACAATATCGACTTAGAAAGTATTTTTGAAGGAAAGCCACTCATTGAAACACTTTTAACGCCTACAAAAATCTATGTTCAAACCTTCAAAAAACTTCAAGACAAAATCAATGCCTTAGCTCATATTACAGGCGGTGGGCTTATTGAAAACCTCCCTAGATGTTTGCCAAGCAACATTGATGCAATGATAGAAGAATGCAAAATTCAAACTCCACCTATTTTTAATCTACTTTCCAAATACACCGAAGAATCCGATAAATACAGAACTTTCAATATGGGTGTAGGAATGGTGCTTGTTTGCTCTCAAGAAAATGCAGATTTAGTGGCAAAAGAATCAGGTGGTTATATTTTTGGGGAATTAAAAGAAGGGAATAACAAAGTAATTTTTGTTTAATGCTATTTTTTTGGTATAATTAAACATTATTTATAAATTATCAAAAGGATTTGATTATATGCTAGATAGCATAAAACGCTTTTTCAAAATTTACCCCATTCCTATCTTTGTGCTTTTGTTGGTATTTATCATCTATTATTCTGTATTTGAAATATTAAGAAAACAAGAAATTGTTTCTACCCAGCCTATCACAGAAGCAGAATCTATGCAAAATGAATTTGTTGCACCATTGCAACCACAGCAAAATACTCAAACACAAAAAAACGAAAACCCTATTCCCCAAAAACCTATTCCCACCAAACAAGAAACGCCTACACAAAATACAAAAACCTATATTACAACAAAAGTGAGAGCCCTCAATATTCGTCAAGAACCAAATACAACCTCACCTATAATAGGCAAATTAACCTCTAATATGCAAGCTGTAATCTTAGAAGACAATGGAGAATGGCTCTTAATTGGTGCTGCTCAAAACAATAATACTTTGGGTTGGGTCCTAAAAAATTATACAAAAATCCTCCCCAAAACACCGATAATTCACGATATGGAAGAGATTACACTAGATATTCATATACCTCAATACTACACTTCCAAAGTCCCTCGCCTCAATATTCGTCAAGAACCAAATACAACCAGCAATGTTTTAGGCACTTTAACTCCCGATGATAGCATAGAAATTTTAGAGACAAAGGGCGATTGGGTGAGATTCCAAGATATTAATCCCTCCTCTCAAAAAAATGGTTGGGTTATGCGTAGATTCCTCAAAGAGATTTAATAATGCAATTTGCAGTCATAGGTAATCCAATCTCCCATTCCCTCTCACCTATTTTGCACAACACTGCTTTTAAAGCACTAAAAATCAATGGTTTTTATGGGCGTTACTGCTTAGAAGATTCAAAAGATTTTCTTTGCCTCAAAGCCCTCCACCTAAAAGGGGCAAATATCACAATTCCTTTCAAAGAGACAGCTTTCTTGCACTGCACAAAAGTTTTTGGAATAGCACAACAAATCAAAGCAGTAAATACTATCCTTTTTAAAGATAATCAAATTTTTGGCTACAACACCGATGCACTCGGATTTTATCAATGTATAGAAAAATACCCTTTAAAAAATGCTTTGATTTTGGGTGCTGGCGGTTCTGCAAAAGCGGTTGCTTGCATTTTGCAAGAAAAAGGAATCCACACTACCATTCTAAACCGCTCACAAGCTAGACTTGATACCTTTATCAAGCTTGGTTTTCACACCTCAACTTATGAAAATTTCACCCAAAAAGAATCCTATGACATCATTATCAACACAACTCCTTCTGGGCTAACTAATGACTCTCTACCGCTAGATAAAACAAAACTTACTTCCATTTTAAAAAGCTCTCAACTTGCATTTGATTTGGTTTATGGTATCCAAACGCCTTTTTTGCAACTTGCTAAGAATCTACACATTCCATTCCAAGATGGCAAAAATATGCTTATCAACCAAGCAATCCTTGCTTTTGAAATTTTTATGGAATCGCTGGATATTTCTTTTGATAAAAATCTCCTCATTAAAAGTATGCAAAATGCTCTTTAAAAACTTATTTATGCTACAATAAAAGAAAAGGAGAGACAATGAATGTTACAATCACTTCACGCCATCTTGAATTAACAGATTCTATTAAAGATTACATTTTACGCCTTAGTCAGAGTTTAGAAAAATACAACTTAGACATTTTAAGCACACGAGTGGTTATCTCATACCAAGAAAAAAAGGGCAAAGAAAAGAAAAAACGCTCTTATATAATTGATATTACTATCTCCATTGCAAAAGCAAACACCGTAGTTATTAGCCAAAAAGACAAAGATTTATATGCAGCAGCTGATTTAGCTTTTTCTCGTATGCACAAGATTTTGCGTCGATACCATGATAAAATAAACTACAAACAAGCCATACCAAGCGAAGAAATTATGGCAGCAGAGATTTTGCGCAATGAAGCAACTGCCTCTAATCAAGAAGATGAGATTGTCCCAATGGATTTAGACTTACATAAACCACTAGATATAGAAGACGCACTAGAAAGGCTAAAAAGCAGCTCCCAGCAATTCTTTGTTTTTAATGATAAAGATTCCAAAATGCGTGTTATTTACAAAAGAATTGATGGCAAATACGGACTCTATTAAAAAAATTTATTTAGTAGGTGGGGCAATAAGAGATTATCTACTAGGTTTCCCCACAAAAGATAAAGATTATGTTGCAGTAGGCTCTGATGAAAAAGATTTCATCAATTATCCAAAAGTTGGAAAAATATTTCCTGTTTTTTTAATAGATTCTCACACTCAAATCGCCCTTGCAAGGACAGAAACCAAAACCGCAAATGGCTATAATGGCTTTAGTTATCAAACCAAAAATATCACCCTCACACAAGATCTAAAAAGGCGTGATTTAACCATTAATTCTATGGCATTAGATTTACAAACCCATCATATCATTGATCCCTTTAATGGCAAAAAAGATTTACAAAACAAAATCCTACGCCATACCTCACAAGCTTTCTGCGAAGACCCTTTGAGAGTTTTAAGGATTGCAAGGTTTAGAGCCAAATTAGGCATTAAGTGGAAAATCCACCCAAGCACAAAAGCCCTCATCTACACCATGAAAAAAGAATTGAAATTTTTAGAACCCAATCGAATCTACCAAGAAACCATAACCGCCCTTTCTTACAAAAACTCTTATTTATTTTTTGAAACCCTTTTTGAACTCGGGGTTTTAGAGGAAATTTTTCCTTCTATTTATGCACTTACAACACTCAAAGAAGGCAGCCTCTATCATCTTGAATCCTCAGTTTTTGTCCATACAATGGAGGTTTTAAAATTGCTTTGTTCAAATTCAACACTTCTCAAACTCGCAGCCCTCTATCATGATATTGCAAAACCCTATACTTATCGTCATTTTGGTAACTCCAATGGGCATGATAACCCAAAAATCGTAGAATCCTTAATCGATATGCAAATTCCAAAAAACATCAAAAAACAAATGCTAATATTAATCGCCAATCACATTAAAATTTCCCATTTGTCCCAAATGCGTCCAAACAAGATTCTTCATTTCTTTGAAAGTTTTAATAAAGATAAAATGCTCCTAAAAGCACAAATTAAGCTTTTTTATGCCGACCAAAAAGGAAGAATCAGCGATTATAAAATCCCCTCTCTCCCTCTTAAACTCATATTCAAAATCTTTTATGCACTCCAAGATTACTCACCACAAGAGTGGATAATCTCCCAAGCTAATAAGCCATCAGGAGATACCATTAAAAACTATGTTTTGAACTCCAAAATAAAGCTTATCAAAAGCATTCTCCAAAAAGAAAATTGCCTATAACTTTTATTATCTATAAGCAATTTCTCCATGCAAAGATTGATCCAAACCATTAACCTCTTGCACTTCCTCCACTCTAAGCGGACTAAAAAATGAAATAACTTTCAAAATCACAAAACTTGTTATAGCCGATAAAACAAAACAAGCCAAAATTGCCACTATCTGCACTCCAAGCAAAGCAAAGTCTCCACTATAAAACAATCCTTCACTTGCTGCTTCTTTGCTTACAATGCCATTAACCGAACTTGTAGCAAAAAGCCCTGTGGCAATTCCTCCCCAAATTCCGCCTACTCCATGCAATCCAAAAGCATCCAAAGTATCATCATAGCCAAATTTAGACTTCAAATAACTAATCGCAAAAAAGCAAATAGGGGAAGCCAAAAATCCAATCAACACCGCCACAAATGGAGTAACAAAGCCCGCTGATGGCGTGATAGAAACAAGCCCGGCAACAATCCCTGTAATGCTACCAAGCAATGTTGGTTTTCCAAATTTCACCCATTCAATCATCATCCAAGATAACATTGCCCCAACAACAGCAAAGTTAGTTGTCAAAAACGCATTAACCGCAACAGAATTAACACTCAAAGCACTACCTGTGTTAAATCCAAGCCAACCAATCCAAAGAAAAACTGCACCAATAAATGAAAGGGGCAAATTATGTGGCATAATCCCTTTTGCATACCTTCTTTTTCCAAGCATTATGCACCCTACAAGCCCAGCCACTCCTGCTGCAATATGCACAACTCCACCGCCTGCAAAATCCAAAGAGCCTATTTTCATAAGCCAGCCTCCACCCCATACCCAATGTGCCAAAATATCATACACAAAAGTACTCCAACACAAAATAAAAATCAACAACACCCCAAAACGCATTCTCTCCGCAAAAGAACCCGTAATAATCGCTGCTCCAATCACCGCAAAAAGCATTTGAAAAAATACAAAAAGATTCTCACTAATCATTCCAATACTTTCTCCCTCAATACCTACCAAAAATATATGATTCAAATTTCCAATGACCAATCCAATATCATCGCCAAAAGCCAAAGTATAGCCCACAATCACCCATTGAATCGCTACAAGCGCATAAAGCATAATGCTATTAATTGTCGTGCTTAGCACATTGTTTCTATTGACCATTCCAGAATAAAACATACCCAAAGCAGGTGTCATCAACAAAACCAATCCACTACAAGCAATCAAAAACAAAGTATCTACTGCGGATACTTCATTTTCAGCACCAAATCCAAAAACACAAAAAAACAAAAACAACAAAACTTTTTTCATCTTCTCTCCCTACATATTTTAATGCTCTAAATAGCCTCTGTCCCCTCTTCATTAGTGCGAATCCTAATCACATTAGACACAGGCAAAATAATAATCTTTCCATCTCCAACATTTCCGGTATTGAGGCACTTTTTAGCCACTTCTACAATCTCATTTACCATACTTTCTTTGCTCAAAATCTCCACTCTTACTTTTGGCAGCAAATCAATCGTCATTTCATTCCCCCGATACACTTCAGTTTTGCCTTTTTGATTCCCTGCTCCCATTACATTGCTAACTGTCATTCCCTTGATTCCTTTTTGAGAAAGCGAATCTTTTAAAATATTCAGCTTTTCAGAACGCGTAATAATCTCTACCTTATAAATTTTTTCCATATTTATCCTTTTTGCTGTTAAAATTGCAGTTGGAATTATACAAACTTAAATATTAACTTAATTTTAAAAACTATATTTTTTTTTTAAAATTATAATTATAAAGTATTTTTGTACAATACTCTAATTTATTTTATGAAGGATATTAACTTTGAATCAAACCCTACCCATTGATGACTTTCTTGCACAAAAATTTTCCACTATCATTGATGTTCGCTCACCCAAAGAATACGAACACTCTCATATCCCCAATGCTATAAACTTCCCTGTTTTAAATGATGAGGAATTCCAACAAATTGGCACACTTTACAAAAAAGATTCTTTTAATGCCAAAATCCTTGGAGCAAGTTTTGTTTGCAAAAATATCTCTCACCACCTCTTAAATTTAAAACATCAAATCACTCCAGCCCGCCCTTTTGGCATTTATTGTGCTAGAGGCGGAATGCGAAGCAACTCTTTTGGAATCGTCCTAAAAAATATCGGTTATCGCGTAGTTGT
Source organism: Helicobacter pullorum (assembly GCF_900638355.1). GTDB lineage: Bacteria > Campylobacterota > Campylobacteria > Campylobacterales > Helicobacteraceae > Helicobacter_D > Helicobacter_D pullorum. The sequence goes on along the minus strand of NZ_LR134509.1, from coordinate 593,836 downwards.
TTTAAAAGGTGGCTACAAATCCTATCGCACAGAAGTAACCCAAACACTACAAGATAAGCCAAACCACAATTTCATCACACTCATAGGACCAACAGGCAGCGGCAAAAGTGAAATAATCCACGCCTTTGATGATTCTTTGGATATTGAGGGGATTGCCAGACATTTAGGTTCAAGTTTTGGTGGGATTTATGGAATGCAACCCAGTGTTAAAATGTTTCAAAACCTATTATTTGAACGCCTAAAATCTCTCACAAATTCCCCTTTTGTTTTAGTAGAGGGAGAAAGCAAAAAACTTGGAAATTTAATTTTGCCAAGCCCACTTTATCAATCCTACCACAATGCACCCAAAATCCTAATACTCTCGCCCCTAGAACAAAGAATCCAAAGAATCGTTGCACAATATGGTAAAATTTCACAAGATTTTTTCAAAAATTCTATGCAAAAAATAGCACCTTTTATGAAAAAACAATTTTGGCAAGAAGCACAAGAAGCCTTTTTGCGAAGAGATTTACAAAAAGTTGCGGAAATTTTGCTTGTAGAATATTATGATAAAGTGTATAAAAAAGAATCTTTTAAAAGTGTGATTTACCACCAAAATACCACACAAGTTATCGAAGAAATCAAGGCATTTGCAAAAGAATTTTATAAAATAAAGGAATAAAACTTGGATAGTTATGAATATGGAGAATTACTCAAAGAGCTAGAAATAAAGCGACAAAATATTGAAAAAATTATGCAACCAAGCAAACTTGAAGCTAGAATAAAAGAGATTGAAACCCTAGAGCAACAAAAAGAATTTTGGGAAGATTCCAAAAAAGCAGGGGAATATCAAAAAGAAAAAAAACGCTGTGAGAGGCAACTAGAAAAATTCCAAGAAGCTAATCTTGCATTAAATGACGCAAAAGAGCTTTTTGAGATTTCAAGCGATGATGAGCAAACTCTAAATGAGCTTTTTAGCGAAGCAAATTCCCTAGAAGAGCAGATTAAAAAAGCTGAAATTGAAGTCATGTTGAGCGATGAGCTAGATTCTAATAATGCAATTTTCACTATCACTCCCGGAGCTGGGGGGACAGAATCTCAAGATTGGGCAAGTATGCTTTATCGTATGTATCTAAGATGGGCAGAAAGAAGAGGTTTTAAAGTAGAGCTTTTGGATTATCAAGAAGGCGATGAAGCAGGAATCAAAGATGCAAGCTTCATTATCAAGGGCGAAAATGCTTATGGTTATGCTAAAGTCGAAAATGGAATACACAGGCTTGTGCGAATCTCGCCTTTTGATTCTAATGCCAAAAGGCACACAAGCTTTGCATCCGTGCAAGTAACACCCGAAATTGACGATAATATTGAAATTGAAATTGAAGAAAAAGATTTACGCATTGATACTTATCGTGCTAGCGGTGCTGGGGGACAACATATCAACAAAACAGAATCTGCAATCCGTATTACCCATATCCCAACAGGAATAGTAGTGCAATGCCAAAATGATAGAAGCCAACACAAAAACAAAGCAACTGCATTAAAAATGCTAAAATCCAAACTCTATGAACTTGAAGCACAAAAACGCAATGAGCAAACCTCCAATGATGACAAAAGTGAGATTGGCTGGGGACATCAAATCCGCTCTTATGTGCTTGCACCTTATCAGCAAATTAAAGATTTACGCTCCAATATCGCTTATAGCAATGTTGAAGCGATTTTGGATGGAGATATTGATGCAATTTTAGAGGGTGTGCTTATCCATATTAATTCCAAACAATAAGCCTAAGAGGGCATTTGCCTCAATTAAGCAAATTGCCCTTTGATTTCCTCGCACCATTCTTGAATCCTTTGCTCTGTCAAATCCTCTTGATTATCCTCATCTAAGATTAATCCCACAAATTTACCATCTACCACAGAATCCGAATCTTCATATTCATAGCCCTTTGTGCTAGTTTGCCCAATGATTTTTGCATTTTTTAGTAATTTATAAATCTCATAAAGCCCATTACAAAATGTATCACCATAGGTATCTTGATCACCAAGCCCCACTAATGCAACTACTTTCCCATCAAAATCTTCTTCTTTTAGAGAACTTAGAAAATCCTCCCAATCTCCCTGTATATCTCCACTTCCATAAGTAGGTGTAGCCAAAATAAGATTTTTAAACCCTTTTAATTCCTCTTTATTTGCCTTAGCTACATCAAAAATTTCTACATTCTGCAATTTTTGTGCAATCTTTTCTGCTACTTTTTGAGTATTTCCACTATCACTACCATAAAATAAACCGATTTTTTCCATAATCTAAACTCCTATTAAACTAATTTTTGCGAGAGTTTAAAATAAAAATTCTTAAAAAATAATTATAATAATGCTTATTATTAATATAATTAAATATTAATTTCCCCAAATCATCAAAACCTGCCATAATTTCTACAATAAAACCGCCAAAAACCTTGCAACTTCACTATACTTTTTATATAATTCAAAAATTTAATTTTCACATAAGGGATATTCCATCGATACTTTATTTGTTATTGTTTGCGTTCTTGCAATGGCTGTTGTTTCTGGCATTATTTTAAATAAACTCAAAATACCTACCATTATTGGTTATATTGTTACAGGGGTTCTAACCGCCTATGTATTCCACTTCCGCGTTGAAGATTCTGCGGATTTAAATGGTATTGCAGAATTAGGAATTGTTTTTTTAATGTTTATGATAGGGCTTGATTTTAGTTTCAAAAAAATGTCCTCTATCAAGCAGGAAGTTTTCTTATTTGGTGGTTTGCAAATCGGGCTTTCTATGCTTACCTTTTTTTCAATTTGCTATTTTATTTTTGGTTTCAATTTTGATACTTCTATCATCGTAGCAAGTGCAGTTAGCCTCTCCTCTACTGCTATTGTCCTAAAGCATCTCAATGAAATCAACCAAACCAAAACTTCTTATGGAGTGGCTTCTGTTGGTATCTTGATTTTCCAAGATTTAGCGGTTATTCCTATTCTTTTGATGATTAAGCTTCTAAGCAGCAAAAATCTTGCTTTAAGCGACCTTATGATTACCACTGGTATCTCTGCTGTTATTGTTGTTATCTTGCTTTTATTGCCGGGTAGATTCTTAGCAAAACTCATCTTAAGATATTCTGCCAAAATGAAAACCGATGAAATTTTCGTAGGAACTGTGTTTCTTATCGTCTTAGGTTCTGCTTATCTTAGTCAATATTTTGGTTTTTCTTTGACTTTGGGTGCATTTTTATCTGGTATGATTATCTCAAGCACTCCTTATAAATACCAAGTTGCTTCTGTTTTGGTGTATTTCCGAGACCTTTTGTTGGGGATATTTTTCATCACTATTGGAATGCAAGTTGATATTGCATTTTTGGTAAAATATTTTGCAATTATTCTTATCTTAGTTGCCCTAACCCTATTTGCCAAAACCCTCATTATGTTTATTTTTCTAAGCTTCTTTAGAGGTGCAAAAATCGCTATGAAAATCGCCCTTTCTCTTTCACAAATCGGGGAATTTTCTTTTGCCATTTTCTTGCTTGCAAGTCAGCACAAAATCCTCAATTTACAATTAGATGGCGGAATCTTAAAATATATTTTTGGCGCAGAATTTTTTGCCTCTATTACCTCCACTGAGATTCATCAATTCTTAACCCTTATGGTGATTTTCTCTATGATAGCCACGCCTTTTATTTTGGATAATCTTGATAAATGCACCGCATTTGCCCTAAAATTAATGCGTATTCCACAAAAATTTACCAAAAAACAAACCGAAGACAATCAAGAACAAGAAGAAAATACAAAAAAACGCATTGTGGTTTGCGGTTATGGACTTGTGGGACAAAAAATCTTTCAATTTTTCAAAGATTATGATATAGAAATTTTTGGGGTAGATTCTAATTATGAACGAGTAGAAAAAGGCATTATTCAAGGTGATAAAATCATTTATGGGAACATTACAGATAAGATGATTTTTAGGGAAATTGAGATTGAAAAAGTTACTGCTATTATTCTTTGCATTGAATCCCCTGTGGAAATAGAAAAAGCTTGCAGGCACATCATCTCTCTATCCCGCTATACCAAAATCATCGTCCAAACAAGAGATAATGCACTAGAAGCCGAGCTTAAAGCAATGGGGCTTTATGGAGTGATTAATTCCACACGAGAAATCGCTACAACCCTTTCAAATCTTGCCCTTGAAGCAATCAAAGAAGAGGAAGAAGAGAAGCCAGAAAGCTAAACAATCATTTTTTCAAGCATAATTGCTAGCACAAATACATACATCGCCAAAAGTGCGTATTTGTGCTTTTTTGCATCAATTATACTCAAAATCCAAATCCCAATCCTAACTCCAATCAAAGAGGCAATCCCTACAAGAAAGCCTTGCTTATAATCCACATACCCATGCAATGCCAAAGAAGTGAAGCCAGATACAGAAGAGAAAATCACAAAAAACAAAGATATAGGAACGATTTTTTTGGAACTATATCCCAAATAATACGCCAAAAGTGGTGCTAGCATCATTCCGCCACCAATTCCCAAAGAAATCGCAAAGATTCCAACCACACAACCCCCAGCAATCAAAAATAACGCAGAATTTCTCCCCTCATCAATCTTCCGCTCTCCCCCATAAGCATTTGCCCTAAAAAACTTTATAATACTATAAACAATAAAACAAGTAAAAACAATTTCCAAAATATTTGAAGGCACATTATCAACAATCACTCCGCTAAAAGAAGCGCCTATTAATCCCCCTATCCCTACAAAAACCCCATCTTTAAAATCAAGATTTCTCTTTTTGTAATTCACATAAGAGCCATAAATGGAGGAAAAAATCATTTGCATAATTGAAATTCCAATAGCGATTTTAATATCATTCCCAAACAAAATCATCATAGGCACAATAATCGCTCCACCCCCGATTCCAAAAAACCCAGCCAAGATTCCAGAGAGTATTCCAACCCCCAAAAGTCCGAGAATATTCAAAGGCTCTAATGCCAAAAATTCCATAAAATAACCTTTCATTTTGAATTGCTATATTTTATTATAAAAATAAGTCAAAAATTGCTAAAATATTCAAAAATTATGGAGAATCTAAAAAGCTAAATGGAAAATATAAAAATCACCCATTTTGTCCAGTCCGCTGGTTGAGCTGCAAAAGTAGGTCTGGAAGATCTATCACATCTCTCTTGCAAACTCAAAAACAACGAAGATTCAAATATTCTTGTTGGTTTCAGCGGAAACGAAGATGCCGGAATCTATAAAATCAGCGATGAACTTGCAATTGTGCAAAGTGCAGATTTCATTACGCCACTTGTCAATGATCCTTACACTTATGGACAAATTGCAGCAGCAAATTCCCTAAGCGACATTTATGCAATGGGGGGAGAAGTCAAAACCGCTCTAAATCTCTTAATGTGGGATAATTGCCATTTGGATTCTCAAATGATAGAGGCTATTTTGGAAGGGGGATTATCCAAAATCAAAGAAGCTGGCGGTGTCTTACTTGGCGGGCACACAATTGCTGATAAAGAACAAAAATATGGTTTAAGCGTTACAGGCATCATTCACCCTCAAAAAATTTGGCACAACAATACCGCTCAAATAGGCGATGTGCTAATCTTGACTAAACCCATTGGAATGGGTATTTTGACAACTGCCCTCAAAGCAGATATGCTAGATTCTCCAACTCAAGTCAAAATTTCAGAGATTATGGCAACACTCAACCAAAAAGCCGCCAAAATCGCCTCCAAATACACCATTCACTCTTGCACCGATATTACAGGCTATGGACTTTTGGGGCATTTATACGAAATGACAAATCCCTCTATTTCACTTCATCTTTATTCTAATCAAATTCCCCTCTTACAAGAAGCCATAGAGTTTGCACGAATGGGGATTATCCCCGGCGGCAGCCATTCTAACCAAAAAGCCATTGCCAAACACTGCCATTTTAAACTCACTCCTAATTCAATCTACCAAAATTTAGAAATTCTACTTTTTGATGCACAAACTTCCGGCGGTTTAGTGTTTGCCACTCCACAAAATCAAGCCCAAGAATTGCTTAATGAACTCAAAAATGAGGGCGTTACCTATGCAAAAATCATCGGAGAAGTTCTACCAGCTGATAACTTCCCGCTAAACATTTCCTAACCTCCCATTGAATAGATTAAAGATTCTTGATTCAACCCCCAAAGTTTAGATAAATCCTCTAATGATTAGATTCAAGAATTGCAAAGATTCAAATTTCAACAATAATGATTCAATTCTCAAATCCTAGAATCAAACCTCTACACTAATTCATTACATTAGCTATTGATTATATTGTTTGCATTAATTATGTTAGATATTAGTTATAATCAAACTAAGCCAAGCAAAAGAATAATGCCTAGCTTATTATTAAATTCAATATTAAAGAGAAGCAAAGATTCTATAAAAGAATCTTTGATAAATGAAAGTTTAGCTTGTAAAAGAAGCTTCAAGAAATCTAAGAAATCAAAGTTTAGCTTTATAATTCTAAGTTTATCCTGTAAAAGAAACTTTAGTATAAAGCTTATCTTTTACAAGAATTTTAAAAGAATTAAATCTCATCTTTTCAATTCAATTTGATTCAATTCAATTTGATTAATGAATGAATTAAACTTAATTGCTTCAATTAATCAATCAATGATTAAATTGAATCTGAATGAATCAATGATTGAATTAAATTTGATTTGCTTCAATTTTATAATTCTAAGTCTATCTTGTAAAAGAAACTTTAGTATAAAGCTTATCTATAAAAATATCTTAAATAAATTAATCTCATCTATTACAAGAAATTAAAAAAATCTAAGAAATTAAAAAACTTCAATAAATCTAAGAAATCAAAGTTTAACTTTTTAATTCTAAGTCTATCTTGTAAAAGAAACTTTAGTATAAAGTTTATCTATAAAAATATCTTGAATAGGTTAATCTCGTTTCTAAAGTCTTTTACAAGAATTTTCTCACTTTAAGAGTGAGTGTTCTACCACCACACTCCTAATCTAATATACCCTGCATGAGATTGAACTCCATTTGCAAAGATACCACTATAGTTTAAAGCAATGTTAGCATTCTCTCCTAAAGCATAGCTTATTCCTACTTGAGTAGTTCCATAGAGTTCTTCTACATTAATATCAGCAGATTGTTTTAATCCAGCAATAACTCCACTTCCTTTAGCATCATTATAAACATTATACATTGCACCTAAAGAAGCCATTGTTTTAAACACATTATTCCATGCTCTTTGCCATCTAAGTGAGGCACTAATATCAAAGAAATTAACATCTTGTGTATAATAATGCTCACTTACTCCTCCTAGGTGTCTTAGTCTAAAGGAATCTGTACTAATTCCTTGATAACTAATTCCAATCTCTGGAGAAAGAACAGAGTTATTATAGATATTATAATAATTAGCCCCTACTTTTAAATCTGCACCATATCCATAAGAATCTACTTGAGAATTAATAGTAGTGCTTCCAGAGCGATAGGTTTTATATAAGTCTGTATCCCCTTTATCTATTCTTGTATTAGCAGAGAGATAATATTCACTTACTCCTTTTCTTGCAAAAACATTATAATAAGTTAATCCTCCATAATAAACTTTTTCATCAAAGTCTAATCTTTGTTGTCCTACTTGTTTATCTGAACTTTCATATCCAAAGTAGATTCCTAATATTCCTCTCTCACTAGGTAGTTTTGCTTGTGCTCCTGCTAGGATACCTGATGCATGAGATTTTAGAGTTCCTACTCCTCCATCTAATTGTGCTGAAGTGTATCTTGTATAAGGGAGTGCAAAGGTATAGAGATTATCCTTATCTCCTGTATGGCTAATGAAGATGTCATCAAGCTCTCTTAAGAGATCTAAATTAGAATAAGTTTCTTGATTAGCTTTAGTGGTTGCTTGAAGATTATCTAGGCTTGCTAGAGCATCTTTGTTATAATAATCCACTACTTCTATTGCATCACTTTTTATATTAGAATTATTAGCATAAGTGCTTAAAGAAGTAGATTCTTTAGAACTTACTCTTTTTAATTCTTTATTGTCTTTGGTTAATCCATTCAGATAAGATTCTCTTTGTTGTTTGTAGTTTTCTAAGAGAGCTTGTTGGTTTTTTAATCTTTCTCTTTGCTCTAATATTTCAAAGTCTGTTTTAAAGTTTTTAACATTAATTTCTCTTAGCATATTATTAGTATCAATCTGTCGTATTCTTGATGAATAGATTAAAGAAGCACCTAGAGTTTTACCGGAGAGTTCTTGAGTGTCTAAGCCTACGCTGTATTTACCATTGCCTTCATCAACAAAATCAAAAATACCAGAAATAGTATCTAATGAATCAAAGATACCTTGTCCATTGTTTAATTGATCTGCTAGAGAATCTCCACTTGAATCAACTCCGCTTCCATTTCCATCAGTTACAATTTGCTCAACATCATAAACTTTACCCGGAGTAACATCTACATAAATAGTGCCTGTATTAATTCCACCTAGATTATCTCCTGCTACTTTAATAGGGTTATTTGGATTATCTGCATTTCCTGCATTCCATTCAATGATATTAGTAGTTGAATTACTTCCTGTATTAGTAATTAAGTCAATATGTCCATTTTTACCATTAGAAATATTTGTATTTCCTCCATTACTTGTAATGATTTCACCAATGCTTCCACTTCCACTATTATTAACAGTAATACTTCCAGAATCATTAGTGATTTTATCTTTAATAGTTCCACTATTATTAAGATTATCTACATTAGCTCCATTACTAAATTGCATACAATTTGCAATGGCTCCATTAGTGTTATTGATATTTCCTATTTTACCACCCTCTAGGATAATACAACCAGCAATGGTGTCTGTATTATTAAGTTCTTGAATATCGGATTGTCCTTTTACTCTTATATTTCCATTGATTAATCCCCCATTACTAATTTCTGTGGTAGTAATGGTATTTAAAGAGATAGCATCACTAAAGTTACTTGAAACATCTTGATTAGAAGCTACAAGAGTTTTAAAGGTTGCTACTTTGGTTTTAGCAGTTCCAATAGTTCCTGTATTAATGATTTTATCAATTTGGCTTGTTTGACCACTACTTCCAGAAACAATTTCTCCTGTAATTACTCCAGAGTTATCAATAGAAGTGATTGTTCCTTCATTGTTAATATTTCCATTAATGGTTCCACTATTATTAAAAGTATCAAGAGTAGATTTACTCACATTTAAAAGATTACCTGCAATGGTTCCTGCATTATCAATGGTTCCATTAGTAGATTCAAAAGAGAGAGTTCCACTATTTCCAATAGTTAAAGTTTTATCCTTTGCTACTACTAGGGCTTGAGTGATTCTATCACTTCCATTGCCATTGCCATTGTAAGTTACACTTTCATACACTTTTAAAGTGCCAATATTAGAATTATTAGTAATTCCACTATTTCCTAAATTAGCACCTTCCTTAATCGTAATAGAAGAAATTGAGGCATTATCATTATTAATAATACCATTAGCAATAGTTCCTGAAACTTCAAAGGTATTAATGCTTCCAGAGTTAGCAATACTTCCTCCAATGGTTCCTGTGTTTTCTACTAAATTAATTTCTTTGCCTGCCTCATTTGTAACATTCCCTGTAATAGTTCCTTCATTGATTAAATCAGAAAATTTACAAATATCATCGCTACAATCTTGCTTTGTTCCTTTTAGAGCAACATTGCCATCAATTAAAGCATTTTCTTTATTCCACAAAGAAGTTGCAACATTTTCAAAGCCATTTGTGATAGTTTTTGAATTGATAACTCCATAGATTGTTCCATTATTACCATTAAAGCTTGTAATAATTCCATTGTTTTCAAAGAAAGAAATGGTGTTATCATTGACAAAATTATTAATGCTACCTGTGCTTTCATTGACAAATTTTACAATATGTCCTTTATTAGTAAATGTTCCACTAATGCTTCCAGAGTTGGTGAAGTCTGTAAGAATAGAATCTGCAATATTAGTAATATTTCCATTAATGGTTCCTGCATTATTAATGGTTCCATTAGTTGCATGGAAGTTTAGGGTATCGCTTCCACTTCCGATAGTTAATGTATCTCCACTTTCTACATTAATTTTATTGGTAATACTACCATTTCCACTATAACTTACACTTTCTTCAACTATTAAAGAACCAATGTTTGAATCATTTCTGATTCCATTAGTTACATTTCCTGTAACATTTAAAGTTTCTATTGTAGCACTAGCATTATTGATAATACTTCCACTAATACTTCCTGTGTTAAAGGTTTTAATAATAGAGTTAGCTTGATTATCAATACTTCCTAAGATAGTTCCTAGGTTATTAATTGTCCCTACTTGTGCATCAGTATCAAAATTAATATAAATTGTTCCATTACCACCACTTCCACCATTGTTGATAGTAAGAGTATAGCCATTTCCTAAATTATTTTTATCTACTTTTAAAGCATTGGTAATAGTGTTGTTATTATCCATTATGGTATTTTTATCAATATTTAGGATTCCATAATGTCCTGCTCCTGCAATAGTTGCTGTGTTAGTAATGCCATTATAATTAATTACACTCGTGTTTAATTCTCCAATGGTTCCTGTATTATTTAATGTGCCTGTGATTTTTCCTTGTTTAAGTATGTGGATAACACCTGAATTTTGTAGATACTCTGCAATATTTCCTGCATCTAATTCATCAATAGTTCCTGTATTGATAAAATGCCCTTGAATATTACTATAATTAGTCCAACTACCTAAATTACCACTATTTTTTAAATGTCCTACTAGAGTAGAGCCATTTGCTAAGTTTAGAGTAGAGCCATCTTCTAAGGTTGCACTATCACTTTTTAGTTCAATAGTTCCTGTGTTATTGCTAGTATTTTTAATATCCAAAGTAGCACCACTTGCTACACTAAGAGCATCTGTGATAATACCATTATCACTTTTATAAACAATGGTTCCTTGATTATTGACTTCTAAACTTCCTATGGTTCCATGATTAGTGATTGTATTATTAATATTAGTTCCGGTATTAGAAACAATTGTGCCTATGTTTCCATTAGCGTTGTTAATGATTCCACCTGCAATAGTGCTGTTGCCATATAGGGTAATACCTGCAATCTCCCCATTAGTATTAGCAGCACCATTAGAATCACCAACTGCAATACTTCCTCCGATACCTGTGCCATCTTCTAAAGTAATGTTTCCTATTTTGGCATTAGCATTAGTGCTAGCTCCATCACCTTTTACACTAATATTTCCTGTAATTGTAGAGTTATTTGCTAAAGTGATTTCCCCTATGGTTGCTGTATTAGTATCTGTTCCATTTGCATTACCTGTTAGTGAAATATTCCCTGTGATTGTTCCTTGATTCAAAGAAAGGGTATCTATATTGCCTCTTTCGGTGAGATTGAGATTTGCTATAGTGGAATTACCAGATAGAGATAATCCATTGGCAATAGTGGATTGATTGGCTAAAGTGATATTGCCTGTGATTTTAGAGTTGTCAATAGAGAATCCATTGGTAATGGTAGAGTTAGTGCCATTGTTAACTGCAAGAGAGATATTACCACTAATGTTAGAGCCATCAATAGAGATTCCATTGGCAATTCGGGAGCCACCCAAAGAAATATTACCTGTTATATTAGAATCACCAAAAGAGATTTTATCAGTAATTGTAGTGCGAGATAAAGAAATATTGCCCGTCATATTGGAATCGCTGAAAGAAATTTTATCAGTAATTCTAGTGCCAGATAAAGAAATATTACCATGGATTGAAGCAGAATTAGACATAGTGATTGTGCCGATATTAGCATTTGTAAGACTTATCACATCGCCTGTTGTTGCAACAGCATTACCTATTGAACCCGCACTGGTAATGCGTTGTATAAGTCCCCCATCAAACTCTATGGAGCCAATGGTTGCATTATTACCTGAATTTATTACAGCCCCTTCACTCTGTATTGTCCCAGTATTTCTAATAGTTCCAATATTGGAGCCACGCCATAATGCTATAGCATGAGTTCCCTCCCAATAAATTGTCCCAGTATTGATAAATGCCTTAACAATAGCATTATCGCCCAAGTCAAATGCAACTTTATAATTGTTTAGACCACCAAATCGTTCTCTAATAATAGTTCCACTATTGGTAATTATTCCTGCAGTTGCATTTCTATCAATTTTTATCATTGGACCATTTAATGCATAAAATTCTATGCTTGAATTATCATTGATTGTTAGATTGCCCCCAGAACCATTTTGTGTAATTCCATAGAGAAAAGAACCACTAGCAACAGCTTGAGAAGTGCTAAATTTAACATTAACATTATCTACTATAATGCCACCATTTTGAATGGTCCCAAGTTGTTTCAAATCAATATTTACTCCTTGTCCAATTTGCCAGTCTGCCACTGCATGACTTGATAATGCCGAAGCCAAAGCAATAGAAATCGGTATCGTGCGGATAAGGGATTTTACTTTGCTAGATTCTTTTGATTTTTGGGAATTTGTAGAATTTTGAATAGTTATAGAATCATAAGTGTTTTTAACTCTTTGAATCTTTGCAGTTTGAATCTTGTTTGGATTTTTGGATTCTAATTTGGATTTAGAATCTAAACCTTTAGCATTTTTTGGATTCTTTGTTTCTAGTGATTGACTATTTAGAGGCTTTTGCCCCCCCCCCCCCACTAGGGTAGCATTCTTTGTTTGGTTAGACATTTATTCTCCTTAAATATATAATGAAAATTACAAAAAAATATTTGAAATTTTATAAAAATAAAACTAACTTTAAAATAATAAATAAAATATTTATATTTTATTAAAATCACTTTTATAATGGGGGGGGGGGGGGCAAAATGTGTTTATAAGGGGCATTGGCAGTCATTAAAAATTAATTATTATGAGTGTTTTGTTTATTTATTTGCAAATGGTTTATACCCAAAAAAGTAAAATTTAATTTGCCCTATTCAATGTTTATTTGTCAAAACAAAGGATTATCCATTTCTTTGGGTATTTCTAATCCCATCAGTTTTAAAATACTTGGTGCGATATTGTTTAAACCTCCATTTTGCACCTTTTGCACATTGGGTGCGGAGATAAAACACCATACTTCGCCTGTCGTGTGGTTGGTGAGAATCTCGCCTTTGTCATTTTGCATTTCTTCACAATTCCCATGATCACTTGTAAGGACAAAGGCATAACCATTTTGCTTGGCACTCTCATAGATTCTACCAATCTCGCTATCTACTGCTTCTACTGCTTTTATCGCTGCTTCATACACGCCTGTATGCCCTACCATATCGCCATTTGCAAAATTTACAACGATAAAATCATAGTTTTCTTGTATCGCCTTTAGCACACAATCCCCTACTTCTTTGGCACTCATTTCTGGCTTTTGGTCATAAGTTTTTACCTTTGGGGAGGGGATTAAAACTCTTGTTTCATTGGGATATGGCTCTTCTAATCCACCATTAAAAAAGAAAGTAACATGGGCGTATTTTTCTGTCTCTGCTGTGTGGAATTGGCGGAGGTGGTGTTTGGAGATTACTTCTGCTAGTGTATTTGGGATATTTTCTTTGGGGAACAAAATGGGGAAATCAAAATTTTTGTCATAAGGCGTCATAGTGATAAGCGGTATTTTGAGCCATTTTTTTCTTTGAAATTCACTGAAATTTTCATTGCCTAATGCACTTACAATCTCTCTTGCTCTATCGCTTCTAAAATTTACAAAAATTAAGCCATCTTTGGCTTTTATCACGCTATTATCAAAACTTGCAGGTTTGATAAATTCATCAAAAATGCCCTCTTGGTAGCTTTGGTGGATATATTCTTGGGGTGAAATGGATTGTGGATTTTCTGCACATACAATGACATTATAAGCTTCTTCTATCCGCTCCCAGCGATTATCTCTATCCATAGCATAAAAACGCCCACTAATCGAAGAAATCTTGATATTTTTATTTTGTATTTTTGTTTGCACTTCTTCTAGGAATTTTAACGCAGTTTGTGGCAAAACATCTCTACCATCTGTAATGAGATGCAATAATATCTCATAGCCTTTGCCCTCTAAGCCTAATGCTAGGGCTAAAATATGCTCCAAATGCGAATGCACTCCGCCATCACTCATTAAGCCAACTAGATGAATCCTTTTGCAATTTTGCAAAGATTGCAATGCGGGATTTTCTAAAAGTGTCCCATTTTGAATTGCTTGATTGATTTTGACTAAATCTTGATAGAGGATTCTTCCGCTTCCCATACACATATGCCCTACTTCAGAATTTCCCATTTGTCCATCAGGCAATCCCACAGAAAGCCCATAAGTTTTAATCATTCCATAAGGGACTTCTTGGAATAACCTCTCATAATTAGGCTTCTTTGCTGCCTTAAAAGCGTTGTATTTTTCTTGTTTGCTATCACCAATGCCATCTGTAATTATCAAAATTGTCTTCATAATCTTATATCCATTTTAAAGTTTATTTAGATAGAATCCTACCTTATTTTTTTGATTTTTTGAATTTTTTGTGAAAGTTTTTAGATGATCTATTATTTATATAGTTTTTTAGAAATTAATTTGTTTCAATATATTACATTTAGGGCTGCGATTGCTTTTTTTGTGGCGTTTTTTTTGACTATTTTTATTATGCCTTATTATATTGTATGGGCAAGGAAAAAGAATGCTAATCAGCCCATTTCGCAATTTACCCCACAAAACCACAAGCAAAAAGTCAATATCCCTACAATGGGCGGAATCATTTTTGTATTTGCGACACTTGTTGCTTCTATTTTGTGTGCAAAACTCGATAATGCCTTTGTTGTCTTTGGTTTAATGAGCCTTGTTTTGTTTTCAAGTATTGGAATTTATGATGATTATTCTAAAGTGCTACAAAGAAAAAATGCCGGCATGAGTGCAAAAATGAAATTTACCCTGCAAGCTATAAGCGGTTTTTTGGTTTCTTTGGGACTTTATTGTTATGGTATGGATAGCCATTTTTATTTGCCATTTTTCAAGAATTTTATTTGGGATTGGGGGCTATTTAGTCTTTTGTTTTGGACGCTAGTGTTTGTTGCTACAAGCAATGCAGTCAATCTCACCGATGGCTTAGATGGACTTGCAACTATTCCTTCCATTTATGCTTTAACTTCTTTGGGAATCTTTGTGTATATTGCAGGACATTCTGTATTTAGCACCTATCTTTTGTATCCAAAAATCCCAGATAGCGGGGAAGTTGTGGTTGTCTCTGCTGCTTTGATAGGTGCATTAATAGGCTTTTTGTGGTATAACTGCCACCCTGCACAAGTCTTTATGGGTGATAGTGGAAGTTTGGCATTAGGCGGAGTGATTGCCTATATGGCAATTATCTCTAAAAATGAAATTTTGCTATTTGTGATTGGATTTATTTTTGTAATAGAGGCACTCTCGGTGCTTTTGCAAATTGGTAGCTACAAAACACGAGGAAAAAAGCTGTTTTTGATGGCACCTTTGCATCACCATTTTGAAGAAAAGGGCTTAAGTGAGAGCAAAATTATCGTCCGATTTTGGATTATTGCTTTGATGAGTAACCTCATCGCACTTTTGACTATCAAACTAAGATAAGGGAGGATTGAATGCTTATTTTACTAGGATATGGGCAAACTAATAAAGCACTTGCAGAGAAATTTGCTCCTTGCTGTATTTTTGATGATAGTTTTACTCAAATTTCAAAAGATTCTTATGGGAATACTCTACTTCCTCCAAACAAACTTCAAGAAACTTTGCAAAAATATCCTCAAGCACAAATCATCACCACACCGGGAATCCCACCACAAAACGCAATGATAAAACTTACTAACCCCATAAGTGAGTATGATTTTTTTGCTACAAAAATGCCTTTTAGTATTTGGATTAGCGGGACAAATGGAAAAACCACTACCACCCAAATGCTCACTCATCTTTTAAAACACAAAGGGGCTATAAGCGGTGGAAATATCGGGAATCCTCTAGCAAATATGGATACTAATGCACCGCTTTGGATTTTGGAAACTAGCTCTTTTACCCTCCATTACACCAAAATTGCTAAACCTAATCTTTATTTGCTTTTGCCCATTACACAAGATCATATCAGTTGGCATGGGGATTATGAATCTTATATCAATGATAAGCTCAAGCCTATTTTGACAATGCAAGATAAAGAAATCGCTATTCTTCCAAAGTCTCTACAATCTCACTCCTTTTGCCAAAAAAGCCTTGCAAAGCTTTTTTTCTATGAAGATTCACAATCGCTTGCTAGAGAGTTTTTTTTGGAGATTCCAAAAATTCGCTTCCAAGAACCCTTTTTGCTTGATGCACTTTTGGCTTTGAGTGCAACACAGGTTTTATTCCAACAAGTTGATTATGATTTGCTCAATTCTTTTAAAATCGGCGAACACAAAATAGAAGAATTTTGGGATAACCAAAATCGCCTATGGGTAGATGATAGCAAAGGGACGAATCTTGATGCGACTTTGGAGGCTATCAAACGCTACAAAGATAAGAAAATTCATCTTATTTTGGGGGGAGATGATAAAGGGGCGGATTTAACTCCGCTTTTTGAATTTATGCGATTATGCCAAATTAGCCTATATGCCATTGGCTCTAATACACAAAAACTAACCCATTTAGCAGAAAAATATCACATTAACCATTTGCCTTGCTATACGCTAGAAGTCGCTGTAAATGAGATTAAAAAACACCATAATTCCCAAAGTATTGCTATGCTTTCCCCCGCTGCTGCAAGTTTGGATCAATTTTCTTCTTACAAGCAAAGGGGGGAGAAATTTAAATCTTTTGTGCTAAATACCCCTTAAACCCTCGCTTACAAATTCTTCAAAACGCGTCAAAACAGAGTTAAGAAGCTGACTTTTTCGCTTTAGGCTATAAAAATGTCTCTCCAAATTTAGATTGATAATTTCCAAAGGGAATAAGATTCCATTCTGCAATTCTTGTTTGATAGCCACTTCTGAGAATACCGCAATCGCTCCTTTGTTAATCACCAAATCCTTAATCGCTGTCGTCCTATCTAGCTCCAAAAAAATTGGAATTTCCTTTTTGAGATTCCCCAAAGCATTCAAAAAACTATCCCTAAGCCCAGAACCATACTCCCTAAAAATCCATTTTTTATCTAATAATTCATCAATATATCTAGGCTTAGAAGCCAAAATAAAATCATTGCTTGCCACCACCAAAGTATCTTCACACAAAACCTCTCTTATTAACCCCTCGCTTTTAGCATATTCTAGCCCGATTTCCCCCTCTACAATCGCTAATTCCACATCACCATTTTTTAGAAGGCTTAAGCATTCTTTGGTATTGTAAATTTTAAAATTAATTTTAACTTTGGGGTATTCTTTGGCAAAATCAAACAAAATTCTAGGCAAAAAATATTCTCCAATGGTATGTGTTGCTACAATATTAATCTCTCCTAGCAATACACCCTCTTCCCCCAAAGCCTCCAAACTCGAATAATACCCCTGCACCACTTCAAGCCACATTCCCCCAAGGTATAAGGCTTGAGTAGTAGGCAAAAGCTTTTTGCCTAATCTCTCAAAAAGCTTGATACCAAACATTTTTTCGATATTTTTAACAATCACTGAAACATTTGGCTGGGTAGTTTTGAAGTTTTCTGCTGTGAGCGTGGGACTTTTGGTGTGCAACAAATCTATAAAAATCTCTAAATCTCTTATTTTCATTCTATTTCCTTATTTTTCTTTATGGATTATTCCACATTTTCAATAAATTTTCATTAATATTTTTTATTGTTTTAATAAAATTGATATATTTTTATTATTTGATACAAAATTATATAATTTCCAAAAATTTATTGAAGGGAGGATTTTATGATAAATCTTATTCATTTTAAAAATTTTTTGCAATCTATCTTTAGGGGAGTATTTTTTGTCGGAGTTATTGTAGCTTTGGCTTTTTATCTAGCAAGTGTAGAAAAGATTCAAGATTCTACGCATTTGGCAGCCACTGCATTTGCAATTATCATTGGCGCTATACTTTCTCCTTGGTTTTTTAAATACCAACATTCATTACAAGCTGGGGTTCAATTTAGTGCTAAAAAACTCTTGCGTTTGGGGATTATTCTTTATGGATTTAATATCACTTTTAATGAGCTTTATAATATCGGATTTTATGGATTTTTGATTGCTTTTATTGTGATTAGTGTCGTATTTTTGGTAGGTCTTTTTGTGGGGGTTAAAGTTTTTGGACTTGATAGAGAAACCTCTATGCTTGTAAGTGCTGGGAGTGCTATTTGTGGTGCTGCTGCGGTTTTGGCATTAGAATCCACTCTCAAATCTGATTCTTTTAAAGGGGTTGTTGCAGTTGGAAGTGTCGTTGTTTTTGGGCTTATTGCGATGTTTTTATACCCTATTGCCTTTAGTAGTGGATTTATACCGCTTTTAAATAGCGATGGAATGGGGCTTTTTATGGGAGCTACTTTGCATGAAGTTGCTAATGTCGCTGGAGCAGCTGAAATGGCAAAAGATATGACAAGTGGAGCCTTTACTCAAAGTGCTGCAAATCTTGCTATTATCCTCAAAATGATGCGAGTAATTTTATTGGTGCCCTTTTTGCTAATTGTTGGCTATTATGTCGCCAAAGATAATTCCCACAGCAATAATCCTCACCACACTAGCAAAAAAATCGATATTCCCTATTTTGCTTTTCTTTTTTTGGGTATTATTGTTTTGAATACTTTTTTGAACACTTACAAAGAAACTTTAATTTTTGCTAATTTTAGCGTGCAATCTTTGATTGATTGCGGTAGGCTTCTTTGTACTCTTTGTATTGTTTTTGCTATGGCTGCCTTGGGCTTACAAATCGATTTTAAAAAATTTATAAAACTAGGGGGAAAGGCATTTGGATTAGCCCTTGTATTATTTGCAATACTTATTTTTGGTGGATACTTCCTTATCCTTTGTTTTCAAGGTATTTTGTGGTAGCTATTCTAGGCAATGAGCGATTTCTTCGTCCAAAAAATAAATATTTTGGTATCCTGCTTCTACCAAATCACTACCTAGCAAAGAAGCAGAATGCCCCAAATAGCAATTAATTAGAATCTTTTTATTGAGTGCGAGTATTTCTTGTAACTCTTCTTGTGTTGTGATGTTTTTTGCACCCTTTAAATGTCCAGCCCTGAAGTCATCGGGCATTCTAATATCTACACAAATCCATTCATCATTTTCCAAAATCCCTGCTAAATCTTCTTTAAAAATCGCTTTAGCTAGGCTTTTGTATCGCTTTCCATAATATTGCATTTTTTTCCTTTTAGTTTTATTGATTAGGCTACAAAATAACTCAAACTACTTTTGCCAAATTTCTTTGTTTTTACCTTTTTGAAACTTCCAATGAATTGCGGTATTTCCAAACTAGAAATATGCTCTAAAATAACAATTCCAAAAACTTTGGTATCGAGTTTTTCTATCATTTTAAAGCATTTTTGATAGATTCCAGTCATCCCTTCTCTAATATCAAAAGGTGGGTCAAAATACCCTATACTCAAATAATCTAAGCCCTTCAATGCTTCTTGATATTTTTCAAAAGTATCCCCAAAAACAATACGATAATGGCAACCTTGACAGATATTTTGCAAATTTTCTTCCAAAATTCTACAAGTTTCTTTGTTTTGTTCAAAGAATATTGCACTTTTGGCACCTCTGCTTAGTGCTTCAATACCAATGCTTCCACTTCCAGCAAAAAACTCCACAAAATTTGCCAACACCACTTCTTGATTTAATGTATTAAAAAGAGATTCTTTCAAAATCGCTTTAGATGAGCGAGTAATTTCTAGGGGTGCCATTTTGATATTTCTCCCCTTAAAAGCACCTCCAATTACTTTTAATAAAGGCTTCTTATTTTGATTTGTTTTCATTATTTTTTTCTTTGTAATGCTCTTGCACTATCATTGTGATTTCTTTGGCGTAATTTTCTAACACTTTAAGAATCTTTTGATGAAGTTCCAAATCTAAAGGCTTCTTTTCCTCCTCTATCTCTACATCTTTTAGCATTTCATTCCAATTTGCACTCTCTACATTAGTATATTTAATCTCTTCCTCTTCTTTGGCTTCTTGTTCCCCTCTTATTTGCATAAAGAAAGCTTCAAGGGCTTGTAATAAAATCTCTTTTGTAAAAGGTTTATGCAAATTTGCATTTTCATATTCACCAATCAAAAAAACAGGCTTTTGAGAATCTACAGGTTGCGTTGCGACAACAAAATCACAAAGTTTATAGCTTGTCAAATAATCTTTTAAATACATCTCCAAAGTTCTATCAAGCAACAAAGAATCGCTTATGAGAGCTATCTTCATAAATATTCTCCCTAAAATCAAAAAATTAAAGAATTATATTCAAAATTTTACAAAAAGGTAAAGAGGAAATATTGATGAAAGTATAGAGATAATCTATACTTTCAAAAATGCAAGAATCAAAAAATAAATTATCGGATAACTCCACACACCATTCTAGCACCACCTCCACCTAAAACTTGTGGATGATCATGGTAATTATCACCGCCAACATGAATCATTAAAGAATGATTTTTTAATTCTTCTAAAGTTTTAATTTTTGGGGACAATACCGGAGTTTTAATCTCATTTTTATCGCTAGAATAAAGTGCTGGCAAATCTCCCTTATGCCCTTCATCTGCCCAAGGATAAGAATGTGCCTTATTCTCTTGTGGATCCCAATGTCCTCCTGCTTTCATTCCTAAGCCCTTCTCTGTAGCTCCACAATCTGGATTAACATGCACATGGAATCCATGTATTCCGCTCTCAATACCCTTTAAATCTGGATAAAAGGCAACCCCATATTTTGTCTCTACTGCTACAATCTCACCTGCTGGGGTATTGCCCTTTTCCCCTAAAATCTCCATTTTAATTACGAGGTGATTCTTTTCTGCTTTTGGATTGTAAATCTTTGTTTCATCTTGTGCCATTAAACCTACTGAAACAAAACTAACCGCCAATGCACTAAGTAAAATTTTCTTCATAATCTATCCTTAATCTTAAAAATGTTTAATACAAAATTATTCTAACACACTCCCAAACAATATTCAATTTTCTTGTATAGAAAAAATCATTTTTATTTTACTTTGTGCAAAAAAGTAACCAAAAAATCTTTTATAGAAAATCAAAATAGAAATTATTATGTTTTTTGTTATAATTACCAAAATTTTTTACTTTGTATATTAAGGAGCTTTTATGAAAGTAATTGTAATCCAAGGACCAAATTTAAATATGCTTGGAATTAGAGAACCGCGAATCTATGGGACAGCAAAACTCGAAACCATTCATCAAAATATCCAAAAACACGCCGAACAAATCGGACTAGAAGTAGATTTTTTTCAAAGCAACTTTGAGGGGGAAATCGTCGATAAGATTCAAGAATCTTTAGGACAATACCAAGGTATTATTATCAATCCTGCGGCTTATTCCCACACTTCTGTTGCTATCCGCGATGCAATTTCTGCGGTGGGATTACCAACTATTGAAGTGCATATCTCTAATATCCATGCTAGAGAAGAATTCCGACAAAAAAGTCTCACAGCTGGAGCATGTTCTGGAGTGATTGCTGGTTTTGGTCCAATGGGTTATCATTTGGCATTGCAAGGCATCTCACAAATCCTCAATGAGATTCAAGCTATTAGACAAGCTAGAGAGGCTCAAGCAAAACAACAAGAACAATAAATAGTGTAAAATATGGATAATTTTATCATCAAAGATGAAAATGCAGTTTATTTTGAAACGAGTTATAGTTGCGATAATGTAATCTTCCTTGCCATCGGAGAGAAAGGTTATTTTATCACAGATGGACGCTATGAAGTCGAGGCAAAAGAGAATATCAAAAATCATAAATACGAAATTGAGATTCTCATCAGCCACAATCTCATACGCACCGTTAGGACTATTTTAAAGAAAAACGAAAAAATCTCTCTTATTTATAATCCTCAAGAATTTTCTGTCTATGAGTTTGAAAAACTAAGCAGTGATTTAAAAATTAATTTTATGCCAAAGCCAAATTTTCATCAAGAAAAAAGAATCCGCAAAACACAAGATGAAATAAACCTCATTGAATATTCACAAAAACTAAACATTAAAGCCTTTGATAAATTTGCTAAGTGGATTGACAAAAAAGGCAAAAATCGAAGCGAGGCTTTTTTGCATTTTAAATCACAAAGTTTTTTAAGCAAAAAAGGTCAATATGATTTGAGTTTTAACCCTATTGTTGGCATTAATGGAAATGCAGCAAAACCGCATGCCCTACCTTCAAGCGATATTCTCCAAAAGGGAGATTTGCTACTTTTTGATGCGGGCATAAAATACAAAAGATACTGCTCTGATAGGACAAGGACAGGATACTTTAGCAAAGATGGATTTAACTTTGCCAAAAAACAAACCTTCAAAGATAAAGAATTACAAAAAATCTATGATATTGTTTTAAAAGCTCAAGAAAATGCCATTAAAAACGCAAAAGCAGGAATGTTGGCTTGTGAAATTGATGCCTTAGCGCGCAGTGTGATAGAAAAGGCTGGTTATGGAAAATACTTCGTGCATTCCACTGGACATGGGATTGGCTTAGATATTCACGAACTCCCAATCATCTCTCCACGCTCTAAAACCATTATTGAAGAAGGTATGGTTTTTTCCATAGAGCCCGGCATTTATATTCCCCAAAAATACGGTGTCCGCATTGAAGATTTGGTCGTGATAGAACAAAATGGAGCAAGGATTCTTGGAGAATAAAACCAAAACTTATTTCAATACAAAAACCTACCACACAAAAGAAATCAAAAAAGACTTTTGGCGTTTTATCCCCCTTTATCCAAAGCCCAAATACCACTTAAAGCCTGCTAATAAACTTCCAAGATTCCTTCTTATCCGCAGAGAAAATCCCTATCGCCATTTCAAAGACTATTCTAAAATTCAATCTTATGTAATTTTAGGAATTGGCAGCAATCAAGGAGAATCTTTGGCAATTTTTTGGAAACTTTTTTTAAGGTTGCAAAAGAAAAATGATATAATTGCTTTTTCTCCTTTTTTGAAAAATCCAGCTTTTGGATACACAAAACAGGCAGATTTTTATAATGGTATTATTTGGCTAAAAACAAGGCTTGGCTATGCTGATTTTTTTAGCCATTGTGCGTATTTGGAAAGAAATTTTGGGCGAAAACGCAAACGAGATTTTAAAAATGCACCAAGGACTTTAGATATTGATATTTTGGGTTTTAAAAACAAAAATATAACTCTTAATCATTTATGTATCCCACACAAAGAGTGGGCAAAAAGAGAGAGCGTAACTATCCCTCTAAAAGGATTCAAATGAAATTATTTACTTATACCGCAGAAACTTCTACTCTAGCCTTAGCAGAGGCTAAAAAAGAATTAGGCGATGAATTTTCTATCATCTCACAAAAGAAACTTGCCGATGGAAATTATGAAATCTCTGTTGCTATTAGCGAAGAAGATTTAAAACAAGTCAAAGAAAAACAAGAATTAGCCCAAAAAGAAAATTTACCTTTGGTCAAAAGCAATAATATCGCCGAACGCTTAGAACTCATTGCACAAAAAGAACTAGAAAGAAAACGCGCTGCTCAAAGCCTCCAAAGCCTCCCAGAAGAAGTTTCGCTCCAACTTTCAGATGCAGTGCGACAAATCTCACAAATTGCCGGTGTGAATACAAAAATCCCTCCAAAATCTCCCTATAATCCCAAAGAAAAATCTTCACGCGATGAAAAAATAGAAAAGTCTCAAGCACCATCTAATTCCCTTGAAAATACCAAAGCCAAAAAACAAGAAAATCCTCAAGATTCAGTCAATCTCCAAATCATAAGAGGGGAAATTGACAAACTCAATGACAAAATCAAACTCATTCAAAATATGTTTTGGGAAGAAAGAGGACCAAAAAAAGAAGGTTTGATTATCCCTCATGAATTTGCAGAAATTTATCGCATCGCAAAAGCAAGCGGAATGGCAAAAGAACATTTAGAAAAAATTATGCAGCTAACTTTGGAATTAATGCCTATTAAAATGCGTGAAAATTCTATACTAATCAAACGATACTTCCGAGAAGTATTGCGAAAAATGGTTTATGCAAGAGCAGAAAATCTTAGTAGCAATGTAAAAAATATTATGATGTTAGTTGGTCCAACAGGTGTTGGAAAAACCACCACTTTAGCCAAACTTGCAGCCCGCTATTCAAGAATGCTTAATAAAAACTATAAAGTTGGTATTATTACCTTGGATACTTATCGGATTGGTGCAGTAGATCAGTTGATGTTTTATGCCAAAAAAATGAAACTAAGCATTGATACGGTGGTAGATACAGAAGAATTTATCAATGCACTTGATTCACTCAAATATTGCGATTATATCTTAATTGACACCGTGGGAAGCTCCCAGCATGATAGAGCCAAACTAGAATCTCTCAAAAATTTTGTCAATGCAGACCCAAACACCAAAATCGATGTTAGCCTTGTGATGAGTGCAACGACAAAATACGAAGACTTAAAAGATATTTATCACACTTTTTCAACATTAGGAATTGATACACTCATTTTTACAAAACTTGATGAAACGCATAGCTATGGGAATATTTTTTCTCTCATCTATGAAACCAAAAAAGCAACGAGTTATTTTTCAATCGGTCAAGAAGTCCCTAATGATTTGATGGTTGCTACAAGTGATTTTTTAATTGATTGCTTACTTGATGGACTAAAACGAGCCTAGAGATGAAAAATCAAGCAGCAAACTTAGAGTTTTTATTGGATTCCCCCAAAAAGATAAACACCAAATTTGTAACTATTACAAGCGGAAAAGGTGGCGTTGGAAAATCTACCTTTAGTGCAAACTTAGCTTATAAGCTTTGGCAATTAGGCTTTAAAGTTGGAATTTTTGATGCAGATATTGGACTTGCAAATTTGGATATTCTTTTTGGAGTGCGTTGTGAAAAAAATCTTTTGCATGTCCTCAAAAATCAAGCCACTCTAAAGGATATTATCATCCCAATAGAAAGAAATCTCTATTTAATACCCGGAGATTCTGGCACAGATATTTTTCGCTACAAAAGTGAATTTATGTTTGAAACACTTATAGAAGATTCAAGCTTCCTAGATGGATTAGATTTTGTCCTCATTGATACAGGTGCTGGGATTGGTGAATACACACAAACTTTTCTAAAAAATAGTGATGATTCTATTGTCCTTACAATTCCAGATCCTGCCGCAATAACCGATGCATACGCAACTATCAAGCTCACTTCCACTTTCAAAGATAAAATTTTTATGGTTATTAATATGGCTAAAAATCAAGAAGAAGCTGAAATGATTTTCAAAAAAATCCAAAAAATCGCCCAAAGCAATATTGGCAATATTAGCCTAGATTATCTTGGCAAACTCACAAAAAATCCGCTGATTAATCATTATAGCAAAAACCGCGGAATCTTTGTAAAAGAAGAGCCAAACTGCAGTGCTTCTATGGAAATAGAAAAGATTGCAAGGACATTAGCAGCAAAAATGGAACAAAATGTGCTAGTGCAAGAAGATAAAAGATTCGGAAAATTCCTCAAAAGAATCTTAGGACATTTTTAAATAAGGATATTTATGTCACTAAAAATGGATAACTTCTTAAGTTTTGCAATTGTCAATGGATTTTTTATTGGACTTTTATTGTCTTTTTTGAAATTTGATGAACCAGAGATGATTGTAGCTTGGACGCTTGTTTCAACCATAGGTTTTTATTTGATTACTTTAGTTAGCGTTTCTTTTTTTGTGAAATTTGTAGATGAACAAGAAAGAGCCACCAAAAAACCTTCTTATAACGCAACCTTAGAAGAATATATCCAAGAATTTGACAAAAGAGAAAAAATCGCTAATAAGATTCGTGGTTTCTTAAGAACTATGGAAAAAACAATGCGTGAAGAAGAAGAGGAAAAGTATGCCTCCTCTAAAACCAAACACAATAAAGAACGAGAAAATGTTGAAGACTTCTAAGGGCTATCAAAACATTATCAAACAAAATCAAGATAACCTTGCTCTAGATTATCTACCTGCCCTCAAAGCTCTTGCTGCTAGGCTAAAAGAGCGTCTCCCAGCAAATGTAGAATTTGCCGATTTAGTCTCTATTGGCACAGAAGAACTCATCAAACTTGCTAGAAAATACGATAGCAGCCTTAATGATTCTTTTTGGGGTTATGCAAAATCAAGAGTCCATGGTGCTATGCTAGATTATCTAAGAGGGCTTGATTGTATGAGTCGCTACTCAAGAACTCTAACAAAAAATATCGATAGAGAAATCTCCAAATATTATAATGAACATCAAGAAGAACCAGATAATGCCTATCTTAGTCAAGTTTTAAATGAAGATATAGAAAAAATCAAAGATGCAAGAAATGCTAGTGAAATCTATGGGATTCTACCTTTGGATGAAGAATTAAGTGCTTCACAAGATGATAAAACCTATAATAAAGTTGAAAAAGAAGAGTTGATAGAAATTATCCAAAAGATTCTAGAAACTTCACCACAAAATGAACAACTAGTTATTCAACTCTACTATTATGAAGAATTAAATTTTAAAGAAATTGGGGAAATTTTAGAAATTACTGAATCAAGAGTTTCACAAATTCATAAGGCAGTGATACGAAAAATTAAAAAATACCTTGAAGAAAGGGGGGTAGATGGCTGATATACTAAGTCAAGAAGAAATTGATGCACTCTTAGAAGTGGTTGATGATGAAGGGACAGAGCCAGAGACATTAGAGCGACCAACTGCTATCCAACAAAGACAAGTTACACTATATGATTTTAAACGCCCAAATCGCGTTAGCAAAGAACAGCTAAGAGCTTTTAGAGGCATACACGACAAAATGGCACGTTCTCTCTCTAGTCAAATTTCTGCCATTATGCGTTCGATTGTAGAGATTCAACTTCACAGCGTTGATCAAATGACTTATGGGGAATTTCTTATGAGTTTGCCAAGTCCTACTAGCTTCAATGTTTTTTCAATGAAACCCCTTGATGGAACAGGTGTTTTAGAAATCAATCCAAGCATTGCATTCCCGATGATTGATAGGCTCTTAGGAGGCAAGGGAGATCCTTATGAATCAACAAGAGAATTTAGCGATATTGAGCTTAACTTGCTTGATACAATTTTGCGTCAAATGATGCAAAATCTCAAAGAAGCGTGGGCGCCTATTACAGAAATTTTCCCAAATGTAGATGTCAAAGAATCTAGCCCTAATGTTGTACAAATTGTTGCACAAAATGAAATTGTCATTATGGTAGTTATGGAGATTATCATCGGGCATAGTAGCGGTATGATGAATCTTTGTTATCCTGTTATTTCTTTAGAATCTGTGCTTTCTCGTTTGGCAAGTCGCGATATTATGCTAAGTGAAACTAGCTCCAAAAAATCCCGTAATAAAGAACTTCAAGCACTACTAGGAGGTGCAAAAGTCAATGTTACTGCTATGCTAGGTGAGACCAAACTCACACTAAGGGAAATTTTAGAACTAGAAAGTGGTGATATTGTAAGGCTTGATAGACCCGCAGATGACACGGTGATTATCAATGTTGATGGGAGAGAAAAATTCCTAGCAAGTATTGGTTTGCACCGCTATCGCAAAACGATCGAAGTCAAAGAAATGATCAAAACAGAAAAAGATCAAGTAAAAGAAATTTTAGAAATGCTAGAATCTCAACGCAAATCTCGTGCTAATGAGATTGAAGATGAATAGGAGTGATTATGTTAAATGATTTTTTAAAACTCATTACACAAGAAAGTATTGCAACCATTGAAGGATTACTAGGACAAACCCCAGATATTAGCCATTTAGAAGAAAAAAATGGAGACAAAGAATCCATTAAAGCCCCCATAGCAAGAATCGATATTGCAACCGATAATGACGCAAATCTAGCACTTTTTATTTCCCCCAAAGTTGCTACCGCACTTGCAGATATGATGCTTGGCGGGGAAGGCACTACCAAAGATACAATGGACAATGACGATTTAGATGCTACCAAAGAAATTACTTCCAACATTTTTGGAGCCATCTCCACTTCTCTTGGTGCACAAAAAGAATTACCAAAACTAAGCTTCACACTCAAAAATATCCAATTTATCACCGAAGATTCAGAGTTGGGGCTAGAAAATTTTAGCGGTTTTTACACCTTTGCTTTTAATCTTGGCAGCATTCAAGACTTTCTTTATTTTGCTTTCTCTTCAAGTTTTGAAAACTCTTTCAACCCTAATACCGCAGAAGATAGCGATAATGCTGCTTTGGACGCAAATACCCAAACTGAAGCTGAAGAAGAAAAATTCGAACTCAATAATGCTGGATTAAAAAATATCGCCATGCTTCTTGATGTGCGTTTGCAAGTCAAAGTAAGAATCGGGCAAAAAAAGATGCTCTTAAAAGATGTCATTGCAATGGATATTGGTAGCGTTGTAGAACTCAATCAGCTTGCTAATGATCCTTTAGAAGTATTAGTAGATGACAAAGTAATTGCCAAAGGCGAAGTAGTTATTGTCGATGGAAACTTTGGAATCCAAATTACAGAAATTGCTCCCAAAAAAGATAGAATAGAACAATTAATGTAATTTTTATCCTATTTTAGCTTAGGGTTTATAAAATTTAGAGGTAATTTTTTGTGAATCTTTATGCAAAATTTAGGTTCTCCCTCCCCAAAGCACACTCTCTCTTTATCCCAAAATTCAATACAAAAATCTCCGCCTTTATAATGTTTTGCCAAAGTTTTAATCATAGTTTTTTCAAGCATAATAATCCTTTAATATGAAATATTCGCATTATTTAACTAAGCTAATGTATACAGCAATAATGCTTCTTAGACAAAATGTAACTAAAATTACATATTTATTTTTGCGATTCTATCCCTGTGCTACTTAAAAATTTTAAATTTTTTTAAAATTTTTAACCTTTGCCCCTTGACTTAGAGTACTCTCATGCTTTATAATCCCTCCATTTTATTTTAATCAACCACCAAATAAAGGAACAAAATGTGGAATGATGGTTATGTAATGGGAATTGATTATATTAATGCTTATTTTTATGGTTTAAATCCTCTCAATATAGATTTTAATCTCACATTAGCAGGCATCAAAAACACCAAAGATTCCTCAATAAGCTATTTAGAGCTAGGTTTTGGCAAAGGATATAGTCTAGCTTTGCATTCTGTTTGCAACAAAGGGGAATTTATCGGAGTGGATTTCAATCCTTCTTTTGCATTCAATACCAAAGAACTATCCCCCAACAGCAAAATTTACAATGAAAGTTTCAAAGATTTCTACAAGCGTGCCATTTCTGAAAAAATGAGTTTTGATTATATTGTTTTGCATGGAGTATGGAGCTGGATTAATTCAAAAAACAAAAAATATATTCAAAAAATCATTGATAAATGCCTCAATATCGGCGGAATTGTATATATTAGCTACAATTCTTTTCCCGGCTGGGAAGGGGGATATTCTTTGCAAAAAATCCTTAAAGCTTTTGAAGAAAGACAAAATGGAACGCCCACCACAAAAATCAAAAATTCCCTCGAAATTTTAGAACAATTTAGCAAAATACCTATGTCCTTTTTGCAGCAAAATCCCAAAGCAAAAGAAGAAATTTTATATATTTTAAATCAAGATATTTCTGTATTAGCACACGAATTTTTTAATAAACACTGGAGTTGCCATCATTTCTTAGATATTGCAGAAATGATGCAAGAGTGCAAGTGTGAATTTGCTTCTAGTGCAAATGTTTTGTGGCATTTTGATGATTTAACCCTCTCCCAAGAAGAACTAAATTTTATAAACACCCTACAATGCCCCTTATTGCAAGAACAAATCAAAGATTTTTTTGTCAATAGAAAATTTAGAGCAGATTTATTTATCAAAGGCAAATGTATGCTAAGCACACAAGAAAGAGAACAAAAACTTTTAAAAACCGCTTTTGTGTTACTTAGAGAAGATGCAAAAATACAGGGATTAGAAAACATTGCTGAAGTGCAAAAAATCTATTCAAAAATTTTAAATTTTCTCACTTTAGATAACTTTGCCCCAAAAACAATAGAGCAAATTATCCAAGCTTGCGATATAACACTCTTGCAGGTTTTACAAATCTTGTGTGTAATGATGACTTACCAAATCACCGCACCCACACAAAACATTTCCCAAACACAAATCCAAAACGCAAAAGCCTTTAATCACAAAGCCTTACAACAAAATCACGACAAAATCTATCTTGCCTCCCCACTTATTGGGGGAGGATTTTCTATTACCCAACAAGAAGCCACAAAGATTAAAAATTATCTAAATAAAAATCTATCAACAAATTTAAACTTAGGATTCTATCAACAACTTGGCATTCTCTAAAATTTTAGATTTATTAGCAAATTTTAGATTTTTGCTCTTGACTTAGAATAGCTCTCATATTTTATAATTTCATTTGTAATTTAATTTTTAAGGAGGCAATATGCTTTTAGATTCAAACCTAAATGAAGCTAGAGAGGGCAAAAGAATCACTGCAAAGGGCTATGCGGTGCAACACAAAAGTGATAACTTTAAACCCTTTGAGTTTTCACGCCATGCTTTGGGCGAAAATGATATTTTAATCGAGATTCTGTTTGCTGGAATCTGCCATAGCGATATACACTCCGCGCGTAGCGAGTGGAAAGAGGGAATCTACCCTATGGTGCCCGGGCATGAGATAGCGGGCAAAGTCGTGGCAGTGGGTAGCAAGGTTAGCAAGTTTAAAGTCGGCGATTATGCGGGAGTTGGCTGTATGGTCAATAGCTGTGGAGAATGTGAGGCGTGTAAAGCGAGCAATGAGCAGTATTGCGAACGCGGAATGGTGGCTACCTATGATTGCCACGATTATTTTCATAACAATGAGCCAACCTATGGCGGATATTCTAACAATATCGTGGTAAGCGAGAATTTTGCCGTGAATGTGCCACAAGATGCCCCACTAGAGAAAGTCGCGCCCTTGCTCTGTGCGGGGATTACCACCTATGCACCGCTAAAATTTAGCAAGGTAAAGCCGGGTGATAAAGTCGCGGTAGCAGGATTTGGCGGACTAGGTATGATGGCGGTAAAATACGCTGTGCAAATGGGTGCGGAAGTGTATGTGTTTGCGCGTAATAAAAACAAAGAACAAGACGCGCTAAAAATGGGGGCAAAAAAGCTTTATGATACCACCGATTCTAGTGTGGTGGCAGAGCGATTTGACCTCATTATCTCCACAATCCCCACACCTTATGATATTACCGCCTATCTTAAGCTTTTAAAACTTGGCGGAGAGATGGGAATCGTGGGGCTTCCACCTACAGAAGTCGCACCCACCATCGATGCGGCAGGGCTTATCTTTAACGCGCATAAAAAAGTCTATGGCTCACTTATTGGCGGGATTAAAGAAACTCAAGAAATGCTAGATTTTTCTTTGAAGCACAAAATCTATCCTGAAACTGAAATCATCGCAATAAATCAGATTAATGAAGCTTATGAGAATCTCACTAATGGCAAGGCAAAATTCCGCTATGTGATAGATATGAAGACATTAGAAAATTAATCTACAAAGCATTAGAGTATCTCAAAATCTGGGATACTCTTACTACCAAATCAAGTCAATTTTAAGTTTTAATTGCTACAAACGACTTTCATCACTCACAAAATCACTCAAAATATGAAACACATAGCCTTCATTAGCAAAATTATGATTTGAGTCTGTAGAATCTTGCAAAGTAGAATCCAAATAGGATTTTAATTCTTGATTGATAGATTTTTGGATTTGTGAGGTTTGGGATTCTTTTGTAAAAGCAGGATTTAAATTATTAGGATTTTCTAAATGCCCCCCCCCCCCCGCTAGAATTAATTGTTTCATTTTGATTAGAATCTACACAAAAATCTGCAAAAGTCTTATTAGGATTTGTATTTTTAATAATGCTTGTCATTAAAACTGCGACATAGGGAATGTATTTTTCATCTGCATTAAAAACAATGTGAAACATCCAATCTCCTATAAATTCAATATTTAAAGGCAAAATTATAGCATTTTTGGAATCTTTTTAACCCGCTAGGTAATTTTAAGATTAATAAATTTGTGATAGAATACTATAACTTTTTATTCTTAAAATACTCAAAACAAAGGAAGGCTACCTTGAAAAGCGGAATCTTCACACTCATAGAAAATTGGGACAATAATGAAGCAAATACGATTTTGGATTCTCTAGCACTTATTCAGCATTGTGATGCTTTGGGATTAGATGAAGTATGGATTGGCGAGCATCATTTTAATAATTTCACACTTTGTTCTGCGATTATTCCACTTATTAGTGCCGCTCTTGCTCAAACCCAAAATATCAAAATAGGCAGTGCTGCAATTTTGCTTCCGCATTACCACCCCATTAGAATCTCCGAAGAAATCGCCACATTAGATTTAATCTCCAAAGGACGCTTTTTGTTTGGATTTGCACGAGGGGCATTTCCTATTTTTGATATTGCTATGGGCAATAATGCTAAAAACAATCGTGATATTATGCTAGAAAATGCACAAATCATTCACAATTTGCTTTTTAAAGAACAAGTTAATTTTAGTGGGGATTTTTTTGAAATCAATAATATCAGCATTCGCCCTCACCCAAAAGGGCTAATCCCCTTTTATATCGCTAGCACTCACAAACCAACACTACAAAAAGCCGCAAATCTCGGCTACAATTTTTTAGGCTCCCTGACACTAGATAGCACAGAAGCAAAAGAGATTCACCAAATTTTTCAAACCAATGCCAAAAAATACGATTTCACTCTCATGCGTGCATTTTATGTAGATAAAGACCGCAAAGTAGCAGAGGAAAAGGCACAAATAGGAGTTGATATTTTTACTCAATGTATGCTAAGAGCCAATGAAAATAATCCAACCTTTGAATCAATTATCAAAACAAGCGATTATGAAGAATTTAGGGCTGACTTTTTTAACAAAGACAAAATCCTAAAAACTATGATAGTTGGCACTCCACAAGATTGTATAGAGCAAATTAGAGACTTACAAAAAGAATATGGCATTACTTCATTAGCCCTCAAACTCCTCTCATCAAACCTTGAAGATTCTAAAAATATTCTAAATATTTACAAAGAACAAATACTTCCTAATCTCTAAACTAGATGAACACTCCTCCAAACCCCTCTTCTTTGCATACTGAAATTTTATTATGGTATTCAAAAGAGGGAAGAAAGTCGCTCCCTTGGCGGGACAAAACCCAAAAAAATCGTGCTTATAGAGTTTGGATAAGTGAGATTATGCTTCAACAAACTCAAGTTAAAACCGTGCTTGAAAACTACTATTTTCCTTTTTTAGAAAAATTTCCCACTTTAGAATCCCTTGCTAATGCTAAAGAAGAAGAAGTTTTATTGCAATGGCGTGGGCTTGGATATTACACCCGTGCTAGAAATCTTTTGAAAACCGCTAAAATCTGCAAGGAATCTTTTAATGGAGAGTTGCCAAAGAATTTGGATTTACTCCAAAAATTGCCGGGTATTGGTAGATACACCGCAGGTGCGATTGCTTGTTTTGGATTTGATTGTGCGGTAAGCTTTGTAGATTCTAATATCAAAAGAATCTTGACGCGTTTTTTTGCTCTTCAAAATCCTACCCAAAACCTTTTAGAATCCAAAGCCAAAGAGATTCTTAACTGCTATGATCCCTTTAATCACAACCAAGCTCTTTTAGACATCGGAGCAACTATTTGCACACCCAAAAATCCGCTATGCCCCAAATGCCCACTTCAAAACTTCTGTCAAGGCAAAGCCAACCTATTCCTTTATACACAAACCCAAAAAACTGCCACTATCAAAAAAGATTTGCTTTTGGGAATTTATATCCAAAATTCAAAAATCGCCCTCACTAAAAGCACCAGCAAGCTTTATTATAATCTTTACAATTTCCCAAACCTCACCTCCAAAACACCCAAACTACTAGGCACACTCAAACACACTTACACCAAATACAATCTCACTTTGCATCTCTACAAACTCAACTCTTGCAGCCAAATAGCCGCCAATCAAAAGCTAGAGTTTTTCTCTCCAAGTGAATTAAAATCTCTGCCCATCTCAAATATGACGCTTAAAATCCTACAATTTTTAAAAATTTTCTCTAATTAAACTTTTTGTGAATTTTTTTTGTATAACATTTCAAAAACATTTTATTTAAAGGATTTTTATGCCACTTTTAGATAGCTTCAAAGTTGATCACAAAAAAATGCCAGCCCCTGCTGTAAGACTAGGCAAAGTAATGCACACGCCAAAGGGCGATGAAATTTGCGTTTTTGATTTGCGTTTTTGCAAACCAAATGTTGAGATTCTAAGTCAAGAGGGCATCCACACTTTAGAGCATCTTTTTGCAGGGTTTATGAGAGACCATCTAAATAGCGATAAAGTAGAGATTATCGATATTTCCCCGATGGGTTGTCGCACAGGATTTTATATGAGCTTGATTGGCAAACCAAGTTGCGAGGAAGTCAAAAACGCATGGGAAGCAAGTATGAAAGATATTTTGAAAGTGAGCGAGATTCCAGAAGCTAATGAATTGCAATGTGGCACTTACAAAATGCACTCCCTACAAGCTGCCAAAGAAATCGCACAAGATACACTAAACAAAGGAATCGGGATAATGGACAATGAAGCCCTAAAGCTTGTTTTATGAATTATACACAATATCTACAAGCTATCAAAACTCTAAATCTTTGGGCAAAACACTATTATATCTTAGATGACCCCATTGCAAGTGATGAAGAGTATGATACACTCTATCACCAAATCAAAGAGTTTGAAACCAAAAATCCAAATCAAATCGCCAAAGATTCCCCCACCCAAAGAGTTGGGGATAATATCTTAGAATCTTTTAGCAAATCCGAACATATCGAGCGTATGTGGAGTTTGGAAGATATTTTTGATACTCAAGAATTACAAGAATGGATTAATCGCGTCAGCAAGGGAGAAAACCTGCTCTTTACCATTGATCCAAAATTTGATGGTGCAAGCCTCAATCTGCTTTATGAAAATGGCAAATTACAAAAAGCCACCACAAGAGGCGATGGATTTATCGGAGAAAATGTAACACAAAATGCAAAAACTATCCAAAGCATTCCCCTAAGCATTCCTTACAACGATAGAATCGAGATTCGTGGTGAATGCGTAATTGCAAAAAACGATTTTGAACGCTTAAATCAAGAAAGACTAGAAAATGGCGAATCGCTTTTTGCCAATCCACGCAACGCAGCTGCTGGAAGCTTAAGGCAACTAGATTCCAAAATCACCGCTAAACGCAAATTACAATTTATCCCTTGGGGCGTTGGATTTTGCACCATAGAAGAAAATAGCTTTTTTGAACTTATGCAGAAAATCCGCTCTTTTGGCTTCCTCACTTCTCCCTTTTCTAAACTTTGCAAAAATCTCCAAGAAATCGAGGAATCTTACCAAAACCTAATCTCCAAACGCGATTCTTACCCTATTATGCTAGATGGAATGGTGATTAGGATTGATAGCATTGCTTTGCAAAAAAATCTAGGATTCACGATAAAAGCCCCACGATTTGCTTGTGCGTATAAATTCCCAGCTATCGAAAAAAAGGCAAAGATTCTTGATATCACTCTGCAAGTAGGCAGGACAGGCGTTGTTACCCCTGTGGCGATTTTAGAACCCGTGATGATTGAGGGGGCAAAGGTAGCTAGAGCCACTTTGCATAATTTTGATGAAATTAGAAAAAAAGATATTTTGATTAATGACTCGGTAATTCTTATCCGAAGCGGCGATGTGATACCCAAAATCATCAAATCCTTGCCCTCTTTGCGTGATGGCACTCAAAAGAAATGTGAAATCCCAACCCACTGCCCGATTTGTGGAAGTGAGTTACTCATCGAAGAAAAACTCATCAAATGCCAAAATCTAAGCTGCAAAGCAAGGCTAAAAAACTCCCTAATCCATTTCATTAGCAAAAAGGCACTCAATATCGATGGACTAGGCAAAAGGATTATTGATTTGCTTTTTGAAAGAGGCAAAATCACCAAAATCGAAGATATTTTCTCACTTCAATATGAGGATTTAGAGGGCTTAGAAGGCTTCAAAGACAAGAAGATTCACAATATTTTAAATGCGATAAAAGAATCCAAAGGCATTGATTTGTGGCGATTTATCAATGCTTTGGGGATTGAACACATCGGCGAGGGAGCAAGCAAAAAGCTAGCCAACACTTTTGGGCTGGAATTTTATCAAAAGGATTTTGAGGACTTCATCACTCTTGATGGTTTTGGGGAAGAGATGGCAAACTCTCTTGTAGAATTTTGCCACATCAATCAAGAGAGGATAAAAAATCTACTCAATATCCTAACCCCAAAAACCACCCAAACACCCCAAAGCACCACAAACCTTAGTGGCAAAACCTTTGTCATCACAGGCACACTCTCACAAAAACGAGAATCCTATCAAGAAATCCTAGAATCCCTTGGTGCAAAAGTCTCTAGCAGTGTTTCTAAAAAAACTGACTTTTTGCTTTGTGGAGAGGAAGCAGGCTCCAAACTCGCCAAAGCCCAAGAACTAGGAGTGAAAATCCTAGATGAAAAGGACTTTTGGGAACTTATAAAAGAATAAGCTATGGGATTCTAGCTTTTTCTTTTGTTGCTCTTGATTTACCAAACTCCAAATTTATTTTAACTTCATTATATCTTTAGATTATCCACAGCCTTTTTCTACTTAGATACTGCCCTTTTAGCCACTACAAGCCCTTTTAACTCCCAATTAAGCAAATATTAAGGGGGGGGGGGGCATAATAAAAGCTTTAAACAAAACTGCTCAAAGGAAAAAAATGGGAAAGAAAATAGAAAAAGAAAAATGGACAACCACGACAAATAAAGGGTGGCTTGGAATGCAATTTTCAAAATTTAGAGATTTTAAATTTGAAAATAAATCAGGCGACTATATCGATGAACTTCTAAAAAGTTTATCCAACAAAGAAGCTACAACAAAAAGATTTTGTCAAATTTTGGAAAATTGTGAATTGTATATGACAAATTTTGAGAAATTTAACGATATTGATGAGGGGAGATACTCTTTTTATAGCTCACATACAGACCCACAAGAAATAGAATCAATATGTCAAAAAATTAAAAATATGAAAAAAGATAAAAATATTTGTGCTTTTGCTGATTTGAAAAGATTAGAAAATAATGAAAATAATCTAAGTCTAATGTGGGCACATTATGGTGGCTCACATTGTGGAGTAAAGATTGATTTTAGAATCAATCCAAACTATAAGGGAGATATTTATAAGGTAGATTATAAAATACACGACAAAACATACAATATTAATCTTGTTGATAATAGATTATCACTTTCAACAGAAAATACTGATTCAGAGATTATTAATATTCTCACCACCAAAAAACCTTGCTTCAA
This sequence comes from Helicobacter pullorum, assembly GCF_900638355.1. Lineage (GTDB taxonomy): Bacteria > Campylobacterota > Campylobacteria > Campylobacterales > Helicobacteraceae > Helicobacter_D > Helicobacter_D pullorum. The sequence goes on along the minus strand of NZ_LR134509.1, from coordinate 556,383 downwards.
ATACGAATGCGAATACAGAGCCATTAGTCAAAATAACAACAAACTCCCAATCATTATTAAAAAAATCACTCTAGGCAGAAGATTCACAAAAGAGAATGTTTATAGCCAAGAAAATGAAGAGAGAAGTTTTAGCGATGAAATCAAAAATCTTGCAAAGAAAATTTTGGAAGTAAGTAGCAATAAAAAGATTGAAATATGGGCTTACAAAACTAGATATTCCAAAGAACCAAAGAAAGTTGAATTTAAATAACACAAAGGAGATAAAATGAGAAAAATTGTATTTTTGATGGCATTATTGTCTAGTTTGGCATTTGCAAATACTGAGTTTAGGTCTGTGCTTGAGAAACTATGTAACGAAGGGCGTCCTGAATCTTGTTTTTATTTAGGAGCTTTATACTCCTATGGACAAAGTGCGGTAAGGCAGGATCGTAATAAAGCTGTGGAATCCTTTCGCAAAGCCTGTTATTTGGGTGATGCTTCGGGTTGTACTGTTTTGGAAAACCTCCTCAAAAACAGATGAGCTTTATAGCAAAGCTGTAAAATGGATTCTCAAAAAGCCTAAACTTTAAAACGATGAAATTAAATAAAAATTAAATTTATGGAAAAAACAAATGAAGAATCAATTGTTAAAAATTACATTAATAGCATTATTATCTAGTTTGGCATTTGCAAATTCTGAGCTTGAGAGACAATGCAATAATGGAGACGCTGGGAGTTGTCTTAATTTAGGAAACTTATACTACGATGGAGATGGTGTAAAGCAGGATTACAAAAAAGCAAGGGAGTTTTGGAGTAAATCTTGTGAAATGGGTGAGGCTAAGGGTTGTGGTGCTTTAGGAGGTTTATACCAACATGGGCTAGGTGTAAAACAGGATTACAAAAAAGCAAGTGAGTTTTGGAGTAAATCTTGTGAAATGGGTTATGCTTTGGGTTGTGGTATTTTAGGAGATTTATACTATGTAATGAAGGATTATAACAAAGCTATGGAGTTTTTTGGTAAAGCTTGTGATTTGGGCGAACAAAAGGGCTGTGATGCTTATAAAAAAATAAAATTAAATCCTTGATTTTGGGATTTAAAAAGCGTTAATGTGGATTGCTTTGGTTGAAGCCTCATTGCAAAGAAGGTTGAATTTAAATAACACAAAGGAGATAAAATGAGAAAAATTGTATTTTTGATGGCATTATTGTCTAGTTTGGCATTTGCAAATTCTGAGCTTGAGAGACAATGCAATAATGGAAATGCTAGGAGTTGTAATAATCTAGGATACTTATACGAATATGGAAATGGTGTAAGACAGGATTATAAAAAAGCAAGTGAACTTTATAGAAAATCTTGTGAAATGGGTTATGCTTTGGGTTGTAAGAATCTAGGAGGCTTATACTACCATGGAAATGGTGTAAGACAGGATTATAAAAAAGCAAGGGAGTTTGTTGGTAAAGCTTGTGAAATGGGAAGTGCTTTGGGTTGTAGTGCTTTAGGAAGTTTATACTTACTTGGAGAAGGTGTAAGACAGGATTACAAAAAGGCAAGTGAGCTTTATAACAAAGCTTGTGAAATGGGAGATGCTGATAGTTGTATTCTTGTAGGATACTTATACGAACATGGAAAAGGTGTAAGGCAGAATGATAGCAAAGCTATGGAATTTTATGGTAAAGCTTGTGATTTGGGCGAACAAAAGGGTTGTGATGCTTATAAAGAAATAAAATTAAATCCTTGATTTTTGGTATTTAAAAAGTATTAATGTGGATTGCTTTGGCTAAAGCCTCACAATGACAATGTGGGCATTTCGCCATTGCAAAAAAAGTGAAGCAATCCATAAAACAGCCATACAAAGATTAATAATCTAAAATCCCAAAAATTCTAAAACAATAACTAGCCCTCAAAAATTATCCGCTCACCTCATTTATTAGAATCCATAAGCCTTTTTATAGCTACTTTTGCAACACCTTATACAAAAACTCTTGCACTCTTTTATTTTTTGGATTATCAAAAAGCATATTAGGCGTAGAATCCTCAATAATCTCGCCCTCACTCATAAAAAGGATTCGGCTTGCTACATTTCTAGCAAACCCCATTTCGTGCGTTACAATCATCATTGTCATTCCCTCTTTTGCCAAATCCACCATTACATCTAGCACTTCTTTTATCATCTCTGGATCTAGTGCAGAAGTTGGCTCATCAAACAGCATAATCTCTGGCTCCATAGCCAATGCCCTAGCTATCGCTATCCGCTGCTTTTGTCCCCCTGATAGTTTGCTTGGATAAAAGTCCTTTTTGTCTATAAGCCCCACTCTCCCCAAAAGTTCCATTGCCTTTTTTTCTGCGGTTTCTTTTGGGAGTTTTTTTAGCTTTGTGGGTGCTAAAGTGATATTTTCTAATACATTTTTATGGGGGAAAAGATTGAAATGCTGAAACACCATACCTAGCTTTTGTCGCACTTTGTTGATATCTGTCTTTTTGTCCATAATGTTTTGGTTATCAATATAAATCGCCCCGCTACTTGGCTCTTCTAGTCTATTGATACAACGCAAAAAGGTTGATTTCCCACTTCCTGATGGTCCAATGATGGCTATTACCTCCCCTTTTGACACCTCTATATTAATGCCCTTTAAAACCTCTAATTCACCAAAATTTTTGTGTAAATTCTCAACCCTAATCACTTTCTTGTAACCTCTTCTCTACTTTTCTCATAAGCATTGCAAAAAGCGAAGTAAGAATCAAATAAATAATCCCCACTGCCAATAAAGGCTCTATTGCTCTATAAGTTTGGCTTGTAATAATGCTCGCCGAACGCAACAAATCCACACCGCCGATAAAACCAACGATTGAAGTTTCTTTTAGCAAGGCAATAAACTCGCTCACAAGTGGAGGCAAGATTCTTTTAATCGCTTGAGGGATAATAATCTCTTTCATCGACATTGCATAACCCATTCCCAAAGCCCTTGCTGCTTCCATTTGCCCTTTATCCAAACTTTGGATTCCAGCACGGATAATCTCTGCGACATAAGCGCTTGAATTAATCCCAAATGCAATTGCTGCAATAAGCAAAATTGGCGTATCCCTCAATGCTCCTATAAAAATAATATTTGCCCATATCATTAATTGCACCACAGCAGGAGTCCCACGGATAATATACACATAGGCATAAGCAATCTTTGATAAAGGATTAAAATTCGCTAATGCTTGAATATTTCTAAAAGGATAAAAATTTGTAAGCTGCATCAATGCCACTACAATACCCAAAACAATACCGATAATAGCTGCTAATGCAGTGGTAGAAATAGAAAATATTAACCCCTCTAAAATATATTTATAGCGGCTATCTACAATAAAGATTTCTTTGAGTAACTCCAAATATTCCAACATCAACTTTCCTCAAACGAATCTTTAGCAATTATTGAAAATATTTAGCAATCAAACCATCATAAAAACCATTTTCTTTGATTTGTTTGATTGCTTGATTGATTTTCCCTAGCAATTCTTCATTCCCTTTTCTCATGGCAATAGCATATTCTTCTGAAGCAAAATCTGTCTGCACCAACTTTAACTCACTATTTTGTTTTGCATAATTTTTAGCAGTTTCATAGTCCATCACAACAGCTTCTATTTTTTTGGATTTAAGAGCCAAAATCACCTCTGAAGCTGCATTGAACTTTTGAGATTGAATATTTGGGATTTTACTTACCAAAATATCCCCTGTAAATCCTAATACCACGCCGACTTTTCTACCTACCAAATCATCAAAACTTTGTATTTTTTGCTCATCTTGATACACCAAAATTGCTTGTTTGGTACTATAATATGGGGAAGAAAAATCAACAAACTTTTTCCTATCTTCTGTGGCAGTCATACCAGAGATAATCAAATCAATTTTTCCTGATTCTAATGCAGGCAACAAACCATCAAATTGCATATCCACAAACTCAATCTCAAATCCAGAAATCCTAGCAATCTCTTTTATCAAATCAATATCAAAACCAACGATATTTTTTCCTTCTCTATATTCAAAAGGTGCAAATTCCGCATTTGTCCCCACATAAACTTTAGAGCCTTTTTCATTATTTTGACAACCAAAAACCAAAGCAACTACCAAAATAGCCAATAAAAACTTCATCATATTTTTAATCATTTTTTTCCTTAGAATTTAAATTACAATCTTATGGATTAATCGGCACAGCGGCTTGAAATGGCGGTAAAATCAGCATAAGATTCCGCAAATCCACATTAAACAATCTATCAACATCACAAGAATTAATCCCAAATCCAGACTTCCTAGGGGTATTAAAAAATGTAATACATTCATCTGCATTTAGCACCATAGAGCGTATTTGCACCGCAGAAGTCGTGGTGGGTATGATAGAAAACACCGTTTCTAATTTTTTGCTTTCAATATCCTTTTTGCAAGATTTACCAACAAACTTTCCACTTTCATCAATAGCAAGGCATACATCGGCATTATTAGGGCTTACAAACTGCACATAACTTAGCTTAAAAAACGGCCATGGATCGCGTTCTTTAATCCCACTATCATCGGTAATTTCACGCAAATTCCAATTTAATTGTTTTTCATCAATGGTAAGTACAGAGCCATCATAAGCACTGCGTATCATAAATGAGGGGGTAAAATCTGGCAAATCCTCAGGATTTTCGGCAAACAATGGCATACTTCCACACAAAAGCACAAAAGCCAAAAAAGATTTCCACATTTGCTTATGTAAGGTTTGCAAACTACGACAATAAACTAAAAAAGCATTTTTCATAAATATCCCTCTATATTTCATTAGAATCTTCCAAATCGAACAGGAAAATGATCAGAACTCAAATATGAACGCACACTAGCTGCTGCCAAAATTGCACTTAAAGCCGGGAGTGAAACTTGCACTCCGGGTGCTTGTGTATTCCCCACAATCGCATAATCCAAAATACGATTAGTCCCACGGGAACTAAAATGCGTAGCCGTATTTGGCGAGACAATGCGGATATTGCTTGTCACTCTAGAATCCAATCCACTCAAAAGACTTGCTGGCTCGCGATTGAAATCCCCAGCAATCAACCAAGTAATTTGTGGCATATTCATAAAATGATCGTGTATTGCAGTAACAAGTGCAGTCGCATCGCCCCCACCACTTGCTAAAGCATGGAGAGAGAAAAACACATCAGTGCCTATGCGTATGCCAAGTGCTGGGCGAGAAGCCTCTGTGGCTATGGTATTTTGATGCACAACAATAACCTCATCAGCCATTCTATCTGATACAATCGCCAAATTAACGCGTCTTGCTCCCACATCAATATCTGCATGATAAATAAAAACCGATCTTGGACGAGAAATTGTGCCAAGCTCCCAAATGTATTCTTCCACAGGTGTGCCACCGGGTTGCACCATTCTACCCGTTCGTCTTGCGGAATTTGGCACACTCCCTGCCTCTTGAAGCATAAGAATATTAATAGGATTATCCCCTGTAACCAACTGACGCACACTAACTTGCCATTTATTTTCTGTGCTAGCTGATGAACCTTGTAGATTCCAAGTCCCTACCCTAAAATCCTCAATTTTGGCATATACAGCTGTTAGCACCAAAAGCAAACCAATTAATATTTTCTGCATAAACTCTCCTTAATCAATCACAAAAATAGGCGGGGTAGATGTAAGCGGTGCCGTAATCACCCATTGTTGTGAAATATTATCATTTCCGCTAGAAGGATTTTGCTGCGTTACACATTTAGCCAAAAAAATACTACCAAAATTTTTCGTGCGTATTACAGGAGTTTGCAAACAAGTTTTGGTGGCCTCATTTTGTAGCTGTATAGCACGATTTGAAAAAGGATTGATATTCCACAATTGTGAAGGATTATTCTCTCTGCAAGGCAGATGGATAACGCCATTTTTATAAGCACTCATACAAGTTCCAGTTTGCACATTTTGAAAACTTATTTTTCCATTAGAGCGAGTAAGTATCCTCCATTGTCGTGCTTTGCCAAACTCTATGCTATTAAATGGAGGATAGCCCCAAAGCCAGTTTCCCGGATTTGTCGCCCACACTGTAAGTGCAATACCACCTCCACTCAAAAGCGTAATAACATCAGAAGTGTCCAAGTTTCTCAAACGAGAGGAATTTGCATTATTTGCATTAGAAGGTTTTTGAGAATTACGAGAATGATTATCCAAACTCGTGGTTGTTTGCTTGAGAAATTCCTTTATGGCTTCTTCTTTGATATTTGGACCTGCAAAAAGCTTTGGATTTTCTATCGTTTCATTAGCAGAGATTCCACTCTCAGCGGGAATCATCGGAGTATCGCCGATACCAAAATCAACCCCATTTGCAGTTGCAGGGATAATATCTTGACTGGGTTTTTTGTTTCCACATCCACAAAAGCAAATCACAAAAACCATTCCCAACATAATAAAAGTCTTCATTTTCTCATTCCTAATAACTTGAAAATATTATACTTGTGTGATTATAGCAAAACTTTTTAACAATCATTTTATGTTTTTGAGTTTTCCTGCATTAGTTTTGATGAAATGCTAAAATTCAGAAAATTTCTCCACCAAAGTTTGGCATTACACGATTGCATTGACAAAATATAAATCACGCCTAAACTTCAATCTCAAAATGCAAATTACCTAAATTATTTAGCATGTGATATTATAAATTTTAAATAAATTAACAATGAATTTTGCTAAATTTATCAAATTAACTTATTTTTATGCATTGCACTCATTATCGAAGATTCTCTTCTTGCAAAGCAAATTATGAGATATTCTGCCTTGTGATAGCATATCTTACAACTTGTGCGATATCATTTTCAAACACTCTTTTGGTTTCTATCGAATTTTCCACTTGTAGATTCTACAAAGTCAAAGGTATAGGCGAATTGATTGTAAAGAAACATTACCTTTGCTTTTTTATCAACAATGTGCTTCTTTGCTTCCCTCAATATCTCAAAAATCTTTTTTTCCATCGTTATATAGATAGGTTAAAATTTTTGACAAAATACCGCTCTTTAATAATTTTCACAGCTTTCATAGTTTGCCCTCCAAGATTTCTTGTCGTAGAACTTGTAAAAATAAGAGATTACAACATAACTAGCATAACTTAATTTACAAAACCTATTCACAAAAATCCTTTGAATCGCTCATAAGACAAACATTCTCTAAGCTTCTTTATAAAAACAAATACCGTCCTTCACACACAAAGCCAAGCTCTTGCTAAATAGTTTCATTAAACAAATCGCACAATGTTTCTAAAGTTTGCAAATCTGCTTCAAAATTTGAAAAAATATCTAAAATAAAGCCCAATATACTTCGTATTTGTAAGACATTTGATGCAAAAAAGAATGCAAACAACACTTACTTCACTATCTCATCAATAATTTCTTTTACGCTGCTCTTTTTGTATTTTTCAAAGCCTATAAATTCCCCCACATTTTTATTATAATAAAAAAGATAAGTTTGAATCTTTTTACCTCTATATAAAAACTCCTTGTCTTTAAATATATCCTCAAAGCCCTTTATTTTATCTCTTGGATTTACCTCTCTTGTAAGCCCCTTTGGGTCTATGAAAATGATTGTATATTCTCCATTTTCTTTACTTTTAAACCAAAATATGAAGTCTGGATAAAACTTCCGCTCACTTTGTGCCTCATTATCAAAATATGGGATATAAATAGTATCGATATTTTCTACAAGTTTAGAAAAGCACCATTCGTATTTAATAAGTTCTTTAGAATCTCTTTGCAAAAACTCCTCTAAATCTTGTAAAAACTCCTTTTCACTCTCCTCATTTATTGCAAAATTTATCTTAGAATCTCTATCGTTTTTATTATAGATAATAAGCGGATTATAATAATGTTCTCTTAGTTTTGCACTGATTTGATAAGAATCAATAATCCTACTTTGTTTTTTAGCTTCAGATTCTAAAATAACTGGGATATATTCCTCTGCTACTCCCTCTTTTTGCAAATCCTCTCTTGTTTTTAAGGCTTTATACACATTGAGAGTTTTTATAATCCCATTTATCTCATTTGCAAAACTTTCTCCCAAAGTGGTTTTAAAGCTTTGATAATGATTGATTTCATCGCTTAAATCTACAAATTCTTTAAGCTCTTTGTTTCTAGCATTTAAGATTCTATGAATATGGCTAAAAGTCTTATTTTTATCAAATTCTTGAAAATCCCCGTATTGGATAATTCTCTCGCTTTTATCGTCTAAAAAATCTTTAATTTCCCTTAACGTGTCATAGCTACATTCTTTATGTATCACGCATTTGCTAAGAGTTAAGACATCTTCATCAAAGCTTTTTATATATTCCCCTAGCGCCTCTTCTTCCTTTTTACCAATTTTATATCTTCTCTCTTTAGATTCTGTATTTTTATACTTTGGAGTAGGAAGATGGCTTAAGATGTTTGTCTTTTTAAAACCTTTTAGTGGATATTGAGTAATGAAGCTTTCAATCTCTTCTAAAATATATTTAATAGCCTCATTATCGCTCGCTAAGATAAACAAAGTCTCTAGCCCACAAGCAAGATTATTTAAAGTCTGCCTTGTGTTATACTCATACATCTCACAATATCGCATTCTCTTTCGCACATTAGAAAAAGGCTCGATTCTAACACCTCTACCGATAGTTTGCAAAACATATTTTTTAGCATTTTTGCTGCCAATGTTGATAAAATAAATGAGATTCACACGGTTGCTATCCCAGCCTTCGCTAAAGACTTTGCTCCCAAGCATAATGTTAATGCTTGAATCGCCCTCATTGATATGTTTAAAATAACTCTTTTGCAAATCCTTAAAGCTCTCTACTTCAAGCTCTAATAAATGCTCTTTCTCCCATTTTTTAGCCTCTGCAATATTAAGCAGCATAAAAGGCTCATTGGCATTCTTACTTTTAAAAGCTAACTCTTTTTCATTTGCCCTAAAGCACTCTAGGTGTGATGGCTCACTCGCATAAAAGATGTGTTCCCTCACATTTTTAGAATCTGTATTTTTCACATATTCTAAAAACTCATCGCTTAAAACATCTTTTGCAAAATATAGCTCTTGATTTTTTAGTTTTTCATACAGATTTTTGGCTATCTCTTGTATATCTTTATCTTCTTTTAGAATCTGTAGTATCGCTTTAAAATACAGCTTTATCCCAGCATCTTGGGTATTGACCTTATCGGATACTGCGATGATTAAAGGATTATGGTATTGTATATTTGAGATACCAAAGTCCCTAGCCTTACACAATAACTCCTTTTTACTTTGCTTCATAGCACTAAAAAGTATAAAGCCCTCGATGATTCTTGCTATTCTTTCATTCTCGCTATTTTCCTTGCTAAAGGATTTGAGATTAGAATCTAGCACAGCGATATTCTTGCCATATCCATCATTATTAAACTTTTCTAAATTATAATTAAACGCACAAGTAAGAAAATCTAGCTCATCGCTAAAAGTCGCCGAAAAATTAAAAATAAAGCCCCTAGAGTAGCCATTATAAGAGTAGCCCTCATACTCCCTAAGTCTATCCCCGCAAGCTATCTCATTGATGTAATATTTTCTGATAGATTCCTTGCTATCACCTCTATGAGCTTCATCTAGCAAGATATACCAACCCTCGTTATTGCAGTAGTTTTTGTAATCAAGTCTTTTGGCACTTTTATCTTTGCCCACATTTTCTGCACAATCTAGCAAATCACTCCTAGCGATAAAAACGCTAGTTTCTCCCAATAAACTACTTTGTGTTGCACTCTCATATTCTCTAAGTTCTTTGAGGGTGATGAAATCTGCATTGTGATTATTGTATTTTGTTACATTGTCTTTAAATTGTGCTAAAATCGTATCATTTGGAGCAAGTAGCATTATGGGCTTATTTGGAATCTTTTTCTCTCTCACTGCCTTACCCAAGAGTGAGAGTAGCTTTATCATCACTATGCTTTTGCCACTGCCTGTCGCCATCCAAAAGGATGCACGGTTAATCTCCTCTTTTTCTAGCTTACAATCTTTGTATTGTTCTTTATAGATTCTATAAAGCTTTTCGCCTCTAGTTTTTATATAATCAGAATCTTTATAGCACATATATAAGTCTAAGGCTATAAGGGCATTTTGCAAACTTGCCACTTGATAATCTTGCAAAGCAATATCCGCACTAAAGCTTTTTAAATCATAGTTTTCATAGCCTTGCTTATATTCTATCCTTTTTTCATCGCATATTTGCTCAAGAAGCAAATGTTTTTTTATGCTTGTGTGCTTTGGCATTATCTATCCTTTAGAGCCTTGTAAGTTTTTTCTAGCATTTTTTCATCTTCTAAATCAGCTTTGATTCTTGTTTCTTCTTTCCTCTTTTTATCAAAAATTTCATATCTTTGCCTTACGACTTGCTCCATTTTTTCATTGGAAATGCTACCATTGCCCTTTAATATATCCTTACCTTGAAAGGTAAGCAGACTATCCACATTTTCTTTCCAAAAATCCACAGTCAAAGTTTTATTGTCCCTTACTCTAAGCTCTGCTGATTCCAAAAAGACATTGACAAGCCTATTTAAGCTATCTAACTCATCTTTAGAAAGATAGTTTTTAGCGATGATAATATCGCCCTTTCGCACCTTAGTCCCTTTCCAAGAAGTAAGCCCCATATTTGGCTTATTAGGATTAGCCCTATTGTAGATAATTTCAGCCGCAGTTTGTTTGGTAATGGCATATAAAAGCTTGTTTTGCGTATTGGCAAAAAACATTTGTGTAGCCTTATCACTAGAATCATAATCTACACACAAAGCAAATAAATCTCTTATCTTTTGATAAAACCTTTTCTCACTAGCTCGTATATCTCGTATTTGCTCTAACAGCTCATCAAAATAATCCGTTCTGCCATTTGGATTTTTAAGCCTATCGCTATCGATGATAAAGCCTTTTTGTAGATAGCTCTTTAAGTGTTCATTAGCCCAGATTCTAAACTGCACACCCCTTTTGCTTCGCACTCTAAAGCCAATGGCTAAAATCATCTCTAAAGAATAAAATTTTACTTTATATCGTTTGTTATCTTTAGCAGTTGTCAAGTATTCCTTGACAACTGAATCTGCATTCAATTCACCTTCTTTAAGAATATTTGCGATATGCAAACTTACATTTTGCTTTGAGGTGTCAAAAAGCTTTGCGATTAAATCCTGCGTGAGATACACACTCTCGCCAAACTCATAAAGCTCGACTTTTATTTTTTTATCTTGCGTGGTGTAGAGGATTAGATTGTTATTCATTGTCTAAATACTCACCTTGTAAAATATCTAAAAATAACTTGTTTCTATTTTCTGCATCACATATTAACGCTTCATAATCAAGAAAATTCATAATCATATTATTAGCTTTATTGTATTTATAACAAATTGGAAATGCTGCACCTGTGTAAATAGTATTATAATCGTCTCTTGACAAACTTTCTAATACTTCATCATCAAATTTTAGAAAACCATAAGCCCAAATTCTTATATTTGTCTTGGGATACATTTGATGAATAAAGGAAGCATAATCTCTAATTTGACTACTAGCCTCCAAAAAGTAAATTTTATCTTCTTTGGGTCTTTTAAACTCTATGAGCAAAATATCAGTTATTTTGTTTTTGTCATAAGTGTTTGAAATAATACTTAATATATCAGGTCTTTTTAATTTATCAAGATTTTTTAAATGGTTATGTAAATTTGGAAAAATTTCCTTTATGTGTATATCACTAAAAATTTTATCATAACTCATAAATCTATCATCAAAAAGCCAAATATTATTTGTTTTATAGTTTTGTTTTTCATCTTTCGTATGTTGAGGCATAAACAAATCATGGACTTCTTTTTCAATGCTTTTATTCTTAACAGATTCTCTTAATTGCTGAATCAACCTATTTCTATCAAAAACATATTCTGCTAACTCTGCTTGGGTTACTTTGCTTAATTTTACTTCATAGTCTTTATCGTTCTTATTATTTTCATTTCTTAAAAATATCTTATCATTTTCAAATTCTTTTTTTGCATTTTTTTGCATTTGTTCTATATTTAATTCATTACTATTGTCAAAATATGCACCAAGATAAGGAAAGTTTTTAATGGCTTCTTTTCTATTTTTTTTTATAGTTTTATCTATATCAAAACCATTTTCTTTATAAATTTCTTTTAATTGTATATCCAATTCATTATGTATATCTTCCCAGCATAAATCTTGAAATTGCAATGCACTTTTTTGCTTAGGGTAAATTAACAACTCATTTCTTTCATTACTTACATTTTCATTAAAATATTCACCCTCTAAAATAAAATATATTTTAAGTTCATTATCTTTAAATAAATTATATTTTTTTTCATTTTCTAAATCGGAGTTTTTAGATACCACTCTCTTATCTGCAACATAATATCCTTCATTATCCAATTCTTTATTGCCATATGCATATGTTAGGGTAAAACTATATTTCCCAATGTTAAATTGTTTTTCTTTAAAGGTTGGTGTTTGATTGCTTAAGATATTATATTTTAATTTATTATTATTATAAACTTTTATTTCAATAATTTGCTTAGCATCTTTATGTAGCAAAAAATATGCCAAAAAATGCTCTCTGATATCTTGCTCTAAGTCACTAAAATTAATACAAAGATCCTCTCTTGGATTTGAAAATAATATTTTAGTTTCGCTATTGCTTGCTTTTCTCTCCTTCTCTACACCATTAACATTAAAGCTAAATTCTATATTCTTGCTTTTTATATCAATATGTTTAAAAAGTTTTAAGTACACAAACCTACCCACCCCCTTACATCCCAAAGAAATTTTATGCTTACTACCATATTCCTTAAACGATTTAAGGTTTTCTTCATTGAATCCATCACCATTATCTATAATCTCTATTTTATCTACATATGGTGGTATTTTTTCTCTATCTTCATATAGATTACGAGAGTAGATCTTTATCTCTATTTTTGTAGCCTTTGCTTGTATTGAATTTGTAATGGCTTCAAAAAAAATATTATTTAATTTGATATTTTTTAAATTATCAACAACTCTCTCAATATTTACTAACATTTCACTTCTCCCACCAGATTAGATTCATTAGCTTTGGATATTTGCATAAATCTACATTATCACTAGAAACTATACCGCCATTGTCAAATTCCGCACATTCTATGCCTTTAGAATCTAAAAAGAGTCTTTGTATCTTTAGCCCTAAAACATTTGCCATAGTATGCAGTATATCAAAATTTTCTCTATACCCGCTCATATCTAGGCTTATAGTCTCGCCTTTATTTAGGGCTTTTATGAGTTTTCTTGATTTGCGGTAGTCAATGATTGAATCTTTATCTAGCACATATTCACATTGTTCTAGCGATTCTTCATAGCTTTCAAGCTCATAGTATCTAAAGGCACCACCGCCTTTAAATTCTACTTCTTTGCTAATCCCACTTACAAAACCACCGATGACCTTTTTCATTCTAGGAATGATGACTTTATAAAAATGCTCTCCCATTTCCACACCTAGCCATTTGCGTCCTAGTTTGTGTGCAGTAGCGATTGTTGTGCCACTACCTAAATGATAATCAAAGATTATAGAATCTATGTGTGAAGAATTTAAAATTACTCTTCGCATTAAACTTTCTGATTTTTGAGTTTGAAATTGTGAATACTCATTTACACCACTAATTAATGGTTTTGTAACATCGTGATCCCAAACATCTCTGACAAAAGTTTCAGTCTCATATTGATTAAACAAAAGTTCTTTAAATTTATCAGGAAAGGTTTTTCTATTTATTAAACATTGTTTTAAATATTCTAAATCTTTATTTGAAAGCTTGCTTAAATCAGGCGTTATGACCTTTGTATCCATAAAAGGTTTTAAATATTTTTGCTTTTCTTTTTCTGTATAAAAAATATATTTATTTTGTTCTGGGTTGGTTTTTGTATAAATAAAAATAGTGTCGTGTTTATTCGGGTAAGCATTTCTTTTGATTCCTTGTATCCTATAAGCATAAATAATTTCATTTAGTAAATTTTGCTCAAAAATGTTATCCAGCAATATCCTTCCATAGTAATTAGCTCTATAATCCAAGTGTAGATAAAAACTTCCTCTATCACTTAAAAATTCTCTTGCTAATTCTAAGCGATTTTCCATAAGGGTAAGCCAAGTAGAATCTTGGAATTTATCTTTATACTCAAAGTCGCTCCCTGTGTTAAAAGGCGGGTCGATGTAGGTTAAATCTACCTTATTTTGATACTTTGGCAGCAAGGTATTGAGGGCTTGGAAATTATCACTTTTTATCAGCTCACCATTGAGGGTAGATTCTATATCATTAAAAGAGCTTAGAATCTTGTATTTTGTTGTTTTACTAAAATGCTTGGTATCAAGGGGTAGAAATTTATACTTTTCATCACTAATATTTTTGATTTCAAAATATTCATCTACTAGCTTTAGCTCCTGCCATTCTTTGATTTGTGCCTTAAAACCCTCATCGTTGATGATAGAATCTAATAAGGCAGAATCTATCCTATCAAGGCTAAAGACATACTCCACTTTCTTAGCAAACTTTGGCTTACACCAAATAGCTTTTAGCTCATCTTCAAAATCCGCTATGTAATCAATAATGCTAAAGGCTACTTTTTTAAGAGTATTTAACTCTTCAATTTTCTCTTGTCGCCACTGCGTAATATCATCTAGCACATAGTTACATAGCCATAGATTAAACTGCTCTTGTAAAAAGGCTCTTGCGTTTTTATGGATAAAGAAGTCGATTTCATTTTGCCTTTTATAAGAGCTTAGAATCTTTTTTATTTCTTCTTCTCGTAGCTGTATTTTCTTATCTTTTAGGGATTTGATAAATTCATCACTTAAATCACTGCTATTTTGTTTAAAAACATTAGGGAGCTCTTTTAGGCTTTCTTTATCATTTAGCACATAGATTCTTATATTTTCCTCTATTGCAAATTTAAAAATAGCCTTGTTTTTAGCATTATCGGCATTTGGGATAAAATGGCTTGTGTCAAAGATGAAAGTGTGTTTGGAATCTTGGCTTGTAATCTCTGCATCATGGTAGAGCGTGTCGGATTTGACATAGTAGAGATTCTGTGTTTTATAAAAAAGGCTTGTGTCTTTTGAATTAGTATAGACTTTGGCATAGATGTTTTTATGCATCGGTGTATCGTAGAAAAAGGGTGTGCCTGTCTCGTTGAGATAGCTTGAAAAGAAATTATAGAGCTTAGTATAGATTGAATGGTTTAGCTTTTCTTTCTCTAAAAGATTCTTAATATGCCCAAAATATTTTGATTTCATTTGCAATAAATTGATAAAGCCACTCTTTTGTATCTTGTCTGTATTAAATAGGTTTTGAGTATCCTCTATTTGCACTCCAAGATACATAGATTCTAATTGTGAAAAAAAGGCTTGTTTGTAATCCATGATGCTACTCCCTACTTATTCTTTAAACCTTTGCAACTATATACCTCTCCTTCTATTATATATTCTGTAGAATCCCAAAATGAATTCCATCCCTTTTCCATATTCAAAATATATAAAGTATCTCCATCTAATCTTGAAGCTTTATTTTTTAAATCATTGAATGAAGATTCTCTCAATTCCAATAAACTCATAGATCCCATAGTATCAACTTTTTGTCCAATTTCTCTACCTAATATTTTGCAATTTAATGGCTTTTCATATAAAACGTTTATATTATAGGCTTTAGGATCTAACTGTGTTTTGGGTGTACAGGCTACAAAGATTATATTAAAACAAAATAATAAATATCTCATTTTCTTCCATCCTCTAGCACTTTTCTCTCGCCTTTAGAATCTATCTCACACACCACATATGGGAGTCCTTGTTTGTTTAGCTCTGCCATAAATGGATCGGGATCGTTTTGCTCCATATTCCACACACCACCACCATTATTAGAATCTATCCCTTGATATTCTCCGCCTTTTGGCATATCGCTATTATCTGCGTTATTTGGTATTTTTGTAGCTCCTACGCCCCACTTACCCTCACATATCAACTTCGCTCCTATCATTGCTGGCACACCGGTAGTGTAACTAACGCCTTGTGCATTTACCTCTTTATAACAAGCTTCGTGGTCGCAAATGTTGTAAATATAAATGGTTCTTTCCTTGCCATCTTTCACGCCCTTTATATAGCAGCCGATGTGTGTTTGTCCTTTGGTGCGGGGCGCTAAGGAAGCTGGGTCTGGTAAAAGTGTCTTTAGCACTTGGATAGGCACGATTTTTTGTCCATTATGCTCCACCTCATCAACACGCAAAAGCCCGACATTTTCTAGGCATTTCATATGCGTTAAATAACTCTCGCCAAAAGTCATAAAAAAGCGAATTCGCTTCAAGCCCTTGATATTGCGGATTAGGGATTCTAGCTCCTCGTGATATAAAAGATAGCTATTTTTCACGCCTACTTCTGGGTATTCCCACTCCTTCATAAGTGCAAGAGGTGCTATATCTTTCCATTCTCCTCCAAAATAGCTTTCATTTTTTAAATCCTGCGTGTTGGATTCTAGTTTAAAATGCTTTTCCTCTCGCTCAAATTTGCGATAAATGGCGTCCTTTTTTAAGTCTTGATTTAATGCCAATTTATCATCTTTTGTCCAAAATCTTGCCTTTGAGCTAACTTCTCGCAAATTAATCTCTGGATTAAAATTCGTAGCAAAGGCATAGCCGTGATCTCCTGCATTACAATCCAAAATATCGATAGTATGTATCTCATCAAAATAATGTTTTTGCGCATAGGCACAAAAGACATTCGTAACTCCCGGGTCAAATCCGCTGCCCAAAAGGGCAAAAATCCCTGCTTGTTTATAGCGTGTATCATACGCCCACTGCTCTTTATACTCAAAGTGTGCAGAATCTGGATGCTCGTAGTTTGCAGTATCAAGATAATGCGTTTTGGTCTGTAAGCACGCCTGCATAATGCTTAAATCCTGATAAGGCAAAGCCACATTCACCACCAAAAAGGGCTTATACTTTTCTATCAACGCCACGATTTCATCGACATTATCCGCATCAACACTATCTATCTCTATCTCGCCTAGCCCCTTAGCACGGATAGAATCTGCTATCGCTTGACACTTTTTGATATTACGTGAAGCTAAGATAATGCGTGAAAACACCTCTTTATTCATAGCCATTTTGTGTGCTACCACACCGCCAACGCCACCAGCACCAATTTGCAAAACACAAGCCATTTTCTTTTCCTTTCTCTACAAAACTAAATCAAAATTTAAAAAATCAAAAACAATCAGCCAAACAGCTTTTTGCTGCCAAAACCAAGCCACAGTGAGATAATCCCAAAAAACAACACCATTAATGCAATCATAAAGCCAATTGTAACGCCACCAACAGCGGGATTAGCGATGAAAATCACGGCAATTAGAATATTCAAAAGCGCAATAAAAAAAGTCATTCCCCAACCAAATCCTAGCTTTTTGAGTTTAAAGGCATAGCCAATTCCCAAGATTCCTTTAAACAAAATCATAAACGCTACAAAAGCGACAATAGCTAGCGAAGTGAAGTCAATTCCATTCCAAAAGAAAATCCAAGCAAATAAGAGATTCAAAAGTCCATCAACCAAAATAAACTCTGCTCCCCTTGCTTCCCTGGCATAGAAATAATAAATCACATTACTAAGCCCACCAATAAGCAAAAATATCGGTAGCAACACTGCAAACCCCACAAAAGTCTCAAGTGGCATCAAACAACCAAAAACGCCACTTGCAATCATTACCACACTAAACAACAACCAAACCACATAGCTAAAAAACTTCATTTTCTCCCTCTCTTAAGCTCTTGATTCTACACTTTTATTCAATCCAAAATTCAATCAAACCGCTCTACTTCACCAAATATTCTTGCATAAGACAAATAGAATCTTCTCCCACTTCCACATAGGCTTCCACTTGCCAACGCCCCTGTTTTTTGACTTCAAAAGCAGGACTTTGATAGATTCCATCCACCAATTCACCCGCTCCAAGTTTTTGATCTTCTTGTGTGGTGTTTGGACGCGTCAAAAAGAAAGTTATCTTTGCATTATTTTGTATTTTTTGATTCTCCAAATTTTTCACCCTCAAAAAAGCCATTTTAAATTCATTAATACTTTGCTCTTTTGCCCCTTCAAAATTTATAGCATATTGCTTTAAAAAAGCCTGTCTTTTTTGAGTGATTGCATTAATATTTTCATCTACATATTGCGAGTCCATTCCGCACATTCCCTTCATCTCTACAGGATTTGTCAGTGCAGTTTTGATTGTTAAAACAATCAAACCCACCACCACCATCGCCAACAAAAAAATTCCAATAGGCCAATAATTTTTATTCATTATTTTCTCCTTAAATACACAAAAACAAACAAAATCAATAATACAAAAAGCATCACATAAAGAGCTGTTCTAACTGCGATTTGTATTCCTTTGTTTTGCTTAGGGAAACTATGCTCAAGCTGGACTTGATAATATTCTGCTATTCTATCTGCGATATCCACAAGACCATTGAGCAAAAATGCAGAGATTCTTTGGCTATTTAATTCTTTATCTGAAGTAGGTATCAATGGGACAATATAATCCCAATAAACTTCTTTTTTGTCAAATACTTTTTCAATATCTTGACTGACAAGAATATCAATTTTTTTTTCGGCTTTCACAAAAAAAAGCAACACATAGGGAGCTTTTAATTTTTCAAGATAAGTTTGTTCTTTCTCCTGAAGATTCACTCCATTTAAACCCTCAAGAGCAACAACATACATTCTTACACCTGTTTTTTCATAGACTTCATCTGATAAAATCTCAATAAAACCTGTTGTTTTTTCCACCAACTGGTGCTGGTTTTCCAATACATAAGGCTGTGCAAAAATACAATTCAAAAAAAATAGGGAAAAAATCCCTATTTTCAACTTTGACAACATTCTAACCAACAAAAAGAAGCATATCTGGGATAAAAACTACTGCA
This sequence comes from Helicobacter pullorum, assembly GCF_900638355.1. GTDB lineage: Bacteria > Campylobacterota > Campylobacteria > Campylobacterales > Helicobacteraceae > Helicobacter_D > Helicobacter_D pullorum. Next base: position 537,439 of record NZ_LR134509.1, on the reverse strand, counting down.
ATAGAAGCAATAATTGCAACAATATGTGCTGCAAAAAGAATTTTTTCCAATCCACTATATTTTGTCATCTTTACTCCTTTGCATTTTGAAAGTGTTGAGCGTTTTCAACACTTTTCATTTGTATGCTATTTGCATTTTCAATCACATAAGGATTATTAGCTTCTGCTTTTTGTGTAATAACTGCTGTATATCCCAATCCAAATACTACTGCAAGCAATAATACAACAGCTATAATATAACCACCTAGCCCATTAATTCCAAATAAACCATTCATAGCACAATCTCCTTAATTTTTATCCGAATAAATAAAATGTCCTAGAGCTTCTTTTTGAATGTCTGTAAACATTTGATTTTTAAAGGAAGGCATAATACCAATGTGTCCCTTCTTGCCTTTTTCCAAAACTTCAGCTACAAATGATGGAGTTCCATACTTGCTTAAATCAGGTGCCATTCCACCCATTCCTTTACCATCTTCACCATGGCAAGCATTACAAGTTGCAGCCTCATAAAGTTTTTTACCCTTTTCTACCAAATCTGGATATTTTGTTTTCTTAACCTCAGAAATTTCAGCCATTACATAAGCAGCTACTGCCTTTTTATCTTCTTCTGTGCTCAAAACACCCGGAGCAACTTCTTCAATAGGCAACATATCTCCAAGCATATAACCTAATCCTTTGCTTCCTTGGTCAATAACAGTAATAATCCCTTCTTCTCTACCCCACTCAGCTAGATTTGCTGCTGTACCATTCATACCTTCAGTGGTAATTCCGTGGCATTGTGAGCATTGAACCAAAAATAGATTCTGTCCCATTTTGACCAAAGTAGCTTCATCGATATTTTGCCATTTTGCCTCAAACTTTGCATTATAAGCTTTTACCTCTTCATTGTATTCACCAATTTGGGAATAAGAATTCAAAGGATATCCAACAAACCAATACCATAATCCCCAAATTATAAGCACGAGATAAGTTACACCCCAACCAATTGGAATATCATTTTTAAACTCTTTAATTCCATCCCAATCTTCACTTGATAAATCACCTTCTGCTTTGCTATTTTTCATTTTCTTGATATAACCACCAGCAACAAAAATAGTCAAAACCAGAATCGCCACAGCACCAAGCAATCCAAGCTGATTGATGCTATCGCCTAAGTTAAACCATTCCATTTAGCTCTCCTTCTTTTTATCTTTATTGCTTCTTGCTTCCACCAAATCATCATTCAAATTATCATCTAAAGCCAACCTAGCATATTTTTCATAATCAATTTTCCCAGATTTTTGGCTTTTATACAAATGATAAATATATCCATAAAGCAAAATTACTAACAAAATCGTAATAGCCCAATATGCATAACCTTGAATAATTCTTATAGTTTCGTAATCCACAACTAATTAGCCCTTCTTTTTTGTCCCAAGCTATTAAGATAAGCAATCAATGCTACAATTTGCTTAATCTCCCCTCTCTCCAATGCTGCCTTAATCTCTGGATCCTTCATATCCTCAGCCAAAACTTTAGCTTCTGCTAAAATTTCTGCTCTAGCAGCCTCTAAATCTCCAAGTTTAGGATTCCCCTCTGTATCATAAGGCACTGCAAAAACAACTTTTTGGGTGTAAGCTTCTGCATATGCTGTATCTACATCCACATTCTTTTCATACAAATGTGCATACGCAGGCATAATAGAGCCCGGAACTACAGAAGCTGGATTTAACATATGCTCTTCATGCCAATCTGTTGTCCTATAATCACCTACGCGGTGCAAATCTGGACCTGTCCTTTTAGAACCCCACAAAAATGGTCTATCATATGCATATTCACCACTTAAGCTATAAGCTCCATATCTGTCAGTTTCAGCTTTAAATGGACGAATTAACTGCGAATGACAAGCATTGCAACTCTCTGCAATATAAATCTGACGACCTGCTGTTTCTAATAATGTATAAGGTTTAAGATTCTCCGTAGGACGAGATGCTTTTGCAAAATCTGGCAGAATCTCAACCAATCCAGCAATAGAAAATACCAATAAAAAAACTACCGTAAAGAAAAACGGATTTTTTTCCAACCAATGAAACATTCAACCCTCCTTTACGCTGCCATTGGAGTTGCATAGTTAGGTTCTTTTTCAAGCTCTCTACTTGCAACAATGGTCATAATAATATTATAAGTAAATATAATAAATCCAATAAGATACATTGTTCCACCTATTGCCCTAATTGTATAGTAAGGGAATAGCACAGTTACAGTATCAATAAATGAATAAGCCAAACTTCCAAATTCATCTGTTGCTCTCCACATCATACCTTGTGTGATACCCGCAATCCACATACTTGAAAAATAAAGAATAATGGCAATGGTTTGAATCCAAAATTGAATATCCATAAGCTTTTTAGAATAAATTTCTCTTTTAAACAATCTTGGAGTCATATGATAACAAGCTGCTATGATTGTAAATCCAACCCAGCCCAAAACACCATCATGAACATGCCCTACAATCCAATCTGTAAAGTGTGCTAAAGCATTAACAGATTTGATAGATTGAATTGGACCTTCAAGAGTTGAAAGCATATAAAAAGTTGAAGCAAGTATCAAAAACTTAATCAAAGGTGATTCTTTTAATTGATGCCATTGTCCCTTCATAGTCAAAAGCATATTTACAGCTGTTCCCCAAGAAGGTAAAATCAACACGACAGAGAAAATTGAACCCATAGTTTGCATCCAATCAGGAACAGTAGAATAAATAAGGTGATGGCTACCTGCCCAAATATAAACAAACATTAATCCCCAAAATGAAAACAAAGTCAATTTATAAGAGAAAATAGGCTGTCCAGATTCTTTTGGCAAGAAATAATAAATCACCCCAATAATCCCTGAAGTAAAGACAAAAGCAACAGCATTATGACCAAACCACCATTGCACCATTGCATCATTTGTCCCTGCATACAAAGAAATAGAATTCCATACAGAACCAACTCCTGAAACAAGATAAGTTGGGATAGATAAATTATTAAAAATATAGAGTGCAGAAATTGCGACAAAAGTAGCGATAAAATACCACAAACTAATATAAATAGTTTGCTCTCTTCTTACCCCCATTGAACCAAAGAGACTAACACCCCACAAAACCCAAACAACAACAACTAATAAGTCCAATGGCCAAACAAGCTCTGAATACTCTTTTGATTGAGTAAGTCCAGCAAATAAACTCACAACTGCCAATGCCATCAAAACAATATATAGCACAAAATGCAAATATCCGATAAATTTCAAAAACGGATGCTCATTGTAAGATATTTTTAATACCCTTTGACCCAAATAATACCAGGCTGCCCAAATACCGCTCAAAGTGAATCCATAGATAATTCCATTTGTATGTAGCGGTCTAAGTCTTCCAAAAGTCCCAAACTCTCCAGCTAGATAGTTAAGATTTGGAAATGCCATTTGAAAAGCGATAATCACGCCCAACAATAATCCAACAATACCAAATACAATCGTTGCAAAAAGAAATAACTTTGCAATGGAGTAATCATACTCTAATGCAGGGTTTGATTGCATATCTACTCCTTCTTTAAGATTTCCCTAGAAATATTTTAGAGAACTTAGCATTTTATAAGAAAAAAAATAATTAAAAGCTTAAAAAACAACAAATGGTAAATGAAAAAATAAAAACAATGAAGATAGTCTCCTATCCCCACTTTTGAAGAATCTTTAGAATATGTGCAATTAGATTCGCCCTACTTCATACAATTGAACAATCCCCACAACTTTCTCCCCCTCCATTACAACCAACTCTTTAATTTTTGATTCCATCATTAAGGATTCTGCTTGGGTTGCCATTGCATCGCTTTGAATCGTTTTTGGCTGTTTTGTCATAATTTCAGCAGCATTAGAATCAAATTTATCATCCATTAATGTACGCCTTAAATCCCCATCTGTGATAATTCCAACCAAACGCCCATTATCCAAAACCAAACACACTCCCAACCTTTTACTTGTCATCTCTGTAATTAAATCTTTAAAATTAGTTTCCAAATTTACAATGGGCAATTCTTTAGAAACCATAATATCTTTAACTTGTGTGAGTAATTTTCTACCCAAACTTCCTCCGGGGTGAAACATTGCAAAGTTTTCAGGCTTAAATCCCCTAGCTTTCATCAAAGCCACTGCAATTGCATCTCCCATAGCCAAAGTTGCCGTTGTAGAGGAAGTTGGTGCAAGCTGCAAAGGGCATGCTTCTTTTTTGACTGCAACATTCAAAAAATATTTCCCTTCCTTTGCCATGGTAGATTTTGGATTCCCACTCATTACAATTAGTGGTATCTCCCTCTTTTTGATAATAGGGATAATACGCAAAATCTCTTCACTTTCTCCAGAATTAGAAATAGCAATCACCGCATCTTCTTTTGTAAGCATTCCTAAATCTCCATGCAAAGCCTCTCCGGGATGCAAAAAGAAACTTGGAGTCCCTGTACTTGCCAAAGTCGCTGCAATTTTTTCGGCAATATGCCCAGATTTCCCCATTCCAGTAATCACACAATGCCCTTTAAGTTTCAAAATACATTCAACAACAGCATTGAAATCCTCACTTAACTGCCCTTTTAACTCTAAAATTGCCTCTGATTCTATCTCAAAAACTTCTTTGGCTATTTCTATAAAATCTTGCATTTAAAACTCCTTATAATAACATTGCGCCAATCATTCCACCAATCAACAATGGAATATTGTAAGCCAAAAATGTTGGGACACAAGTATCCCAAATATGATTATGCTGCCCATCTGCATTCAAACCAGAAGTAGGACCCAAAGTGCTATCAGATGCTGGACTTCCAGCATCTCCCAATGCTCCTGCAATACCAACAAGCAAAATAATTGCTTCTGGACTAAAGCCCAATTTCAAGGCTAAAGGACAATAAATTGCAGCAATAATAGGCAATGTCCCAAAAGAAGTGCCAATCCCCATTGTTACTAGCAATCCTATCAACAGCATCATCAATGCACCACCAAACTGCCCACCAGAAAGCGAAGAAACTGCCTCAACAAGAGATTCAATGGCTCCTGTCTCTTTTAACACATTCCCATACCCAGCAGCCACCAACATCACAAATGCAATAAATGACATCATTTTAAAGCCATCTTCCATAACAATATCAACATTGCTCCATTTAATCGCCCCAAAAACAATCATAACCAACAATCCAGCAAGCCCACCAAGAGGCAAAGAACCCTCTACAATCTGCACCACAAAAGCCACAATTGCCCCAAATAAAACCCCATAATCTTGCTTTTGCATTTTAGGATTGTCCAAATGTTTTAAAACATTTTCTTCTAAAAAAGTATTTTGGTATTCCCTAGGCTTCTTATAAAATACAAAAATTGCCAAAAGTAAGCCTACAAGCATGCTCACTCCGCCAATCCACATCACACTTGAAATATCATTCAAGCTAACATTAACTCCATTTTGCACCAATTGATCCCTCAAAATTGTATGAAAAATCAAACCAAATCCAACACTAAAGCTCACATAAGGTGCTTTCAATCCAAAAGTCAAAGCACAAGCAACCGCTCTTCTATCAATTTTCAAACGATTCATCAAAGGTAAAAGCGGAGGAATAAGAATGGGGATAAAAGCAATATGCACAGGAATAAGATTCTGCGAAAAACAAGCAAAAAAAGCAATAAAAAGACAAAACATTAAACGGCGATTTTGAATAAAATTTGCAATATAATGAATCAAAATAGGGGTAAGATTCGTCTTAGAAATAGCACTTGCTAAAGCTCCCAAAAGAATATAGCTTAAAGCAGTTTCCAAATTTCCAGACATTCCCGCTATTAAAGTATCAATGCTCTTTTCTACGCCCAAACCAGCCATTACTCCCGCCACCAAAGCAGAAATCAAAATCGCCAATAACACATTCAATTTTGCCAAACAAAGCACACTCATCACAAGAATAGAAACCACAACAGGATTAGTTAGCATACCAAGCCTTTATGCAAAATATAAGGGGATAGCAATACAAGCTCCCCCAATTTTTTATTTAAATAATCTGCAATCACATTGCATTTAATTTTAAAAAGAAAAAATATTCTAGAATCTTCTCTAGCTATTTTCTCTATTGATTCAAAATTCCCCATACCCTTTGCAAACACCAAATCCGCCTCTTTAAATATTGTTTGGGATTGAACATTCGCCAAGGGATAAATAAACCCCGGACTTGGCACTCCACTATCCACCACTTCACAAAGAGCAAAAAGCCTAGAATGGCTATTTTTAAGATCATTCAAAGTGATATCATTGATAATTTCCATTCCACGAACAAAATAAAAAATTTGCATTTGCGGATAGCAATCTTTCAAAACTTCTATCAAAATCTCATCTAGCTCATTTTCTCCCGCATTATCCCCAATATAAACAAGCTTTTTAGTTTCCCTCAAACGCTCCAACAAAGCCTCCAAATGAAAATAAGCAAAATCTGTATGAAAAATTTTATTGCTTTCTTCTTCTATATCATAAGAATGTTCTGCACCATAATCTATAACATTTCCAAGAACTGCACAAGAAATAGCAAAAGCCAATCTATCTTCCTTTGGCATAAGAGCCATTCTTTCAAGCAATTTTTCTTTGATTTTTCTTGCTTTTCTTATGCTTTGTTTTTTAATTTCGCTATAAGGTGCATTATTTTGCGAAACTTGTGAAATTTTATCATACAAGACAACTGCCAAAAGCGTAGGTGGAATCTCTATATCTTCCCCAAAAACTATACCAAATTTTTCTGCAAAAAATGCAAGAACTTCCTTTTGGTAATTGTCCAAAACTTTTTTACTCTCTTGCCCAATCAATTCCATCTCGCAAAAATCGACATTTTTAGCTGTCCTTATGGCTTGTTTTGCCAAACACTCCAAGCATCTATTTTCTAAATTAATCTTCTATTCCTTCTTTTGGTTTTGAATCAACAACCTTACCCCACATCATTTTATATTTTCTTTTAAGAAACTCTATCTCTTCTTGTGCCACTTTTAGCTGCTCTCTTAAAAGTGCTATTGTTTTTTTATCATCTTCATAAACTTCTTGCGTATTAAAAAGCGCATCTTTAAGGAATTGATTCTCACTTTTCACACTCAAAATAGTCTCTTCTTTTGCACTCATTACTTTTTCATGCAAACTAAGAATCGTGCCAATAGTTTTTTCTACAAACTCGCTATCCACGCCCCCACTATGATTCTCCACCATCACCGCATTTCCGGTAGTATGCACAACAGCTTTTGTCCCACTCCCTGCATCAATCATAAATTCGCCATTTTCTTGCTTCCCTTTTAGCTCTCCATTTGCCACCATTTCCAAAATTTTTTCTCTAGTCAAATTTGCCAATGTAGAAAATTCTTCGATTTTAACCCAAGTTTCCATATATTTCCCTACAAAATTACCTCAATATCTTGAGAATCCAATTCCACATTCTTTGCTTTCATCACTCTATCTTCTCGCAATTTTCCCTCTAATTCTGCATTTTCCAAAGCCAGAATCTGCATTGCCAAATAAGCACTATTTACCGCTCCAGTTTTACCCAATGCCACAGTTGCCACAGGCATACCAGAAGGCATTTGAACTGTTGATAACAAAGAATCCAATCCGTCCAAAGCTCCGCCCTTTAAAGGCACACCTATAACAGGTTTTGTTGTCATTGAAGCCACCGCTCCAGCCAAATGTGCCGCCATTCCAGCTGCTGCGATAAAAACTTTTGCTCCCTTTTGCTCTGCTTGTTTAACATATTCTTTAGTTCGGTTTGGGCTTCTATGTGCAGAGCTAATAACCACTTCATAAGACACATCAAACTTTTTTAAAACACTAATGCACTCACTCATCACTTCATAATCACTCTTGCTACCCATCAAAATTGCTACAAATTCCATAGTTCTCCTTATATTGTTGATAAACCTACGCCTATGCCTATTAAAAATCCTCCAACAAGCACAAACAAAAACAAATAAAAAAATAAATACAAAAATGCTGGCAACAGCACCAACCACCAAGACCATTGAATCTTATTGGTTAATTTTAAAGCAATCAACAAAAGCTGCAATCCAACAAAAAATAATTCTGTCATTTATTCTTCGTCCATTTCAAAAGGTTTTTTTCTCGCTTTAATACGCACAATTCTAGCACCCTCAGTAGCCAAAACCTCATATTCACAGAACTCATCACTAATAACATCGCCAACTACTGGCATACGCTCCAACAAATTAAAAACATACCCACCAATAGTAACCTGCTCTGTATCCTCTTCAAAAGAAATTCCAAGCACATCAGCAACTCTTTCTAAATCCAGCATTCCATCAAAAGAGTATGTATCCTCATCGATTTTGTGGTAATCCTCACTCTTCTTGTCATGCTCATCAGAAATATCCCCAATGACTTCCTCCAAAATATCTTCCATCGTCAATAACCCAGCAGTTCCGCCATATTCATCCACTACTAGCGCAGTATGTATCTGTCTGCGATTCATCTGTAATAAAATATTAGAAATCGAGGCACTCTCTGGGACAATAATCATCTCTCTAACAAGCTTTTCTAATTCTCTTGAAGGATTCTCTGACAACATAGTCTCCAGCAAATCCCTTAAATGCACCATTCCAATAATATTATCTTTTCCTTCTTTGCAATATGGATAACGCGTGTGTTTGGTAGTTGTTACAATTTGCATATTTTCTTCATAACTATTATCATCATACAAACAAATCATATCTTTCCGCGGTGTCATAATCTCTTTTGCCATCGTATCAGAAAAGCTCACCGCATTTTGAATAATCTCATTTTCTATGGTATCTAAATAACCACCTTTTAAGCTTTCTCCAACGATGATTTTTAGCTCTTCTTCTGAATGCGCGCTCTCCTCCCCTTCACTTGCAGGCTTGATATTGATAGCATGGAGAATCATAGCAGCAATAAAATCAAAAATCTTAATCACAGGATAAAAAACAATCCAAAACCAATGCAAAGGTCGAGCTACCAATAATACAGATTTTTCTGCCTTAGCTATTGCGATAGATTTAGGCACAATCTCACCTACAACCACATGCAAAAGCGTGATAAAGCTAAAAGCAATGACAAAACTCACAGAATGCAACAAAACAGGATTTTCTCCAATAAAATATTTAAAAGGAACTTCCAATAATCTAGCAACTGCTGGCTCTCCAATCCAACCAAGCCCAAGAGATGAAAGGGTGATTCCAAGCTGCGTTGCAGAGAGATAAGAATCTAGTTTTCCTGTAATTTTTAAGGCAAGCTTTGCACTTGGAACCTCACGCTTTACCAACTCTTCCAACCTTGAACGACGTATTTTGACAATAGCAAATTCAGAAAGAACAAAAAAACCATTTAATAAGACAAGAAATAAAGCAAGAATGGACAGCAAAATCGAATCAACTTCCAAAAAATTCTCCTTAAAATTTTAAAAATTAAAGTTATTATAGCATAATATTATTCTTGAATCTCTTTTTCTAACTCTTTGATAAATACTTCATTAATTCCCCTGCTTAAACTCATACCAAAAAGCAAAATTGCCCACGAAAGATACACCCAAATAAACAAAAACAATAAAATGCTAAAAGAACCATATAATGTCAAATAGGCTTTATTATAAAACACATAATACACAAAACCCCATTTACAAAGCGACCACAACAATGCTGTAAAAAGAGAGCTCAAAAGTGTATTTTTTGTGCTAATATAAACATTAGCAGAAATTTTAAATAGCACAAAAAATATCGCCCAAGTTACCAAATAAGGCGTTATGCGAAACAACCAAAGCATAAAATCTTTATAACCCAAAATATCCAAATAAGCATAAGCCTTAGCACTTAAATAAATAGAAAATAAGATTCCAACAGGAAAAAGCGTCATACATGTCCAATAAACTGCCAAAGAATCCCAAAATCCACGAGGCTTTGTATGAAAGATTTTTCCAGCAATAAATTGATAATTTTTAAAAAATAAAATCGAGGTAACAAAAGCATAAAAAAGCCCCATTCCACCAAGTTTGGTAGAATTTGCCAAAAAGCTATCCATATACTCCAAAAAAACATCAGAATAAGTAGGCAAGAAATTAGTAATGACTAAATTTTTAAAACTCTCTAAATATTCTTTGAATTCAGGCAAAGCCGCCACCAAAGAAAAAACAATCAAAAGCATCGGCAAAAGCGCAAATATAGTATAAAAACTAAGACTTGCTGCAAAATATAGCAAATCTCCTTTTAAAAAAATATACAAATGCTTTGATAAAAGAATCATCTTTTCTTTAATTTTGTCAAGAAAATATAATTTCACTCGCCGCCTTCACTCACAACTTGTAGCTATACCATAACCATAACTTTTAATTCTCTCAACCTCTTCTTTTGGTTTATTTCCTTTTGTGGTAAGATAATCCCCCAAAACAACCGCATTAATTCCACATTCAAAAAGCTCTTTTTGATCTTCCCCAAAAACCCTCTCTCTACCTCCAGCTATCATTAATCTCGCATTAGGCAAATATTCTCTTGCTAATTTTACACATTCTAATGCTTCTTGCCTAGTTAAAACTTCTTGAGTGAGAGGCAAAGCGGGATTTGGAATGAAAAAATTAACCGGAGAACTATGTGGATTTAAAGTCTGCAGGGCATACAATAAATCCATTCTATCCTGCCAAGATTCACCCATTCCAAAAATCCCTCCACTACACAAACCAAGCCCCACTTCCAAAGCATTCTCACAAGTTTGATACCGCTCATCAAAGCTATGCGTTGTGCAAATTTTTGGAAAAAAATTCTTGCAAGCCTCTAAATTATGGTTATAGCTTGCAATTCCAGAATCTTTTAATTCCTTCAAAGCCTCTTTGGACGCAATCCCATTACAACCAATTAAATGCAAATGCAAACCCTCTGCGACAATTGCCCTAGCAGCCTTTGAAACATACTCTACTCTCTTATCATCAAGATTTCTTCCACTTGTAACCAAACAAAATCCCAAAGCTCCATTTCTGGCAGCTTCTTTTGCCTCAAAAACAATTTGCTCAATAGGCTTTAGTCTATATCTTTGGATTTCTGCATTATATTTCGCGCTTTGGGTGCAATATGCACAATCCTCAGCACAGCTTCCACTTGAAATATTTGAAATTGTGCACAAAAAAATATCACTCATCTCTTTCCTTAAATTTAATATTTTAATATCTCTTCTCTTCCACCAAAATCTTGAATCTTAATACTCACATTCTCCAAATAAAAAACAACAAAATTTGGATTTTTTGGATTTTGATAAATATTTTCAAGAGTTGGATATTTTTCAAACATTGCCTCTTTGAGTGCCAAATCATCATCAAACTTCACTTCTCCACGAATCCTAATCCACTTATCCTTGCCATCAAAAGCACTCAATTCCACCCCGGCAAAATTCTGCATATGCTTATACATACCTTTTTGATTGGAAGTGCAAAAATAAAGCTTTCCATTTTTGTATAAAGCAGATTTAATAGGACGCACTCTTGGATTGCCACAAGTCCCTTTTGTCGCCAAAAAAGTAACATTCTCATCTAAAAAATCTAATATCTCTTGTGTCATAATTCACTCCTTTGTTTTATTTTCTGTATCTTCAATACGCTCTTTGCAGGCAATACATTCCAAAATAGGCTTTTTGCGATAAAGTCTTTTTGCCATCAAAGAATCGCATTTGGGACAATGAATATTAGTAGGCTCATAAGTCGAGATAAAGTCGCATTTTGGATAATTCCCACAACCATAAAATTTACCTCTTCTACTCATTCTCTCCAAAATCTCCCCTCCGCATTTAGGGCATTTCACACCTTCTATTGCCTTTTTGGTATTAGAGATTGGATTAAGAGCCTTTGTGTTTTTGCAATCTGGGTATCCGCTACAAGCCAAAAACTCTCCATTTTTCCCATATTTTTTCAACATTGGCTTACCACATTTCTCACACACTCCATAATCTTCATTGCTTTCTTGATTTGTCTCTGTTTCTTTTTTGATATATTTGCATTTAGGGTAACCACTACAACCAACAAATTCTCCAAATCTACCACTTCTTTTAATCAATTCCTTCCCACAAAGCGGACAAATCTCACCAGTTGGGATTGCTACTTTTTGACTTTGTATAATCGTCTTGCCTTCATTGACTTTTTGGATAAAAGGCTCATAAAAATCCCACAAAAGCTTTTGCCAATCTTGTTTGTTTTCTGCAATCTCATCGAGCTTTTCTTCCAAACTTGCTGTAAATTTAGAATCTACAATTTCCAAAAAATATTTCTCCAAAAGCTCCACAACTTTAAAAGCAACCTCTTGAGGTTTAATTTGCTTCTTTTCAATTTTGATATATTCACGCGAATTAAGAAGCGAGATTGTCGGCGCATAAGTGCTTGGACGACCTATTCCTAGAGATTCCAATGTTTTAATCAAACTTGCTTCTGAGAATCTCGCTGGAGGCTCTGTTTGATGCTCACTAGCTCCGCATTTTTCTAGCTCTAAAGTCTCTCCGATTTTCAAATTTGGCAACAATTTATCTTTATCCTCATTGCTTAAAACCCTATAAAATCCATCAAAAATAAGCTTCCTGCCACTAATTTTTAACAAAGATTCACCAGAAGCCACAAAAATATTTTGCAACTCAAACTCTGCATCATTCATCTGTGAAGCTAAAAATCGATTATAAATCAAAGAATAAAGTTTTAGCTCATCTCCCTTGAGATATTGTGCTGCAACTTGCGGAGTAAAATCAATCAAAGTAGGTCTAATCGCCTCGTGTGCTTCTTGCGCTCCCTTTGCCTTTGTGGCATAATTTTTTGGCTTATTTGGAATGTATTTTTTCCCATAATTTTTATCTATAAACTCCCTAGCCTCATCTTGTGCTACTTTGGCGATATTTAAACTATCTGTCCTCATATAAGTAATCACTCCCATAGAACCTTTATGAGTCATTACTCCTTCATAGAGTTTTTGTGCTGTTTGCATTGTCTTAGAGGGTGAAAATCCCAAAATAGAACTTGCGCTTTGTTGGAGTGTTGAAGTCATAAATGGCGGGGGAGTGCTGACTTTACGCTTTTTATTTTCAATTTCCTTTACTTCAAATTTGACTTTTTTTAGCTTTTCTACAATCTCCAAAGCACGCATCTTATCTTGCAAACTTAACTTTTGTATTTTTTCTCCACTAAATTCAACAAGCTCTGCTTCAAGATTGTCTTTTAAGATAATATCAATTGTATAATAAGTGATGGGCTTAAAATTTAGGATTTCTTTTTCTCTATCTACAATAATTTTTAAAGCACTGCTTTGCACCCTTCCAGCACTTAAACCTCGCTGAATTTTAGAGGAAATCAAAGGACTTAGTCGATACCCCACAATCCTATCAAGCAATCTCCTAGCCTGTTGTGCATTGACTTTGTCCATATCAATATAGCGAGGATTTTTCAATGAATCCAAAATCGCCTTTTTGGTAATCTCATGGAACACGATTCTAGGCAATTTCAATGGATCTTTGCCAATAGCAGTTGCAATATGGAATCCTATTGCTTCACCCTCGCGGTCCTCATCGGTTGCGATATAAATAGTTTTAGAATTTTTGGCTAATCTTTTTAACTCATTGACAACATTTTTATGTGATTCATCAATTTTGTATTCTGGAATAAACTCTTGATTGTCAATTTTAATTCCAAAAGTGTGTTTTGGCAAATCTCTAATATGCCCTTTTGAGGCAATTACCTCATAATTATTCCCCACAAAGTTTTTAATCGTTTTTGCTTTGGTTGGAGATTCTACAATAATTAAATCTTTCAAAACTATTCCCTATTTTAGAAAATTTTTCTAATCATACAAAAATTTTACAATAAATATCAATAATTCCCTCTAATCTTGTAAAAAATCTCTATAAATCTCTCCACCCACTTGACTCTTTGCAAAAGCGATAAAATGGTTATTTCTGATATTCTCTTTATTATAAAGCAATGGTTTTTTGGTAATGCAGTCTAATATCTCTCCCCCTGCCTCTTGCAAAACAATATCACAAGCAGCCATATCCCACTCGCTTGTGCCATTAAATCTAGGATACAAATCCGCCTCACCTTTGGCTAATGCACAAACCTTCAAAGAAGAGCCATATCTTCGCACCTTTAAATGGTATTTTTGCAAAAATTCTTGTGTTTCTTTGGTGCTATGAAAATTCGAATCACAAGCCACTAATTCCTTATCTTCTAAAGCCCTATCACCATTTAGATGAATTTTATGGGATTCCAAAAACACTTCATCAACCAAATGAGATTCCATAGCATTTTTTAGCAATTTAGCATCAAAAGTATAACTTCCACTCCCCTTTAATGCCATATAAAGCTCATAAAAACAAGGTGCATAAACCACACCCAAAATAGGACGATTATTAGAAATCAAAGCAATATTAATTGTCCAACCTCCATTTTGTGCCAAAAAATCCTTAGTCCCATCAAGCGGATCAATCAACCAATAATAATCTAAATCTCTACGCTTTTCATATTCCAAAACCGCTTCTTCAGAACAAATTTCAAAGCTTGAGAGATTTTGCAAACTCTGCATAATAAAGGCATTTGATTCTAAATCTGCTTGAGTAATGGGAGAAGAATCGCTCTTCAAAGAAAATTCCCCCTTGCCATAATATTTTAAGGCAATTCTCCCAGCTTCCATTGCAACCAAAGCAACTTGATAAAGTAATTTTTGCATTATAATCTTATCTCCAAATCCTTCTTAGAATCAATTTCACACCAACCTCCATCAATGCAAACAGCCAAAGCATTATTATATTTGTCAATTAGCCCTTGCAAAAAACTTGTCATAAACATATTATGAAAATCTTTACCATCATACAATACATTACGATTTAAAGATTCATAAAACTCTAAAACCTGAGGCAAGAATCTATAAGAAAATTTAATCAGTCCAATATATTGCCCCTCAATTTCTTGATAACTTTTAGCCTTTTTACCTATCTCTATAACCTTACCTTCCCTAATTTTAAGCGTTTCAGCATCATCTAATGGATTATCAAAGCGTTTTTCCCAAAGTTTCCTCCATTGCTTATCTACAATAATCCCAAAAGGAGTATCTATCTCCATCAATTTTTTCACAACTTCTTTAGAATAGACAATATCCGCATAAGAAATTATTAAATCATCTTGTTGAGATATACAAGATTCTATCCATTCCCTAGCACAAAATAATGTTGCAACCATATTTGTAGAATTAAAATAAGAATTTTCAAAAAAGGTTTTTATGGCATATTTTTGCACTAGATATTCTTTTAAAATCTCCGCTAAATATCCACCAACAACAGCAATTTCGTGGATTCCAGCCTCCCACAAAGCTTCAATCTCATAATCAATAATCTTTTTACCCTGATATTCCACCATACATTTTGGCTGATTTTTGGTTAATGGCATTAATCTTGTTCCAAGACCAGCTGCCAATATCAATGCTTTCAAACTATAGCCCTCCTTGCAATATTTGTTCAATTTGTTCTAAAATTATCTCTACAGATTCACCTGTATGATAAACTATCTCATCTCTAAAATCTTTTATTCTTTTGGTATCCTCTTGGAATGTTGCTCTCTTAAGCACTTCTTTTAGCTCTTTTAAGCAGCGTATTTGCCCTCCACCTCCCATACTAACAAAAGGAATATAATTTGCTAAATGCGTATCTAGCTGCAATGGTGCAAAAAATATACTAGGACGCAAGGTGCTAAAAGAAAAGGTAAAAGCAGTCGTTGAAAAATCAGTAATCAAAAATTCACTTGTATTACAAAAATCATTACCCATTTTTTCATCAAACTTGACGCGTTTTTCGTTTTGCCATTTTGCCTTAATTAGATTATAAAAACTATGATTATTCTGAAAATTCATAGGATGGGCACGATAGGAAATATTATAAGAAGTATATTCTAACAATGCCTCTATGACACTATTCTCAAATCCAGCAAAAAGATTCAAATTCGCATTATCACCACTTACATAACGCAAACTTGGAGCATAGGTAATAGCATTAGAATCTTGATAGCAATAACCTTGGATAGCCTTATCAAGTTTTGGATACCCACTTTTTAATAATTTAACTTTACTCTGCTTCAAAGTTTTTTGAAAAGATTCCATGGCAATTTTAGAAGGAACCAAAATATAATCTACCACTTCACTAGCACCAGTAGCTTCAATTAAGCTATGAGGAAAATAAATGCGTTTTGCAGTTGTGCTAAGAAAAGTTCTGTCAATTTTTCCATCCTCATAGCCTACTTGATCTGCACTTAAGATTAAATCAATTCCTTGAATATCTGTATTCAAATAAAAAGTTTGCCCATTTTCAATAATACGCCAAGGAAACAATACATTATAATGCCCACTCTTTTCAAACTCATCATTTACAATACGATCCACAATTGTAATAACATTGTATTTTTCCTTTAATCGCTTAATTAAATCTCCATATTGTTTGCGATAAGTAGGATAATACGAAACTATCAAAATATTCTTACGCTCTGCACTAAGATACCCCTCAATAGTTCTTTTTGTTTGGGCAATAAACTGCTCAATAGTTTGCAATACATTCATATCACAGCCCCTCTAAAAAATTCTTGCATTTTTGTTATTTTTGCTTTTTGTATGACAGAATACTCCAAAAATGCTTTCTTCAATTCCTCTAGCGAATAAACATTATGCGTAACACTCTCTAACATTGAATAATATTTATCATTAGTTGGATAAGTGATTCCATTAAATCCAAATAAACACAAAATACTAGGCTTTTGGGTTAAAAAAGCATATTTAAAAACCATATTAGAGACATCACTTACAACAACCTCTATCTTCTTTGGAGCATTTTTGCAGCAGTCAATAGAATCTCCAAAAATATCTTTAATAGATTCTACAATTTTTAAAGAAGTTTGAATATGCGGCAGATAAGACACCTCCAACATTTCTAACCCAACTAAAGTTTCCAACACCATCACATCAAATCCACAAGCAACATTCCCATGCAAATCATCATTGTATTCCCTTTTACTTGGTGCATACAAAACTTTCATTTTTACTCCTATAGTTTTTTTTTCCATTCCTCAAAAATACAAGCATCACACATTCCATTTTCCCTCTCAATATGCCACATCACTCCAAAAATTGGTTTATGCTTATGTCTAAAAGCCTCTATTGTAGAATCTTCTGCAAATGCTATGCCATACAAAGGCTCCCTTATTTTTTCTATGCAGTAATTATGAAATGAATTAACTATTCTTTTTTGATAAGTAGTTAGATTTTGAATGGAATGTTTGCCAATATGTATATCGCTTCTTGTAAAATTTGCTCCAAAATATTCTGCAACCCTTTGTGCCCCACGACAAACCCCCAATAAAGGCAGAGATTCCTCTAAACAATAAGTGATAATTTGCCCTTCATATTCATCGCGCTTTTGAGAAATTTGATTGGCATTTAAGATATTTAAATCATTTCCACCACTCAAAATAATTCCTTTTAATGTTCCATTTAACCTCTGTGCATACTCTACAAAAGGTATCTCATAACTCAAAGGCAATGGCAAATAGCCATTTAAATGCTGCAAAAAAAACTCTCCCCATTCCAAACTCAATGCTTCTCTAATTTCAAAATAATTAGAATTTTCTATAAGGCGTTGAGAAATTCCAATAAATTTTAAAGGCATATTATTTGCTCGCTTTGACAATCCAATCTAATCCTTTTAGCCTGCAAGTATCGCTCAAAAGAATCCTCCCCCACTCCAATAGCGGCAGGCAACCCAAGCTCTGAAGCTCTAATTGCCATATGAGAATTTGCTCCCCCATAGCAAGTTATTAATCCTGCAATATTTTTCGCAAAAAGATAATCAAACCCAGGATCTGCAGATTTAATCAATACTATTTTCCCCTCAACCTCTCTATCATTATGCAATGCAACTTGTGCATTTACCTCTTTTTGTGTAACAAAATTTGGCACGATTCTTGTTTCAAAAAAACTAAAAATTTCTGAAGAATCTGTAATTAATATTGGCAATTTGAGTGCTAAAGTCAATTGATATTCCTCTTTGTGGTATTTAATCTCATCCAAAAAACGCTCTTTAGGATTTTTAGAGTATAAAGAGGCATATAAACTCAAAATACTCTTAATATCCAAATGCGCCATATCTTCTTTACTAATTCCATAATAATCCCCAAGCTTACCTATCAAAACCAATACATAAGAAAGTAGTCTTGTAAATTCAAATTTAGCATATTCTCTTCCCTCAATGGCACATTTTAAAAATCCCAAAAATTCTTTGGCTTCAATTTTTAAACCATGCTCTACCAATAAATCTTCCAAGATTTTCATCTTTGAACTATCCAATTCAAAAAGCTGCCTACTTTCTTCTTTATATGCTATATTGCTATTAGTTTTAATATCAAAATATTCCTCAAATGCTTCATCATAACGAGGTGATAAAATATTATAAGTTCCAGCTCTTAAATGCCCAAATTGTTCTAAAAACTCTTCTTTATTTTCAAGATTCAATCTAGCAACCTCACAACTCAAAGTTTTACTAATTGTTTTAAGAGAATTCAAAAATTCTTCTCTTTCTTCTCTACTGAAAAAACCGATTTCTACCAATGAATTTAACATTTGCATTGCTACAAATCCAGCACGTGCAATTCCAGCAAAAGGAAGTGTTCCATAACGCTTACAACTTTCAATAGCCCAATAAATTTTATCAATAATTGACAAATCTGCTTCTTCTATTTTTTTATGGATTCCTCTTAGTTTTTTAATCTTTTCAATGTCTTTTAAATACAATCCTTTTTGAGGATCAATAATATTATTAGTCAATTCAAGAAGTGCAAATTCAATGCGTTTTATCTCATTGGCATTAAAATTAAACTTTTGTAATTTTTGTAATTTTTTAGGCGTATTTAAATCATAACAAGAAAATACAATATCAAACTCTACTTTATCATGTAAATGAGGATTATTGCTCAAAGAATCCAAATAAAATTCTACCAATTTTGCAGCTATTTTAGTATCAAGATTTTTAGGGATAAAAGAATTAAAAGACAATCTCACATCAATATAGGGAATCCCCAAAAATGAATGCATAAGAGGATGAGAACGCAAATTTAAATAACCATAGTTATCTCTTTGATATGCCCAAATGCTATCTGTAATAATTTCTTTATACAAACTTAATGCCAAACGCTTTGGTTTTAATCCAATAATCTCTGCTGGATTCCAATCAGGCATAACTCCAAAAATAGTTCGCTTACCATAAACATCTGCTGTTGTTTTTTGTAGTGATAAAAAACGTTTCTGCAATCTCTTAAGCGCTTCTAATGGCAAAGATTGATTGAGATTAATTTTATTTTGAATGACTAACGGACGCACTTGCAAGCAATAAATTTCCCCTTGCTTATCAATGGCAAACTCCACATCCAAAAATGGATAATCAAAAATATTTTCCAGCTCTTTTAAAAGCATAATAATAGATTTTAATTGAGAATTGTTAGGCAAAGGAGCTTCTCTATGGCAAAAGAAATTTATCTTTTCCTTTGCACTCCCATCAGTAATAGAATCTGTTTTGCCACTTTCATCATACTCTATACAATAATAAGGTGCTAGCGTATCTTTATTGACGCTCATAGCCACTCCACATATTAGAACATTCTCCAACATTGGTTGTATCAAAATTTCATCATCTAAATTCGGCATAGATTGTGCAACTCTTTGCAAAGCTCCCACTATTTCTTTTTCTTGTTTTGGCACATTTGCAATACTTAAAAAAGCTCCTGCATTAGAATTTTCTTTACTATCTTCACTCTTAGAAGAACTGCGCACAATCACTTTGGAAGTCTCAAAACATAAAATATCCCTTAAAATTTCCTGCTTTTCTTCAAATTGCTTTAAAGAAGTAATAACCATTGGGAGTATCTTAGCTGACTTCAATTTACCCTGCAACCTCTTAAGATTTTGTGCTTTAGAAATAAATTTCTGCATTATTATATCTCCTCTAATTTTTGAATAATAAAATTTGCAATAAATTCGCTGGATTTTCCTGAATTAAACACCTCTTTTTTTCTATACTCCTTGATATTTTCCTCTCTTCTTTGTTGATTCTCTTCTAATATTTCCTGTATTTTTTCAAAACATTCTTTAGCATTTGAAGCAACTTTATGCAAAATAGGATTATAAAATTTAATCCCCAAATATTCATTTTCTAAATCATCTTTATTTCTACACAACAAAATTGCCGGTTTTAAAGTAGTCAAAGGAAAGGTATAAACCAAACTAGAATAATCCCCAATAATACAGCAACTATCTTGCATAATTTGCACATCTAATTTCTTAGAGGTATCATAAACAAACCAAGAATACTTAGCATACTCCTTAGCAATTTCCTCACTTTCTTCTTGCAAAATATTACCCGGATAAGGGCGAAAATATACCTTTTGCTTTACTTTAAGATTTATCTGGCACCTTGCAAGAAATTCTTTAATAATTAAAATACTCTCTTGATGATTAATAGCAATCAAAATATTACGCCCCCCCCCCCCTACCATTTGTTCATACTCTAAAATATTTTTATCTAAACTTGGATATCCACCACACACTAGCTCTTTTTCATACCCGCATTCACTAAATTTATCTTTGTAAATTTGATAATTTGAAAGACTAGGCACGATTCTATATCCATTAATACCCATTTTCTTTTTAAACCAAAAATCATCCAATGTTCTTTTTCTCTGCATTAAAGCAGCAACAGGATCAATAAAGGCATGAGACACATAAATTGTTGGACTTCCCCAACTAGGGGAAGTAAGTGGCATACGACAAGTAACAAATAAATCAAATAAATTCAAAAAACTTCCCATATAACTTAATTGAATTGGGCAAAAAATGCTGTTTTTACCAGTTTGCTTTTGTGCTTTTATAAATTCTTTCTCATCATAATAAACATAAACTACATTAACTCTCTTTTGCTCTAAAATATCTCCAATATCCCCCAAATGCTTGTTTCCCCCAAAAGTCGTTACAGCAATTCCAACACTTTTGGGTAAAAGCTCAAAATATCCCTTAAAATACAAATCAGTCTGCTTACTTAAATCTTTAAGTATAGATAAAAATGCTCCTTCCTCTTTTAAAGTAAGATAAAATTGCATTGCAAAATAACTAGCAAAATTTAAAAAAGATAATGTTTCATTTGGAGAGTTTTTTTGTATTTCTGCAAACTCCACTTTCTCCAAATAAACCAACAATTTCTCTTCAAGCTCAATAATTCCATTACACACAATTTCTTGAGGTAAATTTTTAGCATTTTGAAATAAAATATTATACATTTTCCTATCTTGATGAACAATCCATAATATTCCATTTTCTTTAACTCTTTGATGATTGTGTGCAAGAGAAGTTTCCTCTCTTGCATCATCCAAAATATTAATCTCCCCTACACTCAATAATGTTTTAAAATTTTTTAATATCACATAAATTGCTTGTGCATCCTCTCCATTAGGATAAAGATAAATATTTTTATACTCTTTTAGCACTCCAACACCTTGTTGTGTATTTAATATCTAATTCTTGTGGCAATCTTTGTTTAAGGGCATCAGTAATTTTATTAAACAACTCTTCCCCTTCCTTTGTCTCCAAATCCCAATAAGGATTCTTCACGCTTCGCCAAGCTTTGATATAATTTTCTAAACTCTGATGAAAATAAAAATCCTCCTCAATATAAATAATATTATCAAAAAGCTCCTTATGGGATTCGATAATAGGTCTTTGATCCTCTCTTCTAACACCTCTAGTGTAATGTGGGACAAACTCAATAATGGTATCCTCCGCTATCTTTTGAATAGGATCATTAAGATCCCTATGATTCCACATACAAGAAAAATAAGTTCTAGGTTTTAACAAACGATGAGCCTCTTTTAATGCTTCTACTCTATCCATAACATTAAAGCTACTCCCAAAAGTCACCCAATCAAATTCCCCTTTTTGAAGTGTGGAATCAATTCCTGTTGCTCTAACCCACTCTATTTTTTGTCCTTTTGTTCTCTCTATCCCAATTTCTCTCATCGCATCATTAGGCTCTACTGAAACTACTTCGCAACCTCTCTCTAAGAGCATAATACTCAAATTACCTGTCCCTGCACCAATATCTGCAACTTTAATTGCTTCTTTATTTTGATTCTTTTGCACCAATGAAACCAACATATCAATAGTCGCGGGTGCATAATTTGGTCTAAACTCATAAAATTTTGCATGCTTTGTATAATCCCATACTTGTTCAACAATTTTTTGCATTTTTAAATCCTTCCATTCTAAAAAGCCTAGAATGGAAGGATTTTTTATGCTTTCCTTACACTCCAAGCCCTAATTTTATAAGGAATCTCAATCTTATCAAAGATATCAATTTTCTTTTCTATCATTGACAAAATTTGATTCCACCGCTTTTCTCCCGCTTGCGCTTGAATATCATTAACGGACTTCCAAGCACCAATATAACGATTTTTATCCATCACCTCTACATAATCACATTCCATAAAAAAACAATCTTTAAAATGCCCTGTAGAAATAAGAATATCTTCCCATTTTTTAGCATTTTGACTTCCACTGCTCACACGAGTAAGCTCTGGAACAATATGCTTAATTTCCTTTTCAATCTCATCAAATACTGAACCTTCTACTATATTTCTAGGGTTCCAAATGGCTGTAAAATAGCCCCCCCCCCCCATACCAGTTTTTAGGATTCTTGCAAATTCTGGCAAAGATTTTTTGGGATCTGTCCAATGAAATGAACTTGCCATAATCACCCAATCTGCAAAATTTGATTCTACTCCTGTAGCTTCTCCACTTCCTTTTTGCCATTTAATTCTTGTGTTTTGTGTATATTTAATACCTTCTTCCCTCATATTATCATTAGGCTCTACCGCTAAGACTTGCATTCCAAAATCCCAAAGCATTCTAGTTAGCTTTCCTGTCCCAGCCCCTACCTCAACCACCTTTAAATCTTTGGTTGCTTTATTTTCATCATTAATACATCTCACTAACTTTTCTAACAACATTTCACTATATGCCGGACGATTATGATAGTGTTTTGCCACCTTTGTAAAATCACCTTGTTTCATCTATTTTCCTTTTTTTATTTATTCTTATTATTTTAACAAATAACATTATTTGGTTTCCATAAATTATTACCTTTTATATCATTAAATCCCCTTCTCTTCACAGATTTTAAGAAATTCTTGATAATATTCCCAAGATTCCACAATGTCAGGACGATATCGCTTGACAAACATAGTCTCTTCCTCTAAAATTTGTTTTAAAAGCATTGCATCTTTAGTATTATTTCTTAAATGATCCATAACATCATCAATTATAATTAGCTTCTATTCTATATAATCCAGCAAACTCTCAATTTTTCCTACAAAATCTTCCAAATAATCCAACACTTTCAAATAACATTGATTATCTTCCATTAAAATTTTCATTTCATCTCTTTTAATGCAAATATCATAAACATCATCTCTTTTATAAGAATCTATCTTACTAGCCAAACTCACCAAATCTTGCTGATTTGCAAATATTTTTCTAATAAAATTCACTTCAATCTTTTGCTCATCTGCAACTTCAACGCTTAATTTTAATGGCAACCATAAATATGCCTCACCCTTAAAAGCATTACCACTTAATGTGCTATGATAACTCTCTTTTGGGATTTTACATTTTGATTTTTGCAAAAAGCCAACCATTTTTTCTTCTATATCCGCTTTATGTAAATCTTGAGTATCTAAAATTTGAATTTGATTTGCTGGATACATTTCTAATAGCTCTTTATAACCCCTTACCACAAAAAGGATAGGAAAAAATCCAATCCAAACTTTTTGATTAATATGGCTCTTATCTCTCTCCACAAACACATCATCAAAACTATCCTGTAAAGTAAAGCTTTGCTTTTTAATCATTACACTTCTATGCCATCGCCCTCTCCTTACCACCAAATGTCGGATAAGCAACAAAGGATCTCTCACATGATATAAAAGTGGCTTTGTTTGATCTAACATAGAAAAGAATTTGATTCTATTCTCATAATTTTTATCTTCATTATAAACTCCAGAATCGCTAAAATCAATAAAATAATCAATATTTAAATTTTTACTCATAACTTTATAAAAAATTTTATAAATATCTACAACAACAGATTTTGGAGGCATCGCAAAATCTCTAACAATTCTTAACACAACAAGCCCAACAAAATAAGAATAATGTAATGCTCCAACCCCGTGGGAAAATAGATATATAAACTTATAATTCTCCGGCAATGGCAGATTCATCTCCCAAGCTAATTGCGCAGAAATATTTTTATAATCCGCCATTTTTGGATTAATAAGCGAAGGATAAGGATGTTTTTCTTTTTTATACCTCTTATGAAATTCACTGGATAACAACCAGCTTTCTATCTCACTAAAATTCTCTAAAAAATAACTAAAATTATGCAAAATATTATCAATTATAGGCTGATAATCTTTATGTGCTTGAAAAATACGATTTATCTTTTCGCAATTAATCTGTACACGATTCTCTAACTCAATACAATAAATTATCTCTTGTTTCTCTTTAGGGATAATCCTAACAACCTCTTGGATAGCCCTATGTCTTGCCTTAGCTTTTTCTATCTTGCTTAAAAGTTTTAAATATCCTCCCTTATGCCAATTTTTATCAGCCTCAATCAATGCGTTACCCAACAAATAAGAAAGGCGCAATTTATATTTTAAGCTTTCATTATAGTCTTTACAAGCATCTAATTTTGGATATTTAAGTTGTGGAAAAATTTAAATGGTTTGTTGGTAGATTTTATGATTTTTTGTATGATTTTTCTTAATTTTATATAAAGAGATTATGAGGGATAATACCCCCCCCCCCCTCCGCTGCTTTAGAGGAAGCAATCATAGCTTGCCCAAGTTTATAAGAAAATTGATTACGCACTCTCTCAATTGCCGAATTTGCATTTCTTATCATCATTACACTCCAATCTCAAATAAACCTAGCATTATATCAAACTCCCTAAAACTTTTCACAACTTCTTCTTAAACATAAATATCATCCCAAAAGCGATAAAATATTCTCTACTTTTTGTTTTAAATTATTTTGCAAATTATTATCAACCACGATTTCTGCCCTAGGCTCATCAAAAGCAATATCTATACCTACCACATTTTTTATTTTGCCCTCTAAAGCACCACTATATAGCCCTTTTTGATTACGCCTCTTTAACTCATCTAAATCACATTTAATATAAACTTCCAAATAATTTTCTAAAGTTTTCCTATTGTAGATATAAACTTCTTCAAACATTGAAATTGTTGTAACCACCACAATCAGCCCCTGTTCACTCAAAAAATGAGCAAACTTAGAACGCTTCAACGCCACTTCAATACGCCCTTGTTTATCATAATCATAATGCCCCAGTAAATCCCTTAGCTCATCCCCATCAAGATACACAATATTTGGATTTTTTTCTTTCAATGCTTCATACAAACTAAATCCAATTGTACTTTTTCCACTTCCTGCTAAACCGCAAACCCATATCACAAGCCCTTTGCCATTTTTAATATATTGCTTCATTGACTACCTTTATCACTTCCTTTACTTCCTCATCACTCAAATGTTCTCCCATAGGCAGAGAGAGAATCTCACTTTCCCAAGCCTTTGCATTAGATGTTTTGGATTCTACCACATAAGGCTTATTAGAAAAGGCTTCTGTATTTGGTAGGCAGATAGGATAATGCAATCCTACTTCTATTCCTTTTTCCTTTAATTTCTGCATTAAATCATTACGATTTTTAGTGCGAATCACAAACAAATGCCACACACATTTACACTCTTGCCTAACCTCTGGCAACTCCACAATCCCTTTTAATCCCTCCAAATATTGCTTTGCAACTTCTCTACGCCTTTGATTCCAAGCATTCAAATGCCTTAATTTCACTCTCAAAACCGCCGCTTGAATCCCATCAAGCCTAGAATTCCTCCCAACAATCCTATGTTCATATTTCCTAAGCCCCCCATGATGTGCGATGCACTCACACTTTTTAAGCAAAGTCAAATCTCTACTTACAATTGCACCTCCATCACCATAAGCTCCAAGATTCTTGCCCGGATAAAAACTAAAAGCAGCAATATCCCCAAAACTACCAACCTTTCTCCCCTCATACTCTGCCCCATGGGCTTGCGCACAATCCTCTATCACTTTTAAAGAATATTGCTCTGCCAGCTCCAAAATCTCCTTCATTTTGGCAGGCTGTCCATACAAATGCACCACCATAATCGCACTACTTTGTGGCGTAATCTTAGATTGCAAATCCGCAATATCAAGCGTATAATCTTCCCCACAATCCACAAAAACTATCTTTAGTCCATTCCTAATCACTGCTTCTGCACTTGCTGCAAAAGTATTTGCCGGCACTAACACCTCACTTCCTTTGGGCAATTCCAAAGCCTCTAGGGCAATCTCTAGTGCATCACTCCCATTAGCCACCCCAAGTGTGCCAACCCCATTGCCAGCAAACCTCGAAAACTCCTCCTCAAAAGCCTTAACCTCTTCTCCTCCAATAAAAGCACTTTTTTCTATTACCCCAAAAATCGCCTTATCTACTTCTTCTTTGATGCTCAAATATTGCTTTTGCAA
The DNA here is from genome assembly GCF_900638355.1 of Helicobacter pullorum. Lineage (GTDB taxonomy): Bacteria > Campylobacterota > Campylobacteria > Campylobacterales > Helicobacteraceae > Helicobacter_D > Helicobacter_D pullorum. The sequence continues at coordinate 510,742 of NZ_LR134509.1, read as the reverse complement.
ATCCAAAAATTTCACAGCCATAACACGCCCATTTTCCAAGGCTCTTCTCCAACCTCTTGTATTTTCTTATAAACACCAAAATCCACAATTTCCCTCCAAGCTTCTCTCATACCCTCGCTCCAAGCAATATCATCAAATAGCATAACTCCACCTTTAGCCATAAAGGGCAGAATCTGCTTAAAATAGCTTAAAGTTGCCTCTCTATCATGATGTCCATCAATAAAAGCAAAATCGATAGGAGAAATCTCTTCTAAAAGCTTTGGTAAGACAATATCAAATCTACCTACAAACACAGAAACATTAGATAATCCAAAAAAACGATGATTTTCTTTAGCAATCTCTGCAATATTAGGACTCCCTTCAATGGTATAAATCTTTGAATTAGGAGCAAAAAAACTCATATAACTACTTGAAAATCCACAGCAAGTTCCAAGCTCTAGGATTGTTTTAGGCACCAAAGAAGAAAAAATCGTATAAATACATTCCGCTTTTTCTTTTTTTACACCAATTTTTGCTAAATCACGGAGTGGAATTTCTACTTTAACTCCCATTTCCATTTGCTTCTTGCTCCGCTTATCACTTGGATTCCCTGCTCCAAAATCAATAACTTCCACCATTTGTGATTGTGTTTTTAGCTCATTTCGTCTTTGTTCTATTGTCTCAACAATCTTATCTATCATTAATCTCCCTTATCAGCCTTGCAGGATTCCCAGCATATATGCCTTTTTTGGTAATATCTTTTGTAACTACACTCCCAGCACCAATCACCACACCATCACAAATACTTACTGGCAAAATTGTAGCATTACTTCCTATACTCACATTATTGCCAATCTTAGTTTCTCTCCACAAAGCAGAATCTCTAGCAGGTCCGCCATTTTCAAATAAGTCATTAATAAACATTACCCCATGCCCAATGAAGCAAGATTCACCAATGCTTACCAATTCACAAACAAAAGTATGGCTTTGAATTCTTGATTTTGCCCCTATTTTCACACCTTTTTGAATCTCCACAAATGGTCCTACAAATACCTCATCTCCAAGCTCACATTCATAGAGATTGCAAGGCTCTACAATTTTCACATTAGCTCCCATTTTCACTTCACGAATTTGACTTTGAAACAAAGTAAAATTTCCTCCCCCCAATGATGCAATAGGGCGGCTCAAATCCCGGCATTGATGTCGCACGGATAATTTTTTCAATTAACGCCCCCCCCCCCCATATAAATCAACACACTTAAGACTTTCAATCTCATTGCGGTAATGAAATTCTCTCCTAATAGCCTCACACTCATCTTGTGGCTTCAACAAATAATCCCCATTTATCAGTTTTGATAGTTTTTCTCTAAACAACTCCAATCCCTTTTGGTTAGCCAATTCTACCAATTCATCCACAAAACAATTTTTAGGTACCACAAAACGCCTCTCAAACACAATATCTCCACTATCTATTCCGCTATCCATTTTATGCAATGTTACACCAAATTCACTATCTTCATTTAGTATTGCAAAACTAAATTGATTACACCCACGATATTCTGGAAGTGGTGCCAAATGCAAATTAAACGCCATTTCTCTTGCACAATCAATATGTGCTTGAGTGAGAATTAAATGGTATTGAACACTAAAGAGCAAATCAAACTCCAACTCAAATAAATCGTCCAAACTTTGAATTTCTTTAATCAAATGCTTCTTGCAAAACTCTTGTATTTCTAATCCCCTTTGCGAAGTCCCTACCGCAACAATTTCAAAATCCAATTCCCTTTGTCTAGCAAACATTTCCTCTAAACATTTTAAACCGATTTTTTTAGCACCCAAAAAAACAACTTTTTTCATAAATGCCCCAATTTACATCGTTTGGGCTGGAATCTCAAAAACACTTCCTTGCCTGTTTCAATGGATTCATACATTGCAACAATCAATTCCAAACTCTTTCTACCTTCTAATCCATCAACCAATGCTTTTTTATTGTGAAGAATAGAATCAATCACATGCAAGTAATATTCTTTGTGTCCAAATCCATAAACATTCGGAGGATTCGTTGAATATTTCTCCACCACTTCTTTATCACTCTCTAAAGTATTTTGAAAATTCCAAGTCTTGATTTCATTGACTGCAAATCCGCCAATCTCCACACTTCCAAACTCACCCAAAATAGAAATACTCCCCTCCAAATCCCTTGGACGCGTTGCAGTAGTTGCTTCAATTACCCCTAAAGCTCCATTTTTAAATTTCAAAACTGCCACACCCGTATCCTCTGTCTCAATATCACTTAAAGCTGTTCTTGATTTTGCAAATACGCTCTCCACATCACCCATCATCCATTCTAGTAAATCAATGTGATGGCTAGCTTGATTAGTAAAAACGCCTCCATCCATCGCCCAAGTTCCACGCCAAGAATCTTGCTTATAATATGCGTTATCCCTACACCATCGAACACGCACACTTCCCATTACAAGCTTACCAAACCTCCCAGATTCCAAAGCTTCTCGTAATTTCTGCACTGGCAAATTATAGCGATTTTGTTTGACCACAAACAGCCTTACTCCATTTCTATCACAAGCTTCAATCATCTTATCTGCATCTTCCAAAGTCAATGCCATAGGCTTTTCAACAACAATATGTTTTTTATAAGGGGCAACTTCTAAAGTATTTTTTGCATGCAATCCACTTGGCGTCAAAATTGAAACAATTTCAATCTTTTCACCACATTCTTGCATCATAGATTCCAAATCTACAAAATAAGGCACTTTGTATTTTTCTCCAAATTTTCTAGCACGCGTTTCATCAATATCACATACACAGATTAACTTAGCTCCCTCTATCTCTCCCTTGCTCAAAAGCTCTGCGTGTCGCACTGCGATTCTTCCACACCCAAGAAGTGCTACTCCTAACATAAAATCTCCCTTTCAATCCTCTCAATCATAACATCAAAGCTACATTCTCCCTGCACAAAATAACTCCTAGAATCTACCCTTTTGCCAAGCATAACCTTTGCAATCTCTATGATTTCTTTACAATCTTGACTCCAAAACATTAATTTATTCTTAATCAAATATTGATCATGCACCAGCCAAATAGAGCGTGTAGAAATCGTAGGAATCCCATAGCAAACTGCTTCAAGATTCATCGTCCCGCCACCGCCAATAAACAAATCAATAAAAGGATAAAATTCCTCTGGTTTTAACTTCTCTTCTAAAATTGTCGCAATCCCTCCAAAATCCCTTTTTAATCTCTCTTTCTCATAACGGGGCATAATCACCAAATTAGCATCCATTTCTTCTTTTAATAATGGTATCACTTCATAAATAGTTGGAATCTTTTCTTTGACATAATGCGCCTTGTATTCTTCTTCTCTAATTAAAATTGTAGGTTTTTTTATATCTAGCCCATAGCGGATTCTAAAGTCATTTTTAGAATCTTTTTGAATCTTATTAATCCACAAAGCCACATCAATAAAAGGATAAGATTGAATTTGATTATCATCAAGTGCAAAACGCAATATAAGCTCTTTAGGAAAAATAAAGGGATAAAAAAAGATTTTAGAAAAAGGCAATGTCAATCTAGCAACAGCTGTTAATTCTTTTGGGCATTCCTCATCTCTAGGTTTTGTAAAAGCAGGAGTATCATAAATATTCACCACAGGAATCCCAATCCCATATGCCACTTGCACGCTATCAACTACCGCTCCGCAAATCAAAACCTTTGGCACACCTCTTGCTTTAAATAAATCCAAAATTTCTTTTTGCCTAAAGATTCTTGCTTCAAATTTTTCCAAAAGCGTTGCCCCACCATATTCCCCAAGCACAATATGAGGAATTTTATGAAGCTCTAAAATCTCTTTTGCTTCTGTATAATTTGGTGCATAACGCGTCGTAACAAGCACTTGATGCCCTCTTTTTTGCAAATCCCCAATCATACTTGCAAAAAACATCGCATACTTTGGAGTTGCTACATCAATCCATATCATATTCTTCCCCTTAGCCCTTCAAAAACCATCATTCGAATATCAAAAAGACTTTCATAATTATACCCTAAAGTTTGCATTAGTTGCACCTCTGGGGCACTAAAACCTACTTTATCTTTTCTCCAAGCAAGCTCTTTACTTCCCATTTTTTCCAACAAAAGCCTTAAAATATATTTACTATACCCCCTAGCAAATTTCAAATTAGAATCAAGATTAAAAGCAAACTCCACGACACGATAATCTGTAAAAGGCGTGCGATTTTCAATACCAAAAGCCATGGCATTCCTATCTTCATAACGCAAAAGATTAGGAAGATTGTATCTAAAAGTATCTAGCCACAGCCCTTGATTAAAGTCAAGCAAAAATCTTTCCAAAAGATTCTCCATAGAAGGAATCAAAAAACCCATTTTCTTCAATTTCTCAATTCCACCTTGATTATCTTCAAAAAATAACTGCATTTTTAAAGAATCTCTCAAAGAGCATTTTAAGCCAAATTGATATTCCCTCAATGCTTCATTACCATAAAGTTTAATGCGATTTTCAAATTCTATGGGATTTGAAAAAATATATCGCCCTATGTGATGATAATACCCCCCAAAAAGCTCATCAGCCCCTTGCCCCCCTAAGACAACCTTACAAAAAGGTGCGATACTTTTAAAAAGCAAATATTGAGAATAAATTGAAAAGCTACGAAAAATCTCATCTTGTGTTTGCACAAGATTCAAAAAATCATCTTTTATATTCTCCAAAGTAGGGGCAATATAATTAATCTCTACACCCAAATCGCTTTGAAGTTGCTTGATATGCTTTGTTTCATCTTGATTTGATTCTTTAAAATTCACGCCAAAATAATGGCATTTTGCTCCCATTTTATTTGCTAAATGTGCCAAAATCGAACTATCCACTCCCCCAGAAACAGAAAGTGCCACAGCCACATCAGAACGCAATCTAATCCGCACAGCATCACCTAAAATCTCTTCTAATCTCTCCAATGCCTCATCTTGCCCCAAATTTAAATCTACACAAGGCACACATTCCCAATATTTTTTTATCTGCAAATCCCCATTAGCAAACCTCGCAAAATGTGCAGGCGGAAAATTCAATATCCCCTTATAAATCGTTTTATTCTCTCCTCCATTCCCAAACAAAAGCCATTTAGAAACCTCCTGCAAATCAAATTCAAAACTTTTAATCTGCAATAGCGCCTTAATTTCGGAAGCAAAAAAGAATTTTTCATTTTCTAAATAATAAAAAAGTGGCTTATTTCCCAATCTATCTCGTGCTAGAAACAGGCTACTATCGCGTTTATCCAAAATACAAAATGCAAAATCTCCATTGAATTTTTCAAGACATTTTTCTCCAAGATATGCAAATGCGTGCAACAAAACTTCCGTATCACTTTGCGTAAAAAAGGGAATTCCAAGCTTAGTTAATTCCTGTTTAATTTCTAAGTAATTATAAATCTCACCATTAAACACCAATACTAAATGCGGACAAAAAGGCGAAGTAAAGGGCTGATTAGCCTCACTATCCAAATCAATAATACTTAGGCGATTATGGGCTAAAGCAACCACCCCATCACTAAATTCTCCACTAAAATCAGGACCTCTATGCACCATTGTTTGTGAAGCCTTCCTAACCAATTCTAACGGATAATTCCCCCCACAAATGCTACACATTTATCCTACGTTTCCCTTTTGCTTCAAAACTTCAAATATTTTTTCTGCAACCATTTCATTACCTTTTGCATTACAATGTATCCAATGATTTGTAAAAATAGATTCTTCACTTTTATGGAATATTTCATTTAAATCAAAAACAAAATCACAATCTCGTATTTTATCCTTTAACCCAGCAATATACTTTAATATCCTATTATCAATGATTTCATTTTGATAAGCCAATGTATGCTCTAATAACTTTCTCTCTTTATCCCTCATTTCTTTCTCTTCTTTAGTCCATTTTAACTTACACGGCAATAGGGGTTGTATAAAGGCATAAAATGCCCCCCCCCCCCCACTAGTTACTAAATTAAATTGCCTCAACCTACAAGCTATAGCTTCATTAACATCATCATCAAGAATCTTATTATTAATAGCCTTACGATCATTGCCAATTTCACTATAAAGTGGTAGCTCGCTTTTGGTTACCTTCTTATAGGCATATTCATAAAAACCCGGTGTGTATGTCATTTTATGTGTTTTCACCAAATGTTCGCATGAGACTATTCCCGTTCGCCAATCTGTTCCCCCAAAACAAGAAATTACAATTTCTGGCTTTAATGGAAAAACCAATGCATTATAAAGCATCATTTGCTCATAAATTGTATAACCTGTTACCCCAAAATTAAGCACAATGTATTTTTTGCCGAGTTTTTTCTGCAAAAATGCTGTTATGGTATCCTCTAATGGCAAATATTCTACCCTCAATGCACTATTACCAAAACATGCTACCAATTTGACATCTTTAGGGCGTTGCATAATTGCTTCAAAATCAATTTTTTGAACAAAATAAAAGTTCTTATCTTCCTTTTTTTCAAAAGAAATTCCAATATTAAAACCGGGATATGCTATATGTGCAAGATCGCTTTTAATTAAAGCACTCGTATAAAGTTTAGCAAAAATAGTTTGTCCTATCATGGTGGATCTTATTTTATTGCTCCATTCCAACAAACTATCAGCATTGCTTTTTTTGATTTGATAATACTCATTTAACATTGCTTTCATTTGAGAATGAAAATATGTCATGCTTTGATCATCTTCCAACCATTTTTTTAGCACTTGACTAGGCTCTTTGAAATATTCTCTAACTAAAAATGCCATTTTGTTTTTGTAGTCATATGTACTAATAAATTTAATTTTCACTTTAGGAATACCTGCATCTTTTAGCTTATTATATGCTTCTTTAGCACTTTCTTTATTTATAATGCATACAAAATAAATATCAAAATTTTCAGTGATTCCTTTTTGATCAATAAAAATATCATCTTGAGTAAAATCAAGATTTATATTATCATCCAACACCTTACATTCAAATCCTATCTTAACACATAACTGCAACATACTTTGTCCAGTCCAACCAAATCCATAAATCAATACCTTTTTCATTCTACCCTTTCGTTAATCTTCTTGCAAATATACTCAATCTCCCCATCTTCTAAATACGGATTCATCGGCAAACTCAATACCTCTTTACTCGCTAATTCTGCATTTGGAAAATCCCCACAACTATGCCCAAGAAAAGCAAAACATTCTTGCAAATGCAAACACAATGGGTAATGCACCGCTGTTGGAATCCCCTCTGCTTTCAATTTTTCTCGCAATGCTTCGCGATTCTTCACCCTTATCGTATATTGTGCAAAAGTAGAAGTTCGATATTCTAATACCTTAGGCAATATTGCATCAACACTTTTAATGCCCTCTTGATAGCCCAAAGCTACTTTTTGTCTCAAAAAAATATCCCCCTTAAAATACCGCAACTTTACCCTCAAAATGGCTGCTTGAATACTATCTAACCTCCCACCAATTCCAATATATTGATGAATGTATCGCTGTTTTTGTCCATGGATTCGCAGACTAGCAACCCTATCTGCCAAACACTTATCCTTAGTAAAAACCGCTCCACCATCACCATAACACCCCAAAGGCTTTGCTGGGAAAAAACTCGTTGTTGTTATATCACCATACAAGGAATCTTTTCTTTTCATAAACTCTGCACCAAAGCTTTGCGCTCCATCTAAAATCAATCTAACATTATACTTTTTTGCTATTTCTTCTAATTTCCTTAAATTTGGGGGTTGCCCATAGAGGCTTACTGCAAGAATTGCTTTTGTTTTTGGGGTAATTTTGGATTCTATTAAATTAAAATCCAAATTATAATCCTCCAAAGAAATATCAACAAAAATAGGTTTTGCCCCCAAAAGTGCAATCATTTCTGCAGTTGCAATAAAAGTAAATGGAGTTGTAATAACCTCATCGCCTTGATTAATATCCAAAGCCATAAGCGCCAAGAGCAAAGCATCACTACCGCTAGAACAAGTAATAGCGTAGCCTCCTCCTATGAATTCTACCAACTCCTCTTCTAATCTCTCTACTTCCTCTCCCATAATATAATTTGCATTCCTTACAACCCTTAAAATGGCTTCCTCAATTTCTTTTTTATGGGCAATATGGGCTTTTTTTAAATTTGCAAAATCGATTTTATTCACAAATTCCTCCTTATAACCTCTATCGCACCATCTTTTAAGCAATACTCTTCTCCATCATAACTATCTTTTGCTATACCATTCTCATTAAATTGCATTCTCAATCCCCCTTTATCAATCCAACCTATTTGTCTAGCAGGATTCCCCACAACCAAAGCAAAAGATGGGACATCTTTAGTAATTACACTTCCAGCTCCAACAAAAGCATACTCCCCAATTGTAATCCCACAAACAATTGTTGCATTTGCACCAATAGAACAGCCCTTTTTAAGCAATGTTACTTTAAACTCTTCTCTACGATTAATAAAAGCTCGTGGATTTATCACATTTGTAAAAACCATAGAAGGACCCAAAAATACATCCTCTTCACAAATTACACCTTCATAAATGCTAACATTATTTTGCACTTTACAATTTTTACCCATTTGAATATTAGGTCCAATCACACAATTTTGCCCAAAAGAACAATTCTCTCCAATCACACTCCCACTCAAAATATGACTAAAATGCCAAATCTTACAATTCTTACCGATTTTAACATTTTCATCAATAATTGCAGTTTTATGTGCGAAATAATTACTCATTTATACCTTCCACCTCTGTACATATAATGGAACTTTATTTAACATTTCTCTTTCTATAACAATACCCATCCGCCTTTTACTTTCACACTCTTGAATACCCACAAAATAATTAGTAGGATTCTCAAGATAGAAAAGGAAATTTGACAACATATAAATCTCATTCTCATAATGCCTTCTTGCCAATGTCTCTATTGTGTCTCCCTCATAAATAAATGTTTGCATTATTGAAATAATTTCCCCTTTATCCGTCTCTTCACTAAGATAGTGCAAAGTAACCCCCAATGGTTTGTCTTCATATATTGCCCACTTAAATGAATCTAAACCACGAACCATAGGTATAATACCAGGATGGGCATTAATAATCCTCTTACTCTCTACACACTTTTTAGACAAAATATTACTTCCTGCCACTAAATACACATCACACTCTCCATCAATTTCCATATCACTAAGACAACGCCTATAAGGTATTCTATGTCTTATAGCAATAGATTCTGCAGAAACAGACTTTTTGGAATAAGGGCGATGAGGAAACAACACTACCCTTTCCTCTCTCTCAATAAAGGGAAGTGCATAAATAATTAAATTCCCCCCCCCCCCCCATACAAATTAAATTACACAAAAGTTGTTCAGTTTTTAGATGTGGAATATCATAAGTAATGATTCCTATTTTTATTTTTTGCATCATAACTTCTCCTTCTTGCAAAATAAATGATAATCACCTTTTAAGCCAATTACTTCTGCATTGCGAATTTGATGAACAAGCTCAATAGAATCTCTTGCTTCTTTGAGTCCAAAACCTTTTCCTCCCAAAATCTTATTATAGCTTTCTGTGTGCAAATCCGTAAAACCCTCACTAAATTCAACCGCCTCACTATCGAGCTTAATCAATCGATAAGTCCTCTTACCCTGCATTCTCACTTCTTTTGGCAAAGTTTCAGAATCTACTGACAAAAACCAACGAACTCTCGCATTTTGCAATTCCAAAATACCACTTGCACTCTGTGCGTCTAATAAATTTACCTTGCTTGTTTTAACTCCACCAAAAACCCAAAGCAACATATCAAAAAAATGTATCCCAATATTAGTTGCAACCCCTCCGCTTTTAGCTATATCTCCTTTCCAAGAAACAAAATACCATTTTCCTCGCGAAGTAATATAAGTCAAATCAACTTCAAAAATTTTATCAGGATTTACTCTTAATGCTTCCTCTACTCGATTTTTTAACTGCATAATACTTGGGTGCAATCTTAATTGCAAAATATTATAAACCCTTCTACCGCTTTCCCTCTCTATATCTTCTAACGCATCAATATTCCAAGGATTAAGGACCAAAGGCTTCTCACAAATTACATCAGCATTGCTTCTAAGCCCAAAACGAATATGGCTATCATGCAAATAATTTGGAGAACAAATGCTTACAAAATCCAATCCTTGACCATTTCTTCTTAGCTTATCCACATGTCTATCAAAGCGTTCAAATTCTGTAAAGAAATCCGCTTCTGGGAAATAGCTATCAATAATTCCAACTCCATCATAAGGATCCAATCCACATACAAGAGTATTGCCCGTTTCTTTAATCGCCCTTAAGTGTCGTGGTGCTATATATCCAGCAATTCCAATAATCCCAAACTTTTTCATTTTAAAAATCCCCAATAACCTCTAGTATTTTTTGACTTGCATTACCATTTCCATACAATAAAGTATCAAAATTTAGATTAATATCGGACATTTTTTTAAAAGCTTGATATATTTTTTCTACATCTGCTCCGACCAAACAATTACAACCTACTTCCAAAAGTTCCACCCACTCTGTTTCTTCCCTTAATGTTATACAAGGCTTTTTAAAATAATAAGCTTCCTTTTGCAATCCTCCACTATCTGTTGCAACCATTACACAATTTTGCAATGCCCATACCATTTCTAAATACCCCAAAGGTTCTATAAAATAAATATTTTCTGCTTGTATATTATTTACCAATATCTTATTTTGCGTTCTTGGGTGTAGAGGCATTATCACTGGAATTTGGCTTGATATTTTATTGAGTGCTTCAAAGATATTTTTCATTTTTTGTAAATTTTCAGTGTTTTCAGCACGATGCAAAGTGCAAAGAATAAATTCTTTAGGAAAAACCATATTGGGCTTTTTAGCTCTATCTTTATAATATAAAGCGACATCATACATCACATCACCACTACAAACAATCTCACAATCAAAATTTTCAAACCCTTCTCTTTGAAGGTTCTCCACTGCTCTTTTAGTTGGAGCAAACAATAAACTAGAAATTCTATCGGTTAATATTCTATTAATCTCTTCTGGCATTTGCATATTAAAACTTCTCAATCCTGCTTCGATATGAATAACAGGAATTTGCAACTTAACACTAGCTAATGCGCCCGCCAAAGTCGAATCAGTATCCCCATAAACCAATGTAAAATTAGGTTTTTCTTCTAATAATATCTTTTCAATCCCCTCAATCATTCTCCCCGTCATTACCCCATGAGAAAAGCCGCCGATTCCTAAATTATACTTTGGAGAAGGGATTTCCAATTCTTTAAAAAAAACTTCACTCATTCTAGAATCATAATGCTGCCCCGTATGAATTAATACCTCTTCTATTTCTGTATTTTCTAAAATTTTTCTACTGATAGCCCCAGCTTTTATAAATTGCGGTCTTGCACCAATAACACTTACAATTTTTTTCACCCTAAAACTTCCTCAACAATCTTCAAAAGTTTTTCTCCTTCGTTTTGTGCATTAAGAATCTTTGCTGCTTTATTGGAGTTTTCTTTGTATTGTAAGATTTCTTCTTTAGTTAGTTTATTAAGAGATTCTGCCATAGATTTTGGAGTAAAGTCTTTAGATATGATTCCTAGATGATATTGTTGGACTAATTTTGCCATTTCTGGGCTTGGTCCTATTGCTATTGCTAATCTTGCTTGGATAAATTCAAAGAATTTGTTGGGCAAGCACATCTTTAGATTAAAAGTGCTAAATGGCACCAAAAACATACCTATATCATATTGAGAAGTAAAAGGGATAATTTCTTCAAAAGGTACAATAGGGATGATTCTTGTGTTTTTTCTATTACTTGTCATTTGCTGCAAAGTTTTAAAATAATCCTGATAATATGTTGATACCAACATCAAATCCAAAGTAAATCTATCATCCACATAATCCATAACTTCTATCATTTTATGTATATATCTATCAGGACTTGCCATTCCGTGATGAATAATTCTAATGCTATTTTCTTGGATATAGTGGGTAGGAAAAGAAGTAAAATCAAACTCGATATTATCAATAAACACAACTGCCCCCTTCTTACAAGTTTCTTTCTAAAATTATACCCCACTCACCCTAAAACTTCCTCAACAATCTTCAAAAGTTTTTCTCCTTCGTTTTGTGCATTCAGAATCTTTGCTGCTTTATTGGAGTTTTCTTTGTATTGTAAGATTTCTTCTTTGGTTAGTTTATTAAGAGATTCTGCCATGGATTTTGGAGTAAAGTCTTTGGATATGATTCCTAGATGATATTGTTGGACTAATTTTGCCATTTCTGGGCTTGGTCCTATTGCTATTGCTAATCTTGCTTGGATAAATTCAAAGAATTTGTTGGGGAGTGCATTATATCCATTGAAATTGGTAGGTTGCAAAATATAAAATCCTATATCATATTGAGAAGTAAAGGGGATAATTTCTTCAAAAGGTACAATAGGGATAATTCTTGTGTTTTTTACTTGAGAGACTTGAGACTCTAGGTTTTTATAATATTCTTCATCTGCAGTTTTAACTAGCATTAAATCTAAAGTAAATCTTGAATCTAAGTATTCCATTATCTCTATCATTTTTTCAATCCCTCTTTCTTTTGAAGCCATTCCATGATAGATAAGTTTGATGGGTTCGTGACAAATAAGTGGGGGGGGGGGGCATAGTATTTGGCTGCTGAAATAATTACATCACATTTTACGCCATAGTTTTTTTCATATTCTTTTGCAATTCCTTCACTCACGCTATACATATAATCGACTTGTTTGAGATAGGTTTTGCAGAGGTAATGCTTGTAAGAAGCAAAATAAAATTTCCACCAAAAAAAATTTTCAAATTCCCTAGGAGCATATTCATGCATATTTAAAATTATCTTAGCATTTTTTTTGTATTTCAAAACCAATGGTATCGTCTCTTCATTATGTGCTAAAATAATATCAAATTCATAATCTTTTAGCTTCTCTTCTGCCTCTTTTATTTGTGGGAGATTCCAATATACTCTCTCATATTGCCTCAATAACAGCCAAAATCTTTGAATAATTTTCATCTTCCAGTTCCATTTTGGCTTCTTAATAACAATAAATTCCACCCCTTCTCTTTGGCAATCTACATAACCCATTCCAAAAAGCTTATATCCGCCTTTTAGCAAATCATACTCACGCCTTACTCTTGGTTGAGTAATATGGTTATGAAAGTGGATAATAAGAAGTTTTTTTACTTTTGTGGCTTTAATCTGCAAATTCTCCCCTCACATATTCTTTAATCTCACTCACCATTCCTTTTTCATACATAAATAAAAGAATGTTTTGAGGAATGCTTCTAAGATATTCTGGAATGATAAAATATCTTGTTTGTGTTGCATATTGCATAGCAAAGTATCCTGATTCAATGAATTTTCTCTCTAAAACTTCAGAATTATTTACAGCATATAAGGAGCAATTTTTACAATAATTGATAAAATCAATATCATTTAAATAAAGATGATCTGATTGTTTTTGACACTCTTGTAGGCTTTGTTTAAATATATTGGGAACTTTAGACTTGATTTTAGGGTAAAAATAAAATTCTCCACAGCAACCAAGTACACTACCATTAGTCTGCACCAAATAACTTCCTCCATAACTCTTACAGGTTCCTACTTTGTATTTTGGAATCTTTCTTGCTACATCTTTGTATATAATTCCTTGCTCTGTTGTCTCAAACATTTTATTTACCGTAATCTGATCTAATTTATGTGGTCGATAAAAATCTAACATATCTTTAACTTCTTGTTTATTTTCTGGTTGCTCTGTAAATTGAACTTGGACATAAATGCCCCCCCCCCCCACAATATTATTAGAATATTGTTTAAAAAGAATTGGGGCATTAATAGCATTTTCAAAAGCTTTTTTGGTGGCTGGTTTTCTAACAATCTTATAAGTATCATAATGAACAGAATCAATACTGATAGCCACATGTGATAAGCCTAATTCTATAGCGTCTTTAATATCTTGTTCACTTAATAATCCACCATTTGTTGTTAAAGTAGATTGCATACCATATTTTTGAACTAAGGCTAAAACTTCTCTCCATTTTTTATAAGTAAAAAATTCTCCATTGGGAGTAAAATCTATCTTTTCTATTCCTGCTTCTTTTGCTTTAATAAGAATAGCTTCTACTTCCTCTAGTGACATTTCTCTTTTCCATTCTGGTCTTTCTTGAAAATAATCTGCACTGTATCCCTCTCCATGGAATGGACACATGCCACAGGTATAATTACAAGAGGAGGTGATTTGCATATTAATGATTGGTTTCATATTCTTTCCTTATTTATAATAGTTTTATAAAACTTCCTCAACAATCTTCAAAAGTTTTTCTCCTTCGTTTTGTGCATTCAGAATCTTTGCTGCTTTATTGGAGTTTTCTTTGTATTGTAAGATTTCTTCTTTGGTTAGTTTATTAAGAGATTCTGCCATGGATTTTGGAGTAAAGTCTTTGGATATGATTCCTAGATGATATTGTTGGACTAATTTTGCCATTTCTGGGCTTGGTCCTATTGCTATTGCTAATCTTGCTTGGATAAATTCAAAGAATTTGTTGGGGAGTGCATTATATCCATTGAAATTGGTAGGTTGCAAAATATAAAATCCTATATCATATTGAGAAGTAAAGGGGATAATTTCTTCAAAAGGTACAATAGGGATAATTCTTGTGTTTTTTACTTGAGAGACTTGAGACTCTAGGTTTTTATAATATTCTTCATCTGCAGTTTTAACTAGCATTAAATCTAAAGTAAATCTTGAATCTAAGTATTCCATTATCTCTATCATTTTTTCAATCCCTCTTTCTTTTGAAGCCATTCCATGATAGATAAGTTTGATGGGTTCGTGACAAATAAGTGGGGGGGGGGGGCATAGTATTTGGCTGCTGAAATAATTACATCACATTTTACGCCATAGTTTTTTTCATATTCTTTTGCAATTCCTTCACTCACGCTATACATATAATCGACTTGTTTGAGATAGGTTTTGCAGAGGTAATCATTAAAACCCGCAAAAAGCCTTTTCCATCTTTCATTGTCCTCTAACTCCCTTGGATAATACTCTCTCGCATCAAAAATAATTTTTGCCTCTTTTTTATTTTCCACTACAAAAGGAAGAAGCAATAAATCATGACAAAAAATAATATCAAATTCTCTTTCCTGTAAATATTTTTCAATCACAAGGCGATTAGGAATTCGAACAAGCTTCATATAATCCTTTTTTACTACATTATTTTCTAATTCTTGTTCTTCTTTAGCATTTCTTTTTTTGGCATAAGGATAAGACAAAACTTCCACCCCATCAATCTCTGTAGCTTCTAGTCCAATAGCAGTAAGCCGATATTTACCCTTTAGAATTTCAATCAATCTCCTTGGTCTAGGATTTTTAGCCGGATTTGCCTCGCATACTATACAGATTTTTTTCATATTTCAACCCTATAAATTTCTTCCCATTTTGCAATATTATACAATCTCCACATAAAATTATCCTCTCGTATCTCTATTTTATCAAAAATTTCTTTTAAGATTCGAGAATGATTGATAGCCATCAACATTTCGCTCTTAAATGCTTTCAGCCACTCTTTTTGAGGGGATTCAAAACCCATTTTATTGTAACGCCACACAATTTGTTTTGGCAACAAATCCTCACATGACTTACGCAAGAGATACTTCAAATAACCTTGTTGAAATTTAATTTCTACCGGTAAAGACAATACAAAATCCACCAAACGATAATCCAAATAAGGCAATCGCGTCTCTACGCCAAAAGCCATAGAATCTCTATCTTCATAACGCAACAAAGCTTGCAAATTATTACTCTTTATCTCTTTAACATTAAATCCTAAAAATGTCTCATAGTGAAAAATCTGCTTTATTTCTTCTTTTTTAAGATATTTATTCTTTATGTTGCTTTTTTGAATCCTCTCAAACATTATATTATAGTCATTTATTCCACAAAAACCATCTAAAATACCTTCTTTAGAATACCGAAACATCTTTAAATTCTCAAAAAAATTTTTTTCTTCTCCCTTATCATTAAAATATTTATAAATATTTTTTAAATACCCTTCATAGCCCAAGAAAACCTCATCAGCACCCTGCCCATCAAACATAACTTTAATACCAAGCTCTCTTGCTTTTTGCATGACAAAATACTGCATATATATAGAAGTGCTACCAAAAGGTTCATCTTGTGTCTGCATAACTTTTTCCAAAGAATCCAAAAACTCATCTTCTGTGGGTTCTATCACACATAATTCAATTCCCAAATATTTTGCAACCTCTTCTGCATACCAACTTTCATCGCTCTCTTGCAAAGAAGATTTAGCATGAATGGCAATATAATCCTTTTTATTAGGATGAAACTTTGCAATTAGTGCATTCAAACACGAGCTATCAAGCCCTCCGCTCAAACAACCACCTATCCTTACATCACTTCTCAGTCTAAGCCGCACCGAATCTTCCAATAACATTCTGACATTTTTATAAGGATTTTCTGCCTTTGGAGCAATAGCCCCCAAATGATAATAGTATGTCTTTCTAATCTCCAAAGTTTTAAAAGAAATCACCATGTTTTCTGCCGGGTTTAGACGATAGACTCCCTTAAAAAAAGTCTCATTATCACAGCAATCCACATTACCCCTCACAATAAAAGGGATCATGGCAGAGATATTGGCTTTTACACTTTTAAGAAATGGTAAAATTGCCTTAATCTCTGAAGCAAAAATAAATCTATCTTCATCTTGAAAATAAAAAAATGGCTTCTCACCAAATCTATCTCGACTGCAAAAAATAATGTTTCTTTCTTTATCCAGAAGTGCAAACGCCCACATTCCATTAAAATACTCTACACATCTCTCACCCCAAAAATCATATGCACAGAGCAAAACTTCAGCATCACCTTGAGTATGAAACCTATATCCTTGTAAATACAACTCCTCTTTTAACTCTTTATAATTATAAATTTCGCCATTAAAAACTAGAGTGTATTTATCCCTAAAGTCCATAGGTTGATTAGATCTTGAATCTAAATCTAAAATTGCCAAACGCGTATGCCCTAATAAAATATTTTCATATTGTATAAAATCCTGAAAATCTGGACCACGATGAGATAGCATTCCCAAAGAATTAATGAATTTTTCTTGAGTATCTCTGATATTCTCTCTAGCAATATAACCTAAAATACCACACATCTAAAAAACCTTAAAAGCTTTCATCATCTTTTTTCTTTTGATGTATGATACTTTCAAAAAAATCAACAATAGCCTTACTTGACTCTCCAATATGAAAAATCTCTCTCTCTCTCTGCTTTTTAATTTGCTGATATAGCGATAAGGATAGATTCTTTTGGATATTGCAAAGGGCTTCCATCATATCCTCTACATTATGAACTAAAATATGTGCAATATCATCTACAAGATAACTCTTATCTATACAAAGCCTATTAAATATTTCTTTATCTTTTATAAAAATAATAGCTGGCTTTAAAGTAGCAAAGGGAAATGTCTGCAACAATGAAGTTTGGTTTCCAATAATTGTTAATGCCTTTTGCATTATCTGATTAGACAAACGAGGAGCCACATCATAAATAAAATGCTCATGTTCTTTAAAATGTTCTACAATCTCCAACATAAAAACTTTTTTTTCCGCTTCTGGATGTGGGCGAAAAACAACTTGGTACTCTTTAAGCAGTTTGCTAATAATTTCTTTTAAAGTGGCTATATCCAACCCGCATATATCCTTACCTTGTTCTATTTTTATTACTGTAAAAGCAACAATAACTGTTTGCCTACTAGAGGTCTCCTCTTTGATTTTATCAACATTCTCATAAGATTGTATATATGCATCTAAACTTGGATAACCAACCGGTACTAATTTTGATGAATGTATTAAATTACCCAACCGTTCCTTATAAAATTTATACATCTTTGCAGTATGGCAAAAAATATAATCAAATCCCACTCTTGAACCAACCAAACAATCCGCTTCTTCTCTAGAAAAATAAAAATAGTTCTGGATAGGATCAAGCAATCCTTGAGGATTCAATATAGAAATAACATTAGAATGAACTTTAACATAATGAGTCATTGCGTGTATTAATGTTACAAAGCTAATCTCTGCCATTAAATCACATCTTGCTATAATGACCGAACTTTCTTTAAATTTTATTTGATATTTTTTATAAGTCTCCGCACTTGTAACAAAAAATACTATTGGAATATTCCGCTTTTGCAACTCTTCTATTATGGAAGCAATGTGATCAGAATGCGGTAATTGAGTAACGAGTAACCCAACACTATACTGCGTCTGATATCTATTTTTCAAAAACTCCAAATAATAATCATTAATCCGCTTTGCACAAAACTTTAATCCATTTACATAATTTTCAATTCTTTTATCTTCTAATCGCTTTGCCAAATCAAAGTATCGATATTTTGAACATATAAGGACCAAGCTCTCTTTATTTTTTCTAATTTCTTCAGCTCTCATTTCCAAAGAATTTTTTTCATCACCGTCATCAATAAAACTAAAGCTAAAGTTAGATTGTATTTTTTGTAAATTTACAACAACATCCTCTGCATCCCAATTTTTAGGATAAATGTAAAAATGCATTTAACTCCTTTCTTTCCTTAATTTTACCCAACAAACCAATATGTATATAATGGGCAAACAGCAATCTTCACCCTACTAGCAATCTCTCCTTTTTGAGAAGGTCCCACCAAAACAAAATCACACTGTTTTTGCCATTTCTCCAAAAACTCCTCAACAGAAACAATAGGTTTCCCTTCATAAACCCCTCCACCCTTATAATCATCAATAAAACATGCAACCTGCACTCCACATTCATCAGCAAATATTTTTGCTAACTTTCCAGCATAAGCTGCACCAAATATAGCAATCTGCCCTTTTAATATTGCAGGAAAACAATTCTGCAAAACACTTTTAGCATTTCTTTTAATCACTTCTTCATTAGAGGCATAATAAAATAATGGGGGATTAAATTTTTGATCTTCTTGTTTTATAAATAATAAAGTAGGACTTATTGAAGGTAACCCCTTTTCCAACGGAAGATATCTCCAACTATCTTTTCTCCCCATATACTCTTCAACTGCCACAACAAACTCTCCAGCATTACTCATTTTAAGTATTTCCGCTTCTTTTCTATCAAAAGATGAATATCTTCCAAAACTTGTTGCATGCAAATATTCTGTAATATAACAACCCTCAGTTAGCAATAAATAATTATTTGCAAATGCTAATTGCAAAATTTTATAATGGTGATAAGCATAACATCCTTGCGCAAAACCTCCACCCAAAGGAGATCTCCAAATAATTACTCCTCCTTTTTTGCATAAATTATGCAAATTAGCAAAAAGTTGCTCTTGATTAAAAATCCAATGCCCTATATCCTTACATGTCACCAAATCAAATTGCTTAGTATATCCATAGTCACTACTTAAATCCTTACCTAAATCAAATCTATGGGCTTTATGATATCCCTCTAAGTCTATACACTCATAAGCACCACAATCATATTTCTCATAAGCTATTTTAGAACTTTTGCGATGGTTTTCATCGTGTATAACATTACCCTTTTCATCTTCTAATAGATCTTGAGAGCCACACTCAACAACATCAAACCCCTTCTTTAAAAAACCTTTTTTAATCAAAAACTCAACTTGTTTATAATCTTCCTTATAAAATCCCATAACAATCTCCCAATATTATTAATTTTTTAAGTATTAATACCAAAATTTAACTCTTAATTCACCCCCCCCCCCCCTCAGCAAATCATACTCACGCCTTACTCTTGGTTGAGTAATATGGTTATGAAAGTGGATAATAAGAAGTTTTTTTACTTTTGTGGCTTTAATCTGCAAATTCTCCCCTCACATATTCTTTAATCTCACTCACCATTCCTTTTTCATACATAAATAAAAGAATGTTTTGAGGAATGCTTCTAAGATATTCTGGAATGATAAAATATCTTGTTTGTGTTGCATATTGCATAGCAAAGTATCCTGATTCAATGAATTTTCTCTCTAAAACTTCAGAATTATTTACAGCATATAAGGAGCAATTTTTACAATAATTGATAAAATCAATATCATTTAAATAAAGATGATCTGATTGTTTTTGACACTCTTGTAGGCTTTGTTTAAATATATTGGGAACTTTAGACTTGATTTTAGGGTAAAAATAAAATTCTCCACAGCAACCAAGTACACTACCATTAGTCTGCACCAAATAACTTCCTCCATAACTCTTACAGGTTCCTACTTTGTATTTTGGAATCTTTCTTGCTACATCTTTGTATATAATTCCTTGCTCTGTTGTCTCAAACATTTTATTTACCGTAATCTGATCTAATTTATGTGGTCGATAAAAATCTAACATATCTTTAACTTCTTGTTTATTTTCTGGTTGCTCTGTAAATTGAACTTGGACATAAATGCCCCCCCCCCCCACAATATTATTAGAATATTGTTTAAAAAGAATTGGGGCATTAATAGCATTTTCAAAAGCTTTTTTGGTGGCTGGTTTTCTAACAATCTTATAAGTATCATAATGAACAGAATCAATACTGATAGCCACATGTGATAAGCCTAATTCTATAGCGTCTTTAATATCTTGTTCACTTAATAATCCACCATTTGTTGTTAAAGTAGATTGCATACCATATTTTTGAACTAAGGCTAAAACTTCTCTCCATTTTTTATAAGTAAAAAATTCTCCATTGGGAGTAAAATCTATCTTTTCTATTCCTGCTTCTTTTGCTTTAATAAGAATAGCTTCTACTTCCTCTAGTGACATTTCTCTTTTCCATTCTGGTCTTTCTTGAAAATAATCTGCACTGTATCCCTCTCCATGGAATGGACACATGCCACAGGTATAATTACAAGAGGAGGTGATTTTAATATTTATAGTTGAGCTCATAAAAATTCCTTTAACATATATTTTTTATCCATCTTAATAATTCTTTTTTGGAATTACTAAAATTAAAACATTCATTTTTTCTATAATCATTGATAGCTTTTTTATAAATTTGAACATTCGTTTCTATTGCATTAATGGTTGATATTAATTCCTCAGAATTGCTGCAAAAATAGTGAATTCTTTTATCAAAATAATTTTTTCTATGATCTTCAGCATAAAAATATTTATCTTTATCTTTAGAAAAAATAATCACTGGCTTTTCAGTTGTTAGAGGGTAAGTATATCCCATAGAAGAACAATCTGTAATAAGACAACAAGACAAAGCAAACATTTCCATCTTGCCATTAAAATCATCTTTCAAATAAAACCTTTTTTGAATATTTTGCTTTATCTTTTTTAATATATCAATAGCAAAAACAGGATGAGGAGAAATAATGACTTTTTTTCCAGCTCGTTTAATTGCTCCAATCAATGTTTGATAAATTTCCACCTCATCACAAAAAGTAAAAGCTATAATTACATATTCATTAGATACTACAGGATATTTTTCTATATAATCTTTATATTTTAGATAATCACTATCTAGTTTCAAATAGCCAAAAGGTAATAATTTAGTATCCACATTCAAATCGTTAAAGTATTGTTGATCAATTTCTTGTATTCTCTTACATCCAACAACTTTATAATCCAACCTAGACAGTGCTCTATGTAAAAAATAATTATCTACATTCATAAAAGGAATGATGCTCATTCCTTGATATCCATGAGTCAAATCCACACTTAATACTTTGCTATTAGTAGACTCTCCATTGGCTAATATCATCAAATCAACATTAATAATTTCTTCTAAAATACTATGCGGAGCAAAAAAACAAATTCCTTTTTGACTGTACTTTTTATACAGCTCCTCAGTAAAAACAAAATAAATTATTTCATATCCAATTTTGACAAGATCTATATCAATATCAACAAAATGATTTTCAATAAAATGATTACTTATAACAATACCTATATATTTTTTATTCTTTTGTTTAATTTTATCTATTTCCCCATTAATAAAAGCGCCACACCACTTAATTCCATTTATATAATTTAAATTATTCTTCTCTAGTTTGTTAGTAATTTCTTCATAATGCCTAGTTGAAGCTACCAAAACAATATCTTGACTGCCAATTTTACTAAGATTCTCATTCAAAGAATCAACATTGTTTTGATCATCAAGACAATAGCATTCCCTTTGATTGTAATATATTTTCATAAATTTAGCCACACTGGTACCATTAATACCACTTGGATAAACAAAATAACTCATTGTAAAAGTTCCATCACATCTCTTATATTTTTATATAGTCTCAATTTTTCAAAACACTGATAAACTTCCATCTGTTCTTTAATCATTTGGATTATCTTTATGTTACCATGTTGCATAATGAAATATTCTATTGCCTTTTTATATCCCAAAATATCTTCAGGCTGCATAATATCGTATATCCCATCATATGCCACCCGATAAATACTTTCTATACTGATATTCAATTGCCTACAAGCTTTATTCCATAATTCAGAATCGTCTCCATACAAATTCTCATCAACAGCTCTTCTGCGTACTGACACTGATAATATTTTTGTTATATACGCCCCCCTAGCTTTTGCGGCAAACTCCGCTATACTCTCCCCCTGCTCCATCGGAAAAGTATTGCAAAAAATATCAATAATATGCCCATAAATGTGTGGATCTACAAATCCGGGCATAAAGAATCGCTCAGAGATTCCAAGCTTTTCTACTTTCTCCCTAATTACCGGCATATTCCCACTTCCAGCTGCAATAAAAATTGTATTGCTATGCTTCTTCATCACTTCAGCAATGCACTCCAAATATTCATCGCTATCAACCTTTACAAGCCTACCAATCACTCCCAAAACCACTGTATCTTTCGTTATAGGATATTTTGCTTTCTCCGCTTCTATAAGCTTTGGATCTCTTGGCGGATTGTAGAATTTCTCAATATCCATAGGGACTGAAAAACTCTTAAAAACATAAGGTGTCGTTGGAGGCACAGCATGACTAATCCTCTCATCAATCCCTACAATATCATACCTTCCATTCCCATGACTCCAATAAATCTGTCTAGGTGCACTTCTTGTAGCAAACAAAAAATCTGCACAATCGATTGTCCCTGTGATAATGATAATATCCACTCCCTCATTAAGTAGTGATTGTCGAATCAACAACGCCTTTTGCAAATGCGAATAATAATAGCTATGCTGCCTAACAAGCTGATATGCAGGACATATGACAGGAACTCCCACTTGCACGAAACTCTGCATTGTCCCAATTCCATCTTCACTTTTTTGAATATAATTCATACTATATACAACCACTTCATACTTGCTAGCAAACTCTTCATTTTGCATTAAAGCCTTACACAATGAGTATTCAACCTTATAGGGCGAATTTTCCACAATCCTATCTTTAATGATTGCAATTTTAATTTTCTCGCCCTTTTTGCCCCCCACCTTCTCTTTGCATTTAGGAAGATTCTTGCCATATTCTACATAATAAGGCTCTACAAGCTTTACTACTTTATCATTGTATTCTTGCCAATCCTCTTGAGTTTGTGCGGAATTTCCAAACTTATGATAAATATAAAATTCCACATACATCGCCATATCAAGATTCCCAGCTTCCAATAGCTTCTTTAAGCAATCCAGCCAAGTAGGGAAATTCTCTCTCCATTTTAGATGGTTGAAATAATGTTTCACATTCCAAAAACAATGCATATTCCACAAAAAAATCGTTTTCTTAGTAAAATCATCTAATTTTGAAAATCTCTCCCATTCTAAAGCCTCCCTTTGAATCTCCAAAATCCACTCAATAGGAATCTCATAATAATACAAAAACTCCCTTACAAAAGGATCTAGCTCCACCATATAATTTTCTCTCAAACTCAAATAAATGATTTTTGAAAAAAAGAATTTTACTGCCCTTTCCCTCTCTCCAGCAAGCAATAAAGCACTACTAGCAAACTCTATAAACAAAAGCTTTTCATAATAAGAAATATTGCTATCCTCCACATAAGGCGCGCAAAAATCAAAATATTTTAAAAACCTCTCATCTTTGCTAATCTTATTTGGGATTAATAATCCATAAGCCCACAATATATTTTTTTCTAAAACATCGCCCTTTGAAACTATAATCTCCAAAATCCTATCTCTAAGCAAACCTACAATTTTTTGGCGCAAAGAATCTTCTAATTTTTCTTGCCATTCTTGCCCAAATGCACGGATAAACTGCACACATTCATTAATATTTTCTTTTGTTTGTGCTTCTTTCAATCTTGTTAGAATCTCTTGAGTTTGTATCTCCATAAAATCTTTTACACCTAAAACTAAAATTTTTCATTTAAAGAATATCGGCAGATTCTAGCAAAACTTTACTTACAAAAATATTTTTATCCAAAATACCTCAATAAATGCTTCTTGTTTTCAAAAAGTGGAACACATATTGCTTTACAAATTTCAAATTTAAATTTTTGCAAAGGATGCACAATGAGTTTTAGGATATACACAAATGTTAATGCGTTGAATGCTCATACTTCTGGGCTTGTCAATAATAGAAATATGGCTGAATCGCTAGAGAAATTAAGCTCTGGTTTGAGAATCAACAAAGCAGCCGATGATGCTTCTGGTATGGCAATTGCCGATAGTTTGCGTTCTCAAGCAGCCGCTTTAGGTCAAGCTACAAGAAATGCTAATGATGCCATTGGTATGATTCAAACTGCCGATAAAGCAATGGATGAGCAAATCAAAATCTTAGATACCATCAAAACAAAAGCAACACAAGCAGCACAAGATGGACAAACAACCACCACAAGAACTGCGCTCCAAAATGATATTTTAAGATTAATGGAAGAACTAGACAATATTGCAAACACCACTAGCTTCAATGGACAACAAATGCTATCTGGTGCTTTTACCAACAAAGAATTCCAAATTGGTGCATACTCCAATGTTACAGTCCAAGCTTCAATCCAGCCAACCAATTCTAACAAAATCGGGCATGTCCGCTATGAAACTGCCGCTGAAATGATAGTGAGTGCTGGTGCAGATAGTTTTGGTGAAGTTTCTTTGAGATTCTTAAACACTGATGGAACTAACAATTATGCTATTGAAACTGTGAAAATTTCTACTTCTGCAGGAACAGGAATTGGTGCTTTAGCAGAAGCTATCAATAAAAATTCAGATACTCTAGGAGTAAGGGCTTCTTATAGCGTTATAGGTCAAGGCGGAACTGAAATTGCCTCAGGAACAATCAGAGGATTAGTAATCAATGGAATCCAAATCGGAGATATTAATGATGTCCAAAAAAGCGATAGCGATGGTAGATTAATTGCAGCCATTAATGCACAAAAAGAAAGAACAGGCGTTCAAGCATCTTTGAGTATTTCTGGAGCATTGCAGCTTACAAGCACTGATGGTAGAGCAATCTCTGTCCAAGTTACAAGCGGTTCTACAATACTTGGTGGTGGTTCTTTTGCTGGGGTTTCTGGGACAACACACGCAATTGTTGGTCGCTTAACTCTCACTCGCCTTAACGCAAGAGATATTTTAGTCTCTGGAACTGGCTTTTCAAATGTAGGATTACACTCTGGTGCAACCAATATCCAAGCTGGCTCTGGTTATGCACAATACACTGTTAATCTTAGAAGTGTCAAAGGTGAATTTGATGCCAATATCGCCTCTGCTATCGGTGCAAATGCAAATGCTTCTATTGCAACTGTTAATGCAAATGGTATCGGAGCTGGTGTTACAAGCTTAGAGGGTGCAATGGCAGTTATGGATATGGCACAATCTGCACAAGAACATTTAGATAGAATCCGTGCGGACTTAGGTTCTGTGCAACAACAACTTGTTTCAACAATCAACAATATTACCGTTACACAAGTAAATGTAAAATCTGCAGAATCTCAAATTCGCGATACAGACTTTGCTGAAGAATCCGCAAACTTCTCCAAAACAAATATCCTAGCTCAATCAGGAAGTTTTGCGATGGCGCAAGCTAACCAAGTTCAACAAAATATCCTCCAACTTCTACAATAATCTTAAGCCCTTTTGGGCTTTTAACCTTATTTATACTCTTTATAGAAGGAAACCTATGTCAGATTATACCAATCCAAGATTTGAAAAAAATCTAAAAGCACTTTATCAAAAAAATCCACTTCTTGCTGCACAACTCAAGATATTAGAGCCCAATCAAAAATACGAAGTTTATGTCGGCAAAGATCCACTAAATATTAATATCTACGACAAAGAAAGAAAAGTCGCTCTTTTTCATCAAGAACCTTTAGTGGAAGTTACCCAAAAAATCAAAGAATTTGAAGCTTATAATCTTTATCCATTTTTTTATTTTTTTGGTATGGGCAATGGAATCTTTCATAAATTTTTACTCAACAATTCCTCACTCAAAAAACTTTTTATTTTTGAACCAGAATTAGAGCTAATTTATATTGCGCTTAATTTTGTGGATTTTGAACAAGAAATTTTAGATGAAAAATTGCTTATCTTTTGGACTAAAACAGCGAGTTTTGGTGAGCTAGATCAATACCTTGTACAAGAGGGACAATGGATTTACTCTCGGATCTATACCCTTCATATTTACAACAATTATTATGGCACATACACAGAAGAATGCCTCGAATTAAATGCAATCATCACAAGAAGTTTAGAACACCATGTGATTGCAGTGGGAAATGATTCTACAGATGCACTTATCGGATTAGAACATCACATATACAATCTCCCAGAAATGATTACCACTCCAAGCTTCAAAGAACTCATCTCTCATGCAAAAAACTGCGATACAGCAGTGATTGTATCTACAGGACCTTCTTTATACAAGCAACTTCCGCTCTTAAAACAATATGCACCCTATCTTACAATTATTTCAGTTGATGCTTCTTTCCCTATTCTCACCAAACATGGAATAAAACCCGATATTGTAGTAACCCTAGAACGCGTAGAGCCAACTGCAGATTTTTTCATCAAAACTCCCAAAAAAGCACAAAAAGGAATTATTTTTGCCCTCACAAGCATTGTGCATAAAGCCACCACAAAAGCAATCACTCAAGGCACTAAATCCTTTAGTATGCGTCCATTTGGCTATACAAGATTCTTTGATTTGCAAGATTATGGCTATGCTGGAATTGGAATGAGTGCGGCTAATATGGCTTATGAAATTGTCGTGCATTCAAGATTTGAAAGATGTATTTTTATAGGGCAAGATTTAGCTTTTTCAAAAGATGGCAAAACCCACTCTAAAGATGCGATTTTTGGAGAAAATGAAACCCAATACAAACGCAAAGAAAATGAATCTGAAAAGATTCTAGTCCCAGCTTATGGTGGAAATGAAATGGTGGAAACCACTTCTGTGTGGAAAATGTTTTTGAATTTTTTTGAAAAAGATATTGCAGAAACCCCTTATAACTTAGAAGTTATCAATTCTACAGAAGGTGGAGCAAGGATAGCAGGGACCAAAGAAATCCCTTTTGAAGAGATTCTAAAAACTCTCCCAAAAATCCCAAAAAAAGAAATCAAACTAACTCCACCAACAAAAGAGCAAATCAAAGCCAACCAAAAACATATCCAAACCAAAATTAAAGAATTTTTGGATTATGGCTACAAAAGAAAAAAGGAAGTAGAAAAAATTTTCTTAAAAGTTGTCAAAATGACAGAAGAGCTAGAACGCCTCAATAAAGAAAATAAACTCGAAAAAATTAATTTCAAAAAAATGGATAAACTCATCGAAGAAATTGATGATGTTAAACTTTTGTTCCAAGAAGATACTTTTATCAAAGTTTTCTCTGATGCGGTGCAATCTTATATCGTGCATCAAGAATTAGAGTTTGCAAAAATCGCTGTAAGACCGATTAAAACTCTTATTGAAAAACAAGTAAAACAAATTGATTGGCTTTATGCACACAAATTTTGGCTTTTCTCGCTTGCAGGAGGAATGGATGCAACCTTGGAAATCACAAAACGCTCTGCAAAGCAATGGATGAAATTGCCAGCAAAATACAACAAATAATATCCCCCCACAAATTAGGGGGATTTACTACTTTTTCATCTCATTAAGCTTTTTATCAGCTGTTTCTTTAGTGGCATCAATAGCTTGTTCCTTAGCATCTTTAGTAATTTCTTCACTACTTTTTCCAGATAAAAATCCACTAATTGCACCAAACCCTATATCAATAGCCTTGTTCTTAATATCATTTGCCAACTCATCATCAGCCGCTAAGCAAAAATTAGTAGAAACCGCCATTAATAATGCAATAAATATCTTTTTCATCATTGAACCTTTTCAATAAATTTATCCTATAGGATATAGAAACTAGCATTATAACATTGTAAATTTAAATAAAATTTAATCCTATAGGATAAATTAAAGATGGACAATCAACTAGGTAATGCCACAGAAGAAGAAATCTTGAACTTTTATCAAAATATCTCCAAAACCATTAGAAATATAAGAGAAGAAAAAGGAATCTCGCAATTAGATTTAGCATTAGAAATCGGAATTAAATCCGTAGCATTTTATTCAAATTGCGAATGTTGTAGATATGGAAAACATTTCAATTTAGAACATTTATATAAAATCTCTAAAGCCCTAGAGATAGATATTTGTAGTTTTTTTAAATCCTCATAAATTATCTTTATTTTCAAATTTTAAAATGCACAATAAACTCACTACCAACGCCAACTTCACTTTTTACTTCAATTTGTGCATTATTATATTTCAAAGCTGATTTAACAATAGACAATCCAAGCCCACTGCCCCCAAGCTTTTTACTCCTACCCTTATCTACGCAAAAAAACCGCTCAAAGATTCGGGATAAATACTCTTTTGGAATCCCAACTCCACTATCTTTAACCCTAAAAACCACCTCATTAGGCAATTTCTCTAAGACAATCTCAACAAATCCACCTTTTTTGTTATATTTAATCGCATTATCACAAAGATTAAAAATAAGATTCTCCAAAAGCTCATTAACACCCACAATAGAACAATCCTCTAATTTTGGAATGATTGCTATATCATTCTTTTGTGCCACTAGCTGCAATCTTTTGATAACATTTAAAACCATATTTTTAAGATTGATTCTATTTCTTTTTAATACTTCCTCATCGCATTCATCCAAAAAAGATATTTTCAAAATTTCATCAATCATTTCCAAAAGCCTTTTAGATTCTAAGGCTATTTTATCAATAAATTCAGGCAAATCCTCTTTTGCCACCAGACCATTTTTTATCATTTCACTACTAGCCAAAATAGAAGTCAAAGGGGTTTTTAGCTCATGCGTTACATTTGCACTAAATTCTTTACGCAGATTCTGTGCAAGCTTCTTTTCTGTAATATTACGCAAAACAATCACCATTCCTTTAAACTTCTCATTTTTTGAAAAAATAGGTGAAAAAACCACCTCACACTCATACCCCAAAAGCTGCATTTGCAAAATTTTATTATCCCGTTTTTTATTTTTTTTAAATTCCTTCAAATACTCTAAAGCAATTTTTAAAAATCTAGAATCTTCTAATTGATAAATACTACTAATTCCCTCAAGATTAGCAAAATACGCTTGTGCGCTTTTATTGATATTTAAAATACTTCCATGCCGATTTAACAAAATCAGCCCATCACTCATATTTTCAGTCAATAAAAGCATTTCTTGTCGCTTTTGTTTCAAATGCTTAAACTGGTTTTTAATTGTTTTGTTTTGATCTTTAATTTTTTTTACAAAACTATGCAACTCACCATACAATGAATCTTCGCTCAAATGCTCCAAATCAATCTCTAAAATCGGCTTTAAAATCATTTTGGTAAGAATCTTTGCTAGCAAATACAAAACAACAAGCAATACAAGAATTTCAAACACAAAATAAGGTATAAACTCCCCAAACAATCCCACAATATATTCTTGCGTATTTGAAAGCCTCAAAACAACATTTTGCTCTTTTAAAAATAACGCATAATAAAATGTCTTTTCTTTCAAAGTATTAGAATAGCGGACTATCTTTGAATCCCCATTTGCAATAGCATTTTTTATCTCTTCTCTTTTGGAATGATTCTCCATTTTGCCAATATCTGCTTGATTATCATACAATACCTTTCCATTAGCACTAATCACGCTCAAGCGATAATGATTTTTTGTCAAAAATTCAAAAAAATCATCGGTATCTTTTTGCAATATTTTATGAATATAGGGCTGGATTGCTTTTGCTTGTTTTTCTAATTGTATAAACATTTCTTTTTGCAAAAATCCCTCTAGGGCAAACACAAAAAATATATTCACAAAAATCAGCAAACAAAGACAAGCACTGAAAATAGAATAAAAAATCTTTTTTTGCATTAAATTCTAAATCTCTCTTGAAAATTGATAACCAATGCCGCGAATAGTTTTAATATGCTCTCCAAAATCCCCCAACTTTTGACGCAATGTTTTAATATGAATATCCACTCTGCGACTTTCTGCATTATAGCTATCGCCCCACAATATTTCCAAAATCTCATCTCGGCTAAATGCGCGTTGAATATTTTTCAGCAATAGCCCAAGAATCTCAAATTCTTTTAGTGTTAAATCCACTTTTTTCCCTCTTAATGTAACACTATGTTTGACACTAGAATACTCCAACTCCCCAAAAATAATTTCATCTTTTTTTGTCTCTACTCTACGCAATAAAGCTCGGATTCTAGCTAGAAATTCCATAACCCCAAAAGGCTTTGTAATATAATCATCTGCTCCACAATCTAGCCCTTTTACTTTATCTAATTCGCTATTTAAAGCACTTAGCATCAAAACAGCAATTCCCTTTGTTTTTTCGCTATTTTTAATTTCTCTTAAAATTTCAAACCCGCTAATACCCGGCAACATCACATCTAAAATAAGAATTTGGGGAATCTCTTCTTTGATAGCTTCTTGCAAGGCTAAAGGCTCACTAAACCCCTTAGCCTCTATATTTTGAGATTTCAAAGCATACAAAATAAGTTCCAAAATTGAATTATCATCTTCTAATACATAAATCAAAAAAGCACCTCATTTTTGAAACAAATTTTATCATATTATCCAAATCTTCCACTAATATAATCTTGTGTTTTCTTATCTTTTGGTTTATTGAAAATTTTGCTAGTATCATCATATTCTATCACTTCACCTAGTAGAAAAAAGGCAGTTTGGTCTGATATTCTAGCGGCTTGTTGCATATTATGGGTAACAATAATAATAGTATATTCCTTTTTTAATCTCATAATCAATTCTTCAATCTTTAAAGTCGATATAGGATCCAATGCACTTGTAGGTTCATCCATCAAAATCACTTCAGGATTCACCGCCAAAGTCCTAGCAATGCACAATCTCTGCTGTTGCCCCCCACTAAGCCCCAAAGCATTCTTATCCAATCTATCTTTCAAATCTTCCCACAAAGCCGCATCTTTTAGACTCTGCTCCACAATATCATCTAATTTGGACTTCTTTTTAATCCCATGCGTTCTTGGACCAAATGCGATATTATCATAAATACTCATAGGAAAAGGATTTGGCTTTTGAAACACCATACCCACGCGTTTGCGTAAGATATTTACATCATAATCCTTATAAATATTTTTACCATCAAAGAGAATCTTTCCCTCAATCTTGCAATCCTCAATTAAATCATTCATTCGATTTAGACTTTTTATAAAAGTAGATTTTCCACACCCACTAGGACCTATAAAAGCCGTTACCTTTCCTTTATTAATCTGCATATTAATATTTTTTAGTGCCAAAAAATTCCCATAATATAAATTCATTTTTTTTATTTCAAAACAAACATTTTTCATAATGACCCTTTAGTAAGTTTCTTTGCTATCAAGTTTGATACGATATTAATCACAAGCACAATTAAAATTAAAATCATCGCTGTGCTATAAGCTTGATTAATGTGTTGTCCTTCGCTAGAAATAGCATACATATGCACACTCAAAGTTCTCCCAGAATCCATCATTCCAGCCACTTTTGCTACACTTCCTGAAGTATAAAGCAATGCCGCACTCTCTCCAACAATCCGCCCGATACTCAAAATTACCCCTGCCAAAATTCCCGGAATCGCAGCAGGGACGATAATCGCAAATATCGTCCTTAATTTACCAGCCCCCAAAGCAAAACTTGCCTCTCTAAAACTCATAGGAACACTTCTTAATGCCTCTTCAGAACTCCTAAGAATCAAAGGCAAAATCATAATAGAAAGCGTTAAAACACCCGCTATAAAACTTGTTCTAAACCCAAAATAAATTACAAATGCCAAATACCCAAACAATCCATACACAATACTAGGAATCCCAACCAAAGTATCTGAAGCAACCCTGATAAGATTTAATAATCGACTTTTTTTATTCCCATATTCACTCAAAAAAATCGCACCAAAAATCCCCAATGGAAGTGCAATTAGAAGTGAAAAAAGCACCATATTAATTGTATTAATGATGGCAGGCATCATCGAGACATTTTCGCTCGTATATTCCCAAGCAAACAAATCCCAAGAAAGATACATCACTCCCTTATAAAAGATAAAACCAATCAAAACAAAAAAAACAAACAAAGTGCTAAACATCGATATTTTCAACAACCAAGACAAACAAATAGAGAGATAATCAACTCTAGCTTTTTTCATTTTACCTCCCTTTTTAACGCATTAAAGCAAGCATTGATAAGCAAAATAAACACAAACAAAACTACCGCATTAGCAATCAAAACTTCCTTGTGTAAATCTGTCGCATAGCCCATTTCAAGCACAATATTTGTAGTAAGCGTCCTCACTCCATCTAAGACACTCTCTGGAATTTGCACCTGATTGCCTGCTACCATAATCACAGCCATTGCTTCCCCAATAGCTCTCCCAACTCCCAAAATTATAGAAGAAAGAATCCCACTTTTTGCCGCAGGAAGACTAGCAAAAAAAACGCTTCTTTCTTTGCTTGCACCAAGTGCCAATGCACCCTCACAATAACTTTTTGGAACAGAATCTAAAGCTGCTTTTGAAACTAGAATAATTGTTGGAAGAATCATAATTGCCAAAATAATAGAGGCAGCCAAAACGCTTTTTCCGGGTATGCCACTAAAAATATCCGCCAAAATTGGCACTACAACAACAAGCCCAAAAAATCCATAAACAACTGAAGGAATAGCTCCTAGCAGCTCCACTGCTGGCATTATGTATTTTTTGAGCTTTTTAGGACAAAAGGCAGAAAGATAAATTGCACTTAAAACCCCAATAGGCACACCAATAAAAATCGCCAACGCCGTTACATAAATACTCCCCACAATCATAGGAAAGATTCCAAAAATACCCTCAGTTGGATACCAATCCATTCCAAAAATAAAATGAATAAATCCGATTTCATGAATTGTAGGGATTGCATTCCCAAATAAAAAAATACAAATCATTCCCACTGCAAGAGTGGAAATGATTGCACAAAATGCAAAAATCCCTTGAAAAAACTTTTCTTTTGATATCATTATTTTACTTGTTCCCAGCTTGTAATTTCACCTAAGAAAATCTTTCTTACATCCTCTTTTTTGAGATTACTAATAGGATTTTCTTTATTTACAATCACAGCCAATCCATCGATAGCCAACACTTGAGCGTTAATTCCCTTTTTTAATTCACTCTCTTTAATCTCGCGTGAAGCCATACCAATATCAGCAATTCCTTCTACCACAGAATTTACACCAGTTGTTGAATCAGATTGTTGAATCTCAATTTCTACATTTGGATTGATTTTTTCATAAGATTCTTTGAGTTTTTCCATAAGAGGCGTTACAGAGCTAGAACCTGCAATAATAATCTTGCCACTTGGCTTTGTGCTTACATAAGAATCTTTTGCTACTGAAATATATCCTGCTTTTTCTACAATCCCTTTAGCCTCTTTTGAAAGGGCATATTTCAAAAAATCTTCAATCACAGGATTCATAGCCTTTGTAACAACATTAAAGGGGCGAGAAATCCCATAGGTTTTGTTATTGATATTTTGCACACTCGGGCTAACCCCATCAATACTAACTGCTTTAATCGTATCATTTAAAGAGCCAAGTGAAATATAACCAATAGAATTTGCAGAGTTTGCAACTGTGGTCATCATAACTCCTGTTGAGTTTGTAACCTCTGCT
The DNA here is from genome assembly GCF_900638355.1 of Helicobacter pullorum. Lineage (GTDB taxonomy): Bacteria > Campylobacterota > Campylobacteria > Campylobacterales > Helicobacteraceae > Helicobacter_D > Helicobacter_D pullorum. The sequence goes on along the minus strand of NZ_LR134509.1, from coordinate 476,565 downwards.
TTTTGAGTAGTAGCATCAACCTTTTTATTTCTTACTTCTTTTTGGATTCCAAAAATCTCTACAAATGCCCCCCTAGTCCCAGAACCCATTTCTCTTGAAATAGGAAAAATATCTTGTGCCATTAGCACACCACCAAGCATACAACCAGCCAAAATCCCTAACAAACATTTTTTCATATTAACTCCTAAATTTAAAAATATTTAGAAGTATAAAATGTGTTTGTAAAAAGAAATTACACTCTTTGTAAAGATTCTGTAAAGTTTATTTTATGCGTCCCATTCGTATTTGATTCTCAATTTCTCTTCCTCATCAATTTCCCCAAATCTCACCATATCTTCCACACTGCGAATCTTATAGAGATTCTCCACCACCATTTCCTTACCATCATCGGTTGTTAAGATAAAGGCATTTTGCCCATTAGCAAAAATTGTTTTTTGGATAAACTCCACTCCAAGTTCTGCTAAGGGCTTCATTTCTCCATTGTTTATCACTCCAAATTGAGAAGCAAGATTATCCACTCCATTATCTGTTGGGATTCCTAATTGTGTGTCAATCTGCTTTATTTCTTTATTGTTTCTATCACTTAAATTAAACTCTCCCATATCTCCATACAACTCATTAACATTCAAAGTTCTCCCAGAATTAAACTTCAAAGTAATACTTCCATTTTCATTATACCGCATTGCCACCACCGAATCAGTATCTTTCAAAGTCGCTAAATATTTCGTAGTTTCCACCGGGTCATTAATACCCCTATAATAATCTTCAAATTTATTTTGTGTAAATTTCTCTCCTGTAACCACTTGAAACTATCTTTCTATGGCTAATTTGCTAGCAAAAGTTGCATCAGCACTATGGTAGTCCTCATACATTGCATTAAACCTTTGCCTCATCTCCCAAGAATAAGAATATTGCCCATTTGAAATGCCATTTGTGCCACCATACCGCTCTATTAGCTCTCTCTTGCTCATTTTGTCTTTATAACCATAGAAATTTTGTGAGATATTAAAAGATTCTAGCCTTGTTTGTCCATTTAAACCTTTCTTAGCATAGGCAAAATTATGGAAAAGTCCATTTACTCCAAAAAGATTCACATTATCCATTGATGGACCATAAGGATCATTTGGATGAAAAGGATCAAAAGGCTGTTCATTCATAATCGTAATCCAACCATCTTCATCACCATAAGCTTCAAAAAGTGCTTTTAGCACATCCCCATCAATTTTCTTATAGCTTTCCTCTGGACGAAAAAATGCAGTGCCATTTTCTATTTGGTGCATTGCCCGATAATTTGTTCCTTTATTGCTTCCACCCTTTAGCGGATTCTCTGCATCACTCCAAGTTTGATTAGAGAATTTTCTTTTTTCCACAAAACGCGTTAAATCATAATCCTTAAAAACATCAGTAAATTTTAAAACCACCTCTTCACCCTTAGAGTTATACCCCCTAAGCTTTAATTTATCAAAATAGTCATCTTCTCTATTTAGGATTCCATCGCGATTGACATCAAGATTTAGCAACTGCCCCATACTTTTTAATTTGCCCACTCCATATTTGTCATTATCTCCATCCAAATCCAAAAACACCTCCATATCTCCCACCGGCGTTTTTAGGATATTACTTCTACCATAGTCATTTAGCTGACTTGTCTCCTTAAAAAGCGAGGTTCTCTCTGTAGTTCTATAATAGCCAAACACTGGGTCCTTTATTGCTTTATCATGGCGATTAAAACTCCCATAAAATACGATCTTGTTCCATTTAATATTGCATCAGTCTTCATTTGCAATTCGTGTTTTTTAAGAGTTTCATCATTTATTTCTATATGATTGTTTCCAGCAATAGCCGATAAACTAGTCCCATTTGAATCTTTTTTAGCTTCTAAAGCCAAATTTGTCGCAAAAGACAAACTTAATCCATTATTCAAAGTTATCATTCCCAAGCTCCTTGCCTAGTATTTCTAAAATCAATCATAATAATATTTAAAATATTCACATCATAATAAATATCAAAATCTTCCAAACTAACTACCGATGAACTTCCACTAGCTAAAAGATTATAATCTTCTATGGCGAAAGTTTTCAATCCTTTTGGAGCCATTTTAGATTCTTTAGCCTTCTCTCCACTTAGAGTTTCCCCTACTTTCACCTCTCCAAAAAGCGAAGTTACCAAGACTAGAGACAATACTAAACCAACAAAAGTTTTAAACATTTTTATTGCCTAAAATAATAAAATTTATAAATTCTATATCGGATTTTTTAAAAAACTTTATAAATTTTAAAATAAATTTTACTTTTTATTGAAATTTAGAATCCAAAAAACCAACAACCCAATTATTTATTCCTCAAAAACTCCAAATTGCAATCCCAAAAAAAACCCAACCACAAACTCAAATCAAAAATTCAAGAATCCAAAATCAATTGATAAATTTTACAAACCACCACTTTTCAACGCTTTTTTAGAGGATTTTTGATTTTATACTTTGGTTTTTTTGATTCTATGGATATTTAAACCCATTTAACAATGCCAATTTTTCTTTAATGATTGATATTTGCCCCTCTTTGTCCTAGCAAAAATCACAAGATGATGGCGAAATTTCTTTGCAAGATTCTGTGCTTTTTTGAGATTTTTAGCACTCAAAGCATAAAGCATTTGGTATTCTTCAGGTGAATAAAACCACTCACCCTTAGGCTTCAAAAGCTCAAAATCTACCTTATTTATCTGCCCAAGCCTCCCTAATTCTACAAAGATTCCATCTGAAATATCCATTCCAGCTTTTGCAACATCATTGAATGCAAAAATCATCTTAGGATACACAAGCGGACACTCAAATCGGCTATTTTTGGAGATTTGATTGAATCTCAACGCATATTTTAAAGCCCTCAAGTTTTTCCCAAAAGCTTGTTTTGGTGCTAGATTCAAGGGACTTCTTGGACTAAGATAGGCTAGAAAATCGCCTTTTTGAATCTTTTTTCTAAAAAGTGTTTTTTTTTGTTTTTCCCCCAAAATCGTTAGTGCAATCTGTAATTTCTCCCCTACAATAGTATCTCCCCCAACAATTTTTACCCCAAACTTCTCTGCTACTCTGCTAAATACCCTTGCTAACTCTCGAGCTTCTTTAAAATCTTTTGGAATACAAAGAGTGAGTAACGCATATTTTGGAATCGCATTCATCGCATAAATATCCGAGAGATTCACCAAAAAAGATTTTTGGATAAGAGATTCCAAACTTCCCCATTCTCTCTTAAAATGCACCCCTTCAAAAAAGGCATCATTTGCCACCACAAAATCACCAAGCAAAACCCCATCATCACCTATTCCAAAGGTAGATTTGCTTTGAGCTAATGTTTTGATAAAAGCCTTTTCTCTATCTTGCATACTCCAAGCCTATACTCCCTATCCAAAAACCTCTAATCAATCTTCATACTCATATCCAACCAAGTTGCTTGATGGATAATAGCTCCACTTGAGATAGCATCTACACCACTTTTGGCATATTCTTGAATATTTGCTAGAGTAATGTTCCCACTTGCTTCTAACAATACATTAGGTGCGATTTCATCACGCATTTTTACTACTTCTGTGATTGTAGGTATATCCATATTATCGCACATTAAAATATCAATTTTAGATTCCAAGGCTTCTTTTGCCTGCAAAAGATTCTCGCATTCTACTTCAATTTTGGTTGTAAAAGGAATCTTTTTTCTAATCTCTTGAATAAATTTCTTCAAAGATAAAATTCTTGAAAGATGAGTGTCTTTTAACATCAAACAATCATCTAAACCAAGGCGATGATTCACCGCCCCTCCATTACAAGTCGAATACTTTTCAAACTCTCTAAGCAAAGGACGAGTTTTACGCGTATCCAAAAGCACACAAGGGCTATCTTGCATTGCATCAATATACTTTCTTGTAAGCGTTGCAATACCACTTGAATGCTGCAAAAGATTCAAAATCACACGCTCTGCACTTAGAATCTCGCTCATTTTGCCACTAAAAGTAGCCAATTTTGAACCCTTTTTAAATTCCATTCCATCTTTGATGACAAAATTCACTTCAATTCCTAGCAACTTACACAGCCTCTCTACATAAATCCTGCCTGATAAAATCCCGCTTTCTTTTGCCAAAATATAGCTTTCAACTTGAATATTATTCTCTATCTTAGAATACAAATCACCCCTGCCAATATCCTCTTTTAAAACCGCCTTTAAAAAATCATCTAACAAAATCTCCATTTAAATCTCCTTTATGAAAGCTCTAACATTTTATCTAAAGCCTTTTTGGCTTTTATAGCCACTTCTTGGCTTAATAGAATCTCATTATAGGGTTTTCCACTCTCTAATGCCTCCAAAACGCTTAAAACATCTTGCAAAGTTGTTTCATTCATTGTAGGACATTCGGGCTTTGTTGAAGATAATACAAAAGTATTTTGGATTCCATTGTGTGGCTTTCTTAGGCGATTAACCAAATTAAATTCTGTGCCAACAACCACTTTTTGACTAGGTTTGAGACTTTGAACATACTGAATAATTTGACTTGTAGAGCCAACAAAATCTGCCTTTTTCACCACTTCTGGAGTGCATTCTGGATGCACTGCTACCAAAATCCCCTCATATTTCTCACGATAAAAATCAATATCTTCTGGAGTAAAAAGCTGATGAACTGAACAAAATCCATCATAACAAATCACATCTGCTTCCAAAACCACTTCCTTAGAATCCACGCCCAAAACTGCACTTTTCAAACCATTTTGCATAGCAAGATTCTGCCCCAAACACCTATCAGGCAAGAAAAAAATCTTTTTCTTTTGTTTTAGGGCATAATCCATAATTTTAGCAGCATTCGCACTCGTGCAAACCACACCTCCCAATTCTGCCACTTTAGCCTTAACCTCTGCATTTGAGTTGATATAAGTGACAGGAAAAATCTCATTAATTCCATATTCTTTTAATTTCTCAATTGACTTATCAAAATAGGTATCATCAATCATTCTTGCCATAGAGCAACAAGCAATTTTTGGCATAAATACGCGTTTAGAAGGCGAGAGTATCTTCACACTCTGTCCCATAAACCCAACACCACAAAAAAGCACATTTTGATGAGGACTGCAAGAGGCTTTTTTAGCCAGCTCCAAACTATCACCACTCAAATCAGCAATCTCCACAACCTCATCGCGTTGGTAATAATGTGCCACCAATAAAACATCGTGTTTTTTTAACAATTCTTTGATTCTTGCTTGCATTGTTTATCCTTTGTATTTCGCGATTTGTTGCCCAAAAAGCACTTTTTCTTTTATCTTTAGGTTATACTCCCAATTTTTAGAAAACATCACTATTGTAGAACCCATTTGAAAACAGCCTAATTCATCACCCTTTTTGACAAATATCGGCTTTTCATAACAAAAACTTTCACTTTCTTTTAAATTAGCGATTTTAGATTCTAAATTAATTTGGATTTTCCCCACATTTAATGCCCCAACAGCCACATAATACAAGTCATTACCAAACTCATCTTCACATTCTAAAACCACCCTTTTATTTTTGATGAATAGATTCTCATTTTTATAAAGCGACCTTTCATTGACCGGCAAAAGCAATCCTTGTATAAACGCAATTTTTTTCACCCACAAATCAACTGGTGCATGGAATCTATGGTAATCACTAGGAGAGAGATAAAAATTAACATAAAAGAAATTCTCATCTATTTTGTGATGAATAAAATCATCGATTTTATAGCTTTTTCCTTTAATCTGCATTGCAAGATTTTCCTTGCACACTCCACTTTCCATAACCACAGAATCACAAGGTGCGATCATTGCCACTTCACTTTTATCAAAGCTTCTCATTTTTACCAGTGAGCGCGTAAAAAGTGCATTTAATGTAGGATAACTCTGCAAAGTATCAAACTCTTCCATATTAATATTGAAGATTCTAATATAAAATTTGTTGATTAAAATTTGTATTTTAGGATAAAAAGCAAAATGTGAAATTTTTTCAAAGAGTTGTGAAATTAAGTTTGTGTAATGCAAGATTCCTCCTTTTTCCAAATAGCCTCTTCATTTAAATTCGGTCGATTAATAAGAATCTCAAAGGGTTTAAATTTCTCTTTATAGCCCATAGAATAATGGTTTTTTATCCAATATCCGGGATAAAAGTATTTAATATTATACTCTTTTGCAATTGCGATTTGCTTAAGGATAGAATAGCTACCAATAGAATATTTGGCAAAATTATGATCATAATAACAATAAACCGCAGAAATTGCATTATCCAATATATCCACCAATGCAACACCCACTAAATGCCCTTCAAAATAATAACAAAATTCATAGCCAAAATCCTCATACCCCCTAACAAAAGTATCATAATAAGATTCCAAAGAAATGCCTTGATATTGCCAACCTTTTTTGGAATTCATCACACAATGGTATTTATCATACAATTCCAAATGCTCTTTGCTTACTCTTGGCTTTGAAATTTCCAAAGTCAAAGGATTTTTTAGGATTCTTTGTTGAGATTTTGAAAAACTAAATGCCTCGCAATCTTGCCTGATTGAAATGCAAGATTCACAACCTTCACACATAGGGACAAAAAAATAATTCCCAAACCTTCTCCAACCTCTTTGAAGCAGCAAATCATAAAACTCTTTGCTACATTCTTTGATATAAAGATAACGATATTTGGCTTCTATCCCTTCCAAATAACCACAAGATTTTGGGGCTTGAGCAATCTCAAAAACTTCCATTATCTCACACTAAGCAAAATCCCAGAATCCTGTGTATTTGTAGCAGTCTGTTGAAATTCTTTCTTGGCATTTGTAACTTTAAGTAAGTAGTTGCGTGCTTCTTCATATTTCAAAGAAGTTCGAAGTTTCCGATACACTTCAGAGGAGGTCATAGAATTAATGACTTCTATTGCTTTTTTTCTATCGCTGTGAAAAACTGAAAGCACATTTCCACTACCTGTATTATACGCTGCAATCACACAATATTCATGAGAGAGGGAGTTATTAATCCCCTTTAGATAACGAGTGAAGAGAATATTTAAATAAGTTGAACCGTATTGAATATTAATTTTTGGCGTAAAAAGCATCTCTTTTGTAGGGACTCCATCTTTATCATTGAGTGCCTTATAAACATCTCTCCCCGCACTTGCAGGCACGACTTGCATAAGACCATATGCGGGAATATGACTTACTGCATAGGGGTTAAAACTACTCTCTGTTTTGATAATAGCAAAAATTAAAGCCTGCTCTAATTGATATTCTTTTGCATAAAGTGCAACATATTCGCCATATTTATGCTCGCTTTGTATTTCTCTATCTGCAACCATATTAAATTGCACATAATACACTTTTTTGGTTTTTCCATCTTCTGTGATATCTTTAGTTTTCAAAGCATTGTCAATCAAATAAGTTGCATAGCGATTCGCCCTCCAAGGATACAATACCACTACACCTTCATTGTCTTTTACTAAATTTGCCAAATAAGGCTTGCCGCTATAAGTAATCTCTTTATCTGAATACAAATCCACTTTTTCTGGATCTTCTGGAGTTAGCAGAGTTGCAACAATTGCTTTGTGTAGTGCCTTTTTGGGATCCTTTGTATCCAAAGTCGCAACAGAAATTATTCCTTTTGAAAAATCAACTTCTGCTTTAGAAAGATAAGAATCTGTATATTTTACATACACTTCTTGAGAGGCTGTTACAGCATTATCTTTACCCCAATTTTTTGCAGCTTTTTGGACCAATTGTGTTACAACCTGCTCAAAATGGGTTTTAAGATTTTTAATAATATTTTCTATGGAGATGGTTTTTGTGATAGGTTCTTGTGTGTCCAAAACCTCACTTACAGTGGTTTCCAAAGCATTATGGATAACTTCCTTAACAACTTGTTCTTTGGTAATGTTTTGAGGATTGTAAATTAGATTTCTATACCCCGCCAAACAACCTGCTAATAATAATCCAATAATAGCAAATAAAATACCTACTTTAAAAAACTTCAAATAAACAACATCCCTTCTTTGACTTCCTTTTCTTTTTGAGACGAAACAAGGGTTTTTACTAGATAATATGCAAACTCTAAAGCCGTCGCTGGTCCTTTTGAAGTAATAATATTTTCATCGTGAATAACATTTTTAGAATCTTGATAATTAGGATTATCTATCATTTTTTCAATGCTAGGATAGCAAGTAAAATTTCTATTTTTCAAAACGCCCATTTTAAAAAGCGCATAAGGTGCAGCACAGATTGCCGCGATTATTTTTCTTTGAGAATCCATTTCCAAAACAAGCTCTCTAAGCTCTTTGCACTCAATAAGATTCTCCGTTCCTTCCCAACCACCCGGAAAAACAACAGCATCTATTTTGATTGCTTCGACTTTGGAAACATCAACATCTGCAATAATCTTCACTCCGCCTTGAGATAAAACCTCTAAATTGTCCTTTAAACTAGCTATGATTACTTGACAACCTGCCCTTCTTAGTACATCAATAATAGAAATTGCCTCTAACTCTTCAAACCCTTTTCCAAGCGGAACTAGAATCTTTGCCATAAAATACCTTATTTTACTTTATCCAAATATTCACCTGTTTCTGTATTGACGCGAATAATATCACCTTCTAATACATGGTAAGGAACTTGCACAACTGCACCTGTCTCCAATGTTGCTGATTTTTTGCCCGCACTAGCAGTATCGCCTTTGAAATTTGGTGGAGTTTCTACAACCTTTAATTCCACCACTTGTGGCACATCAACAGAAATCGCCTTGCCATTGTGGAATAAAATGCTAACTAGCATAGAATCAATCATCCATTTTGCCACATCGCCCACTTGATCTTCGCTCAACCCAATTTGTTCATAAGTCTCATTATCCATAAATTGAAAAAATTCCCCATCATGATAAAGAAATTGCATTGACTTTTCTTGCAAATTTGGCTCTTCGCATTTATCGCCCGCATGAAAGGTTTTTTCCAAAACTCTCCCATCTAAAAACGATTTTATTTTAACCCTTACAAATGCAGCTCCCTTACCCGGCTTTACATGCTGATACTCTGTGATTCTGTATGGAATCCCCTCTAACTCAATCTTTAAACCCTTTTTTAAATCACTCATTGAATAAGCCATTTTTTTCCTTTTTAAATTTTATTTGAACTTCCTAAAATATCCATTCTTTCTGCAATTACTTTTATCATAAAATCTTTTGCTGGTGCAAAAAACTTCCGCAAATCAAATTGAGTTTTATCCTCATTTGCTACACGCCTTACTTCTGACATAAACGCAATTCTCAAATCAGTATCTGTATTGATTTTATTAATTCCGCCTTTAATTGCTTCTTGCAAAAACTCAAAAGGAACTCCTTTGCTTCCTTTTAAATCCCCTCCACTTTCCAAAAATGCCTCTCTCACATTTTGAGGAATCGCACTTGCACCATGCAACACAAGCGGAATCTTTGTGCGTTTTTTGACTTCTATTAATCGTTCAAAATCAAGCTTTGGCTCTCCTTTAAACTTAAAAGCACCATGACTTGTTCCAATTGCTGGAGCCAAAAAATCTACTCCAGATTCCTTAACAAACTCTTCTGCTTCTTGTGGATTTACCAAACAAGCATCTTTTTCATCTACAGAAATATTATCTTCAATCCCCATTAATCTTCCAAGTTCAGCCTCAACGCTTACCCCTGCAATATGAGCTACTTCAACCACCCTTTTTGTTTCTGCTAAATTTTCTTCAAAAGGATGATGACTAGCATCAATCATAACCGAAGTAAAACCTGCTCTAATAGCCTTAATACAAGATTCAAAACTCGTCCCATGATCCAAATGCAAAGCCACAGGAATATGCGGATATCTTTGTGCTAGGATTCTCACCATCCCAACAGCCATATCAATCCCCATATACTTGATAGCACCTTCACTTGCTTGCACAATGATTGGAGAATTTTTGAGATTTGCCGCTTCAAAAATGGCACTTAGCATTTCATAATTGACAAAATTAAAAGCCCCAACTCCATAATTTTCTTTATTTGCCTTATCTAAAATCGCATTTCCACAAACTAGCATTACTACCCTTTATTTAGCAGTAATTTCTACTTTTGCTTTCTTACGCAACTCTTGACCTTCTTTTTTTACATTTTCTTGGAATTTCATCAAACGCAAATTTTGTTCAATTTGCCCTTTTACATCTTTGAGTGCTAAAGTTGTAGTAGGTTTTTTATCCTCTACATAAATAACATGATAACCAAATTGAGTTTTAACCGGAGTTTGCGTATATTGTCCTTTATTAAGCTTAAATGCTGCATCAGCAAATTCTGGGACAACTTGTCCTCTAGCAATCCAACCAACATCACCGCCATTTTGAGCACTTCCATCTTTTGATTTTGATTTTGCAAGTTCTTCAAATTTGGCAAGTGAATTTTTACCTGCTCTTTTAACATCTGAAATAATATTTTTTGCTTCTGTTTCACTATTTACCAAAATATGTCGCACCTTCGCAACTTCTGGTTGAACAAATTTTGTTTTATTGTCATTATAAAATTTTTCAATTTCAGAATCACTTACTCTAACTTTTTCCATTTCTTGACGCATCCAAACTTCTAAAGCCAAATCATCTTTTACACTTTCAAGTGCATTTTTGAAATCTTTTGTTTTCTCCACTCCATCTTTTTTAGCTTGCTCGATAAGCAATTTTCTCTCAATAGCTTGATTGATTACTTGACTTTTAGCATCTTGTGGTAATTGTGCAAAAGAAACTCCGGGCATTGCTCTCATAAGTGCTGCGATATCTTTTTCGGTAATTTCATCTCCATTTACCTTTGCAAAAGTCTCTGCAAAACTTACTCCTTGGAATAAAGCAAACGCCAATGCTGAACTTAAAATCATTTTTTTCATTTTTAAACCTTGTTAAGAAATTTTTTAGAATTTTACCTTGAAATTTTTAAATATTCCATTAACCACTTCAAGTTTTAGATAAAAACAATTAAAAATATAAACTTTATTTTTAAAATGCAGAAAAACATAAGAATACTAGAAATTCTAGTATTCTTTGTTTGAATTAGTAAGAAGAAGTTTTAGAATCAATAACCTTGTAATTGTAAGGCTTATTGTTTTTATCCATTTCTAAAAGTTCTTTTGGAGCTGGACCATTAATTTCTTCGTGCTTATAATATCTCTCACCTGCTTTGTGTCCGTTCAAATCCACTTTGTAGCGAATCTCTCCGGGATTTAGCTTTTGGATATCCTCAAAGCCCAAATTAGAAGTTTTGAAGCCCTTAATCCCATTTGCATTTGCAATTTCTACTAGCTTTGTTTGTCCCATTCTAGCCATTTCAACAGCTTGAAGCAACATTCTGCTTGCCTCTCTTGGATTGTGGAATCCTGTAGAATTTTCTGCACCTACAAAGTCACCTCTCATTTGTCCTTTTCTATGCAATTCCAAAGGCTCTTTTAAAACCGCTGAAATTTTGGCATTATCTGGCTTACCATCACTTTGATATTCAGGTAATTGTCCTAATTTTTCTCTCAATACCTTAATATCTTCAATCAAGCTCACAGTAGCATATTCTGCGCTTCTTAAATCAAAAGCAACTGATTTTTGAATATCCAAAACTTGTTGTTTTAAATACTCTTCGCTTTGTGTATGGCAAGTTTTACAAGCTGCGTTAATATCTTGTAATGGCGAAGTAATATTGTGTTGAGTCATTTTTTTAGCCCCTTTTCTAATATAAGGCATATGACAATCTGCACAACTCACGCCATTAGCTGCATGCACACCACCGCTATAAAGTTCTGATTCTGGGTGCTGAATCTTTAGCATAGGTGCTTTTGTAAATTTATGCTCCCAATCTTTATCAAATACATTTCTTACTTTTTCATAATGTGCATCAAACATTTCAATTCTAAATGGCTCATTTTTCTTCCATTCACTCCATGGGAATACAAGCTCTAACCCATCAACTTCAATTTCTGTTGGCTTATTTCCATCTCTCCAAACATCAATTTCATCATAAGTTTTTTGTGTGCCATTCCACCATTTTTTACTTGGATCATTAGCAATAGATTCTCCCATTACTTTGACTTTTGTCCCTGTTGGTTTGAAATAATATTCTACATGGCATTGAGAGCAAACCAAAGTTCTCATTTCTTCTCTTGTAGCTTTTACTCCAGTAACAGAATCTGGCTCATAACCTCTACTTACCAAAGCATTAATTGCAGCCCGTCTTGTTAAACGCAATTGCATATCATTTGGATTGTGGCAATCTGCACAAGTTACACCCATTCTTGTTCCACCATGGGGACCGCTATGATCAGCCACACCTTCTACTTCAGGCACATTTTTAATCATTGTCCAATATTTTGTAGAGTTAAAAGAAATCCATTTTTCTTCTGGAGTATCTCCAATCCCTACATTTTTAAGCAACCAAGGACTCCAACCACTATGACAATTCATACAAGCTGTTGGCTGTCCGCCAAATGCACCAAATCCGTGAGCATTCAAAAAGTCTTTGTTGTTTCTTGCAGTATCCATTTGATCTACTTGAATCCAAAAATGTCCTCTTTCTTCATTAGCATCAATGCTAAAAGGATATCCAGCCCAAAGCACTGTAAGCTGTGGATAACGAATTAATTTTGAATAAGCTAAATTTCCTCCAAACTCTGTTACAATTGGTTGCTCTCTCTCAACTGTGAGATACATATCCAAATAATCTGGAAAATTTTGCCCCCAATGATCAAATGTCGGATTATCATCACTCATTTCTACAAAGCCTTTTGAGCTAATTCCACCTGTTCCTTCTGATTGCTTTTTGGTGATATCTGAATTTAACCATAACAATCCCGCAACAACAATCACAGCAATTACCACTAAAATAGGCATTACAAGCGATTTTTTTTGCATTTTAACCTCCTAAAAATAAATTAAAAACCTCTTTTATGTCCCACACCAGTATGGCATGATACACAACTAAGTGAGCCATTTCCATGTGGATTTGTCGTCGGATTTACAACATTGCTTACCATTTCACTATGACAACGCACACAATTATCTTGAATCATATTTTTAGATTTTTGTGTTGCAGTTAAATTTGTCGGTAAGACATCTAGCTTAAAGGTAAAAGCATAAGCATGTCCTATCCCACTTTCTGCTTTTGCAACCCACTTCTCCACAAAACTATGTGGCAAATGGCAATCATTACAAGTTGCGCGTGGCTTACCTGCAATTTTCTGTGAATGCGAACCTCTTGACCAATCATTATAAACATCATTCATAATGTGGCAATTATTACAGGCTTCGCTATCATTGCTAAAATAAGACATTCCTTTTGCATTATAAAAAGTATAAAGTCCAATCACAACGATTAAAACACACAAAATCCCAAGCAATCCTGCCATCAATGAGAGCGGTTTTTTAGGCTCATTACCTTCCAATTTGCGCTCCTTAAAAGATTTTTTGAATCTAAAACACTCCTCTTTGGCTTTAAATCCAATAGTAAAATTCTAATTGTTTTTTTTGAAATTTTCCTTGACTTAAGTCAAAAAGTAAATCAATGGTAAATCAATTATTTTTAGGAGTGTATTTAAAAGTTGGCAATCCCAAATGATAACGAATAGCAATAATTCTAGCAATAAACCCCACAAGCAGGGCAAAAATCACTATAAAATTCTCATCTAATTTAAAATAGTTTTGTGCAATAAACTCCAATGCAACATACAAACTTCCAACCAACAAAGCAATGCTTGCATAAAGTTCTTTTTGAAACACCAAAGGGATTCTTGCACAAAAAATATCTCTCAAAATTCCTCCAAAAACTCCCGTAATTACAGCTCCAGCGACTGCCATTGCTCCACTTGGGTGAAAGTCCATACCAATCCTTGCACCAATCACACTAAAAACCGCTAAGCCAAGTGCATCTAAAATCAAAAATGCCTTTTCAAACCTTTCTACAAAATAAGGTATCCTTGTCGTAATCAAAGCAGCTATGCAAACCATTGCCAAATATTCTGGGTGTGCTACCCAAGTCAAAGGATAATGTCCAAATAAAATATCCCGTATTGAACCTCCTCCAATTGCTGTAACACAAGCGATAAAAATCACTCCAAACCAATCCATATTATGCCTACCAGCAGCCAATGCTCCTGTCATTCCCTCTGCAATAATCCCAATAATATATAAAATTGTTAAAAGCATTATTTAAAATCCCTAAACAAATAACCCAAATCTATTCCATTAAGATTTTTTGCATTATACAAATATTCTAAATTCCTTGCACCTTCCTCTAATTCCTTGCTAGAAATCCCATGACTTATGGAGATTCTTGCTTCCAAAAATGCACTTAAATGGTCACAATATTTCAAAAATTCTCCAAAAATAGCACAATTAGAATCTTGATTGTATTTTTGCAAAATATCCTCTCCTTTGGGAAGATAAATCACTTCATTTGCCTTTTTGTAACGATTCACAAATTCATTTTGTGTAAAATAAATAATATCTTGCTTAATTGCCTCTGGAACTTTTGACAAAATTTTTTCTTTTACCGCTTCTTCTTCAATTTGCTTAATAAACTCATCTAACCCCTCTACACTCCGCTTAATAGGGGAGATAATATCACGCGTAAGAATCTCTGGTAAATCATGGAATAATCCACACAAAAAATGATTGATTTGCACTTGCCTACAAAATCCCAAATCATAACCCAACAAATAACTACACAACGCCACAATCAAAGTATGCCCCAAAACAGAAGTCGCAGGGATTCTAGGTGTTTGACTCCAGCGTTTTTGGAATCTCAATTGCCCAAACATCGCAACAAGCTCTCGTATATCCTCGTATAACACGATTTGCTTAATCCCTGCTAGATGATAATGTTCTTCTACTTGCCTATCAATAATATTTTTAATATTTTGAACATCATACATTTTAGGATTAAAATGATAAATAATGTCAAATTCCCATTTTGAAGCATAATAATGCGATGCTTTAAGAATCTCTTTTTCAAGATTCTCAATATTGCCATATAAATATTCCCTCATTTCAGCAAAAAAACTAAACTTCCCCAAATCCTCTTCTAACTCTTTACAAACAAAATCTACAAGCTCTTTATTATGCTTATTAGCAAGCTTATGAAATACAGGTGGCTTAATATCTGTCAAAATAATTCTCTCAAAAAACTCATAACAAAACTGCAATATCAGCCTCTCCCAATCCACTTTTCTACTATTTTCTATTTCTTCAAAATGTGCCAAAAGATAAGCAATAACAATTTTATGAGCCTGTTTATCTAGCTCATAAAACTCTACTGGAGTGGCTTGATCATTCCACCTACGAATATTTGCAGCTACAAAGATTCTACGCAACAATGCAATATTTAAAGTCGGCTTTCTCATTTTACCCCCTCTTGAAATAATCTCTATTTTGGTAAATTAAAAATATCAAATACAATAAAGTTACAATGCTAACAATAATCTTTTCATAAAATTCCAAAAGAAACTCCAAAAAACCAAATAATTGTATTATTATAATATTTAAAAGATTTTAATGCAAAAGAATGAAGAAGTTTTGTAGTAATTAATGCTATAAAAATAAAACTTCCCTCTAGCCCTAAGGCTAGTGAGAAGCCAAAATATTTGTAACTACTGAAGAAGTCTTAAGATATTTTGTTGCACTGTGTTAGCTTGACTCATTGCATAGCTTCCAGCTTGTGCAAGAATGTTAAGGTTAGAGTAGTTTGCTGATTCACTAGCAAAATCTACTTCTCTAATTCCTGATTCAGCAGATTTTACATTCACTTGAGTGATTGTAATATTATTGATAGTAGATTGCATTTGTTGTTGGATAGAACCAAGGTCTGCACGAATAGTATCAAGTTGTTTGATTGCAGATTCTGCAATATCCATTACAAGCATTGCACCTTTAAGAGTTGTAACACCTGCTCCAAGAGTTCCACCAACAGCACCACTCCAAGAACCAGCATTTGCACCAATAGCAGATTTAATATCTGCACTTAATTCACCTTTGATTTGTCTGAGAGTAGTGGTAGTTTGAGCTGCTGCTGAACCAATTGAAGTTGTAATATCATCTAGCCCTGTTCCACTTACTTTAATATCTCCAGCACCAAGTTTAGTTAATGTAAGAGAACCGACAAAGGTTTCACCCGCTGTTCCAGCACCTGTTACAACATTAGCAGCACCAGCACTCAAACCATCACCTGTAATTTGAATTGCTCTACCATCAGTAGAAGTAAGCACTAATCGTCCATCTTTATCAACGGAAGCTTCAACCCCTGTAGTATCTTTGTAAGCATTGATTGCTTGAACTAATCTATTATCTTTGTCGTTTTCTTGGATACCTGTAATATTACCGATACTTACACCATTGATTGTTAAGCTTGTAATATCTCCTGCGTCAATTGCATCTGTACCAACCATTACTACAGTATAATCTGCACGGATTCCACCTAAATTATCAGAGTTTTTATTGATTGCTTCTGCGACTGCACCAAGACCTGTTCCAGCTGAAGTAGAAATGGTAACACTTTCAATGCTTACATTTTGTCCGCCATTAGCTGCGATGAAATTCATAGCCACATCGCCTATTGCAGTAAATGTCATTGTCTCACTTCTAACATGTCCGATTTTATCAGAGCTTGTTGCACCAATACTTGCACGGATTGTTTGGTTAGAATATGCACCCACTTGGAATTCTTTGTTAGTAAAACTACCTGCAAGTAGATTTAAACCATTATAAGAAGTTGTTTGAGCAATATTATCTAATGATTCTATAAGTCTGTTAATATCTGCTTGTATCGCTGTTCTTGTAGTTGTAGTTTGACCATCTTGAGCAGCTTGTGTCGCTTTTGTCTTAATAGTATCAAGGATTTTTACTTGCTCATCCATTGCTTTATCGGCAATTTGGATAATTCCCATACCATCATTTGTGTTACGAATTGCTTGACCCAACGCATTTGCTTGAGAACGCAAACTATCAGCAATCGCCATACCTGAAGCGTCATCTTTAGCAGAGTTGATTCTCAAACCTGAACTTAGTTTTTGCAAAGAACTAGAAAGACTAGTTTGTGTGAAAGTACTTTGAGCTGTTGCATTTAATGCATTAACATTCGTATTGACTTGAAAAGCCATTTTAAACTCCTTTTATATTGCCTCGCCTTCCTTGGCTTAGCTTGTAATTTAACCCTTCAACAAAAAAGCTTTTGCAAGAACAACTCTTGCTAACCAACTTCCTTGTTTGGTTATGTGATTATATCGGATATTTTTTTAAAAACTTTAATAAAATTTGGATATTTTTATCAAAAATTGACAATCATTTTAATTTTGATAGCACAAGCAATATTCTTTAGAATCTCGCAAATAAACCTCTAATGCTTCAATGATATATTGTTTTATTTTTTCTGCCACTTCTTCAAAATTATTTGACATTGGATAAAATTTTTGAATTTTTCTTTTTCGTAGATTTAGAAATAACGCTCTAGGTTTCTTTTTGTTTTTGATAAAACGTGTGTAAATATTAATAGGAATTTTATATTTGCTTATCTAAAATTCCCAAAATTGCAGCACCTTCACGAACTCCCTCATCAAGAATTAAGCACTCTTGAAAATCCAAAATTTCCATAAACAACAAAAACAACACAATTCCAAATGGCACTACATCAGCCCTAAATACCCCAACTAGATTTTCACGCTCTTTGTAGCTTAAAGATAGGAATCTTTCTAGCTCATCTCTAAAATCTACCCTATGCAAAGTCTCTCCAAAAACCTTTTTTGAATCATATTGTTTTAACCCCATTTTAAAAGCACAAACCATTGTTGGAGTGCCACTATTTGCCACCAAAAACTTTGCTTTTCTCCCCTGCTTTTGATTCTCTTCAATAAACTTTTGAATCGGTGCTAAAACCTCATCTTTGCATTTAAGAAGATTCTCTATACTTTTATATTTATCTTTTGCTTTTACAATCCCTATTTCAAAACTTTTTGCAAAAATCCTCTCTTTAGTGCAAAAAATAAACTCACTACTTGCCCCTCCCATATCCACCAAAACATAACAATCTTGTTTATACTTTGGATTTGTTTTTTGCAGATTTTCTATTGCCATTTGCGGAGCTAATGAAGTAATATAGGCTTCCTCATCTCCCTTGATAATCTTAAAACAAATCCCACTTGCTATCTCAATAGCTTTCAAAATCTCTTGATTATTCTTAGCCTGTCTCATAGCTTGAGTTGTAAGTGCGACGATTTTATCCTTTGGGGTAACCCTTAATTCCTTTTTCATTCTCTCCAATCCCGCAATAATCCGCTCTAATGCATTCTTGCAAATCTCTCCACTTTCTTCTAACCCCTCTGAAGTCCTTACCACTTCTTCATATTCACAAAGCACTTGACACTTTTCATTCATTCTTACCCCACGCAAAGAATTACTTCCCAAATCAATCCCGATACACTCTTTCATTACAATGCCTTAAAAATAATCATAAAATAATGCCGATTTACTTTATACTGATATTCTAGCTTCAAATGGTGCATTTCTAAAATCCCTTTGATAATCCCCAACCCCAAGCCATATCCTTGAGTTAATTCATGTTTTTTGTCGCGATAAAAAGGTTCAAAATATTCTTGAATATTCTTTTGCAATCTTTCCCCCTCATTACTCACCCCAAGACAGAATCTCTCTTTGTCCCACCTTTGTGTAAAAACTTCAATTTTCCCACCACTTTTATATTTCCTTGCATTTTCAATCAGATTCTTTAAGGCTATGGAAAGAAAATTCAAATCCCCAAAAATCTTAAAATTTTCTTGTATGTAAATCTCTAATTCCGCCTCATCAACAAATATATGATTCAAGGTTTCAAGCACCAAAGTTTCTACAAAAAACTCTTTAAACTCTAGCAAATCCTTACCTTCTTGCACTTTTTCAAAAGTTAAAATTTGGCTTGTTAGCTCATCAAGATTCTTAATGGCTTTGTTTAATATCTCTTTTTGAGGATTTGGAGGCATTAGCTCTAAGGCAAGTTTGGCTTTAGAAATTGGAGTTTTTAGCTCATGTCCGATATTCCGCAAAATAAACTCTCTTACCTCCATAAGTTTAGAAATTTTTATTGCCATTGCATTGAAGCTTCTTGCCAAAAGTGCTTGTTCTGGCTCTTTTGGGACTTTAATACGCACTTTATAATTCCCTTTGCTAAATTCTTCCAAAGAATTGCGCAAAATTTTCATCGGGTGCAAAATCGCCAAAATAATTGCAAAAGTCAAAAACAAAATCAAAAAGTCCAACAAAATCCACCAATTCAAATTATTTCCAAAAGATAATTGCTCTTTGAAATTTTTTTGTGCTATGTAAGATTCTCCCAAATATTCTAACCCAAACCCATAATCTTGATGAATCTTGAAAATTTGCATTTTAGCCAAAGAATCGCTACTTTTATAAATCACAACCGCTTCTTTTGGGATTTTATCTACACGCACAAAACCATAGTTTTTGATAAGAGTTTGGATTCTGCGGATATTTCCATTGATGAGCTCTAGCATAGATTGCTGTGCCAAAAAAGTCGTTTGCGAGATGATTTTCTCTTCCTTTTCCCTCAAACTTGAAATATTCAAAGAATAAGTAATAATCGCACTAATCACAATAGAAACAAAAAAAAGTAAATAAATTTGAACAAACAAAGAAGGATAAAGCCACTTTTTAATCACAGAATTTATACCCTATTCCCCAAACAGATTGTATGTATTTTGGCTCTTTTGCATCATCTCCTAGCTTTGCGCGTAAATTTCTAATATGTGTATCAATGCTTCTTAGCGAAGAATCTGGGGCAATACTTGAAATAGCTTGCGAGAGAGATTCTCGTGAATAAGGTTTGCCCTTATTAGAAATTAGAAGATTCAATATTTCAAATTCCGCTGGAGTAAGATCTATAGAGTATCCATCTAAGGTTACTTTGCGTTTATTGCTATCTACTTCCAACTCTCCACAACGCAAAACTTGATTAGCAGAATACCGCTTCAACAAGGCATTAATTCTAGCCACAAGCTCAATAGGTTCATAAGATTTTGCCAAATAATCATCTGCTCCTCGCTCAAACCCCAAAATCTTGCTCCCAATATCCCCTCTAGCTGAGGACATAATAATAGGCAAATCGCTGATTTCTCGCATTTTCTTGCATAGCTCCAATCCGTCCATTTCAGGCAACATAATATCTAATACCGCTAAATGAAAATTTTGTTTTGACTTCAACATCTCCAAAGCCTCTTTTGGACTATCTGTCGCCACTGCTTCCATTCCACTTTTTTTGAGATAATCCACCAAAAGCCTTTGCATATCCAAATCATCTTCCACAATCAAAATCTTATACATTTAATCTTCCCCTATAAATTCCATCAAATTAACAATTTCTTGTTCATCCAAAATTTGCCCAATACTCCTATAAAATGTGATTTTAGCGTGAATATAATCTTGATAAATATTTTCTAATTTTCTTTGATATTCTACAAAATTCACACTTCCATAACCATTTTTTGCAATCTCAGATAAAATCCCATATTCCACTATTTCATTGTTTTTGTGATAATTCTGCCTTTGTTTATAAAATTCAATCATTGCTTCTCTCAAAACTTCTTTTTTTGCATTAGGAATCTCCAAAAACTTCAATCCCTCTTCGATATTTTTTGCTCCAAGATTTATACCAAAAATCAATAAAAAAACAACCAAAAAACGCATACTTTACACCTAATCTTTTTGATGAGATTCTACTCTAAAAATGTTAAGCTATTCTTGATATTTCATTCCAACGCCTTGCTTAAATCAATATGACAATAGCCATTAGGATTTTTGGCAAGGTATTTTTGATGATAAGATTCTGCAGGGTAGAAATTTTCTAATTCCAAAATTTCTGTAACAATTTTTTGGGGTAAAGATTTTTGCAGATTTTCCACAAACTTTGCCACTTCTTGAAGTATTTTAGAATCCAAAGCATAAATTCCACTGCGATATTGTGTCCCAAAATCATTGGCTTGGTAATTCAAACTAAAAGGATTGACAATCTCAAAAAACCTCTCCAAAATTTCCCTCAAAGATAAAATATCACTTTCATACACTATTTTAACTGCCTCCACTGCCCCCGTGATTCCACTACACACTAGCTCATAGCTGGGATTTTCTATTTTGGAATTTGCATACCCAACCTCAGAATCCACCACACCCCTAACCAAATCAAAATACCCTTGAATCCCCCAAAAACAACCCCCTGCTAAATAAATCACTTGTCGCACAAAAATCCTTTAAAGAAATATTATTATTGTATAATCAAAATTTTTAAACTTCTTTAAGAAAGAATAAAAGATAAATCCAAAATTTCTAATTTTTCATAGAAATAGAAAAATACAAAGGGTTGCAAATTTCCCTACCAAAAGAGATTAATCAATGCTATAAATATGCCAAACTCATTGAATTTTAAAATCAAGGTTTAAAAAATCTTGCTTATCACATCAAACCACACAACAAAATTTAAAAGCTAGATTCATACATACTACCCTATCTCACAATCCAACTATCAAATCCTATCAAAACTGCTAATAATACCACTTCTGCACACCTCTTTTCCAAATCAACAATCAAACTTTTAGTATTTTATTATTATAAAACTTGACAATAATTGACTAAAGTTATATAATGCCACTAAAATAAATTTTTAGGAGAATGCTATGAATTTACTAGAAAAACTCACTAACACTATGCAAGAAACACTAGAGCAAGGCGCTTCTTTGGCATTACACAACCAAAACCAAGAAATTGAGCCTATCCACCTTTTTTGGGCAATGCTAACCAACACTAATTCTCTTTTAAACCAAGCCCTAAATCGCTTAAATATTGACAAAACCGCCCTAGAATTAGAAGCTAAAAGCCTAGCAAATAATCTCCCCAAAAGCTCTTCGCTTAGCAAAGAAACGCTAAAAATCTCACGAAATCTTAGCAATGCACTCAATCAAGCCGATGGTTTAGCCACAAGCAATGGAGATTCTTACATTGCCATTGATACTTTTATCCTTGCCAACCTCAATGATGAAACAATCAAAAATCTTTTTGGCAAATACCTCGATATTAGCGAACTTAAAAAAACTTTTGAGGCAATGCGTGGCGGGGCAAAAATCGATTCTCAAAGTGGCGATGAAAACCTTGAATCTTTAGAAAAATTTGGGGTAGATTTAACCCAAAAAGCACTAGAGGGCAAACTAGACCCTGTAATTGGCAGAGATGAAGAAATCAACCATATGATGCAAATTTTAATCCGAAAAACCAAAAATAATCCCATTTTATTAGGCGAACCCGGAGTTGGTAAAACCGCTGTTGTAGAGGGATTAGCCCAAAGAATCATCAAAAAAGAAGTCCCCATTTCTCTACAAAATAAAAAAGTTATTGCCCTAGATATGAGCGCCTTAATTGCTGGAGCAAAATACCGCGGAGAGTTTGAAGATAGGCTAAAAAAAGTCATTGATGAAGTAACAAAAGCCAAAAATATTATACTTTTCATTGATGAGATTCACACTATTGTCGGTGCTGGTGCGAGTGAAGGCAGTATGGATGCCGCAAATATCCTAAAACCAGCTCTTGCAAGAGGGGAACTCCACACCATTGGCGCAACTACACTCAAAGAATACCGCAAATACTTCGAAAAAGATGCTGCGCTACAAAGGCGATTCCAACCAGTGCCTGTGAATGAACCAAGCGTCAATGAAGCTTTGCAAATCTTGCGTGGAATCAAAGAAAGGCTTGAAGCTCACCACAATGTAACAATTACTGATAGCGCCTTAGTCGCCGCTGCAAAACTCTCAAACCGCTATATCACCGATAGATTTTTGCCTGATAAAGCCATTGATTTGATTGATGAAGCAGCAGCAGAGCTTAAAATGCAAATTGAATCAGAGCCAAGCGAACTAGCCAAAGTCAAAAGAGAAATCGAATCTCTCCAAGTCGAAAAAGAAGCACTTTTGATGGAAAAAAGCAAAAAAAACAATGCTAGAATCCAAGAAATCCAAAAAGAACTAAGCGATAAAAATGAAACCAAAAAGACGCTTGAAGCACAATTTGAAAATGAAAAGCAAGTTTTTAACGAAATTGCTAATATCAAAATTCAAATTGATTCACTAAGGACAGAAAGCACTTTGGCAAAACGCAATAGCGATTTCAACAAAGCCGCTGAAATTGATTATGGAAAGATTCCAGAACTTGAAAAATCCCTAGAAGAGCAAAATCAAAAATGGGAAAAAATGCAAGAAGCAGGAACTCTACTTAGAAATGCAGTATTGCCAGAATCCATTGCTGCGGTTGTTAGCCGATGGACACAAATCCCAATTAAAAAAATGCTGCAAGATGAAAAGGATAGAATCTTAGGAATCGAAGAAGAGCTCAAAAAAGACGTTATAGGGCAAGACAAAGCACTTCATGCTATTGCAAGAGCCATCAAACGCAATAAAGCTGGACTTAGCGAACTAAATCGCCCCATTGGAAGTTTTTTATTCCTAGGACCCACTGGTGTAGGAAAAACAGAATCCGCTAAAACCCTAGCAAGATTCCTCTTTGATAGCGAGAAAAACCTCATTCGCATTGATATGAGTGAATATATGGAAAAACATGCTGCAAGCCGCCTTGTAGGTGCGCCTCCGGGATATGTGGGCTATGAAGAGGGCGGACAACTCACAGAAGCGGTGCGAAGAAAGCCTTATAGTGTCGTGCTTTTTGATGAGATTGAAAAGGCACACCCTGATGTGTTTAATATGCTTTTGCAAGTGCTTGATGATGGAAGATTGACAGATAACAAAGGCGTGACAATTGATTTTAGAAACACTATTATCATTTTGACTAGCAATATTGCCAGCGATAAGATTATGGAACTAAAAGATGAAAATACCAAAGAAAAGGCAGTCAAAGAAGCACTCAAAGCGTATTTTAAACCCGAGTTTTTAAATAGACTTGATGATATTGTAATTTTCAATCCTTTGGGAATAGAGCAAATTACGCATATTGTAGATATTCTCTTTAGAAATATCCAAAAGAAAGTGCTTGAGAGGGATATCCAAATAGAGCTAGAACAAAGTGCTAAAGAATTGATTGCAAAAGTTGGTTTTGACCCAACCTTTGGAGCTAGACCGCTTAAGAGAGCTTTGTATGAGGAAGTAGAAGATAGATTGGCTGATTTGATTTTACAAGGGGAAATCAAAGAAGGTAGCAAGGTAACTTTCTATGCAGAAAATGAGGAAATTAAGACAAAAATTTCTTAAACACCTATCAAGCCAAAGGCTTGGTAGGAAACCCCTAATAACTCCATCATTGATTTAAAATTCCAAAACTAATTAATCAATTTTTCATAGAATCTCTTTTTTAATCGCCAATACCGCACCCAAAACCATAAATATCCCCCTTTATACCATTGCTTGTGTGATTTGATAAAAGCTTCCCCAACCTTATAATAAAATCCTTCTTGAATAGCCAAAACCTCTTTGTAATCCTCATAATTTTCAAGTTTTAGTTTCTCTTTAGAATCTATTTTTTGATGAAATTCATAGATTTTACGAACATAGAACAAAATAAAAGGCAAAATCAAAAGCCCCAAAATATTTTTAGAATTAAAGCAAATCGCACTTCCAAGTTTGTAATTAAGATGATTTTTCACTCTTTTTACTGCACCTATAGGCTTTTTATTTTGAATCTTATCCAGCGATTTTTGAAACTCCAAATAAATCCTTTGAAGCTCTTTGCCTTGCAGCTTACTCACTTCCTCTTTGAAGTTAGAAATATCACACATTAGGCTTTTATCCAGCTCACTAATCTTTCTTAAAAGATTGCTTTTATAGATTCTTGCCTGCAATGCCTCATAAGTTTCTTTGTGTTTATAGGGAAAAACCTCAATTAATTCTTGTTTTACGCTCCACTAACTCCAAATTCAGAGCATCACCTAAATTATACTCTCCCCTCCAATAATACAAGGGAATGCTTGATAAATTACTATTTAGCCCCCCCCCCCCAATCTATCAATTCTACTCATTTAGATTCCTTTATTTCTTTTTTAGATTAAATTATGATTATACTTTCAGAAAGTTTAAAAATTTATTTAAATAAAAATGCTACAATTACAGAATCAATTTTAATTAGAGGCAATAATGTTTAGTTACCAATCCATACGACCCTATTTATTTAAAAGTGACCCAGAAAAAGCACATCATTTTATTGAAATATGTGCAAAATTAGCTCCAAAGATTCCGGGAATATTACCTCTACTTTCTCAAAAAACTTGTATTGACAATCCTATTTTAGCTCAAAAAATTGATGGTATGGACTTTTATAATCCCATAGGTTTAGCAGCAGGATTTGATAAAAATGCCACAATGATACATTCCTTAAGTGCGTTAGGATTCTCACATTTAGAGCTTGGTGCAGCCACTCCAAACCCACAAAGCGGCAATGAAAAACCTCGTTTGTGGCGACACATACAAGAAGAATCAATCCAAAACGCAATGGGCTTTAATAATGATGGTGCAGATACTATTGCAAATCGCTTAGAAAAATTATATCCTTTTGCGATTCCTCTAGGTTTGAATATCGGCAAAAACAAAACCACTCCACAAGAAAAAGCATTAGAAGACTATCTTTCTTTAGCAAAGAGTTTTGCAAATTGCACGGATTACCTAAGCGTCAACATCAGCTCTCCAAATACCCCAAATTTGCGTGATTTACAAAATGAATCTTTTATACAAGAATTATTTTTAGAGCTTTGCAAAATCTATCAAAAGCCTATATACCTCAAAATTGCACCAGATTTAAGCATAGATTCTATCCTCAAACTCACAGAAGTTGCTATCAATAATGGTGCTAAGGGAATTATTGCCACTAATACCACTTTGGATTATTCACTTCTCCCAAATCCAAAAGAAAAAGGTGGTTTAAGCGGTAAAGTTTTAGCCCAAAAAAGCAAAGAAATCCTAAAAGAAATCGCCAAAGTTTATGCCAAAAAAACAACCATCATTAGCGTAGGAGGTATAGCAACCCCTCAAGATGTTTTTGAAAGAATCACACTTGGTGCAAATTTGGTTCAAA
Organism: Helicobacter pullorum; assembly: GCF_900638355.1. Classification (GTDB taxonomy): domain Bacteria; phylum Campylobacterota; class Campylobacteria; order Campylobacterales; family Helicobacteraceae; genus Helicobacter_D; species Helicobacter_D pullorum. The sequence continues at coordinate 450,480 of NZ_LR134509.1, read as the reverse complement.
TCTATACTTCCCTTATCTTTGAAGGTCCTATGTTGATAAAAAAACTCAATGAAGGCTTGGTGCAAATTTTGGAAGACCATCATTTTGTAAATATACAAGATGCAATAGGTATCAACTTATGAAAATAGCTCGATTATTAATTTTATTTGCTTATTTAACAGGAGTTTTAATGGCACAAGAATCTGTTCTCCCAAAACATTATCAAACAACGCTAAAAAATGGTTTAGAAGTTTTTATTATCCCTTTAAAAAACCAAAGCAATGTCATCACAACAGATATTTTTTACAAAGTCGGAAGTCGCAATGAAACAATGGGCAAAAGCGGCATTGCACATATGCTAGAACATTTAAATTTCAAATCTACAAAAAATCTTAAAGCAGGTGAATTTGATAAAATCGTAAAAAGTTTTGGAGGTGGGACAAATGCCTCTACAAGCTTTGATTATACACATTATTACATCAAATCAAGCTCCCAAAATCTAGGCAAAAGCCTAAAACTTTTTGCTGAACTTATGCAAAATCTCAAGCTCAATGATGAAGAATTTCAGCCCGAACGCAATGTCGTAGCAGAAGAAAGATTATGGCGGACAGATAATAATCCGATGGGATATTTATATTTTAGACTCTTTAATACCGCTTATGTGTATCACCCTTATCACTGGACACCCATTGGCTTTATGGAAGATATTAGAAATTGGAGTATTGAAGATATTAGAGAGTTTCACAAAACCTATTATCAACCCAAAAATGCTAGTATTGTAATTGCAGGTGACATCAACGAAAAAGAAGCGCTAAAAGAAGTAAAAAAATATTTTGAATCCATTCCTAATACCAACTTAGAGATACCAAAACTGCACACAATTGAACCCAAACAAGATGGTTTGCGTCAAACCAACATACACAAACAAACAGAAGTAGAAATTCTAGCCCTTGCTTATAAAATCCCTCCCTTTAATCACAAAGATCAAATTGCCCTAAGTGCTTTGAGTGAGATTTTAAGTGGTGGAAAAAGCAGCATATTATCAAGTGTCCTTGTAGATAAAAAAAGGCTTGCAGCAGAAGTTTATGCCTATAATATGGATTTAATTGATGAGGGGGTATTTATCATAATGGCTTTGGCAAATTCCAACATTAGCCTAGATAAAATCCAAAAAGAGATTCTAGCTCAAATTGAATCTATCAAGCAAGGGAAATTAAAACAAAGCGAGCTAGACAAAGTCAAAACGAATATGCGTGCAAATTTTTTATATGAATTAGAATCTAGCAGTGGAGTGGCAAACCTCTTTGGCTCTTACATTGCAAGGGGAGATTTGCAAACCCTACTTGATTTTGAAAAAAATTTTGAAGCGCTCAAAATACAAGATATTATAGAAGTAGCTAATAAATATTTTAATCTCAACAATGCTACTATTGCAACTTTGCAAAAGTGAGGAAATATGCAAATAAAAGAACAAATTATTGGTGCGATGACTGCCTTAATCACACCCTTTAAAAACAACAAACTAGACTTAGAAACTTACGAAAAATTAATCCAAAGACAAATTAATAATGGCATTGATGTTATTGTGCCAGTTGGGACTACCGGAGAATCCGCCACACTTAGCCACCAAGAGCACAAAGAATGTATCGAGGTCGCCCTTAGTGTTGCCAAAAAAAATAAGCTTGATGGCAAAAATATCAAAGTCTTAGCGGGAGCTGGGAGCAATTCCACACAAGAAGCCATCGAGCTTGCAAAATTTGCAGAAAATACCGGAGCTGATGGAATCTTGTGTGTAACTCCTTATTATAATAAACCCACACAAGAAGGACTTTATCAACACTACAAAAGTGTTGCAAATGCAATTTCTATCCCATTAATGCTCTATAATGTCCCCGGACGCACTGGAGTAAATCTCGAAAATCACACAATCTTAAGGCTTTTTAACGAAGTGCAAAATATCTATGCTATCAAAGAAGCTAGTGGGAATCTCGAAAAAATCATTGATTTAAATGCCAAAGCAAAAAACCTAATTATCACAAGCGGGGATGATGTTATTAATTACCCCGTGCTTTGCTGTGGAGGTATGGGAGTGATTTCAGTAACCTCTAATCTCTTACCCAACAAAGTTGCAGAACTCACTCATAGCATTCTATTAGAATCTAATTACCAAAAAGCACACAATCTTAGCAATGAGCTTTATGCTATCAACAAAGCCCTTTTTATCGAAAGCAATCCAATCCCTATAAAAGCTGCGATGTATCTAAGCGGACTTCTTCATACTTTAGAATACCGCTTACCACTTGTTCCACCAAGTGCAGAAAATCTTAAAATTTTAGAAAATATCTTAACAAAATACGAGGTAGTCAAATGATAGAAAATTTCAAAGGAAAAACATTAGTTATCAGCGGAGCGACGCGTGGGATAGGCAAAGCGATTCTTTATCGTTTTGCACAAAATGGAGTAAATATTGCCTTTACCTACAATAAAAACGAAGAAGAAGCGCAAAAAATAATTGCCGATGTAGAAACCAAATACAAAATCAAAGCCAAAGCCTATCCGCTAAATGTCTTAGAGCCCGAAACATACAAAGATTTATTTGCAAAAATTGATGAAGATTTTGAAAGAGTGGATTTTTTTATTAGCAACGCAATTATTTATGGCAAAAGCGTAGTTGGTGGATTTGCTCCCTTTATGCGTCTTAAACCAAAAGGCTTAAACAATATTTACACAGCAACCGTTCTAGCTTTTGTCGTAGGCGCACAAGAAGCAGCTAAAAGAATGCAAAAAATAGGTGGTGGGAGCATTATCACTCTAAGCTCTACTGGGAATCTTGTCTATATGCCAAATTATGCAGGGCATGGTAATTCAAAAAATGCAGTAGAAACAATGGTAAAATACGCCGCAATGGAGCTTGGAGAGTATAATATACGAGTTAATGCGGTGAGTGGTGGTCCTATTGATACAGATGCACTCAAAGCATTCCCAGATTATGCTGAGGTAAAAGCGAAAGTTGAAGAGCAATCTCCACTCAATCGAATGGGCAAACCAGAAGATATTGCGGGAGCTTGTTTATTCTTATGTGATGAAAATGCAAGTGCATGGCTCACAGGACAAACAATTGTAATTGATGGTGGCACAAGCTTTAAGTAATGAATTTAAAAACCTTACCTAATATTCTAACTACACTTAGAATCGGTTTTGCATTTTTGCTTTTAGCCATTTTGCTTTATGGGCGAGATTGGTTGCCAGATTCAATCCACCCCACTTGGATAAATTACCTTGCTTGTTTGGTTTTTTGCCTTGCTAGCATTACTGATTTTTTTGATGGCTTTATTGCAAGGAACTTTCAAGTAACAAGTGTTTTTGGCGAGATTTTTGACCCACTTGCAGATAAGTTATTAATGCTGAGTGCTTTTATTGGGCTTTTAATCCTTAATAGGGCTGATGCATGGGCAGTTTTTTTGATTTTGGGGAGAGAATTTTTCATCACAGGATTAAGAGTTATTGCAGCAAGCAAAGGCTTAAAAGTCGCTGCATCTAACCTTGGCAAATACAAAACCGGCTTACAAATCACCGCCATTGCCTTTTTATTGATGGATTATTCTTTTGCTAATGCGACTTTATGGCTTGCAGTTATCATTACACTTTATTCAGGCTATGATTATACTAAAGCCTACACAAAAACAAGATAACAAATAAGGGATTCTTATGGGATTAATCGGTTCAATTCTAGTTTTAGCCTTTTTGGTTTTTTTTCATGAATTAGGGCATTTCTTAGCTGCAAAATTTTTTGGAGTGAAAGTAGAAGCTTTTAGCATAGGCTTTGGGAGTCAAAAACTCTGGAAAAAACAAATCGGCGAGACAGAATACTCCTTGCGACCTATTCCACTTGGCGGTTTTGTTCAGCTCAAAGGGCAAAGCGATATAGACCCAAAAAATCGCAATTATGATAACGATAGCTTATATGGAATTGCAGGGTATAAAAGATTGATTATCTTGGCTGCTGGTTCTTTTTTCAATCTTCTTTTGGCTTTTTTGCTTTATATTGCCATTGCCCTAATAGGACAAAATGAATTAGCCCCCGTTATAGGCAAAGTTCAAGAAAATAGCCCCGCAAGCCTTGCAAACCTAAAAGCCGGAGATGAAATCACCTCAATTAATGGAGAAAATATTCGCACTTGGAATGCTCTTAATGAAACAATTGCCGCTTCACAAGGGAATTTAGAAATTACATTTTTACGCGACAATCAAGAACATACCACCACCTTAACACCCAAAATTGGCACAAGCAAGAATCTTTTTGGAGAGACAATCACACGCCCACTCATTGGGATTGTCGCTGCTAATGAATTAAGGATTATTTCTTATTCACTCACAGAAAGTATCCCTTATGCGTTTTTTCAAACTCTACAAGCTGGAACTTTAATTTTGCAAGGTTTGGAAAAAATGATTATGGGAGTTGTGCCTCTTAGCGAAGTAGGCGGAGTTGTATCCATTGTCTCTATCACCAAAAAAGCAACCGAGCTAGGAATTGTTACTCTTTTTACCTTTACTGCTTTGATTTCGGTGAATCTTGGTATTTTAAACCTCTTGCCTATCCCTGCATTAGATGGCGGACACATCGTTTTTACCCTCTATGAAATGATTACCAAAAAAATTCCAAGCCTTAATACCCTTTATCGCCTAACAATTGCTGGTTGGGTTTTTTTGTTTGGACTTATGGGGCTTGGGTTGTATAATGATATGATTCGGATTATGAATGGCACAATGCCTTTTTAAAGGAATTTTATGAATCGCTTTCAAGAAAACCTCATCAATGCAATTGACAAAATAGAAAAAGCTAGAATCTCTGTGGATAGACACCGAATCATAAGGCTTGTAGCAGTGAGCAAATATTCTAGCACTCAAGAAATCCAAGCTCTCTATGAATGCGGACAAAGAGCCTTTGGAGAAAACAAAGTGCAAGATCTATCTTATAAATCCCAAACTCTAGAATCTCTACCCTTAGAGTGGCATTTCATAGGAAATCTCCAAAGCAACAAAATCAATGCCCTATTAAAACTCAAACCTTTTATGTTTCATAGTTTGCACTCCCTCTCTCTTGCTAATGAACTTCAAAAACGATTAGAGAGGGAAAACCTCACACTAAAAACGCTTCTACAAATCAATAGTGCAAAAGAAACCACAAAAAGTGGATTTGATCCAGAATCTGCCTATGAATCTTATCTTCAGATTCAAGAAACCTGCCCTAATATCAAGCTTTGTGGATTAATGAGTATCGGAGCACACACACAAGATACCAAAATTATCCAAAATAGTTTTGAACTAACTTCAAAAATCTATGAAAAACTCCAAAAAAATGGTGCAAATATCTTAAGCATGGGAATGAGTGGAGATTTTGAACTTGCTATTAAATGCGGAAGTAACTGCGTAAGACTTGGGAGCACTCTCTTTAAATAAAATCTCATTTTATCAATGCAACCTTTCTATACAACAATATAAAAACAACTTCAAAATCTAGGAGGCATAGATTACCAAACCTATTAGCCCCCAAATATAAATCCCAACTTTCCTACAATAAAACTTTCCAAATCTCTTTACATTGTCGCAAGATATATAGACACCCATAATCTTTTTTCAACGCATATTATTTCTGTAGTTACTTTAAAGTTTTTGTTTGTCAAAATGCGTATAGATTCTTGAGGTATCTATTTGCCTAATAGCTCTTTTGTAAAAGCACTAAGGCTTTCTTGTAACTCTTTCCCTTCTTTCACGCTTTGGGCAATCATTCTCACAAAAGCACTCCCAACAATCACAATAGGCACAATCCCTCTTAGTGCATCAATCTGCTCCCTACTTTGTATCCCAAATCCCAAAGCAATAGGCTTTGTAGTGTGTTTTTTGACTTTTGCTATATATTCCAAAAGCCTAGAATCAATTTGAGTTTCATTGCCTGTAATTCCATTCCTTGCTACTACATAAATAAAGCTTCCTGTGGCTTTATCAAGCTTTTCCATTCGCTTAGAATTTGTGTATGGGGCAATAAGTGCGATATTTTCTAATCCATATTGCTTGCTCAATCCAAAAAGATTCTCATCATTTTGCAAAGATAAATCCGGCACAATAAGCCCAAAAACACCGCACTCTTTTGCCCTTTTTAAAAATCTCTCCATGCCATAAGCAAACAAAATATTCCCATAAGTCATAATCAAAATTTTAGTTGAGAGATTTCTATCCACAAACGCCCTCTTAAGTTGCACCAAAAATTCAAATCCCAAATCCGTATTAAAGCCTTTTTGGAGAGATTCTTCACAAGCATTTGCAATTGCTACACCATCAGCATTAGGATCCGAAAAAGGGAATTGCACTTCCAAATACTCTGCCCCACCCTCTGCTATTCCAAGTGCTGCCTCCAAACTTCCTTCCAAGCTAGGAAATCCAGCGACAATATGCCCCATTAGCTGTATTTTTTGCTCCATTATCTACCCTTTCATCTCAACAATCTCATTTTGCAAAAACTCACACCAACGATCCTTTTGCAAAGCTTTTGCGGTGATAAAAATATCCTTATCCCCACGCCCTGAAACATTGATAATGATTTTTTTATTCTTCACTTTTTTGGCAATTTTCAATGCTCCAGAAAGTGCGTGGCTTGATTCTAAAGCAGCAATGATTCCTTCATTTTTAGCAAAAAACTTCAAAGCTTCCAATGCCTCATCATCGCTACTAGAGCCAAACTCTACCCTCCCAATCTCTTTTAAATGTGCTAATTGTGGTCCAATCCCAGCATAATCAAGCCCAGCAGAAATCGAATAAGTTTCCAATAAATTTCCATATTCATCACTCAAAAAATAGCTTTTATAGCCTTGTGCGATTCCAAGATGAGCTTCTTTGTTACCCATTCTTATGGCATTTTCTCCAATTCTACTTCCTTTCCCCCCTGCTTCAATCCCCACTAAATGCACTTCCTCATCTTTTAGATAATGGCTGAAAAATCCCATCGCATTGCTTCCTCCTCCCACACAAGCCACCATAATATCCGGATTCCCTTTGAAAAACTTTTGAGTTTGCTTCTTTAGCTCCTTGCTAATCACACTTTGAAACTCCCTTACAATATCTGGGTAAGGATAAGGACCTAATGCACTCCCAAGCACATAAAAAGTATTTTTACAATCTTTACTCCACTCTCTTAATGCCTCATTCACCGCATCTTTTAATGTCTGTGAGCCACTCTCTACACTCACAACCTTTGCCCCCAAAAGCTCCATATTAAAAACATTAGGAAATTGTCGTTTGACATCTCTACTACCCATAAAAATCACACATTCTAAACCAAGCTTTGCGCATGCAGCACTTACAGCAAGCCCATGCTGTCCAGCTCCTGTTTCTGCAATGATTCTTTTTTTGCCCATTTTTTTAGCCAACAGCACTTGCCCTATGGCATTATTAATCTTATGTGCTCCCGTGTTTGCTAGCCCTTCAAACTTCAAATAAATTTCATTACCCAAAATCTTGCTTACATTTTTTGCATAAATTAACGGAGTAGGACGCCCTACAAACTCCGCTAAAAGCCTTTTAAAGTCACTTTTAAATTCATTAGAATCCAAAATACTATGGTATGCCTTTTCTAATTCATCTAACGCAGGATACAAAATTTCAGGGACATATTGCCCACCAAATGAGTGAGTATGCTTTGTCTCTTTTCCAAAAAATCCTTTTTTAGATTCCACAAATATTTTCTTTTTCATTGCCACTTCTTTATGTGCTAAAATTTTTAGCATTATACCCCAAGTAATCAAATTTATTTTTAAAAAAATCCATAGTATAATCCTATCTTTAAATTTTAAAATTAATTTTATGAGAGAGTTTATGTTTAAGTTTTTAAATCCAAAACAAAAAGGCTACCCAGTTTCTTTAGAGTTTCGCAAGATTCCAGCATCAAAAATCACTCCTTTGATATTATGTGAATCCTTCAATGCTCCTGTATTGCTAGAATCTGCGTTTTTAAAAACCGGCAAAGGGCGTTTCTCAATTTTAATTTTAAAAGAAGCTTTTAGAGTTACACAAGAAAATCAAAAAATCTCTTTAATCCATGAAGATTTTAACCATACTTTTAAAGATAGCCAAAACTTTTTGCAGATTTTAGAAACTTTAAGAAACCTCGCTCCAACACCACAAAATCTTCCACAAGATTTGCCCTTACCACTTGGAGGTGTCGGATATTTGGGGTATGAATTTTTTAGCCAAATAGAATCTATTCAATTCAAAAACCCCTCTCTTTACGATTGTTATGATAATGCCTTTATTTTTGGACGGGATTTTGCTATTTTTGATCATTTCTACGAATCTCTTTATCTCATTAGCGTTACCTATCAAGATGAATGTGAATCCCATAATTTAAATCAGCGTTTAGAACGGATTATCCAAAAACTAGAAAATCTCCAACCCGCACAAGAATCCTCCAAAAACTATACTTCAGAAATTATCTCAAAAGACAAGCAATCCTACTACACACACATGGTTACCACCCTCAAAGAAGAAATTTACAAAGGCAACCTTCTACAATGTGTGCCAAGTCAAAGTATGCAAATAAAAAGCAATTTACCACCTCTTAAAGCTTATATGAATCTCCGCACTAACAATCCAAGCCCTTATATGTATTATTATAATTTTGGGCATTTCCAAATCATAGGAAGCTCCCCTGAAGTCCTTATAAAGCTAGAAAGCCTTGATGAAAAAACAGCCAAACTTACACTTAGACCTATTGCTGGAACGCGTAAAAGAGGCATGAATGAGATTGAAGATTCTCGCTTAGAAGAAGAATTAATCCACAATGAAAAGGAAAATGCCGAACATTTAATGCTTTTGGATTTAGGACGCAATGATATTGGCAAAGTCGCAATAGGCGGGAGTGTAAAAGTTACTCAAGAAAAAGTTATCGAAAAATACGCCAAAGTAATGCACCTAGTTTCTGAAGTAGAAGGCATTATGGATTTACAAACCCACAAAAAAGATGATGCACTCCTAGCAGCATTCCCTGCAGGAACGGTGAGTGGAGCGCCAAAGATTCAAGCTATCAAAACCATCGAATCCCTAGAAGAACATAAAAGAGGAATTTATGCAGGGGCTATTGGGTATTTTACGCAAAGCGGGGATATGAACTTTGCCATTGCTATTAGAACAGCAATCTATCAAAATGGCATTTATTATTTACAAGCAGGGGCTGGAATTGTTTATGATTCTATCCCCAAAGAAGAATATTTAGAAACCAAAAACAAAATGCTTTCTTTAGTAGAAGCCATTATGGGAGAAAACAATGCAAAATAAGAAAAATAATCAAAAATACACCTATTTGCAATTTATCAAAGATGTTTTATCGCAAGCAAAAAAACCATTAACCCACAAAGAAATTTGGAAATGTGGAGTGCAACTAAACTTAAACCAAAAATTAGATAGCGTAGGCAAAACACCCGATGCAACAATAGGTGCGAGAATCTATATAGATTTAAAACAGCCTAATTCTCCTTTTATCATTGCTTCCAAAAAACCTACAACTTTTTGGCTAAAATCAAGAGAAAATGAGCTTTCCACACAAAGCCTCCAAACAGAAATCTCTAAAGAAATAAAAGAAACAAAAAGAGATTTCAAAGAAAGGGACTTACACCCGTTACTTGTTAAATTCCTCTCTGAAGACAAAAAATTTGATCTTTATAGCAAAACCATTTATCACGAAAAAAGTGCCAAATCATCAAGTGGCAAAGATAAGTGGAATTACCCTGATATTGTGGGTATCCACTTCCCTTTTAGTGATTACCAAGAATCCACATTAGAAATGCTTGCTAACTTCAATCAACCAAATTACAAACTCTATTCTTTTGAGTTAAAAATCTCTCTTGATTGGAGCAATTTAAAAGAATCCTACTTCCAAGCTGTCTCCAATTCAAGCTGGGCAAATGAAGGCTATTTAGTTGTCTTTGAAGATATTGATGAAGAAATCATCAATGAATTAACACGCCTCAATGCAAGCTTTGGCATTGGAGTTATCCAGCTTGAATGCGAAACTAGTCAAAGCAGAGTGATTCTACCCTCAAAAGTTAGAGAACTTGATATTGAAACACTCGATATGCTTGTGGTTAAAAATATAGATTTTAGCAACTTTATTAAAGATATCAATAAAGACATAAAAGCAAATGATAAAGATAGAATCGCCAAAGACAAATACGATGAAACTTTTGATGATGAAGCAATGGAAAAACATCTCAAAGACAAAAAAATCACAAAAGAGACACTATGATTATTTTAATTGACAATTACGATTCCTTTACCTATAATATTTATCAAGCTTTTAGTCAATTTAACTACCCTATCAAAGTTTTACGCAATGACAAAACCACGCTCAAAGAAATAGAATCCCTAAACCCAAGTTATATCATCATAGGACCCGGACCAAAATCCCCCAAAGAAGCTGGGATTAGCATTGAAATTGTGCAAAAATTCAAAGGAATCTATCCTATTTTGGGAATCTGTCTTGGACATCAAGCAATTTTGAGTGCTTTTGGAGTAGAAATCAAAAATGCTAAAAATATCGTGCATGGCAAGGTTGAACCCCTTATCCACAATGGCAAAGGAATCTTCCGCCACATTAGCCCAAAAACCCCTATTGCTCGTTACCATTCTCTTGTGGGTAAGAAAGAAGAGATTCCAGAATGCTTTTTGATTAGCGGAATGAGTGAAGATGGCGAAGTTATGGCAGTGGAACACAAACAATACCATTTAGTAGGTTTGCAATTCCACCCAGAATCCATTGGAACCAAAGAAGGCATTAAAATGCTCCTTAACTTCCTGCATTACACAAGAGAACCAATCCCTACAAAAGATTATCTCAAAAAAGTTTTGCACCAAAAATCTCTCAATTTTCAAGAAAGCTACAATCTAATGGACGAACTCACAGAGGGGAATCTCAGTGATGCACAAATAGGGAGTATCCTTACAAGCTTAGAAATTAAGGGCATTGATGAATATGAACTAGCAGGTTTTGCTTCTGTACTCAAAAAAAAGGCTGTAAAAATTGACTTAAAAGATAGCCTAACAATGCGTTTTGATATGGTAGGCACAGGTGGAAGCAACGCTAAAACTTTCAATGTCTCTACCACTTCTGCACTGCTTTTGGCTTCACAAGCCAAAAAAAATAATTTTGGAATTATCAAACATGGCAACAAAGCCATTACCTCCAAAAGCGGTTCAGCAGACTTACTTAATGCACTTGGAATTAATGTAAATATGGATTTTGAAAACATTAAACAAATTTATAAGAATCTCCATATCACTTTTCTTTTTGCACAAAAATTCCATTCTGCAATGCGATTTGCCGCTAATGCACGCTCTTCACTCGGATTTAAAACCGCTTTTAATCTCATTGGTCCCCTAAGCAATCCAAGCCCCATAACTCACCAGCTCATCGGTGTTTTTGATAAATCCTACACAGAAATTATGGCAAAGGCTTTAGCAATTTTGGGAGTTAAGCGTGCAATGGTTGTTAGCGGACTTGATGGCTATGATGAAATCTCTCTTTGTGCGCCCACACAAATTACAGAATTACACAATGGCGACATCAAAACTTATATTTTTAACCCCATTGAAGTGGGACTAGATTTTGTCCATCATTCTTTACTTCAAGGTGGAGATAGCCAAGAAAACTTACAAATTACCTTAGATATTTTCAACGCCAAACCTTCTCCAAAACTCGATTTAGTAGCACTCAATATGGGAGCTGCACTCTACCTTTGCAACCAAGCACAAAGTATTCAAGATGGCTTTTTTAGGGCAAAAGAAATTATCCAAAGCAAAGAAGTTTTTGAAACCCTAGAATCCTTTAAAACCCTAAGTCACCAACACTTACAAGGCTTACAATGATTCCTACAATCTTAAAAAATATTTTAGACAAAAAAGCCAAACATCCCATTTTAAAAGCCACAAGAGATACTCCACTCACTCCGCCAAACTTTGATTTTCCTATCATCATCGCAGAAATCAAAAGAGCAAGCCCCTCAGCTGGAAATATCGGAAAAATAGAAAATCCCAAAGATTTAGCAAATTCTTATTTAAAAGGCGGTGCGAGTGCTATTTCTATTTTGTGTGAAGAGGATTTTTTCAAAGGCAGTTTAGAGGATTTGCATCAAGTCAAGCAATCCTATCCAAATGCCACCATTTTACGCAAAGATTTTATTACCAAAATAGAACAAATCCAAGAATCTTATGATTTTGGTGCAGATATGGTGCTGTTAATTGCAGCAGTTTTCATCGGGGAAAATAACGAAAATGGTGGTTTTTCTAGGCTAAAATCTCTCTATGAAGAATCACTAAAGCTTGGTTTAACCCCTCTTATTGAAGTGCATAATCAAGCAGAAATTGATTTCATCACCCCTCTAAAAGCAATGCTTATTGGGATTAATTCACGCAATTTACACACTTTTAAAATCAATAAAATTCAAGCCTACAACCTCTTAAAATATTTAAAAACCACCAACCCACAAAGCAAAACCATTTTTGAATCTTCTATTGAATGCAGTTTTGATGGATTTGTCATAGGAAATATCGGATTTGATGGGATCTTGTGTGGAAGCTATCTTGTGCGAGATTCCAACCCTACACAAACTCTAAAATCACTAAAAGATTCAATGATTTGTGGCAAAAACTCTCCTAATGCTTTTTATAGCAATGCTTTTGAGCTTTTAAATTCGCCACAAGGCTTTTTGAAAATCTGCGGAATTACTTCCAAAGAAGATGCTCTAATGTGTGCAAATACCCTAGAATCAACTCTCCAAAATCACACCCACAACGATTCAAGTCCCAAAAAACTCGCTGCACTAGGATTTATCCTAGCCAAAGATTCTCCAAGATTTATAACCCCACAAGCCATAGAAGAGATTTCTAATGCCCTCAAATCTCACCCAAAAATACTCAAAATAGGTGTGGTAAAAGAAGATGAAAAAATGCTACAACAAGCCATCAACCTCTATAAACAAGGGATCATTGATGCCTTGCAACTCCATGGAGTAAAACAACAAAACTTTGCAAAAATAGATTTAAAAAATGCGGATTTTTCTTTTTATGAAGTATGGAATATTGCAGAATCTGAAGATTTAGGGGACTTCATTAGCCCCTTTGTTTTATTAGATTCAAAAAGCCAGCTAGGGGGAGGAAGTGGGAAAAGCATTAAACTAGAAGTATTAAAATCCCTCAAAGAAAAAGTAAATGACTATCTTTGTGTTGCTGGTGGAATCTGTGCGGATAATGTTATCCCCCTAAGAAATATCGGTGCAAAAATGCTAGATATCAACTCTAGCATAGAATCCAAAATAGGCAAAAAAGACTCACAGAAATTACAAACCTTGCTCCATTTGTATTTTTCATCATAAATCAACTCGCCTAAAATTTATGGGATTTTTTCAATATTTTTAAAATTATGCTAGAATTACGCATTTTAGTTTTGACTTAAAAAGGTTAGTATTCCAATGAAAACCTTAACACTTGCAAGCATTTATGAGATTCAAGGTCATCGCCATGAAGCCGCTGAAATTTACAAAACTATTTTGCAAGAAAACCCTGAAAATATCGAAGCAAAGATTGCCCTAAAAAGACTTACAAGCAATCGAAAAAATTATGGAAAAGCCAATGAAGAAATGCTAAATTTCTTTATTAGTATGGATTCACAAATCGAATACAATGAATTTGAAAGGTGGTTATTGAAACTATGGAATTAAAAGAAGCGATTTTACAGACTTTAGCCGAGATTGACGCCTCACAAACACAAACTAATTTACCCAATCAAATTAATTCTCCACAACAAGAAACCAAACAAGAAAGGGAAGCACTTTTGGATATTTTACCCACAGAAGAAAATCTCCACAAAAATTCACTAGATTCTCAAAACCCTTATGAAAGAAAAATAGAAAAGCTAGATCTTAAAAATACAGAAGAATTAAAACAAATCCTCATCAAACAATACAAAGAAGAAGAAAGATTCCTCAATGCAATGCAAGAGCGAATCCTCGTTCTTTTTGAAGGGTTACAATCTCCAAACAACAGAAACATCGAAGATAAGGTTGATATGATTCTAAATTTTTTGGAATTCACTTTAGCCATTATTGACGAAAAAAAGAATCAAAAATGAAAAAAAATTTTTCATTTACTTTTGATTTACTATATTGTTTTATAATTTCATTGTCTCAAGCGGGATGGCTTGAGATACAAATGTTCCGCACAACATTGGTTAGAGTTTTTCATCCGTTTCTCCTTTGTGAAGAGAGTTTATTTTTAATTAGAGATATTTATTCTAGTGGGTGTTTTCCTAAATTTTTAATTACCCCCCTAAAATACCCAATCCTCCTTTTTGTAAGGAAAACACCATGCTAGAAATTTTGATGATTGAAGATGATTTAGAGTTAGCGACTATTCTTAGCGAATACCTCAAGGCTCACGATATTAATGTGACAAATTATGATGAGCCCTATACGGGTATGAGTGCGATTAACACTCGACATTTTGACCTCCTTCTTTTAGATTTAACACTCCCAAATTTAGATGGGCTTGAGGTTTGCAAGAAAGTCGCAAAAGAAAAACATATCCCCATTATTATTTCCTCTGCTAGAAGTGATGTTGAAGATAGAGTTTTGGCATTAGAATATGGTGCTGATGATTATATTCCAAAACCTTATGATCCAAAAGAATTAGTTGCAAGAATCCATAGTGTATTGCGTCGATACAATTCTACTAGCAAACCTAATGAAACAGAAATTTCCATTTTTCCTTTCCGCTTAGACAAAGGCAGCCGAGAGATTTATCTCTATGATGAATTATTAGATTTAACCAAAGCAGAATACGAAATTTTGAGCTTTATGCTAGAAAACAAAAATCAAGCTTTAACGCGTGATGCAATTGCCACACATTCTGATTCTATTAATCCTGATAGTAGCAATAAAAGTATTGATGTAATTGTCGGGAGACTGCGTTCAAAAATCGAGAAAAATGGCAAAAAATATATTTTTTCTGTCCGCGGAATTGGCTATAAATTTCAAATAAAAGACAATGATTAAAAATTCCATTATCGTTAAAATCACTATTTTATTCCTCATTGCTATTATTGGCTTGAGTGCTTTTTCATATTATCTTATCCGCGAAGAAATTGATAGAAAAAACTATGAAAATCAATTAAAATACACGCAATTTTTAGCTACCATCAATCAACTCGTCCGCTTTGGTGGCAATATCACTTTAATTGAAAAATATCTTAATGAGTTAGGTTTAGTTCAAATCAAAAATACAGAAATCTTAGATCTCTTTGAAGCCCATATTACGCCAAATTTCAACCATGGGGTGATTGCAAAAATCATCAAAGAAGAAGGCGGAATCTATCTTTTTTTGCAAACCCCTCAAGATTGGCGTGTTTATGGCGATATTCACTTTGATAGACTTTTTAACTATTATATTATTACTTTTATTGCATTTGTGATTGTGGTTTTTCTTTTTGTTTTGGTGATTCGCAGTATCTTGCCGCTAAAAACACTACAAAAAGAAATTAGAAAATTTGCAAATGGGCAAATGGATATTTCTTGCAAAATCAATCAAAACGATGAAATTGGTGAGTTGGCACAAGAATTTGATAATGCCGTCCAAAAAATCAACGCACTTAATCAATCACGCCATTTATTCTTACGCTCCATTATGCACGAATTAAAAACCCCTATCACAAAAGGTAGAATCACTGCTGAAATGATTGACAATCCACTTTACAAAGAGCGTTTGTGTTCTGTTTTTGAGAGATTAAATTCTCTTATTAATGAATTTGCAAAAATCGAAGAATTAAGCTCTAGGAATTACTGCCCAAACAAACAAAAAATTTTACTTCAAGATGTTTTAAAAAGAGTCTTTGAAATGCTGCTTTTAGATGAAGAGCAAATCACCTCACTCTTCATTCTCCCACAAAATCAACAATCTTTATATGCTGATTTTGAAATGATTTCTCTTGTTATCAAAAATCTTGTTGATAATGCTATTAAATACAAAACACAAGGGCAAATTGAAATTTGTATCGCCAAAAAAGACTTGTGGATCAAAAATTATGGCAACCCTCTACCCTACACTCTAAAAGATCATTCCAAACCTTTTTTTAAAGATTCCAAATCCAACACAAGTGGCTTAGGGCTTGGAATATACATTATCAAAAGCACATTAGAAACACAAGGGTTAGAATTAGATTACTTCCACCAAAATAATCAGAATATTTTTATCATAAAAGGAGTAGTATCTCAAAAAAATTTAAAGGATGAAAATGTTTAAACGACTAAGGCGAATGCGTCTAAATCCAAATATTCGTGAAATGCTTACAGAAACCACTCTCTCTAAAAAAGATTTAATTTACCCTCTTTTTATTACTCATGGTAGTGGCGTTAAAAACCCTATTGAATCAATGCCTGAAGTGTATCAATTAAGCATTGATGAAGCTTTGAAGGAATGTGAAGTTTTGCAAAAACTTGGGATTTTTTCTATTTTGCTTTTTGGGATTCCAAAGATCAAAGATAGCGTAGGTAGCGAAGCATTAAGTCAAGAAGGCATCATCGCTCAAGCTACACGAGCAATTAAAGAGAAATTTCCCGATTTATTAGTTTGTGTGGATTTGTGTTTTTGCGAATACACAGACCATGGGCATTGTGGTATTTTAAGCCCAAAACTCAATTCTGTGGATAATGATCTCACCTTAGAGATTCTCAACAAACAAGCTTTAATTCTTGCACAAAATGGTGCAGATATCATAGCGCCTAGTGCAATGATGGATGGAATGATTATTTCTTTGCGTCAAGCATTAGATTCCAACGGATTTGAACACATTCCTCTAATGAGCTATTCCACCAAATTTGCAAGCGGATACTATGGACCTTTTAGAGATGTTGCCCAAAGCACTCCAAGCTTTGGAGATAGAAAAAGTTACCAACAAAACCCAGCAAACCGAAGAGAAGCCATACTAGAAAGCCTAGAAGATGAGGCACAAGGTGCGGATATTTTGATGGTAAAACCAGCATTAGCCTATTTAGACATTATAAGAGATATTCGAGAAAGGACATTATTGCCTTTAGCAGCTTACAATGTCAGCGGAGAATATGCGATGTTGAAATTTGCCCAAAAAGCAAATTTAATCGATTATGAACGCGTATTATTAGAAACAATGCTTGGCTTTAAACGCGCAGGTGCAGATATTATCATCACCTACCACGCCAAAGAAATTGCAAAACTCATCTAAAAATTTTTAAGTACCAATCACACCACCATCTTTTTTGCGTATTTGCACTATCGTGCTTCGTGGTGTGGAATCCCCACCATTTGGATAATGGCTTCCAGCTAAGCCCTCTCCTGGGTGCTGAATCCCTACAAACATCGTGGTATAATCTTTGCTAAAAGCAATCCCAGTAACCTCACATGCCACTGGTCCGCTTAGAAATCTCCTCACTTCTCCCGTGTTTGGGTTTGCACACAGCATAGAGTTATTCCCCATTCCTTCATAATCTCCACTATTAGAATACTTCCCATCAGTTTGAATCCAAAGTCGCCCAAACTTATCAAACTTCAAGCCATCAGGGCTATTAAACATATTATCTTTATTAATATTGCTCGTGCCTTTTCTTAAGTCATTAGGGTATTTTGAAGGATTCCCAGCAAGCAAGAAAATATCCCAGCTAAATTCCTTGCTTGTGTGGTTATTATCCTTTGCCTTCCATCGTAAAATATGCCCATAAATGTTATTAACTCTTGGATTAGATTCTGTGCTTTGTGTGCGTTTTGTGTTATTTGTGAGGGTGGCATAGATATATTCGCCCTTTGTATCAGCTGCCACCCACTCGGGTCTATCCATAGGTGTAGCCCCCACGACACTTGCAGCCAACCTTGCATAAATCAGCACTTCTGCTTGGGAGTTAAATCCATTTTCTTTGGTTAAGCCATTTTTACCATACTCTAGGGCTATCCATTCGCCAATTCCCTTAAGATTCCCTGTATCTGTGAGCTTTGCTACATACAAAGTTCCCTCATTTAAAATATCTTTATTAGGGTTTTTAGGATTATATTTTTCTTTGCTTACAAATTTATACAAAAACTCATTTGCCTCATCATCTCCCATATACACGACCACTTCACCACTTTTTGCTACCACAATCTCGGCATTTTCGTGCTTAAACCTCCCTAAACTTGTGCGTTTAATGGGTGTAGATTTTGGATTATAAGGATCAATCTCAACTACCCAGCCAAAGCGGTTTGGTTCATTTGGATTTTTAGAGACATCAAACCGCTCATCAAGCTTCCATTCATAATTCTCCCCATTGACACTAATCCCATAGCGTTTTTGTTCCTTACTAAAGGCATAGCTACTATCACTTGAACCAAAAAAATCATCAAAATTTTCCTCACAAGTAAGGTAAGTCCCCCAAGGTGTTTTGCCACAAGAGCAGTTATTAAGTGTGCCTAGCACTTTTGTCCCACTTTTATCCTCTTTTGTTTGCAATAGCTTATGCCCTTTTGCTGCACCGCTAATTTCTATAGGAGTGTGGGCGGTGATTCTACGATTATACACAGAATCTAGCACAACCCTAAAAAATCCCTCCCTATCCCTAGCAATCTCAAAAATACTCACTCCCACAGAATTTTGCTCATATCTCACATCATCTAAGCTCATCTTTTTGCCCTGATGATTAAACATAATCTCTGGATTCATATATTCATTATTCACAGCCAAAATCGCCCTATCTTTATCTAAATCAAACCATTCCATACCATCAGTATTATCCCCAAAGGTAAGTTTTGCATTTTCAATCGTGGCTTGGTTTATGGTTTTACTCTCATCAAAGCCCTTTGCCCTCTTAAAGAGCGGATCTCCCCAAGAAATCAGTACCCTTGCTTCATAGCCTTGCGGCACTATCACACTATCCTCTATGCTCGCACTAATCCCCCTAAACCCAAGCAAAGGCTGCTTTTGAGTAGCAAAAAGACTAGAGGGGACAAAAAACCCTGCATAAGAGAGTGCCAAACTCCCACCACTTAATTTCAAAAAACTTCTTCTTTCCATAAAAACTCCATTTCTGGTTAATTTCAAGCAAAATTGTAGAATCTACTTGTAAAGTATCTATGGATTTTTTGTTAGCAATCTGTAAATTTACAAACCAAAATCTACACACCTCTTAAAACAATACTCCCTTCCCTGATAAGAAAATCTCAAACTATACGCATGCAGCATCAATCGCTCTGCCTCAAAATACTCAATCCTCTTTTCCCCACAAAGCCCCAATGAATCATTTTTACTTATAAATTCACTATCCAAATACTCCCGACTTTGCCAATCCTCACACCCATAAAGCGGATCACCCAAAATAGGAAATCCTAAGGCAAAAAGATGGATTCTAATCTGATGCGTCCTACCGGTAATAGGATACACTTTTAGCAATGTATTCCCATTGATATACCCCAAAATCTCAAATTCACTTTTAGCTTCTTTGAAATTCAAGCTTTGAGCTTTTAGAATCTGCCCCAAATAAATAGAACGCACACTCAAATCCCCACCCTTTTTTTGCATAGCAAGAGGTAAAGAAAGACAAAAATCCCCACCCCTCATCTCCCCCCTAACCAACGCTAAATATTCCTTTTTGATTTTCTTTTTGGCAAACAACTCCCCCAATTCTTGAATGCTTCTTTTGTGCTTACCCACCAATACCAATCCGCTTGTTTCCTTATCAATCCTATGAATTAAAGTCGCTTCTTGCCCACAAGCCTCACGCACTTCATCAATCAAACTATGATGAGAAAATCTCCCTTTTGGGTGAATAAGCATTTTTGCTGGTTTATCAAAAATCGCCAAATCCTCATTTTCAAACAATGGTTTAAGCCCTTTGGATTGAGGGACAAAAAGCAAAATCTCCACTTCTTTTTCTAAAATTTTATTTTTTTCATTATTTCCCAAAGTTTTATTTCCATAAAATACCCTCCCTTTATTGATAAAACTCTGGGCTTTTGCCATATCCAAGCCTAATTCTCGCATTAAAAATAAATAAGCCTTGATAGGCTCTTTGATATAAAATTTTTTCTTAATAAAGGGCATTTTGCAACTTTTAAGTGGTGTTATGTTAGGATATTGTAACACAATTTCAAAAAGGATAAAAATCTAATGGTTGAACGATACGCGCGTGAAAAAATGAAAAAACTTTGGGATATGGAAGCGAAATATAGTGCATGGCTAGAGGTAGAAAAAGCCCTAGTGCGTGGGTGGAATAAGCTAGGACTCATTCCAGATTCTGATTGTGAGAAAATCTGCAAAAATGCACGCTTTGATGTGCAAAGAATCGATGAGATAGAAGCGGTAACCAAGCACGACCTCATCGCCTTTACCACGAGTGTGGCAGAATCTCTAGGCGAAGAGTCGCGGTGGTTTCATTATGGAATCACTTCAAGCGATACGATTGATACCGCTGTGGCATTGCAGATGCGAGATTCACTCAAAATTATCATCGATGATGTTAAGGAACTAAGAGAGGCGATAAAACGCAGGGCGTATGAGCATAAAGACACGCTTATGGTGGGACGCAGCCATGGGATACATGGCGAACCTATCACCTTTGGGCTTGTGTGTGCGATATGGTATGATGAGATGACGCGGCATTTAAGGTCCCTAGAATCTACCCTAGAAGTCATAAGTGTAGGCAAAATTAGCGGTGCTATGGGCAATCTAGCCCATACCCCCATAGAGCTAGAAGAACTTGTGTGTGCGGACTTAGGTTTGCAGGCTGCCCCAGCGAGTAATCAAGTCATTCAACGTGATAGATACGCAAGGCTTATAAGTGATTTAGCCCTTTTGGCTAGTAGCTGTGAGAAAATCGCGGTTGAGATTCGGCATTTGCAACGCACAGAGGTGTATGAGGCAGAGGAGTATTTTAGCGAGGGGCAAAAAGGCAGCTCTGCTATGCCACACAAACGTAATCCGGTGTTAAGCGAAAATATTACCGGGCTTTGTCGCGTGATACGCAGCTTTGCACTGCCTGCTATGGAGAATGTCGCGCTGTGGCATGAGCGAGATATTAGCCACTCTAGCGTGGAGCGATTTATTTTGCCAGACTCCTTTATCACGACAGATTTTATGCTAGGGAGGCTAACGGGACTCATCAATAAGCTTGTCGTGTATCCTAAAAATATGCTAAAAAATCTCAATCTAACCGGCGGACTTGTCTTTTCACAGAGAATCTTGCTAGAGCTGCCTAAATGCGGGGTAAGCCGCGAGGATGCCTATAAAATCGTGCAACGCAACGCAATGAAAGTGTGGGAATCTTTGCAAGAGGGACAAGCGGTGGTAAATGAGAGGGGCGAATCCTTATATCTGCAATATCTTTTGGCAGATTCTGAGCTTGTGGGGCTACTTTCAAAAGGTGGAGATTCTGGCGAGACGATTATCCGCGAATGTTTTGATTATAGCTACTATACTAAGAATGTAGATTCTATCTTTAAGCGGGTGTTTAGGTAAAATAAACTAGGAGACAATTGTATGATTACAAATGGCATTGGTGGATCAAATACAAGAACAGGATTGATATTTGAAGGAAGGGTTGATTTAGCAACTTTTCTAGCTCAACAAAATGGCTATGCGGTAGATAATAATGGTAAGGTTTTTTATCAAAACGAACTCATTGCACAAATTTTCAAAAAACATCGATTTTACAAATTTTTGGAAACTAGAGGCGTAG
Organism: Helicobacter pullorum; assembly: GCF_900638355.1. Taxonomy (GTDB): domain Bacteria; phylum Campylobacterota; class Campylobacteria; order Campylobacterales; family Helicobacteraceae; genus Helicobacter_D; species Helicobacter_D pullorum. The sequence continues at coordinate 428,731 of NZ_LR134509.1, read as the reverse complement.
ATTGGAAAAATATCATTTCTAAAAGACTTTTACCCGATGACAGTATTTATGTCATCATCAACAATACTTTTTTTATTATTGAATGCAAATTCCAACAGGTAAAAGGCTCTGTCGATGAAAAGCTACAAACTTGTGATTTTAAGAAAAAGCAATATCAAAAACTTTTATCCACTCTCAATATGGAAGTGGAATATATCTATTTGCTAAATGATTGGTTTCAAAAACCAGAATACAGAGATGTTTTAGATTATATTATTAGTGTAAATTGCAGATATTATTTTGAGTATATCCCGCTTCAAGTTTTGGGATTGCCCATTCCACCAAACTCATAAAGGCACAAAATGACAAGTAGAATCCTCCTAGCATTACCTACATTTCAAAGCCAAGATTCTTTATTTTCTCTCTATCAGGGAGATTGCAATGAGATTCTCAAAAAATTTAAGGGGCAATTTGACCTAATCTTTGCCGATCCGCCCTACTTTCTCTCTAATGATGGCTTGAGTATCCAAAGCGGTAAGATTGTGAGTGTAAATAAGGGGCAATGGGATAAGGGCGAGAATATTGATGAGATAGATTCTTTTAATATGCAATGGATACAAAATGCAAAAGAAGCCCTAAAGCCCACAGGTAGCATTATGATAAGCGGCACATACCACAATATCTTTTCATTAGGTAGAATCTTGCAAAAGTTAGATTTTAAGATTCTCAATATTATCACTTGGCAAAAGACAAACCCACCGCCAAACTTTAGCTGTCGTTATCTTACGCATTCCACAGAGCAGATTATCTGGGCTAGAAAAAGTCATAAACATAAGCATATTTTTAACTATGAGATTCTCAAAAAACTCAATGGCGACAAGCAAATGCGAGATGTGTGGAGTTTCCCAGCTATTGCTCCTTGGGAAAAGGCAAATGGCAAACACCCAACGCAAAAGCCCTTAAGCCTTTTAGTTCGCCTCATTTTAATGGCAAGCAATGAGGATTCTATTATCTGCGATCCTTTTAGCGGTTCTAGCACCACAGGCATTGCAGCAAATCTTTTACATCGAAAATTTATTGGCATTGATCAAGAGAGTGAGTTTATACAAATCTCTATCGCACGTAAAAATGAGTTAGATTCTCAAAGGAAAAATATAGAATCAAGAATTAAAGATTTAGCAGTGTATCAAAAATCTTGAGCGTATGTTTTCAGGAATATAAGTGAAAATCACCAAAAATACCAAACTCACCATAGACGGATTAACGCTGCTTAAAAGCTTAGAATCTCATAGCGTTGATTTGTGCTTTTTTGACCCGCAATATCGCGGTGTGCTAGATAAAATGCGTTATGGCAATGAGGGAGAGCGACAAAAAGGCAGAAGTGCTTTAATCCAAATGAGCGAAGAAAGCATAAAAAGCTTTATAGCTGAGATTAATCGTGTGCTTAAACCTAGCTGCTATCTTATGCTGTGGATTGATAAATTTCATCTTTGTGAGGGCGTGAGAGAATGGCTAGATTCTACACTTTTGCAAATCGTGGATTTAATCACTTGGGATAAGGGCAGAATGGGCATGGGCTATCGCACAAGAAAGCAGAGCGAATATCTCCTTGTGATACAAAAAAAGCCCATTAAAGCAAAAGGCACTTGGAAGCTCCACACTATCCGCGATGTGCATTTTGAAAAACTCTCAAGCGAGGAGCTAAAGCTCCACCCCCACAGCAAACCCAAAGGCTTGCAAAAAATGCTTATAGAATCTTGCACCAACAAGGGCGATTTGGTATGCGACCCAGCAGCGGGGAGCTTTAGCGTATTTGAGTGCTGCAAGGAATTAGAGCGAGACTTTATAGGGACAAACCTCAAGGGACTTTAGGGTAAGTTTCAAAGCAATTAGTCTTTAGTGCTTCCTTGAACCTTCTTGCCAAAAAGTGCATATTTCCCACCACCCATAAAAAATAACGCAAGGCAAGGCAAGATATACAAAAGCTGATGTTCAATAACCCAACCTCCATAAGAGTCAAGTGCAAAAATCTCAAATCCATACACCAAATAAATTGCCATAAACATTGTAAAAGCCACAATCAAAGCTGCAATCCGCACTTGATAACCCAAAATAATCAAAAGCGGTGCTAACACCTCGCCAATATACACACCATAAGCCATCAATCCCGGTAAGCCTTTGGATTCTAGCATACTCACATACATATCAACACCATGCGTGATTTTGAATATACCATGAAACAGCATAAGTCCGCCCACACAAAGCCTCAAAAGCAATTTCGCCAAGTCAGGATTTAGCAGCATAAAATTTCCTTAAATATAAGATTAAAATTTGGCATTATAGCATTTATTGCTAGATTTAAGCTCTATTTTATGGGATTTTATCAGAGCTTCTTCATAATCATTGTATGATTATCTTCAAAGTGGATTTACCTGTTTTGCGTATCAAATTAAAGATTTTCTAATAACTCTTGAGACTTTTGGATAAACAAATTTTGATAATACTTTGAATTAGATTTCCATTCTTTAGGCAAAATTATTTGCTCACAAACTCCACCATAGCTACCGCCTCCCCATTTTTTAGCTTCACTCTGCCTTATAATCTCTAAAGTTGGAATCTGCAAATTATCTGCAATATGCACATTGCTCGTATCCACGCTCAAAAGCAAATCTAACCGCCCTATCAACTCCACAAGGTTTAGTAAATCTTTATTATTTACAAAAACTCCACTATTTATTTCGCTCAAACCTTCAATCTCTATTGGATTACCCTCATAATTCATCAACACAAAAAAATAGTTTTGATATTTTTTAGCCAAAATTTTGGTAATTTCTACCCATTCTTCAATAGAAAAATTTGCATTCCCTCTTGAAGAACTTTTTCCAAAAGGCGAAATTCCTATTATTTTATCATAAGAATTTGCACCTAATCTTTGCATTTTCAAATCTACAAAAACCTTATTTTCACGACTTGTAATAATTTTTGCTTTGGATAATGGAATCTTTTGAATATTTTTATCATAATGCTTTTTATTTAATGCTCTTACAAGTCTCAAAGCTCCCAAAATAACACGGATTTTTATCTTGCTTCCAATAGGGATTAATAATCCTTATAATCTCCCCTCCCCTAGTATAAGCAGAATCAAACAAATAAGAAAATCCTTTAGTTTTGAATAAATACTGCGAAAAAAGCATTAATATTTTTGTTGCCTTAAATTTTCTAGCAATTTGGATTCTATCTTCCATATCATGCTTAAAAACAAACAACAACACATCAAACTCCTCTAAAAAAGCCGTAGAATCCTTTTGAACATTAAAAATCCTATCAATAAATTGTATATTTTTAAACAGAGAAAAAGGCACACTAGAATTAGCAAGAAAGGTTAAATGAGAGTTTGGATAAAGAAATTTAATACTAAATAGCACACGCAATGCCATAACCTCATCACCAATGCTGCTGTGTGCTCCATACACTGCAATTTTAAACCTAGAATCCGCACAATACATTTCTAAACTCCTTTTTCTTAAATTCCTTGCATTCAATCTCTCTAAAATCTAAAAATTAAATAAAAGATTTTATCTAATGCTATTATAGTTATTTGAGAATTCACTATGGGGGAAAATATAAAAAATTATTATAAAAAGTTTTAAGAATAAATATTAAGTTATGGTACGCCCGGAGGAATTCGAATCCCCGACCTACAGGACCGCAACCTGTTGCTCTATCCAGCTGAGCTACGGACGCATAAATGGTGGAGTGTAGGAGGATCGAACTCCTGACCTCAACGCTGCCAGCGTTGCGCTCTCCCAGCTGAGCTAACACCCCCTTGCACTCTTCTCCACAAAATAAACTGCGTTAAAGGGTAGGAATTATACTACAAAAAACTTAATTTTTCTCTAAAAATCAAGCTTTGATAAGTAGTTTTGCAAGTATTTTTCTACTTCTCTTTGTAAATTTTCCAAATCTTTGGAATTATCTATTATGTAATTTGCCTTTTTCTTTTTTTCTTCCATAGGAATTTGTAGAGAGATTCTCTCATTTGCCTCTTGTGCTGTCAAATGATTTCTCTTTATAAGGCGTTGCAACTGAATCTCTTTTGGCACAAAAATCAATAACACTTCTTTAATTGGATAATTTTTAGTCTCAAAAAAAAGCGGAATATCTATGAAATAAGGAATCTCTTGTTTGTCTAATTCTCTAGCTTGTCTTGTAATTTCTTCTTTGATTTTAGGGTGCAAAATATCCTCTAAAGTTTTTCTTTTTTCTTTATCTTTGAAAACAATTTCGCCCAGCCTTTTGCGGCTAACTTCGCTATTTTCTAACACACCTTTGCCAAAACTTATAATAATCTCTTCTTTGCATTTTTCTAGCATTTGATGTGAGATTTCATCTGCACAAATTACATTATACCCATAAAGCCTCAAAAGTGAAGAAGTGGTGCTTTTGCCACTTCCTATCCCTCCTGTGAGGGCAACTGCGTATCTAAAGCTCAATTACAAGCAATCCCAACTAATGCTTTTTTCACTTTTTGTGGAAGCACAAAGGCAGATAAATGCAAATTGGCATTATAATATTCCAAATCCTCCAACATATCTGCTCTTTGGAGTATAATATCCGCTGTTGGATGATATTTTTTAGATGCAAAAATATAAAAATCTTGCATATCTAAAGACATGGGAATATAAAAAGGCATTTTAATCCTAAACTCTTCCCCCAAAGATTCTAAAATTTCCTTGGTTTTTGAAATATCTAACAACAAATGAGGAATCTTAAGCACCAAAATCCCATCTTCACTCAAAAGCTTTTTGTAGCAATGAAATTGGCTTTCATCTGTGGCTATTATAATATCATACAAGCTTGCTCTTTGCTCATTTTGCTCCAAAAATTCTTCTTGTTGTTGCGGAATAAGCTTGAAATTAGCATTTTTCATTACCTCTTGATAATGCGGAAAAAAACTAATAAGCGATTCAAGAATCTTCAAATCAAATTGCAAAAAATCCACTTTTAATTCACTATAACGCAAAAATTCAAATGCTAGCTCAAGATTAAAATTATCCGCTATTAAAACCCTTTTGGGCTCTTGATGGGAGCAAGCACAAATATGTGCCAAAAGCTCGCTTTGTAGAGCAAGCATAGTTTTCAAAAAGATTTGCTCATCTATCAATGCAATACTCTCAAAAGTTTTAGAATTAAAAATTTCTAAATTATGCCTAATGCCTTTTATCTCTAAAAGTTTGCTTTCTATTTTGTATTCTTGCTGAATCTTTCCACTATAATTTTTTGTTATCCACATAAATAACCTTTGTTTTTTACAAGCCTATTGTATTTTAAGTAAAAATATCTTTAAATTATTGAATTAATAGATAAAATTTTTCGCTAAAAACTAAAATTTTTCCATCCTCTAATATCTCAAGACGATTAGTGTTATTTAATAAATTTTGGGTTAAATCACTCTCAATCTCCATCATCTTAGGCTCACACATTTTTCTTGTCATACCCACATTGGCAAACTTAATCTCATTGCCTTTGATTTCATAAGCACCAAAGAAATTATTACATCCTGCAACACCAAACACTTGCTCATCTTTAAAACCTATAAAAAATTCATTTTCCTTATCAAAAGCCAACACTTTTGTAGCACCATTGATTTTATAGCTATGTATTTTCCATTTTTCTTTAGAAAGCAATACTTTTTCAATATTCTCCTTTGTTGTGCTACTTTGAATATCGGTATTTTTATCCGCACAACCAACAAAAAACATCACAAAACCCAAAATTCCTATCACAATCTTTTTCATTTCTTCTCCCTAGCAATTAATTTAGACGAATAATATTCACTTTGGCATTCGAACGCAATTTTTCAAAATACTCATAAATCAAATAATCTTCTTTCTGCCCCATTATTTTTTGCAAAACGACATTTCTGACATTTTCAAAAGGGAGAATAGCAGGATTATTTTTTGCTTTAATCAAAAAGACAACAAAATCATCTCCAATAGGATAGATTGGAGTAAATGTGCCAATTTTACCTTGCGTAAAAGCCGCAACAATCTGTGGATTTAATGCAGCTGTTTGCAAGACCTCATTTTCACTTTGAACGCCTTTTTGCACTTCTTTTCCATTGCTTTGAATAAGAGCCTCCAATGCCTTTCCATCTTTGCTAAAAAACTTAGTCACATCGATGCTTTGAGGTATTGAAAATTCCTCTTTATTTGCATTGTAGTAATTTAACAACTCATTTTCATCTACCATTTTCAAACTTTCTTGTGCAATCACTTGATAAAGTTTCTTTTTGAGAATCCCTTTTTTGATTTCCTCTTTGTAATTTTCCCAATTACCACCATTGCTTCGGATATAAGATTCTACTTGCGCAGCAGTTGCTTGATTTTGCCTAGCAATTCTATTAATCTCATCATTAATTTCTAATTCTGTCGCAACAATTTTATGCTTTTTGATTTCTTCTTCATGCAATTTTTCATTAATCAAAATATCCACTGCAATGTTTTGATTAACTTTATCTCTTTGTTGCACTTTATAAACTTCCAACAAAGTTACAGGATTCCCATTGACAAAAAAGGCAATTCCATTAACCATCGAAGGTGCTCCAAAAGCAAAGCTTGACAATAAGATTCCAATCAACACGCTTTTTTTAATAGCAAAACAACATTTTTTCATTTTTTCCTACTACAAAATTAATTTCATATAATTTTAGCAAAATCTCTTTGGCGGTTTTATAAAATCACTGCTTTGTTTGCAAAATTTCTTTTAAAATTGTCCAAAATTTTTTGAAACTCTCCAAATCCATTCTTTCTTTTAAAGAATGTGGATGCAAAATCGTAGGACCAATAGAAATAAACTCTTTGGCAGGGAATTTTTGTTTTAAAATCCCACATTCCAATCCAGCATGAATACTTTTTAGTTCTGTATTTTGATTATATTTTTGATAAATTTGAAATACTAATCTTACCAACTCCCCTTCTTCCCGCTCCCATGGTGCATAATAATCAGCCACAGCGACACAAAACCCCAAACTCTCTAGCCACTTTTTATTTGTTTGGATACCCTCTTGCATCAGTTGTTCTTGATTGCCTCTCCCCATTAATGCAAGGCTAAAAAGCCCTTTTTCTTGCCTCAAAATCCCAAGATTACTAGACAAAATCACTCCATTCTTATCGCTTTGAATCACTCCATTAGCTAACCCCAAAATCGCCTCAATCAACTCCCCACTTCTATAACCACTTTTCATTCTCTCTAAAGGCGTTATTGTAAAATGTTCTTTGTCCAACATTTCTAAAATATTCATTTTTTCTTTTTCAAAAGCGATTTTCAAAATTGCATTTGTGGGGATAGAATTGCGTTTCTCTCCACCAAAAAACTCTACAATAATACCTTCTAAATCTTTGGCAATCTTAGCCAATTCCAAAATCGCATTAGGGATATTTTTATGAATCTCAATCCCACTATGCCCACCTTGAAAATTTTTGCTTTTTATTTCATAGCTAACATAATCTTGTGGAATCTCTTGTGAAGCAAATTCTTTCTTTGCCTCCAAATCATACCCACCTGCACAGCTAAAAATAACCTCATTGATATCTTCACTATCACAATTAATTACAAAAGGGGCTTGTATTTCTAGCCCCAAAGTATTTGCACCAATCATTCCCACTTCTTCATCGCTAGTCAATAAACATTCAATATTTTCAAAATCCCTCAATGCCAGCAACATACACGCCAAAGCCGCTCCATTATCTGCCCCAAGACTAGAATCTTCTGCACTAATGTAGCCATTTTCTATAATCGGCTTAATCGCAAACTCCTTAGAATCTCCGACATAAACCATATCATAATGCCCCTGCAAACAAACTTTTGGCTTACCCTTAATGCACAAAAGATTCCCCGCACTATCCTCTTGCACCTCCGCTCCAAATTCTCTAGCCTTTTGTATAAGCCATTTTTTCAATTCAATACCATGATTGCTCGGATGTGGAATCTTGCAAATTTCCAAAAACAACTCCAAAGGTTCAAAAAGATTTCCTTCCACAATTTCCCCTTTTATATCCTATGCTCTTTGCAAAATTCTACAATTTTTCCATGAAATCTTGCATAAAGCTCATTAATGGGAATATCATAGCCATAAATTTCACATACTTTTGAATAATTTTCCAATAAACCACAAACAAGCCATTCTTTTAACTCATCATAGCCCTCTAATTCATAACCATAAGATTTTAGCAATTTATAAGTATAGTTATCTGCTACCATTTCCTCTCTTAATGCACCATAACACAGAATTGAATCGCAAGTCTCATTACCTATGCCTTTTTGAGAAAGTAGCCATTCTCTACTTGCTTTGGCACAAAAATTTTCAAAATCTCCAAAATCGTTTAAAATATTGTTGCACAACATAATAATTCGTTGTGATTTCTGCCTAAAAAACCCCAAATCTTTCATAAAAGCCTGCAAATTCTCCACAGAAATATCCGCCAAAGAATGCAAGTTTAATAGTCCTTGCATTTTTAGGCGATTAATCACTTCAAAAGCTTTTTCCCATCTTGTATTTTGGACCAAAATAGCCCCTATTACAACCTCAAAACTCCCAGCATTAGGCCACCAAAGTTTATGAGGTGGATTCTTCAAATACCCTTGATTTTTTAAAAAACAAAACAATTCAAAACTATTTTGCATTAGTTTTGACTTCGATCATCTTTTTCAATATGATTGATATTTAACCAAACAAATTTATATGCTATATAAATCACAACAGGCCACATTATCAACAAAAACTCTGTCATTTAAAATCCTTTAATACTGATGAGAATCTTCTCTTAATTCATCTCTTGTAATTTTGACTCTATCCATAAGATTCCACACATAAATAATATAAGCCAACACAAAAGGCACAAGCAAACTCACATAACCCATTACGCTTAAAGTATAGTAGCTAGAACTTGCATTATAAATTGTTAAAGAATCTTGCAAATCTACCAAACTCGGATAAAATGCACTCTTACCAATCCCAATAGAAAGCAAAATCGCAAACACTGCCAAAACACTTCCAATTCCCAATGCAAAAATTGCTTTTTTGCACCCCTTAAACCCCATATACATTCCAAGCAAAACACACACAACACCAACAAGCAATATCACAATCAAAAAAGGCATTTCAAGAAAATTTTGAAAATACAAGAATTTTTGCATACTCACCAAACCATCTTGTGAGACGAAAAAACCTTCTTTAGTAAAAATCCAAAATAAAAACCCCAAGAAAAAAACCAAAAATACTACGCTATTTAAAGCTATTTTTCTTTTCACTCTTTCTTTGATAATTTCATCATCAATATTGTTCAAAAAATAACCACACGCTAAAACTCTGCTTAAAAATACCAAAGCAAATCCAAGTAAAAAATTCCAAGGATTAAGCAAAGCTTCCAAACCCTTTGAAGCATTTTCCCACTCTACAAAATTAGACGAATCTAATCTGAAATTTGCACCACTAAAAAAAGTGCTTAGTGCAACCCCAATCAAAAACACACCCAAGATTCCATTAATCAACAAAAAAACTTCATAAGTTCTTGAACCCAAAAAATTCCCTTCTTTTTTGCGGTATTCATAACTTACAGCCTGCACAATAAAACAAAACAAAATAATCAACCATACCCAATAAGCACCTCCAAAACTTGTACTATAAAACAATGGAAATGCCGCAAAAGATGCTCCACCAAAAAGCACCAAAGTTGTAAATCCAAGCTCCCATTTTCTCCCCAAAGAATTCACAATCAAAGCTTTTTCTTCTTCATTTTTTGCCAATTCAAACAACATTCCCTGTCCGCCTTGAACAAAAAACATAAAAACCAAAAGCCCTCCTAAAAGACTTAATATTCCCCACCAATAAATCTGCAATCCTATCAAATCTAATCCAAAAAACATTTATTCTCCTTAGTGTGCAAAACCTTTTTTGATTTGTTTTAAAATAATTCCAATCTCTGCAATCAATAATGCTGTAAATAAAACTAAGAATATGAAAAAAGAAATTTGCACATTGACGCTACTTAAATGCGTTGCTGCTACACCAACAGGCATTAAATCCTGAATCGCCCAAGGCTGCCTACCCACTTCTGCGACAATCCAACCACATTCTGCTGCAATATACCCAAGCGGAATCGTCCATAAAGCAACCCATAGCACTTTTCTAAATTTAACAATATCATTTGCCATAACCAAATAAAGCACCACAATAAATAATACAAAAAACCAACTTCCTAATGCCACCATCAAATGGAAAGTATAAAAAGTCAAAGCAATCGGAGGCACCGCTTCTTTAGCTTCTTTTAAATACCCATATCCAAAATAAGGCATATTCTCTTGCACCACTTGTGAATATTGTTGCAAATCACTTGCTGGCACCCCCAACTCTCTAGCGTTTTTGTATTCTTTAAAAGATTCCAAAGCCAAACGCCCTTTTTGGATTTTCTCCTCAATACTCATAATCTCTTTTTCTGCATTTCCATAAACAAGATCATTAATCCCCGGGACAAAACTATTTGGCGAGCGATTCCCCAAGATTGAAAGAGCATAGGGAATTGTAATATCAAACAAAAATGTATTTCGCTCATCACCAATTTGCTTGTTAGGATTCAAGATTCCAAACGCCACAAGCCCCGCACGATGCTCACCTTCATAGATTCCCTCCATCGCTGCTAGTTTCATGGGTTGCTTTTGAGCCACTTGATAAGCACTTTCATCACCACTTACAAATAAAAATATTGAAGTTATTAGCCCAAAACTTGCGCCCACAATCAAGGATTTTTTAGCCGCAATCACATCACGCCCTTTTAAGATAAACCAAGCAGAGATTCCAACCACTACAAGTGCCGAAATTACATAACCACTTGAAACTGTATGCAAAAATTTGCTAATTGCCACAGGACTCAATGCCACTTCAAAAAAGCTTGTCATTTCATTTCTAGCACTTTCAAGATTGAAAGTCGTCCCAATAGGGTATTGCATCCAACCATTTGCCACAAGAATCCAAAATGCACTCAAATTTGAACCAATTGCCACCAACCAAGTCGAAAGCAAATGAAACTTCGGAGAAACTTTATTCCAACCAAAAAACATCACTGCAAAAAAAGTTGCCTCCAAAAAAAACGCCATAATTCCTTCAACTGCCAATGGCGCCCCAAAAATATCCCCTACAAACCACGAATAATTTGCCCAATTTGTTCCAAATTCAAACTCCATAATAATGCCCGTTGCAACACCAATGGCAAAATTTACAGCAAAAATTCCTAACCAAAATTGTGTGATTTTCTTCCACTCTTCTTTTTTGGTTTTAATATAAATAGTTTCCATAATGGCTAAAATAAAAGAAAGTCCCAAAGTTAGAGGCACAAATAAAAAATGATAGAGTGCTGTGAGTGCAAACTGTGCCCTACTCCAATCTACACTTGCCGCCCTTTGCAGTAATTCTTGCTCCATACTACTCCTTTAAAATTCCATAAGATTCTTGCTTACAAACTCGCTTTTTTCTTCTTGCGTTTGAAACTTAGCTCTTAGACTATTATCATAAATATAAATTTTTAAAAAACCAAAAATAATCAACAACTTAACAATAATAACAACCCACAAGCTTTTCCCTAAAGTCATATTTCTAAAACCATCATAATAAAAATAAAAAAATTTCTGCAATATTTTCATCAAAATACCTTTCCTTATTTTATAATTTATTTAGATATTTAGAATTATTTTGGGCTATTTAATGTTGATTTATTTTTGAATTTTTAAAACAAACTCGAGATTATATTCTTTTAACTTTAAAATACCCTAAGCCTCATTTTATTTTTCATAATCTAAAAACACCCCATAAAGCAACACCATAATATAAAAAATAATTGCAAAAAATAATATTGTGAATTTTTAGTTATTTAGCTAAAATAAAATTTTCATTTTCTTAGGGAGAAAAAATGGCATTAGATGAAAATAAGCAAAAAGCAATTGAATTAGCAATTAAACAAATTGATAAAGCCTTTGGTAAAGGTGCTTTAATAAGACTTGGAGATAAACCGGTTGAAAAAATCGATTCAATTAGCACAGGTTCTTTGGGGCTTGATATCGCACTTGGCATTGGAGGGATTCCAAAAGGTAGAATCATCGAAATTTACGGACCAGAAAGTTCAGGAAAAACTACCCTTGCACTCCAAATTGTTGCTGAATGTCAAAAAAAAGGCGGAATTTGTGCCTTTATTGATGCAGAACATGCACTAGATGTAACATACGCCAAACGACTTGGAGTAGATGTAGAAAATCTACTCGTCTCTCAACCTGACTTTGGAGAGCAAGCTTTGGAAATTTTAGAAACCCTCACAAGAAGTGGAGGGGTAGATTTAATCATCGTTGATTCTGTTGCTGCACTTACCCCAAAAAGCGAGATTGAAGGGGATATGGGAGATCAGCATGTAGGGCTTCAAGCAAGACTTATGAGTCAGGCTTTGAGAAAAGTTACAGGTATCATTCACAAAATGAATACCACCGTTATTTTTATCAATCAAATTCGTATGAAAATTGGAGTTATGGGATATGGAAGTCCAGAAACTACAACAGGAGGAAATGCACTCAAATTCTATGCAAGTGTGAGAATTGATGTAAGACGAATCGCAACTCTCAAACAAGGTGAGCAAAATATCGGGAATCGTGTCAAAGCAAAAGTGGTTAAAAATAAGGTTGCTCCGCCTTTTAGAGGTGCTGAATTTGATATTATGTTTGGCGAAGGGATTAGCAAAGAAGGGGAACTCATCGACTATGGAGTAAAGCTTGATATTGTCGATAAAAGCGGTGCTTGGTTTAGCTATGAGGACAAAAAACTAGGACAAGGCAAAGAAAATGCAAAAATTTTCTTGAAAGAAAATCCACAAATAGCTCAAGAAATCGAAGATAAAATCAAAGCTTCTATTAGCCTAACAGATGATTTATCCTCTAGTGATGATGAAAATTTAGAAGATTAACAAGGAGAAAATTATGGTTTATATTGATGAGATTAATGCGCAAGAAGTCTTAGATAGTCGTGGGAATCCAACCATTCAAGCTAGTATTTTATTAAGCAATGGGAATGTGGGTAGTGCTATTGTCCCAAGTGGAGCAAGCACTGGAAAAAGAGAAGCATTGGAATTACGCGATGGAGATGAAAGATATTTGGGAAAAGGCGTCTTAAAAGCATGCGAAAATGTTAATTCAACTATTGCTGATGCACTTTGTGGCTTATCTCCATTCAATCAAAGCCTTATTGATAATACTTTAATTGAACTAGATGGGACAGAAAATTTTTCAAATCTTGGTGCTAATGCCGCACTTGGAGTTTCTATGGCAGCAGCTAGAGCAGCAGCCAAAAGCCTCAATATCCCTCTTTATCGTTATCTAGGTGGTGCAAATGCCCTTACTCTCCCAACCCCTATGCTTAATATTATCAATGGTGGCAGCCATGCTGATAACACCGTTGATTTTCAAGAATATATGATTATGCCTGTTGGTTTTGATACCTTCAGCGAAGCAATGCGCGCAAGTGCTGAAATTTACCAACATTTAAAAAAGATTCTAAAAGATTCTAAACACATTACAAGTATTGGCGATGAAGGCGGGTTTGCCCCAAATTTAAAAACCAACGAAGAGCCTATTCAAATTATCTTAGAAGCAGTGAAAAAAGCAGGCTACAAAGAAGGGGAGCAAATTGCGATTGCACTAGATGTTGCTAGTAGTGAATTCATCAATGATAAAGGGATTTACTGCCTTAAAGGTGAAGGGCGTGAATTATGCAGCGAAGAACTCATTGAGTATTATGAAAAACTCATCTCAAAATACCCTATTGTCTCTATTGAAGATGGATTAAGCGAAGATGATTGGGAAGGTTGGAAAAAATTAACCCAAAAACTTGGCAATAAAATTCAACTTGTAGGCGATGATTTATTTGTAACTAATGCCAAAATTCTCGCACAAGGTATTGAGAAAAACATTGCAAATGCCATTTTGATTAAACCCAACCAAATTGGAACGGTAAGCCAAACAATGGAAGCAGTGCGTCTTGCACAACGCAACAACTATCGCTGTATTATGAGTCATCGCAGTGGAGAAAGTGAGGATAGCTTTATTGCAGATTTTGCAGTGGCACTCAATACGGGAGAAATCAAAACAGGCTCTACTGCAAGAAGCGAAAGAATGGCAAAATATAATCGCCTTTTGTCCATTGAAAAAGAACTAATCTATCCTACATATCTAGGAAAAAGCCTCTTTAGATAATGGAAAAAAGACAGGATTTGAAATATTATGAGGGAGGATTTTACAAACTACTTCCCTTTTTTAGCCTCTTTTTGGCAATATGTATTGCAGGGATTTATTTTGGCAATCTTTTTTTTGGGACCAACTCTCTAAGTGTATTATTTGAATTACAAAACAAAGAAGAACAAATATCTAAAGAAGTCAAAAACCTAATGAATGAAAATGCAAAACTCCAAAAAGAACTTTTTGAATTGAAAGGATTAGAACCACAATGAAAATTTTACTACCACTGCTTATTCCATTTTTCATACTCTATGCTCAAAATTCTCAAACTTTACCAAAAATTCCAGATATCACTATTGATACTTCCACAACCCCCAAAGAAATCCCAACTCCCAACGAAAATAATGATACCAAAGAAATAAGAAATCCCTTTGAATCAGTTGTCACACCAAAACAAAGCGGACAAATCTCTAATCCTCCACAACTCAGCCTCTTTACTCAAACCACACTCAACCTACCCTCTACGGCAAGAAAAATCAAAAAAATAACCCTTGCTTATCAGAATCTTGATGGCTCCATTAGCACGATAGAACAAGAACTTAATGGCGATATTGATTGGCATTTTCCTTTAATTTTAAGTCAAGAAATCAAGCCAGAAATGCAATCCCAAAAACTACAAGATTTCAATCTTGGAAAAATTTTTGATTTTCATATAGATAAACAAAAAATTACACTCAAAACCCCTTTGAATATGATTCGCGATTTCACGCTTGCCTCGCCCACTCGTTTGATTTTGGATTTCAAAAGCAACTCCAAAAAAGTCTTGCAAGATTTTATTCAAACCAATCTACCCATTATCAGCAAGGTTGATTTACAAACCCATTTGGACTTTTATCGCATCACTTTTACCCTTGATGGACAATACAAATACTCTATCAAAAACCTTAAAGAAAAAGGCTTAGAGATTGAACTCTTCTAACATTGTTTTAATCGGTTTTATGGGGAGCGGCAAAAGCACCATTGCAAAATCCCTTTATCGCCATACACACTCTTTAATTTTAGATAGTGATCAAATTATTCAAAACAATGAAAATTTAACTATCAATGAAATTTTTTCACAAAAAGGGGAGCAATATTTTAGGAATCTTGAAAAAGAATTTTGTGCTTTTATTTCACAAAATATCCAACATTGCATTATTTCAACAGGTGGCGGAATGCCTATTTTTTGCAATGTCAAACAAATGGGCAAAGTTTTCTTTTTGGATATTGACTTTGAAAATATACTTTCTCGCCTAAATGATAATGAAATTTCCACTCGCCCACTCTTTCAAGATAAGGATAAAGCCTTCAAACTCTATCTACAAAGACTTCAAATTTACAAAGATTCTGCTCATTTTTGTGTTAATGCCAATGCAGATATTCCAACAATCACAAAGGAAATTTTAAATTCACTATGAATATTTTAGTGAGACTTCCAAATTGGCTTGGCGATGCTGTTATGGCAACTTTTGGATTAGAAATTCTCTACCAAACCTACCCAAATGCACATTTTTACCTCATTGGAAGTAAAGTTAGCTGTGAGCTTTTTGACCATTATCCCAACACCACAACCATCGTAGATACAAGCAAAAAGGCTACCTTTAGAATCCAAGCCCTCTACAAACTCGCCAAAGAGATTCCACCTTGCGAAATTGCTATCACTTTCCAAAATAACTTTCTTTCTGCCTTATTTTTATTTTTCAATGGTGCTAAAAAACGCATTGGTTATGCAAACGAAATGCGTTCTTTTTTGCTTACTATCCACCCAAAAAAATATAAAAATCTCCACGAATCATTACGCTTTGCCAAACTGATAGAAACCATTATCCCAAATCATTCTATAATTCCAAAACTTTATCTAAAACCCCCAACGACAAAAATCACACTTCCGCCCTATTTTCAAAACAAAAAAATTGCCGGTATCAATGCAGGAGCTGCTTTTGGAAGTGCCAAACGCTGGAAGGAAGAATATTTTGCAGAAGTGATTAAAGACCTGCTAAAACAAGATTTTTGCATTATTCTTTTTGGGGTAGAATCTGAAAACCCCATCAATGAAAAAATTCTATCCTATCTTCCAAAAAACGAAAAAATCCTTAACCTTAGTGGAAAAACAAACATACAAAGCCTAATGGCTTATTTTTTAAAATTACATTTTCTCCTTACTAATGATAGCGGACCTATGCATATAGCAGCAGCCCTTGAGATTCCGACTTTTGCACTCTTTGGTCCAACAAATCAAGAAGAAACTTCACCTTTTAATGCAAAAGATTCTCACATACTCTCTCTTAAAACCTTTCACAAATCCCTTCCTTGCCAACCCTGCAAAAAACGAATCTGCCATCTTCCCAAAAACTCCAAAGATTACCATGCTTGTATGCTAAATCTAACGCCCTCTTTAGTACTTCCCAAAATTCATTCCCTTATAAGTTAGTTTCTATTAAAATAATCACAAATTTCACACAAAGTTAAAATATGCGAACAATTCAAATAGGACATTCACCAGATGCCGATGATATTTTTATGTATTATGCAATTGCATTTGGTTGGGTAGGAAATACAATCCATTTTCAAAACCAAGCTTTAGATATCCAAACACTCAATGAAATGGCACTTGATAACATTTTGGATATTTCTGCAATTTCTTTTGGTGTTTATCCATTTTTAGCACAAGAACAAGCGCTCTTAAGGACAGGAGTTAGCTTTGGCGAAGGCTATGGACCAAAACTCATTAAAAAACACTCAACAAAGCTAAAAAAAAACTTTAAAGTTGCACTAAGTGGGGCACACACAACTAATGCAATGCTTTTTAAAATCGCTTACCCTAATGCAAGAATCTACTACAAAAATTTTCTTGAGATTGAAAAAGCTGTTTTGGAGGGCGAAGTTGATGCGGGAGTGTTAATCCACGAATCTATTTTGCAATATGATTCAAGCTTAGAAGTAGAATGCGAAATTTGGGATATTTGGAATGATTTAAACAAACAAAATTTGCCATTACCGCTTGGCGGAATGTGTATCCGCCGCTCTTTGCCGCTTAATGTCGCTATTGAATGTGAAGAGATTCTTACAAAAGCTGTCAAAGTCGCCCTAAAAAATAAACCACTTCTTTCAAAAATGCTACTAGAACGCAATTTGATACGAGTAGATTCTCAAAAATTAGAACACTATCTCAATCTTTATGCCAATGCCGATTCTATCTCCCTTAACCAAACGCAGTTAGAAGCAATTAATATGCTTTTTAAACTCGGATATGACCACAATCTCTGCCCACAAATCCTAGATGTCAATGATTGCTTAATCCCCAAAGAATACAAAGAACTACGCAATCAATAAATCCGATACATGACGCGTATTCTTATTTTAGTTTTTACTGCTGGATAAGGATAATCCTTATAAGCAATCTCGATAGTGTGAATGCTATTTTCGTCCAAAAGCCTATAACCACTTGGAGTTAATAATTTCAAATCAGAAATATCTCCATTTGGGTGCAAATAAAATTCCACAATATTATCCCCTTGCTGCCCCATTTGCCCAGCAAGTTGCGGATATTTAAGGTATTTTTGCGTAATCCTTCCTATCCCACTTAAATTATCTTCAATAAATTTCCTCTCTTCAAGATTCAAAGAATACAAATCATCTCCATAGAGCTCTTTTATTTCTTGATTCCCCATATCTTTGCCATAATCATAAATAGAAGGCGAAGAAGGCTTATTATCTAGCATCGGACCAATTTGACTAGATTTCAAAGAAGAAGCAAGAGAATTTTGATTATGATTAGATTGATTTGAAGATTTTGGTTGAATCTTTCTAGAATCTTCAATTTTTTTAGGTTTTGTAATTTTGGTGGGGGATTTTTCTTTGGTTTGCTTAGGTGGAGTTGTTTGCATAATTTCTGTTTGCTCTTCTTTTTGGTTTTTGTTACTTTCTTGCTGTGGCTGGCTTTGTGTGTTTGAAGGTTGTGTGAGTGGAGATTCTAACATTTGTGCATTATTTTGGGGGGGAATCATTTGTGCAGCTTGAGAAAACTTAAAGTTTTTAATATTAATACGCTCTCCCTCTTTAGTCCCATATTTTGGAGGCTGATAAACATCATCCTTTTTAAACTCGAGTAACAATAATAAAAATATCACAATATGGACAAGTAAGGACAATAAAAGTGCAATAAAATTATTTCTCATTATTTATTGTTTTTCTTGTTCTAATAATTCTCCAAAATCTTTGATTGAATATTTATCAACCAAAGTTGCTCCATTTTGGCTTAATATCACAATATAGCGTTTTTGGTAAATCTCAAAAACAACCAATTTGGCATTCATAGACAAAGAAAAGCTAGAAACAATTTGAATCGAATTAGCTTCTTTTTTTTTGAAAAAATCAACCAAAGATAATTTTTGCTCTTTATAATAAAGCCTCTTTTTGATATACCAAAGCAATATCAAAAGCCCAATTAAGACAAGAATCACTCCACTATACTGATAAAAATTAATACTCTCCAAAGGGGATTTTGCCATTTCAAAAGGAAAAGTTTGATTATTTTCACTAGAAAACTTTAATCCCTGCTCTAATGAATCTTTATCCTCTGCAAACAAAAAAGTAATGAATGATAAAATAACTAAAACAATTTTCATGTAGTGCTAATGCTCTCTCTTGTGAGATAATAGATAATTGCATTAGAATCAAGCACTTCATTAACCCTAATAGCAAGATTCTTCTCATACACCATTACTTCGCCCTTGCCAACTATTCTACCATTGATATAAATCTCCACACTTTCACCTGCTGGTTTTTGCAAATCAATAATAGAGCCTTTTTCAAACTGCAAAATTTCCTTCAATGCTATCTTTGTTGAGCCAAGCTCGGCATGGAAAAGGACTTTCATATCCAAAAGCCCCCCATAATTATTCATAATTCCTTCAAGATAACGCGCTAAATCCTCTTGTTTTGGTGCTTGTATCTTTGCTAAAGTAAATTCATCTGCTGGCATATCTTTTCCTTAAAGTGATTTGTTATGCATAAAAAGGGAACACTTAGCTCCCCTTCCTAATGAAAAATTAAAACTGCTAGAATGCGTATCTTGAAATTCTCCAAACCCATAAACCCTAGGTGTTGAGATATTAAACTTTATATTTTCTGTAACAGCTAACACTTTTGCTAAACCAATAGTAAGATTAGCAAGCTCTTGAGAAAGATCTTTTAGGGCAATCTCATCTAGCTCTTCCTCTCCAAATAATCCATTGCCTAATTTTGCCAAAAAATCTTTAGAAGAAACAAAAGTAATAGTATCTTTCTCTTCATTCTCCAAAAAAATATCAATACTTGACAAAAACCCTTTTGTTAGCTTTCTTGTAACTCTCTTTGGCGTCTCTCCCAAAGTATCTTTCAACACTTGCCTAAAAGCATTTATGATAATTTTCTCCATATCCTAACAAACCTTCTAGCAAAAACATAAAAAATTATATCTAATTTTTATTTAGCCTCACTAAACTTTGGATAATTTTTTATCAAATTCTACATTACCAACGCAAAACAAAAGTTGTTCCCTTTCCTTTTTGACTTTCACATTCAATAGCAATTTTATAAATATTGCAAATTTCTTTTATCAATGCCAGCCCTATTCCAAACCCACCTTGATCCTTATTGCAACGATAATATCTATCAAAAATTCTCTTCAAATCCTCTTTCTCCATTCCACACCCATTATCTTTTATCTTTAGAAAATTATTCCCCACAAAAACCTCAACTTCTCCGCCACTTTGAGTGTATTTTAATGCATTATCCAATAAATTATCAACAACCCTGATAATACGACTTTTATTTGCCATAAGTGTGCTAGATTCTGCTTTTAAAACAATAGAAATATTTTTCTTTTTATAAAAAGGTTCAAAATAAGACACACGCTCTTTTAGCAAATCATTCATAGCAATCTTTTCAAGATTATTGCCCTGCAAATGAGGAAAATTATAAAATACCAAATCTTGATAAATTTGCCCCAAAGTATTTGCCGCCATTTTAATGCGTTCAAACTTTTGCAAATCTTGCTCTTTAAGATCTTCTTTTTTTATCCTCTCTATGCTCATCAAAATAATGCTCAAAGGCGTATTAATTTCATGGGTAGAATCTTTAATAAAATTATTCAGTGCCTGTATTTTTTCCTCTAATGGCTTCAAACTTAAACGAACCAAAAAATATGCCACCACACTCACCCCAAAAAGCACTAGCAAAAAGCTCCCGCCAATTAAGCCCCAAAGCCCATATATTTCCTTTGAAATTCCATTATCTTGAATAATCATAAAAAAATCATTTCTTCTTTCTAAAGTATCTAATAAATTTTGTTTGTAAAGCTCCATATTTACAAGACTCCAAAATCTTCCTCCTATTCTTTGAGTCACTAAATACACATTGTCTCCTGCAATCACGATTCTATCAATGTGCCGATGATCTTTCCTAAAACTAATTGGAATCCCGCGTTCTTGCAATATCTGCCTAAATTCTTTTGCATTTTCAACCTCTTTTAAAGTGCTAAAAATTATCTCTCCACTGCTTGTATTCAAAGAAAATGGGATTTCTAACTCTTTAGAAGTTTCTTCTAAAATCTTAAAAAAGTTTCCATTGCGATTAAATTGCAATTTTTCATACAAATGCATCGCCAAATTATGCGTTGATTCTCGCAATTGCAATACTCTTTCTTCAATCAAAGATTCTTTTTCTTTTTGGTACCAACCATAAAAAACAATCGCCAAAAAAATCAAAGTTGTCAATGCATAAAGTAAGCTAATTTTTAAAACAATCTTTTTGCTTTCATTCATCAAAGCACCTTTTTATAACAATACCCTTCTCCCCTGCGGGTCAAAATATTATCTTTACCGACAATTTGACGCAAGTCTTTAATATACACACGCAAACTCAACTCGCTTGGCTCCTCTTCATATCCCCACAATGCACTATAAATTTCTTCTAAGGATACAAAATGATTCTCATTAATCAACAAAATCTTTAGTAATTCTCGCTCTTTTGCAGAAAGTTTGCATACCTTCCCCTCTAAATACAAAATTCCTTCCCCACAATCAAAACTATATCCATTGCCAAAATCATAAATCTGCATTCGATTACTACGTTTCAATAATGCTTCAATACGCAACAATAATTCTGACAATTCAAAAGGTTTTCGCAAATAATCATCACAACCGCTTTTAAACCCTATTTCCAAATCTTTAATACTATTTAAAGCAGTGATGAAAATTGCTGGGATTCTTCTCCCACTTTGATGAATACTTTTTAATGTCTCAAAACCATCTAGGTTTGGCACCATTACATCAAGCAGCAAAATATCAAAATTTTCTTCATAGACTTTATTAGAAGCCTCTATACCATCATTGCAACAAACTACTTCATAACCTTCCTCACTCAAAAACTCAGCAATAATTTCTTGCAATGCCATATCATCTTCTAACAATAATATTTTTGCTTTCATTCTCTCCCTTTTATACGCTGTGTAGCCAAAAGCTACACACCATTAAGGTCTTGGACCAACTGGACAATCTGGGTATCTACCTTCAAAACAATCTCCTCTATAATGCCCTCTATGCCCTTTACCATAACCATAACCTCTGCCATAACCGCCTCTTAACAATCCGCTATCTCTAGCTTCCTCTCTTGTCATAGAATCAATTCTCTTTTCTGTTTCTTTGCGAATCTCGTCTCGGTATTCTCGGTATTCTTTCATAGTCATCTTATCATAGTTGCTTTGTGCATTTTTTCTTAAATTATCTGCAAAATCTCTACCTTCTTGAATCTCCATTTTTTGCATTCTTTTATGGATTTCCATTTTATAGTCTGGATAATCTTTTGGTGCTACTTTCCCTGAAAGATTAACAAGCTCTTCATTGCTTTTTTTTGAAAAATCTGCTGCTAATGCAACTGAAACACTCAAGGCTGTACCAACTAAAACTGAAATCAATGTTTTTGCTTTCATTGTAAGCTCCTTAATTTTTTTACAGCGAAAGTATATAATGCAAGTATAAAATCAATGTGAAGTCATACTGACATTTTATAAAGTCTTTTACGCTCACTAGAACTAGCGATATTTAACTGCGCCCTATACTTTGTAATAGTCCTACGCACGATTTTAATATTAAATTTTTCTTCAATTAATTCCAAGATTCTATTATCACTCAAAGGTTTCTGCCGATTTTCGTTTTTGATAAGATTACTTACAAATTCTTTAATAGTTGTATTAGCTGTATCCTCATCAAGTGCAGTGGCAAAGAAATTTCTAAGCGGAAAGATTCCCCTAGAACATTCCAAAAATTTATTTGAAATTGCCCTAGAAATCGTGCTTGAAGCATGTCCAAACTCTTCTGCTAAGTCTTTGAGTTTCATCGGCTTAATCTCTCCACCCATAAAAAAATCATATTGATATTCTACAATCATCAAGCCAATCTTATAAAGTGTCGCTTTACGCATCTCCAAAGCATCCACCAAATCTCGTGCTTCTTTGACTTTATTTTTAATAAAATCATGCTTTATTTTCTCTTTGGCTTCTTTTTTGGGCATTTCTATTTGGATACTTGGATAATATTGACTATTAATCTGCACTTGAATAGATTGCGCTTCTTGAATGATTAAAATATCTGGAATTATCTCTGGTTCTTTTTGATAATATTCCAATGCCGGGGGATTTTTAAAGCTCTGAATCACACGCATAGCCTTAGCATAACAAGCTTCATTTTTATATTGAGAATGTTTTTCCAAATTCCCCAAAATACGCAAACAAAGACTATAAATCTCACTTTGAATATCCATACTATCTAGCTGAAAATGAAATGATTCAATGAGATTCTCTGCCCCGATACCCGATGGCTCTAAATAAGCAAATCTTTTGCGTATTTTCTCCACTTCTTCTACACTGCTACCACACTCTTTTGCAATCTTTTCTTTGTCCCCTTCAAAATACCCCTCTTCATTTAAATTTTCAATAATTTTTTGTGCAATTTCTTGTGAAGTTCTTGTAGGAAATAAGGGTGGAGAAATTTGATTTTTTAGCGTTTCTTCTAGGCTCTCTTCTTGGATACAAAACCTCTCAATGCCCTCATTATCGATATTTTTTAACCCTCTTGGACCTTCTTTGCGTTTCTTGCTTTGGGAAGAAAAATCTGTAGCAATCCCTGATTGTATCTCCAAATAAGGATTGTCTTTGGCAAATTCCCCCAAAGTTTCTTCAAGCTCCCCAACTCCGCTTTGTAAAATAGGCAACCAACTCTTAAGTGTAGAAGAAAGCTTAGCTTTAAGAGTAGTAGAAGCTTGAGTTCTTAATTTCATACCCTAAAATTCTCTCCCAAATAATGTCTTCTAACAAGCTCATTTTCATAAATCTCATTAGAATCTCCACTAGCTAACAACATTCCCTTATTAATCACATAAGCCCGATTACACACGCTCAAAGTTTCTCTTACATTATGGTCTGTAATCAAAACTCCAATATTAAATTTTAAAAGCTTTTTAATAATGTTTTGAATATCCAAAACAGCGATAGGATCTACACCCGCAAAAGGCTCATCAAGCAAAATAAATTTGGGTTTCTTTACAAGTGCACGCGCTATTTCTACACGCCTTCTTTCTCCACCACTTAGATTCACGCCCTTGCGATTGCGAATAGGTTCGATATTAAATTCTTCCAACAATTCTTCAATACGCTTCATACGCTCTTCTTCATTTTCCAAGCATACTTCAGCTGCAATCATCAAGTTTTCTTCCACACTCAAATCTTTAAATACACTCGATTCTTGAGGCAAATATCCAATACCAAGCTGCGATCTTTTATGCAAACTAAGCCCTGTAATATCTCTATTATCAAAAAAAACTTTTCCACTACTTGGCAGTAAAAGCCCACAAATAATATAAAAACTTGTCGTCTTCCCTGCTCCATTAGGACCTAGAAGTCCAACAACCTCTCCACTTCTAACTTCCATAGAAATATCAGAAATAATTTTTGTTTTTTTGATTGTTTTTACTAAATTTTTTGCTTCTAATTTATGCATAAATTCTATATTCCCTTAAATGATTTTTTGGTGAGATTACAATTCTTTTAAAATCCATACCAATTTTTTTTAAGACTTGCGCTAATTGTTCATCGCCCCATTCGACAAAATGCCAACCCTCTTTCTCAAGCTCTTCTAAAAATCCAAGCTCAAAAAGCTCTTGTAGATTCTTTTGATAAATATCATAATGATAAATCCCGCCACCATAATCCCAAGATAGCAAAAAAGTGGGAGAAGTAACCATGCTTTTATTGCCCAAATATTGCACCATTTGCCTCACCAAAGTTGTCTTGCCACTTGCCAAATCTCCCTCCAAAAGATAGATTCCACGATTCTTTTTTAGCTCCAAAGCTTCACACACCTGCTGCAATGAATCTTGACTAACTTCCAAAATTTTCATCTATCCCTCTGCTTTTGGACGCACTTTGATTTGTCTAATCTCAAGGAGTTCTTTGGCTTTTTGCAAGAGAGGAAGTTCTAGGGCTTCATTCACCTCATCTTGAATGTTTTTTTGGGGGTTTGGAATATCTTGATTTTCCTTGATTGTTGCTTTTGGAGTTTCTGTATATTGAGAAATCTCTATTTGCTCTTCTTTTGGGGTAGAACTTTCTTGAATCTTTGATATTTCAGCCTCTTCTTTTATCGATTCTGTTTTATTAGCTTTTTCCTGTGTTATTGTTTGATTGCAATCCCCTTTGGGCTCTTGAGCAACAAACTCTATGCGTGTCTCTATTCCAAAAATCTCAAGCACAATGCCTTTAATTACATTAGAATAGCTATTTGAAAGCCGTTGTTTTTCCTCTCCTACCGCACAACTTCCCCATGTCAATACCCCATTTTCATAAGAAATAAAATGAATATTCTTCTCAAAAATCTCGCCTAACTCATAATTTCTCTCATAAATTCTTTTTACAAGCAGTGCAAATAAATCTGCCCCCTTGATAGATTGTGGCTTAATTTCTGCCTTTGGAGTGACAATGCTTTCTTGTTTTGGAATCTCTATCCTATCTGTTTTAAGATTTTGCCGAGATTCCCCTACATCCAATAAACCCTGCTCTAAGGTTTTAATAGCTTTGTCAATATCATCTATTTTTAATGCTTCTAACATTTTAAAAATACTCAAAGTCAAAACAAAATTATCATCACAACCCAAAGATAAAAGCTGCTTTGCTTGAGTAATGATTCTAAAAAATCTATCTATAATAACAGGGCTATATCGCACATCTTCTGCACTTAAGAGCTTATCTTTAAGAAAAATACTCATTTCATCTAACAGCATTTCACATTCATATTCAAAAAACCCTTCGATGGTTTCTAAAAGTGCTTTTTTATCGTTCTTAAAAATCTCATCAAAAAAATCGCTCAAACTTTGTGGATTAATCAACCCAAGCATACTCGCACAAGATTCAGCAGTGATATTATAATTAGAATAAATAATCACTTGATCTAAAAGCGTCAAAGTATCCCTTAATGACCCAGAACCACTGCGTATCAACATATTTAATGCTTCATCTTGATAAGTGATATTTTCTTTGTGCAAAATGCTTTTTAAATGATTAAAAATACTTTTATCAGAGATTCTTTTAAAACGAAAATGTTGAGTTCGACTTAAAATTGTTGCAGGCAATTTCAAGGGATCAGTTGTCGCTAAGATAAATTTTACATACTCTGGTGGCTCTTCTAGCGTCTTTAATAGTGCATTAAATGCTTCTTTGGTTAGCATATGCACTTCATCGATAATGAAAATCTTATATCTTCCCATATTGGGGCGATATTTTGTTTGCTCAATTAAATCTCTAATATCATCAATTTTCCTACTTGAAGCACCATCTAATTCAATAATATCAATATGGCTCATTTTATGAGGATTTGCTGCGACACAATTTGCACATACTCCGCAAGGTTTAGCCTTTGGACCATTTTCACATTGCAAAGCACGCGCAAAGATTCTTGCACTAGAAGTTTTCCCACTTCCTCTAAGCCCCGAAAATAAATAAGCATGGGATAGCCTCTTGCTTTCTAGCGCCAAAGAAAGTGTCCGACTAACCGCTTCTTGCCCTACAAGCTCATCAAAATCCATCGGACGATATTTTAATGCTAAAGCCTCATTATGTTGTTCCATCTCTCACCAATCTTTTAAAATAAATTTGATTTTACAACAAATCCCCTCTCATACTTATTAAATTTATTCTCTATATTGTGCAATATCAGGTTGGATTTTATAGATTTTATTTTTTAATCTCACCAAAAGTCCTGTATCAATTAGCTGCCTAAAAGTCTTTACAACTGTTGGCTTGCTCACGCCAAGCTCTTGGACAATGTCCTCATAAGAGCCATAAAAAATATTTTCCTCATCACTGTGTTCAATAAGGTATTTGATGATTTCTATTTTTTTGCCCCCAACAAACACCGAAATAGCGTTCAAAAGCACATTTTTTGCTCGCAATTCACTGGCTTGAAATTTAGGCAAAATAGCTTTTAAGATTGTCTTTAAAAGCTCATCTACATCAATGGGCTTTAGAATGTATCCATCCACTCTAAGTTCAATGCATTCCAATAAATATTGAGTCTCTGTATGTGCAGTAGCCACAATCACCGCAGTATCACATAAAGGATTCTTTTTAATCTCGCGTATTAGCTCAATTCCGCTGATTTTTGGCATCAAAATATCTGTAATAATCAAATCAATATTTTCTTTTTTTAGAATCTCTAAAGCCTCCTTACCATTCCTTGCTATAAAAAGCTTATCTACATAATCCTCTAAAACCATAGAAGCAAATCTCAAAATATCTTCTTCATCCTCTACATACAATACGCGTATCTTTCTCATCATTGCTTCATCATTTTTTGATAACATCTTCATCTCTCCTCTATTCTTCAATTTTTAATGGTATTGTAATGATAAATTGCGCTCCACATTCACCACTTTGCACTTGACAATTCTCCAAACATTCTCTTTTTTGGCATTCATAATCTGTTTGCCATTTAACATTTTTCACTTCTATGCTCCCTTGCATTTGCTTCTCTATAATCTGTTTGGACATATAAAGCCCAATCCCCGTCCCAACAGATTTATGCTTTGTTGTAAAATAAGGCTCAAAAATCTTTTGTATATCCTCAAGTCTAACTCCTCCTCCATTATCCATAAAAAGTATCCGCACACATCCGCCTTGTTTGTTGTTTTTTGGCAAAACATTATTTTTATTATCTTGACTTACAGAAATTTTAATTTTTGCAGGTGCGATATTTCTTTCTTTTAAAACATCTTCTGAATTTTTAATAAGATTCAAAATCACTTGTGAAAAAGAGTTTTTATATCCATAAAGCACAATATCATTAGGGCATTCTATTTCTAGCTGAATTTCATTTTGTTTTAAAAATGCACTCACCAAAGATACAGAATCCTCAATATTTTCCCTTAGATTAAAAAATTCTTTTTGGCTAGATGAATGGAAAAAATTACGAAAATCCTCAATCGTTCTTGACATTCTTTTGGCTATTTTTAGTCCCTCTTCCACCTGCACTTCTATAAATTCTTGTGTTAATTTACCATTTTGTGACTTGACCTTAAAAGCCTGTATTAATAGCATTAGGGCATTCAAAGGCTGCCTCCATTGATGAGCAATATTCCCTATCATCTCTCCCATACTAGCCAATCTTGCCTGCTGATACATAATTTGATCTTTTTTGCGACTTTCCAAAACCTCCTTTTTAATTGTTTCTTGCAAAGAATCATTTAAATCACGCAATTCCTTAGTTTTTTCTTTGATTTTAATCTCCAATGTTTTATGCAATAGTTTAATATTGCTCAAAACCAAGTAACTAAGCCAAATTGTAATTACCATAATAAGACACATAATTGCCAGCACAGCCTTATGCAAAATACTATGCAATGTGCTATTTCTATCTTTTTTAATCTCCACAAGATTAAGGCTACTATGAATGAGATTAGAAATTTCTTTATTGAGTTGTGCGATTTGATACTTAAGCTCTTCTATGTAATTTTCTTGATTGTTACTTGCCTTTTTTAAAATATCCAAAAAGATATAAATTTGATTATCCAATTTGCTAATATCATCTATCTTTTGTTGCATTTCTGCTTCTTCTTTCAATCCAAAATCATCTTGATTAAAAAAATAATAAACCTGCAACACAAGATAAATGAGATAATTATCATCAAGAGCAGTCTCTTCTACTCTTTGATATGCTTCCCAATATTCTATGATTTTTTCCCTCAATTCTATCATTTGAGATTCTTGATTGGGCTGCATAAGAATCGCTTGAGTGCCATTAACAATCTGCCTCAATTCTTCTAAACCAATCAAAGATTGATGATATTCTGAAAAGAGCGTTTCATAATCATATTTCAAACTAAAGTAAAATACATAAGAAACGACAGCTAATGATAATAATCCGCATGCGATATTAAAAACTAATATTCTAGCTTTTGCTTCTAAAGAAGTCCCAAAAATCTTTTTTTCCATCTATCCAATTTAATAAACTTTTATTATATTGTAACACTAGGTTTCTTAATTTATTGATAATGTTTTTATCTCATGGTAAATTTTATTGCAAAAATCAGCAATTAACCCAACGAAAATAATTGTATGCTTTCAAATGATATTAATAAATATTGTCAAAACAAGCTATAAAATTAGAATCATTTTAACAAGCAAATCAAAACAATGCCGCCCTTATCATTCTGCTATGGCATTTCAAGGCAAAAACTACAAAATTTAATCTTTTTCCATACTTTCTACATTTCTATGATTTTATATTTTTAAATATTTAGAAAAATTTTTATTTCAAACTTAAGAGATTTATATTATTTGTAATAAGAAGTTTTTATGTAGTTATATTAAATGGTGCCGAGGGTCGGAATCGAACCGACACGGGGTTGCCCCCACCAGATTTTGAGTCTGGCGCGTCTACCAATTTCACCACCCCGGCTAAATTAAAAAATATGATTATACTTATTTTAGCTCAATTTTTACTTAATTTCCAAACCTCTTTGAAAAAAGAGGTAAGAAAATTTATAAAACAACATATTTAATTGCCAAACATGCCTTAATACTAGAAAGCTCTTTAATTACTTCATTGGACACTTCATCATCTACCAAAATTACAGCCAATGCTTCTTTTCCATATCGCCCTAATCTAAAATCCGCAATATTAATATTGTGTTTTGCCAAAGTTGTCCCAACATGCCCTATAACGCCTGGAGTATCATTGTTTCTAAAGAGAATCATACGCCCTTTTGGCTCAATATCCATTTCAAAATGGTTAATCTCCACAATCTTTGGCGTATCCTCATTAAACACCGTTCCAGATACACTAAATTCACCCTCTTGTGTCAGCAATGTCAATCGAATTTGATTTTTATACACATTTTGCAAATTCTTGCTTTCAAGCGAAATTTCTATACCACGCTCTTTTGCAACATAAGGAGCATTGACATAATTTACTTTATCCCCAATCGTTGCATTTAAGATTCCTACTAATGCAAAAGTAGAAAGTGAAGATAAGTATTGACTAATTTCACCCTGCACTTCAAGCTTGATAGAGCGAATCTCACTTTTATTGACTTGAATTGCAAAAAACGCCATTTTTTGCATTAACTCCAAATAAGCCCTCATAAAATTTGGCAAATCAGAATCTTTAATCGGAAGATTTAAGGCATTAGGGAAACTTGACCCTCTTGCTGCCTCCAACGCAGCTTCTGCTGCTTCAATCGCGATTTTCTCTTGAGATTCAAGAGTATTAGCTCCAATATGTGGCGTTACATAAATATTTGGCAAATCTAAAAGCTTATTAGAAATTGCTGGCTCTTTTGTAAAAACATCAATTCCTGCCCATCGCACTTTCTTGCTCTGCAAAGCTTCAAAGAGTGCATCTTCATTGTATAACCCCCCTCTTGCACAGTTAATCAAAACTACACCCTCTTTCATTTTTGCAATCTGTTCTTTATCAATGATATTAATGGTTTCTTTATTTTTGGGGGTATGGATAGTAATAATATCACACGCCAAAATCTCATCAAAATCTTTTGTGTAAGCAATCCCCAAATCTGTTGCCTTAGCTGGATTAATATAAGGATCGTAAGTAATAACTTCCATCTCAAAAGCTTTCATACGCTTTCCTACACGACTTCCGATATTACCAAACCCAATAATCCCTAGTTTCTTGCCCTTAAGCTCTGTACCATACCAATCTTCCCTTTTCCACTTTCTTTCATTTTTTAATTGCGCATTAGCACTCGGAAAAGTCCTAATTGCACTCAAAATATGCGCACAAGTTAGCTCAACTGCTGCGATTGTATTGGCTGTTGGAACATTCATTACCACAACACCCTTTTTACTTGATGCTTCAATATCCACATTATCCACACCAACACCAGCACGCACCACCGCTCTAAGCTTTTTTGCTGCCTCCAAAAAGCTCTCATCTACATCAGTAGAACTTCTTGTAATGGCAATATCCGCTTTATAAAGCTCTTTTTTTAATTCATCTTTTGGCAAATTAGCAAGATTCAACATTTCCACATCTGTGGCTTTAGCCAATAAATCTAATCCACTTTGATGGATATGATCGCAAACCATAATTGTAAATTTTGACATTTTATCCTCACTTGTTAAGATTTAGACAATGTATAGTTAATGTCATAATGCTTTAGCTCATCCAAAACACTACGCAAATACCCTTCATTCTCTGTAGTAACTACCAACCAAATATTTTCACCAATTTTATAATAAGAATATTCGATATTATTAGCACTTAAAACCTGATTGATACAAAAAAATTGATAATCATCAATCACTCCCACTGAAACTCTAAAAGTTTCTTTCTCCACTCTATTAAGATTATCTTCAAATAAGAGTTTGACTTTTAGCTCAGCTGCAGGATAAATAAAGCTTGATTGCTCCCTTTTTGAAAGTTGATCAATCCACCCAGCACTTCCTATACTTGCATTATCCTCTATAGATGTTAGTTGATAGGAACTAATGCTAGGCAAAATATAACTACTCATCGCTTTTACATAATTCCACACCAAAACATAAAGAATAATGCAAGTAAAAATGCTGAATATACCTATCAACAATCTTGTTTGCATAAAACACTACTCTTTAAGAAATTTGATTTTTAATAATATCTCCCAATGTCATTTTATCATCTGCATTGCTATTAAAATTCTTCAAATTTGCTTTTTCTTTTTGTTTTTCTAATCGTCTAATAGAAACTCGGATTCTATTATTTTGTGTATCAATTAGAGAAATTACACCCTTTATTTTATCTCCTACTTTAACATCTTCTTTTTTGATAGGAAATAAATCCTCATTGCGTATAAGTGCGTCCATATCTTCATCAATCTTAATAAACACACCAAAATCTTTAATATCTCTTACAACGCCTTCTACTTCTTCATCTTCAGAATGTCTTTTGGCAAACTCTTCTACCGGAGAAGAAATAATGCCTTTTCGCGTTAATGAAATTCTTTCTTTTTCTTTATCGATTTTAGCAATTTTAACTTCAACTTCTTCGCCAATTTTCATCAAATCTTTACATTTTTCATTCTTATTCCAATAAGCATCTTCATTATGCAATAATCCATCAATGCCATCTAATTTGATAAATGCACCAAAATCTGTTAGAGTTGCTACTACACCCTTTAGAATATCCCCTTCTTTGTATTTTTTAGCAAATTGATCAAAAGGCTTATCCAATAATTTTTTGAGAGAAACTCTTAAGCGTCGCTCTTTGGTATCAATTTCAATCACTTCTACATCTATTTCTTGCCCTGTTTTCAAAAATTCTTCTGGATTTTGAATATTTTTATTCCAAGAGATTTCTGAAATATGCAAGAATCCCTCAATATCATTACCCAAATCTACAAAAACACCATAAGGCTCGATATTGCTAACCACAACCTTAATCGCATCTCCCACTTCTAATTCATTTTCAACTTCTTTCCATGGATCTTCAATAGTATCTTTAATCGAAAGTGCTAAGCGTCTTTTTTCTTTGTCATAAGATAGCACCTTCAAAGAAACAATATCGCCTTCTTTATAAAGTTTAGAAGGATTTACTGGTCCTTTATGGCTAATTTCTGTATAATGCACCAATCCCTCTACACCCTCTACATCGACAAACATTCCAAAGCTTGTAATTTTTTTAATTCTTCCTTTTAAATTGCCTTCTTGCTTTAAGAGATTATCAATAACATCTTTTTTGATATTATTTTCAATTTCAAATAAACGCTTCCTTGAAATGACTATGCTATCCTCTTCTGGTTTTACATTGATAATGCAAGCTTTGATACGCTTACCTTCATTTTTATTTCCATCTTTAAAAGCTGCTGCAAATTTTGGCATAAAAAACTCCACAGCATCACTTTCTACAATATAACCACCCTTATTTTTCTTGACAACCACACCTTCTACAATTTTATCTTTATAATCTTCACCTAAACTCTTAATATATTCTCGTATTTTTTCTCTACGAATCGCCTTCTTATAAGAAAGTAACGGCTGTTCATTTCTTTTCCCCATAATCACAATAGGCAATAAATCCCCTACCCCAAAAAGCAAATTTCCTTGTGAATCTTGAATTTCACTAATTAGAATAACACCCTCTTTTTTCTCACCAGGGACAGCAATAATCACTTGTCCATTTTCAATGGATACTA
This sequence comes from Helicobacter pullorum, assembly GCF_900638355.1. GTDB lineage: Bacteria > Campylobacterota > Campylobacteria > Campylobacterales > Helicobacteraceae > Helicobacter_D > Helicobacter_D pullorum. The sequence goes on along the minus strand of NZ_LR134509.1, from coordinate 395,725 downwards.
TCTCACCTTGTGAAACCTTTTCACTCTCTTTTTTTTCATATTGCTCAAGCATTGAAGCAAAATCTTCATCTACAATAATTTCATCTAATTCCTGCATATTAATTCCTACCGCAGCCATCTACACCCTTTATCAAAAAATAAAATTTAACTATTTTATCCACAATACCCTTATTAAAGAATTAAAAAATCTTAATATTTCTGAATTGTTTGCACAATTTTATCAATAATCCAATTTGGAGTAGAAGCCCCCGCACTCACTCCACAAAGCTTCTTGCCGCTAAACCATTCTTTTTGCAACTCTTGATAATCCTCCACCAAATAACAATCCTGACAATATTCCTTTGAAATATTATAAAGCTGTTTAGTATTAGAGGAATTTTTACCCCCAACAATTATCATTATATCCACTTCTTTGGCAAGATTCCTAGCAGATTCTTGATTATCAAAAGTAGCATTGCATATTGTATTAAACACTCTACATTCCGAGCATTGACGAATCAAAAAATCAGCAATCTCTAAAAAAAGCTCAATATTTTTGGTTGTCTGTGAAATCAAAACCACCTTATCTGGTATCTTCGCATTTTTCAATGCTTCAAGATTTTCTACCACCAAAGGCGTTGTTTTGCAATAACTCATAACCCCCTTTACTTCTGGGTGCATTTCATCTCCAAAAATAATAATCGCATAACCTTCATTGCTCATTTTTTCACAAATTTCTTGAGGTTTAGTTACAAAAGGGCAAGTTGCATCAGTAATGTTTTTTGTTTTTTGCTTCAGCCTTTGCAAATCCTCTTTGGTGATTCCATGAGTGCGTATGATTACCTCTGCATTTGCTGGAATCTCTTGAATATTTTCATTGACAACTACATTAAATTTTTCTTTTAAGCGATTAATTTCTTTTGCATTGTGGATTAAAGGACCCAAAGTAATCCCATTTGGCTTACTTTCAGCTAGCTTGATTGCGCGTCTTACTCCAAAACAAAAACCATAATTTTTTGCCAACTTTACTTGCACGCTAATTTCCTTTTGTCTGTGTAATTTGCCCTAAAATTTCTAAAAAATTCGGAAAAGAAATATTGATATATTCTGCTTGGGTAATCCTCATTCCATTTTTCAATCCAGCAATCGCAAAGCTCATCGCAATCCTATGATCTCCATAGCTAGAAACTTCAGCTTTTTGCATCTCTCCACCTGTAATTACAAAACCATCATCAAGCTCTTTTGCTTCAATCCCACAAAGTTTCAGATTCTCAACTACTGCTTTGATTCTATCTGTCTCTTTCACACGCAATTCTTTAGCATTCGTTACTTTGCTTACCCCATTTGCACAAGCCATAGCAATAGCCAATGCTGGAATCTCATCAATTAACCAAGAAATTTTTTCATTCACTTCAATGCTTTGAAGTTCTTTGGGGGAAACAATTTCAATATCTCCAATGCTTTCATAGGTATTTGAATTTTCTTTATAAGCAATTTTTACCCCCATTTTCTCTAACATTTTAAAAGCTTCAATCCGAGTAGGATTTAATAAAACATTCTTCAAAAGCCCATAAGATTCTGGCATAATTGCCACTGCTACTGCAAAGAAAAAGGCACTAGAAGGATCTGCTGGAATATTCATCTCAAGAGGCTTTAGGGCTTGTTTTAATGGAGAAATACTAACCTCCACATCGCCCCCTTGATAAATTTTGCTTTCAATCTCTGCCCCCATTCCTCGCAACATACGCTCTGTATGATCGCGGCTAAGCTCTGGTTCAAAATACTTAGAATCCCCATTAGCAAAAAGCCCACTCAAAATCAAAGCCGATTTCACTTGTGCGCTTGGAATCTTACTCACATATTCAAAAGATTTTAAACCTTGATTGCCCATTACAACAAGCGGAGCAAAATTCCCATTATCTCTTCCAAATATTGTAGCCCCAATACTCCTTAGCGGTTCTACAACCCTTTTCATAGGACGATTATTCAAATAGCAATCTCCACTTAAAACAAACATTCCCTTTTGCGCACTCAACAATCCTAAATACAATCTAATAGCAGTCCCTGCATTTCCACAATCCAAAATTTCACTAGGTTCTTTAATAGATTTTGGCGGCAAAAACACCATTCCCTTGCTTTCTTCTTTTACCTCTAAGCCAAGCCTTTTTGCTATTTTCAAAGTATCAAGCGTGTCTTCCCCTTTGAGATAATTTTGAATATAAGAGGGCTTATCACTCAACAAAGAAAAAATCGCACAACGATGCGAAATAGATTTGTCAGAAGCGATTTTTTCTATCGCAAGCTTAAAACTTTGGGCTTTACAAACCTCCAAAATCATCGCAATCTCACTTTGTAATTCTCTATTAGAGATTCCAAAATCTTATCCATAATGCTTGCAATATCTTTTTCTTCTAAAGTTTTTTCACTAGATTGAATCTCAAAACGAATTGTAAGGCTAATCTCCTCTCCCAAATTCTCATCATGATAAATATCCAATGGATAGAATCCTACAACATCAGCTATCCCAAGATTTCCAATCACTTCTCTAAGTTTATAATAAGGAATATTTTTATTAACCACTATGCTCAAATCTCGCACTACTTTTTGAAATTTGGAATAATCTTTAACCTTTGGCACTAAATGCACCAATTTATCCACTTCTATTTCACACAAATAAGTTTCATCTAGCCCAAACTCTTCGGCTACTTGTGGGTGCAATGTAGATAAAATACCAACTTCTTGATTATTTTGGATAATCTTCGCACATTGACCGGGGTGATATAGTGCAATCTCACTTACACATTCTCTCAATGTAAAATCTCCAATTACTCTAGCTATATGATTTGCAAAAATAAAATAATCCCCTTTGATACCCTTAGCATTTGGATAACGCTCCTCCATCACAAATCCACTTTGCAAAAAAGCAATTTTTGTATTTTGATTTCTCCTTGCATCATAAGTTTCACCCACTTCCACTAATGCAATTGAATTAAAACCATTGTTTCTATTAAGCTTTGCAGCCTGCAACAATCCCAACAATAAGCTTGGTCGCAAAGTATTTAATTCCCTTGTAATAGGATTTAATAATTCCAACTCCTCTTGCAATGTTTGAAAACCATATTTAAGCAACTTCTCTTTATCTTGAAATACAAAATGCACGCTTTCGCTAAAACCTGTCCCAATAGCTTTCTTTGCTAATTCTCTCTTAAAATGATAAAGCCTAGATTCCTCACTGCTTTGGTTGCCTTGAACAAACATTAAAGGCGAACTTGGAACCTCATCAATCCCAATAAATCGAATAATCTCTTCTGCAATATCTTGATAATTAGAAATATCATGCCTAAAAAGTGGTGGCACGACGACAAGCAAATTTTCATCTGTTAGGATTTCAACTTGAAACTCTAATGCTTGCAATAATTGCACCACTTTTGATTTATCCAAAGGAACACCAATGATTTTTGCAATCAATGGTATTTCTATTGTGATAGAAGGGAGTGTTTGCTCACTTGCTAATTCTTGAATATCATTATACAAAACCGCATCATTACCCAGCAACAAATCCCCAAGCACATCCAATCCTAATTTCAAATTTGGATTACTTCCTCTTGAAGAGCGTTGAAACACTTTTGGATCCACTTTTGCTTTTGTTTCTAATACCTTTTGGGCAACAATTTTGGGAGGTATATAACTTGCTTCCAAAATAATAAATTCTTTTTCATTTTCTTTAAGATTCTGTATATTTTCTTCATTAAAAGAAGAAATTCCAATGGCAGATAATTTTTTCTCTCCACAATAAATACTCTCAAACCCCAATTCATCTTGTTTTAACTTCAAAGTTACTCTATCTTCATTTGCGCCCTTGCCTAATTGACAAAATGTTTGTGGATATGCATTCAAAATAACACCACTTATTAATGTGCTAAAATTTAAAGCATTTAGCAATAAATTATTTGTCAAAGATTCATTATAAGCAAGGAATAAATTTACACAAAGCGGAATTTTTATAGCCCCTATCTCTATTGCTTGATACATCAAAGAAGAAGTATGCTTCCTATCCGTTACAACTTGCAAAACACGACCAATCCCCGGTGCATTTTCCAAAGCCATTAGCTTTTCTAAAGGTTTTCTTTTTAGTCCAAATGCCACACTCAAATCTCTTGCTATCCCCAAAAGACTCATGCAATCTCCACGATTTGGTGTGATAGAAATTTCATAAATCTCATCATTAAAATAAGAATATTCTAATAATTCCTTGCCAATCTCCAATACTCCGATACTCTCATCAAGTTCGACAATTCCATCATTGATTGCAGGAAATCCAAGCTCAGTTGTAGAACAAAGCATTCCACAGCTCTCAACCCCTCTTAACACTGCTTTTTTGATTGTAATTTGTGGCAACACAGCCCCTTCTAATGCAACTGCGACAAAAATCCCCTCTCTAGCATTTGGCGCTCCACAAACAATTTGCCTCATCTCATAATTTTCTTCACTTCCACCCACTGCTACCTGACAAACATTAAGTTTTGTTGCATCTGGATGTTTTTTGCATTCTATAATTTTGCCTACAACCACCTTTTTTGGCGCACATAACTTTTGAAATGATTCTACCTCCAAACCAATCTTATTTAATGTTTTATAAATCTCATCACTGCTAATATCCTCTAAAGGCAGAATCTTATTTAAAATACTTCTATTAAATTTCATTTAAACTGCTCCAAAATTCTTAAATCACTTTCAAAAAATGCACGCAAGTCTGGCACACTATAAGCCAACATTGCAAATCTTTCTACACCAAGCCCAAATGCGTAACCACTGACATTCTCATAACCCACAGCCTTAAAAACATTTTCACTCACACAACCACAGCCCAACACCTCTAGCCAACCAGTGTTAGAGCAAACACGACAGCCTTCTCCTTTGCAAAAAATACAGCTCATATCCACTTCTGCACTTGGTTCAGTAAAAGGAAAATAACTTGAACGGAATCTCACCTTAACATCACCAAATATATATTTCAAAAAATCCTCTAAAATAAACTTAAGATTTGCAAAATTTACCGAATCTTTACCATTTTCTACCACCAAACCTTCTACTTGATGAAACATTGGCGTATGCGTCAAATCATAATCGCAGCGAAAAACATTCCCCGGACAAATCATACGAATTGGGGGCTTTTGTGCTTCCATAGTCCGAATCTGCACGGGAGAAGTGTGAGTCCTCAAAATCTTTCCATCTTTAAAATAAAAAGTATCCTGCATATCTCTTGCAGGGTGATATTTTGGTAAATTAAGGGCTTCAAAATTATGGAAATCATCTTCCACTAGCGGACCTGTTTTTACCATAAAATTCATACCCTCAAAATACTCTACAATTTTATCAAGCATCAACATAATAGGGTGATTTGAACCCCTAAAATTACTAGCACTAAACAAAGAAACATCAATTTTTTGTGCTTGCAATTTCTCTTGCAATTCCCTCAAGCTTAATTCTTCTTTTTTATTTGCAAGGGCTTTTTCAAATTCCACTTTTAGTAGATTTAGTTCCTTTGCCAACGCCTTTTTTTGTGTTTCATCACAATTTTTTAACTCCGCAAATCGTGCAGTTAAAATCCCCTTCTTACCCATTACTGCTATGCGAATTTCTTCCAACTCTGCAGTGGTTATTGCTCCATTGATTCTAGAAAATATCTCTTCCAAAACTTCTTCCTATTTTTTTATTTTAAAGTAAATTATTTTCAAGAATTGTAATCAAAAAATGTTTTACTTTTCTTAATTTTTTTAAAATACTTCACAAAATAAGGTAAAATTTCAAAAACTTTACTTTATGCTAAAAGGATACCAAATGACAGTTTTTGAAAAGATTATAAAAGGCGAAATACCTTGCAACAAAGTTCTTGAAAATGAAGATTTTTTAGCTTTTCACGATATTGCCCCAAAAGCCCCCATTCATGTTTTGGTGATTCCTAAGAAATTTGCTAAAGATTTCCAACAAGTTAGCCCTCAAGAAATGGTAGGAATGACAAATTTTATCCAAGAATGTGCCAAAACTTTGGGATTAGATAAAAATGGTTATAGAATCATTAGCAATGTAGGAATTGATGGAGGACAAGAAATCCCTTATTTGCATTTTCATCTTTTAGGTGGTGCAAAATTGCGTTGGGATAATCTAGCACAAAATATTTCAGAGCAACAACGATTAGAAGAAGCCAAAAAAGGAATGTAAAATCCCTATTTAGAGGGATTTTTATCCTTGCAACATTCTTGAATTTCTTTTAATATCCTATGGAGTTTCTCTAGCAATCGTGCCACTACGATTAGTTGCTCACTGGATTGGATTGCCATATCTTCACCCAAATTAATTGCATTTTCAATACTCCTGCGTTTAGATTCGCTAATCTCTACAACTTCAAGTTTCTTTTTAATCTCTTCGCTAATGCTAGCAATCTCCTCGCTAATATCCTCACTTAGCTCTTTTGCGCGATTAGAAGTTTCTTGTGCCATATGAAATTTATTTAGAAATTTCGAAAGATTCTTAGATGCCAATGAAAGCTCACTTCCACCCTCTAATTCTATCGCTTCTGCTATATCTTCCTTTATCTGTCCTTGTGCAAGCATTTGAGTTTTTTCAAGGAATTGTTTAAGGTGAGCGTGAATATTAAAAAGATTCTTAATAGAATACAAAGCCAAAAGCACCATAATCACAGCTGCGACATATTGAAACTTCTCCAAGTAAGCCCTTGAATGCGTAGAAACATCTGAATAATAATTCACCGTCCAATCAATTTGATTAAGCAAATTCATATTTTGCACGACAATGCTTTTCAAATCTTCTACAATTTTTTCTTGTGCTTTAAGAGTATCTTGAAATTTCTCTTTATAACCCTGCCAAAAATCATAAGTTTCTTTGATGGCTTGATGGACTTTAGGGAGATTCTGATAGGTTGGATTATTATAAAATTCAAAAATTACGCGATCATAGAGATGATAGACTTCTAACAACTCTTTATGAGAAATGCTATCCCATTTATTTGCATAACTCATAAAAAGATGAGCCATTCTTTGTGTAAGCATTCTCTGCTTGCCTGCAGTATCAATCACGCTAGGAGACATTTTTGCATTTACCATTGCTTTGACGATATTATCAGAAAGTTTCAAAATTATCGAATTATTCTCATCTAAAAAAAGTTTATTTTTGCAAAATTTATAAGAAACTTCTTTAAAATCTTGAACTACTTTTTTGAATTCTAGCCATTGTTTTTCAATCAATGCGAGTTGTTTGATGATTGTTGAATTGCTTGGAGGATTAATATTCTTTTTTTGATTCCCATATCGCAAAGTATGTAGATTCTCTTCAAATTCTTTTATTGCCAAATTAAGTTCATCAAAATTTTGCTGATTTTGCGAATTGATAATAAAAACTTCTTTGGTGATTTTTTGGGTTAGCATTCTTTCCTTGCCAGCAATATTAATCAAATATCCATCTTGAATACTTCTTTGATTAATCAAAATAACAGAACCTATCATCACGCCTATACACAAGGTGGTTAAAATTCCAATTACAATAAGACGAGTAACAATTTTTGTCATTTTGCCTCCTGCTTGAAGATCATTTGAAGTCTATGAGAATCCAAAATTTCAATTTTTCCTAGTGAATTAGTTTGTATCACGCCATCTCTATGCAGCTTTTTTAAAATTCTTGAAAGTGTTTCTGGCTGGATATTCAAAAATGCTGCATTTTCTTGTTTTTTGTGCATATTAAATTCTTCCAAATCAGAATACAAAGAATAAGCGATTTTTGCCGTACTATCAAAAACTAATTCGCGTTGCACTATCTCTTCTAAAACGCCAACCCTCTTTAAAGATTCTTCAAAAAATAACTTTAAAATTTGAGGTGATTTTTCAAACAATAAACGCAATTTATCACTTTCAAAACAGGCCATTAGAGAATCTTCTAAACATTCAATATTAACAAAAGTAGCCATTTTATCTTTACAATCATTAAGCAAACCATTTTTGAAGATTCCAAAAAATATTTCATTATCAAATCTATCTACTTTATAAGCCTTGACTGCACCCTCTAACAAAAAATAAATATCACTAACTTTATCTTCCTCATAAAAAACAATCTCTTGTTTCTTATAATTTTTAAAATGCACAATAGCTTTTAAATCCCTAAGAGAATCTTTATTAAGATTGCAAAATGGATGATAAGATTCTAATTCTTCCAAAAAATCACTCCATCAATCCCAAGCTTGGCAATTTCAAGCATTTCTTCTTCTTCTTTGATGCACAACAAAACTTTGGCATCAAAAAGATAATTTTCAGCTAAATTTTGCAATTCTTTAGCCATTTCCAAATCCTCACAAATCAAAAATTTTACCCCTAGATTCACCATCAATAAAGCTTCTTTGATATTTTGTATCACACTTGCATAATCTATCCCATTTTGATAACAAAATTGTGCTATTTTCAAATCTCCCCTCAAAATCAAAAAAGCACTCGGCAAAGAATCTTGAATATCCTGCAAAGAATCCACAACACAAATTTCCAAAGGACTAACAACGCTATGGTTTAAAATCAACATTGCAAATCCCTATTTATCAGCTTCCAAACATTCTTTAGAACAATAATATTTTCCATTGCTAATAATCGCCTCTTTACTAGAAATATAAGTCCCACATTTCTTACATTCCAGCATAATCTCTTCATTTTTATTATGTTTTTTAAAATTTTGATTTTCTTCTTTCTTGACACTCATTTTTCTAAAAAAATAATAGACTGCTAGGATTAATAAAACAATCAACAACCATTTTAACACAGCTTTTCTCCTTTAATCACAAGATAATTTCTAAAATCTTTTTGGTATTTTTGATACTCCAAATCTTTTGGAATTTCACTCTCTACATTTGAGCCTTTATAAAGCAAAATCAAACTTTCTTTAGAAATAATTTTTTGGCATTTTACTAGAAACTCACTCACACCAAAAGTCGCCCTTGAAGTGATAATATCGGGTTTATCCTCCATTGTGATTTGCTCTACCTTTTGCCGCATAACACAAAAATTCTCCAACCCAAGCTCCACTTTCACATTTTGCAAAAAAGCGGCTTTTTTGGCATTTGGCTCACACAAAATCACTTTACTTCCAAGCACAATCCCAAGAGGAATTGCCGGAAAACCATTGCCACTCCCCACATCAAAAAGAAACTTTTTATCTCTTAGCTTCAAACTCTCAATCTCCAAAGGATACAGGGAATCTTCAATATTCTTTTGTATCATCTCCAAACTTTTAGCTCCACTCAAACTATGAATCTTATTCCACTCTAATAGCATAATTGCATAATCTTCAAGCTTTTTTGAGATTCCCACACCAAGATTCATAACACCAACATCCCATCGCCATAAGAATAAAAGCGGTATTTTTTCTTAATGGCTTCTTGATAGATTCTTTTTGTTTCCTCTAATCCCACAAAAGACGCTACTAGCATTAATAGAGTTGTTTTGGGTAGATGAAAATTTGTCAATAAAGCATCAGTCAAAATAGGTTTATTTTGCAAATGCAAAAATAAATCACATTCCCCTTGTGCTTGTTTGGTTCTAGCAAAATACTCAATAGTTCTTGCTGCTGTTGTTCCAATAGCTGTGATATGGGTAGCTTCTTGAATCTTTTGTATGCTCTCTTGCGGGATTATAAAAGATTCTTTGTGCATTTTATGTTCTAAAATATTTTCCACACTTACACCAAGAAAAGTTCCAGCCCCTACATGCAAGGTCACAAAAGCATTGTTAAATTCTCTTTGGAGTTGTTGAAATGATTCTTGACTAAAATGCAAAGAGGCTGTTGGAGCGGCGATTGCCCCAAGATTTTTTGCAAAAACTGAATTATATTCTTCTCTATCTTGTTGGCTTGCTTCTCTTTTGATATAAGGGGGCAAAGGCGTATGCCCACAAGAATCCAAAAACCCAAAAAACTCTTGTTTGTCCAAAGGGCTTTCATCATCAATCTTAAAAAAACTTGCCTCTTTAAAACCCATACCACAATCTTTTATGATTTTAGCAAAGATTCCCCCTTCAAACTTTACCCTACTCCCTTCTTTAAGTCTGCCCCTAAACTGCATCAAATAAAGATTCTCACCAATTTCTTTGTGGAATAAAGCCTCTATTTTTCCGCCCTCTTGTTGGGTATTTTGAAAGATTTTCACACCATAGATTCTTGCAGGAATTACCTTTGTATCATTAAACACTAGCAAAGTTTCTTTGGGCAAAAACTGCATAAAATCTCTAAAAGTTGAATGAATGATACTTCTATCTTTGCGATTATAAACTAGTAATTTGGCATCTTCTTTTGGTGTGATGGGCTGTGTAGCAATTAGTTCTTTGGGGAGTTCATAATCATAACTTGTAGATAATAATTCATTCATTATCTTCTAACTCTTCTGGTTTGTAAGGATTAACCATTTTTGCAATTATAATCGATAATCCATAAAGAATCGTAAGAGGAATTGCCATCAAAAATTGTGAAAGAATATCAGGGGGAGTGAGGATTGCTGCCAAAATAAAAATAAAAACAATGGCATATTTAAAATAATCTTTCAAAGTTTTATCCGTAACTAGCCCTATTCTTGCTAAGAAAAAAGTAACGACAGGCAACTCAAAAGAGATTCCAAATCCTACCATCAATTTTGCAAAAAACCCCACATAATCACCAATGCTAGGAAGAGCTGTAAAAAGCTGACTACCAAAACCGATTAAATAACCAAAACCTATGGGAAAAGCTATATAATAGGCAAAAGCACAGCCACACAAAAAAAAGAAAGTTCCAAACATGACAAATGGAATGACTAACTTTTTCTCATTCTCATAAAGACCGGGTGCTACAAATGACCAAATTTGCCAAAATATAATCGGTAATGCAAAAATAAAAGCACTAAAAAATGCAACCTTAATAGCCGTAAAAAACGCTTCTCCCACTTGAGTAAAAATCACACTTTCTCGCCCTTTGGGCAATGCAGCACTCAAAGGTGCAACCATCCAATCTAAAATAATCTCCCAAAAATAAAAAGAAACCGAAAAAGTAACCAGAAGTGCTAAAGCGATAATTATTAGGCATTTACGCAAATCTTGAATATGTGGCTTTAAATCTTCAAACATTCTTTTTCTCACTTTCTTTTTGTGTATCTTGAATATTTTTAGCCTCTTGGCTAATCTCTTCTTTAAAATTTAAACTTTGCTTATTTGTTGTAGGCTTAATCTCTATTCCATTTTCTCCAAATATTTGATGATTGTTTGTTTGTTCTTTTGCTTCAGAAGAGATTGAATTAGATTGTGTTTTTGGGGTATCTACTTCCAAATCTAATGAAGTAATTTCTTTAAGCTCCATTTCTTTAGTGAGATTCTGCACACCTTGTGTGAGGCTATTTTTATACGCTAAAGCTTCTTCTTTGATTTTACTTAGATTAACTTCTTTGTCCAAGCTTTCTTTTGCCTCATCCATTGTTTTCTTGACTGCCTTAAAAAATTTTGCTGCATCTACTAATGCTTTTGGCAATTTTTCAGGACCCAAAAAAATAATAGCCACTGCCACAATCACTAAAATCTCAAAAAATCCCATTCCAAACATCGGCGTTTCTCTGCCTTTACACTAAGCTTTATTATAAAATTTTAGGATTTTATCTAATTTTGGAATAAAGTGTGCTTAGAATCTTACATAATTTTAAAAGACAGGGAAGTTATTATGAAAAAGATTTTAGTTATCTGCATTTTAGGGCTAATTTTATTGAGTGGTTGCATTTCACCAAAAACAGATGCTTTTTTACTCGGGGCTGGACTTGGAGCTGGTGCTACTTATTATTTTTTAAATGGGGGCAAAATTGATGGGATTGGCAAAAACTCCTTCCAAGGCACTTCTCAACAAAGCATAGCAGACACCTCAATCCCATCAGAGTTAGAATGGTATTATTTCAATCAAGATTTGCAAGAGCAGATTTTTCTCAATCAAAAACAATCGCAAATCCCTTTAAACTAAAAATTCCTTTAAAATATCTTGATGTAGCACAGGATTAAATTCCAAAACCTCATATTTAGCTGCATTGTTAAGATAAAAAGGATCTTGCTTTGTAAAATCTAGTGCTTCTTGCTTGTTTATAAATTTCCCAATAATAATTCCTCCGGTGCGTGGATTTTGCGGACCACTTGCAAGAAGTTTTCCACTTTTATAGCCCGCTTTTAAATACTCACGATGTGCTGATAAAATCTCCTCAATAGCCGATAATTCCTTAGTATAATTCACTAAAATAACAAATAAATTTTGCATAACATTCCTTTTGTTTTTTAACCATTATAACATTTCATTAAAACTTTCTTTTTTCCAATTTTTTTTTAAATTATAAATATTTTGCACAATATCCCCATTCCAAACACTGCTAATACAAGCAATCATATCCGCTTTTGTGAGATAATGAATGTTTGAAGGCGTGATTCCTCCAATTGCACATTTTTTAATATCTGTTACTTTTTGAAATAAATCTAGAGGTATCACTTTTGCTTGTGTCTTTGTAGGAGAAGCAAAACATGCCCCAAAGGCAATATAATCTGCCCTCATTTCCTTTGCATTTTGAGCTAGTTGCAAATCCCCATAACAAGAGATTCCCAAAACTCCACAAAAATCCTTTCGAATCTCCCTTAATTCCTGCATACTATAAGATTCAATTTCATCTTTTTTGCCAATATGCAAACCTTTGGATTTTATTTCACAAGCTAGCTCTACCCTATCATTCAAAACAAAAAGCACATTATTTTGCCCACAATAATCCATTAGTTCAATGCAAAGCTGTTTAATTTCATTATCTTTATGCGTCTTATCACGCAACTGAAAAATACTAATCCCACCCCTAATGGCTAATTCCAACATTTCAAAAATTTTTTGATAGGGCGTGAGTTTTTCATCACTAATTGCATAAATACCTTCTAACATTATAATTCCTTAATATTTTGATAAAATTCTATCAAATTAACCCCCATAAAAATGCAAACCAAATCAATTTGCACTTTTTATAAGGAATATTATGCAAACTTATATTTTAAATCTCACAGGAACTATTCAAGGGGTAGGATTCCGCCCTTTTGTCTATAAAATTGCTACAAAATATTTCCTAAAAGGCTATGTTTTAAATAACAATCAAGGCGTAAAAATCCTCATACAAGGCAACCAAGAATCCATTCAAAACTTCCTAAAAGAGCTAAAAAATCCTCCAAGTGCTGCAAAAATCACTTCTATTACTAAAAAAAAGATTTCCAATAAAAAGATTTTTTCTGATTTTGAAATCCAAAAAAGTCAAACACATTCCATTAAAACCGCCACTATACCAGCAGATCTTGCACTATGCCAAGAATGTATCAATGAGCTTTTTAATCCAAAAGATAGGCGATTTCTTTATCCTTTTATAAGCTGCACCAATTGTGGCGGGCGATATAGCCTCATTCATTCCCTACCCTATGATAGACAAAACACCGCTATGGCAAATTTCAAGATGTGCAAAATTTGCCAGCAAGAATACACAAACAACAATTCGCGTCGATTCCATTCTGAGATTAATTGCTGCCCAAATTGCGGACCACAAGTTTTTTTTACAACCCATCTTAATTATAATGACAAACCTCTTTTGGACTCCCAAATTATTCCTTTTTTAAAGACTACACCAAATCCTATCAAAAATGCCATTGCAGCCCTAAAAAATGGAAAAATTTTAGCATTAAAGGGGATAGGAGGATATGCACTAATCTGCGATGCTACAAACCAAGAATCAATACAGATTTTAAGAGATAGAAAAAATCGCCCCAAAAAACCCTTTGCCATTATGTGCAAAGACCTAAAAATGGCAATGAGTTTTACTTCTCTTAACAAAAAAGAAAAAGACTTGCTTACCTCACAGATTGCCCCCATAGTGCTAAGCTATGCCAAGACAAAAACCAAACTGCCTTTACACCTTATCGCTCCAAATCTAGCTACTTTAGGGATTATTTTGCCTTATGCCCCCTTGCATTATCTTATTTTCAATGAAATTGAATTTCCATTGATTTTTACAAGTGCAAACATTAGTGGTGAGCCAATTATCAAAGATTTCTACACTATCACACAAAAATTACAAGGGATTTGCGATGGAGTTTTACTTTATAATCGCGATATTTTTAACCCCATTGATGATAGTCTTATCCGAATTTTAAACAAAAAAACACAGATTCTAAGGCGTGCTAGAGGGTATCTCTCTGATATTCCATTCTCTACACTCCATACACAAAAAAACTTCATCGCCCTTGGAGCACAACAAAAATCTACATTCTGTCTAAAATTCCACAATAAACTTCTATTAAGCCCGCATTTGGGAGATTTAAATAATCTTGAATCTTTTTTAAATTTCAAACAAAATCTCAATTTATTTACCCAACAATACCAAGCCAAAATTGATACATTTTGTGCGGATTTACACCCAAATTACGCCTACAAAGAACTTTTGCCTAGTAAAAATACTCATTTCATTCAACATCATTTTGCACATCTTTTATCCAATATTGCAGAAAATCGTATTTCTTCAGAAGTTTTAGGAGTTATTTTTGATGGCACAGGGTATGGATTAGATGGCAATATTTGGGGGGGAGAATTTTTGTTTTATAATCCCAAAAAACCTCTCACTTTTCAGAGAATTGCCTCTTTTGCGCCCTTTTATCTTCTAGGCGGGGAAGTAGCTATTAAAGACATTAGAAGACTCGGTATAGAGGCTCTTTTTGTCGCCTTTAAAGAACATTACAAAACCCTAAAACTACCCCTCTTAGAAAGCCTCAAAAAAGACTATGGAAAAGATATTTTAACTTTCTTTTATAAGCAACACCAAAATACACAAAATTATACTTGTAATTCTGTGGGTAGAATCTTTGATATGGTGGCATCTTTATGCAATCTCACCCAAAAAACAAGTTATGAGGGCGAAGGCGGAATGCTTTTAGAATCGCTTGCCTATAAAGCACAAAAAAACAAAATTCAAGCTATCTCTTATTCCTTTGCAATCAAGAAAAATATTATTTTATGGGATACTATGATACAAGAAATCTACTATGATTTACAAAACCACATTCCCATAGAAAATATTGCTTTGAACTTTCATTTCACCCTTGCAAATATCATTAAACACATTGCAAATCAATATGAAACTATTGCGCTAAGTGGTGGTTGTTTCCAAAATGCAGTTTTAACTCAACTCACATTGCAGATTCTAAAAAACAAAAAAGTATTTTTAAATCAGGAGATACCTTGTAATGATGGAGGAATCAGCTTTGGACAAGCCTATTATATGCAATTAAAGACTAGCAAAGAATCTTGCTAGCCCTTTAAATAATTTAATGAGCATCATGCCATATTTTGCGTTTCCACAAGTAAGCAATTACACCCATAACAACCATAAAGACGACAAGTTTCCACCCCAAAGACTCTCTTTCAGCCTTTTTGCTATCGCCTACACTTTCCATATAAGCAATCACTTGATCTTCTGCTTGTTGTGTCAAACCAACTCTAGGCATTGCAGTACCAGCTAATCTTTTTTGTGGATCATTGATAAAAGTATGCAAATACTCCAAATTTCTACTTCTAATCATCATAGACAAATCAGGAACCTTTGTCCCCAAATAAGTTTTTAATCCACCTTGAGCAAACCATTGATCATATTTGACATCATGGCATCTTCCACAAGCATCAATAAAAACTTCTTTATTGCTTAATTCTTTTGGTGCGATACTTTGCAAATACGCCACAATATCAGCAATCTCTTGATCACTCATCCAATTATACGCAGGCATTGGATGGTTGCCATCAAACTTATGTGTTTGTTTTGTGGCTAATGCAACATCTTTAATCACATTCCCCAAAAAGTTTTTATCATAGATTAATCCAGCACTTGAAAGATCTGGTGGAACTACCCCATAAGCCGCCAAAGCATCTTCTGGAGAAAATGGCATTTCCAAACCTTCTGCTTTAATAGAATGGCATGCCAAACAATTTGCAGTTACAATCTCTTTCCCATTTGCAGCATTTCCACCTTGTGCTTCAAGGGGCTTCAAGTCCGCATAAGTATAATCTGCTGGGGATACTTTTGGATACATTTGCCCATGAGCAAATGGTTCGACACCCCAATAAATAACTCCTGTAATCACAACAACAACAATTAATGCTAAGAACTCTTTCATTCCCACTCTCCTTAACTATTCTTTTTATCTTCAAGTTTTGTAATAATAGGCAATACTACAAACAATAAAAGGAAAAATATAATGGTTACCACAAAGCCAATATAAGCATTAATTCCTGTTGGAGGCAATTTACCCCAAATTGTCAAAATAATCATATCTATTACCAACAACCAAAACCATATCATAAATGCCGGTCTTTTATGTGCAGGAGCAACGACTTTACTTCTATCTAGCCAAGGCAAAAGAATAAAAATAATATTTGCTATACCAAATGCTATTAAACCCAAATCCGCACTAAAGAAAAATCCTCTTAAAATCTCATAACTCCATAAGAAATACCACTCTGGATAAATGTGTGGAGGAGTTTTTAAGTGATCTGCTGGATCAAAGTTAATTGGATCAAGAGCAAAATTAAAATGATAGCAAGTCAAATAGAATAATATTGCTAAGAAAAAACTTGCTACAAAAAAGTCTTTGGACAAAAACATCGGCCAAAAAGGAATGACTTTAGATTCTTTTTTGTTTCCTGCTTTGAATTTCTCCGCTTCTTTTTCAAAATCAATCTCTTCTCCATAAGCGTTATTGACATGAGGGATTCTTAAAGAATAGAAATGCACAGCAATCACAAGCATAATCACTACCGGTAACAACACGACATGTAACATAAAAAATCTTGTCAAGGTTGCATCTGCTACAATGAAGTTACCTCTAATCCACACTACCAAATCTGGTCCAATCACAGGTATTCCACCAAAAAGATTCGTAATAACCGCAGCAGCCCAATAACTCATTTGTCCCCAAGGCAACATATATCCACTAAATGCTTCCGCAGAAAACAAGCCAAATAAAACCATACCGGTAATCCAAATCATTTCTCTACCGCGTTTATAAGAGCCATAATAAATTGCTACAAACATATGGATATAAATAATCAAGAAACAAACAGAAGCACTCACTGCATGCAAATGTCTCCAAAGCCAACCATATTTCACTTCCTGCATAATCGTATAATTTACACTATCAAAAGCAAGTTTGGTATCTGGCTTATAATACATCAACAAAAATAATCCAGAAATCACCAAAAGAGTAAATAATACCACCAAAACAACACCCATTGCCCACAAAAAATTAATATTTTTTGGTATCCAATATTCTGTCATCAAAACTTTCATCAAAGGCTTTATGGCAAGTCTTTGATCCAACCAATCAATAATACCATTTGCTTTTTCTATTTGTGCCATCAAACCCCCCTATGCTTTGCCTACTAATTTCAAATACTCTGGACCTTCTTCTCCCAAAACAAGCTTATCACCATCAATTTTAAAAGGTGGGATTGCCATTGGAGTTGGAGGCGGTCCAAAAATATTCCTACCACATGCATCAAATCTTCCACCATGACAGGCACAATGAAACTCTGTTGTATTAGAATCATAAGAAGGAATACAGCCTAAATGAGTACAAATTTGAATCCCTAAGCTATAATCCGCATTCCCTACAACGACATCTCTTTCTTCGCATTTTTTCATTTCTGCAGTTTTTTTAATCACATATACAGGCGTTCCTCTATATTCAACTTGTCTATATTCACCTTCTTGCATACTACTCAAATCAATGGTTGTAAAACCAGCAGAAACTACACTTGGTAAAGGATCCCAAGAAGACTTCATTGCCACAAGTGATGCACCAACACCAACAACAGCAACAGCTCCAAGCGTCATACCAAGGAAATCTCGACGATTGACATTCTCTGCCATCTATTTCCTCCTATTTATAAAATAAATTTAGTTTTGATTATTTAAAACCTTGTATTCTATCATACGAAAACTTTAATTTTTAGTAAGATTTAATAAAATTTTGAGAAATAAAGTAAAAAATATTTTAAATTTATCTAAAAGTAAAAAGAAGAGTAAAGAAGGAAGGGCAATAAGTAAAAACTTATTACCCACTAAACTAATTCAATAACAGCCATCAAAGCAGCATCACCAACTCTTAATCTAGTTTTGATGATTCTTGTATAACCCCCATTTTTATTTGCATATTTAGGAGCTATTTCTTTGACAAGCTTTTTAACAGATTCTTTATGTTGCAAATGTGAAAAAACTAAACGATGTGCCATAGCATCATTTGCTCTAGCTTTTGTTAAAAGTTTTTCAAAATAACTTTGCAATTCTTTTGCTTTTGGAAGTGTTGTTTCAATTTTTCCATTTGCTATTAATGCAATTGATAAATTTTTTAATAAAGCTTTTCTGTGGGAAGAAGTCCTACCAAGCTTTCTATATCCATGTCCATGTCTCATTTTTATCCCTTTTTTAATTAATTAGAAAATTTTTTCTTAAGAATTTGGAGTAAATCCTCTGGAATTTCTCTATTTACAGGATAACCTAGCTCATCAAGCTTTGCAGTAATTTCATCTAAAGATTTTTTACCTAAATTCTTAATATTTTTAATTTGGTCTTCATTCAATAAAACCAATTCACCCAAATACCGAATTCCAGATCTATCCAAACAATTAAAACATCTAGCACTAAAATTCAAACTATCAATAGTCTGCGATAAAACTTTTAATTCTGGACGCTCTTCCTCAGATACAGTAGTTTCTGGCATTTCAATATTCAATTCACTATTAAAAATGGACATTTGTTTATGCATCACACTCAAAGCATTTTTAAAAGCTGTCAAAGGATCCACTTGTCCATCTGTTTGAATATCAAAAATAATCTTCTCATAATTTGGATCATCTTCTAACAACATATTTTCAGTTGTATAAGTAGCACTTGTTACAGGAGTAAAATACGCATCAAGAGGCATGAATCCTTCTGGCACACTTGTGCGTATCTCTTCACTTGGCACATAACCAATACCCTTATAAATAATAATAGAAAAAGCTAAAGTTGCATCTTCATTAATAGTTGCCAAATGAATATCAGGCGTTACAACCTCTACTAACTCATTTGACAAATCTGCACCCGTAATCACTTTTGAACCATTAAATTTATAATCTACACTCACATTATCACTATTGTCTTTGATTCTAAAACGAATGGCTTTGAGATTTACTATAAATTGTGAAACATCTTCTACCACTCCACGCACAGAATCAAATTCATGTGCAACACCAGAGATTCTCAAAGCAATAGGAGCAAAACCAACTGAACTACCCAACAATAATCGTCTTAGAGGATGAGCCAAAGTAATAGCATAACCATTTTCAAATGGATATGCTGTGATTTGTACTTTATTATTTCCTGTTTCTCTAACTTCTATTTTTGTTGGAATATGAGGAGAAGTTTTAATACTTTTCATACGAATATCCTCTACCTATTACTTAGAATACAACTCAACGATGAGTCTTTCTTCTATAGGTATTACAACCTCTTCTCTTTCTGGCAATCTTGTAAAAATACCAAATACCTTTTCTTGATCCACATCAACCCAAGGAACAATACCTGTTTGCTTTGTAAGCTCGATAGCTCTTTGAATTTGAGGATTCTTTTTGGTTTTTTCACAAATTTCAATTTTTTGCCCTGCATTAACAAAAGCAGAAGGGATATTCAATCTCTTACCATCTACCAAAATATGTCCATGCACTACCAATTGTCTTGCAAATCTTCTTGTAGTGGCAAATCCCATTCTATAAACTACATTATCTAATCTTCTTTCAATAAGCTTGATGAGGTTTTCCCCTGTATTTCCTTCCAATCGATTAGCTTCCACAAATATAGAACGGAATTGTTTTTCAGAAACACCATACATCATTCTCGCTTTTTGTTTTTCGCGGAGTTGGATTCCATATTCAGAGATTTTACCTCTTCTTTGTCCATGTTGTCCAGGACCATAAGGACGCTTATCTAATGCACTCTTACCTGCTAGCCTTCTTTCACCTTTTAGTGCAAGACTAACACCAAATCTTCTTTCAATCTTTTCTACTGGACCTCTATATCTTGCCATTCTCTCTCCTTACACTCTTCTTCTTTTTGGTGGGCGGCAGCCATTATGTGGCAATGGAGTAACATCTTTAAACCACAATACTTTAATACCTTCAATGCTTCCAAGACTCTTAACAGCAGTCTCTCTACCGCTTCCCGGACCTTGAATCTTAACACCAAGCTCTTTGATACCATGTTCTTTTGCTTTTGAAACTGCATCTTCAACCGCTTGTTGTGCTGCATAAGGAGTAGATTTCTTACTTCCCTTAAAACCTAATGCACCTGCTGTACTCCAACAAATTACATTTCCCATTTCATCTGTGATAGTTACGCTTGTATTGTTAAAAGCAGCTGAGATATGAATAATACCTCTTGCAATATTCTTTTTGACAACCCTTTTTTTTGTTACATTTCTTTTAGCCATTATTCACCCCTTATTTTGATGCACTACCAACGGTTTTTCTTTTGCCTTTTCGCGTTCTTGCATTATTTTTTGTTGTTTGTCCGCGAACAGGTAAGCCTTTTCTATGTCGTAATCCACGATAGTTACCTAAATCCATAAGTGCTTTAATGTCCATTGTAACTTTTTTGCGCAAATCACCCTCTACGATATGATGAGCTTGAATTTCTTTAGCAATAGCAGAAACTTCATCTTCACCAAGGTCTTGAACCCTTTTGTCATAAGAGATATTTACAGCATTTAAAATATCTCTTGATGCTTTTAAACCAATACCATAAATATAAGTTAAAGCATATTCAATTCTCTTTTTTTTGGGTAAATCAACACCAGCAATTCTCGCCATTATTTTTCCTTTATCCTTGTCTTTGTTTATGTTTTGGATTCTCGCAAATCACTCGAATCACGCCTTTTCTCTTAATAACCTTGCATTTGTCACACATTTTCTTTACAGAAGGTCTGACTTTCATAGCTTACTCCTAACTTTAATATTTGAAAATTCAAATACTTTTTACATAATTTTTAGAATCACTCTAAAACTATCACCTTTTTGAATTGCAATAAAAACCAAAACTGAATTTCATTGCTTCCTAATAAAACTATTAGACATTGAGTTTATAGTCCTCCCAAGGCTTATTCATCACCTAAACGACTATGCAATTTTTGCAATAAAGGGCATATTGTATAAAAAAACTTATTAAAAACTACTTATATCTAAAAGTAATTCTACCTTTATCCAAACTATAAGGAGTGAGTTCTATTTTTACTTTGTCCCCTTGCAAAATCTTAATGTAATTCATTCGCATTCTTCCTGCAATATGGCACAAAATAATATGCCCATTTTCCAATTCAACGCGAAAAGTTGCATTTGGTAATGCTTCTTTGACAATTCCATCAATCTCAATCACATCATCTTTTGCCATTTAACTATTCCTTTGATAAAATTTCTGCTTTGCCATTGATAATTGCCACTGTATGTTCATAATGACTACCATTTAGCCCATCTACTGAAACTACACTCCAATCATCTTCTAATATTTTTGGTTCTCCACTTTTTTGACAAATCATCGGCTCAATACAAAAAACCATACCTTCCTTGATTTTATAGCCCTGCTTAGGATTATTGCCCTCTAAATAGTTTGGGATTTCTGGTTCTTCATGAGGCTTTTTGCCGATTCCATGACCGCAAAAACCACGCAAAGGCACATACCCATAATCCAAAATAAATTGCTCTATTAAATAACTCAATTCTTTAAAGTGCATACCTACTTTAATTTGAGAAATTGCGAAATGAAGTGAATCTTTAGCACAAGCAATTAATCTTTGATTCTCTTGTGAAATATTACCAACCCCACAAGTGATGGCACTATCTCCATACCAACCATTAAGATTCACACCCAAATCAAGCCCTACAATATCCCCTTCTTTCAAAGCGTAATCCGTAGGGATTCCATGGATAATGACTTCATTAACAGAAATGCAAACAGAGCCACTAAATCCATATAAACCTTTAAAGGCAGGTATTCCCCCTTGAGAAAGGATAAAATCCTCTCCCATTTTATCAACTTCTTTTAGCGTAAGACCCGGCTTGATATTAGCCTTTAGATGATTCAAAGTCTTAGCAACAATCCTATTGGCTTTCCTTAGGGATTCTATTTCTGCAGGTTTCCTAATGGCAATTGACATTATAGACCCACTGCACTCAATGTTTTATATTTATTCATATAAATTTGTGCTTCAATTTTACGCATTGTATCTACAGCAACCTGCACAACAATTAACACAGCCGTTCCACCAAAATAAAATGGAACCCCTGAAGCCTTTACCAAAACCCATGGCAAAGTCGCAATTAATGCTAGATACAAAGATCCCCAAAGTGTTAATTTATTAGCAACTTCTGTTAGAAAATTCGCCGTTCCCTCTCCGGGACGAATACCCGGTATAAATCCACCTTGACGCTTAAGATTTTCGGAAATATCTTTTGCATTAAAAACAATAGAAGCATAAAAATAAGCAAAAAATATAACAAATAAAAACATTAAAACATTATACAAATATCCATTTGGATTAAGATAATCTGCAATTTGCATAATAACGCTATTGGAAGAAGCTTGCAAAATTGTGCTTGGAAACATTAAAATAGCAGAAGCAAAAATCGGAGGGATTACTCCACTCAGATTCATTTTGATTGGAATATAGTTCATAATTCTCTTATCTTGGTTTTGCATTACCACTTTTCTTGAATAAGAAATAGGTATTCTTCTTTCACCAAGCTCAACAAAAATAATACAAGCAACGGTAATGATAATAATTGCAGCAATAAACAATAAAACCAACCAACTAATTTGATTTGTATTCACCAAATTGAAAGTTCCTGCAATTGCACTTGGAATGCCCGATACAATACCAGCAAAGATAATTAAACTAATACCATTTCCAACGCCTCGTTGTGTAATTTGCTCACCAATCCACATTAGTAGCATAGTTCCACAAAGCATAGAAAATGCTGAAATTGCAATAAAAATATTCATATCTATCATAATAGCACCATTAGCACCTGTCCCAAGGCTTTTTAACCCAATAGAAACGCCCACAGCTTGAATCAAAGTGATTACCACGGTGCTATAACGGATAATTTGCATATATTTTTGCATTCCATCACGTTCTTTTTTCATTTTTGCCAAATTTGGAAAAGTAGCCGCTAAAAGCTCCATAATAATAGAAGCTGTAATATAAGGCATAATACCTAAAGAAATGATACTTAAACGCTCCACAGCATTTCCGCTAAACATATTAAATAGCCCTAAAGCATTTGAAGCATTATTATCAAAAAAAGTTTTAATGACAGCTGTATCTACTCCGGGAACCGGAATATACGCCAACACACGATAGGCTAAAAGAAAGCCTAGTGTAATGAGAATTTTATTGACGATAGCCTTATTCATTATTTTGTTCCACTTGTTGTGATTCTTTCATCTTTGATTTTGGCTACAAGATTCTTTGCACTTCCGCCAATAAGCTTAATTTTGGTTGTATAAGCAGGAAATTTATGCACACTTCTAATACTTTCAAAAGTGATTTCTTCTAATGCAGAAACTGCTTTAATCAATTCCACATTAATCACATATGGTTTTACCACTCCACTTGTAAAACCAACTTTAGGCAATCGTCTTTGCAAAGGCTGTTGCCCACCTTCAAATCCTCTTTTTTGCTTAGAACCAGTTCTTGCGGTTTGTCCCTTTCCACCTCTTGTGGAAGTTTTACCCATACCACTTCCTTGACCTCGTCCTACTCTTTTAATTTTTTTTACACTACCTTTTGCGGGTACTAAATTTTCTAATGCCATAAAATCTCCTTATGCCTTTACTTTAGAAAGTGCATCAATTGTGGCTCTTACTACATTATATGGATTGTTAGAACCCAATGACTTTGTCAAAATATCTTTGATACCTGCCATTTCCAAAACCGGACGCACAGAACCACCAGCAATTACACCTGTTCCCTCACTTGCAGGTTTCAACAAAATAATACTAGAATTATATTTTTGTTGAACATCATGAGCAATTGTTGTGCCTTTAATATTAACTTTTACAATATTTTTAAAGGCATCATCAATCGCTTTTTTAACTGCATCTGGTACCTCTTTAGCTTTTCCAAGTCCAAATCCTACCAAGCCTTCTTTATTGCCAATTACCACCAAGGCATTAAAGCGGAATCTACGCCCACCTTTTACTACCTTTGTTACACGCCCAATATTTACAACGACTTCTTTAAAATCTTCTCTATTGATTTCCATATTATCCCCTATAGACTAATTCCATTCTCGCGTAGAGAGTCAGCAAAACTTGCAACAACGCCGTGATACAAATATCCATTTCTATCAAAAATAACTTTTTCTACATTGATTTTTTTAAGTGATTGAGCCAAAGTAGATGCGATTTTCTTAACATCTTCTTTATTATTTTTTAATCCCATTTTTTTGCCATCAACACTAGCTAAAGTAATACCTTTTACATCATCAATAACTTGTGCATAGAAATATCTATTTGAGCGAAAAATACTCAATCTTGGAGTTGTCGCATCTCCAAAAACTCTTGCACGGATTCTTAGCTTTCTTTTAATTCTCAAGCTTCTTTTTCTTCTAATAATTTTATCTGTCATTGCTTAATCCTTATTTTTTAGAAGTTTTTCCAGCTTTGCGGATAATGCGTTCATCAACATATTTCACACCCTTACCCTTATAAGGTTCAGGTGGTCTAAACTCCCTAATTTCTGCTGCAATTTGCCCAACTTGTTGTTTATCAGCGCCTTTAATAATCACGAGATTCTTATCTACTGCAATCTCAATACCCTCTGGAATGTCATAGTTAATAGGGTGAGAGAATCCAAGTGCAAGCTCTAAAACTTTGCCTTTTACTGCTGCTTTATAACCAACACCATTAATCTCTAATTGCTTTGTGAAACCTTCTGTTAATCCCACAACAATATTATTTGCTAAAGCTCTATAAGTTCCCCAATAAGCTCTAGCTTGTGCATTATCTCCACTCAAAGAAAAACTTAATTCGTTGTCTTTAAAATCAATTCCAACACGCCCATAAGTTTCTAATTCTTTTGTAATTTTTCCACCCTTAAAAACTATTTTGCTCCCTTCAATGCTTACTTGAACACTACTTGGAATGCTAATAGGTTTTTTACCAACTCTTGACATTATTATACTCCTACCAAATACTGCAGAGGGCTTCCCCGCCTACATTTGCCTTATAAGCATCATCATTAGCAATCACGCCTTTGCTTGTGCTTACAACAATAGTTCCATATCCATTTTTGAAGCGTTTTAATTCATTTCTAGCCTTATAAACGCGTCTTCCAGGTTTAGAAATCCTTGCAATCTCATTGATAACTGAACGACCCTTTTCATCGTATTTCAAAACAACATTAATGAATTGTTTTTTGTCTTTTTCAATGACTTTATAGCCTTCAATGAAACCTTTTGCTTGAAAAACTTCTAAAATAGAAACTACAATCTTAGCATAGTATAAAGTTGTAGTATCTAATCTCCTCATACTTGCATTTCTAATTCTTGTCAATGAATCTGCAATAATATCATTTACCATTTTTTCCCCTTACCAGCTTGCTTTTCTAAGTCCCGGTATCAAGCCTTCATTTCCCATTTTACGGAGGCAAACACGGCAAATACCAAAATCCCTATAAACAGAATGTGGTCTCCCACAAATTGAACATCTTGTATAAGCTCTTACTTTAAATTTAGGCTTTCTATTAGCCTTTGCAATCATAGATTTTTTAGCCATTTGTTCTTCCTTTTGCAAAAGGTAAGCCAAAAAGTTCTAAGAGCTTCAATGCCTCTTTATCAGTTTTTGCTGAAGTAACAAAAGTGATATTCATACCATGACTTACCATAATATCATCATACACAACTTCTGGGAAAATTAATTGCTCATTTACACCAAAGCTATAATTTCCTCTCCCATCAAAACCATTGCGTGGAATCCCTCTAAAGTCTTTTACTCTTGGCAATGCAATCACAATGAGTTTTTCCAAAAAGTTATACATTTGGTTTCCTCTTAGGGTAACCTTAACACCCATTGGCATTCCCTCACGCATTTTAAAACCAGCAACTGACTTTTTCGCACTTGTAATCACTGATTTTTGTCCAGCAATCAAAGAAATTGTATCTGCAATATTTTGCATAATTTTAGTATCTTTTGCATGCATACCTGCACCAACACTAATCACAATTTTTTCCAACTTTGGCAAAAGCATAGGATTTTTGATACCTAATTCCTCTGCAAGTTTTGCCCTAATTTCATTTTTATATGCGGCTTTTAATTGATACATAGATTAATCCTCCGCTTTTTTAACATTTGAAATATGAATAGGCATTTCTTTGCTAATAAAACCACCTTTTGGATTTTTTTCACTTGGTTTTACTGCTTTTTTAGCCATTTTACAACCTTCTACAATCACTTGAGATTTCTTAGGCAATACTTGCAAAACTTTTGCTTTTTTGCCTTTATCATCACCCGTGATAACTTCTACCATATCACCTTTTTTAATTTTAAATTTAGTCATTACAACACCTCCGGTGCTAATGATACGATTTTCATAAAATTAGCATAACGAATTTCTCTACCAAC
This sequence comes from Helicobacter pullorum, assembly GCF_900638355.1. GTDB lineage: Bacteria > Campylobacterota > Campylobacteria > Campylobacterales > Helicobacteraceae > Helicobacter_D > Helicobacter_D pullorum. Next base: position 368,979 of record NZ_LR134509.1, on the reverse strand, counting down.
AGGACCAAAAATACGTGTCCCGATAGGTTCTTTCTTGCTATCTAAGATCACTGCTGCATTATCATCAAAACGAATCAAAGCACCATCTTCACGATGAATCTCTTTTTTTGTTCTTACTACTACAGCTTTTACTACTTGACCTTTTTTTACTTTTCCACTAGGAAGAGCTTTTTTGACAGAAGCTACAATCACATCGCCCACAGTTGCGTAGCGTCTTTTACTTCCACCTAAAACCTTAATGCACATTATTTCTTTTGCGCCACTATTATCAGCAACATTCAATCTTGTAAAACTTTGAATCATAATTCAACTCCCACAGATACTACTTTGTGGAGTGTAAAGGCTTTTCTTTTTGAGATTGGCTTGCACTCAATTGCCTCAATCACATCTCCTACTTTTACGCTATTATTTTCATCATGTATAATGTATTTTTTGAATCTTTTTACAATTTTTCTATACTTTGGATGGATAACGCGTCTTTCAACTAAAATTGTTACGCTTTTATCTCCAGCTTTTGTAACAACTTTTCCAGAGATAATTCTTTTATGTGGTTGAACACTACTCATTATTCAGCCCTCCCTTTTGCATTAAGAGCAGTTTTGATTCTTGCAATATCTTTTCTTGTTGCTCTTATTTCGCTTGTATTAGTTTGTTGCATTGTTCTAAGTTTCAAATTCAACTCAAACAACGCAGTTTCTTTTTCTTTTAAGAGTTCTTTTAACTCTTGAGTATTTTTTTCATTAATTTCAGTATATTTCATTCTCACCCTCTCTTGTTACAATTTTTGTTTTAAAAGGGAGTTTGCTCTGTGCAAGTGCTAATGCGCTTCTTGCTAATGCTTCATCAACACTACCCATTTCATAGATGATTCTACCGGGCTTAATATTCATAACCCATTTCTCTACTGCACCTTTACCTTTACCCATACGAGTTTCAAGAGGTTTTGCAGTAAGAGGTTTATCAGGGAATACTCTAATCCAAACCATACCGGTTCTTTTTGTCGCACGAGTCATCGCAATACGCGCTGCTTCGATTTGTCTTGAATCAATTCTTCCATGCTCAATTGCTTTGATTCCAAATTCACCAAATGCAAGAGAAGTTCCACGGAATGCTTTTCCTCTATTTCTTCCCTTCATTTGTTTTCTGTATTTTGTTTTCTTTGGCATTAGCATAGTTATTGCCCCCTTCTCTTTCTAGTTGGACGATTTGTTTTTGCTTCGCCCTCTTCTTGCTGCTTTTCAGCTTGGATTCCCTTTTGGAGAACTTCACCTTTAAAAATCCAAACTTTTACACCAATGTTTCCATAAGTTGTTAAAGCTTCTGCAAAACCATAATCAATTTTAGCTCTTAATGTATGAAGAGGTATTCTACCTTCCATATACCATTCAGTTCTTGCCATTTCAGCACCTGCTAAACGCCCAGAAACTTTAACCTTAATACCTTTTGCACCAGATTTCATAGCACCTTGCATAACTTTTTTCATTGCACGGCGGAATGCTACGCGTCTTTCAAGCTGAGTTGCAACACTTTCAGCGGAGAGTTGAGCATTGCTTTGAGGTTTTTTAACCTCTTTAATATTTAAGAAAATATCTTTATTCACAATTTTCTTAAGAGATTCTTTTAGCTTCTCAACATCTGCACCTTTTTTACCGATAATAATACCCGGTCTTGCTGCGACAACAGTAACTCTAACTTTCCTTGCTGTTCTTTCAATCAAAATATCACTTACACCTGCATAATAAAGCTCTTTTTTCAAAAACTTTCTAATTTTGTAATCTTCTGCAATATTTTGTGGTGCAGTTGTAAATGCAGGAAACCATCTTGATTCCCAATTTCTATTTATACCAAGTCTTAGACCAATAGGATTAACTTTTTGACCCATTACTTATCCTTACTTTTTTGTGCTACTTCTACAAAAATATGTGAAGTAGGTTTTCTTACTGGAGTTGCTCTACCTCTTGCTCGTGGTGTAAAACGTCTAAGCACAGGACCTGCATCTACTCTGCAAGATGAAACAACAACATTTTCAGCCTCATAACCCCCATTTGCAACTGCTGATGCAATCACTTTAGAAATAATCTTTGCAGCTTTATTTGGCATAAATTCCAAAGACGCAATCGCTAATTCAGCATTCATTCCTTGAACCTCTCTTGCAATCAATCTTGCTTTAGTCGGCGAAAGGCGAATGTATCGTAATAATGCTTTACTCATTTTTCACTCCTTACTTACCGATTTTCTTTTGGACACTTCCTTTGTGCCCTTTGAAGGTTCTTGTAGGTGCAAACTCACCCAACTTATAGCCAACATGGTTTTCTGTTACATAAACAGGAACGAAAGCTCTACCATTATGCACATTAAAAGTAAATCCAATCATCTCAGGAATAATTGTGCTTCTACGGGACCATGTTTTAATTGGTTTATTGTCTTTTGTCTCTTTTGCTTTGATGACTTTTTTCATCAAATGTTCATCAACAAAAGGACCTTTTTTTATCGATCTAGCCATTTACTTTCCTTATTTTTTTCTTCTTGAAATAATAAGCTTATCGCTTGCTTTCTTTCTTCTTGTTTTATAACCTTTTGCTGGCATACCCCATGGAGATACAGGATGCCCACTAGAACCAGTTTTACCTTCACCACCACCATGTGGGTGATCTACTGGGTTCATCGCTGAACCTCTTGTTTGAGGACGAATACCCAAATGTCTATTGCGACCTGCTTTCCCGATATTAATATTAGCAAAATCTTCATTACCAACAGTTCCGATAGTCGCCATACATTCGCCTAAAATATATCGCATTTCTCCACTTGGCATTCTAATAATTGAATATTTGCCTTCTCTTCCCATAAGTTGTGCGCTTGCTCCTGCACTTCTTGCAAGTTGCCCGCCTCTACCGGGATACATTTCAATATTATGCACCACTGTTCCAATAGGAATATTTTTAAGCTTCATTGCATAACCCAAACGAATATCCAATCCACCTTCTGCTGAAAGCACTATATCACCTACTTTCAAACCACTTGGCTGAATAATGTATCTTTTATCCCCATCTTTATAGGTAACTAACGCTATTCTACAATTTCTATATGGATCATATTCAATTGTGCTAACTTTACCTTCGATATTAAATTTATTACGCTTAAAATCAATAATTCTATAAAGTTTTTTAGCACCACCTTCTTTGTGTCTGCTTGTGATTCTACCATTATTATTGCGACCTGCATGAACAGGTAGTTTTACTAACAATTTTCTTACACTAGCTTTAGCAGTAATATTTTCTGAGCTTAGATTGCTCATAAATCTTCTACTTGGAGTGTATGGTTTATAAGTTTTAATTGCCATTATTTACCCCTTAAACTGCCAATGATTCAATTTTTGCACCTTCTGGAAGTTTCACAAAAAACTTCTTGAAGTCATTTCTTTTACCAATAACACCACGGAATCTTTTCACTTTTCCTTCTTGTCGTAAAGAATTGATTGAAAGTGGAGTTACACCAAAATACTCTTTAAAAACTTCTTTTAATTGTGTTTTGCTCAATTTTGGAGAAGTTTGCACTACAAGCACATTTTGCTCTTGTAATTTTAAAGATTTCTCTGTATACATAATTGTTTTAATATCTGTAATACTCGCCATTTTAACCTTCTTTCGTGATAGCTTCAAAAAGTGCTTTTTCAATCACAACAGCTCTAAATGTAGCTGCCAAATAAGCATTTAATTCAGCTCCATCAATCAAATAGCATTCTTTAAGATTTCTAAATGCAAAATAAGTTTTCTCATCAAACATTTCAGAAACAAATAAAATATTTCTTTGATTTAATGTTTTAAACATTGTATAAGCATCTTTTGTTTTGCCACTTGGTATTTGGATTTTATCTACAATAAACAAACTACCATTATCCGCTTTTTCTTGCAAAGCATATTGCAAAGCAAGTTTTTTTTGCTTTTTATTTACTTTTAAATTGTAGTTTCTATTATTGCTAGGACCATGAGAAACACCCCCACCAACAAATACCGGAGAAGTGATACTACCCGCTCTTGCTCTACCGCCACCTTTTTGACTCCAAGGCTTCTTGCCTCCTCCGCTAACTCTACCACGAGTTTTTGCCATTGCGTTATTTGCACGCATAGAAGCTAAGAATGATTTGATATAAAGATAGAGATTATGTGAATTGATACTTTTATAGCTTTCGGGCAATTGTGCTTCACCGCTCTTTTTCAATTCTTTATCTAAAATAATTGCTTTACTCATTTTACAACCTTTAACTTACCAAATGCACCATTAAATCCGGGAACAGAACCTTTCAATACAAGCACACCATGCTCTTTATCAAAAGAGATGATTTCATTTTGAACGGTTACTTTTTCATTCCCATAATGTCCTGCCATTTTTTTACCCGGCTGAACACGACCTGGCCACTCACGATTTCCGATAGAACCCGGTGCTCTGTGGAATCTACTACCATGCGCACCCGGACCACCTTGGAAATTCCATCTTTTCATAACACCGCTAAAGCCTCTACCTTTTGTATTAAAAGAAACTTTTGCTCTTTTTGCATTTTCTAATACTGATAAATCCAAATCGCCTGCTTCTGTATTATTTACTTCAAGTGTAGCAAACTTATTGTATTCTTTATCAAGATTATACTTTTTTTGTTGCCCTGCAATAGATTTATTAATTGACTTTCCTTGGTGATAAGCCACTAGAGCTTTTCCACCCTCTAAAACTTCACAAACTTTTGCGTTTTTAACTTTTAATAATGTTACAGGTATGCTTGGTTTAGCAACGGTTCTACTCATTCCGATTTTTTCTACTAAAAATTCCATTTATACCCCTTATTTACCCATTGAGCGGACTTCTACATCCACTTCTGGTGCCATATCTAATTTTGTCAAACTATCCACTGTTTCTGGAGTTGCCGAAACAATATCAATAACTCTACAATGAACACGAATTTCAAATTGTTCTCTTGAATCTTTATTGATATGAGGAGATTTTAAGACTGTATATCGTCTTTTTTTAGTTGGAAGTGGAATAGGACCACGAATCTCTGCACCTGTTCTTTTTACAGCTTCCACGATTGAAACAACTGACCTATCAAGAACGCGGTGATCATACGCTTTTAACTTAAGTCTAATTTTTTCCATAATTTTTCCTTCAAAGAACTCATTGGCTAGCCAATGTAATATTTTTGGAAGTCGAAATTATACTTCAAAAGTTTTTATTTTGCTAATACTTTACAATGAATTTTTGCAATTTATTTCCTTTTAAAAAGGAAAGTTATAAAATTTCATCATTCAAATCCTACAAAATATCAAGGAAATTTTTATGGTTTTAGAAAAAATCTTAGAATCTTATCCCAAAAATATTGCTAAAATCCATAGAAAAGTAGAGATAGAGCTCAAAGATTTAAACCTTATTTATGGTGCAAAAAACATCGGCAAAACAAATTTTGTTTTACAATACTACCAACAAGCCGAATTTAAAAATCTCAAAAAAATGTATATCAATCTAAAAGATTCCAAAATCAATCCAAATAAAGATTTCGATGATTTAGAATCTTTTTACCAAAAAGAAAAAGTAGAAATTTTGATTGTTGATTCTTATATGCCCTCTTTCAAACTCCCAAACCTACCCAAAATTACGCTAATTAGCGATATTCCACACCAAATTACAAATTATTCAATCTTTGAACTTCCCCCCATTACTTTTTATGAATACCAGCAAATCCACAAGCCAAATATTCAAGACTCTTTTAATAATTATCTCAAATATGGGAATCTTTTTGAAGCAGAATCGCTCAATGATTACAAAAAGGGAGAATTTCTCAAATTTCTAGCCAATGACAATATTCATTTTTGGATTCTCAAAAATCTCGCTCAAAATCTAGGGCTTAAAGTTTCATTACACCAAATATACACAAAGCTAAAAAAGGAAGGCAAAATCTCAAAAGATAGATTCTACGAATATGCAAAATTTTTACAAGATAGCAAAATACTTTTTTGGCTTGAAAAGTTTGAACACAATCTCTCTCCCAAAAAACTTTATTTTTATGATTTTACACTTAAAAATGCAGTAAGTTATGACAAAAATTTTTCTTCCCTCTTTGAAAATATGGTATTTTTAGAATTGCTTTACCATTTCAAACAAGACATTTTTTTTACCGATAAGCTTGATTTTTATTTGCCTCAAGTTTCTTTGGGGATTCTATGTTTGCCTTTCATTCAGCAACATTCCCTTGAACAAAAGCTCCACAAAATCATCAAAGAAAGGGAATATTGCGAAAAATTCTTAATCATCACCCTAAACCAAAAAGGACAAGGTGAAAATCTAGGGACCCCCTATACACTCTCACCCTTTTATGATTTTGCACTGCAAAACTCACTTTCCTAATTTCTCTATACTCTCACTTTAAGAGTGAGTGTTCTACCACCACACTCCTAATCTAATATACCCTGCATGAGATTGAACTCCATTTGCAAAGATACCACTATAATTTAAAGCAATGTTAGCATTCTCTCCTAAAGCATAGCTTATTCCTACTTGAGTAGTTCCATAGAGTTCTTCTACATTAATATCAGCAGATTGTTTTAATCCAGCAATAACTCCACTTCCTTTAGCATCATTATAAACATTATACATTGCACCTAAAGAAGCCATTGTTTTAAACACATTATTCCATGCTCTTTGCCATCTAAGTGAGGCACTAATATCAAAGAAATTAACATCTTGTGTATAATAATGCTCACTTACTCCTCCTAGGTGTCTTAGTCTAAAGGAATCTGTACTAATTCCTTGATAACTAATTCCAATCTCTGGAGAAAGAACAGAGTTATTATAGATATTATAATAATTAGCCCCTACTTTTAAATCTGCACCATATCCATAAGAATCTACTTGAGAATCAATAGTAGTGCTTCCAGAGCGATAGGTTTTATATAAATTGGTATCCCCTTTATCTATTCTTGTATTAGCAGAGAGATAATATTCACTTACTCCTTTTCTTGCAAAAACATTATAATAAGTTAATCCTCCATAATAAACTTTTTCATCAAAGTCTAATCTTTGTTGTCCTACTTGTTTATCTGAACTTTCATATCCAAAGTAGATTCCTAATATTCCTCTCTCACTAGGTAGTTTTGCTTGTGCTCCTGCTAGGATACCTGATGCATGAGATTTTAGAGTTCCTACTCCTCCATCTAATTGTGCTGAAGTGTATCTTGTATAAGGGAGTGCAAAGGTATAGAGATTATCCTTATCTCCTGTATGGCTAATAAAGATGTCATCAAGCTCTCTTAAGAGATCTAAATTAGAATAAGTTTCTTGATTAGCTTTAGTGGTTGCTTGAAGATTATCTAGGCTTGCTAGAGTATCTTTGTTATAATAATCCACTACTTCTATTGCATCACTTTTGATATTAGAATTATTAGCATAAGTGCTTAAAGAAGTAGATTCTTTAGAACTTACTCTTTTTAATTCTTTATTGTCTTTGGTTAATCCATTCAGATAAGATTCTCTTTGTTGTTTATAGTTTTCTAAGAGAGCTTGTTGGTTTTTTAATCTTTCTCTTTGCTCTAAGATTTCAAAGTCTGTTTTAAAGTTTTTAACATTAATTTCTCTTAGCATATTATTAGTATCAATCTGTCGTATTCTTGATGAATAGATTAAAGAAGCACCTAGAGTTTTACCGGAGAGTTCTTGAGTGTCTAAGCCTACGCTGTAAGTTCCATCTCCATTGTCTGTTGGTGTAAAGATATCAATAAAGGTTAAAGCATTAAAGAGTTCATCATCTTGACTAAAATCTTGTCCGATAGAATCTCCACCTTCATTTTGAATATAATCATAATAATTATAGATTTTTCCACTTTCAAGATTTCCTTCTACAAAGATAGAATCTTCTTTTAAATGGATTCCATCTTTATTACTACCATCTGCTATGATAATAGGATTTGTTGGATTATCTGGATTATCCAAAGTCCAACCATCAATGTGGGTATTAGAATTACTTCCTGTATTAGTAATAGCTCCAATATTACCACCGGGCTTATTCTCTCCACCATTGATAATGGTTGTAGTTCCTCCATTGCTTGTAGTAATTCCTCCAATGCTTCCACTATTGATAGCAGTGGTAGTTCCTCCATTGCTTGTAGTAATTCCACCAATGCTTCCACTATTATTAACAGTCATGCTTCCAGAATCATTAGTAATTGATTTTTCAATAGTTCCACTATTATTAAGATTATCTACACTAGCTCCACTACTAAAGTGCATACAATTTGCAATGGCTCCATTAGTGTTATTGATATTTCCTATTCTACCACCCTCTAGGATAATACAACCAGCAATGGTGCTAGAATTTTGGATTAAATCAACTTGTGAATTACCTGCTACCCTTACATTTCCATTGATACTTCCAGAGTTAGAAATGGCAGTTACTACATTAGAAATAGTATCTAAAGAGATAGCATCATTAGAAGCATTTTGAATACTTCCGTTATTGATGATTGTATGAGAGGAATTAATTATCCCTTCATTAATGATTGTTCCAATATTACTATTTCCATTAGAGATGATTTGTCCTGTAATGGTTCCATTATTAATATTCACGAGATTAGTAATGGTTCCATTATTGTTTTTAATATCACCTGAGATAGTTCCTTGATTTTTGATTGAATCATATCTACCATTGCTATTATCAATTCCTGCAATAACAGAATTTGTACCATTGAGTAGATTTTTAATCGTGTTTTTGCTTCTATTATAGATAGTTCCCATTGTTCCTGTATTAGTTAATGTATCAATGTGTCCATCATTGTATAAATTACCGCTAATGGTTCCACTATTAATAAAGCTTGTGATAGTAGAATCTTTTACATTTGAAAGATTACCCGCAATGGTTCCTGCATTGCTTAGAGTATTAGAGCTTCCCTCTAGGGTTAAATTTCCTGCAATGGTTCCTAAGTTATTTACATTACCTTTATTTGCATTGAGGGTGATTCCATTAGTTGCAGTTAATGTTTTATCCTTTGCTACTTCTAAAGCATTAGTAATGCTACCAGTTCCACTATAACTTACACTTTCATTAACTATAAAAGTGCCAATATTAGCATCATTTGCGATTCCATTAGTTACATTCCCTGTAACATTTAGTGTAGTAATCTCTCCAGAGTTAGTAATACTTCCTGTGATACTTCCTGTGTTGATGGTTGTGATAATGGAGTTAATAGTATTATTAGCAAGATTGCCTGTAATCAAACCTGTATTATTTATCATTCCAATTTGAGAAGAGTTAGTAATACCCCCATTGATAATGCCTTCATTATTTATGCTTTCAATGTTTGCATTTGCATTATTAGTAATACCATTATTGATTGTTCCATTGTTGTAGTTAAGTATCTGATTAATCGTTCCATCATTAGCAATACCATTATTAAGAACAGCATTGATATTAGTTTGACTATTGCTTCCATTGATAACAGAATTAATAGTTTTATTGGCTGCATTTGTGAAAGTTCCACCAATGGTTCCCTCATTCCATAAACCAGAAAGTTTGCAAATAGTACCACTATTACTACCACAATCTCCTTCTTTCCCCACTAATTCAACATTTCCACTAATGGTTCCTGTATTTTTTAAAGCAGTAGCAACATTTTCAAAATTACCATTAATGACTTTATTGTTTGAAACACCATAAATGGTTCCATTACCACTAAAGGTTGTAATAATTCCATTGTTTGCAAAGAAAGCAATCAATCCTTCATTGTTAAATTCTTTAATGCTTCCAGAGTTTGTAAAATCACCAATGTTTGCATTATTAGCATTAGTTAATGTTCCATCGATATTTCCTGCGTTATTAAAATCAAGAATAGTTCCAGAGTTATTAATATTCCCTGTGATATTTCCTAAGTTATTAAAGTTGCTAATGGTGTCACCTGCAATATTAGTAATATTGCCTGTAAAGTTTCCTGAATTAATAAAGTTAGTGATATTTCCATTATTGGTTAAAGTACCATTAAAGCTTCCAGAGTTTGTAAAATCTGCAATAGTGGAATTATTTACATTCGTGATATTTCCATTGATAGTTCCTGCATTGTTAATGATTCCATTATTGGCTGCGTTGAAGTTTAGATTTCCAGCTCCATTATTTCCAATTGTAAGAGTATAGCCATTTCCTCCATTATTCTTTTCTACTACCAAAGAATTAGTAATACTTCCATTACCTGTTAGAGTTTTATTAGAATCTACTATTACATTGACTAAATTACCATTATTAGCAATAGAGCCTCCAACTTTGCTTGTGTTTAGGGTATTAATGATTCCACCACTTTCATTAGTTAGATTCCCTGTAATGCTTCCTGTGGTTGTATCAGTGAGTGCAGTTAATTCCCCATTATTAGTAAAGTTTCCTTGCAATACTCCAAAAGTCCAATCAGTGGTTAGGGTATTGATGAGATTCCCTATAATAGTTCCATCATTAGTGATGGTTTTTACTGAATTAGCAGTGTTAGCATTCTCTGCAAGAGTTAGAGTTCCATTATTACCAGCACCATCGCTAATAGTAAATTGAGTTTGAGCCCCATCAATATCCAAAGCATTTGTGATACTACCATTTCCGGCATAGGTTGTGTTTGCATTAATATCTAAAGTGCCTATGTTTTGGTTATTAGTGATATTTGTGTTTGCTTGATTATTAGTAAGTGTTGTGATATTTCCTGCATTTATGATTCCATTTGTTACATTTCCTGTAACATTTAATTCTTGTATTGTAGCATTGTTAGCAATGCTCCCTGTGATACTTCCTGTGTTAAAGGTTTTGATAGTGGAGTTAGCTGTATTAGTTAAACTTCCATCAATAATTCCTGCATTATTAATCGTTCCTGTTGCACCATTAGCAAATAAAATATTAATTCCATTAGTAGAAGCATTTAATGTTTTGGTGCCTGCAATATCCAAAGCATTAGTAATGCTACCAGTTCCGATATAAGTAGTATCATTTTGTAAATTCAAAGAACCGATATTTGAATTGTTTGTGATTCCATTTGTAGTAGAATTATTTTGAATGGTTAGAGTATTGATAATACCATTACCATCGTTTGTAATTCCATTAGTGATAACTGAACCATCTTGAATAATAAGAGTATTGATAACACCACTGCCATTATTCGTTAATGTTCCTATATTTTTATCAATCGTTAAATTTGTAATTTCTCCCTCATTTAAGAGATTATTTGCAATACTTCCTGCTGTTAAAACTCCTACACTAGCACCACTTGCATTGATAAAGCTTCCATCAATATTGCTGACATTATTCCAAGTGCTAATACTTCCTGCATTTTTAAGATTCCCATCAAAAATAGAATCTGCTAATAAATTAAGCTTAGAACCAATATCACTATCTAATGTAATCGTTCCAGTTCCACCATCAATAGAGAGAGTAGCACCACCTTCAACCCTTATTTCTTCTGTAACAATACCATCCCCAATATAATTGATAGTTCCTCCATTACCACTAGAGCCACTATTGACATTCCTAATATCTAATTTAGCGATAGTTCCGCTATTAGTGATTGTATTATTAACACCATTATTTGTATTAGAAATAATTGTGCCTATATTACCACCTGAAGCGTTTGTGATTCCATTTGTAATGGTGCTAGTGCCATTTAGGGCAATATTTGAGATTGTTCCATTAGAATTGTTAGTGATTGTTCCGATAGAGGAAGTGCCTTCTAAAGTAAGGCTATCAATAGTCGCATGAGCACCAGCACCCCCTAGTGTGATTGCATTAATCCCTGAATTATTCCTTAGCGTAATAGTGCTAAGTGTAGGGAATTGATCATCACTTCCTGTTTCTCCGATTCTAATGTTACCAGTGATAGTTCCATTATCTGACATTGTAAGGCTATTCATAAACACTTTATTTTGCAATACAATATCTCCTTGCAATCTCCCTGCTATGCTAACATCGCCGATATTTCCATCTTTTTGATTCACAGCATTAGCACCACCTATCCAGTGGGCTTCAATGTTACCATACATTGTTCCACCATTTTGTATATCAATATTGTGGATTGTGGAATTACCACTTGAGAGAATTGTCGAGTTTGTATTGCTACTTCCTACAACACCCCCACTTGCGATAGTAATACTATCAATATCACTTTGGCTCTTAGTATGGATTCTCCCAGCATAAGTTCCACCATTTGTGATGGTGATTCCATTAGCGATAGCTGAAGTGCCATCCATCGTGATATCTCCATCTAGTTTTGGAGTGCCATTTGTCCCGCCACTATTAGAGCCATCAATGAGTATTTTTGAAATGCTAGATGAACCAGCTAGGGAGATATTACCTGTCAAAGTTGCATTATTGCCGCTTCCACTAGCAGAATTTCCACCAATAGTGATTCCATTAGCAATAGCAGAGCTTCCAGCCAAAGAAATATTACCAGCAATAGTCCCAGAATCATAGATTGCAACTCCATTAGTGATTCTGGCATTACCCTCCAACGAAATATTACCTGCCATATTTGCAGAATCTTGAAAAGTTATGCTCTCGCCTGTAAATCTATTATTAAAATCAAAATTTCCCTCTAATCTTGAGCTATCCTTTGCTACAATCTCTCCAAGAGAGGTTGTAGCACCACCTTGCGTCCAAATTATATTTCTTGCTCCTACAGCCGACTGGGTTAAGCTCTGATTTGAAAAAGTCAAATCTGCTCCTACTTGTCCTTCAATGGCAAATAAAGAAAGATAGTCAGCATTGCTTCCCCCTGTTCTCATTATCGTTCCAGCATTTTCTATAGAACCAACTTTCCCAAACAATAACAAAGCACTATTGCTCCTAGAAATCAATGTCCCTGTAGAAGAATTGACTATACTACCAAGACTTCCACCTGAAAGCACAACTATATTTCTCCAACTTCCAACAGAAGTTACTGTCCCATTATTAGTAATACCCTGTGTAGGTCCTTTTATCTCAAATACCCCATTTTGTGAGCCAGTAAGACCTCCTTCCCATACCTTTTGCACATGAACACCTTGATTAATAGACAATGTTCCAGTGTTTCCACTAGCTATAATTTGAATATTTCCGCTCGAATTGCCTAATTGAAGATTACCCGAAATGGTGCAATTATAACCATTCTGACAAGCTCGTCCATCATTATTCCAATTCGCCACTGCCTGACTTGATAATGCTGAAGCCAAAGCAATAGAAATCGGAATCGTGCGGATAAAGGATTTTAGTTTGGATTTTTTAGATTGTTTAGAATCACAAGTATTTTTGACTTTTTGAATCTTTGGTGATTTGGATTTTGAATTTGATTTTTGGGAAGTTTTGGAATCTAGTTTGGGGCTAGATTCTAATTTCATTGAATCTTTGGAGGTTTTAGAAACCTTAGAATCTTTTAATTTTGGGGAGTTGGATTCTAATTTGATTGAATCTTTGGAAGCTTTAGAATCTTGAATCTTTGCAGTTTGAATCTTGTTTGGATTTTTGGATTCTAATTTGGATTTAGAATCCAAACCTTTAGCATTTTTTGGATTCTTTGTTTCTAGGGATTGATTATTTAGAGGCTTTGCCCCCCCCCCCCCACTAGGATAGCATTCTTTGTTTGGTTAGACATTTATTCTCCTTAAATATAATGAAAATTACAAAAAAATATTTAGTATTTTATAAAAATAAAACTAACTTTAAAATAATAAATAAAATATTTATATTTTATTAAAACCACTTTTATAATGGGGGGGGGGGGGGCATAATGCGTTTTTGGGGATATTGATAACGATTGCAAAAATAATTTTATAGCGTATTCGTTTATTTATTTATACCCTCAAAAAAGAGCTATACTTCTCTTGGGTCAGCGATTTTGCCTTTTATCGCACTTATGGCTGCCACTGCAGAGTTTGCGAGATAAACTTCAGAGTTTCTTGCTCCCATTCGCCCTACAAAATTTCTATTAGTCGTAGAAACACATCGTTCGTTGTCTCCCAAAATCCCCATATATCCGCCAAGACAGGCACCACAAGTAGGATTAGAAATCAATGCCCCTGCTTCTAATAAAATATCAATGTAGCCTAGTTTATGGGCTTCTTTGTAAATGTTTTGTGTGCCGGGCGTGATGATGAGGCGGACATCTTGATGGACCTTTTTGCCCTTTAGAATCTCACTTGCGATTTTTAAATCACTCAAACGCCCATTAGTGCAACTTCCGATAAACACTTGATCAATCTTCAAATCATCTTTTACGGCTTGAGAGATGCTTTTGCCATTGCTAGGCAAAAAGGGATAGGCAATCACTGGCTCTAGCTTGCTAATATCAATTTGGATTGTTTGGGTGTAGTTTGCATCTGCGTCTGAATAAAACTCTCTAGGATTCGCACGCAAGAAAGGGCGAGATTTCAAAAACTCTCTTGTAATCTCATCTGGGGCGATGATTCCATTTTTTGCCCCTGCTTCAATCGCCATATTACACAAAGAAAATCTATCATCCATTCCTAGATACTTTATGCCCTCTCCGCAAAATTCTAATGTTTGGTATAATGCACCATCTACGCCGATTTGTCTAATCACTTCCAAAATCAAATCTTTGCCATAAATGTGTTTGGCAGGCTTGCCGATGAACTCTACCTTTATCGCACTTGGAATCTTAAACCAATTTTTGCCTGTAATCATTGCATAGGCTAAATCTGTGCTTCCCATACCTGTGCTAAAAGCCCCCAAAGCACCATGGGTGCAAGTATGCGAATCTGCACCGATAATCACATCACCGCTTACCACTAAGCCCCTTTCTGGCAAAAGTGCGTGTTCTATCCCCATATCTTTTTCGTCAAAAAAGTATTTGAGTTTGTGTTTTTTGGCAAAATCTCGGCTAATACGCGCTTGATTTGCACTTGCAATATCTTTTGCGGGGATAAAATGATCCATTACGATACAAAAACCATCGGGATTTGCTAGATTCTCCGCACCGCTTTGCTCATAAGCCTTGATAGATAAAGGCGTGGTAATATCATTGCCAATCACCATATCAATGGGGCAATCTATGATTTCCCCTGCATAAACCTTTTTGCCTACATGTTCTGAAAAAATCTTCTCGGTAATTGTTTGTCCCATAGCTAATCCTTTTTGATAAAATTTTTAAAATACTTTTGAATCTCTAAAATCTCACGCTTTTGTGCATAAAAACTATTAGAATTTGCCACCAAATACGCACTAACCTCCATAATCACCTCATCAATTTTGAGATTGTTTTGCCTAAGTGTGCTACCTGTCTCTACCAAATCCACAATCGCATCTGCCATTCCCACAAGAGGTGCTAGCTCAATAGAACCATACAGCTTGATAATATCAACACTTATGGCTTTTTTGGCAAAATAAGCTTTGGTGATATTCTCCATTTTGGTAGCGATTTTTAGTTTGGGCTTAGAAAAATCCAAAACATAATCATTAGGCGAACCGATAGCGACTTTGCACTTCCCAAACCCCAAATCAAGCAACCTCACTAAGCGGCTTTGTTTCTCTTCTAAAACATCTAAGCCCACTACGCCTATATCTGCCGCCCCTCGCTCGACATAAACCGGGACATCTTGACTTCTTACAAGCATAAATTCAAAATCTTTTTTCTTCAAAATCAATTTTCTATCTTCAAAATCCAATGAAGTTTGCAAAAAATCCTCAAAAATCTTCAATGCTTCTTGTGCGATTCTACCCTTGGGCAAGGCAACTTTTATCATAATTGGATTCCTTTGGAGATAATTTTATTTGTAATAATATTTTGCATTCCTTTAAAAATAAGTAAATCATCATAAATGCAATTTTCAAAAAAACGCGAAAGGAATTTACCATCACCACCGGTAAAATAAATCTTTTTGCCTTTGGAGAGATTCTCTATCATCAAAAGAATAGATTTCAACATACCATAAGAAACAGCGTCTTTTGTGTTTTGGGGGAAGGTATCTAATGCAACGCCGAGATTAAATTCACAATCTAATACCGCTATGGAACTAAACATTTCTCTATAACGCGATATGCCGGGCATAATGCAACCGCCTAAGTGGATTGCTTGGTGCATAATATCTATAGTAATCGCACTTCCTGCATCGACAATTACGCCATCTGTGATAGCATTACAAGCAACGATTCTATCTACACCTAAGCCTTTGTAATTTGTATCCAAAGAAACAAAAGGCAAAAGGTCAAAACAATAAGGATGAGAATCCAAAAGAGACTTGGCAGAATCTTCATTCACGCTAATAAAAATAATCACTTCTTTTGGGTCTTTTGGAGTGAGTTGCGTTTTGGCTTCTCTCCAAACTCTACCGCGATAATAGAAATGCAAAAATGAATTTCCAATATCACAAAGTATCATTGCTTCACTTCACTTCCAAAATCTCATCACCTACAAAAATCTTTCCTGTCCCTGAAAATGCGGGTGTGTCTATCTTGTTGGGTAGAGAGTAAATTTCATAATTGCTTAAATCATTGCTTAGGGTAATCATATAACCGCGTGTTTCTAAAATCACGATTTTTTCACCATGGTTTGCTGCGGTAAAATGTGCAAAGGGGAATTTTTGGCGTTTGATTTCATTTAAATCTTTATCCGTTAGAATCACTTCACCTTCTGTGGTAAAAAGCACAATTTGGTCCCCAAAAAACAAAATATCTTGCAAATTAGCATCAAAGGTATTAATCACATTTGGACTGACAGAAATCACTCGTTTGGGGGTTGCTGCAACCATTCTATCATTAATTGCTTCAAGAAAAATAACATTGTTGAAATGTTTATCTCCATTGACTACGATATTGCGAATCATTTTGAAATTATTTCTATCTACGATTACAAGCTTACCATCAAGAGTTGGGATTATTGCAATATCACTCAAAAAATAAGGCGAAGCGATGAGGGTGTTATTGGTAGGGGCTGGGGTGCTTTCTTGTTTATACATTGCTTTGCCTAACTGCAAATCATACAATACAAAAGAATTGTTATCAAAAATGATTGCTGCTAGATTATTGTCTAATGCTACACTGATAGGATTTCCCTCTAATGCAATGATATTTTGGGAATGAGTTTCTTTGTCAATCAATAAAAGCTCTTTGTTGTTTGTCGTGGCAAGATAATATTTTTCTGATTCTCCCAAATAACGCCCATTTTTAGGAAGAGTAGCTTCTGGGATTTGCGAATATTTGGTAATAAACTGCCCATTTGCCAAAGTCGCTCCATCGCGAGTGATAAAAATAATATCACTAGGCAAAGAATCGCTATAAACAACGCTATCTTTGACTTCTTCATCTTTAGGCTCGAAATAATATTTTGAACCACAACCACTTATCAAAAAAAGCAACAAAGCACCTATTAGAAATTTTATAAGATTATTTTGCATTATTAATTCCTTTAATGGTTAAATGTTCTAAGGCATTGGCAATTTCTTTGATAGTCGAATCGCTTGGAATCTTGGCTAAAATACTTTTTGCTTCTTTAATATTGCCCTTTTGTATTTCCAAATAAGCCGCTTCAAGATACCCCAAATCTGTCGAATTGCTAGAATTTAACTCTTGGAGATTCTTATCCAAACTAGCATTTTGCTGTTTGGAGAGTTTGGCTATCATTGGATCTTTGGAAGATTCAAGGGTTTTAAGCGTCTTGGCATCTTGTTCTTTGAGTGCTTTTTGAAAAAGATACAAATCATAAAGTTTGCTTTGAGAATCTTTTAGGCTTGCAATTGCATTTTCATCTCCCATAAGTGCTTTTTGATAGAATTGTGCATTTTTTTGACTTTGTTGCTCTTGGTAATAATTATTTAAACTATACCCTACCCCGCCAACCACAAGAAGTGCTACTAAAATAATCAAAGGGATTTTATAACGCTTATACCAACTTTCAATTCTTATCAATCCCTCCAACATTTTCTCATCACTGTTGATTTCTTCTTTGATATAATTTACATTTTGCTTTAAACTCAAAATTTCTCCTTTTATTTTCCTGTGCTACCAAATCCGCCTTTTCCGCGTTTAGTGCTATCTAGTGATTGGACTTCTTTGATTTTTGCTTGTTTTACTCTACAAAGCACCGCTTGTGCGATTCTGTCACCTTTATTGATGATAAAATCCTCTTCTCCTAAATTCATCATAATGACTTTAATTTCTCCGCGATAAT
The DNA here is from genome assembly GCF_900638355.1 of Helicobacter pullorum. Taxonomy (GTDB): domain Bacteria; phylum Campylobacterota; class Campylobacteria; order Campylobacterales; family Helicobacteraceae; genus Helicobacter_D; species Helicobacter_D pullorum. Next base: position 350,827 of record NZ_LR134509.1, on the reverse strand, counting down.
CGCTATCAATTGTGCCGGGAGTATTAAGAAGAGTGATTCCATATTGCAAAGCTAAACCGCTTCTTGGACGCACTTGCACTTCATAGCCTTCTTTGAAACTAAAAGCCAACCCTGTGGGCACCAAAGCCCATTTTCCTGCCGGTATAGTCGTTGATTGAATCGCACACAAATCAAATCCCGCTGAACCTGAAGTCTGATACTTTGGCAAAATTGCCTCTGGAGTTAGTTTTTTGATTTTTAAAGTTGCCATTGTTATCCCTAAAACTCGATTTTTTTATAGCAAATTTCTAAGATTTCATAATCCACTTTGCCCTTTGGAAGCGAAATAGTTACCTCATCGCCAACAACTTTGCCCAAAAGCTGTTTTGCCAAAGGCGAATGATAAGAAATAAGCCCCTTGTCTGGATTGCTCTCTGTGGCACCAACAATGGTATAGCAAAACTGCTCTTCACTCTCCAAATCCTCTAGCGTGATAGTCGAGCCAAAGCTCACTTTATCATGGTTAATCGTGCTTGGATCAATCACGCGCGCTTCTGCAACAAGCTGAGTTAGCTCATTAATGCGTGCGTCCAAAAAAAGCTGTCTTTCTCGTGCTGCGTGATACTCGGCATTTTCTTTTAAGTCGCCATGCTCTCGTGCTGCGTCAATTTCTTTGATATTGTTGGGGCGTTCTACTTCTTTGAGATTTTTTAATTCACTAATTAGCTTATTATAGCCGTATTCTGTCATTGGTTGCACTTCTAAACTCCAAATCTTTGAAAATAATTTATAATACTAACCAAAGAGGATTAAAAAGCACTTTAGTTTTTTAATTTTTTGACATATTTTTTGCAAAATTTTCAATTTTTTGGACACAATTTTTTGCACTGCCATTTTTTAAATACTCCAAAAGAATCTTTTTTTGGGCAAAAAATTTGGAATAATCATAATTTTGCATTGCCCAAAAAAGCGTATTAGGATTTACTTCTTCTTGCAAAAACTCTGGGTGAATAGGGAAATTTTGAGGGGTTTTATTGTCCTTTGGGGAACCAAAATAAAAAAACTCCAAAAAAATATTTGCAAGTCCAATATAATTAAGCTTAACAAGGCTTTTTGCAATCCAATAATCCAGCTTCCTAGCCTTATAAGCAAGGATTGTTGGGATACCAAGAAGTGTAGATTCTAAGGTTGCTGTGCCACTGCACACAAAAGCAAACTCACATTTTGCCAACCCCTCATAAGTATCATACACTATGCTAAAATCCTCTAAATTGCCATAAATTTTGGATAAATCGCAATTTTCAAAATGTTTGGGAGCAATCAATAATGGCTGTTTATGCAAAGCTTTTAATTTTTTGGCAAGGCTTTTAAAAACAGAAAAAAGCGCTTTAATTTCTGATATTCTTGAACCGGGCATAAAGGCAATAATACCTGTATCTACCCTATCCTCCCTTGAAAATGGAATCTCATCTAAAAGCGGGTGTCCCACATAAGCAATGTTTGCCTCTTTGGGATAATAAGCACTCTCAAAAGGCAAGATTCCCCATAATTCATCACAAATTTGTGCGAGCATCTTTGCTCGATATGCTTTCCACGCCCACACTTGTGGCAATATATAATAAACCAAATAAGGTTTATTTAAATCCCTACTCAAAGCCTTTAACAAAGGAATATTAAAAGAAGAAGAATCCATAAAGATTGCAATATCGCATTGTTTGGCTAATACAATGAGCTCTTTTTTTATTTTGAAGAATCTAGGAATTAGCTTTAAAACACCGCTAAATCCCATAATTCTAAACTCATTTGGGCTAAAATTACTAGAAAATCCAAGAATCTTAGAATCAAAAATCCCATAAAAATGGCATTCCCCATATTGCTTTTGCAAAGTTTGGATAAGATAAGATAAATGGATATTTGCAGAATATTCTAATGCAGAAATAAAGATTTTGATAGGCTTATTCAAGATTGGATTCTTGTGAGGCTTTGGAATGTAAGCAAAAATAATCTTTTAAATCGCGAATTTCTAATAAAATCTTAGAAGTCTCTAAATCTAAAGATTTGAAGGTAGCAATAAGATTTTCTAATTGCTCATAAATCTCTTGCGCTTGGCTTAACAATACATAGGAATTAGCCGGCTTGGCTAAAAGCTTCTGGTAATTCTGATAAGAAACCTCTAATCTCTCTAATGCCACAGGTTTGGGAGGCAAGGTAATTTTAAGCTGCGATAAAGAGGAATGAATATTTTCACATTGGGTTTGAAGATTTAAAAAATCGCTTTGTAAATCCTTTTGCGAATCTGCTGGTATAGTTTCTTGGCAATTTTTTTGTGTTTCTTGCACACAATCCATTTCTTGAATAATTTTATTTTTTTGGGCAATTTGGGCTTCTAACTCTTTGTTTTTAATCTCTAATTCTTTGTTTTGTGAAAGCAATAAAGCATTTTTGGCAGAAATTTCATTAGAATTTTTTATCAACGCCTCTCTTTGTTGTGATAATATTTCATATTCTTCTTCAAATTGTTTTTTTTGGGTTTCAAAAATCTCATAAATCTGCCATACTTCTTTAATCTCGTCTAATTTTTTTGTAATTTCTTGCAAAGCAAAATTATGCTTCATTCCTCTCCTTTAAAAACCACAAAAATGCAAACATAATCCCGGAAGTTTTAGGATAAGATTCATCTAAAATAAATTCATAAGCTTGTTTGCGTGGAATAAAAATAACTTCAATATTTTCATCATCTACCCCACCTCCTTGATGGACTTTGCATTTCTCATCAATCGTGGCAAAAAACAATGTTTGCTTACTCCCAGCAAAACCCACTGAACTATAAAATTCTGTAATCTTTTCGATATTTTCTAATTCTACTTTATATCCGCATTCTTCTAGTATTTCTTCTTGTGCAATTTCTTTTAGTGTTTTATTTGGCTTATCTGTAATACCCGCACAAAGCTCGTAAGTATAACCAATCTCGCTTTTTAGATTTTGAGTTTGGCGGATAGTTTCTTTTAAGAAAACTGCGGGGCGAAATTGCTTGACTATCACAAATGAATCCTTTTTTGGATGATAGAGCAACACAGCCACACTATCATGTGCTTCTATGATATCCCAGCTTCTTTCTTTGCCATTTTCACAAAAAAGCATTCTTTTGGGTTTGATATACAAAGAAGATTCACATGCACAAAAGCGAATATTAGTTATTTCTTTTGGAGGTTTCATCATCTTGTATTTCACTATTTTGTGTGAGATAAACAATATAAGAATTTTGCGTTACTTTAAAAGGCTCATATTCTGCATAAGTTGCCAAAATAGTATCTAGCTTGCCTTTATAATCTTTAGCAAAAAACAAAAATTGCTCTTTTTCTTTGCCTTTAAGTTTGGTTGTAGCAATCCTAAGATGTTTTTGAGGATTTAATGCACTGCCATTGCGATAAAGACCAAAATGCAAATGAGGACCTGTGCTCAATCCAGTGCTACCCACTGTCCCTATTTGTTTGCCTTGTGAAACATAAACCCCCGTGCGGATTCCTTTATTAATCTTGTGCATATGCCCATAAAGTGTGCGATAACCATTTTCGTGTTGGATAATCACGGTTTTTCCATATCCGCCCTTTGTCCCTGCGAAAATCACTTTTCCTTGACTAGCTGCTTTGATAGGGGTATGTCTTGGTGCGGCATAATCTGTGCCTAAATGGGGGCGTTTGTATCCTAATATAGGGTGTTTTCTCCCCATAGAAAAACTAGAGGAAATCCGCTTATAATTAAGCGGAATCATAAAAAGATATTTGTTGAGATTATTTCCTTGTAAGTCATAAAAATGTCCATCTTCATAACGCACAACATATTTTTGTTCATCGCTTGTTTCTAGGGTAGAAGCTTTGATAAGAGGGCTACCAAAAACCTTGCCTAAGCGATATTTTCTCTCATAAATAATAGCGAGTTTATCTCCCTTTTTAATTTGTCGTTTAAAATTAATACTACCTTTGTAAGCTTGTATAAAATCTGAAGCCAAAAGTGTATCGCCTGTGTATTTGACAATATCATTATAAAGGGAGCTTTCCACAGAAAGTGCTATGGTGCGTTCTTTTTGAAAATAAACAATAGGAATCGCACGCATTCCATAACTATCACCTTGTTTATAAATATGGAGTTGTGAATTTTCATCAATAGGAATCAATGCTTGCAGCAAAGTCTCCCCATCATAAAGAGTATAAAAAGTATTGCCGCTAATAATCTCATCGGCTAGCTCTTTATCTTCTCTTTCTAAATCATAATAAACATTCAAAGGGATAGAATTTTTTTCAAAAAATGTTAATAATGTCTGACCATTTTCCCACTTACTTTCTTTAATCTCTGCTGCTTGCAAACTAGATAACACAAAAACAAAACAACACAAACTTTTTAATAAAAAAATAAAAAAATTCATTAAAAGCACCCTAATAATTTTGATGATAAATGCAGATTATACCACAATAAAAGCGACTTTTAAAGATACAATACGGCTTTTTACCAAAAATTTTAGAAAAATCTGCTATACTTTTAGTTTAAAAAATTAAATTCCATTTAGATTTAAGTGAATATCTCATTAGAAATAAACCTAAATAATAGAGGAAAAAATGAAAGATTGGTTTGTGCCTTCTATTAGTTTTGGATTGTTTATTTATTTTATGCTTTTTGTGATTTTATATGCAATAAAAATTGGCGGCTCTGATGTTCCATTATACAATACCGATGGATATATAGCTCCACCAAAAACCGATACAGAGAAATTTTTACAAGATATTTCAAAAAGTATTAAAAAAGCACTTTAGTTTTTTTAAAAATAGTCGATTTATGCGATATAAATTTTAAGAAAGGGAAAATATGATTAGCCATTTAATGAGCAATTCCGCCTTTTCTAGCGCCATTAATCAAGCAAACAATAAAAACACCGCACAGATTAATGGGGCTAAAAATGAACAGGTTGAAGAAAAACAAAAAAACTCACAAGTAAAAACAAATGCTTCTTCATCGAGAGTAGAAGAAATCAAAAATGCCATCAAAAATGGCACTTATCAAATTAATTTAAAGGGGAGTGCAGAGAAATTGGCACAAGAATTGCTTAGATAGAAATAATTTCAAATTTTAGGAGTTATTCTATGTCTTTGCAATTCTTAAAAGATGCGTTAGAAGATATTAAAGCTTTAATCGCTATTACTGAACAAGATATTTCTGATATCAAAGTAGCAAATAATGAATCCATTTTTGCAAGAATCCCACAAAAAGAAGAACTTACAAGCTCTTTTATCCGCAAAAAAGAAGCCTATGCAAAAAGTATAGAAGATAGACTACGCAAAGAATATCCAAATGCCACACTTGCTGACTTAACTTATGAGGACAAGCAAAAGCTTTTGGGAGAAGGTGCGAGTGAATTTACTGCCCAACTTCATGACAAACTTGAAGAACTAAAAAAACTAAACTACCGCTTTGGCAAAATGTCTTTGGCAGTTTCTGAATTTTACAATTCACTTTTAAGGAATATTATCCCTATTGAACAACAAGGATACAAAAAAAGCTCCTTAAGCAATTCTTCCTTTCTTAAAACCGAAGTATAAATAGCAAGGAAAAATTATGGGTGGATTACTTTCTTCTTTAAACACGCCTTATACCGGATTAACCGGGCATCAAGTAATGATAGATACAGTAAGCAACAACATTGCTAATGCCAACAATGAATTTTATACACGACAAGTAGTAAGAAGTGCAGCACAAACTCCCCTTTTGGTTTCTTCAAACTATGCTATTGGACAAGGGCTTGATACTTTGACTGTAGAGAGGGTGCATGATGAATTTACTTTTTCTCGCTACAAAAAAGCAAGTATGGAAAAAACTTATTATGATACAAGTTTTTCCGGGCTTAAAGAAGCTTCCTCTTATTATCCAGAAGTAGATGGGGTTGGTATTTATAACGATTTGCAAAACTACTTTAATGCTTGGAAAGATTTATCAACCAAAGCTGGTGATTCTGCACAAAAAATCGCACTTGCAGAACAAGCCTCTACACTTGCAAATAATATTTCAGCCACAAGAGAACGCTTAGTTAATCTCCAACAACGTCTTAATGATGAACTCAAAGTAGCTGTTGATGAAGTCAATCGCTTGGGAGAACAAATAGCACAGATTAACAAAAAAATTGCAGAATACGAAAATCAACAACTTAATCAAAAAGCAAATGATTTGCGGGATTTAAGAGATCAATATGAATTTGAAATTAACAATCTCATTGGTTGTGATGTTTTCAAAGAAGGACTTAAAGGAAGTGCGTGCGTAGATGAAAACATTGCTGATTTTGAAGAAGGATACACCCTCACTATTGGTGGAAAATCTATTGTAGATGGCACTTCATTTCACCCGCTTACTCTTGATAATTCCCAAAATGAAAGTGGAATTTATTCTATTAAATACCTAAGAAGCGACCACAAAGAATTCAATCTCACAAATTCACTCACCGATGGAAAAGTAGGTGCAATTTTAGATTTAATTCGCACAGAAGATGTCTTAACCTGCAATGGAACTTTAGGCAAACTACAAGTCTATATCAATGACTTAGATACCTTTGCTAATGGCTTAATTGAAGCTACTAATAATATTTATGCACAAAGCTCTCAATTAGAAGCAAGAAGTGATGTTTTAAATATCAATATCCAAGATGCACTCACAACAAGTGGCTACAATATCAACAATGGCAGCTTTAAAGTGGTTATGTATAATAAACAAGGCGAAGAGATAGGCACAAGAACAGTCAATATTGATGGGCTAACTAATATGCAAAGTATCCTAGACCAACTAAATGCCAATGTTGATGACAACGGCGATGCAAATGCAAGTAATGACTTTGATGATAGGTTTGTAGCAACTTTCAACAATGATACAAAAACCTTTGCTATTACTTCTAAGAATCCTGCCGAAGAGATTTACATTTCTATCCAAGATAATGGGACAAATTTCGCTGGAGCATTTGGGGTGAATCGATTCTTTGATGGTAATGATGCAAGCAATATTCAACTTGCACAATCTTACAAAAATGATCCAACCTTAATCCACGCATATAGAGAAGCAGTAGATGGCAATTTTGAAGTGGCAAATATGATGCAACAACTTCAATATGACAAAATCACTTTTACTGATTCTGAAGGCAATATACAAAATGAAACTATTAGTGGATATTTCCGCTTTATTGCTAGCAAAGTCGCCTCACAAACAGAAAGCACTCAAATCACACAAGAAACCAAAGAAGCAGTATATGTCTCTATCAAACAAGAATACAAAGCGATTTCAGAGGTTTCAGTAGATGATGAATTAGTCAATCTCATTAAATACCAAAGTGGTTATAGTGCTAATGCCAAAATGGTCTCTACAATCGATGAAATGCTAAATACACTACTTGGAATCAAAAGCTAGATGAGTCCTAATTGCCCTATCCTATAAAGCGCAAAATCATACTTGATAGGGTCTTTTGGATTTAATCCCCTCAAAAACTCGCTTGCTTCTAAAGCAGCTTTTAAATCATAACTTTTTCTTTTTAAGATTCCCAATCTTTGGCATACCCTAAAAGTATGAGTATCTAATGGCAAAATCAAATCACTCGTTCTAATCCCTTCCCACATTCCCAAATCCACAGAATCTTTCCTAACCATCCAACGCAAAAACATATTCCACCGCTTCAAAGGGGAATTGCTTTGAGGTTTGCCAATTAAAAACTCCAAACCCGAAGTTGTTCTACTAAGTTTTTGGTATAACAAATATTGCAAAGATTCAATGCCTTTTAATAGAGAATCTTTTTTGTAATGCTTATAAAAAATCCCATAAAGAGATTCAACCTCCAAAAGCACTTCAAAAAAATCTTGTATCTCATCTCTTGTTTGGAAACGATAGGGCTTAAGTGTGCATTGAGTAAATTGCGATTCTTGAAGACAATCTAGTTTGCAAGCTTCTAAAAACCTCACAATCGCCCTTGCATTGCCATAAGCAAATAAAGCACAAAAAAGTGCGACTTTTTCATTCTTAAATTTTCTTGCAATGCCTAATGGGTCGGGATAGTCAATAGAAATAGCATGGTAATGGTTAAAGGCTTCATATTGCTCTTCTAAAAGATGATAGAGAAACTTTTTAGAAAGACTTTTGGGCAGTTTGATGGGTGAGTGCATTTTTATCAAAAAAGGAAATTATAACCAAAGAAAAATCCTGTATTAGAAGTTTCACTCAAATCCAAATTTGTGCCTGTTGGTGTATCATTGATAATAACGCTGCTACTTTCATCGCCAAAATCTAATCGCCTTGATTGAATGCCAAATTCTAATTCACCAAACCTCGTTTCATAAATCGCCCCAGCTTTTACTCCATAAGTTAGCCCGGTATAATCCAATTTTCCCATCGCACTATCATTGATGACAAAACTTCCAGAATCAAAGCTACCAAACGCAATTCCAGCATTTACACCAAGCAAAAGACGCCATTTTTGGGTGTTTGGTATTCTTGGAGTGAAGGCATACCCCAAAGTCAAACTGCGATAAGAAAAGCCATTTTTCTTCAAAGTATTTTCAAAATTTACAAGGATTCTATGATTTTGACTTAATAAATATCCCATTTGCAAACCAAAACCAAATGGCTTTTCGCTCAAATCGTGATTTTGTGAGGCAAAACCTGAAATATTCAAATTAGCATCTGATTCTACTTTATTAAAAGTCCCATACACCCCAAGCAAACGATTGCGTCGCTCTTCATAAAGTGGATGATAAGAAGCTTGCGGGGAAGAAGCTGTATTTTGATAGGCTTCATAACCAAAAAACAGATTAACAAACAACGCCAAAAAAAATACAATTTTCATCACTTTATCCCCCTTTTAATTTTTAAAACCTCTAGCAAAAATGATTCCAAAATATCCTCACTCTACAATATCCAATTTTCTCGCTACAAAACCAAGTGTAATACCCTGCAAAAGCACAGAAATAAACACCATAAAAAACACCATATTAAAAATCATATGAGAATTTGTTAGTTTATACGCATAAGGATAAGTTGCCAAAATAATAGGCACCGCCCCTCTCAAACCAACCCACGAAATAAAAGCTTTTTCTTTGAAATTATATCTACTCTTAACCAATGAAGCAAATACGCTAATAGGACGAGCAATAAATATCAATACAAAAGAAAGTATCAAAGCCTGTATTGCAACACTAGGAAGCTCTGATGGAAAAACAAGCAATCCTAATACTAAAAACACAATAATCTGCATCATCCAAGCAATGGCATCATGGAATGAAATGATATGTGCTTTATTAGGGAAGGCAAATTTGTTTGTAACAATTCCAGCAATATAAATGCTTAAATAGCCATTCCCATTTAAAAGCGAAGAAAGTCCAAAAATCATAAAAAGCCATGCCACACTAATAAGTGGATAAAGCCCAGCTTGAGAAATATTAATGTATTGACAAATTTTAGGGAAAAGATACCCACAAATAATTCCAAGCAAACCTCCAATTGCAAATTGCATTACAAAATACAACAACCACTCACTCATTGAATTTGCCTCTGGCATAGTAATAAGCTGCAAAACAACAATGGTTAAGAAAATCGCCATAGGATCATTACTTCCAGATTCTAATTCCAAAAGCGGTCGAATATTATTTTTTAATTTAATTTTTTGAGAACGCAAAATCATAAAAACCGCTGCTGCATCGGTAGAAGAAACAACAGAACCCAAAAGCAAAGATTCCAAAAAAGTAAAATCCAAAATCACATAAATAAAACACGCCATCACAAATGCAGTGATTAAAACTCCAATAGTTGCAAGCACAAACCCTTGTAATGCTACTGGCTTAACCTCTTCCCAAAAAGTATCCAAACCTCCACTATATAAAATAAAAATTAAAGCCATAGTGCCGATTGCTTGAGTTAATAATGCGTTATCAAATTCGATTCCACCAATCCCTTCACTTCCTAGAAGCATTCCAATCCCAAGAAATATAAGCAATAAAGGAATTCCAATTTTTTCTGAAATTTTACTTGCATAAACACTAATAAATAAAATTACTCCGATAATAACAATGTAGAAATTAAAATTTGCAACGATTTGGGCAATTGTCATTCCATATTCCTTGAGATTAAATTTTTACACGCGACTGCAAAGCTCGTATAATAGAAAGCTGGTCGATATTTTCTAAACTCACTCCTGTTGGCACCCCCTGTGCAATTTTGGTAAATTGCAAATCCAAATGGCTAAGTTTATCCTCCAAATACAGCATCAAACTATCACTACTCAAAGAAGGACTTAATGCAAAAATAATTTCCCTAATATTATTTTTGATGATTTTCCTTTCTAACGCTTTCATATCCAAAGTTTCTAAGGAAGTAATCACGAAATATTTACCATTAAACTCTCCGCTTTCTTCAAGCAAAAAAATCTCTTTGGGGCTTGCGATAATGCAAAGCTCACCATTATTTCGCATAGAATTAGAACAAATCTCACAAATTGGCTCTTTGCTAATCCCAAAGCATTCTTCACAAATCCGCAATTCTTGCATACAAGATTCAATATTGTGAGCAATTTGCAAAGCACTTAATTTATCTTCAAAAGCCAAAAAATAAGCAAGACGCATGGCGGATTTTTTTCCGATGCTTGGAAGCTTTTCTAAAGATTCTACAAGTTTTGCAAAACTTTCTGGAATAGATTTCATTAAAATGCCTTGGATTTTATTTGGATATTTTTACAAACTGCTTTTAGTTGATTCTATCTAAGGATTATTTAATAACTAATAAAAGTATTATTAGATACAATAAAGATAAAAAACAATCAATTTATAGGAGCTTTTTTTGGAAGAATTTGACTATTATGAAATATTAGAATTACAACGCAATGCAAGTGGAGATGAAATCAAAAAAGCCTACCGCAAAATGGCTTTAAAATATCACCCAGATAGGAATCCAGACGACAAAGAAGCAGAAGAAATGTTTAAAAAAGTCAATGAAGCCTATCAAATTTTAAGCGACAAAGAAAAACGACAAATCTATGATACTTATGGCAAAAAAGGCTTAGAGAGTAGTGGCTTTGGCTTTGGTGATATGGAAGGTAGTATTTTTGATATTTTTAATTCTGTTTTTGGTGGAGGATTTGGCGGATTTGGACAAAGAACCAAAAAGAATGAAAAATATTCGCGTGATTTGGGCATAGAGGTAGAATTAACTTTCCAAGAAGCGGTATTTGGCTGCAAAAAAGAAATAGAAATTATTTATAAAAAATCTTGTGAATCTTGCAAAGGAACGGGTGCTAAGGAAGGCAAAGTAGCTACTTGTAGTGCCTGCAAAGGAAGTGGAAGAGAAACTTTCTCACAAGGCTTTATGACTTTTGCACAAACTTGCTCTAAATGCCATGGTAGCGGACAAATGATAGCAGAAAACTGCGATAAATGCCACGGCAAAGGCTACAAAGAGGAAAAAGAAAAGTTTGAAGTAAATATCCCTGAAGGTGTAGATAGCCACAATCAAATCCGCGTAGCAAAGCATGGAAATATTATGCCAGATGGAACAAGGGGAGATTTATACATTGAAATCTTTGTGCAAGAAGATGAACATTTTATTCGCCATCACAATGATATTTACCTAGAAATTCCTGTATTTTTCACGCTTGTAATGCTTGGAGGGACAATCAAGATTCCAGCCCTCACAAAAGAATTAGAGCTAAAAATTCCAATAGGTGTCAAAGATAAACAACAATTTGTTTTTCATGGTGAAGGTGTAAAAAGTGTCAATGGCAACAAAAGAGGCAATTTCATCGCTGTTGTTAATATCACCTATCCAACTAAACTTGATGAAAAACAAAAAACACTCCTTAATCAACTACACGAATCTTTTGGGTATGAAGAGGCAAAGCCCATTAATTGCCTAGAAGGATTGGTCGATAAAATCAAAAATTGGTTCAAATAATCCAAAAATAGGGGGAAATTGATTTGGAATCAATAAAAAAATCTCTAATTATTATTGCAATTGATATTCTTATCTTTGCACTTTTATATACTTTTTTGCCCTTTGAGAGAAATGCAAACATCGGGATTTGCATTTTGATTTTTGTGGGGATTTTGTGGATTACAGAGGCTACCCATACTGCCATTACTGCATTGTGCGTGCCCTTTTTGGCAGTAATCTTTGGCTTAGAAAATACCTCTAGCGCATTAAAAACTTTTGCCAATCCGGTGATATTCCTGTTTTTTGGAGGTTTTGCGATTGCTAGTGCATTGCATATTCAAGCACTAGATCGTTTCATTGCAAATTATCTCATTTACTTAGCAAAAGGTAAAATGAGCTTAGCTATTATCCTGCTCTTTTGCGTTACTGCCCTTCTTTCAATGTGGATTAGCAACACTGCCACTGCTGCTATTATGCTGCCTTTGGCACTTGGTATTCTATCTAATCTCAAAATAGACAAAGACCGCAATACTTTTGTGTTTGTGCTTTTGGGTGTGGCATATAGTGCAAGTATCGGAGGCTTTGGAACTTTGGTTGGAAGCCCACCAAATGCGATTGCAGCTGCATATTTGCAAATGAACTTTTTTGATTGGATGAAGCTTGGAATACCATTTATGCTAATTATGTTACCTAGCTGCATTATTATTTTATATTTACTTTTGAAGCCTAATTTAAACACTCAATTTAGCATAGAATTAGAAAACACACAATGGAATCACAAAAAAACCATTACCCTAATCATTTTTGCCCTCACTGCACTTGCATGGATATTGAGTGCAAAAATCAGTTCTCTTTTGGGGGGCATTGATGATTTAGACACCATTATTGCCCTTGCTTGTGCAATTGCTATTGGGGTTACCAAAGTAGCCACTTGGAAAGATATTCAAAACAATACAGATTGGGGTGTTTTGTGGCTTTTTGGTGGGGGATTAGCTTTGAGTGCGATTTTAAAAGATTCTGGAGCTAGTGCGGTTTTGGCAAATGGTGTAGCACAAATCTTTGGTAATAGCCATTGGCTAATTATCATTATCGTAGTAGCTTTTTTTATCATTACCCTAACCGAATTTACAAGCAACACAGCAAGTGCTGCTCTACTTGTGCCGATTTTTGGAGTAGTTGGCGAAGCTATTGGAATGCCAGAACATATCTTGCCGCTTGTAATTGGATTTGGTGCAAGTTGTGCCTTTATGCTACCTGTGGCAACTCCACCTAATGCAATTGTGTATGGAACAGGCTATGTCAAACAAATAGAAATGATGAAATATGGCGTATGGGTTAATTTATTTTCGATTGTTTTAATTACGATATTTGCTTCTTTGGTTTGGTGATTTAAGAAACTTTTTACGCATTATTTGAAAGAATAAAAGCAATGCAGATTCAAGAATGGAAAAACCCATTCTTGATTACATAACACTCAAAACGCCCAAAACAATGCTTACAAGACAACCTGCCAAAATCGTCCCATATTGAATATTTCTATTTTTCTTAGAGTTAAAAAGAGTAATCATCAATCCAGAGAGGTAAAGCAAAACCATTGTAATACCAAAACCAATGGCTAAAACATTAAAATACCATTTAGCTTTTGCCTTGTGCAACATAATCATATCCCCAATCAAAGAACGCTTAGTAGTGTTAATAGTCCATTGATTCTCCCCACTTTGTGCGATACTTGCAGAATAATGTGTGCCACCAATACTCAATGCACCACTCTTATTAGGTTTTGGCTCTGTTTTTGCAGGTAGAGGCAAATTATTGTCTTCTAAATACTTCAACATTGCATCAATTTCTCCACCCTTAGGAATCTCCGCATTTAGTATGTAAGTGTTTTTGGTTGCTCCGCTATCTTGGTCAAATCCACTAATATATAAAACACCCGTGAGTGCATACATCAAAGCAACCGGCAAGAAAAACAAGCTAAGATAAATGTGAAGATTGCGAAATTGTTTTGTCATCAAAAACTCCTTTATAAAAACAAAATTGAAGGTTTGAATTATATTTAAAAAATGTGAATATAATGTTAAGTAAAAATAATCTTTTATTTGATAGAATCCAAAAACCCTTAAAATAATAGGAAAACTTATGCGTTATTTATTATTCTTGTTTTTATTAAACTTCTCTCTTTTTGCGGCTGATACTTATAGCAATAATGCATTTGCTATCAATGGGGAAGTAAAATACAAAAATTTCAAGCATTTTGACTATGTCAATCCTAATGCCCAAAAAGGTGGGCATATCAAAGAATATGCAATCGGGACTTTTGATAGCTTTTATGACTTTTTGCTAAAAGGCACGAGTGCGCAAGGTTTGCATCTTATCTATGATACTTTAATGGTGCGTTCTTATGATGAGCCAAGCAGTCAATATGGATTAGTAGCCAAACAAATCCAAAGAGCAAAAGACAATACTTTTGTAATCTTCCATTTAAACGAAAATGCCCGTTTTCATGATGGCAAGGAAATTACCGCCTTTGATGTAGAATTTAGCTTTAACACTCTTGCTAGAGGGGAAAATCCCTCTATGGCACGCTATTATGCTGACATCAAAGAAGCTATTGTGGTTGATAAATATACCATTCGCTTTAATTTCAAAGATTCCAACAATCGCGAATTAGCCCTGATTTTAGGGGATTTACCAATTCTTCCCAAACATTATTATGAAGGGATAGATTTTCATTCAAACTCACTTAGAATCCCACTAGGAAGCGGTCCATATAAACTTGAATCATTTGATGCTGGACGCAGTGTTACCTACAAAAGAGTAGAAAATTACTGGGCAAAGGATCACCCCACACGCATTGGACATTTCAATTTTGATAGAATCACCTTTGAATATTACAAAGATGATTCAGTGGCACTAGAAGCATTTAAAGCCGGAAAATATGATTATAGACAAGAGATGAGTGCGAAAAATTGGGCTTTGGGCTATGAAGGCAAAGCGCTTAAAGAAGGTGAGATTATCAAGCAAGAAATTTTGCACTCTCTCTCTAGCGGAATGCAAGGCTTTGTTTTTAATCTACGCAAGGATTTCTTCAAAGATATTAAAACAAGGGAAGCTTTGGGACTTGCTTTTGATTTTGAATGGAGCAATAAGAATCTTTTTTACAATCAATATTCAAGAACTAAAAGCTTTTTTGACAATTCAGAATTTGCAAGCGTTGGAGTGCCTTTGGGCGAAGAATTAAAACTTCTAGAATCTTTTAAAAGCAATCTCCCTCCAAAACTCTTCACACAAAGCTTTGA
This sequence comes from Helicobacter pullorum, assembly GCF_900638355.1. Lineage (GTDB taxonomy): Bacteria > Campylobacterota > Campylobacteria > Campylobacterales > Helicobacteraceae > Helicobacter_D > Helicobacter_D pullorum. The sequence goes on along the minus strand of NZ_LR134509.1, from coordinate 335,612 downwards.
ACTACCTACAACCACAGGAAATGGTAGCAATAGAGAAAATCTCAAAAAAGCACAAAACCTACTCAAAGAAGCAGGATACACAATGAAAAATGGGAAGCTTTATAATCCAAACAATCAACCTTTTGTCTTTGAGCTTTTATTGGTTTCCCCAGCTATGCAAAGAGTGGCTGTTCCTTTTGCCAAAAATTTGCAATCTCTTGGAATTGAAATGAAAATTCGCCTTGTAGATGTTAGTCAATACATTAACCGCTTAAGGACTTTTGATTATGATATGATTGTGGCGGTTTTCCCTCAAAGTCTCTCACCGGGAAATGAACAAAGATTCTTTTGGGGATCAAGTGCCGCCAAAGCCGAGGGAAGCTATAATTATGCAGGCATAGAAAATCCTGTGGTAGATTCTTTGATTGAAAAAGTAATCAATGCTAAAAACTATCAAGAATTACTCATAACAACAAGAGCGCTTGATAGAGTACTTTTGTGGAATTATTATGTAATCCCTCATTTTCACACCAAAACCTTTAGGGTAGCTTTTTGGAATTTTTTAGAACATCCCAAAATTACCCCCATTTACAATGTTGGTTTTGAAACTTGGTGGGTTAATGAAGAAAAACTTTTGAAACTTCAAGAAAAATATCCTTCATTTAGACGCTAAGGAAGTTTTGTGGGAGCTTATATTTTCAAACGCCTCTTATTGATTATCCCAACTCTTCTTGGCATTATTACTTTAAATTTTTTCATTATCCAAGCAGCACCGGGAGGTCCGGTAGAGCAAATGATAGCCAAACTAGAATCACACAATCTACAAGGTGAAGTTTCTAGTGGAAGCACTTATAAAAATCAAGGTTTAGATGAGGCAACTATTGCTAAGATCAATGCACTTTATGGTTTTGACAAACCTCTTTTGGAGCGTTATTTTTTGATGTTAAAAAATTATATTGTTTTTGATTTTGGAGATAGCTTTTATAAAAATACCTCTGTTGTCAATCTCATCTTAGAAAAACTTCCGATTTCTATTTCCCTTGGACTTTGGAGCACTTTACTAATCTATCTTATTTCAATTCCACTTGGCATCAAAAAAGCCATCTGCAATGGCACCCCCTTTGACAATCTTACAAGCACACTGATTATCATAGGCAATGCCATTCCCACTTTCCTCTTTGCTTTGATTTTAATCATCTTTTTTGCAGGAGGCACTTATTTTAGCTGGTTTCCTTTGCGAGGAATTGTAGGCGATAATTTTGAATCGCTTTCTTTGATGGAGAAAATCAAAGACTATTTTTGGCACATTACTTTGCCTGTCATTTCACTAAGCATTGGTGGCTTTGCAACCTTAACATTGCTTGCTAAAAACTCTTTTTTAGAAGAAATTTCCAAACAATATGTTAAACTCGCCTTTGCCAAAGGTTTGAGCGAAAAACAAGTCCTTTATCGCCATATTTTCCGCAATGCAATGTTGCTGATTATCTCTTCTATTCCTGCTGCTTTATTAGGAATTTTTCTTATGGGCTCTTTATTGATAGAAATTATCTTTTCATTAGATGGTTTAGGATTATTAGGCTATGAAGCCATTATCACTCGTGATTATCCTGTAATTTTTGGGACTTTGTATATTTTTACACTTTTTGGATTGATTGCAACTCTAATTAGCGATTTGCTTTATACTTTAATTGATCCAAGAATCCATTTTCAAAAGGCATAATATGGGATTTTTCACAACTCGACATTACACAGCCTTCAAAAAAAACAAAAAAGCATTTTATTCTTTATGGATATTTTTGGGTATTTTTCTTGTTAGTTTAAGTGCGGAATTTATCGCCAATGACAAACCTTTGTATATACGCTATGACAACAAAAATTATTTTCCTATTTTCAAAAACTATCCAGAAACTACTTTTGGCGGAGATTTTGAAAGTGATGCAAACTACAACGATCCTTATTTGCAAGATTTAATCCGTCAAAAAGGCTTTTTTATTATGCCTCTTATCCCTTATTCTTATGATACTATTATCTACAACCTACCCTCTCCCGCCCCTACTCCACCTACTCTATCTAATTGGCTAGGGACAGATGATTTGGGAAGAGACATTGTAGCACGCCTACTTTATGGCTTACAAACTTCTATCCTCTTTGCGATTATTTTGACTTTTTTTAGTTCTATAATTGGATTTTTAGTTGGAGCAATTTGTGGGTATTTTGGAGGCAAGGTAGATTTATTTGGACAGAGGCTTATAGAAATATGGAGCGGAATGCCGATTTTATTTATTCTTATTATTTTTGCAAGCTTATTGCAACCAACATTTTGGACAATCCTTTTGATTGTTCTACTTTTTTCTTGGATTGCACTCGTGCCTTTTATAAGGGCTGAATTTTTAAAAGTGAGGAATTTAGAATACATTAAAGCAGCAAAAATGCTTGGGGTTGGTCATTGGCGAATCATCTTCTATCACATTTTGCCAAACGCCCTTATAGCAATGCTAACTTATCTACCTTTTATTTTATGTGGAAGCATTACCACTCTAGCATCTTTAGATTTTCTTGGGCTTGGATTGCCTCCACCTAGTGCAAGTTTGGGTGAGATTCTCTCTCAAGGCAAAAACAACCTTAATGCTCCTTGGCTTGGGTTGAGTGGATTTTTTACTTTAAGTATTTTGCTTTGTTTGTTAGTTTTTATTGGTGAGGGCTTAAGAGATGCCCTAAGGAGTGAAAATGACAATTCTTAAAGTAGAATCTCTAAGCTTAAAACTTGCAAATTTCTGCCTTGAAAATATTTCTTTTGAATTACCAAAAGGCGAGATTCTAGGAATTGTTGGAGAATCAGGAAGCGGAAAATCTATGCTTGGTAATGCTATTTTGCAACTTCTTCCAAATATCCAACACCAAAGCGGAACAATTGATTTTCTAGGGCAAAATCTCTTAAATTTCTCCCAAAAGCAAATGCAAAAAATTCGCGGCAAAGAAATTAGCTACATTTTTCAAGAACCACTTAGTGCATTAAATCCTCTACACAAAATCAAAAAACAAATCACTGAGGCTATTTTAATCCACAACCCCACTTGCCCCAAAGATACGCTCCAAAAACGAATTTTAGAACTGCTAGAAAATGTTTCTCTTCCCCCAAAAGTGCTTGATTCTTATCCACATGAACTAAGCGGGGGACAAAGACAGCGAATCTGTATCGCCATTGCCCTTGCAAATTCTCCAAAAATCCTTATTGCCGATGAACCAACCACCGCTTTAGATTCCACAACCCAACAGCAAATCCTTGAACTTTTGCAATTCTTACAAAAAAAACTCCACTTAAGTATTTTATTTATTAGCCACGACCTCTTGGCTGTCTCTAAGCTCTGCAAAAAAATCCTTGTCCTAAAAAAGGGCAAGATTATAGAAAGCGGGGATACAAGCTCTATTTTTAATAGCCCCAAAAATCCTTATACTAAGCTTTTAGTAGAATCGCTAACCTTCCATTACAACACACAAAAAAATTTTGGCAAAACAATTATGGAAGTGGAAAATCTTGGGGTATCTTACATTGTCAAAAAAAATTTTTGGGGTAAAGCATTAGAAAAATTTGAAGCCCTAAAACCCCTTAGTTTTCAACTCAAAGAAGGCGAAAATTTAGGCATTATTGGTGAATCTGGCAGCGGCAAAACTTCTCTAGGGAATGCCATTTGCCGCTTAATAGAATCTAATGGCACAATTAAGCTCTTAGGACAAGATTTTTTTAGCCTCAAAGGAGAATCTTTGAGAGATTTTAGAAAGAATATTCAAATGATTTTTCAAGATCCTTTTAGCTCACTCAACCCCAAAATGACAATTTATCAGATTCTAAAAGAAGGACTATTAGCCCACAAGATTCCAAACTATCAAACAAAAATCACTCAAGCTCTTTTAGATGTCAGCTTAGATGAAAGCTTCTTAGAACGCTATCCAAATGAGTTAAGCGGAGGACAAAGACAACGAATAAGCATTGCTAGAAGCCTCGTCCTAAAACCCAAAATTTTATTGCTTGATGAGCCCACAAGCGCATTAGACAAAAATACGCAAAAACAAATTTTGGAATTGCTTTTGAGACTTGCTAAACAATACCATTTAAGCTATATTTGCATTAGCCACGATTTAAGCGTGATTGCAAGTTTATGTCAAAGTGTAATTGTCCTAAAAAAGGGAGAAATTTTAGAAAGAGGCAATACTCAAGAAGTTTTTGCAAATCCTAAAAATGCTTATGTCAAAAAACTTTTGGAGGCAAGTGGAATTTGAAACAAAAATTGATTAAAAAAATTTTCATTATAGGACTAATATCCAGCCTTGCTGTGCTGCATCTTTATTCTTTTGTTTTCACACCCATAACCCAACGCGTTATTCTAAAAAATATTTATGCACCCGCTGTATTTAGCGTATATTCCAAAGATAATGGAATGCTATATTGTCAGCTCTATGGAGTGGCATCAGCAAGTAAAGATTTCAAAAGAGATTGCCAAATCACGCCAAAAGCCATTAAAGAAATGCGACATTTTGCAATGAATTATGTAAGAAATAAAATTTTTTTGGAGCAACAATACACCATACATTACCAAAATGGTTGGTGCTTTTTGCAAAATGGAGGAAATCTCTTTAATGAAGAAATTATCAAAGATGGATATGGGGTGGTGCAATATTTTGACACTAGCCAGCCAGAAATAATTGAAAAACTAGAAATTTTAGAAAATCTTGCAAGAAGTCAAAAAAGGGGCTTATGGAAAGAATGGAATCAAGAAATGGAATGCCTCAAAAGCACTCTAAGGCAAATTGCACAAGAATCCCAAAAATAGGAATTTTACTTTAGCTCTCCCCAATTCTCGCCTATGCTAATAGTGCATTTTAAAGGGACTTTCAAAGTTGTGATATTTTCCATAATCTTTGCAATTTCCTCGGATTCTTTTTTTGCTATCTCTTTGGGTGCTTCAAAAATCAGCTCATCATGCACTTGCAATAATAGCTTAGATTCCAAATTAGCCTTTGTAATAGCATTCATTGCCATTTTAATAATATCTGCTGCACTCCCTTGAAAAATCGCATTGATTCCTTCCCTCAAAAAAGCCGCTTTTTGATACTCTTGCACTCCCTCAAAATCAAATTTCCTCATTCTTCCAAGCAATGTTTTAGAATATCCATTCTCCAAAATAAACTCTTCTTGATTCTTCAAAAACTCCTTAACTGTCGGGAATGAAGTAAAATAATTTTGGATATAAGTTTTTGCCTCTTGAAAAGTAATTTTCAATGTTTCTGAAAGCTTTTTTGGACCCATTCCATAAATCAAACCAAAATTGATACTTTTTGCAATTGCGCGTTTTTCTTGTGCCATATCTTCACCAAAAATCTTTTTGGCAGTTTCCAAATGAATATCTGCATCTTTCAAAAAAGCTTCAATCATGGCTTCATCTTCTGAAAAATGCGCCAAAAGACGCAATTCAATTTGCGAGTAATCTAGGCTAACAAGAAGGTGATTTTCTTTTGCGATAAATCCCCTTCTTATGCGTCTCCCTTGTGCTGTTTTGACTGGAATATTTTGTAAATTTGGATTTTTAGAGCTCAAACGCCCAGTGCTTGTTCCTGTTTGCATAAAAGAAGTGTAAATTCTATGTTGCAAATCTGCTTTTGCATGCTCGCTCAAAGGCTCAATGTAAGTGCTATAAAGCTTAAAAAATTCCCTATATTCAAGAATCTTTGGAATAATTGGATGCATATCATAAAGCGAATTTAAAACCGATTCAGAGGTGCTAAAACCAGATTTTGTTTTTTTGCCCGCTTGCAAATTAAGCTCTTCAAAAAGTATCGTTGCAAGCTGTTGAGGCGAATTGAGATTAAATCGCTTGTTAGCTAAAGCAAAAATTTCTTCAGAGATTTGATGCAATCTCTCTCTTGATTCCAAAATCAATTCTTGAAAAAACTCCAAATCAATCTTAATGCCTATCAATTCCATATTCATTAAACTTTGGATAAACGGAAATTCTACATTTTTAGCAATCTCCATCAACCTTTCATCCACTAATCCCTTAAGCTTAAAATACAACTGGTAACAAGCCGCTGCATCTTCACTTGCATATTCGCAAGCATATTGAATCAAAATTTGAGAAAAATTTTCTTTTTTATGCACAATATCCTTATAATGTATCATCTCATGATTAAAATATTTTTTCATCAAAAAATCCAAATTGCACAATGCGTCACTTTGCAAAAGCCACGCCAAAAGCATACTATCTCGGATTTTGGAAAAATCTTGCAAAACAAAATCAAAATTAGTCTTTAAAATTTCAAGATCGTATTTAAGATTATGCCCAATCACATATTTACAGCCAAAAATATATTCAATAAATTCTTTAGCACACTCATAACTAACCTGCTCTTCAACCCCCAAATAATTGTGAGCAATAGGGACATAATAAGAATCCACTCCATTGACACTAAAAGAAAATCCAACAATCTTTGCACTCCTTACTTCCAAAGAAGTCGTTTCAGTATCAAAAGAAAAAATATCCTCTGGCGTAAATGTGGATAAAAGTTCTCTTAATTTTTCATCAGTATTAATCAAATGGGATTTATAAATAAATTGTTTTTCTTGTGTATTCTCTTGCATACTCTGTTTTTGGACTATTTTCTTTTTGGTAATGGGATTTTTATGGAGTTTTTTTAAAATGCTATTTAAATCATAGTGTTTTAGCGAATCTAAAATATTCAACAATGGGCAATCTTGAGGCATTTCACATTTACTCAAATCAAAATCTTCCAATAAATCATCTCTCAATCGCACAAGCTCTCTACTGCGATAGGCATCTTCTTTGGAAGCAAGCAACAATTCTCTTATGCGTTTTTGCGGGATTTTTTCAATGTTTTCATAGATTCCATCTAAAGTTTGATAAGCCCCCAATAAACTCGCTGCACCTTTTGCACCCACGCCTTTGACACCCGGGACATTATCGACACTATCTCCAACGATGCTTTGATAATCCACAAACTGGCTAGGACTAACCCCATATTTTTCTATACATTCCTCTTCCCTAATCTCCTCTTTTTTGGAAGGATTAAACAAAAAGGTATCTCTATCAATAAGCTGATAAAGATCTTTATCGTGGCTAATAATTCTTACATTAACTTTTAATTGATTAGCTTGTTTATTGATAGAGGCAATCACATCATCTGCCTCATATCCTTCAATGCTAATATTTTTAAACCCCATATCTTCAACCCATTTAATCGCCACTTCAAGTTGGAGCTTCAAATCTTGTGGCATTTCTGGACGATTTGCCTTATAAAGAGGATCAATTTGTTTGCGGAAATTTTCGCCTTTGGAATCCAAGGCAAAAACCAAATAATCCTTAGGATAATCTCTATGAAGTTGCATAATTAGCTTTGCAAATCCTGTCAAAAGACCAGTGGGAAACCCCTCATGATTTTTGAGTGGCGGTAATGCAAAATAACTGCGAAATAAAAATCCAAAAGTATCAATAATCGTTAAAGTTCTCATATTTCTCCAAAAAGTAATTATCCTTTGATTTGCAAACGCTTTTTCTTAATGTAAATATTGATAGATTCAACCCCCAAAGAAAATGCCATAGCAAAATAAATATAACCTTTGGAAATATGAAACTCTAAGCCCTCAGCCACCAAAGTAACTCCCACCAAAATCAAAAAGGCTAATGCCAAAATCTTTATAGTAGGATTCTCATCTACAAATTCTGAAATGCTTTTGCTTGCTATCATCATTACGCCAACAGCAACAATTACCGCAATCATCATAATCTCGATATTGCTTACCATACCAACGGCTGTAATTACAGAATCCAATGAAAATACAATATCTAAAATAGCAATTTGAATAAGCACACTAAAAAACCCTCTCTTTGCGCCCTCTTTTAGTATATCTTCATCGCTTTTTTCCCCAGCATTATCAATATCATGATGAATCTCTAATGTGGATTTTGCTATCAAAAACAATCCCCCCAAAATCAAAATAATATCTCGTCCAGAAATCTCTTGAGAAAACACACTAAATAATGGGGTAGTTAGTTTCATAATCCAAAACAAAGAAAGCAACAACAATAACCGCGTAATCATTGCCAAACTCAAACCAAAGATTCTAGCTTTCTGTCTTTGTTCTTTTGGAAGCCTACCAACCAAAATTGCAATAAAAATAATATTGTCAATCCCAAGCACTATTTCTAGCCCAATTAAAGTCGCTAAGGCTATCCACATCTCCGCACTAAAAATCCATTCAAACATTTACTATTCCTTTATTAATTTTATGATGCAAAATCAAACTTCCAAAGCTTTTGTTGAGTTCTAAATAACTTTTCTTAAGTTATTCTTCGCTCAACAAACAAATGCTACATTAAAATTTTGGGCGTTATTATACTCAATGTTTTCTAAATTTTTAAATTTCACAAAAGCATTAATTAGCACTCAAAAATAAGTTTTAGATACTCTATACTTTTCTAAATCTCAAATTATATGCCATTATTGTTTTATAATCTAATTTTACAAAACTACAAAATCAAGCTTTCTCTGCTACCAATCTTCATGGCAACAAAAGTCAAAGTCATACAAAAACCAAATCACTGGCATTTTGGACAAACACCAAGCAAAGCTATAGAAGTATCCTTGACTTTATAATGAGTTTGCTCTTCACATTCTTTTTTAAGTCTTTCAATAGAATTATCAAAATGTATATCCATAATACTTCCGCATTTCTCGCAAATAAGATGTATATGAGGTTGTTTGACAAGCTCATAGCGTTGTTTTTGGTTGGGAAGTTTAACTTCATCGACAATATGAGCCTCTTGCATAGAAGTAAGATTTTTATAAATTGTTGCTAGGGAAATTGAAGGATGAATCTCTTTGATATTTTCATAAATTTCTTCAATACTAATATGCCCACTTTTTTTGATTTCTTTCAAAATTGCAACGCGTTGTGGAGTGATTTTTAAATTATTTTGCTTCAAAACTTCTTCAAACATCAATAAATTCCTTTAAATATTTTAACTCCCAAAAACTATAAGAGCCTCTAAACACTCAAGATTCTATACATTTTTCAAAACAGAAGCTCCTATAATTATTTTAGGATAACTTTTATTAATTAAATTTTTATTTTACAATAAAATATTTTTTTGTCAATAAAATTATTTCTTTAAATGAATTAAAATTTTGCTGTTTTCTAAAATACGCAAACCTAATCCATCAAAGCAAACAAAACTTTAAATATAGCCCAAAATTGTCTTATTTGATAAAAGTTTTTATTGTATTTAAAGTTAAAATTTTATAGAATCTAAGCCAAAAAATTTTATAAAATTTACCAATTTGATTTCTTAAGGATAAAAACTTGTTTGGTGCAATTACAGAAAGTTTTCAAAGTGCGATTAACAAAATTCGCTTTCAAGATGATGAAAAAGCCCTAAAAAGAGCATTAGATGAATTAAAAAAAACTCTTTTAAAATCCGATGTTCATTACAAAGTTCTAAAATCTCTTTTAGAAGAAATAGAACAAAAAACAAAATTAGCCGGAATTGGAAAGGAAAATTTTTTAAACGCATTAAAAGAATCTTTAACACATATCTTAACCGCACCGGGAAATTATGGTTTTATTTTTGCTCCCAAACCCCCAACAATTGTCCTAATGGCTGGTTTGCAAGGAAGTGGTAAAACCACAACCACAGCAAAACTAGCAAACTACCTCAAAAACAAACAAAAGAAAGTTTTGCTAGCTGCGTGTGATTTGCAAAGATTAGCGGCAGTTGAGCAGCTTAGACAATTAAGTTTGCAAGTAGAAGTGGATTTTTTCTATGAAGAAAATAAAAGCCCTATTGAAATTGCAATAGCCGCTAAAGAAAAGGCTATTTCTGGGCTTTATGATGTATTAATTGTGGATAGTGCAGGACGCTTGGCTATTGATGAAGATTTAATGCAAGAGTTACAAGGGATTAAAGATTCTATCCAACCTAATGAAATTTTTTATGTTGTAGATAGCCTAAGCGGGCAAGATGGTGTGAAAAGTGCTGCGATTTTCCATGAAAAAATGGATTTAAGCGGAGTAATTTTAAGCAAATTTGATGGAGATAGCAAAGGCGGAATCGCTCTTTCTATCGCACATCAACTCGGAATTCCATTGCGTTTTATTGGGGTAGGAGAGAAGATTCCTGATTTGGAAGTTTTTATCCCCCAAAGAATCGTTGGAAGACTTATGGGGGCTGGAGATATTCATTCACTAGCCGAAAAAACAGCAGCGATTATCAGTGAAAAAGAAGCAAAAGATATTTCCAAAAAAATCAAAAAGGGTAAATTCACCTTCAATGATTTTCTAGCACAAATGGACAATATCAAAAAAATTGGCTCTATGCAATCTATCATTTCAATGCTTCCGGGGCTTGGAAATATGGCTGGTGCTTTAAAAGATGTTGATTTGGACAATTCCAAAGAAATCAAACAAATAAGAGCAATGGTAAATTCAATGACGCCCAAAGAGAGAGAAAATCCCGATTTATTAAATGGTAGTCGCAAAAAACGCATAGCACTTGGAGCTGGGGTTGATGTAAGTGATGTGAATCGATTCTTAAAACAATTTGAAAATGCCGCAAAAATGGCAAAAAGATTCTCATCAAAAGGCGGAATGAGCGACCTAATGGCTTTGATGAAAGATGCTAGAATGGGAGGTTTAAAGAGATAATCTTTTCTCTTTAAGCATAAGTTTGTCTAAAAAAGAATAAAATTTCATTTTTAGACAGATTTATGTCTGTAAAATTAGATTTATTTTAAGGAGTTTGCTTATGGCAACAGTTATTCGTCTAACAAAAATGGGACGCAAGAAAAAACCATTTTATCGAATCGTAGTAACAGATAGTAGAAAAAAAAGAGATGGGGGTTGGATTGAATCTATTGGCTATTACAATCCTTTGACAGAACCTTCAACTGTGAAATTTGATGCAGAGCGTTTGAAATATTGGACAAGCGTTGGTGCAAAAATGAGTGAAAGAGTACAGGCAATCACAAAATAATGGTTGAAAAATTCGTTGAATTATATGTCAAAAAAATTGTCAATGAACCTGAAAAAATACAAATTCATAAAAAAGAATTGGACACAAATTTTTATGAAATAGAGATTATCTCTTCTGCACAAGATGCTGGAAGATTAATCGGAAAAGATGGCAAAATGATTAGTGCCATTAAAACCATTATTTCTGGTTTAAAAGCAAAAGATGGGAATTCATACAGAGTGATTGTAAAACCCGAGTAATGCTTCAAAAACACAAAATACAAAAAGATTGGGTAAGTGTCGCAAAAATTGGTCGCCCAGTAGGTGTAAAAGGGGAAGTCCTTTTGCATTTATTAACAGACTTTCCCGAAGTTTTGAAAGTGGGCGATACTTATTTTTCGCAAATAGGTGATTTGACAATACAATCCTACAACAAAGAAAACTCTCGCATAAAATTTACTCAAATTAATTCAAGAGAAATCGCAAAACAATTCACAAACCTCATACTCTACACAACGCAAGATTTTACCAAAGAACATTGCAAATTAAAAGAAGATGAATTTTTTTGGTTTGAGATTATAGGGAGCAAAATACTTGAATCAGAAGAAATTTTGGGGGAAGTATGCGAAATAGAAAGATTTGGGCAAAAAGATTTCTTATCAATAAAAACTAGCCACGATTTACAAGCCAAAGGATTCCCAAAAAGCTTTCTAGTGCCTTATGAAAAACGCTATATCAAAGAAGTGGATATCCACACAACCCCTAAGATAATCCATACAAATTTTTGTAAAGAAATTTTGGAAAATAGCTAATGCACTTTTCTTTTGTGAGCCTATTTCCGCATTTATTAGAATCGTATTTTAGCGATTCGATTTTGTGCCGCGCTATAAAAAATCAAAAAATTTCTGTTGGATACATAAATCCAAGAGATTTTAGCAAAAATCGATTTTTGAAAGTTGATGATTATCAAGTTGGTGGAGGTGCTGGGCTTGTGCTAGAGCCTTTTGCATTGAGTGATACATTGGAATCTATCAAAAATCAAGATTCCAAAGCACATATTATTTTTTTAACACCTTGTGGGAAAAATTTTAACCACAAAGATTCTAGGCGTTTGGCAAAAAAAGAGCATATTGTTTTTGTTTGTGGGCGTTATGAAGGATTTGATGAAAGATTGATTGAGCTTTATGCAAATGAAGTTTTTAGCATAGGGGATTTTATTTTGACAGGTGGTGAGCTTGCAGCACTTTGTTTGTGTGATAGCATTGCAAGGCAAATTAATGGAGTGCTTGGCAATAGAGAATCTCTAAAGGGCGAGAGTTATGAAGATTTTTTGCTTGAAGCGCCAAATTTTGTCAAACCTCATATTTTTAAAAATTTAAGTATTCCTTCAGAGTATTCAAAGGGAAATCATGCTAAAATTTGCGACTTAAAATTAAAAGCATCAGAGGCAAAAACTAGATTCCATAGATTAGACCTCTATTGGCAATACAAACAAAGGTTAAAAAATGAGAAATAAATACATTCAGCATTTTGAAGATGCACAAATGGCAGGAAAAGAGATTCCACAATTTAAAGCTGGAGATACTTTGAGGGTTGGGATTCGTATTTCAGAAGGCGACAAAACAAGAATCCAAAATTTCGAAGGGATTTGTATTTCTTTACGCGGGGTTGGCACAGGCAAGACTTTTACGATTAGAAAAATCGGTGCTAATGGCGTTGGGGTTGAAAGAATTTTCCCTATTTATTCAGAAAGTATTGATAGTATCAAGGTGCTTAAAATCGGTCGCGTTAGACGCGCAAAACTCTATTATCTACGCACTAGAAGTGGTAAATCTGCAAGGATTAAAGAGATTAGAAAATAATCTCTTAGCTTCTGCTTTCATACCTCTTCCAAGATACTCCATATTCCTCATATTCCTTAACGCGATTTAGAACAACAATGCATTCTTTTGCTCGTGTAATGCCTATATAAGTTTCAATTGCAATCTTAGGTGTATTAGGTTTATTACTTGTTAGAAAAATAATGGCTTTTGCCTCTAAACCTTTATAGTTATGTAGATTGACAATCTTAATATTTTGAGATTCATTAGAGAAACCCTTTTTTGAATTTTTATTATTCTCCTCTTTTCCTAAATATTCAACTTTAATTCCTTTTTCAACAAAATATTCAACAATAATTTCTACTTCCCTTTTATTAGTAGTAACAATAGCAATATCTTTATTATTAAAATCCTTACAAATTTCACAATAGGTATCAAATATTATTTGCTCTATATTATGGTGCTCTAAATCAATCCATTTTAAAATATCCATTGGAATGCTTTTTTGCATACCTTGTTTGATAGGTTCTTCTTGAATATAGCCAAAGGATTTATCAGGATTATTTTTTAGATAATCTTTTAAAAAAATATTAGCAAAGCGATTAAGTTCATACTTCAATCTTTCATAGCCAACACTTTTTATTCTTTTGTTCTCAGAAAGTAATCCCCAAGCTCCCCTAAATTTATATCCCTGACCCTTCATTCCTCTATCAATCCAAGAAAGTTTGCGTTCGTAAATATTTTGCTTATCATCAGCAACCAATAAAAGTTCCCCATCGGGTTTCAGCAAACAAAGCAATATTTCAAACCATTCTTGTTGAAAATCCTGCCCCTCATCAATCAAAATTGCATCATATTTTGGTATTTTCACATCATCATCATCTTTTTCATTTTTTAAAATATCTTTGAAGTTTTCAAAAGCTTCTGCTTCCCACTCCACAAAATTACTTTTTCTTTTAATTATTCTTCCATTTATATCATTAATGTATCTAACCAATCCATGAAAGTGAAAAACATCAATACAGTTTAAATCAAATTTTCTTTTAACTTCTCTAATTTTTTCTTCAATATAAGTTGTCAATGTGATATTGTAGCATACCACCAAAACAGTCTTTTTAATAGAAGCAAGAATACCTGCTTTTTGGGCTATAACTAAAGTTTTGCCACATCCAGCTGCCCCCTTCACCCTACGCCATGAACCAGGTTTATGTTCTATAAGTGCATTTTGTTGCGAAGTGGTATGGATTTTTACGCCCATTTCTACTGTGTGTAAGAGATTTAAGAGTTGATGTATTATTTCATATTGAATAATATTTTGACTTTTTTGGATTCTGTGAATTATAGCTTCAACATTATCATAGCCAAAAAATTCAACATTTTGTTGTCCGATAAAATCTTGTGCTTCCTTGGCAGTTGCATTATGAAAATACATGAAACACAAAATATTTTTTGGATCAATAGAATAATTGCGAAAAAAATTTCTATAACGATTAATTTGCACAGTTGGACTAGAAACCTGAATTGTTTTTTGCTTGTTATTTTTATAAATATATTTGAAAAATTGCTCTTTTTCATCTTTATGGAATCTCTCTAACTTCCAATCCTTAATCTCTATAATAAATAGGCCTTTTTTTCGATGCAAAACAATAATATCAGGACGATTTCCATTGAGTTTAGGTTGAATATAAATCTCATAGTCTCCACTCAACTTTTCATGTAAAAGCTTAGTCAAAAATTGTTCGCCCTCAGTAACTTTAGAATAAGCTAGCTGTTCTATTTCCATAAATTTTACAATCCTTATCCTCTAAATATATTCAATAAAAATTTTATTAAGAATTATATCATTTTGAAACCTAACTTTCACACCATTTATAAAATTCCATTAATTCTATTATATTGACAACCATATAATTTAAGAATAAATTTTCAACTCTTCAAAAACTTTCATCAAAAATCTTTTGGATATTTTTACAATGCTAAGGTATAATTATAAAAACTTCCAAAAAGGACAAAAATGACAAATCCTTTGAATCAACCTTCCAATTTCATTAACCGCGAACTTTCTTGGCTGCGATTCAACACTAGAGTTTTAAGCGAAGCTCAAAACAAAGAAAATCCACTTCTAGAGCGTCTAAAATTCATCGCCATTTATGGGACAAACCTCGATGAATTTTATATGGTGCGTGTTGCTAGATTGAAGCGACTATATGCTGCTAGAATCACAGAAAGCGGGGCAGATAGGCTAACTCCAAAAGAGCAGTTAGATGAGATTCGGACTTATTTGAAAAATGAAAAAAAGCTTTTGGAATCTTGCTATTTTGAAATCATTAGTGAGTTAAAAAAACTCGGGCTTTGTATCAAAAATTATGAGGAAGTTGAAAAATCCCAAAAAAAAGAATTGCAAACTTATTTTATGAATCACCTCTATCCCATCGTAGTGCCTATTGCTGTAGATGCCACTCACCCATTCCCGCACCTCAATAATCTTAGCTATGTTTTGGCATTAAAACTTCAAAGTCTCAATAATCCAAATGAAATCAAATTTGGTATGACAAGAATCTCAAGAATGCTTCCGGGATTTATCAAGCTTGGGGATATTTATGTTTTGACAGATAGCGTTGTAGCAGAATTTACAAGCGAATTATTTCCGGGTTTTCGCGTGCTAAGCTGGACTGCTTTTAGGGTGACAAGAAATGCAGATATTGAAATAGAAGAGGAAGAAGGCGATGACTTCTTAGCTTTGATGACAGAGGGCTTAAAATCTCGTAGAAAGGGAGAGAT
This sequence comes from Helicobacter pullorum, assembly GCF_900638355.1. GTDB lineage: Bacteria > Campylobacterota > Campylobacteria > Campylobacterales > Helicobacteraceae > Helicobacter_D > Helicobacter_D pullorum. Next base: position 320,012 of record NZ_LR134509.1, on the reverse strand, counting down.
TATCCGCTTAGAAATCGGTAAAACTTCGGATAATGAACTCAAAAAATTTATTACAAATTATATCCGCGTTTCTCCTGAAGATATTTATGAATGCGAAGTGCCGATGAATTCAAGCATTCTATGGGAAATTGTGGGGAACAAAAATTTCGCCCAACTTACATTTCCAAACTACACGCCAAAGATTCTACCACCCTTAGATTCTAATGTAAATATTTTTTCTATTTTAGATACACAAGATATTCTTTCATTCCAACCTTATGAGAGTTTTGACCCCATTGTCAGCTTTATCCAAAATGCTGCCAAAAATCCCGATGTATTTTCTATTCGTATGACACTTTATCGTGTAGGCAAAAATTCACCCATTGTAAAAGCACTCATTGAAGCAGCCGAAAATGGCAAGCAAGTAACTGCCCTAGTAGAGCTAAAAGCAAGATTTGATGAAGAAAACAATCTACATTGGGCAAAAGCCCTAGAATCAGCTGGCGCACATGTAATCTATGGAGTCCCCGGGCTAAAAGTCCATGCCAAAATCGCACTTGTAATCAAAAAAGAAGACAAAGAATTGCGTGAATATGTGCATTTAAGCACGGGCAATTATAATCCAAGCACCGCCAAAATCTACACAGACATTAGCTATATGACTTCCAAAAAAGAATTTACCCAAGATGCAATCAAGTTTTTTCACAACCTCTCTGGATTCTCACACAAATCCAAGCTCAACACACTTCTTGCAGCACCCTTGCAAATCAAACCAAAGATTTTAGAATTAATCACTAATGAAGCTAAAATGGGAAGTGAGGGAAGAATTATCCTAAAAGCAAATTCTATCGTGGATACCGATGTGATTTTGGCACTTTATGAGGCTTCTAATGCTGGAGTTAAGATTGATTTAATCGTGCGTGGAATTTGTTGTTTGAAACCGGGTATCAAGGGAGTGAGTGAAAATATCCGCGTCGTTTCTATTGTAGGGAAATATTTAGAACACGCCCGCATTTATTATTTCAAAAATGCAACTCCACAAATCTACTTTGCAAGTGCAGATTTAATGCCTAGAAATTTGGAACGCAGAGTGGAATTAATGACACCGGTATTTGAAAAAAATCTCGCGGATAAACTTTTTGGCATAATTCGCCTCCAAAGTGAAGACAATTCTCAAGCACACGAACTTCAAAGTAATGGAGAATATAAAAAATTAAGCCCTATTGATGGCAAAAAAATCAATAGCCAAAAAATCTTAGAGGACTACACTAACGCAACTTACACTTCATTAAAACGAGAAGAAGAGGAAGTAAAAGCCAAAAAACTCGCACGAAGAATGTTTAGGGAGAGCTGATGAAACTTTATGAAACCTTGAAAAAAGCCAAAGAAGCAAAAAACATTCTCTCCCAGCTCCCACACACAATAAGGCAAAATTTCTTAAGAGATTGTGCAAGAAATTTAGAAAACAAAACTCTAAAAATCCTAGAAGCAAACCAAAAAGACTTGGAAAACGCCAAACAATACAATCTCAATTCCGCTATGCTAGAGCGGTTAATGCTCAATGAAAAACGCATTGTTGATATGGCAAATTCCTTAAGAGAAATTGCAGATTTTCCAGACCCTTTAAATAGAATCTTAAGCGGTTTTTGCAATGCAAGTGGCTTAGAGATACAAAAAGTAAGCGTTCCACTTGGCTTAATAGCAATTATTTATGAATCAAGACCAAATGTCACAAGTGATACTGCTGGACTTTGCTTCAAAAGTGGCAATGTATGTATCTTAAAAGGGGGCAAAGAAGCACAAAACTCTAATGAAGCTATTGTAGAAGTTTTCTCTCAAGTTTTACAAACATACAACCTTCCACAAGAAGCGATTGTTTTGCTGCCTAGTATGAAAAATAGAGAAGAGTTAAAAGAGCTGTTGGAGGCTAAAGAATATGTAGATTTACTCATTCCACGCGGTGGAGAAGGATTGATTTCTTTTGTTAGTCAATATGCCAAAGTCCCTATTATCAAGCACGATAAGGGAGTTTGCCATATTTTTACTCACCATAGTTGCAAAATAGAACAATCCATTGAAGTAATCATTAATGCAAAAACTTCACGCCCCAGCACCTGCAATGCTTGTGAAACTTTGCTTATTGATTCTAGCTTTGCAGAGGAATTTTTGCCCAAAGTCGCTCAAGCACTCAAGCAAAAAGAAACGATTCTCAAAGGCTGCAAGAAAGCATGTGAGATTCTAAGTCAAAACAATATAGAATGCCAATTAATCCCGCTAGAATCCTATCACATTGAATACAATGAAAACATTTTAAATCTTAGAATCGTGCAAGATTTACAAGAGGCAATCCAACACATACAAACTTTTGGAAGTGGGCATAGTGAGGCTATTTTATGCGAGGATTATAGCATAGCAGAGGAATTTTTAAACAAGATTGATAGTGCGTGCGTTTATGTCAATGCCTCTACGCGTTTTAGCGATGGGGGAGAGTTTGGCTATGGGGCAGAAGTTGGCATCTCGACTTCAAAACTCCACGCAAGAGGTCCAATGGGAGTAGATTCTCTTACAAGCTACAAATACAAAATTCGAGGCAATGGACAAATAAGGAAATAAACCTATTATCACTTAAAATACAATTGAAGGGATTTTTGTATCTCTTCAACATCATCAAAATGCAACACTTCATCTCCGATGATTTGATATTTCTCATCGCCCTTGCCAAGCACCAATAGCACCTCATCATCACAAAGCTCTTTAATAGCCCTCTGAATGGCTAGGGCACGATTCTCTTCTAAGAATACTTTTGATTGTTTATCTTTAGGGATTCCATTGAGAATTTCTTGCATAATCGTTTTTGGATTTTCACTACGCGGATTATCGCTTGTAATATAAATTTTACTTGCGTATTTACTTGCACAATACCCCATTTTAGGGCGTTTTGTCTTATCCCTATCACCCCCAGCACCAAAGATAACTACAATTTTTTGGTGCAAAAAAGATTGAAAAACCTGCTCCATTCCATCTTGTGTATGTGCAAAATCAACAATAATCAAGGGTTTTTCATTCACAACCTGCATTCTCCCCAAAACTCCGCCAAAATTTTCTAATTTGTCTGCAATCATCTGGAGAGGTGATTTGGTGAGTATTTTCACTGCACCAATAGCAGCAAGGGCGTTATAAAGATTATGTTTGCCAAAAAGATAGGCATTTAGCATAGCTTCTTCCTTGCCATAAGCAATTTGTGCTGTGATTCCCCCTTTTAGGCTATAAGCTTTAATGTGAAAAGTTGCATTAGATTCAATTCCATAAGTCATTGTATTTTGCAAAGAATATTGAGCGTTTTTCTCATCTTTATTGATAAGTTTCTCATCTTTTGGAGTAGCAAAAAAGGAATTTTTGGTAGCAATATAATTTTCTAATGTTTTATGATAATCAAGATGATCACTTGTAATATTTGTAAGAATCCTCAAAGCAAACTCTAAGCCCTCGATTCTATTTTGCACGATAGCATGAGAGCTAACTTCCATTACAAAAAATTCACAATCTTCTTGCCTTGCCTCATTAATAGCTGTATAAACTTCCAGTAAAGATGGCGTTGTAAGCCCTTTTTGACGCTTTTGAATGCCATTGACAAAAAATCCTCTTGTCCCCAATAAGCCAACTTTATAACCCATATCCAAAAGAATAGAATATATCATTGCTGCTGTTGTAGTCTTGCCATTTGTGCCTGTAATGCCAATTAATTTGAGATTCAAATCCAAATATTTTTTCAAATCTTGCGGGGTGATAAAAATCTCAAAACCATTATCTTTGGCTTGTTGAAAATATTTTTGCGAACTTTGAGTAACCAAAAATGCACAATCTTTTGGATTTTCCCTTGAATCATCACTCAAAAACTTAAAATCACTTGCACCCTTAAGAGCAATTTTCATCAACATTCTCCAGATTTCAAAATTCGTTTATAAATTTTTAGAAAATCCCTGTCCAAAAAAAGAATATTTCCAATATTTTCAAAATAATTAATTGCAATATCTTTAAACCCATAATCAACAAGATTTTGCATAAAAAACAAAAAATCTCCCTTATTGGTAAAAATAATTTTTGTGCTAAACATCAAATCCTCAAAAGCCTCTTTAAATCCAACATTATTCACAACTTTTTGAAAATCTTTGTATAAGATTCCATCATTTTTATCAATATCTGCTTCTTGAATTCTTTGAATTGCAAGATTGAGCATTAGCACATCCCTATCGCAATTTTCAATCATTTTAATAATCTCTTTTGGAGCGTTTTTTGTTTTTTTAATCACTTGATAATATTCATACAACGCTCTAGCTTCTTCTTGGTGCTCTAATGCCATATCTGCAAGCAAAGTTAGCATTTGCAAAAATGAAAGTTTTTTTATAGGAATGCTAGAATCCTCTTGAATCCCTTGAAGGATTCCATTAGCCAAAGAACAAGCCTCAAGACATTCCAAATACTGCCCTTTTTGAAAAAAAACATTTGCTTTTTTTAGAAATTTTAAAAATTGTTTAGTCAAATCCATTTTAGCCTACATTGATTAATTCAATATCGGGGTGAATCTCATTTTTCAATGCCCTTTCAATGCCAAATTTTAATGTTTGGGAACTACTAGGACAGCCCTTACAGGCACCCTCTAATCGCACATAAACCTTTCCATTTTCTATTTTTAGCAATGTAACATTCCCGCCATCATTGATTAACATAGGGCGAACCTTTTCTATTACCATCTCCACAGGCTTTAAAAGCTCTTGGTCACTAAAGACAAACATTGCCTTCTCCTTGCACTTTTGGTTTTTTTATGTTTTATATTCTATTAATTCTTAAGTTTAGATTATTTTCTACTAATTATTAAAAATTTGCAATATTTATGGAATTTTATTCATTATTGTTTTATAATGCAAATTTGGATTACATAAAGGAAGGGAGTTTGTGCGGAAAGCGCTTAGTATATTTACTACTTTAATAGGAGGATTTTATGCAAAATGATGAAGTAGTGATTCAAAGTTATCTAAAAATAACTTCAGAAAGAAAAAAAAGGAAGAATCCTGCGCGTTGGGATATGTGGCAGAGTATTACAGGGCTAGTTTTAGCGATTTTTATTTTATTTCATATGTGTTTTACTTCCTCAATCCTTTTTGGTGTTGATGCGTTTAATGCCGTGGTTGCCTTTAGTGAAGGTTCATTGATTTTTGGCAAAGGTATTCCACTGCTTACAACATTTGTTGTTATTATCATTAGTGCATTTTTCGTAGCTCACGCATTTTTGGCAATGAGAAAGTTTCCAGCAAATTTTCAACAATTAATGATTTTTAAGACTCACAAATCTTTAATGAAACATTGCGATACTACACTTTGGTGGATACAATTCCTCACAGGTTTTGCGTTATTTTTCTTGGGTAGTGCGCATTTAGTAACTATTCTCTTCAATTCTACCGATATTAATGCTTTAACTTCAGCAGCAAGATTTGTAGAAGGAAACTTAGCAGAATTTTATCTTGTTTTACTTGTAGTAATGGTATTACATGCAAGCATTGGTTTATATCGTGTGATTATCAAATGGATTCCACTTGAAGCTTCAACAACTGCAAAAAGCAACATTAAAAGAAGAAATGTGAAAATCGCAGTATTTTCAGTATTTATTATTCTTGGGGTAATTGCATTTATTGCAGATTTCACTTGGATTGCTCTTGGAAAAAGTTTATAGGAGTTTTTATGAAAATAGTATATTGTGATTCATTAGTAATTGGTGGAGGATTAGCAGGTCTTAGAGCTGCAGTAGCCTGTCAAGAAAAAGGATTAAGCACAATCGTTTTAAGTCTTATTCCAGTCAAAAGAAGTCACTCAGCAGCAGCACAAGGCGGTATGCAAGCAAGTCTTGGTAACTCCAAAATGAGCGATGGGGATAATGAAGATTTACACTTTGCTGATACCGTAAAAGGAAGCGATTGGGGATGCGATCAAAAAGTAGCAAGAATGTTTGTAACAACCGCACCAAAGGCTATTAGACAATTAGCGGCTTGGGGAGTGCCTTGGACAAGAATCAAAAAAGGGGATAGAACTGCAGTTATCAATGCCCAAAAAACAACTATCACCGAAGAAGATTTTAGACATGGGTTAATTCACTCAAGAGATTTTGGAGGGACTAAAAAGTGGAGAACTTGCTATACAGCTGATGCCACAGGGCATACAATGCTTTTTGCAGTGGCAAATGAAGCATTAAAGCACAATGTAGAAATCCACGACAGAAAAGAAGCGATTGCGATTATTCACAAAGATGGTCGATGCTATGGATCAATAGTTAGAGACTTAATCACAGGAGAATTAATTGCCTATGTCGCAAAAGGAACTCTTATTGCAACTGGTGGTTATGGAAGAATCTACAAAGATACTACAAATGCTGTGATTTGTGAAGGAACAGGAACTGCGATTGCTCTTGAAACAGGTGTCGCAAAACTTGGCAATATGGAAGCAGTACAATTCCATCCAACTGCACTTTTCCCAAGTGGCATCTTGCTTACTGAAGGTTGTCGTGGTGATGGTGGAATCTTGCGTGATGTTGATGGATATCGCTTTATGCCCGATTATGAGCCAGAAAAAAAAGAATTAGCAAGTCGTGATGTTGTTTCTCGTAGAATGATTCAAAGAATCCGTGAGGGCAAAGGTGTAAAATCTCCCTATGGAGAACACTTGTGGCTAGATATTTCGATTTTGGGACGCCAACACATTGAGACAAATTTAAGAGATGTGCAAGAAATTTGTGAATGTTTTGCGGGGATTGATCCTGCAGAAAAATGGGCTCCTGTTAAACCAATGCAACACTATTCTATGGGAGGTATCCGAACCAACCACAAAGGCGAAAGTGCCTTAAAAGGGCTTTTCTCTGCTGGTGAAGCTGCTTGTTGGGATTTGCATGGCTTTAATCGCCTTGGCGGAAATTCAGTCAGCGAAGCGGTGGTAAGTGGTATGATTATCGGTGATTATTTTGCAGAAAGTTGCCAACAAACTTATGCAGATATTGAAACCAAACTTGTAGAAGAATTTTTGCAAAAAGAGCAAAAGTATCTTGAAGATATTCTTGCCAAAGAAAATGGAGAGAATGTTTTTGAAATCAAAAACAAAATGAAAGAAATAATGGGAGATAAAGTAGGAATCTTCCGAGATGGAAAACATTTGCAAGAAGCTGTTGATGAGTTAGAAAAGCTCTATATCCGCTCAAAAAATATCAGCATTAAAACCAAAAGAATGCACGCAAATCCAGAATTAGAAGAAGCTTATCGTGTCCCAAAAATGCTAAAAATCGCATTATGTGTTGCTAAAGGTGCATTAGATAGAACAGAATCCCGTGGAGCACATAGTAGAGAAGATTTCCCTAAACGCGATGATTTAAATTGGTTAAAACGCACCTTAACTTCTTGGGAAGATCCAAATCAAACCTTGCCAACCATTACTTATGAACCATTAGATATTTCTACAATGGAAATTGCACCGGGATTCCGAGGATACGGAGCTAAGGGAATGATTATTGAAAATCCAGAAAGTCTAAAAAGACAAGAAGAAATCGATAATATTCGCACAAAAATGGAAGCAGAAGGTAAAGATCGCTATGAGATTCAAGAAGCATTGATGCCATTTGAATTACAATCATATTACAAAGCACGCAACCAAAGAATAGGAGATAAACAATGAGTGGAGCAGTAGAGAATAGCAACAGAACATTGACAATTAGGGTACTAAAATTTGATCCAAATAGTGCAATCTCAAAACCACATTTTGTGGAATATAAATTGCAAGAAGCACATTCTATGACAATTTTTATTGTTTTAAATATGATTAAAGAGCAATTTGATCCGGATTTGAGTTTTGATTTTGTATGCCGTGCGGGAATTTGTGGAAGTTGTGGAATGATGATTAATGGACGCCCAAGACTTGCTTGCAGAACTTTGACCAAAGATTTTCCTGATGGCGTTATCACACTTATGCCACTTCCTGCATTTAAACTCATCAAAGATTTATCCGTAGATACCGGAAATTGGTTTAATGGTATGAGCAAGCGAGTAGAGAGCTGGATTCATGCACAAGAAAAAAGCGAAGAACATATGAGCCAGCTCGAAGAACGCGTAGAGCCTGAAGTAGCACAAGAAGTTTTTGAGCTTGATAGATGTATTGAATGTGGTTGCTGCATTGCATCTTGTGGAACTAAACTAATGCGTGAAGATTTCGTAGGGGCAGCGGGATTAAATCGGGTCGTTCGATTTATGCTTGACCCACATGATGAACGCACAGATGCTGATTATTATGAATTAGTAGGTGATGATAATGGTGTTTTTGGTTGTATGAGCTTACTTGCTTGCCACGATGTTTGCCCCAAAAATCTACCACTACAAAGCAAAATTGCTTATTTAAGAAGAAAAATGGCAACTGCAAAATAATTTTTAGAATCCCTTTTGGGATTCAATGCTTTCTTATTTTTATTAGGATAAAATTCCAGCTTTAGAGAGGTGTCCGAGTGGTTGAAGGAGCACGCCTGGAACGCGTGTAAGGTGCAAGCCTTCGAGGGTTCGAATCCCTTCCTCTCTGCCATACTTTTCTATCCTTTTATTTTTGTTTCCATTTATTCCACAAACTGCGTAAAATACAATGTTTAATCTATCCTAGTTATTCCTAGTGATTTCTATTGATTTGCCTTTATGTTATATCAAAGGTATATATGATAGTATAAAAATAGATCAAGGGGGGATTCACAAAAGCTCTATCATTCCTCTTTTTAATGCGACTTTATTTTGTTTTGCCAAATCTTTTAGCACTCTTGAAACTGCCTCTCTAGCACTCCCAAGTGCATTTGCAATCTCTTCGTGCGTAATATAAAGAATCTTTTTGTTGCCTTGATTAGCCAAAGCTATTTCTTGAAGAAACTTCAAGATTCTATCTGCCAAAGGCTCAAAAGCCAAAGAAGTAAGAGAATCAACCACCTTACTTAATCTTTGTGAAACCAAATCCAAATGAAACTGCTTTGCTTTTGGATACTTTGTGCTTAATTGATTGAAAATTTTGCTTGGCAAAATAAAAACATTTGAAGTTTCTACAAATTCCAAATTCACTTCAAAACTAATATTTTTTAGCATACAAGAAGCCGAAAGAATGCAATAATCTCCCCCATGCAACACAAAAAGATTAATCTCTTTTAGACAAGGCGAGATAATATAAGCCCTAAGCGTTCCATATTCAATCAAAACTAATCCCCTGCACTCATCTTGTGTGCTAAAGATTTTTTGCCCTTTTGCAAAATTTTTGGTATATATGCTTTGTGAATAAAACTCAATATCTTCTTTAGAAACTCCCCATTGTTCCATTAATTCTATTATTTTTTGATACAATTTTGCCCTTTCTATCAAACCTTAAATATATAATTTTACTAAATTCCCCTTACAACTTGCATAAAAACAACAAACTCCAAAAAGAAATTAAGCCAAAAATCAAAAAAGTAATACTATGATAAAACATTACAAACTAAAGGAATTTATTATGAAAACACTAATACTTTTTGCCCACACATTTTGGGAAAACTCCAAAGTCAATAAGGCGTTACTAGAATCACTTAAAGATTCTAATCACATCAAAATCCACAATCTTACCACCACTTATCCTGATGGCAAGATTGACGCAGAAGCCGAAAAGGCACTACTCAAAGAGGCAGATACGATTATCTTTCAATTTCCGCTTTTTTGGTTTAGCACTCCAAGCCTTTTAAAGGAATGGCAAGATAGAGTGATGACGGGGATTTTGTATGGGAATGAACCCAAGCTGCTAAATGGCAAAAAATTTGGCATTATTACCACACTAGGCGGAGCAGAATCTAGCTATGATGGACACCATGGTGCAACAATCAAAGAGATTCTACTCCCAATTTACCATAGCTTCAAATATTTAGGATTACAAGAAAAAGAACCTTTTTGTATCTTTAGTGCCAATGCTGCTAACCTGCCATTGCAAGAATACAAGAAATACCTTGATTCATAAATCTAATCCCCTTTTTAAGGGGGCAAATCCAAACTTATCGCTTTTTTTGATTTTCCTCTTGACTTAGACTAACTCTCATCTTTTATAATTGTATTTGTGATTTAACATTTCACAAAATTGCTATTTTCAAGTTTGCACCCAAGCAATTTGTGTTAAATTGATTTGCCGCAAAATAAGAGACTTCAAGCCTCAAACGCAACTACAAAGGCAATTTAGAAATTTAAATCCCAAAATTACTTTAGGAGACACCATTGAAAAAAACACTCATTTTAACTTTATTTTTAGGAGGTATGCTTATGGCAGCAGATACGCAAACAATCACAAGAAATGGCGAATTAGGAAGTTTTAAGGGAGATTCTAAAATCTTTAGTGGCGAAGTCAAAGTTTCTACGCTGTTTAAATCAACATCTTGGAGAGAATTTGGCGGAGGTTTAGTGGAATTTAGCAAAAACGCTAGGAGTGCGTGGCATACACACCCAGCAGGACAAACACTCATTGTTACAGATGGCGAGATTCTTACCAAAATCCCGGGGCAAGCAGCAACCATTGCAAAAAAAGGTGATGTGATTTCTTGCCCACCAAATATTCGACATTTTCATGGAGCAACTGATACAAGCCATGGAAGCCATATAGCCCTCACACAAGAGAAAAATGGACAAAATGTGAATTGGGAAGAGTTAGCAAGTGATGAAGAATATGCTAAAGCACTCAAAGAAGCAAAAAAATAACACAAAAAGGAATCCAAAACAAATACAATCCAAAATATACAAAGAAGAGAAGTACTAAAAACAAGTGCAAAAGTGCTAGGTGTGGCATTAGCCCTTAATATGCTGGGGGGGGGGGATAAAAAGGATTTCCCCTCAAAATAGTTACAAACTAAGTAGAATTAATCCATTTGTCTTCTTAAGAATGCAGGGACATCCAAATATTCTTCATTAGTAAAATCATCACCACTTATCTTTTTCTTTGCACTAAGTAAAGTATTTTGCTGATTGATTCTTTGACTCATATCTTTTGGATTAACCAACTTCAAAGTCGAATTATCATTAGATTCTGTAGAGTGAGTTTGAGAAATTTCCTTTTCAAAACCTGTCGCAACAATAGTAATTCTTACTTTATCTCTTTCCAAAGTCGCATCTGTAGTAGTTCCAAAAATCACTTCCGCATCCGAATCAGTGCTATCATAAACAACATCCATTGCATTAGAAATTTCCGCCATTGGATAATCTGGATTAAGATAGAAATGCACCAACACACCTTTTGCCCCACTAATAGACATATTATCAAACAAAGGCGATTCAATAGCAATCTTGATAGCTTCTTTGGCAGCATCTGTCCCTGCGGCTTCTCCAATCCCCATTAATGCTAGTCCTTTGTAGCTCATCACGGTTTGCACATCCGCAAAATCCACATTAATATCCCCTGCACTATGAGAAAGAATCACCCCACTCATACCATTTACCGCACGCACCAAAACATCATCAACAATTCTAAAGCTATCTTTTAATCCTAAATTTTTATCGATAATAGACAACAATTTATCATTTGGAATAACAACAATCGAATCGCTCTCCGCTTTAAGCTTTCTATAACCTTCTTCTGCCAATTCTGTTCTTTTTCTACCTTCCCATCTAAAAGGCTTTGTTACAATACAAACTGTAAGAGCTCCTACTTCTTTAGCGGCTTTTGCAACCACTGGAGCTGCACCTGTGCCTGTACCTCCACCAAGTCCAGCTGAAATAAAAACAATATCTGTCCCCTCTAAAAACTTTTTCAAATCCTCATAACTCTCTAATGCCGCATCCTCCCCTACTTGAGGCTTCATACCTGCACCCAAACCTTTGGTAAGCTTTTCGCCAAGCTGTATTCTAACCGGTGCTAAAGATGTGCTAATAGCCTGTGCATCTGTATTTGCCACTGCAAGTTCAATCCCTTCATAAGTCCCAGTACTAATAAGATGACCAATCATATTACTTCCGCCACCACCAACACCAATTACTTTGATATTTGCACCAAAATTTTGTTTCACTTCCTGAATATCAAACATCTTTCTCTGCTCCTTTTTAAATTAAAACATTTGGGTTAATTTCTGCCAAATTTGAATAAAAACATTATTACTGCGTGGAGTAATTTTTTTAATCTCTGTGATACCGGATAAATCCTGTTTTATATCCGCTGCACTCTTAGGAATACTATTGACTGGATTAATATTTGTAGCAGTCTTATCTTGAAGAGGATTCATTAGATGAATATTTCTATGGAATTGTGCAGTATCATCTTCTAATTTCTCATTACGATAACGAATTCGTTTTTCAGAATCAATTTCATAATTTGTATATTTCCCCGAAGCATACAAAATCAATCCAATTGCCGTAGAACATTCTGGACCCTTAAGATCGGTAAATAATCCATCAATTTCTACTGGTTTTGCAATACGAACTGGCGCAGAAAATAACGCCGAAGCAAGCTCCCTAAGCCCCTCTAATTGCACCATTCCACCAGTCAAAACAACACCACTGCCTAACTGCTCTTTGAGATTGCTTTTCTCTAAAGATTTTTCCAATATCATCAAAGTTTCTTCAACACGGGCATAAACGACATTATGCACAACTGATAAAGAAACTTGATGTTTAGAATTGTCATCGCCACCAATACTGGGTATTTCTATAAGATTTTCAGAATCTTCTTTGGTTTTCAACAAACCACCATATTGAATTTTAACTTGTTCGGCAATAGATTGTGGCGTATGGAGTGCCATAGCCAAATCATTGGTAATATGATTAGACCCAACACCCAAAAAGTCATTGTAACGCAAAGAATTACCCACATGAATCATAAGCTCACAAGTGCTTCCTCCCATATCTATACACGCTACACCTAGATTCTTTTCATCTTCACTTAAAACAGCAATAGAAGAGGCATAAGAAGCAAGCACGATATTTTGAATCTCTATTCCTGCGGATTTAATCGCCTTTTTAAGATTCCCCAAACTAGATTTTTGTGCAGTGATAATCCGCACAGAAACCTCCAAACGACTTCCTGTCATTCCCATTGGATCATCAATAAAATCTTGATCATCTAACTTAAAATTGTATGGCAAAATATGTATTACTTCATATTCATTAGGAATAGTAGCATTATACAAAGCTGTTTGAATCGCTCGATTAATCTCTTTAATCCCGATTTCATTATTTGGAATATTTACCACTCCAGAATTATCAGTGCTTTTTGTATATGCTCCAGAAATAGAAATAATCGCCTTATTATTGTTGGTTCCAGCAACCCTTCTTGCGTCATTAACTGCTTCTTTGATTGCCCTACTTGCCTGTTCAATATTAGTAATTGTCCCCTTTTTCAAACCTTGAGACTTATGAAAACCAGTCCCAATGATATGAGGAATCCCATCTTTACAATTTGCAATAACAGCACAAATTTTTGTTGAACCAATGTCGATTCCTAATATGGTTTGCTCCAATTCCTTTCCTTTATAGCTCGTTTCCATTCTTTTCCTTAGATTTTTCTAACAACTTTATAAGTTTTTGATAAATAATTTAAAAACTCTATTTCTACCAACCTTGATTTAATTTGAGTGCCATTTTGTGTTAAAAAATCTAAATTTTCTTTAATTATAGCAGAATTTTTTACTCTTTGGTCAAAGATTTGGTATAAAATTGCTTTATTTTCCAACAAAATATAACCTTTTTCTTCCTTTTTTGTTGTGAGTATGCGTATAAAATCATTTGCTTCTTCTTTTGTTAGTCCTGCTAATTCTACCTCACTTCCATACCCTATATAGCCAACATTCACGCCCTTAAATGCTCCAAGTTGCTTAGTGGCTTTTTCTTCTAATAATCTTATCTGTTCTGTATTCACATAATCTTCTTTTGCATTTGCCTTTGCTACCTCATAAGTTTGTGGCTGACTTGGAATAATCTTAACCACCTTAGCAGTAATATATCCCTCTTTGCCTTTATTATTTACTCTAATAGGTTTCAAAGTTTCTTGCTCTTTTACTTGACTTAAAAGATTAATAAAATCCGCTCCATACTCATCGCTTCCCTCATAAATAGTAGAATCTTTAGCCTCCTGATTCTCCCCTTTGCGTAGAGAAATATATTCTTTAAGCGCTTCCTTTTGTGCTTGTGAATCTCTAAATTTTTCAATTACTTTATCTTTGGCTTGTGCAAATGGGATAATTTGACCATTAGAATCTAAAAATTGATTTTTGAAATCCTTATAATACTGCTCCAAAGCATTTTCCTCTACTGCAATAGAATCCAAAGGTATAAAAATGCTAGAAATCTCATATCCTCTTTGTGTTTGATAAATATCTTTATTATTTTCCCAATATTTTTTAATTTCTTCTTCTTTTGGGGTAAAAACAATGTCTTTTTTATTGATAACTTCAATATGCACCAAATCTTCCATCGAGTATGCAGCACCCAAAGCCTCAATTTCAAGAGGGGTAAGAGGTATATTCAAAAGTGCATCTAATTTTTGAAGCAGCAAACCTTCCTCAATGCCTTCTTCAAAATCTTTTGGCTTTAGTTGGTTGTCCTTTAAGGTTTGTTTATAGATTTGTTCATCAAATTTTCCCTTATTTTGAAAACCCTCAATAGAAGTGATTTCTTGAATAATCTCTTCTTTGCTTACACGCAATCCCAAATCATAGGCATAATTGAGCATTAATGCTTTCACAATCAAATTATTAATTGCTTGCTCTTCAATCCCCATTTTTTTAGCTTGCTCATCATCTAGTGTCCCTCCAACTAGCTGATTGTAAATATTATACAAGCGTGCATATTCGCGTTGCATTTTATCAATAGAAACTTTAATATCCCCGACAACTGCTACTGCATTGCTTGTAGAAGAAAAACTATAACTTCCCCAACCCACAAATCCTGCGCCAATAAAAGCAATTGTGCTTATCCAAATTATAACCATTAGGTATTTTTTATGTTTTTGCATAAAGCCTATCATAAGAACCCCAAACTAAAAATTGTTTTAAAATATGATTTTAACGCATAAACCTTTAAAGAATTATGTAAAAAACAAATTTTATCCCTTAAACAAAGAAGAAAGGATATCCAAATCATTTTTTTCATTCTCTTGATGAATATGCTCACTATTTTGAAGATTTCCTGCGCCAATTTCCTTAAGCTCAATCTCATAACCTGTCAGCATAGAAGCCAATCGAACATTAATTCCATTCTTGCCAATGGCTTTTGGTTTTTGCTCATTAGAAATAGTCACAATTGCCCTTTTATCTTCTACCACAACGCTAACAATCAAGGCAGGCGAAAGTGCTCGAGCAATGTAAATTTCTGGCTGCGATGAATACTCAATACAATCAATGCTTTCATTTTTTAATTCTTTAGAAACAGCATTAATACGCACACCTTTTACACCCACAGTTGCTCCCACTGGATCAATTTTGGCAGAATCTGTTTTTAGTGCTACTTTTGCCCTCTCTCCGGGTATTCTTGCACAGCTTACAATCTCGACTTCCCCATCTTTAATTTCTGGGACCTCCAACCTCAAAAGCTCCTCAAGCATTTTTGGTGTGGTTCGACTAAGCTCAATGCTAATTCCATTTTGCTTATCAATCCCAACATACTTCAAAATCGCTCCCACTACTTGACCGATTCTAAATTCCTCGCCCTTAATGCGATTTTTCTTTGGCAAAATTGCTCTAACCTCATCAATTTCCACAAAAGTATTTCCAAGATCATCAATTCTCACTACGCTTCCACTTACAATCTTTCCAACCTGTGCTTTATATTTGTCAAATAATTGTGTCTCAATAAGGCGTTGAATCTTAAACTCTAGCTCCCTAAACAAAGCATTAACCGCACTACGATTCATATTTTCCAAACTCAATTCATAACGCAATTCATCACCTACTTTTATTTCGCTATCATGCTTCCTTGCTTCACAAAGCGGTATAAAATGCTCTTTATCTTCTTTTGCATTATCATCATCAGCACAAACACTAATGACTTGATACAAATGTAAAGTTTTATTTTTTTTATCAATTTCTGCATCATAAGAAATATTAGGATCCAAAGTCTGCTTTGCTACTTTAATCACAGATTCTTTAACAACCTCCGCCACACTTTCAATTGGAAGTCCTTTTTCATAAGAAATTCCCTCAATAATATCTAATATCTTCTCCAAAATTTATCCTTGAAAAAATCTTGTAATAAAATGATTTTCTTTCTTGTTGTGATTCTAACTTAAAAATCCTTTATATGGGCTTTATAGATAAATATTTTTATAAACTGCAAAAATGGAATCCTTTTTGCTTGAACAAAATTCTAAAACACTCAATCTAAACAATATTGAAGGAATTGTAAGCCAATGTTAGTCAATCAAAATATGGGAAATTTAAGCGGAATCTTCAATGAAGCCAATCGCTTATTGAGCGATTCAAATAATATCAATTCTATTACTAAATCACAAAAAATCCAACCCACACAACAAGAAAATGAAGAAGAAAATTACCAAAAAGAGCGTATTACCTATGGTATGATAAGCCTAGAGCTTATGAGTGATGAACAATATATGGCTTTTGAAAGAGTAACAGCTGGAATGTCCCCTAATGAAAAAATTTCGGTTGCACAAACTCTCACTAGAGCAGGAAATTTAAGTGCAAGCGTAGAGAGAGTAGAACAAAAAGAAAAAAGTCTGCAAGAAGAATCAAATAGCTCCAAAGATTCTGAAAAGTGGTTTTTGGGAATCACACCAAAAGGTTGGGGGGAAGTCGCTCAAGAATTTCAAGAAAACCTCAATAATCTTGATGGAATCTACACAAAAAACTACAACAAAAATCTAACCTCAAACTATAATGATATTATGCGTAAAAGCCAAGAAGCAAAAACCCAAAGAATTTTGAGAGAATTTTCCCACGCCATTCATTTAGGAAATACTCAAATTGATACCCTAACATAAAAAACAAATAATTGCATTTTAATGATAATTTAAAATAAAAAGAGTATAATTCCACTTCTTCTTTTGGTATGCCAAGGTAGCTCAGCTGGTTTAGAGCGCTGGTCTCATAAGCCGGAGGTCGGGGGTTCGAGTCCCCCCTTTGGTACCAAATGCGCTCATAGCTCAGCTGGATAGAGCAACGGCCTTCTAAGCCGTAGGTCAGAGGTTCGAATCCTCTTGGGCGTACCACTTTATTCAACTACACTTATCTTTGATTCCAAACACAACTTGTAGCATTTTTATATTCTTTATTAATTCTATAAAAGTTTTTTTAGAATCTATTAGTATAATTTTGCCTTTATTTATTCTAAAATATCCAAAAGAGGTTCAATGCAAGTTTTCACCACAACTCAAGAATTACAAAATTTTATCTCCACTTACAAAAAAGAAAATCCAACTAAAACCATCGGATTAGTCCCAACTATGGGGGCATTACACAATGGGCATTTATCTCTTATCCAAGCAAGTCAAGAATCTTGTGATTGCACTATTGTCTCCATTTTTGTAAATCCCACACAATTTGGACCCAATGAAGATTTTGATAAATATCCACGCAAAAAAGAAGCCGATTTAAGTGTTTGCCAAAAAGCTATGGTAGATATAGTGTTTATGCCCAAAATCCAAGAAATCTATCCATTTCCTTGCGAATTTCAAATCACTTTTAATGCACCAATGGCAATGGCAAATATTTTGGAAGGCAAAACGCGTCCGGGGCATTTTAATGGCGTTTTGCAAGTCGTGCATAAATTATTCAATCTCACACAAGCCAATAAAGCATTCTTTGGCAAAAAAGATGCCCAACAACTACTCATCATTCAACAAATGGTAGAAGATTTGTTTTTGCCAATAGAAATTATACCCTGCCCGATTGTCCGCACTCAAGAAGGTTTAGCTCTTAGCTCACGCAATGCTTATTTGACCAAAGAGGGCAAAAAAGAAGCACTCAAAATTTCCCAATCTCTAAACACTGCAACAAAAATGATTATGCAAGGAGAAATAGAATCCGCAAAAATCAAACAAGCTGCTTTAGAAACCCTTAAAGGCTTAGAAGTAGAATACTTTGTAATTGTAGATAAACATTTGCAAGAGATTCCAAAAATCCAAAAAAATTCCACACTTATTTTGGTGGTAGCAAAAGTCGAGGGGGTTCGCTTATTAGATAATCTCTGGCTTTAGTTAGATTCTTTTAAGCAAAATGGGGATAGAATCATCTCTCCATTAAGTTTTCCGTGTGAAAAGCAACAAGTCTTCTTAAATTTCGCCAAATCTTGCTGCAACTTAAAAAATAGGTTCTTTATATGCAAGAAAAATCTTGTGTTTTTATGGGTGCGATTCCTACAGGTGCGTTATTTTTTATGCGTCTTGAAAACGCATTTTTATTGTCCAACAAGGGCGATATTATCGAAATAATTAGCCAATATGATAATCTAGAAAATGATTTGATTGCATGGTGTAGATTCAAAGGTGAAAATTTCCAAAAAAAATTTTCTCTTAAGAATAACAATAGCACGTATTTTGCTTATGTAATGCAAAAGCAATCTCCAACAAAATTTACAAAATTCAACCCTAATTCTACACTCTCACCAATCCATCAAGGACTAGCACCAAATGGCTCTTCAATAGAGCTAGCAAGCCCCAAATATCATTTTCCTTTGAATAACAAAAATGAAATTTGGGGGAATAATTTAGAGCAAATTTATGAAGAATCCAAAAAAATGCAATGGAATGCCACTACAGATATTCTTTGGAGCGAGATTCCTTCATTAGATTCTACTTTAGAATTTGCCACTGCACAAATTATGACTTATCTAACAGAAAATGAGTTTTCAGCACTCTATATTCCAAGTCGATTTTTGGCACAGATTTCCCCATTTTTCACACCCATTCCTTTGGTACTTTCAAGTATTATCGGCGATGAGGGAAGACACATCGAATCTTTTATCAAAAGAGCCAATGCAACAGGGCTAGGAGTGCAGTATTCCACTCTTACAACACAACAAAGTCTTTATAGTTTGTGGAATGAAAAGGATTATTTTAAATCTAGTTTTTTACTCCATGTAATGGGCGAAGGGACTTTTATTGATCTTTTAAGATTTTTGGAAAAATGTTTTGAAAATCTAGGGGATTTACAAACTGCAAAACTTCTCAACCTAGCAAGACGAGATGAAACAAGACATGTTGCCTATGGAATGAATCATATCAAAAGCGCAATTTCACAAAATCCTTCAAAAATAGCCATTCTCAAAGATGCTGTTTTCAAAAGAAAAAATTACCTTGAATCACAAAGCGATGAATCCTCTTTGTTACTTGAATCAATGGCAATTTTGGCTGGAGGAAGTGAGACAAAAATATCAAGCGGTTTTGAATCTGTTTTGGAATTAAAAAAGAAAATGGAAAAAAATCGCACAAAAAGGCTTATGGAATGCGGGATTGATGAAGATTTAGCAAGAGATTTAAGTCGCTCCCATACGCCTAATTTCATGTAATTAAAATTTATGCTATAAAAGGAATAAAATGTTAGATTTAAATAATTTAGAAAACTTAACACAAAAATTAGGTAAAGAATTTATCGCACCTTACGCACAAGAAATTGACCAAAAAGCGAGATTCCCAAAAGAAGCATATGAGGCATTAAAACAACAAGGTTTTATGGGCTTACTTATCCCCAAAGAATATGGCGGCTCTCAAGGTGGAAATCTTGCCCATATTCAAACCTGCTACTCTTTAGCAAGCTTTAATGCTTCAGTGGCACTTTGCTATATGATGCACAATGTTGCCACAGCTTGTATTGTCAAATACGCTAGCAAATGGCAAAAAGACCTTTATCTCCCAAAAATTGCAAAGGGAGAAATTAGTTTTGCCCTAGCTTATAGTGAAAGTGGCTCTGGGACACATTTTGTCAATCCAGATATTACCGAATCCAAAAAAGGCAACCAAAGAATTTTAAATGGTAGAAAAAGTTTCGTAACTTCCGCACAAGAAGCTGATTTTTATCTAACTTATACAAATTCTTGCGAACTTGCGGGTAAGAAAAATAATTGGATTGTGCCTAGCACACACCCTGCTTTAATTCACGAAGAGGGTGTTTGGGATGGATTTGGAATGCGTGGCAATGTTTCAAAACCTGTGCAATACAATCAAGTAGAATTAAATCCACAAGATTCTTTGTTGGGTAATGAGGGCGAAGGCGAAGAACAAATCAATTTAGTTGCAATGTATTTTGTTGCTGGACTTGGAGCAGTTTATAGTGGCGTTGGAAAGGCGGCTTATGAATGTGCTTTGGAACATTGCAAAAGCAGAAAATACTCTAATGGGAGCGATTTGGCAGATAATGAACTTGTAAGAGTGCATTTAGCAGAACTTTATACCAAAACGCAAAGCCAAATTGCTTTAGTCAAAGATGCTGCAAATTCTTTTGATATGGGCTTAAGCGATGCACCTGCAAAAATCTTTGCTTGCCGAATCAATGCTACACATTTAGTAATGGAGATTTGCGAGCTTGCAATGCGACTTGGTGGAGGAAAAGCATATAGCAAACATTTACCACTAGAACAATATCTAAGAGACGCCCTTGCTAGTCAAGTTATGGCACCAAGCTTAGATATTCTAAAAATTTGGCTAGGAAATGCCATCACTAATAAAGGATAAAAAATGAAAAATATTTTAGTCGGTGCGGTTGCCTATGCACCACAAATCGTCCCAATTTGGGATACTATTAGAGATTATGCAAACGATTATTTCAAAGGAAAATTGCGTTTAGATTATGTGCTTTTTAGCAATTATGAACGACAAGTAGAGTGGTTGCTAAATGGGAAAATTGATATTGCTTGGAATACTAATGTCGCTTATGTGCGTTCTAAATTTGCCGCTAATAATCAAGTAGAAGCACTTTTAATGCGAGATACAGATATCGGATTTAAGAGTATCTTTGTGGGTAGAAAAGAAAACATTACAAATTTAGAATCCCTTAGGGGCAAAAGATTTGGGCTTGGCAGTTTGGATTCTGCACAAGCAGCCATTATGCCACTTTTCTATCTCCAAAAAGAAGGTTTTAACACACAAGAATTTTTAGCCAAAGATTTACAAACTTCACAAAATATCGGAGATTCTATTGCTATTATCCGCTACAATAGTGATGTTGGCAAACACGGCGATACGGGTAGAAGTGAATTTGATGTGCTAGATTCAATCAAAACAGGCATTCTTGATGCGGGTGCGATTGGCTCAACCACTTGGGCTAGAATCTTACAAGAAGATTCTTATCCAGAAATTTCTAGCTTTTATGCAAGCCCTGATTATTGCCACTGCAACTTCACTGCCCTCAAAAATCTAAATACAGATTCAAAAAAACTTTTTATTGAAATGATGCTCTCTCAAAATGCGCTCAAAAATGATCCTACCATTGCTCAAATGATGAAGCTTGAAGGCTTAAATCAATGGGTAATTTGTGATGAAAAAACACTCAAAGGCTATGATGAAATCTTTGAAGCTATGCAAAAACAAAACCTCTTAAACCCCTAAAATTCACAAATCTATCCTAGTATTAGATTTCTTGCATTTTGCAAGAAATCCAACTTTTAGATAGATTATTATATAATTTCTAGCATTTTATACAAGGAAATATCTATGAGCAACAAAAAACCCAAAGTTGCTATCCTCTTGGCTGGAAATGATGCTGTTGATTTTGCAATGGCTAATGTGATTATTGGGCTTAAACGATATAATGAAGATTTAATCACTAATATTTTTATCTACCATGATATTAAACAAGAGACAAGAGAAAAAATCTCTTCACTTTGGGAAGATAAAATCATTTGGATTCCTTATGCTTATGAAGATTTTTTAAAAGATATCAAAGAAGATATTGCCAAAATTCTCATTCCTCAAGGCTCTAGGTGGGGACATTTTATTTATGCCCTATTTCATATTTTTACCCATTTAAAAGACTATGATTATGCCCTATACCTTGATACCGATATTTTAATCTTAGATTCTATTGAAGATTTACTTGCAAAAGATATCGATGCTAGGGGTGTAAATGTGGGAGATTCTTTTGAAGTAGCTAGAGCATTAGAGATTTTAAACCACCCCATTACACAAGAAGACTTACCCAAACCTCAAAAACCCTTTATGAGCGTGGTTGATAATCCTATCTCATTGCAAAACCCCTTTAAACCTAATGCCGCATTTCTAAGCTTCAATTGTCGTATTTTAGAGAAATTCGGCAAAGATAACCCAACTCAAAAATGCTTTGAATACCTAAAGCTTATAGCCCAAAACCATCTACTCCCTACCCAAAGCGGAAGCAATGAAGCACCTTTTGGAATCTTAGCTCATATTTATAAAATTAAATTTGACTTCATCGAAACTTCGCATAAAGTCGCCATTCTTCCAAGACAACTTCAAGAAACACATAAAATCTTGCATGTCTATTCAGATAGTAAATTTTGGGATACTTCTTTGACTTTTGTTGCATTTCAAGAATGGTTTGTCAATCACAAAATATGGGAAAAAATCAATGGCAAAAAGCCACTAACTTTCAAGCCTGACAATCTAGGCGGACTGACAAGCCCCCACAAACTTTATCACTTTTTGTGGAATCTTAACGCACTCTTACCACTTTATCATGAAATTTATAAACGATTTTTACAGGGGGGGGGGGGGGCAACATTTAAGGCTTATGCCCTTACTTGATAGTCAAGATAGATTCTTAAAAATCCATAGCAGTTTTTTTATGGATAATGTATTTTATCAAATTGTTGCAAACGAAGGTTTAGGGACAAGCCATATTTATTATGAATTGCAAATTATGTGTAAAAATAACAATCTTTTAGAATCTATGAAAAATATCGCCACAAGTAATAATTTCACACTTTTATGCCATCAAACAACATCAGGAGAGATTATAGATTCTTATATCACTTTTGATATTTCTACACTCTCCACGGAGCAAAAAATACAAGCCCTAGAAAGACTAATATCTCTGACTTTTAACGCATTTTACAAAGCCATCTATCATCAAGACTTTATCCCCTTTTCTACTTAAATTAAAACCACCATCAAAATCTTACACGATACCTTTTATTCCCAAAATTTCTAATTTATTTTAAAATAAATTTTAAAATTTTTTTGCTATAATCACAAGCTTTTATTTTATCAAAACTCACACACGCTAATCCTATGTTTGGGTTGCAAAATGGCTTTATTGCGAGGTTTTGTTGATGAGCGTGGAGGGAAAACCAAAACATTAAAATAGGAGAAAATTATGGTAACAATGAAAGATCTTTTGGAATGCGGTGTACATTTTGGACACCAAACAAGGCGTTGGAATCCAAAAATGAAAAAATTTATTTTTGGTGTAAGAAAAAATATTCACATTATTGACTTGCAAAAAACTTTGCGTTATTTCCGCTACACTTACAATATCGTAAGAGATGCTGCAGCAGAAGGCAAAACAATTATGTTTGTTGGGACAAAAAAGCAAGCAAGCGAAACCCTTAAACAATACGCAGAAAGCGTGAATGCACCTTATGTTAATTATCGTTGGCTTGGTGGAATGCTCACTAACTTTTCTACGATTAGAAAATCTATTCGCAAATTAGAAATCATCGAAGAAATGGAATCAAGCGGGCAAATCGACCTTTTGACAAAAAAAGAAAAATTAATGATTCAAAGAAAAAAAGAAAAACTTACTCAATATCTTGGTGGAGTAAGACAACTCAAAAAAGCACCGGATATGATTTTTGTTATTGATGCTGCAAAAGAAAAAATCGCTGTAGCAGAAGCTAGAAGACTTGGAATCCCTGTCGTAGCTCCGCTTGATACAAACTGCGACCCTGATATGGTGGATTATCCAATTCCGGGTAATGATGATGCTATCCGCTCTATCCAACTTTTCTGCAAAGAAATTGCAGAAGCAATCACAGAAGGAAGAGCAATTGCTGGTGGAGAAATCCCAGAAAATCAAGAAGAAGTAGCACCTGCTAGCGAGGAAGAAAAACAAGAAGTTATCGAAGAAGCAATGAGCGAGGAAGATTTCACTCAAGAAATTCAAAAAGAAGCAGAATAAGGGAGTAAAAATGGCAGATATTAGCGCACAACTTGTAAAACAACTTAGAGAAATGACTGATGCAGGAATGATGGACTGCAAAAAAGCCCTTGTTGAAACAAATGGAGATTTAGAAAAAGCAGTAGAATATCTACGCGAAAAAGGCTTAAGCAAAGCTGCTAAAAAAGCCGACAGAATCGCAGCTGAAGGTAGCATTAGCATTCAAGTTTCTGATGATTTCAAAAAAGCAAGTATGGTAGAGATTAATTCTGAAACAGACTTTGTAGCAAAAAATGAAGGCTTCAAAGAATTGAGCGCAAAAACTATCGCTATTGTTCAAGATTCAAATATTTCAAATGCAGAAGAATTGCACACACTTAATCTTGATGGTGCGAAATTCGAAGAATATCTCAAGACTCAAATTGCAAAAATTGGAGAAAATATCGTAGTAAGAAGAATTGCAAAAGTTCAAGCTCAAGGCAGTGGCATTGTGAATGCTTATGTGCATTCTAATGGGCGCGTTGGCGTTATCATTGCGCTTAAATGCCAAAAAGAAGAAAATGCTGCTAAATTAGTGGATTTAACTAAAAATCTTTGTATGCACGCTGCTGCGATGAAACCTCAAGTGATTAGCTATCATTCTTTTGATATGGATTTCATCAAAAGTGAAAAAACAGCAATTATTGCAGAGCTTGAAAAAGAAAATGAAGAGCTCAAAAGACTAGGCAAACCATTGCACAAAATTCCACAATACATTAGTCAATTAGAACTCACTGATGAAATTATCGCAAAGCAAGAAGAAGTTTTGAAAGCAGATTTGAAAGCGCAAGGCAAGCCAGAAGCTATTTGGGATAAAATTCTACCCGGACAAATTGAAAGATTCAAAGCCGATTCTACATTGCTTGACCAAAGATTAACTTTGCTTGGACAATTCTTTGTAATGGATGATAAAAAAACAATCGCTCAAGTTTTAGCAGAAAAAAGCAAAGAGCTCAATGATAATATTGAAGTTGTTGAATATGTGCGATTTGAACTTGGTGAAGGTATCCAAAAACAAGAGTGCAATTTCGCTGATGAAGTAGCCGCACAACTTGGATAAAAGGTAATCTGTGAGATGTTATTAGAAGCACAAAACATCTCATTTGGTTATGAAAAACCTATTTTAAATTGTCTTGATTTCAGTGCAGAGAGTGGTGAAATCGTCTCGATTATGGGAGTAAGTGGAAGCGGAAAAAGCACTTTGCTCCACATACTCTCTTCATTTCTCAAACCACAAAGCGGAAAAGTCTCCCTTTTTAATCTTGATATTTACACACTTCCACAAAATGAGATTTTAGCCTTAAGGCGTAAAAAAATCGGTATGATTTTTCAATCCCATTATCTTTTTTTAGGCTTTAGTGCTTATGAAAATCTTCAAGTGGCTTCTATTCTTAGCGGTGAAAAAATAGACGAATCCCTACTTGAAATGTTTGGAATCTCTGAAACATTAAATAAAAATGTTGGCTCCCTTAGTGGAGGACAACAACAACGACTTTCTATTGCTAGAATTCTCACCAAAAAACCCCAAATCATTTTTGCTGATGAACCAACAGGAAATTTGGATAGAGAAACAGCATTCAATGTTATGGAAACACTTTTTAGCTATACCAAATCAACCAATTCTTTATTAATTTTTGTTACACACGACCCACTTTTAGCCAAGAAAGCTACTCGTGCTTACAAACTTGAAAATACTACTTTAAACCCACTTTAGACAATGGAATTCCTAGCTTATCTCACTGAAGGCAATGTAACTAATTTTTTATTATTGCTTTTACGTTTTGCTGGGATTGTAGCTTTTTTTCCTTTTTTTGAAAATCAACTCATCAACACTCAAATCAAAGGGATTTTTATCTTTTGGCTAACTATCCTTTTTATCCCTCTTGTAACTACTCTACCTCCCACCAATATGACAATTTTAGAATTTATCATTGCGGGTATTACAGAAATTATGCTAGGCTTCCTTGCCTCATTTGCATTGCAAATTGTATTTGGAATGATTTCATTTGGAGGCGAATTAATCTCTTTTGCAATGGGCTTAACCATAGCAAATGCCTATGATCCAGTAACAGGTGCGCAAAAACCAATTGTTGGGCAATTGCTCTCTCTTTTAGCATTAATGATTGTTCTTGCCCTAGATTATCACCATTTGTTTTTATATTTTGTAGCTGATAGCATTAAAGAAATCCCACTAGGAGGATTTATTTACTCCAACAATTACATTCTTTACACCATTAAAGCTTTTTCAAATTTGTTTCTTATTGGCTTAACAATGTCTTTCCCTATTATTGCACTTATTTTGCTATCTGATATTATCTTTGGTATGATTATGAAAGCTCATCCGCAATTCAACCTACTTGCCATTGGATTCCCTGTAAAAATCGCTGTTGCCTTTGCGGTTTTAATTGTCATCATTCCTGCAATCATTATCCATTTCAAACGCGAATTTTTAAACGCAATAGACGCTCTTACAATCCTATTCCAATAGAAAACTCTCCCCCATTGAAAGTTTTTTTGTGGTTTTTGCTCCTAGTTTTTTGAGAGATTCAAACCGACTAGCTAAGCTTCCTCTACCACTCAAAAGCTTAGAATCCAACTCATCACTTTGCTTACCTAATCGCTCAATAAGCCCCTTTAATCTTTCAAAATCTTCAGCAACACCCACAAACTTATCATAAAACTTACCAATTTCCTCAAAAGCTTTCATTACCTTTTCATCACTTTGGATATAAACCCAACTCACTTCAATTGTTTTTAATGCCATAAAAAGCGTTTGTGGCGTAGTAAGATAGACTTTTTTGCTATAAGCATATTGATAGATTCCACTATCCACACTCAAAGCCAAATCCAAAATATTTTGATAAGGAATAAAAAGCAAGACAAATTCATAAGTATGTGCTTCAAAATTTGCATAGGGCTTTTTTGCCAACTCATCAATGCGATTTTTTAAATTACGCACGATTTCTTGGCATACATTTTCATTCAATGATTCAAAACTAAAATTATTTGGCAAAGGAAACTTAGAATCTATAATAATACTTTTGTGCTTGTCCAAATACACCACCGCATCTGGGCGATACCCACTGCCTTCAAAATTGAAATGTTCTTGCAATTTATACTGCTCTCCAGCGACAAGCCCACTATGCTCCAATACATTTTTAAGCTGAATCTCCGCAAAATTCCCACGAATCTTCTTATCGCCTTTGAGAATCTGTGCAAGCTTATCAGCATTTTGCCCTATTGCTTGACTGTATGCAAACATATTTTTGATATTTGCTTCAAGCTTAATTTCATTTGCGACCAACTTATCTTTATACTCTTTCATACTTTCACGCACGGGATTAAAAACCGAGTCTAAGATTTTTTTAGAATCTTCTAGCAAATAGAGTTTATTTTGTTGAATCATATTTTGAGATTGAAGCTGCATAGATTTTTCAAATTCTTCTTTCAATATCACAAGATTCTGCGAGTATTTCTGTTCTAAAGATTCCAAAAGTGTAGCAGTGGATTCTAATTTGCTTTGAATCTTAGCCTTTTCTTGCAAGATAAAATGATAATCCTGTGTAATTTTAGTTAATTGTGAAGTCAGAATCTCTTTATCTTTTTGTGTCAAATCGAGCTGGGATTGCATTATTGCATTTTCACGCAAAGTTTGCTGATGGCATTTGCTAGTTTCTATGAGTTTTGCCTCTAAACTCTGTTTTGTGCTTTGTGCGGTGTCTATTTGAACGACAAGAGAATCTCTCTCCTTGCGTAATGCAATATTCTGCACTACAAACCACACCGCCACAACTGCTATTACAAATAAAAAAACACTAATACTTACAAGCAAATAACTCATATCTTAATTATTTACTAGCCTTGAGCTCTTTTAATACATTATGTAATTCTTCTTTGGTTTCTTGATGATTTTTATAAATAACAAATTTTACTTTATCTTTCATATTTTCATAAAATAAAGGTGTTGGTTTTTCATAACAACCAAATCTCCAATCAAAACGGCTATCAATCACCATAATTGTTGGGATTCCAAGCAGCATTCCCAAATGCCCCGGCGAACTATCAATCCCAACCAAATAATCAATATCTGCCAACGCATCATAGGTATCCAACCAACTTTGAAAGTTTTTGCCTCTATTTTCAATCTTTTTAGGCAATCCATCTGCCCCAAACTGCAAAGAAACAATCTTATAATCCAAGCCTTCAAACGCTTCTAAAAATAATTCCACAGGAAAATTCCTTGAGGTTTTTTCACGATGAGTAAATTCTGAATACCAATAGAATCCTATGGTTTTTTTTGCATTCTTCTTTGCAGTCTTAGCAAGAGGAACAATCGGGCTTTTCAATGCATTAATAGTTTCCAAAGAATCCACTTGATAGAAAAAAGGCAAAGAGCAAATAGGTAGCGCATAATCAAAGTTTTTTGGCAACGCATTAAGGACTTTAAGTTTGGCAAAAATCGTATCTCCATCGGCTCTTAACTGCTTAAGACAATATCTAAAAAATGGATACATTGCACTTTGAGGCAAAAACAATACTTCCTCCGCACTCTCACAAACTCTTTCTAAAAGGCGACAATACATCAAAGTATCCCCAAAACCTTGTTCGCAATACACAAAAATCTTCTTGCCTTCAAAGCATTTTTGATCTTGCTTAAAAGCGTCAAAAGCTTGCTGATAAAGATTAGGAGCAAAAGTTTCTGAAGCAGCATAAAACAAACGATTCTCATACAACTCTACACCAGCTTGCCAATTCTCTTTAATATCCCCCAAACGCATCAAAAGATATGCCAAGTCAAATTTATAAGTTGGGTGTGGATTGATACTAATTGCATTCTCATAAGCTTGTCTAGCATCTTCATAACGCCCTTGACATTCAAGCGTGTAAGCGAAATTTCTCCAAAACTCTGCATTTTGGCTATTTGGAATCTGCAACATTTCATAGTATTTAATAGCCTCTTGATCTTGTCTAGTCAAGAAAAAGAGTTTTGCTATTTTCAAATCCAACGCAGTGTTTAAGAAATTTCTAATAGCCTGAATTTCTGGATTAATCTGTTCTGGCAATTTTGCATTCGTTGTTTTATCCAATCTCTCTTGCAAAGGCTTTTTATACTCTGGAATATCATCTAAGGAAGCTAGATTCTCTTTAGAATCTCCATTATTAGGATTTTCTTCTAATTGTTTGATGATTTCTAAAAGCTTATTATGGCATTCTATGCAAGTTTGGAGTGCTTTTTGGGGATTTGCTTGCATATAAAGACTACTCACCTCATTCCACAAATCCAAATCTTTTGGTGTTTGTTGCAACAAAAGCACATACGCTTGATAAGCATTATCCAACATTCCTTCCAAACGATACACGCTAGCAAGTTCCCTTAAACACTGCCACTGGAGAGGATTGTTCTGCAATTTAACAAGATTCTCTAATATAGAACGAGATTCTTGAAAACGCCCTACTTCTTTAGCTGCCATTGCCAAATTAAACGCTAGATAGAAAGAATTTGTCCTTCCCTCATAAGCTCTGCGGCAATAGTCATAACAACGCGCATCTTTAAGCTTCAAACTAGAAATAGATGCCAACTCGATAGCTTGAGGATCAAATGCATTTTGCCTTAAAATGTTCTCACAAATCATTAAACTTTCTCTATAAGCTCCATTTGCAAAACAACATTTTGCATAATCAATCATTTTTTCTCCTTCAACATATTTATTGCAATTTTACATTAATTAACTTAAAATTTTTCATTTTATTTCCAAAAAATAAAGCCAAAAATAGAAATACAAAAAATAAGCCATTGTATAAACGCCAAATCTAAGGAAAATCTATGCAAAAAACTACAACTTTCAAAGGAATCCAAAAATTAAATCTCATTCTTATCTTAGCCTTTATGTCTAGTCTAGCCCCACTTTCTACTGATATGTATTTACCCGCATTAGGCGAAGTTCAAGCTTCTTTTGCTACAAACTCTTTTTATACGCAACTTTCATTGGCAAGTTTTTTTGTTGCTTTTGCATTAGGGCAACTTATCTATGGACCTTTAAGTGATGTCTATGGTCGCAAAAAGCCGCTTTATATTGGTATTTTTATTTTTATTCTATCTAGTCTAGGCTGTATTAGTTTTGATTCTATTTATGCTTTTATATTCTTTAGATTTTTAGAAGCCCTTGGAGGATGTGCTGGAATCGTGATAGCAAGAGCAATTGTTAATGATAATTTTGAACTAAAAGAAGCCGCTAGCGTATTTGCACTTATGATGGTAGTCTCATCTCTTGCACCGATGCTATCACCGGGAATTGGAAGTATTTTACTAGATTATTTTTCATGGAAAAGCATTTTTGCTATACTCTTTGGACTTGGTATTATTTTGCTTATTTATATCTTTTTTGGCTTACAGGGTATTCAAGAAAATACCACTACTCAAAATTTCAATTGCCGGGCAATTCTCAATAATTATAAAAAAATTCTAAAAGATAGACGCTTTAGAATCTATATTTTTGCATCTGGTTTTGCTATGATGACGATGTTTGCTTACATTACAGGTTCTTCTTATGTTTTTAGAGAATATTATGGCTTGAGTGAAAAATCCTATGGCATTCTCTTTGGCATTAATGCACTAAGTTTTATGATTTTTGCAAATATTAATGCAAGATTAGTTCGACACTATTCGCCTTATTTTGTATTGCCCTATTCTTTTTTGACAATGCTAGCAATTGCGATTTTGCTTATTTTTGTAGGCTTTTTAGATTTAGGATTCTTGGCATTTGAGATTTTATTATTTTTGATGATTGGAATGCTTGGTTTTATTATCCCAAATACCACTACTTTAGCAATGGCTCGCTTCAAACAAAACTCAGGAAGTGCTTCAGCTCTATTAGGCTCAATACAATTTGCACTTGCAGGTGGAATCTCATTTGCTATCAGTGCATTAGAGGCTAATAGCCCATTACCTTTGGCTCTCCTCATCTCACTCTGCCTACTCATTGCTTGTGGAATCTATTTTTCTCTCAATGCAAGAGAAATACAAAGATATAAAAACAAATTTAAATTTTTCTCTTAACCCCCTTCCCCATTAACATATATCATTACATACATACTTATCCAATTACTTACCTGCCTGCTTATTTGTACAATTACTTCATTGCTTACTTATCCACTTATCTCCATAATTACAATCATTGCTTGCACGCTTAATTAACTCTTACTTATCCATATATCTACATACTTACTTGCTTAAAGAATTAATCATCTGATTACTTGCATACCCATTTACTCACTTGCATAATATTTGCCTACACATCTATTTATCTACATATTATATCCATATCTACTTATTGACCTATTAACTATTTACTTATATT
This sequence comes from Helicobacter pullorum, assembly GCF_900638355.1. Taxonomy (GTDB): domain Bacteria; phylum Campylobacterota; class Campylobacteria; order Campylobacterales; family Helicobacteraceae; genus Helicobacter_D; species Helicobacter_D pullorum. The sequence continues at coordinate 288,557 of NZ_LR134509.1, read as the reverse complement.
TATTGAAGATTTTATCAATAAATCCACAGCTTGATTGTCTAATTATTTATTCACTTAACTCTCTAATTATTGATATATTTACTTTCATATACAATCACTTATCTACTTACTAAATTATCTAATTCTAATTACTTATCTACTAAATTACACCACTAACTACCAAACTCATTCATTATAACCGCTTACTAAATTACTAAATTACTAAATTACTAAATTACTAAATTACTAAATTACTAAATTACTAAATTACTAAATTACTAAATTACTAAATTACTAAATTACTAAATTACTAAATTACTAAATTACTAAATTACTAAATTACTAAATTACTAAATGATTGAATACAATATCTTACCCATCAAATTTACCTCCACTAGGTAAAGCATTATTTGCAATATCAGCAGCAACTAAGTTTTGAGACAACAACACACTAGTGATGATAGAAATACCAATTTTGCTAATGGTTTTGGGCTGAATCTTAGAATCTTTTTGTAAAGATTGCAGTTTGGATTTTTTGGTGATTTTAGAATCTTTAGCAATCTTAAAATCTTTTTGTAAATTAAAATCAAGATTGGATTCTTTAATTTTGGATTCTTGAATCTTATTTAGATTCTTTGCAAGTTCTTTAGGATTTGAGTTTTTAAGAGTATTGAGAGTATTTAAAGAGTTAATTAAAGGCTTATTTGCCCCCCCCCCCCCATACTATAACAGAATTAGGATTGTTTGACATTTTGGCTCCTTTATAAGATATTTAAATTTACAAACAAAGAAAAACATTTTTAAAAGAAATTTTAAAAGAGATTCTTTGATTTATAAATTCATAAAAGATATTATACTACTAAATTTAGATAAAGTTGATAAAATAAAAATAAAATAATTGCAATAAAGAGATAGGGTAGTTTTATAAAATATTTAATCTCAATATCAAACAAGAATAAGCAATTAGAAAGATTAGAGTAAATATAAATATTAAGAGCAATTTTGAAAGATATACCCATTGTTCTTTTTACACTCTCATCTCCGCACCGTCCTACTTTACCACATCTGAAAGTTGCAGTATCATCAGCGAAGAAGAGCTTAACTTCTAGGTTCGGAATGGAGCTAGGTGGAACCTCTTCTCTATTAGCACGAAGATGACAATGTAAAAAACCTATAATCTGTTTCCTATATTCATTTAAAAGATAAAATAAACATTTAAATCCTATTCTTCTAAATCTCTATAAGAAATAACTATCACTTTGTTTCACTAAGATTAACTTTAGAGTGTATTTACACTCATTAAGGCAGTGGCTTTAAAGTCTTTATATTAAGCCAAACGGTCTATTAGTAGTAGTCAGCTAAACATATTACTATGCTTACACCCCTACCCTATCAAGCAGGTAGTCTTCCTGCGACCTTCAGGGAAAGTTCATCTTGGAGTTGGCTTCACGCTTAGATGCTTTCAGCGTTTATCACATCCATACGTAGCTACGCTGCGATGCCCATAGCAGGACAACAGCTACACCAGTGGTATGTCCATCCCGGTCCTCTCGTACTAGGGACAGATCTCCTCAACTTTCCTACGCCCACGGCAGATAGGGACCGAACTGTCTCACGACGTTCTGAACCCAGCTCGCGTACCGCTTTAAATGGCGAACAGCCATACCCTTGGGACCTGCTCCAGCCCCAGGATGCGATGAGCCGACATCGAGGTGCCAAACCTCCCCGTCGATGTGAGCTCTTGGGGGAGATCAGCCTGTTATCCCCGGGGTACCTTTTATCCTTTGAGCGATGACCCTTCCACACAGAATCACCGGATCACTATGACCGACTTTCGTCTCTGCTTGACTTGTTTGTCTTACAGTCAGGCTGGCTTATGCCATTACACTCTACAAATGATTTCCAACCATTTTGAGCCAACCTTTGCAAGCCTCCGTTACTTTTTAGGAGGCGACCGCCCCAGTCAAACTACCCACCAGGCATTGTCCTACTTGAGGATAACTCAAGCTAGTTAGCAGACAGAAACATTAAGGGTGGTATCTCAACGGTGGCTCCATCTCTACCAGAGTAAAGATTTCATAGCCTCCCACCTATGCTGCGCATAATGCTCCCATCGGCAGTGCCAAGCTGTAGTAAAGGTCCACGGGGTCTTTCCGTCTTGCCGCGGGTAGGAGGAATTTTCACCTCCACTACAATTTCACTGAATCACTCTTTGAGACAGCTCCCATCTCGTTACGCCATTCATGCAGGTCGGTATTTAACCGACAAGGAATTTCGCTACCTTAGGACCGTTATAGTTACGGCCGCCGTTTACTCGGGCTTCAATTCAAAGCTTCACATTGCTGCTGACTAATCCTCTTAACCTTCGAGCACCGGGCAGGCGTCACACCTTATACTTCCTCTTACGAGTTGGCAAAGTGCTGTGTTTTTGGTAAACAGTCGGGAGGGACTCTTTGCTGAGACCTAATTGCTTAGGCACACCTTATCGCGAACTTACGGTGTTAGTTTGCAGAGTTCCTTAAAGAGAGTTCTTTCACGCGCCTTAGAATACTCATCTCATCTACCTGTGTCGGTTTGCGGTACGGGCAACATTAGCTAAACTTAGAAGCTTTTCTTGGCACGACGATCTTAACAATTCCCCTATCCATCCGAAGACTTCAAAGGGCCTGTTGGGTTTGGGATACGGGAGCGGATTTGCCAATCTCCTAACTTGCACCCTTCGGCTAGCATTTCTATCGGCTAACTTGTCTTGACCCTATGCGTCCCTCCATCGCACACTAATGTTGGTATTGGAATATTAACCAATTTTCCATCGACTACCCCTTTCGGACTTGTCTTAGGACCCGACTAACCCTACGATGACGAGCATAGCGTAGGAAACCTTAGATTTACGGCGAAGTGGATTCTCACCACTTTTATCGCTACTCATTCCTGCATGCTCACTTCACACCGCTCCACCACTCCTTACCGGTATGGCTTCAACGCTGATGTGAACGCTCTTCTACCACTGTGCATCAGCACAATCTACAACTTCGGTGTCTATCTTAGCCCCGTTATATTTTCAGCGCAAAATCACTAGACCAGTGAGCTGTTACGCTATCTTTAAAGGATGGCTGCTTCTAAGCCAACCTCCTGGTTGTCTAAGTAACTTCACATCTTTTTCCACTTAGAATAGAACTTTGGGACCTTAGTTGGTAGTCTGGGTTGTTCCCCTTTAGACGATTGATTTTATCACCCACCGCCTGACTCCCAAGATACGGTAATAGGTATTCGTAGTTTGACAGGGGTTGGTACCGCGGTGAGCAGCCCTAGCCCAATCAGAGCTCTACCCCCTATTACTATCACTTGAGGCTATACCTAAATATATTTCGAAGAGAACCAGCTATCACTGAGTTTGATTGGCCTTTCACCCCTATCCACAGCTCATCCCAACCCGTTTCAATGGGTACGAGTTCAGTCCTCCGGTGGGTGTTACCCCACTTTCAACTTGGCCATGGATAGATCACTCAGCTTCGGGTCTGCAGCATCTGACTTAATCGCCCTTTCAGACTCGCTTTCGCTACGGCTTCACATTAGTTTAACCTTGCCAGATACCACAACTCGCAGGATCATTATGCAAAAGGCAGTCCATCACCCTGATAAATCATAGGGCTCTGAATGATTGTAGGCAAATGGTTTCAGGTTCTATTTCACTCCGCTCACTGCGGTTCTTTTCACCTTTCCCTCACGGTACTGGTTCGCTATCGGTGTAGTAGTAGTATTTAGGGTTGGAGGGTGGTCCCCCCAGCTTCAGCCCGGATTTCACGTGTCCTGACCTACTCTGGATCCTGCTACCTAGCAATACTCTTTCATATACGGGACTATCACCCTCTATGGCTATCCTTTCCAGAATGTTCTATTAAAGTATTGCAGTGGATGTTGCAGTCCTCAACCCCAGATGCAAGCATCTGGTTTGCCCTGTTCCCCTTTCGCTCGCCGCTACTAAGAGAATCTCGTTTGATTTCTTTTCCTCTAGTTACTGAGATGTTTCACTTCACTAGGTTCGCTCCATTTAAGGTAATATGTATTGCTACATATTGGGTTGCCCCATTCGGAAATCTAGGGATCAAAGCTTCTTGACAGCTCCCCCTAGCTTATCGCAGTCTAGTACGTCCTTCATCGCCTCTACTACCCAAGGCATCCACCATTTGCCCTTCACAAGCTTAACTGACTTTATATTCTAACGCCACTGCCTTAATGAATGTAATATACAATTACAAACTTTAAGGCAAATCTTTAGTTATTATTTGCGTGATTGTAGTTATTTACTTATTATAGGCTTGAACAATGAGTTGTTAAATAACATAGACTTTTTAAAGTCTAATGTGAATTTTAAAACCAAATAAAACTCACATTAGACTTTTATATTGGTGGAGAATAGCGGGATCGAACCGCTGACCTCCTGCGTGCAAAGCAGGCGCTCTCCCAGCTGAGCTAATTCCCCAACAATGGTGGGCTTAGGAGGACTTGAACCTCCGACCTCACCCTTATCAGGGGTGCGCTCTAACCACCTGAGCTATAAGCCCCTCTTTTTAACAAAGATTTTTGCACTTAAAGCTAGAAATAATCTCTGAAAACTAAGCAGGAAAGAATTACATTCAACTAAATAAATGAATATTTAGTTATTTCTCTTGAAAGGAGGTGATCCAACCGCAGGTTCACCTACGGTTACCTTGTTACGACTTCACCCCAGTCGCTGCATCCGCCGTGGGCGGTAACTAGTTTAGTATTCCGACTTAAGGCGAATACAACTCCCATGGTGCGACGGGCGGTGAGTACAAGACCCGGGAACGTATTCACCGCAACATGGCTGATTTGCGATTACTAGCGATTCCAGCTTCATGTAGTCGAGTTGCAGACTACAATCCGAACTGAGAGATGTTTTAGAGATTGGCTCCACTTCGCAGTATTGCTTCTCTTTGTACACCCCATTGTAGCACGTGTGTAGCCCTAGGCGTAAGGGCCATGATGACTTGACGTCATCCTCACCTTCCTCCTCCTTACGAAGGCAGTCTCCTTAGAGTGCTCAGCCGAACTGCTAGCAACTAAGGACGAGGGTTGCGCTCGTTGCGGGACTTAACCCAACATCTCACGACACGAGCTGACGACAGCCGTGCAGCACCTGTTTTCAAGCTCTGGCAAGCCAGCACTCCGCTATCTCTAGCAGATTCTATCAATGTCAAGCCTAGGTAAGGTTCTTCGCGTATCTTCGAATTAAACCACATGCTCCACCGCTTGTGCGGGTCCCCGTCTATTCCTTTGAGTTTTAATCTTGCGACCGTACTCCCCAGGCGGAATGCTTAATGCGTTAGCTGCATTACTGCAAGGACAAGCCTCACAACAACTAGCATTCATCGTTTAGGGCGTGGACTACCAGGGTATCTAATCCTGTTTGCTCCCCACGCTTTCGCGCATCAGCGTCAGTAATGTTCCAGCAGGTCGCCTTCGCAATGAGTATTCCTCTTGATCTCTACGGATTTTACCCCTACACCAAGAATTCCACCTACCTCTCCCATACTCTAGAGTAGTAGTTTCAAATGCAGTTCTATGGTTAAGCCATAGGATTTCACATCTGACTTACTACCCCGCCTACGCGCTCTTTACGCCCAGTGATTCCGAGTAACGCTTGCACCCTCCGTATTACCGCGGCTGCTGGCACGGAGTTAGCCGGTGCTTATTCGTTAGATACCGTCATTATCTTCTCTAACAAAAGGAGTTTACAATCCGAAAACCTTCATCCTCCACGCGGCGTTGCTGCTTCAGGGTTTCCCCCATTGAGCAATATTCCCTACTGCTGCCTCCCGTAGGAGTCTGGACCGTGTCTCAGTTCCAGTGTGTCCGATCACCCTCTCAGGCCGGATACCCGTCATAGCCTTGGTGAGCCATTACCTCACCAACAAGCTGATAGGACATAGGCTGATCCTTTAGCGAAAAACTTTCCCCCGTAGGGAGTATCTAGTATTAATCACCGTTTCCAGTGGCTATCCCAGACTAAAGGGCACATAACCTATGCATTACTCACCCGTGCGCCACTAATCCACTTCTAGCAAGCTAAAAGCTTCATCGTTCGACTTGCATGTATTAGGCACGCCGCCAGCGTTCACTCTGAGCCAGGATCAAACTCTCCATAAAAATAATATAGGATTAGTTTGTCCTAAAATCTCAAAATCTCTGTTTATAGATTTGTGGTTTTAAATAAAAACTACAAAGTAATAAATGAGTTTATGTTGTATCTTAATTGATTTTAGAAATAAAAAGATTTTTAGTAATTCTTTTTACTCCTGCTTAGTTGTCAAAGATCATTTTAACTTTAAATATCCAACAAGTTTATCAAATGTATTGAAAAATATCTTTCAAATACTATGAATTGGCTCATTACTATTTATGAGTTAAAGAACATCTTTTCAACATTTTTACAATAAACTAAAATTTAACACTTCTTAATTAAAGGGTTAAAACATTAAGTTGTATTGCTTGATTAGAGGGTTGCTCTAACAAAAAATGCAAAAAAGGAAATGGAATTATATCAGCTAAAGCTTAAGGGAAGTTGAAATTATTTTATCTTAGTTAAATTTATCAAAAAAAAAAAGGGGGGGGGGGATTCTACTTCAAGCCATTCATAAAGGATCACTAGATTATCACGCCATTTGCTTACTAGCTTTTCTTGCTTTTTGCAAATCTTTAGATGATGACAAAGTCAAAATTTATCTTACTGAATTGTCTTTGCTTTTTCTATAAAAGGCTTTAAATCATAATTTTTAATCTTATCTTCCATTACTTTGAGATAAGAATCTATATTACTTAGAATCCAAAATATGCTTCCCTTGCTTAATAGAATCTAAATGTAAAGAATTCATATCTACATTATAATGCGCAAAGTCCTTGTAATTAGCAACATCATCTGCATAATCTAAAGTATCAAAACCATAAATTTTAGCATTAGGGTATTTTTCTAACTCTTGGACAAACCATTTGAGGTTTAATGCCCTATTATAGAAAGCTTTGTTGTCAAAATCACCACTCCCTATACGATAGCCCAATCTCGAATAAGTTGGCACAATAAAATAAAATTTCGTTTTAGGATTTTCTGCTACAAAGTCTAACACATAAGTTTGGATATAGTTTCTTTGTTTTTCCAAATCAAAATTATCTTTTTTGACAACAAAAGGGGTATCTTTGATATTTTTTAACATTGCAATTGTTTCTTTTTTGCCATATTTCAGCCATTTTTCAAACCCGCCAAACAATTGTTTAACATCTTCATAATCAAACCATTTTAATAATTCCTCCAATTCTTTCTTGCCAACACACTTTTTCTTCTCACTCCAAGCTAATGCACACAAAATAAATCTATCATTCAAATAAACTTTAAAATCATCTAAAGGATTCCCATCATATAAATAATCAAATCTGCTTGAATCTTTTATAGAGTCAATTGTAAAACTCTCCAAAGAATAAATAATTTTTTGAGGCTTCTTGTGCTTAAATAAATATTCTAAAATCACCGCCCTTTCATTATAAGCACTACCCCACAAAGAAAGATTCACCCACTTCCCACCTAGTTTCTCCCCAGCTTCCTTAGCTGAAGTATTCTCAAGCATTGAAGTTCCAAGAATCACCGAATTAAAATCATAATTCCAAATAATCCCTCTTGCAGCTAATCGCATATCGCCAAAAAAGGTTGTCTCTCTAAAAATAGGCTTATGGAAAAGTTGCAATGGGTCATAAAGCCACAAGATTCCAAATAAAACTACCACTACAGGAAGTGGAATCAAACAAACCCCAAATATAAATTGTTTGGGGCTTAGCTTCTTCTTTAAAAAATTATTTAAGCCATTCTGGATTCTCATATACACTCCCCACTTGCTTTTTAAAAATTAAAATAGATAAACTCCACATAAGGAGTAACCGCCATTGTAAATAAGGCAATATATAAACACAATGCCGCAATAATCATATTTTTAAAATCAAGTCTGAATGTCTCTAGCTTTTGAACACTATTATGGCAAACTAGCACCACAATAAATGCAACAACTATGAACAACAACACATCTTCTTTGCCACTAATCCTTTTAAGAAGACTCGGCATTCTCCAAGCCTTCTCTGGCAATTCCACCCAAACAACTCCAAACATTCCCTTAAGTAAGTTTATTGCTCCACTTAGATTCTCACTTCTAAAGAAAATCCAGCTTAGATTCACAAAATTAAAAGTCAAAAACCAACAAAATATCTTATAAATCCGACTTTCCCTAAATCTCCATTGCTCCACAAATCCACTATAAACTCTATGAATCACCATAGCAGCCCCATGCAAACTGCCCCAAATTATAAATCCAAAGCCCGCTCCATGCCAGATTCCACTCAAAAAAGCCACGACAAAAAGATTCCGCAAAGTCAGCCATTTGCCCAAACGATTCCCACCCAAAGGAATATAAAGATAATCCCTCAAAAATCGCCCCAAAGTAATATGCCATCGCCTCCAAAAATCCGCTATATTCAAAGCTTTGTAAGGGGAATTGAAATTAATAGGCAGCATTATCCCAAAGAGCAATCCAAGTCCTATTGCCATATCACAATATCCACTAAAATCAAAGTAGAGTTGGAAAGTATAAGAAAGGGAAGTTGCCCAAGATTCAAAGAAATTCAGAATCTTCCCACTCTCCACAATACTAAAGCCATTATTTGCCCATTTTGCAAAAGAATCAGCTACATAAACCTTCTTAAAAAGCCCAATGGAAAAAATAAACATTCCTTTTGCAATCATCACCGAATCAATTAATTTTTGATTTTCATTAGCTTTGAATTGTGGCATCATTTCTTTGTGATGCACGATAGGTCCGGCGATTAATTGCGGGAAAAAGGTAATAAACAAACAATAATCCACAAAATCAATTTCTCGCGATTCTTCTTGTAAATCCGCAACATCAATCTTTTTATAACAATCTACCAAAAAAGCAATTTGCTGAAAAGTAAAAAAAGAAATCGCCAAAGGCAGAACAATATGTGGAAGTGGAATCTCAAAATCCAAATTCAAAACTTGAGAGAGAAGATTGAAATTTTCTAAGAAAAAATCTGTGTATTTAAAAAAGCCTAAAAGCCCGAGGTTAAAAACAATACCGCTAGTTAGGTAATATTTAGCCCCCCCCCCCCCGCTACTTTTTAAAATCACTTTTGCAATCACATAATTTACAACTATAGAACCCATCAATATAGGCAAATAAAGCACATTCCAAAAAGCATAGAAAAATAAACTACCAAGCACCAAAAAAACATTCGCACCTCTGTGGAGATTAAAATATCTCAATCCATAAAATCCCACAAGCATAACAGGCAAAAAAGCAAAAATAAAAATATATGAGCTAAAAATCATAATTAAGTTATTCCATTACAAGCAAAAAATTAAGCCAAAATTATAACACTTTTAAAACGACAAATCAAAAAATAATTTGCACTTAGCACGGCTTTATGCTAAAATATAATATTGTTGTGGATACATTTTTAGGAACTCTTAAAATACAAATCTTAGACAAAATAAATAATCAATTCATTATTTTGGATATATTATGCTATTAAAACTCAAAAATTTTATACACACTGAAGCTTTTGGTGGAATTTTGCTTATTATTTGCACAGCACTTGCTTTGTTTGTGCAAAATGGTCCTTATGCGATACATTATAGGGATTTTCTAAATCTCAATATGGGCTTTAATATAGGCAACTTTGAACTTAGTAAGCCATTTTTGCTATGGGTTAATGATGGATTGATTTCAATCTTTTTCTTTGCCATTGGGTTAGAACTCAAAAAAGAGTTTGTTTATGGCGATTTTAAGAATCCCAAAAATATTACTTTGCCTTTTGTGGCTGCATTGGGTGGGATTATCATTCCTGCAGCAATTTTCTCCTTGATAAATTTTGGGGATTCTTACACACTCAAAGGCTGGGCTATCCCTACTGCCACTGATACTGCTTTTGCATTAGCCATTTTGATGATGTGCGGGAAGCATATTCCAAGCTCTCTTAAAATCTTCCTTCTTTCCTTAGCAATTTTTGATGATGTTGGTGCAATTTTAATCATTGCTCTTTTTTATACTAATGAACTTTCTTTAGCCGCTTTGATTGTATCAAGCATAGCAATTTTCATGATGCTATTACTCAATTTATTTAATATTACTAGAAAGTCTTTTTATTTTATTTGTGCTGTAATTTTGTGGATTAGCGTCCTAAAAAGTGGAGTTCATGCTACTTTAGCGGGCATTATTTCAGCATTCTTTATCCCTATGCAAACCAAAAATGGAGAGCCTTTTTTAAAAGAAATTGATGAAAGTCTAAAATTTTGGCTTACCTTTGTTATTTTACCCTTATTTGCCTTTGCAAATGCTGGTGTTAATCTCTCTAAAATCACTCCAGAATTGCTTTTTTCTGGTGTAAGCATTGGTATTTTTTTGGGGCTTTTTGTAGGCAAACAAATTGGTGTCTTTTTATTTGCATACCTAGCCATCAAAGCAAAACTTGCCTCTCTTCCACAAGGGGCGACTTTTAGGCAACTTTATGGGGTTTGCATATTGACAGGCATAGGTTTCACAATGAGTTTATTTATTGATGGTTTAGCCTATGAAGTAAGCGATATTTTTAGCTATGCTGATAATCTCTCTATCCTTATTGCTTCTTTGTGTTCGGGTATTTTTGGCTTTATCTTTTTGCGATTTTTTGCAAAAACCAAACCTATTCCCAATCCCCAAAGCTAAGAGGTTCTCCTCTTTTTAAAGCTTTTTTGGCTTTTTTACCTATCACTTGATATTTCATTTTGGGAGGGATTCCATATCCGGGACGAATGGAGCGAATTTGATTTTCTTTAATCCTCTCCCCTTTTGCAATATCTTCTACCACAAAAAGTGATCGCATAAACACTCTACCCTCTTTTGATTTTTGGCTTAACTCATAAGATTCTACTCCCAGCAATTCCTCAACCTCTCTAACTGCCTTTGCCATTGTAGAAAATTCTTGTGGTTCTATGCTAAAAGCACTATCAGGACCGCCTAACCTTTTATCCAAAATAAAATGCTTCTCAATCACCTTTGCTCCAAGACTTGCAGCGACAATCGAGGCGGTGATTCCTAGTGTGTGGTCAGATAATCCAACTTTCACCCCAAAATCTTTCTGCATTTTAGGTATTAAAGATAAATTTGCTTCATTTAATGGAGCAGGATAAGAGCTGGTGCATTGCAACAAAGTAATATCTTTTACTTCTTTTTTGCATACATCAAGCGCCTCTTTTATCTCTTCTTTTGTCGCTATTCCTTTGGATAATATAATTGGCTTTTTGGTTTTTGCCATATATTCAATCAACTCTAAATCCACAATCTCAAAAGAAGCAACCTTATAAATTGGATTCTCTAGCTCTTCCAAAAAATCCACACCTTCTTTGCTAAATGGGCTTGAAAAGCAAATGATTCCCAACTCTTTAGCGTATTCAAAAAGATCTTTATGCCACTCCCATGGCGTCATTGCTTCTTGATAAAGCTGATAGAAATTCTTCCCTTCCCACAAAGTCCCTTGAATCTGAAAATATTTTGAATTGCAATTTAATGTCAAACATTCTGGCGTATAAGTTTGCAGTTTAACCGCATCTGCACCACTCTCTTTAGCAGCTTTGATTGTTTTTAGAGCAATATCCTTGCTTTGATGGTGATTGGCAGAAAGCTCTGCTACTAAAAAAATTCGATTCTTTTGCATTTTAATTTTCCATTTAAAAATTTTTGTTAAGATTATAGCCAAAAAAATATCAAGATAGGTTGCCTAATGAAAAAAGCTATTTTTATGTGCAGTTGCATTTTGTTTCTTTGTGGTTGTGATGAATTAGCCCAAAAAGGCACACAAACTTTCCAAAATGCACTAGAAGATTCTGGACTTAAAGACACATTAATAGAACATGGCAAAAAACTAGATGCTTTTTTAGATAGCAACAAAACACAAGAATTTATTGAAAAACAAAATCAAATTTTACAAGAAAGCATAGATGAATTCAAAAGCACTTTGGAGAGCAACACCACAAAAGAACTTCTCCAAAAACAAATGGAAAATCTCAATGAAATGCTTGGAGGGGAATCAAAAAGTCAAGATTCCAACCAAACCACATTTGATTTATAATTACATATCCTCTTCTTTTAGCATAGCACGCGATTCTTCACGCACCCTATCCATACCGATATAAAATTCTTTCATCATTGACAAAAATAAATATTTACCTTGAGTGGTTGGATAATAATCGCCCTCTTTTTTGTAAATATTCCCCGTTATTTTTAAAAACATCAACTCTTTCCACAAATCCCATTCTAAATTTGAATCATACTTCTCTTTAAAAATCTTAGCACTTGCTTTGCCTCCAAAAAGCTCCACCATTAAGCGATATTGAAGCTGTGCTTTTTTGGAATATTTCCTCTCCCTTGCAACTCCCATATTTCCACTATTGATTTTATGTGCATATTCTTTGAGCGAAAAGGTATTGACATACAAAGTCCCATTTAAAAAACTAAAAGACCCCGATCCAATCCCCACATACTCATCATTATCCACCACATATTCATCAAAAATTGCACTCCCTTTGTGAGAAAATGCCCAACTCGACAAAGAAGAAAAATCATCCTTCAAAGTTTCCAAGATTTGCTCATATAATTGTGCTTCATTTTGAAGGCTAACTTCCCCTATAGAACGCTTTAAAATACTCTTTACAGAAGGCGAAGACATTAATGGATATAGAGTAACTTGCTCAGGCTTTAAAGCCTTGATAATCTCTAAATCTTTAGCCAACATTTCTTGCGTTTGATTAGGAAAATTAAAAATCAAATCAATATTTAAAATCGGCAAAACTCCGATTGCTTTTTGCAGCTTTTTAATCACCTCTTCACCACTGCCAAATTTATCATATCGCCCCACTTTCTTCAATATTCCATCATCAAAACTTTGCACCCCTACAGATAATCTATCAATCCTGCCTTTAAACATTTCTAATTCTTCTAAATGGATATGATTAGGATCTGATTCACAAGAGACTTCTTTAATATCAAAAAGGCTTTTAGCCAAATCCAAAGTTTTGCACAATTCCTCTGGCATAATCGAAGTCGTCCCACCCCCAACATAAATAGCATTAAAATCATATCCCAACTCTTTTACCATTAGCATTTCTTTACGCAGGGATTCAAAATATGCTTTTGCTTTGTCCTCTTGGAATAAAAAACGATTAAACGAGCAATAAGTGCATAATGTCATACAAAATGGCACATGAATATACAAAAGATAAGATTTTTCTTTGACCTTTTTAGGATTAGGTGGGGGTAGTTTTGTCAAATGAGATGGTTTTAAGCTCAAATATCTATTAGTTGCATAACGCATAATAGAATTAACAACTTTGGTTGAAAAATTTTGCTGTATCATTTACTTCTATCTTTACATTAATATTTTTTTGCGAAAAAGAATTGTAGAGATTCTTTTTTAAGATTAGATTAATTTGCAAGGAAATTTCAAGCACCAAAGGCACTTGAAATTAAGCCATAATGTCAAGCTTAGAGCTTGGCTGACTTTGTGAGACTGGTGTAGATTGTGCGGGAGCTTGGGAAGTTTGCATTGTTGCTTGTGCGTTTTGCATACCATTAATGATTGAACTCATTAATACTTCTTCTGTTTCCATTGCTTTTTTAAGAACATTCAAATTTCCACTTACTGCCACAGAACTACTATTGATTCCTGAAACCATAACAGACTCCTTTCTGTTTTTTAATTCCTTTGAAATTCTTGAAATTTAAATCTACAAAAATTAAAGAATTTCGTAATTTTATATCGACCTATTTTATAGATACTTTAATTATAAAATATTTATCGGTATTTTTTTAGATAAATATTATATTAATTAGTATAGAATTATGGAAACTTTAAACCAAAAAAGGAAGATTGTTATGAAATTTCTAAAATACTTGGGAATCTTTTTAGTCCTTATTATTGCCATTGTTGTTGGTATTGCAATGTGGTTATTCTCTGCAAGCGGAAATGAATTTCTCAAAAACAAAATCACAGAAATTGCTAATCAACAAGCGCCTATTGGATTAGAATTCACGCATTTTAAGCTTAATTCTAATTCGTATGCCTTTAGCATTACTGACAAACAAAAATCACAAATTGCTATTGGGGGAGAATATTCTCTCTTTACTCTCAATACTCAAGCAAAGATCAACGCCATTATTAAAGATTTAGCCCCTTATGAAAAGCTCATTGGAATTAAACTCAATGGAGGCATAAGTTTAAATGGAAATGTTGTTAAAGATTCAAATATCCTTACAGCCAAAGCCGATATTAATGCCTTTAATAGCGATATTTATGCTGATATAACATTACAAAACTTCAATCCAAAAAGACTTTTTATCTCTAGTAAAGAAGGCATTAATATCTCATCACTTCTTACTTTTTTAAATCAACCTCAATATGCTAGCGGGAAACTCCTACTCAATGCGGATTTAGATATTTCCAACCTATCCTCACCCACAGGGGGCTTCCAAATTGCCTCTAGTGCCATTTTGCCAAACATTGCCCTTTTGAAAAATGATTATGAAATCACTCTCCCAACAGACCCCATTAAACTTGCCATTAATGGAGAAGCCAAACAAGAAAATATCCTAGCAACAATCGCTGCAAATTCTAGCTATCTTAATCTTGATTCACAAAACCTCTCCATTAGCCTAAAAGATTATGCAACTAATGGGGATTTAAAACTTATGCTATCTAATATTAGCGCAAGTGGCTTTGAGCTAAAAAGTCCGGTAAATGCAAATCTCAACCTAAAATCCAGCTCCATTGCAAATCAAGAAGCCACCCTTGCATTAAACATTATCACCAACCCCATTTTAGCACATTTAGAGATTCCAAACTATACACCCACAAATGCCACACTCAATGCGAAAGATTTGGATTTAAAAGAGCTTCTAAACTTTGCTTCACTTCCCTATGAAGCCAAAGGCGCAATTAACCTCGATGCAAAAGTTAGCAAAATCAATCTTACTAACCTTAGCTATACATTAAATGCAAATCTACAAAGCAATATTGAATCCCTTGTGTTTAACAATCTAAACCTCGCAAACAACAATGCCCTCAATGCAAATATCAAAGGCGATTCTAAAAAATTAGAAGTTTTAGCAAAAAGTGATTTATTTGATTCTAATCTTAGTGCTGATGCAACCCTAGAAAACTATTCCCCACAAACCATCACACTAGATTTACAAAATCTCAATCTCCAAAAACTAGCAAAACTCTTTAATTATGATGCAAAGGGATTTTTAAGCGCAAAAGCTAATCTCAAAGATTTTAAAGATTCTAACTTCAATGGAAATTTCAATCTTTACTCACAAGATATTACAATTGCCAAAAACACCCTTAATGCCCTAAGTGGTATGAACTTCAAAAAAGATATTACTTTAAGCTTAAATGGCGATGGTCGCTTCAATAATGGCACTGGCAATGCCGAAGTTAAAATCAACGGACAAGACATTAATATAGAAATCACCAATGGAAAAGCCAACCTCAAAGACAATGCTTATAGTGCTGATTTTTTCATCAATACTCCAAATATTGCAAATATTAA
Organism: Helicobacter pullorum; assembly: GCF_900638355.1. GTDB lineage: Bacteria > Campylobacterota > Campylobacteria > Campylobacterales > Helicobacteraceae > Helicobacter_D > Helicobacter_D pullorum. Next base: position 272,914 of record NZ_LR134509.1, on the reverse strand, counting down.
CCCACTTACTATGAATCTCCAAGGTGCTTTGACACTTAAAGGCAAAGCTGGCTTTGAAAACAACCTACCTTCTTTATACTTGCAAAATCAAGATTTTGGTAATTTAGTGGTAGATTTCAAAAATGAAAACTTCAAACTTTTAGGTGAAAATATTGATGTGAAGAAAATTGCAAATTTCACCGGCAATGGCAAAATTATCAAAGGCGGCATTATCAATGCTAATGCAGACTTGACTATCAAAGGATTAGACGCACCAACTATTATCAAAAATCTAAATGGTCCATTTACACTAAGTGGAAGCAATATTGAAATTTATAGTATTGATATTGATGGACTAGCAAAAAACTTCGAAAAGAGCAATCAAATTAGTCTTCTTGATGTTGGTGCATTTGTGCTTGCAGGACCTCTTGGAATTGCAGCAACCAAAGGTAGCAATGTCGGCATGCTTGGATTAAATACTCTTGTAGATACTAAAACTGCTATCAAACAACTAGAAGTAAGAGTGGATGTAAAAAATGGAGTTGCAAAAGCAAGCGATGTAGCATTTGCCACACAAAAAACTAGAATTGCAGCTATTGGGGCTATCAACCTCAACAATAATGCCTTTGAAAATTTCTCCATAGGAATCCTTGATGAACAAAATTGTGCAAAATTCTCTCAAGCTATCAAAGGCACTCTTACAAATCCAAAAATCGAAGTTACCCAAACTGCAATTTCAACTGCTGTCAATCTTGCCACTTCTCTCTTTGGAAAACTCCAAAAAGGTGCTGAAAAAATCACTAACACCAAAAGCAAATGTGAGCCATTCTACAACGGAATTGTTAAGCAACCCTAAAAACATATTTTAAGATTCCATAATGGAATCTTAAAAGAAAAATAACCATAATTCCAAAAAACATTTATTGAATTATATATGGAGACTATTATGAAATTAATTTCGTGGAATGTTAATGGACTTAGAGCATGTATGAATAAAGGTTTTATGGATTTTTTTAACACAATTGATGCTGATGTATTTTGCATCCAAGAATCCAAAATGCAAAAAGAACAAGCCACTTTTGATTTTCCAAACTATGAGGAATATTGGAATAGCGCAGAGAAAAAGGGCTACTCTGGCGTGGCAATTTTTAGCAAGAAAAAACCGCTAAGCGTCGCCTATGATATGGGAATATCTCACCATGACAAAGAAGGTAGAATCATCACCGCTGAATACAGTGATTTCTTTTTGGTCAATGTTTATACACCAAACTCCAAAAGAGAGCTAGAGAGATTAGAATATCGAATGGAATGGGAAGATGATTTTAGAAATTTTCTTAAAAATCTTGAAGTGACAAAACCTGTAATTGTTTGCGGGGATTTAAATGTTGCCCACAAAGAAATTGACCTAAAAAACCCCAAAACAAATCGCAGAAATGCTGGTTTTACCGATGAAGAACGCGAAAAAATGAGCGTGCTTTTGGATTCTGGATTTACTGATACTTTTAGATATTTTCACCCAACATTAGAGGGGGCATATAGCTGGTGGAGCTATATGGGCAAGGCACGAGAAAACAACACTGGTTGGCGGATTGACTATTTTTTGTGCTCTAAAGCCCTTGATTCTAAATTAAAAAGTGCTAGCATTTATCCTGAAATTTTTGGGAGCGATCACTGCCCTGTGGGATTAGAAATCAATGCGCAATAAAATCGATTTTATCAATCAAACAGACTACAAGGCTAATCAAAATTTCTTAGAATTTTTGGAAAAAATCTTAGAAAAAATCCTAAGAGATTCTAATCTATGCAATAAACAATGTGAATTGTTACTCGTGGATAATCCGACTATCCAAGCCCTTAATTGCTCCCATAGGAACAAAGATATGCCAACTGATGTTCTATCCTTTCCTTTGGAATCTGAATTTTCTCTTTTGCTTGGAAGTATTGTAATTTCCTTAGATTTTGTAAAAAGTGCTAGTGTGAAACTTAATCATTCATTAGAAGATGAAATTGCTTTATTATTTATCCATGGGGCTTTGCATTTAATAGGATTTGACCATGAAATTGACAATGGAGAACACCGCACCAAAGAAGAAGAGATTATCACCTTTTTTAATCTTCCAAAAAGCCTTATAACAAGGAATTCATAACAATGTTAGGCAAAACACATTTGGCTTTTGGACTTGGTTTAACCTCTTGTGGAATCTATCTACTAGAAACATTCCATCAACCTCTACTTTCTCCACAAAATTTAGCGTTATTTTATGGTGCAGTAGGGATTGGGACATTACTGCCTGATATTGATGAGCCACAATCTATTATCGGCAAAAAAACAATGGGAATTTCTAACTTCATCAAATTTATTTTTGGGCATAGAGGTTTTACTCATAGTCTTTGTTTTGTGCTGTTTTTGGGTATTTTATTGTTTATACTCCATTCTTTAGGAATCTTGCCAATATTTCTAATTATGGGATTGATTCTAGGTTGCCTTTTGCATTTAGTTGGGGATATGATGACGCCAAGTGGCGTGCCTTTATTGATGCCATTTAACCTCAAAAACTACCATATCCTCCCTAAGCCACTTTGTTTTAAAACCGGTGGCATTTTTGATTATCTCATCGGCTTAATTGGAGCTTTTGTGTTTATCTATTGCTCCTGTGATGTGTTACAAGATTATTTCTGATATAATTTTGCATTACAATAAAGAAGGAAAAGTATGCTCAATAACTTAAAATCCATTGAAACAAATCGCCTTTATACTGCTTTTTTTATGCTTATTGCTATTATTTTGATAGTTATATTTCACAGCCCTTCTTTGCTTTGGAGTGTTTTAGGGATTGCCTATATCATCGCATTTTATGAATCCTATAAGCTCTATAACCAAAAGAATCCTTCTTGGATTTTTTTACTATTGTGTATGCTAATATGGATAAGCATTTTTACCCTACAATCTTTTAATGGTTTGTTGTTTGTATTGATTGTGCTTGCTTCTTATCAAGCCTATACCAACAAGGGTAAATTAGAACAAATAATGCCTTTCATCTATCCCACAATCCCTTTTATTATTTTGTATTTTATCTACTTAGAATACACAATCAATGCCATTGTATGGTTGCTTTTCATTGTTGCTCTAACAGATAGCTTTGCTTATTTTGGAGGCAAACTACTTGGCGGCAAACTCTTTAGCAATAGCACATTTTGCAAAACCTCTCCTAATAAAACAAAAGAAGGGGTTTTAATTGGAGTAATTTTTTCTGTCATCATTAGCGCGCTCATTGGACTTGGAGTATGCGATTTTCTTTCGTCTTTAATCATCAGCCTTTGTGCTAGTATCGCAAGTATCTTTGGAGATCTTTATGAAAGCTATCTTAAGCGTCAAGCAGGCGTTAAAGATAGTGGAAAATTATTTCCCGGACATGGCGGAATGCTAGATAGATTAGATGGGTATTTCTTTGGGGGCATTATTCTTTATATTTCACTCACATTGCTCCCAAGGTAAATTATAATGATTATTCTTGGTTCTACTGGCTCTATTGGGATAAATACCCTCATTATTGCAAAAAAACTCCATTTAGAAATCGAAACACTCTGTGCAGGCAAAAATATCTCTCTTTTAAACCAACAAATCTTAGAATTTAAGCCCAAAAACATTGTAATTGCAAACAAGCAAGATATTCCAAAAATCACAAAACACTTTAATGGAAAAATCTACTATGGGGAAAATGGTATTTTAGAAGCAATTTTGGATTCTAAAAGCACCTTAGTAGTGAATGCTCTTGTAGGTTTTTTGGGCTTAAAACCCACATTGTATGCCATCAACGCTGGCAAAACTATCGCTTTAGCCAACAAAGAAAGCCTTGTTGTTGGGGGTGAATTTATCGACACTTCCAAAATTATTCCTATTGATAGCGAACATTTTAGTCTTGCTTATCTTATGAATTTTAATTCTCAAATCCGTCCGTTTAAAAATCTTTATATCACTGCAAGCGGTGGTGCTTTTAGAGATACTCCTTTAGAGGAAATCCCCTTACAAAATGCCACCAACGCACTCAAACATCCTAATTGGAAAATGGGCAAAAAAATTACCATTGATTCAGCAACTATGGTTAATAAACTCTTTGAAGTTCTAGAAGCTCATTGGCTTTTTAAAACTCAAAATATTGATGCCTATATTGAGCGAAATTCACAAATTCACGCACTAGTAGAGTTTTGGGATGGAAGTGTGGTAGCGCATTTTGCTAATGCTAATATGCAACTCCCTATTGCTTATGCCATTACCTATGGACTTGGCTTAAAAGAAGAGTTTTTACAATCTTTCTCTCACTCACCCCTTATTCCAAGTATTAATTTTGTAAATCAAAATTACACCCTAGAACCTATCTGCACCAAACGCTATCCCCTATGGAATCTCAAAAATTCTCTCTTAGAAAATCCTAAATTAGGCGTAATTTTAAACGCCGCTAATGAAGTTGCTGTTGAAGCTTTTTTATGTCATACAATTCCTTTTGGAGAGATTGTAACAATCATCCAAAAAACCCTAGATTATTTTCATCAAACACTACCAAATTCCTTAAATGAAGTCTTTGCACTTGATTTTGAAGTGAGAAAATTTGCTCAAAACCTTCTTTAACCAAAAAAATAAACTTTACTTATTTCCTGTAATTATGCTATTATCTCTAAAATTATTATTATTATTATTATAAGGAGTTTTCAATGCTTAAAAATTTCAAAAAAGTTTTAACAATTTGTGCTAGCACTTGTTTGCTTGGAACCTTTGTTAATGCTCAAGAAACCATTTATGATCCAGACAAAATTGCAGAAATTTTCTACAAACTCAATGGTGATCCAAATGATAGCAAAGCAAGAGTGAATCATAAAAAAGGATTTTGTGCCAATGCAACTTTTATTGCTGACAAAAATTTCAATCTTTCTAATTTAAATATTCCACTTTTTAATCAAGCAGCCATTCCAGTTCAAGTTCGATATTCTTTAGGGGGTGCTATCCAAGATGACAAAAGCAAACAAAGAGGTATGGCACTTAAATTTATGGGAAATGAAGATTCTTGGACTATGGTAATGCTTAATACCGAAATTAACTTTGCCAAAAATCCGAAAGAATTTGGACAATTCTTTGAAATGAAAATTCCAAATCTTATGGATCAAAAAACCATTGATGATCTCAATAATAATGTAGATTCTTATAAAAATTTTAGTGCATATTTAGATAAAATTGGCATTTCAAGTCTAGAACACACTCCTTTTTATAGTATTCACACTTTTTGGTTCAAAGAAAAAGGAAAAGACAAAACTATTCCTGCTAGATGGAAATTTATTCCCAAAGATGGCATTAGCTATTTAAGCCAAAGTGAGCTTAAGAGTGCTTCTAAAGATTTTTTAAAAGAAGATTTCATTGCTTACACGAAAAACAAACCCATTGAATATCAAATGTATCTTGAATTCCCAAATAAAGGGGATGCAGTTGATGATACAACCGCTTTATGGACAGGAGATCACAAGACTTTATTAGTTGGAACACTTAAAGTAGAAAAATATGATGGTGAAGCGTGTAATCAAGATGTTTATTTCCCATCAGAACTTCCAAGTGGAGTAGAAGCACCTATAGATCCTCTTTTTGATCTTAGAACACCCACTTATGCAATCACTTTTGGAAAAAGGCAATAAATATCGCCTATTCTAATCCACTTAAATTTTAAGTGGATTATTCCACTAAAGCCATTTTTTCTTTTTGAAATAAATCAATGGCAAAATCGTTGAAACAATCATCGCACTAAGCACAATGGGATAAGCATAAGTCCATTCTAACTCCGGCATATGCGTGAAGTTCATTCCATAAATAGTAGCAATCAGTGTTGGGGGCATCATCGCCACAGTTACCACCGTAAAAATCTTGATAATTTTATTTTGTTCAATATTAATTTGACTGGCAAAAAGTGTTTGGATATTATCCAAAATATTCATATTTACATTAGTAAATTCTACTAGCGAGTTAATATCCTTTAGCACAATTCCCAAATCCTTTTTTACTTCATTGTCTGCCTTATTTGTCCGAAGCAATGCAGTAATTGCGAGCCTCTTATCAAACAAACTATCCCGCAAACTCAAGTGCATTTCTTGCAAGATTGAAAGTTTTTCCAAAATTTCATCGCCTAATTGTTTATCAAAAACTACCATTCGTCTTAATAGCCTCGTTTCTTTGGCGATTCCCTCTAGCATATCGGCATCTTTTTCCACCCGCAATTCAAAAATTTTTGAAATCAAATCAAATCCATCTTCAAAATTTTTTGGACTTGCTAAAACGCGTTGTTGAATCTCATCAAACACTTTAAATTCACTATAACGCACAGTAAAAAGAATATTGTGTGTTAGCAAAAAAGTAATGGTTTCATTATGGAAAATCTTTTCTTCATTAGGACGCGTAAGGAAGTAAGTATTAATCGTAACCGTCTCACTATCCTCCCAATATCTTGCAGATTCTTCAATCTCTTCTCTTTCTTCTTTGGTTGGAATGTCCAAAAGGTAAGTTTTAGAAATATAAGCAATCTCTTCAGAATTTGGGTGCAAAAGGTCAATCCATAAAATATCGGCTTCCATATCAATACTTTTAACCGATTGAATACTTTCCCTAACAACCATTCCATTTCGTTTGATAAAAAGATTTAACATCAAAACCCCTTTTATAAAACTTAGGCTTTTTTATCTAATACCTCAAAGGCTGGCAACACTTCCCCTTCCAATAATTCCAAACTCGCTCCACCTCCTGTGGAAGTAAAACTCATACTATCTTTATCCCCTGCTTTATCCACTGCATCAGCGGTATCTCCCCCACCAATCACACTATAAGCATAAGTATCTGCTATGGTGTGAGAAACACTAAATGTTCCTCGCGAGAATTTTTGATTCTCATATACCCCCATAGGTCCATTCCATATAATTGTCTCACAATCCCTAATTACTTCATTAAACAGCCTTACTGTTGCAGGTCCAATATCTACTGCCATTAAATCATCTGGAATATCTTGAGCAGGAGAGATTTTAATAATCTTAGCCTCTTTAATATTATCTGTTGCCACTACATCTACAGGCAAATAGATTTTTACACCTTTTTCTTTGGCAGTACGCAAAATACTTCTTGCTTCCTCTAATAAATCCTCTTCTACCAAAGAAGCTTTCATATCATAACCCACTGCCTTAAGGAATGTATTACTCATCGCTCCACCAATAATAATCTTATCCACTACTTCCAAAATAGATTTCAGCAAAGTAAGTTTAGAGGAAACTTTAGAACCTCCCACAATCAACAACAAAGGGCGTAATGGATTAGATAAAGCAATCCCAAAAGAATCAATTTCTTTTTTAAGCAACAATCCTGCCACTTTCTCTTTGGCATATTGAGCAACACCATAAGTAGAAGCATGTTTGCGGTGAGAAGTCCCAAATGCATCATTCACATATACATCACACAAATCTGCTAATTGTTTGGAAAGCTCACTATCGTTTTTTTCTTCTCCCTCATAAAATCGGATATTTTCCAAAAGCAAAATACTTCCATCTACAAGGGTATTGAGAGTTATTTTAGCATTATCCAAACTATCAACAAACACTACATCTTTTGCAAGAAGTCTCTCTAATCTCTTCAAAATAGCTTTAAGTGAAAACTCTTCGCTTCTGCCCTTTGGTCTTCCAAGATGACTTACAAGTATGATTGATTTTGCACCATTGTCAATACAATAGTTAATTGTAGGAATCGCTTCTCGTATTCTTGTATCATCGCTAATATTTAATTCGCTATCCATTGGCACATTAAAATCAACTCTAATTAATACTCTTTTATCTTTAATATCAATTTCACGCACGCTTTTTACATTTTGCATTATCTGGATATTTTTACTCATCATTAACCTTTCTTTGATAGTTTAAGAATCCTAGCAAAAAACGACTTAATCTATAATGAGTAATACATTAAATATTTTGTGGCAATCTAATTTCAAAGCCTTTTTTATTTTCTTCCAAAAGCCTAATCTTCCCATTATGTGCTTCAATAATCTGCAAAGAGAGTGCAAGCCCCAAACCATTTCCCTTAAGCTTTGTGCTTTTAAAAGGCTCAAAAAGTATTTGTGGATTTTCAATAGGCTTACCATTATCATAAATTTTAAAAATCACCTCTTTTGGATTCTTATGGTATTCAATTTCCACAACCCCTTCTTCCTCATCACTCTCTTCAATGGCATCAATAGCATTAAATAGAAAATTTTGTAAAACAATACACAATAAATCAAAATCCGCCTCAAACACCTCATCATCAAATCTAAAAATAAAATTGATATTCTTAGAGTAAGTGTAATAATTAAGGGATTCTTGAATTTCATTTTGAATATTTTGGGGAATAATCTCACTCTTGTGAATCTGCACTCCCTTAGAAAAAAGCAAAGTTGCCTTTACAATTCTCTCCACACGCCAAATAGATTTTTTAATCTCCAGCACCAAAGTTTTATTTTTAATATCCACTCTTTTTAGAAGCGTGGAAGCAAGAAGTGCGACAGAGCCAACGGGATTGCGTATTTCATGGGCTAAATGTGCAGAAATCTGCCCCATTGAAGCCAATCTTTCTCTCCGCTTTTCATGTGTAATATCTGTTGCAGAAATGATATATTTATTTAATTTTTGATTAGTTTGCACCAAATATACTTTGGATTCTACTTCAATTTCTTGACGATTAGTATTTTGTAAATCTAGTTTTTCCAAAATCTCTGGAATCTCTGAAGCAAGGCTATTTTGATAAAATATCTCCCCCTCTTGTTCCAAAACCCAAACTGCTGTTGGCAAAATATCCAACACTTCTTCAAAAAGCGCCTTTAATTCAACAAATTCCTTTTCAACTTCATAGGTTTGAGTAATAAGCTCTTTTAGCCCTCTTGCAAAAGATTCTTTATCACTACTGCTTAGAGATTCTAATAGATTTTGGTCAATCACTTAACGCCTTTTGCACCTTGTTGATTTTGCAAATCTTTAAGATAATCAAAAAGCAATTCACTAAAGCCAAAACTTCCGCTCAAAGTTTGCGAAAGAGTATCCCGATACATTGATTCATAAATATCATGTCCGGGTGCTTTTGGATAAAGCGAATCATCCATTTTTAACGCAGTATCAAGCATATTTTTAATAATAAGTGCTTCAAACGCATCAGTTTGCTCCCTCAAGCGCGTATCATTATCTGTTTTTTGAATCGTTGGTGCTTGCTTGGCTGCTTCTAAAATTTCCTTAGAATATCCACTTAATCCACTAAAATTAATCTCCATATCACTCCCCCTCTCTTAGATAATCTCTAAATCTGCATTAAAAGCACCAGCTTTTTTCATTGTTTCAATAATAGCAATCATATCCTTAGGTGTTGCACCCATTCTTTGCAATGCCCTTGTAACGCTTGAAATAGTCGGATTATTAGGGCTTGTAACCATTGCTTGTTGTGGGCTAAAAATGGCTCCACTTCCCATATCTACCGCTTCTGGATCATTAACCACTTCATTAGAAACTTTGATAGTAATATTATTATGGGTAACCACCACAGGCGAAACCTCAACTCCCATTCCGGCAATCACCGTCCCTGTGCGTTCATTGATAATAATTTTATTTTCTTTAACATAATCTACATCAATATTTTGCACGCGCGCCAAAAACTCTACCATACTCAAATTTTCAGGTCTTTGCAATTTAATAGTCCTTGGATCAATTGCCATAGCAACGGGTTTATTCTCTGGATTTGCTCCAAAGGTTTCATTGATTCTTGTTTGGATTCGCATCGCATTTTGAAAATTTGCCTCTTTTAAACTCAAAGTCGCATTCACTTTGCTATACAAATCATAAACCACTTCTCTCTCTACAATTCCTCCATTTGGCATTGTTGCAGCAAGTGCATGATTAGCACTCCCACCTCTTTCGTTTTTTCCACCTATTCCAACTGCGCCTTGTGCCACAGCATAGATTCTACCATCTAATCCACTCAAAGGAGTAAGAAGCAATGTCCCACCTTCTAGTGATTTTGCATCACCAATACTAGAAACTAAAATATCAATCGTATCCCCTTGTCTAGCAAATGGGGGTAGCTTTGCAGTTACCATAACTGCAGCAACATTTTTAGATTGAATATCATTAGGATCAATTTTTACATTTACACTTTCTAACATATTAGAAATAGATTGCATTGTAAAAGTTGAAGTAGTTTTATCTCCACTTCCATTTAAACCCACTACCAAACCATAACCAATTAATTGATTATCCCTTACACCAACAATATTTACCAAATCACTTACTTTAGCCGCAAAAAGAGGCATAGCAAGTAGCACAAACACCATATAAATTACTTTTTTCATAGCTTCATATCCTTATTTAGCCTAATCTTTAATACCTAAAAGCAAAAAGCATTCCAAAAAATATTTTTTCATTTCAAAATTTTTTAATTATTTTTTGATAACATTGCATTTTTAATTATACTACAATTTGCGGAGTATAGCGCAGCCTGGCTAGCGCACACCCTTGGGGTGGGTGAGGTCGTGGGTTCAAATCCCGCTACTCCGACCATTTACACTTTTCTATCCTTGTATTTTTGTTTCCATTTATTCCACAAACTACATAAAATACAATGTTTATCTATCCTATCTATTCCTAGTGATTCTTATTGATTTGCCTTTATGTTATATCAAAAGTATATATGATAGTATACATAAAAAATTTTGCGGTATACATAAAAGAATACATTATACACACTCACAATAGGCAATCCAAAATGCCCACAAACAAGATTAATCAAACACTCTCAATGTATCAAGCTATTAATCTTTATTTTATGTTGCAATTTCATTGAGTATTTAGAGGATACAAATAGTTTTCCTTAATCAATAATTCCACTATCTCTTTAAACAAAGGCACAGCAGTGATAGACGCAAAATAAGCTTCTGTTTCATTAGGTTCAAAAACGCTGATTCCAATTGTATATTCATTGCCTTTTTCATCACTCACAAAACCAAAAAAGGAGCTATTGTATTTCCTTACATATTGTCCGCCTTGTGCAATATGTGCTGTCCCTGTTTTCCCGCCAATAGTTACCCCCTTTACCTGTGCAGTCCGCCCTGTCCCTTGTGTGACCACCTTAATCAGTGTATTTTTTACTTCATTGGCAACCTTATCACTCAAAATTCGCGTTGGCATTTGATGCTTAAGTTTATAACGCACACCTTTTGAATCTTGAATATACTCTACCAAATAAGGTTCATAAGCTACCCCATCATTAACAATAGTGTTATAAGCTTTTAGCATTTGCATAAAAGTTGTCCTAAGCCCATATCCATAAGAAACAGTAGCCCTATACACTTCACTTCTTAAGCGACGAATATCTGGGATTACGCCCACTCTTTCATAGGGCAAGTCAATACCACTTTTTTCTCCAAATCCAAAAGCCTTCAAACCTTCATAATACTCATCTGCCATTAAACGCTGTGCAATCTTTGCCATTCCAATATTACTTGAATACAACAAAATCTCTTCTATACTAGCCTCTTGCAACCGATGCGTATCAGTAATATAAAAATTGTGCAGTTTATACCTACCATTTTCAAGAGGAATAATTTCGCTAGGTTCAATAAGCTTTTTATCCAACAAAATAGAATAAATAATAGGCTTAATCACACTACCGGGCTCATAAGAATATTCAATGGCATTAGCATTGAGATTAGGATAATCTTCTTTGGTAATTACATTGGGATTAAACCTAGCACTACTTGCCAAAGAAATAATTTTGCCTGTTTTGCTCTCCATAATTCCGACTATTATCTCTTTTGCATTCAAAATTTTTCTACTATCATCAATAACCTGTTCAATCTTTTTTTGAAGTTTCAAAGGAATGCTAGAAATTACATTATAACCATCACTACGCTCTTTGAAAGTAGAATCTTTATTCAAAATAACATTAAAGCCAATATCCCTCTGCCCTACCATCAACAAATCACTCAAAGGCTCTAATTCCTCATTAAAGCTTTTCTCAATCCCCTTAACTCCGCTAACCTTTGTAATGTCTTCTTGATTTTGTTTATTAATATAGCCCAAAATAGGCTCCATAGTATCTTCATAGAGATAATCCCTTGACTCTCCACTCTCCACCACAGAAAGCCCGTATTTAAAAATATGTCCATTCTCATTTTCATAAGCACGAAAAACATCTAAAGCATTCAGCTTGATACTAAGTTGTTTTAAATAACTAGCTGTTTTTGAATCAATATCATAAGAAAGAACTACATTTCCTTTATCTTGCAATTTTTCAGCAATTTCTTGTTTTGGTATCTTGCTATAAATAGAAAAAAGATTAATGAAAAGTTCTTTTTTTTGCGGATCGATATTATAAGTATTCACCACTGCTTTATAGACTTTTTTACTAGAAGCCAACAAAAATCCATCGCTACTATAAATAGAGCCTCTAATTGCACTTTCAATGCGTTTGGCTTGAAGATTTGGAAGTTTCCTATCTGCGAAAATATGATAAAAAATAGTCCCCAAAAAAATACAAAAGCCCCCTACAATCATTAAAAAAATTAATAAGATTTTACCTGCTTTTTTGGAGCTTGTATCGTTCATTAAATTTGCGTTCTAATTAATTCTTTATAAGCACTAATGGCTTTATTCCTTACCTCCAACATAAGTTTCATACTATTTTCTGCTTTCCCAATAGCAATTGCTGCTTGATGAATATCTTTAATTTGCCCCGTTGCCATATCTGCCATTGCTTGTTCGGAAGTCTTTTGGTGCATATTTACTTCATCAAAAGCGTCTTTTAGCATACTGCCAAATGTTTTGTCTGAAGAATTAGCATTATTGTTTGGAGATAGATTTGGGACATCTTTTAACTGCGAATTAAGCTTCTCTGGATCTATTCCATATTTGTTAATTTCCATTTATAATCCTTTATGCCTGGAACATAGAAATAGCAGTAGTTGCCATATTTTTTGCACTTTGAAAAGCTGCCACATTGGCTTGATAGGCTTTTGTCGCTTCAATCAAATCAGCCATTTCCACAACCGGATTGATATTAGGATAAGCGACATAACCTTCTGAATTTGCATCAGGATGACTTGGCTCATATTTCATTTTTGGCTGCGAGTCATCTCTCACAATCTTATCAACATAAACACTCATCAAAGTAGGCTTTGGCTCTCTCTGCTCATCAAAACTATCCATTTCATCTAATGGATCTTCATATTTTAACAAATTATTGCTGTTTTCATACTTTTGATTCAAAACTTTATCAAAATTAAAAGCCTTAAGTATTAACTCTCGCCTTCTATATGGACCTCCCTCATCAGTCCTTGTTGTATTTGCATTAGCAATATTACTAGAAATTAAATTTACTCTTTGCCTTTGTGCAGAAAGCCCATAACCGCTAATATCAAAACTTGACAAAAACATTTAATTCCTCCTATAAGCTTTTTGAAGATTCAATTGCATTAGAAAAGATTCCACCTTGCTTTCTTAAAGCCCCCACTAATGCTTGATACATAATATCATTTTTCGCCATTTCGCTTGTTTCAATATCCAAATCCACGCTATTTCCATCATTTCTAGCCAAATGCCCATCACGATAAAACATTGTTGTGCGAGATAAATCCATCTCTTCAAGCGGCAAAAGGTGATTGCTATTAGTCAATGCCAAATCCAATGTCATATCTTTGCTTCGATTAAAAACTTCATCAGCTTTTTTTGCCATCATTTGTTCAAAATTAATATCTTTTGGGCGATACATAGGAGTGGAGACATTTGCAATATTACTAGAAATCATATCCCTTCGCAAAGAACGATAATCCAAAGCCTCTTGTGCTAATCCACGCGCTTGGCTAAAATTAAAAATGCTCATAAAAAATCCTAATTTATAAATTCTAAATAGACAATAAGCAAATACTATTCCAATTTTTAATTTGGTGAGGTTTGTGAATTTATCAAACAAAATCCCACTGCGTCATTATCGATATACCATTACAGATTATTTTATTATTACGACTTGTGATTGCAAAAGCTTTTAGCTTTATAGCAATCCACGGCAAGAAAAATAACAAAGACAATAGCAAATCACAAGAATCCCTCTTGATTTTGCCATTGCTTCCCCAAAAATTCTAGCAATTGCCAAGTAGTTTTATAAGCAACTTTGATTGTTTTAAGTTTTAAAGAGGGCTAGAACTAAGCCTAGAATCCTTATAAAATTTCTAAATTCCCCCAAATTATACTCATGCTCACCGCATAAGCACTAGCCCAAACCTACAAATATAATTTTACTCATTAGTTACGCTTGAGCTGATTCACGATTTGTAGCATTGAATCTGCTGTCTGAATTGATTTTGAATTCGCCTCATACGCTCTTTGTCCTACAATCAAATCTGTCATTTCTTCTACAAGCTTCACATTACTTGTTTCCACAAATCCCTGCCTTAATTGCCCAAAACCATTCAATCCCGGAGTCCCAACGATAGGATCCCCTGAAGCATTTGTATTAAGATAGAGATTATCGCCTAATGCGTGCAAACCTGCAGGGTTGATGAAATTCACCGTTTCAATCTGTCCTAGCTCATTGACTTCTGTTTCATTCCCTTGCACTACCGTAACAGTGCCATCTGTCCCAATATTTACTTGAGTAGCATCATCTGGGATTGTGATATTTGGCACAAGCAAATACCCTTGAGAATTCACCACATTCCCTTCATCATCAAGCTTAAAAGAACCATCACGCGTATAAGCAATCGTCCCATCTGGAAGTTCGATTTGAAAAAACCCATTCCCTGTAATTGCAATATCCAAATTATTTTCAGTTTCTTTAAAATTCCCTTGAGAAAAAATCTTCTGCACCGAAGTTGGACGCACACCAAGCCCCACTTCAATCCCTGTTGGTGAAAGTGTTGTTTCTGAAGTGCTAGAACCTGCATATTGCAAAACTTGATGAAACAAATCCGCAAATTCTGCCCTTTCTTTTCTATACCCAAAAGTATTCACATTAGAAATATTATTAGAAGTTACATCAATTTGTAATTGTTGCCCCAGCATTCCTGTTGTTGCTGTATATAATGCTCTCATCATTTTAAATCCTTTTTATGCTCTTGCTGCTAATCTTGTAATTGCTTCTGTATTTAAGTCATCCATATGGGTTTTAAGCACCTTAGAATACGCCTCTACCAAACGATTAGTTTCAATCAATCCTGTCATTTCATAAACAACATTAATATTGCTTTTTTCCAAAAACCCTTGTCTTACCGCTCCACTTCTCTCCAAAACCTCCATTTCATTCATTCTTTCTTCTGGATATTTATAAAGATTGTCCCCGACTTTTTGAAGAAATTTTGGATTCTCAAAAGAAACAACAGCAATATTGCCACCTAGCAATGCCTCATCTAATTCCTCATTTGTCAAAGAACGATTGTAGATATTCCCATCGCTATCTACTTCTACTTGGAATCCATCGACAAAATCAATATATTGTGGAGATTCAATGTATTCTCGTGGAAGCACTGCATAACCCTCTTTATTAACCAAACGCCCTTCCTCATTTAGCACAAAAGAACCATCACGACTAAATCGTATCCCCTCTGGCGTCTCAATCATAAAATAAGCATTTTCTCTACTCAATGCAAAATCAAAAGTATTTTCTGTTTGCACCACTCCCCCAGCACTTCTATCCGTAAATTCCTCTACAATCTGTGGCACACGATTTAAAGAACGATTATAAAATTTCGCTGCATCTTTTGTTTGATCTTCTATAGGCAAAAATTCTTTGTGTTGTTCATAAAGTCGCATAAAATCACCTATCACAACATCATCTCTTTTAAATCCCGTAGTATTGGCATTTGCAATATTATTCGCAATCACATCTAAGCGATTAATCTGCGTTACCATTCCACCAACTGAACTATAAAAGCCACCTTGCATAATATTCCTTTATCTAGCAAATTTGACATCACTAAAGCAAAAAGTGTTCCAAAATCTTGATACCACTAAAAAATTTAATTTTTTCAAAATTACCTAAAACATTTTTTATCCTTTTAAGTAAAAACTAAGGGGGGGGGGGGGGCATAATAAAAATTCCATTTTTATTTTTAAGGAGAAATGAATGAAAGTTTCAATTATAGCAAGTCGAGTCCTAGCTGGACTTAGTATCGCTGCAGCATTTGCTGGCATTGCTGTTGCAAACACGGGAAGTGCTAACACAGGTAGCATACAACAACCAACTATCACAGATATTGCAGTTAGCGATAGTGCGGGCTTCAATAGCAATTTTCAGCAAAATGGTACAGGCAATTGGCAGTTTAACAACACAAATTCAAATTTAAATCTTAGCTTTGATGCAACAGAAATAAGAAATGATAATACCACAAAGCTTAATAACCTTGATATTAATGCAAATAATGTAACAATTACTGGACCTATTGGAGGATATTTTCCAGATGAACTAGGAGAAATAGTTGGAGGTTTAGCTCCAACAGGACAAGCATTTTCATTTAATATCAATGCACAACAAGTTACATTTGATTCTAATGCATTTGTAAATATTTATAAGGATTCCAACATTACAGGTGATACTACCTTTCAAAATGGTGCCATGCTAAATGTAATAGGGCATAATTTAAATATCATAGGTAATGCAAACTTTCAAGGCGATGGCTCTGGTTTCCATATGTTGCAACTTGGAAAAATCAATATTTCTGAAAATTTAACTATGGCAAATGAGCATTTTCAGTTTAATGCTGGGGCACAAAGTGCTGTTCAAAATGGTACATTACCAAACACTGGCTCAAATCAACCAGATTATTATAACTCCATGCTGTCTAATTGGAGCTTTACTGATTGGGGAATCTATGTGGGCAAAGATGCAAACATTACAAATAGTCAATTTGGATTCTTTAGTGCTGATTTACCTCTTGGACAGATGAATCTAATCCATGCAAATCAATTTAATGCAGATGTCCTCACAAGTAATCAAGTAGGCACAATCACTTATTTTAAAGATATTTCTTCACTATTAACCAACACAAATATTTTAAAACCGAATTTATATAATCTCCAAATTGAAATTACTAATGGCAATTCTCTAAATGGAGTTACTTACACTCTTAATCTTTCAGAAGATGGCAAAACGCTTTATATCAATGGGCAACTTAGCGAGGAATTTGCGAAACAAGATTTAACAAGCCTTAAAAATGTTGCAAGTAGCCTTATCACAACAGAACAAGGCTATATTACACAAGCACAAACACAATTAACACAAATAGAAGGCAATTTGACATCACAAAAAGCAAGCCTTGAATCACAACTTGCAATGGCTGATGAGGCAACAAAAGCACAACTACAACAACAAATCAATCAAATCACAAACGAACTTGAAGCAATCGCTAATGCAAAAACAGATTTAACCGATAGAAATAATGCACTTACAGACACTAAAAATCAAGTTAATACTGCAACAGAATCTAATATCAAAGATATTATGCTTGAAGCTTTAGCACCTAGCATTAATGCAGGGGATTATTCTTTGGCTAATAATATCTTAGAAGCGGTTAAAATTCGTAAAGACGATACTCTATTTGGCGGAGTTTTATTTGATATGAATGAGAAGCTCACTCCGATTGTTTCTGCGACAAAAAATTCAGGGAACACTGGAGAATCTCTCAAAATCCTTTCAAGTATTGCAGGTTCAAGCCTTCATACTCAACAAGTAATGCAAGTGATTACCAACCAAAGATTCTTCAAAGATACTAGAGATTCTGCAAGAAGTGCGACAAACTTCACAGACGCTTCATCATCAATGATGACTGCAATTAATGTTTCTAATGATATGGCAATTAGCTCTCGAATCGCAAGAGCAAACAATCCTTATCAATCACTCTCCAAAGAAAAATTTGCAGCTTCAGGCACAACAGGGACAGATGGAGCTTATAGCTATTATGAAACTTATAATGCAGCTGTATGGGCAAATGCTTTTGGTGGTGCAAATATCATTGATGGCGAATCTGGTGGATTATATGGGATTAGCATAGGTGTTGATGGAAATGTAACAGATAATGTTTTATTGGGTATTTATGCAACTTATGCAAATGCGGAATTACAAGATACTTTGCTTAGTCAAGAATCTGATAACTTCCAAATCGGTGTTTATTCTCAAATCAAAATTGCTCCAACTTGGGAACTTAACCTAAGAGCTTATGGACAACTTGGACAAACTGATCAAAGAGTTTCAAACATCGCTGGAATCAACACTTCAGATTTTGATAAAAAATTCTTTGGCGTTAGTGCAAATGCAGGTAAAGTCTTTGATATGGATAATGGATTCTTCTTAAAACCATTTGGTGGAGTGAATTACTACTATTCTCATACACCTAGCTATACAGAGCGTGGAACTATCTTGGCTCAAAGCGTAGAATCCAATACAAACAATTCTGTAAGCTTGGAATTAGGATTGGAAGCTAGAAAATACTTCAGCTCTTCATCATATTTGTTTGTAACTCCAAAAATCGAGCAATATATCATCAATAATGGCGATGATTATGTGGGTAGATTCGTAGGCTCTAGCACAAGCTTTAGCATTGCAGGAGAAGACAAAAAGAAAACTTATGGACAACTCGTAATTGGTGGTAATTTAGAAATCACTGATGCATTATCATTAAACGCTGGTATTGGTGCTAAACAAATCTTAGCTGGAAAAGTAGATTCTAAAAATGAAACTTATATCAGCGGAAATGTAGGAATCAAATATAGATTCTAATCATACTATCAAACTCAAGGTTTTTGCCTTGGGTTTTATTCAATTTCAAAGTTAATCGATAAAAAGCTGAAAAATTGCCAAACAAACCAACTTGCTTTTAAAAATTTCATTCCTCTTTAGCCCTTTTGGCTAAAGATATCTTTCATCTATTCAATTAATTTAATGAAAACTAACAATCCAAAACAAAATCCTACATTTACAGAAAATAATCCAACAAACAATAGCAGTAAAAGTCTATGAAATCTTAAATTAATAGCAATAGGATATAAGCTTATAAGCAATAATTAGACACAAAAACAAATTTGAGGGTAGCTTGATACTTTTTGCCCCAAAACCTTACAAACAAACTACCATTCTACTTGATTTATACTTAGCATTAAATTTTGTAAGCCAAATAAATGAACAATCAAAAACAAAAAGCATTAAGAGATTCTAGCAAATTTACTCATTTGCAATCATTCCTAGAATCTCTACAATCAATTACTTCTTAGCGAGGTATTTAAAAGAATCCTTTGCATTTTGACAATCTTGGTTGATTTTATAAATCTCAATGCCACATTCCAAAAAAACTTTTGCAGTGTTTTTACAAGCTTTTTTAACTAGCACAGCCTGACAATCCTTGATAATTTCACCCAACACATTATGTTCCAACTTATGTGCAATTTGCTCTTCTTGCGTCATATCAGAATCTTTGTGAGAACAACCCTCGCTTGCTTCTACATTCCCACGCGGATTTTCTCGTAATTCTAGCAAATTAAATTGCTTAAACATTCCGCTACCCTTTTGCTCAAATACTGCAAAAAATGGAGTATGCCCTGTATTGCCAAAAATCCTTAAACTCTCATCAAAAACCGGAACTGCTACTTTCATCATTAATCCTTTTTTGTATCCTCATTATCAATATTTGCAAGGTCAAAGAGATTTTGCTCTTCTACTTGCCCTTGGAATTTTTCTTCAAAATCTTGCGTTTCTACACCAAGCACTAATGCAAAATTATACTTTTGCACCAAAACTTGAGAAAAAAGCCCTTCTTTTGTTTCATAACCCAAAATTTCTGCATAAGGGGTAAAAATCTCTTGGTATTCTTTAGGGACAAAAAGCATTAATCTTGCCCATTTAGCATACATTTTAAAATAAGCCAAAAACTGCTCATAAAGTTTAATATCCTTGCAAGCAAGCACAACTTTATTGGTTGCACCCGGCTTTGATATAAAACCTCTCTCATCTAAATAAAGCGGTTTAAAACTTGAAAGACCCTCTAATTTCTCCAAATCCGCTTCCAACGAATATTCTTCTGCAAACTTCAAAACTCTTGCTAAAAGCTGCAAAAAAAGCTTTGGGATAGGTAGTGAATAATCCACAGATTTATAAAATATTTTCATACCAAACAAAGAAAAAGAATTAATAGAAAATAAAAAAGATTCTTCTGGTATTTTTTGTTTATCTAGCTCTTTAATTTCTTGCTGAAATTGAGGGAGATTGCTAAAATCTAATTGGATAGCATTGTGATATAAAATATAAGCTGTATTCTCGCCTTCTAACACATAAGAAATAAGCTGCACCAAAGAACCATCAAAATGGATAAAGCTCTTTTTGGGGATTAAGATTTGATGACTTAGCTCATATTCATCACTATTTAATAAAAAAAGGATTTCATTTCTCATAATGAGATAATGTCGCAAAATTCGCACCAAAGCTTCATCGAGATTTTCGACATAAATCCACGCTACTTCTGAATCACTCATTGCAATTTCATCGCTAAAAAGAATCCCAAAAGCACCTTCTTGCACAGCTTTAGAAATATCTTTAGAATCTCTTGCGACAAACAAATCGCCTTTTTTGATTTTTTGCACATCATCACAAATTTGATTAAAAAAAGAAATGCTAGGCTGATTTAAAAGTGTCCCATAAGTAATCTCTACGATTTCATTGACGCTAAGTTGGATTCCGTTTTTTTTCACATACAATCCTTTAACTAATTTGACTTCCATTTTTTCTTTGGTTTTGAGGCATAATAAATGCCAAGCCCTCATCATCTTTAGCAGCCAAAATCATACCTTCGCTAATTTCCCCCATGAGTTTTGCTGGTTTTAGATTTGCCAAAACACACACTTGCTTGCCTATCAAATCAGTTGGCATATAATATGCTTTAATGCCTGCTAGAATCTGTCTTGCCCTACTCTCTCCCAAATCCACTTTAAGCTTTAGGAGCTTTTCACTTTTGGGTAAAATCTCTGCTTCTATGATTGTTCCCACTTTGATTTCTATTTTTGTAAAATCATCTTTTGTGATAGGATTTTCTAATTTTAGAGGCTCTAGGGCTTCTTTATTTTCTTTGTTTTTGATGGGTTTTTGCACTTCACAGATTTCTTCGATTTTTGGAAAAAGTGCGGGGATAGGATTCAAAGAAACCGAAGTTAAAACTTCTTCCCCACATACAAAATTCTTGTAATTTTGGACATTCACTTCCAAACCAAAAACACTCATAATTTTCTTAGCACTCTCTGGCATACAAGGATAAAGACACAAAGCACCCTTAATAAGCAAATTTGCCACAAAAATCAAAAGTTCTGCAACCTCTGCTTGTTTATTTTCTTTAATAAGCTTCCAAGGTTCTTTTTTGGCAATAATCCCATTTGCAAGGTTAAAGAGCCTCCAAAGCTCTTCTAAATATCGATTGATTTGCACCTCTTGCATCATTTTATTCAAATTTCCCAAGATTGCCTTTATCTCTTCTATCTCCATTTTATAAGCATTTTGGTAGCTTTCTAAATCCACATTTAAGGTATTATCAAAATACTTCGCACTCATTCCCAACAAACGATTTAAAAGATTCCCCAAATCATTCCCCAAATCTGCATTAAACCGCTCAATCAAAGCTTTTTGTGAGAAATCTCCATCTTGCCCAAAAGGCACTTCACGCAATACAAAATATCGAAAACAATCTATGCCATAAGATTCTACAACCTCTTTGGGATTAACGACATTTCCAATGCTTTTACTCATCTTTGCACCATCTTTTGTCCACCAACCATGTGCTGCAATATGTTTAGGCAATGGCAATTCCAAACTCATCAAAAATGCAGGCCAATAAACTGCGTGAAATCGCAAAATATCTTTGCCCACCAAATGATAGTTTGCTGGCCAAAAATCCATTTTATTTTCCAAATTATTTTGATACCCCAAAGCACTCAAATAATTTACTAAAGCGTCCAACCAAACATACATTACAAATTTAGAATCCCCAATCTCATTTGGAAGTTTAATCCCCCAATCAAAACTTGTTCTTGTAATAGAAAGATCCTCTAAGCCCTCTTTAATGAAATTGATTACTTCATTGCGTCGCATTTTGGGCAAAATACATTCTGGATTTTGTTCAATCCACTGCAATAATCTATCCCCATAAGCACTTAACCTAAAAAAATAACTTTCTTCCTTTAAAAGATTCGTCTCTTTTCCACAATCAGGGCATTTCTTTTGTTCGATTAATTGCGACTTAGCAAAAAACGATTCGCAAGATACACAATAATTCCCCTCATACTCTCCCTTATAAATATCGCCCTTTTGAAACATTTTCAAAAAAACATTTTGAGCGGTTTCTTTGTGATAAGAATCTGTTGTGCGAATAAACCAATCATAGCTAATCCCAAAACTATCCCAAAGATTTCTAAACCTCGATGAAATCTCATCTACATATTCCTTAGGATTTTTGCCATTTTTTTGTGCAGATTGTTGAATCTTTTGCCCATGCTCATCTGTCCCCGTCAAAAATAAAACCTCATCGCCCAAAAGCCTATGGAATCTCGCTAATGTATCTGCAATAATAGTAGTATAAGCATGCCCAATATGAGGAATATCATTCACATAATAAATAGGCGTTGTAATATAAAACTTAGAATTCAAAACTTCCTCCATTTCCTTTATTCATACTCAAATAAACAGCATTGACATAACGATTTCTCACAGCACATTCTAGCACTTCTTGACATTGCAAACAGCTTTGTAAATTATGCTTTTTTTGGCATTCTTTAAGCATTCCAATATTTTCCTGCAAATTTAACTCTGTCATCTGCTCAAAATTATGCTTTTTTTCGCATTTTATCGCTTCTTTACAAAAATCACAACTTGTTGTATTATGCCGATTTTGACACTCTTTAATCTCTTTTAGCGCAATTTCTGTATTTTCAATGACTTCTGACAAACTCTATCTCCTCTTTGCTTCCAAAAAAACATGGGGTTGTATCGTGCAAATGGCTTGGCTCTAGCTCTAAAAGACGCTTTTTAGAATCAATTGCTTCTCCACCTGCCCTTTCAAAAACAAATGCAAAAGGAAAAACCTCAAACAACATTCGAAGTTTTCCTTTGGGTGCATCTTGCGTAGATGGATAAGAAAACAAACCTCCACCCTTAACCAAAATATGATGCAAATCAGGGACCATTCCACCGCTATAACGCAAGCGATAACCCTTTGCAAAAAGAGATTCTATTTTTTCCCTATGTTCCTTGCTCCAATACTGCTGTGTGCCACCGGGTGAATTTAACTTGCCCTTTTCTTTGAGCATTAATGTTTTTTGGAATCTAAACTCCCTCCCATCAAAAACAAAATAATCTACCCCTTCTTTGAGATTAGAGGCAAAACCAATTCCTATTACCATACCATAAACCACATAAGCAGCCGCTATTAGATTTTGTGGCAAAAAATCCCCTTGATAAATACCAAAGATACTCCCCACACTCAAATTTGCCCCCATCAAAGAAGAACCATCTAAAGGATCATAAGCAATGCTATAAATACCTTCATTATGGAGTTTGATTGCACTTTCTTGCTCTTCACTGCAAATTTGCTGTATGATTTTTAACTCCCTAAAAGAATCTTGAATGATTTTATCTGCCAATATATCAGCTTGAAGTTGCAAATCCCCTGTTTTGTTTGTATTTTGTGTGTATTCTCCCATGCTATTTTTTAATACTTCAAAAATCAACAAAGAGCTATTTTTTATTGTCGCAAAAATCTCTTCCAAATCCGATGATAAACGATTTTGCATTAATTAAACTCCAAAAAAATAATAATTGTCTTTTATTATACCTAAAAATACATTTTTTATCGCTTACTACTTAGCATTTTAGAAACATATTCGCACTTTTTTGCTAAAATTTACTATCTCAAAAATGCAAAGGTAAAATATGTTAGTTGCTCCAAGTATCCTCTCTGCAAATTTTGGCAAACTCGATGAAGAAATCCAAGCAATCTGTAAAGCGGATTGCGACTTTATCCACATTGATGTAATGGATGGGCATTTTGTCCCCAATCTCACAATGGGACCTATCATTGTCGAATCTGTGGCAAAAGTCGCTACAAAACCACTGGATATTCATCTTATGGTGCAAAACAATAATTTTTTTGTCGATTTATTTGCCCCATTGAAACCCAAATTCCTTTCTTTTCATATTGAAGAAGAAAAACATGCAAATCGCCTAGTCCAAAAAATTCGCGATTATGGAATCTCTCCTGCAATTGTTTTAAACCCTCACACCAGCTTACAATCCATTGCTTATTTGATTGAATATGTAGATATGGTATTGCTTATGAGTGTAAATCCGGGATTTGGGGGGCAGAAATTTATCCCAAACACTTTTGATAAAATCAAAGTACTCAAAGATATGATTGAAAGTCTTAATCCCAACTGTCTAATAGAAGTTGATGGGGGAGTGAGTGACAAAAATATTATGGAACTCAAAAAATGTGGAGTAGATATTGTAGTGGCTGGAAGTTATATATTTAGCGGAAATTACAAAGAAAAAATCTCATCTTTAAAATAATTTACCCAAAACAGCACCAAGCAAAATTGCCTTGGATGCTGATATTTTAAAAGCTAGGTAAAATAGCGCCTTTGTAGTGTGTCAAAATAAAATCTTTAATCTCTTGACTTTGGAGTGCCTCTACAAGCTTCTTGATTGCTGCTTCATTTTCTTGTCCCTCTTTAACCACCACGATATTTGCAAAAGGCGAATCTTTTGATTCTAAAGCAATCGCATCATTGAGAGGATTTAATCCCGCTAAGAGAGCAAAATTCGTATTAATCACTGAAATTGTAACATCATCTAATGCTCTAGCAAGTTGTGGAGCGTCCATTTCTTTGAAATTAAGCTTTTTGGGATTCTCTACAATATCTTGCACAGAGACAAGCTCCACACCCTCTTTTAACTTAATAAGTCCATTAGCTTCTAAGATTCTTAATGCTCTAGCACCATTAGAAGGATCATTAGGCAAGGAAACCAAATCTCCCTCTTTTAGCTCATCAAGGCTTTTAATTTTGTTAGAATACACACCCATTGGCTCTAAATGAATGTTTGCCACACTTACTAATTTTGTGCCTCTTTCTTTATTAAAAGAATCCAAATAAGGCTTGTGCTGGAAGAAATTTGCATCTAATGAACCATCATTGAGTGATAAATTAGGTGTTACATAATCTGTAAATTCTTTAATCTCTAATGCAACACCTTCTTTTTTAAGCACTGGAATTACTTGCTCCAAAATTACTGCATGTGGCTCTGGAGTAGCACCCACTACAAGCTTAACTTCTCCCTTTGATTCTGCACTATTTTCTTTTACAGAATCCCCACAACCACTAAAAACCAATACGGCTGCTATTCCCAACAAACCAATTATTTTTTTAAACATATGCTTCCTTAAATCTAAAAATTAATGTTTCAATTTTCTGTAAAGAAAATCCCCAAAACTTTGGATAATCTGTACAAGAACAATCAAAATCACAACGGTATATAACATAATATCGCTTTGGAATCTATAATATCCATATTTTATTGCAATATCTCCAAGCCCTCCACCACCAACAGCACCCGCCATTGCACTAAAACCAATTACCAAAATAAGTGCCAAGGTGATTCCTGATACAATACTTGGCAAAGCTTCAATAAACATGATTTTAAAAATAATCTGAAAATGACTTGCCCCAAAGCTTTGTGCTGCCTCTATCACGCCTTTATCCACTTCTTTTAATGCACCCTCAATAATTCTCACAATAAAAGGTGCAGCACCAATACTAAGAGGGACAATGGCAGCTGTCGCACCGATACTTTTGCCCAAAATCCATTGCGTAAAAGGAAATAAAACTACCATTAAAATCAAAAATGGAAAAGAGCGTAAAGTATTTGTAATAGCGTCCAAAACTCTATATACCACTGCATTTGGTTTCAATCCACTAGGACTACACAATACAAGCAAAATTGCAGGAACTACCGCAAGCAATGCAGCAATAGTTGTGGCTATTATACTCATATACAAAGTATCCAAAGTCGCTTCAAAAAGCAATTTCATTAATTTTATATCCATTTTACAATCCTTACTCCACTATTTCCCAACGCGTCCCACTTTGCGTTAAAAACCTACAAACTCTTTCTTGAAATTCTTTTTGTATATTAATTACAAGCACTCCCAAAGCAATTCCGCCAAAAGATTCTAAATTTCCCCATACGATATTAAAATCCACCTGCAATTCTCTAGCCATTTGCGTAATGATAGGATTTTGTGCAACTTCTTTTGGAAAATAGATTCGGATATTCACTCCGCTTTGAGGCAAAATTTCATTTTCCCCTAAAAACTCCCGCATTTTTTTGTCTGGCTCCAAAAACAGCGATTCAATATTACCACTTTTAATAATCTCTCCATTCTCCATAAACGCTGCTTCTTGACAAATCTTTTTTACCACTTCCATTTCATGGGTAACCAAGACAATTGTTACTCCAATTTCTTTGTTGATTTGCAATAAAAGCTCCAAAATAGAACTTGTTGTAGAAGGATCTAATGCACTTGTCGCCTCATCACTCAAAAGCAAACTCGGATTCATCGCCAATGCCCTTGCAATCGCCACTCTTTGCTTCTGCCCGCCACTTAATTGACTAGGATAAAATTTGATTTTTTCTTGCAATCCTACTAATTCTACAAGTTTCTCTATTTTATTTTTATCAATTTTTTCTCCCCAACATTGCAAAGGCAAAATAATATTTTCATAGACATTTTTTCTCGCCATCAAAGAAAAATTTTGAAATATCATTCCAACTTTTCTCCTAAAATGACGCAATTCTTCAATATTTAATTGATCAATTTGCACACCATCAATCCAAATCTTTCCACTATTGATTTTTTCCAATCCATTAAAAGTCCTAAGCAATGTGCTTTTCCCAGCTCCACTATGTCCAACAAGACCAAAAATAGAGCCTTTTTTAATATTTAAGCAAATATTTTTTAAAACCTCCATAGAACCATAACTTTTATGTAAATTTTTTACCTCTATAAAATCCATCAAAAAACCTTAATTTTTAAAAAATTGCAATTTTATCAAAATTCAAACCACTTTATCTAGCCTAAAAATCAAATAATTCATGAGAAGGCTTATTGCCCTCTAATATGCTATGGAAATGCAAAATTTTGCAAGAATTCTCTAAAATCGCCATAAGTTTTGAGAGATATTGCAAATCCCGATGATAAACATACACACCATAGCCTTTAACTACCATAATCTTTTTATCACTTTCTTTAAAATAACGATTAATTTCAATATCTGCACGTTCATACCAATTATCATAATCTTTAGGGTCATAGACTTCTAATGTGCCTAAGATCTTATACCCAAAATAATCTCTAGGTTCAATTTTGTCATTACTAAGTGTATAGGCAACCGTAAAAGGCGGCATTCCATAGGCAATATATTTTGCATTAGGGATATTTTGATAAATCAATGAATGAATAAACGCATCAATACTCGCTTCTTTCCAGCGATAATCTTGTTTGTGATAAAGCATAATCAAAGAATCTTCTGTCAAATCATCAAAAATTGCGTCCTTTTTATTGATTAAAAAATGCCCCTCTTCAAGCTTTGTGGAAATAGAGCCATGGAAGATTCCAAAAAAATTTTTCCTAAACATTGCAAGGGAAATTGTTTTTAAATCTTGAAAAATTTTTTCCATTCTACCCTTTCTTTAAAAAATTGCATTGATTTTGGCAATAAAATCCAATGGATCAATTTGCACCCCTCTTACTAAGATTCCAAAATGCAAATGCGGACCACTTACCCTACCGCTATTTCCACTTAGAGCAATCAACTCCCCTCTCTCCACTCTATCGCCCACTTTGACTTTAATCTCACTGCAATGATAATACATACTAAAAATCCCCTCCCCATGATCAATCACCACAGATTGACCAGCTAAGAATCTATCTTTAGCAATTACCACTTTACCGCTATTGCTTGCATAAATAGGCGTCCCAATGGCTGCCCTAAAATCTGTCCCACTATGGTAGCTTTTAATTTCTTGATTAAAAAGCCGTGCATTCCCAAATTCACTTGTAATTTTGCTCTCCATAGGATAAATAAAGGGCTTATCCCAATAAATTCCTTTTGTATAGTTTGCATAAATTTTATTTGCTTCATCTCTTTCTTGTTTGATTCTAGCCTGATTTTTGGGATTTGGTTTAGCCTTGCTAGAATCCACACTAATTTGCTCACTTTTATAATTTCCCTTGTAAATACGCACAATTTTGCCATTATCCAAATGCAACTTTCTTTCTTTGGCATAATATGAAATAGGCAAAACCAAAATGCTTTTATCTTTTTCTTGTGGATGAGGAATCCATATTTGACTTTTCTCTTTTAATTTTCCAATCTCATTAGAATCTTCTACCAAAACCAAAGTTTTACCATTTTCTACTATCAATTCACTTGCAAATAATTTTGCTACACATAGCATTAACAATACAATTTTTTTCATCAATACAAAATTCCTTTTACTCCATAAACTAATAATTTTGAAGTATTTTAGAAAATTATCAAAGTTTTACTTATAAAGCAATTTAGCCAAAAAACTTTGATTATTTTCCCCATCTTTTACGATAATTGAATTTTTATTTTTAAGAAAGTTTAGTTTATTTTATTAATTTAACTTGACATTAATTGACTAAAGTTATATAATTTTACTTGAAATTCACAAGAATAATTGCTAAAATTCAATTTTGAAGTTGTTATTTTTGTTTGAAAGGAGTGAAATTCTATATGCAAGATGAAAATGAAAAAATAGATTCTCCACAAGATGAGAACACACAAGAAGAACAAGAGATTTCTGCGCAAGATTCTAAAGAATCGCTTGAAAATAAAATTAAAGAGCTAGAAGATCAATATTTAAGGACTTATGCTGATTTTGAAAACACCAAGAAACGCTTAATGAGAGAAAAAGATCAAGCCTTGGAATACGCTTATGAAAAAATCGCAAAAGATTTATTGCCTAGCATTGATACTTTGGAAATTGCTTTAAAAACAATCAAAGAATCTAAAGAAAATAGCGATCAAACAGAAATCTTAGGAAAAATAGAGGAGGGAATTGCATTAACATTAGATAATTTATTAAAAACACTTGCCAAACATGGGATTGAACCCATTGATGCAAGTGGAGAATTTGACCCGAATTTTCACGATGCCATTATGCAAGTGCAAAGCGATTCGCACAATGCAGGGGAAATTGTCGCAGAAATGCAAAAAGGCTATAAATATAAAGAAAGAGTGCTAAGACCTTCTATGGTTAGCATCGCAAAATCTTAAAATTAATAAAAAGGATATATTATGGGAAAAGTATTAGGAATTGACTTAGGAACAACAAACTCAGCAATGGCTGTTTTTGAAGGAAATGAAGCAAAAATTATCGCAAATAAAGAAGGGAAAAATACAACTCCTTCTGTCGTTGCCTTTACCGATAAAGGCGAGATTCTAGTCGGTGATCCTGCCAAAAGACAAGCGATTACAAATCCAGAAAAAACCATCTACTCCATTAAAAGAATTATGGGGTTAATGTTTAATGAAGAAAAAGCTCAAGAAGCCAAAAAAAGACTTCCTTATAAAGTAGTAGATAGAAATGGAGCTTGTGCTATTGAGATTGCAGGCAAAGTTTATACTCCACAAGAAATTTCTGCTAAGATTCTTATGAAACTCAAAGCTGATGCTGAAAGCTATCTTGGCGAAGAGGTAACCGAAGCTGTTATCACCGTGCCTGCATATTTTAATGATGCACAAAGAAAAGCAACCAAAGAAGCAGGGACAATTGCTGGATTAAATGTTTTAAGAATCATTAATGAACCAACTTCCGCTGCCCTTGCTTATGGATTAGACAAAAAACATGCAGAAAAAATTGTTGTTTATGACTTAGGTGGAGGAACATTTGATGTTACCGTACTTGAAACAGGCGATAATGTCGTAGAAGTTTTGGCAACTGGTGGAGATGCGTTCTTGGGTGGAGATGACTTTGATAACGCAATCATTGATTGGGCTGCAAAAGAATTTGAAAATGAAAATGGCATCAATCTCAAAAACGATGTTATGGCACTCCAAAGATTAAAAGAAGCTGCTGAAAATGCCAAAAAAGAATTAAGTAGTGCTCAAGAAACAGAAATCAATCTGCCCTTTATCACCGCAGATGCAAGTGGTCCAAAACATTTAGTCAAAAAGCTAAGTCGTGCAAAATTTGAAAGTTTGATTGAATCTTATATTGATCAAACTATTAACAAAATCGGTGATGTTATCAAAGATGCTGATTTAAGCAAAGGCGATATTGCCGAAGTTGTAATGGTAGGTGGTTCTACAAGGATTCCAAAAGTTCAAGAAAGAGTAAAAGACTTCATTGGAAAAGAGCTCAACAAATCTGTGAATCCTGATGAAGTTGTCGCAATTGGTGCAGCAATTCAAGGTGGAGTTTTAAAAGGTGATGTTAAAGATGTTTTATTACTTGATGTTACTCCTCTTAGCTTAGGAATTGAAACATTAGGTGGCGTAATGACAAAAATTATTGAGCGAGGCACAACAATTCCTGTTAAGAAAAATCAAGTATTCTCTACAGCTGAAGACAATCAACCTGCTGTAACCATTCAAGTTTTACAAGGGGAAAGAGAATTAGCAAGAGACAATAAAGTATTAGGGAATTTTGAATTAAGCGGAATCCCAGCAGCACCAAGAGGTGTTCCACAAATTGAAGTAACTTTTGATATTGATGCTAATGGTATTTTGACAGTTAGTGCCAAAGATAAAGCAACCGGCAAAGCTCAAGAAATCAAAATCACTGGTTCTAGCGGACTTTCTGATTCTGAAATCGAAAAAATGGTAAAAGACGCTGAACTCAACAAAGAAGAAGACAAAAAGAAAAAAGAAGCTATTGAAGTGAGAAATCAAGCCGATAGCCTTGTGTATCAAACACAAAAAAGCCTAGATGAAATGAAAGACAAAATCGATTCTAGTGAGGCAGAAAAAATTCAAAATGCAATCAATGAATTGCAAGAAACTCTAAAAAATGAAAATGCCTCAAAAGAAGAAATTGAAGCCAAAGTAAAAACATTGACTGAAGCAAGCCATAAACTTGCTGAAGCAATGTATCAAAAAGATCAAAATGCACAAGGCAATACCGCTCAATCCAACAACAAAAAAGATGATGATGTGATTGATGCAGAAGTAGAATAACTAAAATTCTAAATCAATTCCAGCCCTTTGGGCTTGGATTTTCTGAAGTTTTTTTGGTATTTTATAAATTCTTGAATCTTTTAAAAATCTACTCCCTGTTTGATGAAAGCTAAAATTAATCTTAGCTCTCTTAGCTTGTTCCCTTAAATCCAAAACCCATTCATAATCACAAATCCTAGCATTAAATCCAGATTCTCCGCCCACACTAAGATGTTCAATTTTTTCCTTATCCAAAAATCGACTTAAATCCAATCTCTCAAGCAATGGAGCACACACAATCCATCTATGCTTAATTGGCAATTGCAAAAAACTCTCAAGACGCAAAGAAGCATAATATTGATTTTCTACGCTACAACCAACTATTACATTTTCATACCCACTCCCCCAATCACTTGGGATACACTCCATAAATCTCATAATGCGTTTGGTAAAGAAAATAAATGTGCAATTTTTGCGTATCTTTATCAT
Organism: Helicobacter pullorum; assembly: GCF_900638355.1. Classification (GTDB taxonomy): domain Bacteria; phylum Campylobacterota; class Campylobacteria; order Campylobacterales; family Helicobacteraceae; genus Helicobacter_D; species Helicobacter_D pullorum. The sequence continues at coordinate 241,153 of NZ_LR134509.1, read as the reverse complement.
CTCCCACACTTCTTTACGCCAAGAATCTGCCTCTTTGAGCAAAAAATCGCTACTAAAGCATAACCAAATTTTAGAAAAATCCGGAATTTTATAAGTTTGATTTTTATTTTTTTGCAAAGGAAGATAGAAAGATTTTGTTTGATAGATTTCCCTTGAATCTTTTTGATGACTTTTATCAATACTAAAAACATAGCAATTTTTGCATCCAGCACTGATTTTAAAACATCCATGCCAAGGGTTATATCCAAACTCTAATGTTTCCCCAAAAAGATTCTGCAATTTCACTCCAAAAAACAGATTCTACTGCATTTTTAATGATTAATTGCTTGTGCGATACCTAAATTGCCCCTTTTTAAACACCATTTTAAAACCACCTATGCTAAAAAGCCATTTATTTTCGATTGTGTTTTTCATAAAAGCAGCTAATTCTCCACTGACATTTTTATGATAAACAATCCCCACGCCATCTGTATGCCCTATGGAACAAACCGTCCCTCTATGATTAAATAAAAATGGCTTTTCAAACGCCCTACCTTCCAACTTTGCACACAAAAGCTCTGCAAGATAATCTCCCATTTGAGCTGAAAGCTGTGCTGTTGGTGCATGAATTGCATCTTTAGTAGCAGCAATCGCACAATCCCCCACTACATAAATATTAGAGAAATCCTTACATTGCAAATGCGAATCCACAGCGATTCTGCCTTTTTTATTAGGGATTTCTGACTTTTCTACTATATCACTTCCCTTTACCCCTGCGCTCCAAATAATCGTATTCCCTTCAACTTCGATTATTTTGCCATCTTTTTCTACCAAAACCTTATTTTCTTGTATTTCTTTAATATTTCCACTAGAAATGATTTCTACGCCCAATTTCTTTAGTTTGTCCTCTGCAATATCCACTAATTTTGAATTAAAAACAGGCAGAATATGCGGCGAGCGCCCAATACAAGTAACCTTTGGAATCTTCCTATCAATCCCACAAATCAAACACAATTCATCAAGCTGCGTAGCAAGCTCTGCTGCAAACTCTATTCCGGTAAATCCCGTCCCACAAACAATAATTTGTAAATCTTTAGGATTTTTTGTGTGCATAAAATCTTTAAATTTATTTTCAATATTTTTTGTGAGCTTCAAAGCCCGATTGAGAGAAGAAAGTTTATAAGTATAAGCATCTACGCCCTTGATACCAAAACTATCTGGCTTAAATCCAAGTCCAATCACCAAATAATCATAAAAATATTCCCCGCCATTACCAATTACCTTGTTTTCTCTGGGGCAAATCTCAATAATCTTATCCTTAATAAAACGGATTTTTTTAGGATTCAAAATCTTGCGATAATAAATTCTTGCTTTTCTTGAACTCAAAGTGCCTATTGCTACTTTATGTAACAAAGTAGTCTGATAATGGTAGTCATGTTTGCTAATTAAAGTAATATCTGCTTTGGCTTTTAGTTTCTTTTGCAATCCAAGTGCGACTTTTAATCCACCATAACCACCACCGATGATAAGAATATTTTTTCTTGCTTTTTCCATAAAAACCCTTGACTTTTTATTCCTTAGTTTGCATATTAGCAAAAAATATTAATAAAATAATAAAAAGTTTAAATAATATTTTACTTTTAAAGATATTTTAATGTTTTTAATCAATGTTTCTTTGGCTTTGCTATAATTGCATCTTTAAAAATTTTTATTAGGAATCTAAGTGCATAATTTTAGACGCTATACCCTTATTGCCCTCATTATTGCTTTAATCTATTTTTTGGTTGTATTTCCAGAATTTGCCAAAATCTTAGCAGGTGTTGCTATCTTGCTTATAGGAATGACAAATCTTAGCAATGGCTTTAAATCTTTTAGCGGTGGATTATTAGAAAAAATCCTAAAAAAATCTACAGATACTCGCTTTAAAAGTATTTCTTTTGGTGTAATTACCACCATTTTAATGCAGTCTTCTACTTTGGTTTCTATTATTTCTATTTCCTTTCTTTCAGCAGGGCTTATCACTCTAGCACAAGGCATAGGGATAGTCTTTGGTGCTAATCTTGGAAATAGTGCTGGTTCATGGCTCATTGTAGGATTAACTAGCATTAATATTTCTATGTTTGCAATCCCTTTGATTGTTTGTGGGACTTTACTTGGATTCCAAAAAGATTCCTTATTCAAAGGTATTGGGCTTATATTTATGGGCATTGGCTTTTTCTTTTTGGGTGTAGATTATATTAAAAGCGGCTTTGAATCTTACAAAGAAGTAATGGATTTATCCCGCTTTAATTTCGAAGGATTCAAGGGCATTTTGATTTTTGTAGGACTTGGTGCAATTATTACAGGAATCGTTCAATCAAGCCATGCAACTTTAGCCATTATCATTTCGGCTCTTATTAGTGGGCAAATAGGATTTGAAAATGCTTTAGCAGCGACCTTGGGAACAAGTGTTGGCGGAGTTGTTACAGCAGTAATAGCAAGCTTTAGCACAAACATAGAGGGCAAGAAATTAGCCATTGCAAATTGCATTTTTAACTTCACTATTGCATTGATTGTTATTTTATTGTTTCCTTATTTTGTTAGCCTTGTTAATCTTGTCGCACATTACTTATGGATTCCTCAAGATAATCTAGCACTCAAAACCGCACTTTTTCACACTTTATTCAATCTTATTGCAGTGTTATTGATTTCTTTATTTATCAAACAAATTGTTTTCTTTTTGGATAAATTCATCAAAGCACCAAAAGACAGAGATATGGACGCTCCTCTTTATCTCAATAAAAATATTATCAATTATCCTGATACCGCCATTGAAGCATTACAAAAAGAAAGTTTGCACCTCTATAACAACGCTTATGCAATGATTGCACACACCATTGGTTTTAATCGTAGTGATATACGCGGAAAAGAGAGTTTTGACAATATTATCCAAAACAAAAAATGGTTTAGCGGAAATGTTGATTTAGATTATCTCTACAAACGCAAAATCAAAGTGCTTTTTGATGCAATTATGGAATTTTCTACCAAAGCACAAACTTTCGTGCGAGATGAAAAAAAGCATTCAAGAATCTTTGCTTTTAAAATTGCTTCACGCAATATCACTGAAGCCACCAAAAATCTTAAAATTATCCAAACCAATATGAAAGTCTATTCAAGCTCACAAAACAAAGAATTAGCCAATCAATACAATGCAATGCGAAAAGACTTAGGCGAGCTTTTAAGAAGTATTGAAGAGCTAAAAACAATGAAAGATGAAAACGCACAGCTTATTCTCTCTCAACTCAAAAATGCAAAAAATCTCTTGAAAGAAAAAGATTACAACGCCCTCCACAATGTAGAAGAACTCATTTCTCAAGATAAAATCAGCGTAACTAATGGAACTTCTATCCTCAATGATAGTGCTTTTGTCGCACAAATTGCCAACCAATTAATTGAAGCAGTAGAAATTATTTTTGCCAAAGAAGAATGGCTAAAAGAGCAAAATCCACAAGAATCTATCCAAGATTCTTAGAATTTTGTCTCTTGCGTTTTTGATAAAAAATATAAACCGCTATTCCTAATACCACCAAAAACACTAATCCTAGTGTAATAATATGCAAATACTCTTTCAAAAGTGCCTCATTTTGTCCCAAAAAATAACCAAGTGCAGTAAGAATAATAACCCAGATTCCAGCACCCAAAGAAGTATAAAAGCAAAACAAAGCAAGATTCATTTTACCAAGTCCAGCAGGGAGTGAAATATATTGACGCACAACAGGAATTAAACGACCGCTAAAAGTAGAAATATGTCCATGCTTAGCAAAAAAATCTTCCATTTTTTGCATTGTTTTTTCATCAAAGAAAACATATTTGCCATATCTAATAAGAATGTCCCTACCAAAGAAAAGTGCCAAATAATAATTAATCAAAGCACCCGCTAAAGAACCCAAAATCCCAAATAAAATAGCTACAAAAAAATTCATTTCGCCTTGGTGTGCTAAATAACCTGCTGGTATCATTACAACTTCACTTGGAAAAGGAATGAAACTGCTCTCTAAAAGCATCATAAAAAAAATCCCAAAGTAACCCAAAGCGCCAACACTCTCAACAATAAAATCAACAATGGCTTGCAAAATTTCCTCACTTAAAATTTAAAAATTAAATTAAATTATAACCAAATACAAGTTATAATTAGACAATAGAGTTTAAAATTTAAGGATTTCAAAAGTGGCAAAAGAAAAATGTCCCCCTTGTGATTGCCCACAAGGCGTCCCTTTATGGCTTGGAACTTATGGAGATATGGTAACTTTGATTCTTACATTCTTTATTCTCCTGCTTTCTATGGCTTCTTTTACCAATCAAAAAATCAACCAAGCCATAGGATCTTTAGAAGGCTCTTTTGCAGTTTTAGAAAAAGGACTAAGGACACAAATTAATCCGCCACAACCTATACAAGCAACCCCTATCCAAGCAGAAACAGAAATGGATAATGTAATGAATATCTTTGCAAGTCTTATCACTGAATACAATGAAATCAATAAACTTGCAAATGGTCCTGCAGTAGAATTTGAAGAAGCCGAAAAAGGCATAATAATCCGCATTCCAGAAGATTTGCTTTTTGAAAGTGGCAGCGCAACACTTAGCAATTCAAATGGCATTACCTTTTTAAAACGCATTTCCTTGGAGCTTAATCATCTCCCCAAAGAAATACTCATCAAAGCAATCGGTCATACAGATAATACACCCATGAAAAAAAACGCCACTTTTGCGGATAATTTAGAGCTTTCTATTGCTAGAGGAGTCAATGTAGCTAATTTATTAATCTCTCAAGGTATTGACAAAGAACGCATTATAGGCGGTGGAGAAGGAGAGTTTTCACCTATTGCCAACAATGATATTCCAGAATTGAGAGCCAAAAATAGGCGGGTTGATTTATATGTGTATAGCATAGGCGAAGATCTCTCCAATCTTATGGAAAATCTTTCTAAAGCTACACAGCAATAAGGATACAAATTGGCACAAACCTCTATTGAAACGCTTTTTGAAGGGGCAATAAAATTCAAAGAAGAGAATTTTTTAACCTATAAAGAACTTTTTGAAAATCTTAAAGAAGGGCAGAACCCTCACACTCTTTTTGTGGGCTGCTCTGATTCTCGCGTCGTCCCAAACCTCATTACAAATACACTTCCTGGAGAGCTTTTTGTAATCCGAAATATTGCTAATATCGTGCCACCTTATAGAGAAGCGGATGAATACCTCGCTACCACATCTGCCATTGAATATGCCCTAGAAGAATTAAAAGTAGAAAATATCATTATTTGCGGACATTCTCATTGTGGTGGTTGTGCTGCACTTTATGAAGAGGAACATTTCACAAAAATGCCAAATGTGAGAAATTGGCTGAAGCTCATCTCTCCTGTTAAAGAGCAAGTATTAGCTCTTAATCCAAAAACCAAGGCTATGCGAGCATATTTTACAGAACAAATCAATATTGAAAAGCAAATTATGAATCTCTTTACCTACCCTAATGTCAAAGAAAAATATCTTGCTAGAACACTCCATATCTATGGTTGGCATTATATTATTGAAAGTGGTGAAGTTTATAGTTATGATTTTAAAAAACACGAATTTAATTTACTAAAAGGATGAATAATGATTATAATAGCTGGACCTTGCGTTATTGAAAATGATGAAATTTTAGAAGAAATTGCAGAATCTCTAAATCCCCTCTCAAAAAACCCCAAAATTGACTTTTATTTCAAAGCAAGTTTTGATAAAGCCAACCGCACAAGCCTTGAATCTTACAGAGGACCGGGCTTAGAAAAAGGATTAGAATCTCTAGCTAAGATTAAAGCAAAATTTGGCTACAAACTCCTAACAGACATTCATGAAACCCACCAAGTAAAACCCGCAGCGGAAGTGGTAGATATTTTGCAAATTCCAGCTTTCTTATGCCGACAAACAGATTTGATTGTAGAGGTAGCCAAAAGCAAAGCTATTGTCAATATCAAAAAGGGGCAATTTATGAATCCAGCCGATATGCGTTATTCTGTTTTAAAGGCTATAAAAACTCGTGGTGGAGAGAATCCTACTTATCAAGAATCCAAAAATCTAGGGATTCTTCTAACAGAACGCGGAAGTAGCTTTGGGTATGGAAATCTAGTAGTGGATATGCGCTCTTTGGTGATTATGCGAGAATTTGCTCCGGTTATTTTTGATGCAACTCACGCTGTGCAAATGCCCGGTGCAGGTGGTGGAAAAAGCGGAGGCGATTCCCGCTTTGCTCCCATTTTGGCAAGAGCAGCAAGTGCAGTTGGGATTGATGGCTTATTTGCCGAAGTGCATACCAACCCAAAAATCGCTCTAAGCGATGGACCTAATATGCTAACCCCACAAGTCTTACTTGAACTTTGCCAAAAAATACTAGAAATTGACAATCTCATAAAATAAAGGATAAAAAATGCAAATTATTGAAGGTGAATTATCATTACTTGGCGATGAAAAAATCGCAATTATTTCAAGCCGCTTTAATCATCTTATTACCGATAGATTAGTCGAGGGTGCCAAAGATTGCTTTTTGAGGCATGGAGGAATTGAAGAAAATCTCACACACATTTTGGTGCCGGGAGCTTTTGAGATTCCATTTGCACTAGAAAAAGTACTTGCACAAGGAAATTATGATGGCGTTTGTTGTTTGGGTGCAATTATACGCGGCTCTACACCACACTTTGATTATGTAAGCGCAGAAGCAACAAAAGGTATTGCAAATGTTACAATCCGCTATGGTGCTGCTGTTACTTTTGGAGTTTTAACTACTGATAGCATTGAACAAGCCATTGAGAGAGCGGGGACAAAATCCGGCAATAAAGGCTTTGAATCAATGAGCAGCCTTATTGAACTTATCAATCTCTATCGCAAGATTGGTGCATAATGGCAACTAGAAGTCATGCCAGAGAAGTTGTTGTACAACTTTTGTATGCCTATGGTAGCGGAAATGAAAAAATTAGTAAATTTGCAGATGAAATTTTTGAAGAACAAAAAATCAAAAACAACCAAAAAGAATTTGCAACCAGCCTTTTTGAAGGTGTGATTGCAAACCTAGAAGCACTAGATTTACGAATCTCTCATCAACTCAAAGATTGGGATTTTTCAAAAATTGGAGATATGGAAAAAGCCATTTTGAGACTTGGAGTTTATGAAATTATTTTCAATCATTTAAGCAAAGCCATTGCAATTAATGAGGCATTAGAACTTGCAAAAAGCTTTGGCAATGAAAACTCTGCAAAATTTATCAATGGAGTGCTTGATGGGATAGCCAAAAATCTACAAGATTCTTCCCAAACTCCCCATCAACCTCACCAAAAAGGAAATCAATGAAACTTTGCATTGCCCTTGATATGCCAAGTCCAAAAGACAATCTCAAGCTTTTGGAAAATCTCAAAAACACCAAAGATATTTGGGTAAAAGTTGGACTTAGAAGCTTCATAAGAGATGGTAAAGATTTTCTTTATCAAATCAAATCTATCGGGGATTTTAAAATTTTTTTAGATTTAAAGCTTTATGATATTCCCAACACAATGGGAGATAGCATTGATGAAATCACAAAATTACCCATAGATATGCTAACAATCCACGCAAGTAGTGGAAGAGAAGCAATGCAAGAAGTGATAAAACGCATTCAACACATGCAAAATCCCCCACTTATTATGGCAGTTACAGCACTTACTAGCTTCAATCAAGAGAGTTTTTATGAAATCTACCATGCTAATTTAGAATCACAAGTATTAGAATTTGCTAAAATAGCCCATGAATCTGGGATTAATGGGGTAGTTTGCTCTTGTTTGGAATCCAAAGCTATTAAAGAAAAAATAGGACAAGATTTCCTAACTCTCACACCTGCTATCCGCCCTTTTGGTGAAGATAGCGGAGATCAGAAACGCACCGCTACCTTGCAAGATGCCAAAGAAGCAATGAGTGATTTTATTGTCGTTGGCAGACCGATTTATAAAGCAGAAAATCCACAAGAAGTGGTAGGAAAAATCCTTACTTTGATTGCAAAATAGTAGTCCAAAAAGGGAAACCAATGGACAAGCTAGCAAATTTTAAGATTCTACTCTCCAAAGAAAGATTGGAATCTTATAATAATGAGATAGACAAGCATTATGAAAATTTAAAGCTAATAGCCAATATCACCCCAAAGATTGCCACATTAGAGATTATTCTTAGGAATAAGCTTGATAGTGTGCTTTCTTTAAGAAATAATGAATGGATAAAAAATGCTAAAGATGCAAAAATCATTGAAGCTAGAGAAAAAATAGAAAATAATAGCAATGGAAGCTACCTATCTCATCATCAATACCTTTCTCGTATGAGTCTGGGAACTATAATCCATATTACAAGAAAAGGGAGATTCCAAAATAAAGTAATGAATTTAGGCAACATTAACTTTTTGGATTATGATTCTAGTAATAGGAATTTTTGGATAAAAGATAGCAGAAAAACTTACTTTAAAAATTTCGAAAAAGTTGATATTGTCTTAAGTCTTTTGCAAAATTTACGCAATCGCAGTTATCATTGGGAGAATATAACAAAAACAATCAGCAAGAATGGGATTGATTATCCAAGATTAACTACAAAAGTTAAAAATACCCACATCGGCATTAATCCAAACAAAATAGAAATATTCTTAGATGATTTAATTAAAACATACAATGAAAGATTTTTAGATTATTGTTAAATAATCAAAGAAGTGGGGCGTAGCCTAAAAGACTTTTGGTATTGTCGCCCCTTGAATTTCGCTTACAATTATACCAACCAAAAATTAAAAGAATCTAAAACAATAATTGCTCATTCTCCATTTTAAAACCACAAGAAACCCAACTCTAAAAACATTTGAATTCACAATTATTTATTACAAATGTACTTTAAAGCCACACTTTATGCAATCATTATCTTTGGACAAAAGGCGGAATATCAATCAAAATTTAAAACACAAGTTCCAAATCCACCACTAAATCCAATCCAAAAAAATATTTTGGATATTATTTTTGGCAATTTTACTTTTGAGATTCTCAATTTTTTCTTTGGGATTTTCAAAGAATCTCTCATGGGTTTCCACCATAATATATTCTACATTTTCATAAAGCTTCTGCTCAATCAAAGAATCCAATACATCAAATTCCGCCCCTTCAATATCGATTTTAATGAGGCTAATTTTGTGGTGTTTTTGGATAATATCTTTTAAAAATTCACAAAAATCTAGCATTTCTACCTCATAGCTACTGCCGCCCCAATTTCGAGTTATACTTGCTCCCTCTGAAGCAGCATTATTAACACCATTATAAAAAGTAGTTTTCCCATTTTTATTAGAAACTGCTTGATTGGACAAAATAAGCTTTTCATTGCCTTTGTATAAATCTCTCAAAAAAGCATAAAGATATTTATTAGGCTCAAAAGCATAGCAAATCCCTCCACAAGCCAAAGCCACATCACTAAATACCCCCGCATGAGCTCCACAATCTACAAAAACAACCTTTTTACCATTTTGGTTTTGCAAATAAAATTCATAAAAAATCTCATAATATTTCCCCGCAATGTGGGCTCGCCTAAGAAGATATTGAAAATGATAAATCCCCTCTTTGGATTGTTGGGATTCAGCCATATCTAGCCTAATAGCAACGCTTCTATTATTGATATGTCGCATTATTTCTTGTTTTTGATTTTGTATAAAAGTCTGCATTTCTTGATTTTGTTTCAAATACAAATCACGCATTTCTTGCTTATATGCTTGTATATCGCTCTTAAGAATATTATCAGTATGTAGAGAATCTGCCAAACTATCAATCTTATTTGAAATATTATTTAGCATAAAACGCAATCCCTGCACCAAATTTCTAATTTTAAAATCTTTTTCTTCCCAAAATAAATTTCCCTCAAACCACTTTCATAACACTTAATTTTAAACATCTTTTGCCTTAATAAAATTTTTACTCTATCACCATAGAATGCGACGATATTTTAAAATTAATATCATTTTTTGTCATTCTATAATTATAGAGTAAGGGCAAAAATTGTTTGAAGATTTCAGCAAAGAAAAGATAGAGAATTTCCATAAAAAATTGCCAAAAACATCGCAACAATCCGCAAAGAAAAGGGATTCTCACAACTTGATTTAAGTTTAGCCATTGGATATAAATCTGTCTCTTTAGTTGGTGGAGCAGAAGCTGGATATAAAAATATTCATTATAATTTAGAACATCTTTACAAAATTGCCAAAGTTTTAGAAGTTGAAATCGGAGATTTTTTCAAAGGGATTTAAAACAATCCCAAAATCACTTTTTATTAATTTTCTAATTAATATAATCGCACTCTACTTCGCCCCACAGCATTTTATAAGGAAGCACTTTAATAAAATCTCCCTCTTTTACTTCTGTACATTCTTCACCAAATAATGCAATAGCACTGCTCTCAAAAAGTGGCAAAATTTGTCCAGAAGTATATTTGCCATTTTGCGTTATGCAAAACCCTTCTACACCCAAATCACCAAGCATTGCGTCCATTCTCTTTTTTAATTGAAAAGTTTCTTTATTTTTTACTCTTATGGCTTGTGGAAAATGTTTTTTTGCTCCCGCTAAATTCTTTAAAAATGGGACAATCAAAAAACGCAACAAAATCGCTCCAGCAAGTGGATTCCCCGGCAATGCAATGATAAATTTTGAATCCATTCTAGCCACCACAATAGGTTTTCCCGGCTTAATTTGCACTCCAGCAATAAGAATCTCTGCACCAACCTCTTCTAGCACTTCACGCATAAAATCCGCTTCCCCCTTGCTTGCTCCACCTGTTGTAAAAATCACATCAAAAGGCAACTCCAAAATTTCTAATATTTTTTGCTTATCATCTTTTAATATTCCACCATAGCTACCCCAAAAACCAAAGCTCTTCAACATTGCAAGTATCATTGTTGCATTAGAATTATAAATTTGATGCTCTCTAGCATTCTCCCAAGGCTCTTTTAGCTCATTTCCACTCGCAAATACCCCTATTTTTAACCCCCTAAAAACCTCTACATAACTCACCCCTTGAGATGCAAGAATTGCCAATACATTCTCACAAACCTCCTCACCAACCCCAAAAAGATTCGCATTAAGTGTTATTTCTTCTCCATATTTTCGGATATTTGCCCCCATTTTAAATTCTTTTTTTGGAATCTCAATGGATTCTTGATGATTAAATCCGCCCACAATTTCTTCAAAAGGAATGACAATATCTGCCCCTCTAGGCAATCTAGCACCTGTCATAATTTTTGCACACTCCCCTTGTGCTAGTTCCACTTCACTGCAATCCCCAGCAAAAATAGTTGTTTTTATTTTCACTCTTCTGCCTATATCTTCTTTTCTTATTGCATATCCATCCATTGCTGCATTATCAAAACTTGGAAGTGCTTTTTTGCAAAATACTTCTTGTGCCAAAAATCGCCCATACGCTTCCAAAATAGGCAAAATTTCTTTATTTCTCTTAAATCCTCTAGCTGCATCTTGCAAAATAGAGATAGCCTTTTGTAATGTAACTGCTTGCATTTTCTATCCTTGTAATAATCTAATTTGTCGATACTTTTGAGAAATTTTTTCTGCTAACCACTCTATATTGCAGTTTTCTTTTTTGAAACTTAAGCTCAAAAGCTCTCTTGCCTTTTGTTCTGTATAACCCATCATTTGCAGCACAAAAGATGGCTTTGAAAATCCAAAAAGGCATTCTTGCCCATTAATCATAGAAATACCATCAAAAATCAAACTTTGAATGAGATTTCTCGCTTTAATCCCCTGTAACCCCAAAGGCAAAGTATTATTTGGTGTTTCAAAAAAAGCATAACAATCATCTCCCAAAATCTCTTTTAATGCCAAATAAAACTTTTCTGCTTGATTAGAGCTAGGAATCTCTTGTTTTTTGATTGCTTCTAAGAAAACTTGATATAAATTTTCAATTTCCAAATACAAAGCAAACTCTCCAAGTTCAGCTTCTTTGGACAACATTACCCCAAAAGGACGCATTAAACCCAAATTTTCTCCATTTGCTAGTAGTAAATTTGCATTTTGAGGCAAAGGCAACCTAAGTGCAAGTGCATAGCTAATATCCCAAATGCTAAAAACTTCTTTTAATTCTTTATCTAAGTGAAAATTAGAAGTCAAAATATCTTCATTCAAATAAGGCACAACAAAACATTCTGCCCCCTTTTCTAAAGCCTCTTTAATGCAAATTTGACCGCTTTTTTTATCAGGAATCAAGGGGATAATAGAATCCCTCTCTTTTAAAGATAAATACGCCCCATAAAGCATTTGATGAGAAGAAAGCACAACTGCAACCTTATACTTAAGCGTCAATTTGGTAAGCAAAAAATAAAAACTCTCCAAATTAAAACTAAAAGGACGAGCTATTTTGCAACCCAAATAATCGCTTAAAGCTTGATTTTCTCTCCATATTTTTTCTGACGCATTAGGTGTAATAGCCAAATAATTTGGCTGCTTAGAAGCAATAAGTTTTTGCATTAATTCTGAATTAATGGGAGGGTTTTGCAGATAATCTAGCATGATTTTATAATCCTTTTACCACCTGTATTTTCAATATCACTAAAACTATCCAAATAATCCAAATATGAAATAAGGTATTTGCGACTAAGATTAAAATACTCTTTGAAATTATTTAAATCCAAATAACCTTCTTTTTTGATGATATTTCTCATCTCATTTAGAATTTGTGTGAGTGCTTGAGTGCAGACAAAAAGCTTGTGGCTAAGACGCACTATTTTTTTTTCTTTTGTCAATTTCTTATAAATATCATCACCACTTTTTCTATCAATATCTAGCATATCATAAAGGTTATAAGGTGCCATTGGCTCAAACCCTTGCTGTTGCAAGATAGAATAAATTTTGCCATAAAGATAATCTTGCACTTTGCCAATTTTAGAATCTACCCCAACATAAAAAGAATCATTCTTGCACAAAATCCCTTCTTGCAAAAGACTATCTAAAATGTGCTGTGCAAAGTCATTTGCCACCCAAGATTGTTTTTGAGTAAGCAATGCAGCACTCAAAAGTGCATTAGGATTTTTATCCAAAATTTTACAAATAATATCTCTTAATAATTTTGTTGCCTCTTTTGAATAAACTACCAAACTTTTTTGGCTAACAAAGCAATTATCTATTTTTTGGGCAATTTCTAAAGCTTCACTTTGAGAGATTCCAAAACGCTGTAAAGCGCTAATTAATCCTAAACCTTTTTTGTGTGCTTTTAATAAAATTTCAAAAGCGCTCTTAAAATCCCGCTGGTTTAAAAATTTCAAAAAAGTTAGCTTTTGTGCCTTTTTCATAGGATCCACAATAGGGCTTAAGATTCTCCCTCCCCCTAGCGTATGATTGTCATCACGCAAAATAAATCTTTCATCAAAAATGCTATAAATAGGACTTTTAAACTTTAAAGTAGCATATTTTTTGGTATCTTCTAAAAACAAGATTCTACAAGACATCTTTAATGCCCCAATAAAAAACATAGCCTCCAAATTATGTGGAATCTCCTCAAAAAGATGAAGTGCCACCTCAACCCTATCAAATCCTCTTAAATACCCCTTTTTTGTTAGCAAATCTCCCCGTTTAAGCTCATTGTGGGACACTCCACTAAGATTCAAAGCCACTCGTTGCCCGCTCTTTGCCCAAGGGACAGATTCTCCATGGCATTGAATATTCTTAATCCCCAAAAGCCTCTCAAGGTTACAACACCACACTTTATCCTCCAAAGTGATACTTCCATCCAAAAGCGTCCCACTCACTACACAACCAGACCCCTTTATCACAAAGATTCTATCAATATAATAACGAAAAAAGCCCAAATCCCTATGAACGCTTTTAGGAAGCATAAAGAGAGAATTTTTGAGATTCTCCATACTTGCACTATCATAAATAGAAACTTCAAAAATTTGATATTTTAAGCTTTCAAATCCTGCAAAACATTGCTTAATTTCCTGTTTTAGCTCTTGTATTCTTTTTTTATCCACCAAATCTATTTTGCTCAATACCACCAAAAAATTATGGATTCCAAGCAAGCTTGAAATTTTTAAATGCTCCAATGTCTGCGGCATAATTCCTTCATTTGCAGAAACCACAAGCATTGCATAATCCAATCCAAATGCACCAGCAATCATATTTTTGACCAATTTTTCATGACCGGGAACATCAATAAAGGCTATATTTTTCTCACCATTACTCAAATTTGAAAAGCTCAAATCCAAGGTGATTCCACGCTCTCTCTCATCGCTCCTCTCATCTCCCCAAAATCCATTTAAAGCCCTAATCAAGCTTGTTTTGCCATGATCAATATGCCCCATTACACCAATGATTAGATTATCTTGCATATTGTCCCTCAATTTTCAAAAGTGCTTCTTGAATCTTTTGATTATCCCCCTCCAAAAGTGTTCTTACATCCAAAATAACCTTTTTGTTTTCAATCCTTGCAATAATCCCCTCTTTGCGTAAAAGTCTTTCTAATTCTTGTTCATCACAATAACTCAAAGCAATCCCAAAAGATTCCAAAGCCTTATTAGGCATCGCTCCGCCACCGCTATAACTTTTTGTTTCTTGAATAAGAGGCAAAAAACTTTTGGGTATTCTTTCAAATAATTCTTGTGCTTTTTGCTCCAAAGTTTTTTTATCTTGCAACAAAAGTTTGCAGGTTGGGATTTTTTCATATTGCCCTTGCAAGTATGCAAACAATGTCGCTTCAAGCATTGCAATGGTAAATTTATCCACACGCAACATTCTTAAAAGCTGATTTTCTTTCAATTTCTCTATATATTGCCTTTTACCAAAAATAATCCCAGCTTGTGCTCCACCTAGCAATTTATCCCCACTAAAGCTTACCAAAGAAGGATTTAAACTTGCAATTTCCTCTAAAGACATTTCATGCCTTTTCAAATTCCCCTCAAATCCCTTTAGCCCAAAATATCCACTCCCCAAATCATAATAATCCAACAAATCATTTTCTCTAGCCAATGCAATTAGCTCTTTATAATCCACTTCTTTGCTAAACCCTGTAATTTCATAATTAGATTTATGTGCTTTAAAAATCATCGCAGTATTTGCACTAATTGCCTCTTTGTAATCTTTAAAATGCGTTTTATTAGTTGTCCCAACTTCCTTTAAAATTGCTCCAGAATCTTCCATCACTCTAGGGATTCGAAAACTTCCTCCAATCTCAATCAGTTCTCCCCGAGAAACAATAACTTCTTTATTTTTTGCAAAAGTATTAAAAATCAAAAAAACTGCTGCTGCATTGTTATTGACCACCAAAACATCTTCTGCTCCCAAAAGCAATGCAAAGAGATTTTGCAAATGAATATAACGCTCACTTCTTGAACCTTTTTGCACATCATATTCCAAATTGTTATAAGCGCACAAAATAGGCTTAATTTCCTCCAACATTGCCTCAGAAAACACACTTCTTCCAAGATTTGTATGCACAACAATTCCAGTGGCATTTACAAGAGGTTTTAAAGATTTTTGTGTAGCATTTAAATAAATTTGTCTAATACGATTGATACATTCATCAATCTCTATAACCTCCCCTCCGCCCAAAAGAGTTTTACGATAAGATTCCAAAAAATCCACAATAATCACTTTTAACAAATCAACATTAAATCCACAAAATTCTTTTGCATAAAGCAATTTATCGGTTTTGGGGATATGCCTTAAAATATCATTCATTGCTTAATTCTTTAAATTGTAAAATTTCAAGTAACGATAGCAAAAAGTTACTTTATTTTTGACTAAAGCCAAAATTTTTTATATTTTTTTGGAAATTTCTCTCCATATTTCTTTAGAATCTCCACAAAAATGCTCTCTAAATTGCGTTTTATTAAAAGTTCTTTGGCGTTTAGCAAGTTGTGCTGTATGGGTAGAAATCAAACTTTCTAATTCGCTTTCTTGCAAAGTATTTTCTAAAAATCCTATAATCTCTTTAATCCCTATACTTTTTGCCCATTGATAATTTTTACCATATTTTTTAATCAAGTTTTCTGTCTCTTTAATAGCACCATTTTCAAGCATTTTTTGCGTTCTTTGTATGATTTTTTGTCGCAAAATTTCTCTCTTTAGAGTGATTTCATAAATCTCACATTCTTGAATAATCGGCGTTTGTTGGTTTTCTTTAAAATATTGTGTTGGGCTTTTTTGTGTCGCAAAATAAATTTGCAAAGCCTTGTGGATTCTATAAGTATCTGTGGGCTTTAGTTTTGCAGCATAAATAGAATCAATTTTGCACAAAAAGTCGTATTGACTTTCTAAATTGCCCAACAATTGTATTTGCAAATCAACTTTTTGTTTATCAAATGCAGGAAAACAAGAAAGTCCATCAAGCAGCATTTTTAGATAAAAACCTGTCCCACCTACAATCAGTAGATTTTTATTAGTTTCTTGACAATGTGATTTTGCCCTTTGGTATTCTTGAATAAAAATTTGCACATTATGTGGTTGTATAGGCTCTAAAATATCAATTCCAAAATGCCAAATACCTTGCATTTCTTCTTTTGTAGGTTTTGCAGAGATAATATCAATTTCCCGATAGACACTCAAAGAATCCAAAGAAAGAATCGCACATTTCTTTTCTTGTGCAATCTCTAAGGATAAAGCAGTTTTCCCAGAACCACTACTGCCTAAAATAGCAAAAGTTTTCAAGCAAAATTCTTAGAAGCTAAAATCGCTTCAAAAAAAGCATTCCTTAAAGCATTTTTTTCCAAACTAGAAATTCCCTGTGCAGTAGAACCTCCCGGACTCATTACGCTTTCTTTTAAAAGTGCGGGATGTGTATCTTGCAATAACGCAGCAAAGCCTTCAAATAATCCATTAACGATTTTTGTGCTTTCTTGACGAGGGAGTCCATTTACAACTCCAGCATCTATCATTGATTCTGCTACAAGTGCCAAAAATGCAGGCGAACAACCACCAAGAGCGGCTGCTATTGGCATCATCTTCTCATCTATCCAAACACTTCTCCCAATAGAATCAAAAATTTCTAATGCCTCGTTTTTATAGCCTTCATCACCACAAAGACTCGTGATAGATTTACCCACACTTGCAGCAACATTTGGCATGGCACGAATATAATTTTGCGATTGAATAGATTTTTTTAATGTTTCCAAAGAAACGGCATTCAAAATCGAATAAACGCATTTTGCTTTACCAACAAACCTAAACTGCCCCAAAGCATAAGGTTTTACGCAAAGTAAAATTTCTTTGCTCTCAATATCAATTGTATTGTCTGTTTGTGGCAATACACTAAGCTGCAATTCTTTACAAAACTCTTGAATCTTGTGAGAATCTCTACCCCCAACATACAAAGCAAACTTGCCCTTTAGCCCAAGAGCCAAAGCTCTTGCCATTTTGCCATAACCCAATAAAATAAGACTTTTCATAAAAGACTATAATTATTCTGTTTTATTAAAATCAAAGAATTTTGAAATAGGTTCAGAAAGTCCAAAATTTTCATATTTAAAATTTTCTAGCACAACTTGTGCCATTGTTAAATTCTCAAAGTTAAATAGCACAGGAGCCAAGAAATTCACGGTAGATTCTTCAATAGGATCCTTGATGCAAACAATATTTAAAGTTACTAATTTGGAATTTTGAGGATCTATATTCGTCTTGCCTTTAAGCTCTAAGAGTGCTTTAATAGGTGAAGGAATTTCAAACTCATAATCTGAACGCATTGCATAGGGATTCACCAAAGTAAATGAAATTCCATCATTCTCGCAACTTTTTAATTGCATAAAAGTATCATCATCTTTAGCGATTTTTTCTAATTTCATCTTTTGGATATGTTCAAATCCTAAAATCGGAGACTTCACTACAAATTCCATACCTCATCCTTCCATAGAGCAAAATCTATATTTCCTCAAAAAATATTTTTAAGAATTATACCAAAGTTTATAAATCATAAAATTTCTAAAAATTTAATTCTATCGCAATAAAAACAAAAAATCAATGTAATTTTATAAAAGTTATACAACAAATCCGCTATAATTAGAATATTCATACATATATTTTTGGTGTTTAAATGTTTGGATAGCAATATCATAGCATTAACACTTCAAAGTAAATACAATAAACAAAGGATTTTTGTGATAAATATTTTAAAATTCTTTTTTTTCTTTCTTAGTTTCATAATACTTTTTGGCGCTTGCTCTTCTAAAAGCAATAGTGGATTAGCTCTTGATGAAGTCAATAAACCTGCGGATTATTGGTATCAAAGTATGCTTAAAGAAATTCGTAATGGGGATTTAGAAAAAGCCGATAGTTACTTTACTTCTCTTCAAAGTGAGCATTTAAACTCCCCTCTTTTGAGTGAGGCTATGCTAATACTAGGGCGTGCTCATATGCAAGAAGAAGAGTATCTTTTGGCGGCTTTTTATTTTGATGAATACACCAAGCGTTTTGGGAATGAACAAAACATTGATTTTATCAAATTTTTAAAATTGCAAGCTAATTATTTTGCTTTTGCCAAACAATTTCGCGACCAACAATTACTTGCTAAATCTATCCAAGAAGCTCAAGATTTTAGCCAAAAATACCCTTACTCGCGTTATCGCCCAATGGTAGATACAATGTTGTTAAAATTAGAACTTGCCAATTTGAGCCTCAATAAAGAAATTATCAAACTTTATAACAAAAAAGATAAGCAACAAGCAGCAGAATATTATCAACAAAAAATTGATGAAAATCAATGGGTAAAAGATGTCTTTTACAAAGAAGCAGGCTCTCCTTGGTATCAAAAAATTTTTGAATGGTAGGATTCATTAATGCAGTTAGAACGTTACGGAAAATTCCCAAAAAATCTTCCTATTATCTTGGAAGAAGATATGTTTTTATATCCTTTTATGATAGCTCCACTCTTTATTACCAATGAAGAAAATCTAAAATCCATTGAAATGGCTATGCAAAATGAAGATAGGCTTGTTTTTATTACCACTCTAAGTTCAAAAGAAGAAGAAAATACAGAATCTTTTTATGATGTTGGAGTGATTGGAACAATCATGAGACACACTGCATTTCCTGATGGACGCATCAAGATTCTTTTCCAAGGATTAAGTCGAGGGAATCTCTTGCAAGTTACCTCAGAATCTCCCTTAATGGGTAAAATTGCTCCTATTTTATCTAAGAGTTTTGACCCTAATAGGATTGATGCAATTCTCTCTGTTTTGAAAGAAAAATTACGCAATCTTTATAATGTTTCACAAAATTTTTCGCAAGATTTGTTAAGAAGCATCAATGAAACAACAGACCCAAATCGCGCAGCTGATTTAATTGCAAGTGCTATAAGATTGAAAAAAGACCCAGCCTATAAGATTTTGAAAGAAAATGACCCAGAAGAGAGGCTTTTAAGCTTAATTGATATTGTGATGGAAGAAATCAAAGCTCAACAGATTCAAAAAGAAATCAAAACCAAAGTCAATTCTCAAATGGAAAAAATCAACAAAGAATATTTTCTCAAAGAACAACTCAAACAAATTCAAAAAGAGCTTGGTGGAGATAACAACAAAGAAACTGAAATACAAGAATATAAACAAAAACTTGAAAAACTAAAAAATTCTATGAGCAAAAGTGCCTACAAAGAAATCAATAAACAAATCAACAAGCTTTCTCGTATGCACCAAGATAGTGCTGATGCAAATCTTTTGCAAAATTATATTGAATTAGTTTTGGAAATACCCTTTGGTGCTTATTCAAAAAAGCCACTCAAAATCGAGGAAGTAGAAAAGCAGCTCAATAAAGACCATTATGGGCTAAAAAAGCCTAAAGAACGCATTGTAGAATACTTTGCAGTCCGCGAACTTCTCTCTTTAAGAGGCAAAGCAAATACCGAAAATAAAGGAACTATTCTTTGCTTTTATGGACCTCCTGGAGTGGGTAAAACAAGCCTTGCAAATTCCATTGCCACCGCTCTTAAAAGAAAGCTTGTCAGAATCGCACTAGGTGGTTTAGAAGATGTCAATGAATTGCGTGGGCATCGTAGAACTTACATTGGAGCAATGCCCGGTAGAATCGTTCAAGGCTTAATTGATGCAAAAGAAATGAATCCTGTGGTTGTCTTAGATGAGATTGACAAGATTCACAATTCTTTCCGTGGAGATCCTTCTTCTGTTTTGCTAGAGATTCTAGACCCAGAACAAAACAAAGAATTTAGGGATTATTACACTAATTTTGATTTGGATTTATCACAAGTGATTTTTATAGCCACCGCAAATGATATTGGTGCGATTCCAGCCCCTTTGCGTGATAGAATGGAATTTATCAATATCACAAGCTACACACCTCACCAAAAAGAGCAAATTGCAAAAAAATATCTTATCCCTCAAGAACTTAAAAAACATGGCTTGCAACCCTCTGAAGTGAGCTTCAATACTCAAGCTATTAAAACCCTTGTAGAAAAATACACAAGAGAAGCAGGGGTAAGAAATCTTAGAAGAAAAATTGCACAAATCTTACGCAAAGTGGCAAAAGAAATCTTGCAAAATCCGCAAGAAAAAATTACCATCACCACAAAAAATCTCCCCTTATATCTTGATAAAATCGTCTTTGAATTTGAAAATGTTGGCAAAAAAAACGAAATTGGGCTTGTCAATGGATTGGCTTGGACTAGCGTTGGGGGAGATGTACTCAAAATTGAAGCACTCAAAATCAAAGGCAAAGGCGGATTGCACCTTACAGGAAATCTAGGTGATGTAATGAAAGAAAGTGCAAAAATCGCTTATTCTCACATCAAGTCTTTAATCGATAGCAAAGAATTGAAAATCGATAAAAAACTCATTCCGCTAACCCACAAAGAACAAGAAGAAAATATACAAGTGGATTGCAGTGAAATTTATAATCGATTTGATATCCATTTGCATGTTCCAGAAGGGGCAACGCCAAAAGATGGTCCAAGTGCTGGAATAGCTATTGGTAGCGCTATTGCTTCTTTATTTTCAAATCGCCCGATAAAAAGCTCTTTTGCAATGACAGGCGAACTCACTTTAAGAGGAAAAGTTTTGCCCATTGGAGGATTGCAAGAAAAACTCATTGCCGCCTTCAAATCAGGCATCAAAGAAGTCTTAATCCCTAAGAAAAACTTTGAACGCGATATGGACGAGATTCCAGATGAAGTAAAAGAAAATGTCAAAATTCACCCCGTAGAAGATTTCAGAGAGGTTTTAAAATACATCCTTGAAACAAAATAATCTTTTAGAATTGCCACTTTACAATCCTCTTGAAATCTGTGGCATTGACGAAGCAGGGAGAGGTTGCATTGGTGGCTCACTTTTTGTTTGCGGAGTAATTTTAACCCCCACTTTCCCAAAAATCCTCTTAGAGCAACTTCAAGATTCCAAAAAACTCTCTCAAAAAACGCGCGATAACCTAGCCCCACAGATTCAAAAATACGCCAAATTTCATCTTGTCAAAAAAAGCGCAGAAGAAATCGATACAAAAGGGCTTAGTTTATGTATCAAAGAATCTCTACAAGAAATCTCAACAAACCTACAAGCCCCACATTATCTCTTTGATGGTAATTGCAACTTTGGAATCCATTCCCTACAAACACTCATTAAAGGTGATTCTAAGATTCCATCAATTAGCGCAGCAAGCATTCTAGCCAAAAATGCAAAAGACAAAGAAAGTGTAAAATTAGACAATCTTTATCCGCAATATGGCTTCAAATCCCACAAAGGCTATGGAACCAAAGACCACTTAAAGGCTATTTTGGACTTTGGTTACTGCAAAGAACATCGCAAAAGCTATAAAATCAAAATTTTTACCAAAGAAAATCTCTTTTTGATTTAATATACTTTAAACAAAATAAAGATAAAATAGGCGACTTATTTTATGCTTAAAGGTGCTATTTTGAGTGGAATAGTTATTACAATTACTTCAGGAAAAGGTGGTGTAGGAAAATCTACCACAACAGCAAATTTAGCCGTAGGGTTGGCAAATTCAGGCAAAAAGGTAGTAGCCGTAGATTTTGATATTGGGCTTAGAAATCTTGATATGATATTAGGCTTAGAAAACCGCATTGTTTATGATATTGTCAATGTGATGGAAGGTGAATGCAATCTTTCTCAAGCACTCATTAATGACAAAAAAGCTAAGAATCTTTATTTTCTACCAGCCTCCCAAAGCAAAGATAAAAATATTCTTGATAAAGAAAAAGTTGCTAATCTCATTGAAAAATTAAAAAATGAATTTGATTATATTTTGCTTGATTCTCCAGCAGGAATTGAAGGCGGGTTTGAGCATTCTATTTTTCTTGCTGATGAAGCACTCATCGTCTCTACTCCGGAAGTTTCAAGCGTAAGAGATGCTGATAGAGTAATTGGCATTATTGATGCAAAAAGCCAAAAAGCACAAAATGGAGAGGAAGTCAAAAAGCATATCATCATCAATCGTCTAAAGCCAGAAATGGTAGAAAAAGGCGAGATGTTGAGCGTAGATGATGTTCTAAAGATTCTTTCACTGCCGCTTATTGGTATTATTCCAGAAGATGAAAAAATCGTCTCTTCCACTAATATGGGCGAGCCTGTCATTTATGGCAACTCTCTTTCAAGTCAAGCATACAAAAATATTGCAAAGCGAATCTTAGGAGAAGAAGTTCCTTATTTGGAATTAAAACCCAAAAAAGGCTTCTTTGGAAGGTTATTTTCATGAGTTTAATTGAAAAAATTTTTGGAAGCAAAAAAAATTCTGCACAAGAAGCAAAAAATCGCTTAACACTTATGTTGGCACACGAAAGAACTATCAATGTGCCTTATATGGACGCAATGAAACAAGAGATTTTGGAGGTTATCAAAAAATACACCAAAGCCCAAAAAATCGATATTAAAACTGATTCTAATCAAAATTTCAATACACTCGAAGTTGAAATTCTATTAGAAAAATAACTTTAAATGGATAAAATTAACCCTATTACCATAGGAATCATAGCACTTTTATTATTGCTGCTTACCTTTAATTTTATCCCCAAATCCGATTCTAAACCCCAACAAAGCCTAAACTACAAAGAATCAATCCCCATAGACACCAACACTTCCAAAGTCAATGTCGCGCTTCTTCAAAAAAACATTAAACTCTTAGAAGAAAACCTAAAAACCCTCCAACAAGAGAATAATCAAACTTCACAATCCACCATTCCACAAATCACGCCTCCCCCTATTTCACAAGAATCCAAGCCAACAAAGCCCACACAAATCCCCTCCAAGCCAAAACCACAATGCCAAAAACCAAAACCACAGCTCGCCATTATTATTGATGATATAAGCAACTTCTATCAATACCAAAAAATTCAAGAAATTCCTTATAAAATCACCCCCTCACTTTTCCCTAGAAGCATAGCCTCTCAAAATACGCCAGAAATTGCCAAAAAAGCTGATTTTTATATGGTTCATCTCCCCCTAGAAGCACTCAATTTTAGTCAAAAAGAACACAAATACCTTCTCAGCACAGATTCCAAACAAACCATACAAGAAACAATCCAAAACCTCAAAAAAGATTTTCCAAACTTAACCTATCTTAACAACCACACAGGTAGCAAATTTACTCAAACCCCACAAGCAATGTATTTCTTGCTTGAAATCCTAAATGAAAATAATATTAGCTTTGTTGATTCAAGAACTACACCTCACACCAAAACTCGCAATTATTACCAACAAAATCCAACTACCCCCCTAAATCAATGCCAAAATCAACCTTTCTTAGAACGCGATATATTTTTGGATAACGAACTTGATATAACAAAAATTACTCAAAACCTTATTCAAGCTGTTAAAATTGCTCAAACCAAAGGTTATGCTATCGCCATAGGACACCCTCACCAACAAACTATCTTAGCCCTTAAAAATGCTACAAATTATCTACAAAATAGCGGGGTAGAACTTGTCTATATAAATGAGTTAGTAATTCCATAAGCTTTTATTGCAAAATATGTTAAAATAAAAATTAAAAAGTGGTTACCCAAAAATGACAACTCCAAAAGCAACCCATCAATTACAAGGCAGTATCTTAGCCATTACACCTTGTGAAGATTCTACTTTTTGTGTGGATAATACCTTTTATATTACACAAATCAACAAAAAACTAGAAATCCAAACAAGCCTACAAGTTACTAGAGATTTAGAGCCACCTCATCGCTATTCACATGCTTTTGGAATTTCTAATGATTCATATTTTTGCATTCCTATTGTCGGAGAAAAAAAGTCTCTTATTTTAAAATTAGAGCATTCAAAACTCAAAATCATCTCCACACTTAATGATCATGATGGGGAAATGGAATCTTGTGCTTTTTCCAAAAATGGCAATTACTTCGCAACAGGGGGACAAGATGGGCGTGTATTTTTGTATGAAGGCAAAAGTTTTTTGCCAACTGCTTCCCTTTTAGCCCGTTCAGATTACATTTCTACCATTAAATTTTCTCAAAATAATGAATTTATAGCAATTAGCGGATTTGATAAATTTACTATGATTTTTGATGTTTTACGCCACAAAATTGCCTTTAATTTCGTAACTAATGATGTTGTAGAGGATTCTTGTTTTTTTGAAAATGATGAAAAACTTTTGCTTGTTTTGCGAAATAATTCTAGCATCATCTTTAGCCTCAAAGAAGGAAAAATCATCTCTCAAGAGTATTTTTTTGCATTTTGGCCCACAAGCATTGCACTAGATGATGAAGAAAATTATGCTCTCATTGGGACACGCTCTGACACACTCTATGTCATTTCATTAAAAGACAATAGTAAGGTTATGGAAATCAAAAATGAACATGCCGGAATCGCTTCTTTGGCTTTTTCACATGGATTTTTATATATTGGCTGTATTGATGGGACATTACTCATCATTGATTACAATGAAGGCAAAGAAGAACTAAAAGATGCTCTAGCTACCAAAAATTACAAAAATGCTAGGGAAGCCATTAACAAAAATGTTTTTTTGAGTATCCACCCACTCACCAAAGTTTTTGATGAAGTGTGGCCAGATATTCTAAATCAAGCCATTGATTTACTCAATAAAGATGAGATTGAAAAGGCTATTGAAATAACAGCACCCTTTATTGTTTCCCAACCCAAAAAAAATGAGTTTGATTTTTATCTCTCACAAAAAGAAGGGGCAAAGACTTTTTTGCAACTCATCGAGAAAAAGGACTATTCCAAAGCTTATGAAATGACTAAAACAATGAAATTTCTCACAAAAACTCAAGCCTATGAAAAGCTTGAAAATATTTGGAATAGAGCTTTTTTCAATGCCAAAAAACTTCTCATTGAAAATGCAAAAATCAACCAAAGACTAGCTGAACAATACTTAGCACCCTTTGAAAACACCCCCAAAAAAGAATTAATCATCCAACTACTAAGAAATTCTGATGTATTTGCTAAAGCAGACAATCTCATTAAGCAACAAAATTTCAAAGAATACTTCTCGCTAACTTTTCAATTTTCATTCCTAAGAGAAACTGATTTATACAAAAAAGTTTTACTATTAGGCGAAAAAATGCTCACAAATCTTATTGAATTAGAAAAAAACTTCCAATACCAAGAAGCAAAAAAAATTGCTGAAACATTGCTTGTTTTCCCAAATCTCAAACGCTCTGCTAACGAAAAAATTGTCCTTATGCAGCAAAAAGAAAATTTACTCAATGCCATAGAAAAAAAAGAGGTTAAAAAAATATATTCTATGGTTGATGATATTGAAAGTTTGCGTTCTATGCCACAATTTAAAGACTTTACCAAAGATTTTCTAAGACGCTATGAGGAAGCAAAACCCTATGCCTATGCTGGAAATGCCAAACACACTATGGTGATTTTTGGAGAATATATGGAAATTAGTTATTGGATTGACAAAATTGCTTCCCTTATTAAAATCGCCTACCTCAAACAAATTAGCAATGCACTCAATGAAATTGAAGTAAATTGGGTAATCACTATCAAACGCTATTACGAAAGATTCGGCAAAAGTGCAGAAATCATCAAACTTTTACAAAATCATCATTCCAAAGAGATTCTTGATGAATTTGAAGGAGAAGGCGAAAGCGATGGCTATCGCTATCATCCTTTTGTGGATAATATTGTAATTTATATCGTGCAAAAAGATTCTGATTTTGCAAACGCTTAACCAACTTCCACCTGAATTACAACACCTAAAAAACCTTAAAACACTTTATTATTGCGGGGATATAGAGCTGTTAAAGAAACGCAAAATTGCCATTATCGGCTCAAGAAACCCCAACCCCTATGCACAAAGTTTTACCAAAGAAATAGCCAAAAAAATCTCCCCATATGCAGCCATCATCAGCGGTGGTGCATTAGGCATAGATATTTTAGCTCACAATGCAGCTCTACCTAACACCATTATGGTTTCACCAAGCTCATTAGATATTATCTACCCCAAAACTAATCAAAAAATCATTCAAGAAATCTACAAAAATGCACTTATTCTAAGTCAATTTCCCCCAACCTACATTCCAAAAAACTACTCTTTCTTAGAACGCAATAAAATCATCATTAGCCTTGCAGAATACATAATAATTCCTCAAGCAGATCTCAAAAGCGGTTCAATGGAAAGTGCAAAATACGCTTTAAGTCTTAGCAAAAAAATCTATGTACCGCCCCATCAATTAGGACAAAGCAAAGGCACACAAACTCTAGCCAAAGAAAAAAAGGCAGAAATCATTTGGGATATTGATGAATTTTTAAATCAACTTTTTGAAGTATCTTACAATAATAATAAAGATGAAGTTTTAGAGTTCTGCAAAAGCAATCCTTTCTTTGAAGAGGCTTTTGCTCGTTTTGGCGAGATTTTATTTCATTATGAACTTGAGGGCAAAATACAAAGAAACAATGGAAGAATCGAGGTAATATAATGCAAAATATCATTGCTTTAGACATCGGATTAAAGCGGATTGGAATCGCACAATTCTTGCAAAATATCCCGATACCTTTACCCCCTATTTTACGCAAGAATCGCAATCAAGCAGCAAGAGATATAAGCAATCTTATCCAAATGAAAAATCCACAAATTTTAGTCATTGGCATTCCACAAGATGGCGATTCATCTTTAGAAATGGAACGCAGAATCAAACATTTCATCAACCTACTTGAGATTCCAAAAGGGATAGAAATTTGCTTTATTGATGAATCTTTTAGCTCTTTTGAAGCACTTCAAAAAATGCAAGGAAGCAAGAAAAATAAGAAAAAAGATGGGAGTTTAGATAGCCTTGCGGCTCTTATTATTTTAGAAAGATACTTAATGAGCCAAAAACAAAATTAAAGGCTTATTATTTAGAAGTAAATTTACTTGCACGCCCTGCTTTCCAACAAGCATAGCTACAATCTCATCTTCGCTTCTACAAGCTTTTGGCAGCGAAATCCCTATTGACAAATTATGTTCTGACAAAACCGCTTTTGCGCGTCCTGCAATGATATTAGTAAATTCTGAAATAACATCCAAAAGCTCCTCATCACTTTGAGATTCTTCTCCAAGCAACATCATAGAGGCTTCTTTAACAATCATCTTACTAAAGCAAAGTGCGACAACTCCGCTCACATCGCCTTCAAAATTAATCATTGCACCCATAATATCATTTTGCCCCGTCTTATTATAGGTGGTAACCTTATAATCCGTGCGTTTTGCCTCTCCACCTGTAAGCGAAGAGAGTGTCTCTATGGCAGCATTGATAAATACGGGAAGTTGTGCCACTAAATGCTTGGTTAGCCCCTTACGCTTTTGCTCTGCAAGCTGATATTTATTTGCATATTCCCTAATCAATGAATCATTTTTGCACTCTGCTACACTTCCAAAAAAATAGATTCCACTGCGTTTGCACAAATCAATCTTATCTGGATTAATCTTAATCTTCAAGCCACAAATAGCAATACAAGCTTCATAGCGTATATTATTTAGCGCTAATGACATAATAAATTCTAAAGCCACCAAACTAAAATCTTGGGTTTGCGTAACATCAAAAATAAAAACCTTATAACCCTCTCTTAATCTCGAATTATGTGCTTGCAAATTAAAATAAAGAGAAATATTTTTATCGGCTTTTTTATACAATGTATAAGTTACAATACCGCTATGAATCGTGGTAGGAATGAAATTCCCTGTTACATCAAAATAAATATTATAAAGATAAAAGGCTTTGTCTAAAAGCTGCTTCCCTTTTGCAAGAAGACTTTGCATATTATTCACACAAATAACCTCATAACCTCTATTTTCTAACTCTCGAGAAATAAGAGTTTGCACCATACCATCATTATCATAATAAATAATTTTTTGAGAGATTGAAGGCATTTTTAATGAAAGTAGCAAATTTGCCATAGCTTCTGTTTTAAAAAGCGGCACACTTCGATTTGGAAACAAGGCTTTAAGTTTAGGGAATTGCAAATCACTATAACCGATGAAAGCAACCGGTATAGAGACTCGATCTTGGATTGCCAATAAAGCTTTTGCGACGAGAATTACCGCACCTTCTTCAAAATAAGAAATATTTTCAAATGAAAAATAAATAGCACGGATAGATAGGCTTCGGATAGTTCCACTATTAGAGATGAAAATTTCGCAAATTTCCTTTGCTTCTTTCATCTCTAAATGGATAGAAGGGGAATAAATAGCAATATCGTATTTAATGACTGGACGCATTATTAATTTGCGTTATAGACTTCTGCTTCTACTCTTCTATTTGCTTGTCGTCCCTCTTTAGTTTTATTAGTTGCAATAGGCTTCTCTTCTCCATACCCTTTTGTATCTAATCTATCTGGAGAGATTCCTTGTTTGACAATTTCTTCTTTTACAGAAATTGCTCTTCTTTCTGAAAGCTTTTGATTGTAAGCTTCACTTCCTGTGCTATCTGTATGACCACTTATAGTAGCAGTTTTATCTGGGTTTTGCTTCATATATTCTGCAAAATCTTGAATTTCTGGATAATATTCAGGATTTACAGATGATGAATCAGAAGGGAATTGCACACTAAAAGTATGAATATGCGATAGAGTTGGAGCTGGAACTTCTTCTACAACCACTTCTTCCACTACTTCTTCTACAACAACCTCTTCTTGTGCAAAAGTTCCAAATGGAATACTAAAGCCCAACATTGCAATCACATCACTTCTTCCATCAAAACTTACTAAATGTCTAAGTTCTGTTTTAAGATGCAAGTACTTGAAAGCCTCCCAACGCAATCCTAAACCATATTGACCAAATGGAGCACTATCTAAGCTTTGATTATTGTTAGAAACATCTTCATAACCCACACCACCAAGAATATAAGGCGATACACTATTCCATACTTCAAACTCTTTTACAACATTCATATAATAGCGATTAAAAGAAGTTTTATTATCAGGAATACTTTGTTCTGCATGCGTAATCCAATCATAACCCAATTCTACCAATACTTCTGGAGCAACTCTTGCGCCAAATTTCAAACCATAGGACAAATCAATATCATCCGCCATTCTTTGATTATCCACATGCCAGCTTCCACCAATTTGTGGAGTAACCTCAAAAAGATTATTTGCCGCAAAAAGCGAACTACACAACATTAATGACAAGGGGAGAAACTTTTTCATTTTTTTCCTTTTCTCTTAGAGTGATAACATATCCTCCTTTTCCTAAAAAGGAATCTATGCTATCTATTATTGTATCTAAAATTAACTATTTTTTACCCAAATTTTAAAAAATATTATCTAAATAAAAACTTTAAAATTTCTTTTGATTCACATCATTTAAGATATTTTCTGCAATATCATTAACGCTTTTAGTGATTTCATTTGTTGCATTTGCCACTCCAACATTATCTTGTGTTGCAGTTTCAAGTTGTGCAATTGCTTCATTAATTTGACTAATTCCTTCTGTTTGTTCTTTGATAGATTCGCTCATTTCATTAACGCTTTGCACCAAAACATTCACATTTGCTTCAATCTCTCCTAGAGATTTTGTTGTTCGCTCTGCAAGTTTTCGCACCTCATCAGCCACAACAGCAAATCCTCTACCATGCTCCCCTGCTCTTGCTGCTTCAATAGCTGCATTCAATGCTAAGAGATTAGTTTGGTCTGCAATATCTTTAATCACTCCCACAATCTCTTTAATATCCTCTGCTTGTCTTGTAGCATCCATAGTTTTTTCACTTACATTTTGCATAGAAGAGCTAATTTCTTCTACTGCTGCTGCTGATTGCTCCAATGAAGAAGCTTGCGCTTGAGAACCATCGGTAAGCTTTTGCATAGATTCCCTAAGCTCTGTTGAACGCGCTGTTAATTCTCTAGCAAAATTAGCACTTGCATGCAGCATTTTCTTAATCTCTTCTCCCAAAGTATTAGTAACAACTTCTACTCTTCCATTTGCGTTTTTCACTTCTGTTGTAAAATCCAACTTCACATAAGAATCAAAAACCCTAGCAATTTCATTAGTATCACTTCCTATTTTGCGTTGCAAAACACTAAGCATTGTATTTAAAACTTCTTTTAATTCCATAAGCTGCGGATTTACAGGATCTTTAGAAATCCTTGCAGTTAAATTACCTGCTTCAATTTCTTTTGCGGTATCTACTGCTGCTTGAATCGCTTCTTCATCAATTTGCAAAGAAGAACGAGTCCTTTCAATGTTGGCATTAATAATTCTTCCCATTGCCCCTAATTCATCATTTGCACGAATCTTGATAGTTTGGACATCTTTGCTTTCATGGTTAATAAATTTAAAGAGCTTATCAAGCGCATCAAGGATAATTGGCAATCTATTAGCAACATTTTTACGAATATAAAAATACACAAAAGCCATTACCAAAATCAAAAAAGTCGCTGAAGCTGCAAAAATTAAATATTCCAAACGATAAAGAGGTGCAAGAACAGAAGATTTTGGAGCCGTAACCAAAACTCTCCAGCTTACATAATTATCCACTGATGAGAAAGATACAAGACTTGCATAACTTGGAGCACCATCTGTGGCAATATAATCATAAACGCCCGTTTGCCCTGCTATAATCGCATCAACAATCAATTTAGCTTCTGGTCTTTTATTGGCATCTTGAAGTTTTTTAAACAACAAACTTTGATTGCCATGGAGAATAATCGTCCCATCTTGATCAAACATCGCAACAATACTTCCTTCAAAAAGCTTATTATTAGAATCCAAAAGTGAATTTGCAATATCATCAAAGCTAAAAATAAAACCCACAGCCCCAACAACTTGATTATTAGCATCAAAAATAGGCATTGCCATATCAATACCTACAAACTCTTTGCCACCAAAAGAAAAGCGATGCGGCTTGCCAAATAGCACTTTTGTTTCACTGCTTTTTTGGGAATTCAATGCTTCTTTAATAGAAACGAGTTCAATATTACTATTGATAGCTACATTCGCAATCCCCCCAGCAGAGGAAGGTTGCTTATCTTCATAAGCAACCATATAATCCCCATTATCCAAACGATAAAAAGAATTTCCACCATCAAAACCCAAAGGATTCTTTAAATACAAAAATGCAAAATCTGCATAAGAACCAGAATCCAAAACATTAGTTACTACATCTTCCAAAGCTTTTGGTGTGATATTGTATTTGGAAGTTTGAGCAAAAATCTCTCCTAATACATTTGCAGAAGTCCTATTAAGAGCTATCATTTCATTCATAACGCCTTCAACAAAACCAGAATACCCCTTAGAAGATTCCAAAATCATTGTTTCGGCATCTTTACGCATACTATCACCAACGCTCTTAACTACAACTATCGACAATATACTAAGACCAATAAGCATAATAATACTGATAGATACTACAAGCTTAGTCCCGATATTCATATTTTTTAAAAAATTCATTAATTTATCTCCCAAGCTACTGCGCTAAAATTTCAAAGCTCGGATTATATCTTACATTTTCTTAAACATAATATAATTAATAGAAATAGTTTAATAATGAAAAATAAAGCTTATATTAAACATTTTTTAAGCAAATGAAGTCAAAAATTCAATTCAAATGCAGGATAATTTCCTGCAAATAAAACCTCAAGAATAATATTTTTGGATTTCAAGATTCCCAAGCTTTTTTTCTGTCACAATACTTGCAATCATTCCTCCAGAAACATTGCTTGAAGTCCTTGCCATATCCAAAATAGGATCAATAGCCAAGATAATCGCCAAAAGCGAAAAATGAGATTCCAATCCCAATCCACTTAACAAAATAGAAAGAATCATAATTGTAATTCCGGGGATTCCAGCAATCCCAAAAGAAGTAATCACGCACAGCAAAACAATAATCACTCCCTCACTAAAACCAAGAGGAATTCCAAGTGCATTCAACATAAAAACACACACCAATGCAGCATAATATCCAGCACAACCATTCATTCCCATTGTAGTAGAAATACTCCCGACAAAAGTTGCTCCCCCTCTACTCACACCAAGCTTCTCCAAACAATCAATAGTTAGAGGCAAAGTGCCTGCAGAACTACGCGAAACAAAAGCCATCAATAAAGCCTTAAAAGCCTTTTTGAAATACACAATAGGATTCAGCCTCAAAAATCCAAGTATCGCAGAATGCATCACAAAAACCAATACCCAGCTTATGTAAATTAAGATTACAAATAAACCAGCCTCGATTATAGAATCTATTCCATTAACCAAAAGAGTATCTACAATCATCGTTACAATAGTATAAGGCATAATCTTAATTAGCACTCCAATCATTTTGGAAATCACCAAATAAATAAAAGTAAGCCATTTTTTAAAAATATTAAAATTTTGCTCGAAATTTTCTTGCCTACCCACAAGATAAGCACAAAATCCAAAAAATATCGCAAAAATCACCACACCTAGGATATTATTGCTATTTGCAGCCCCAATAATATTATTTGGCACAAACCCCAAAATCATACTATTGAAACTCTCCACCCCTCTAATGCTTTTTTCTGTAACTCCAGCTTCTACTCCAACGCCCAAATCAAACGCCACCCCCAACAACAATCCTATTATTGCCGCCATAGCCGTAGTAATCATTAAGCTTGCAAAAGAAAAAATCGCCGTCCATTTAAGCTTAGTCGTTTTATCTAAATTACAAATCGCATAAACCAACCCTACAAAAATAAGCGGAATAACCATTAAACGCAAAAAAGAAATAAAAAGTGAATTAATAAAACTAAGCCAAATATGCACCTCATAGAGCCAATGCAACTTAGTAGAATCCTTAAAGTAGCCCAACCCTTGAGTTGGAAATCCTGCCAATGTCAAAATAAAACAAGCAAAAACCACCCCAAAAACTAAAGCACCAATTAACTGCCAATTTTGCCGTTTAATCCTAGATAAAAAGTAAAAAATCCCTGCCAAACAAAAAAGAATTATAAGCGTATAAAAAGAAGAAATATTAAAAAAATGTTGTAAGAAATTTTGCATAAGAAACCTTTTATTATGTATTTTTGCACACTGCAAATTTAAAAGGCGGGATTATACACCAAAAACAATAAACTACTTCTTATCTTTCTTTTTCTTTTTGTCTTTCTTTATATCCCCTTCTTCACCACAAAACATTCGGACACTAGAATAATAAGAAACGATACCCGGATCTGCTAGCAAACATACATTTTCAGCATCTTTATCTTCATAATCAATTTTAGCAAGCAAGATTCTAGCAAGATTGATTCTAGCGCGTCTTTTATCATTTGAATCCACAATCAACCATGGTGCAAATGGAGTATGTGTGCGAGAAAACATTTTTTCAAATGCCTCTGTGTATTCATCCCATAGATTCAATGACAATTCATCAATAGGGCTAAGTTTCCACCTCTTTAGAGGCTCATCTTTGCGTGCTTCTATACGCTTTCTTTGCTCTTCTTGCCCCACATCTAAAAAAAACTTAAACAAGATATATCCGCTCTCAATCAACATTTGCTCCAAATGAGAAACCTGAATAATAAACTCTTTGTATTGTTCATTAGTGCAAAAATTCATTACTCGCTCCACTCCAGCGCGATTATACCAACTCCTATCAAAAAATACGATTTCCCCGCCATTTGGCAACTCATCAATATAGCGTTGAAAATACCATTGAGTTTTTTCCACATCACTTGGCTTTTGCAATGCCACCACTCTTGCTCCACGAGGATTTAGATGCTCTCTTAAGGCTTTAATTGTTCCGCCCTTCCCGGCAGCATCTCTCCCTTCTAAAATCACAATAATTTTTTTTTGATACTTTTTCACCCAATTTTGCAATTTGATTAATTCAATTTGCAGTTTTGTAATTTCCTCTTCATAAAACTTTTTATTTATTTTTCCCTTTTGGTTATAAACTTCACCGGGTCTTTCATCTTCTGGGCGTATAACTAAAGCCTTACTCATAATTTACCTCCAAACTAAGCTATAAAATAGCCAAAATATTCTACCATAAAAGAATAAAATTCCAGATTTAAGGAGAAAGATTTTGAATACATTATTTTGCATAGAAAAAAACTGCTCTTTTAAGCCATTAAGGGACTTTGCCACAAGATACGCAGAAGATCTTTTGGGAGAAATTCACCAAATTCATTTTATAAACACTGATGATTCTTTGGAATATCTTTCTAAGAATCTTAATTACTTGATACAAAATTCAAACAACATTTTAATTCTATCCCCCAAAGATTCCTTGCAAGAAATCTCAAGCCATATCCAACAAAAACTCGATTCTAAAGCCATACAAGAAAAAAATATCTATTATTTTAAGATTCTTCATTGCCTCATCACACTGCAAACCCTCCCCCCAAATTCCTCCCAACACTCTTTGGAATCTTTATTGCAAACGCCTAAAAATACTACTTTTTTATATCCTTTAGGGATAGAGTGCAAAAGTGCTTATATGCTACTAAAGCCGCTTGCAAAGATTCACAATGTGGCACTGCAAATCGCATTTGAATCTAATGAAATTGGAATCTTAAAAGCCATAGGCAATTCTCAAGAAAGCTTAAAAAATTTCCTACAAGAAATGCAACAAACTTTGCAAAATAAGATTTTTCCAAGCCAAAATCTTGCCCAAAGTATTATAAAAATTTTAGCCCAAAACAAACAAAAAATTACTACCGCAGAAAGTTGCACGGGAGGATTAGCTGCATATTATCTCACCAAAGAATCTGGAGCTAGTGAAGTTTTTGATGCTGGCATTATTAGCTATTCTAATGCAATCAAAAATGCTTGGCTTGAAGTTTCTCAAAATCATTTAGAGCAATTTGGTGCTGTCAGTGAAATTGTGGTTTATGAAATGCTAAAGGGAGCACTTAAAGCAAGCGGTGCGGATTTTGCAATTGCCACAAGTGGAATTGCTGGTCCAAATGGCGGAAGCCCTAATAAACCTGTGGGGACAATTTTTATTGGTGCGATGAATAAAAATGGCGATGAAATTATCCAAAGAGTTTTATTTCAAGGGGATAGGAATTATATTCAAGAGCAATCTTGTCTTTATGCTTATTTGCTATTCTTGAAACTATTTTTCAAAAACTATTGACTTTATACGAAATTATAGCTATAATTTCGTTTCCTTTTTATTTGACCCGCTAGCTCAGTTGGTAGAGCAATTCCCTTTTAAGGAATGGGCCGTTGGTTCGAATCCAACGCGGGTCACCACTAAATAAAAGTGGCTCCTTCATCTAGCGGTTAGGATACCACCCTTTCACGGTGGCTACAGGGGTTCGAGTCCCCTAGGAGTCACCACTTTTATTTTCTAAATTTTGACTTTATGATGGTCGCTTAGCTCAGTTGGTAGAGCGCCACCCTTACAAGGTGGATGTCACAAGTTCGAGTCTTGTAGCGACCACCATACTTGGAGCGGTAGTTCAGCTGGTTAGAATACCTGCCTGTCACGCAGGGGGTCGCGGGTTCGAGCCCCGTCCGCTCCGCCATTTACGCTTTTCTATCCTTTTATTTTATTTCCATTATATTCTATAAATTACACATAAAAACCAAAACTACCTTGCTTTTTCTTTAAAATGTGATATAAAACTGATTTATCTACAAAGATTTTTTATGGTAATCATAATCACAAATGCAGATAATAACTTAATTGACATCTTAGAATCCATTAACAAAAAGCTATCAAAACCTTATAAAATAGAAAAATTACAAGAGGATTTTATACCTTATCAAGAATCTTACGCTTACAAAAAATACCAAAGTTTTAGCGAGGATTATAAAAAAGAATTAGCAGAAGAAATCAAAGCAGATATAAAAAGGCTCTAGTGACGATTTTTGATGTGAAATTCAAAAAGAGCATTGAAAAGGAAATCAAAAAACTTGAAAAATCAAATCCAAAAGTAGCAGAAAAAATCATTTATTTTATCTTTTCTCATCTAGATAGCTCACAAAACCAGCCATTCTTCCCAATGCCAAAGCTCTAAAAGGTTTGCCTAATCACTATCGTTGGAGATTAGGGGATTATAGAATCATCAGCATTATTGAAAATTATTGAGATTATCAAAATAGCCCATAGGCAAGAAGCCTATTAGTCCTCCTGCTTTATTTTTTTCCTTAACTCATTGATATTATAGGATTTTGTATTAACAAGCAATGTGCTAAGTAATGATTCTAAACTGCTTCTTTCATTATAAATTTTACTTCTTCTATTTTTATCTTGCTCTATTGAATTAACCAAAGCATTTGCCACTTTACCCAAAGGCACAGGCATAGCAAAATTAAATAATTCTACTCCCCTATCCATTGCCCCTTTTGCACCCTCTCTCCTTGTATAAGGACGATTCATAGCAAGGTTATAATTGAGGGCTTGTTGGAAGAGTTGTTGAGGGATTCCATTGGTTGCAAGTTTGGCAAAAAATTCAGGAATTATATTGCCCTTGATATTTCCTAGTGAAGCAAACTCTAATAATCCCACACAAATGTCATACAAATGCCCTTGAAATTTCACAAAAGAATTAAACCCAAAAGAAAATATTATTTTCTAATAGCATCATAAAAATCCAAAAGATAAAATCAGTCAATCAAAACAATAACCAAATTTAAAAATAAAAATTATTTTGCAAGTGATGAGTGGATAAAATCTTGAATATGCTTTATTAATATTTTTAGTTACTTTGATAAATCTAAAAACTATCAAAAAATAATGAAATTTAGCATTAATCATTAGATAATGGAACACCTTTTGCTTACTTTTTCTTAAATTTTTTTATAATTTTTTAGAAAAGGTAGGCAAATGACTAGCATATCTAATTCTTCTTATTCTAATTATTTAAATGTTCATTGCAACTATTCTAAAGAAATCTCAAGCCTCATAGACAAAACTTCTAATCAAAACGCAAATACCCCATTTACGCAATCCACAAGGCAAGATACTCAAAATATTGAATATAATTCTAGCAAAGCCTTTCAAGAAGTCTCTAAGCAGGATTTAGATAACATAATCAACGATAACCACGACGATTTTCAATCCTCCATATTAGAAAATTTTTTAGATTCTTTGAATTATTGCACTATTGGTGCAATTAACAAAAATTCTAAAGATACAGCTTTTAATCAAGAGGATTTTAAAAATGCAAAAGCAAATTCAGCAACAAATTCCAACAAAACTTTTGAAAAATACCCCCTTGATAACTATGGTTTTATGGGAAATGAGTTTTTAAAAGAATCAGGATTGCCAGAGGATTTGAAATTTCATAGTAATTCCCTACAAGCTATCAAAAACTACCTTACGCTCCCATTTTACGAACATCACAGCAATGGAAATGAATACTTTTCAAACTACTTTGATAGTGTAGATTTAGGAGGTGGATTAAAAAACGCTTTTGATTCATTGGAAAAATTTATAGACATCAAAGATAACTATACAAAAGAGGAATTATTGAATATTTTTAAAGACAATGAAGGTTTTATAGATAGTTTAAGGGGCGATATTGCTCTTGTAGAGGATTATACTTTTATGGAAAATGGAGAAGAAAAAATTGCTTTAGAGGGTGTTATTATGTTGTTCTCTTTGGTAAATTATGGGGAGGCTTATGCCAAATCCGAAAATAGCCAACTTGGTGAATATGGTAAATACTTAGCAGGACTTCCAAACTCTTGGCTAGAAAGTCCCTCTATTTTGCAAGATTCTACCTTTCAAGAAACAAGCAAAAAAGTAAAAGAAAATTTCATTGATTGGTTTTTACAAAAAGTATTGGAGATAAAAGAATTTCCTACAATGGAAGCAAAAGCATAATGCAAAAAATGCTTTTATTGCGCATTTTTTTGCTTGTTTTTATAACAAACTTTGCTTTTGCTTTTAGTGTTAAATCTCTACAAGAACTCCACAATCAAAATGTTATAAGGCAGCAATATGAGGAATCTTGTGGGGCTTCTGCTTTAGCTACTTTACTTAATCTCTTTGAATTTAAACAATATAGCGAACAAGATATACTTGCTTTTTTAAATCAAAAAACCGATATGTTAAGCTTCAAAGAATTGCAAGAAGTGGCAAATACTCTAGGTTATACAACTAAAGGCTTTCAACTCCAAAGAGAAATATTAGAACAAACTTCTTATCCTTTGCTTGTAAGCCCCTAGATTTACAAATACAATGCCTTTTTGCGTCATTTATTTTGCCTCAAATTTCCATTTAATCATTGTTTCTAAATTGTTTTAGATAATTGTGAGTTTTGTTATTATTTTAAATTTTTGGTATAATTTCAAATCTCAAAAACTTCAAGGACAAATATGCGTAATCCTCACTTTTATTCTTTTGCTTTTATGGTTTATTTATTGCTTATTGGTTTAGCCTTGGGAGCTATTATTGCTAGTGCTTTTAGTGCTCCTGTAATTTTTCGTGCTGCTAGCTTCGTTGAAGGCTTAGAAATTACACTCTTTCAATCTGGCGTGTTAATGACGCAGATTTTCATAAAACTCAACATATTGCTTAATATTCTAGCAGTTTTTATCATCATCTATGAAGTTATCATTTTCAAAGCCACTCGCCAAAAAATAGCCCCTTTGCTTGGCTTTATTAGTGTGATTTTAATTTTGTTATTTACTCTTTATTATACGCCTTATATCCTCCAAGCTCAACAAATGGGAGAAGAATCCATACAAACTCTAAAATTTGATGCTATGCACAAACAATCCGTCTTAGTTTTCAAAACTTTGCTTATTACTTTATTTTTACTCTTTTGTATCCGCTCTTACAAACTCATCAATAACGCTTACAAAGGTAAATAAACTCACAAAAACTGCAAGGGCTTCTTTCCTTGCAAAGCTCAAAGGAAAATTCTTTTTGCATTCCTTTGTAATACTCTAGTCTTTCTTCTAACTTCTCTTTTTTTTCTATCAATGCCTTTTCTTCTTTGATTTTGGCTTCATAAATATCATAAAATCCAGCTTTTACCTCTGCATTGCTATGGATTTCTTGGATTGCCATAGCATAAAGCACAAGTTGAAAATCTTTGGAATTTTCGATACTTCTCTTGCCGCCTATTTTTAGATTTCTTTTATATTTATAATCCAAAACAAAAAAATCTTGCCCCTTTTTGTCAATCCTATCAATCCTGCCTTCAAAAGGGATTCCACATACACCAAATGCAAACTTCCTTTCAAACTCCACAGGAATCCACCCTCCTTGTAAATGCTCTTGCTCAGTTTTAAAAAATTTTTGCAAATATCTTTTGGCAAGCTCCAATTCAAAAAACTCTCTTTTAGTCTCATAATCTTGCAATCCCCTATAAACTTCCTCTTGTAATTGTGCAAAATTATGATGAGTTTGATAACTACTATAAGCCTCTTGCAATACCTTATGGAGCTTCATACCTACATTAGCACCCATATTTGAATTTTCTTCTTTATATCCCAAAACATAGCGATAATAATATTTTCTCGCACAAGTCAATAAGCATTCTAGCTTTGAAGCACTCATAATTCCAAGCTCCAAAGGTGCTACAATTTCCCTCTCTTTATACTGCAAAGCTTTCCCACTCAAAAAATAATCCCCATATTTTTTTGAAGCTTTATAGAATCTAGCTTCACTAAAAATTTTATCATCTAGCAAAAAGCGAGAGGGCTTATCTTCGTCATTATTCAAAAACATTACACCCACTTCCAAAGAATGCTCAAAAAGGCGTGAATAATAATATTTTTGGAGATTCTCTCTATCTTTTTTGGTGGGCAGTCCAACTTTTTCTCGTATCAATGAATTAAGAAAAATATCTTTTTGATTCACTTTTGGCACATTATTTTCATTAAATTCTGGGACGATAATATAAGAAAACTCAATCCCTCTTGTTTCCAAAATGCCCATTACACTGATTCTTCCACCGCCAATATCATCTATACTTAGCTTTTTTAACATCATAAAAAATGTATAAATTTTGTCCTTTATTGGCAAAAATTCTAAATACTTCAATGAATAAGAAAAATGCTCTAAATTCTGCAAAATAATCTTTTTAGCTTCTTTATCCTCCCTTGTTATTTCCTGTGATTCTATGATGAAATTTTGAAACTCTCCAAAGTCCTTAAATTGTTCTATATGCTCCTCAATCTTCACAAATAATGCTGTTTCTTGAAGTTTTTTACCCATAGCAAAATTAAAATTTCTCGCACTATCAAAAAGCTCCAAATAGTTTTTAAACTCCTCACTAGGCAAAACAATGCAAATTTCCTCTGGCTGGATTCCCCGCTCCAACCACAAATCAATCTGACTAAAAATCCCTCCCGCCTCTGAAACTCTATCGCTAAACTCTAATAAATTGATTTTGCCATATTTGATTGCTTTTGTGGGTTCAAAAGAATCTTTTTTGATATCACCCCTTTTTAAATGTAGTATAAAATCTCCATTTTCTAATTCTATCCCAAAGATTCTTTGATAATATTCTTGATTAAAAGCATTAATGCTAATTTTAAAAACAATGGGCTTTTGCATGGAAATTTCTTTGAAAACATACATTTCAAAACGGCTCAAAAAACCTTCTAAATGCACTTCAATCTCATCAAACTGCGACAAAAGCTCAAAAGTAATTTGATAATTTTCCAAAAAATATTTGTCAAAAAAGCCATTTTGTGCAATTTTATCTTGATAGGTTTTAAAAATATTTTTTAATACTTGCAAATGATCATCATAAAATGCGTAAATATCTAGTCGCTCAAGAGATTCTATCTGCACACATTCCGCACACAATTCATCATAAAATTTAAAGAAAAAATCAGAATTAACCAAAAATTGCGAGAAGTTTTTTGCAAATTCGCCAAATTTTTGAGGATTGACTTCTTTAATGGCTTGATAAAGATAGACATAACGCAAAAATGGAGGGATTTTACTTTTTGCTTCAACCCTCAAAATGCTATCAAAAAATTCGCCAATACTTTGTGCATTTGGCAAAAAAGAGGCATTATAATTCCTCTCAAAAAAATCTTTGATTGCTCTTGTATTTGAAAATAAATAAAGTTTTTCCACTCTTTAAAGATTTTCTTCAACAATTTTAACAATATTTGCTACATTAAATCCAAAATGCTCAAAAAGCATTTCTCCTTTGCCACTTGCACCAAAATTTTGCATACCTACAACAATATCAGCTAAAGCATACCACTCTAATCCCCTACTTGCCTCAATAGCAACTACCAAACCTTGAAGCAATGAATCTTTATAATTCTTATCTTGCTGGATAAACAAATCATAACAAGGCACACTAACCACTTGAACATCAATGCCATTTTCTTCTAGCTTCTCTGCACTTTTTAGGGCTAATGCCACTTCACTGCCGGTTGCTAGAAGTGTAACTTGTGCTTCTTTTTTGGAAGGCTTTTTGATATAAGCACCTTTTTTAACCTGCTCTTTGGCAATGGGCGATAAAACAGGAAGATTCTGACGACTAAGCACAAACGCACAAGGACCTTCTATTTCAAAAGCAGTTTGCCAACAGGCTACATTTTCATTAGCATCGCTTGGACGAAAAACATTTAAGTTAGGCATTGCTCTAAAATGGCTCAATTGCTCTATTGGTTGATGTGTCGCCCCATCTTCACCAACTCCGATACTATCGTGCGTCCAAATATAAAAAACTTTGTTTTTCATCAATGAAGCTACACGGACACTTGGAGAGAGATAGTCACTAAAAACAAAGAAAGTTGCACAAAATGGCAAAAATAGCCCATAATTTGCAAGACCATTTGAAATTGCCCCCATTGCATGCTCTCTAATTCCAAAATGAAAATTTCTACCTTTTGGAAAATCTCCCATACCTTTTAACTCTGTATTGTTAGAAGGTGCTAAATCCGCACTCCCGCCGATAAACCCATACAACGCTTTTGCAATAGCATTCAAAATCTCTCCATTGCTAGAACGCGTTGCAATGCTTTTGGTTTCATCAAAAATAGGGTATTCAATCTTAGAAAAATTGGGATTTAGCATTTCTCTCAAAATATCTTTTTTGTCACTCTTTTCTAAAGTTTTTTCCCACTCTTTATTAGCCAACTCTCCTAATTCTTGAGTATTTTTAAACCGAATCTTTGCAGATTCTGGAATAAAAAACTTTTCATCAGGATTAAAGCCCAAAGCCTTTTTAGATTCTGCGATTTCTGTTTCACCAAGCGGAGAACCATGGGATTTGTGCGAACCGCTTAAATGCAATGAACCTTTAGCAATCGTTGTTTTTGCAATAATAAGCACAGGTTTTTTAGAGGTTTTAGCTTGAGTTAGTGCAGCATCAATTTGCATAAAATTATGCCCATCAATTTGCAACACCTCCCAACCTTGAGATTCAAAACGCAATTGCATATTTTCACTCAAGGCAACCTCACATTCTCCCTCAATAGTAATATTATTAGAATCATAAATCACAACCAAATTATCTAATTTATGATGTCCAGCAAGCGAACAAGATTCATAAGAAATTCCCTCTTCTAAATCCCCATCCCCGCACAAACAATAAACTTTGTGAGTGATTAAATCACCAAGCATATTTTGTGCAAGCTTTCCTGCCATTGCAAAGCCAACAGCATTAGCAATTCCTTGCCCCAAAGGACCTGTGGTAATTTCAATTCCGGGAGTATGCTTATACTCGGGGTGTCCCGGCGTTTTGGAGCCAAACTGCCTAAAGGACTTTAAATCTTCTAAGCTAACATCAAATCCCCACAAATGCAACAAACTATACACTAATGCACTTGCATGCCCTCCGCTAAAGACTAATCTATCGCGATTAATCCAATTTGGATTCTTAGGATTTATCTTCAAATGGTAGCCCAAAACAACCGCAATATCTGCTAATCCCATTGGCGCACCGGGGTGTCCGCTATTTGCAGCTTGCACCATATCTGCACACAAAAATCTTAAAGAATCCGCCATTAATTGATATTCATTGATTTCGTTTTTGTCCAACATATTTTCTCTTATCCTTTATTGTTCTAGTAGTTTGATTCTTCCTTTGCAGGTTTTGCAATTAAAAATAACATTTTCTTTTTGTATTTTATTGTGCAATTCCAAAGGCACCAAATGCACCTTACCTTGACAATTACAAGTATATTGAACTTTGGATTCTTCTACAATATTTTTGACTTTGGTTTCTTGTGGGGTAATTTGACAAGTGCTTCTGCGAAATTTCTCAATTTGCATATCCTCTCTTATAATATGCTCCAAAAGCCATTTTTTGGCAATAACAGCTAATTGCTCTTTCAAATCATCGACATTGCGAATCTGCATAACAGCACTTGTCATATCTCTAATAATCTCACGATGCCTCTCTTTGTGCTGAATCAAACGCGGATAATAGATAGATTCCATATAGGCTTCTTCATCTTTAAAATGCTCTTGCGTATAGTTTAATAATTCCCTAAGAATAGTGATAATTTCTTCTTTTGTGGCTTTTTTGTTAGTTAGTGCGTAAGCTCTTCCAGCAATTTCAAATAATTTTTTATGTTGCTCATCAATTGCTTCATTATGGACGCTCAACTCTTTGCTCCAAGATGGCAGCATCTGCTATCCTCCCCCCTAACTTTGACATTTTAATCTTTAGAGTGATTTTACTATAAAATTTCTTAAACCATAAAAATTTTAAAAATGTTTGTAAAAATTTTATGGAATGGGGGAGAAAACTTCCCTAAAGATTATTGAAAACTACTCAACTTATCAGAGAGTTTGCTAGAGCCTTCAAGGACACTCACTGAAATTGCATTCACTTCATTAGAAAGCACTTTAATATGGTTAGAAATATCACTCACGACATTTAGTTTTTCATCTAAAAGTGCCATTTTTTCCTTGGCTTCAATATTTTTTTCTGCCATATTTTGAGTAGATTTAATGCCAATTCTCAATCTCTCCATTGTATCAACCACTTCATTTTGCAACTCATTTGCAACTTCATTAGTTTC
This sequence comes from Helicobacter pullorum, assembly GCF_900638355.1. GTDB lineage: Bacteria > Campylobacterota > Campylobacteria > Campylobacterales > Helicobacteraceae > Helicobacter_D > Helicobacter_D pullorum. Next base: position 196,853 of record NZ_LR134509.1, on the reverse strand, counting down.
GCTCATTGAATCATGCACTATTTTCATTCCCTCAATATTATCGCGAATTTGTTGTGCAATGAGTGAAACAGTAGCATTGATTTCAGCAAGAGATTTTGTGGTTTTTTCTGCAAGTTTTCTTACCTCATCTGCAACCACAGCAAATCCTCTACCATGCTCCCCTGCTCTTGCTGCTTCAATAGCTGCATTAAGTGAAAGAAGATTAGTTTGATCAGCAATATCTTTGATACTCTCTGTAATGCTAGTAATATTATCTGCACTGCTAGAGAGATTGCCCATATTATCCATAATAATATTTTCTTGTTCATTCCCCTGTTCAATAAGTTTTGCTAATTCCTTAAGCGTTTCTTCTGCTTTTAGCATAACCTTTTGCATTTTATTCATATCTTCAATGGTATTTTGTGCTAAAACCCCATTAGCTGAAATATGCTCATCTAATGCTAAACCAATTTTTCTCAAAGTAGAAATTTGCTCATCTTGTATATCGGAATTTTTTTGTAGAATCGTTGCATTTTCTTTTAATTGCTGTGAGTTATTTAGACTTGCTTTTGCATTTTCAGTTGCTTCTAAAATAGAATTTTCAACCACTGCAATGAAGGAATTAATATAATTTGCACTTTTGGATAATTCACTCTTTGCATCAATCACTAGACGCGATTTCAAATTTGCCTCTTTAGAAGCTAAATTTTTAGTTAATTTCTCTAAAAGCGAAATAGGGATAATCACTTTTTTGAGCGTCAAGAAAATGAAGAATAAAAGCACAAGCAATGTAGCACCAAACACACCATAAGCAATATAAAGTCTATCTTGACTTTCTTTTGCAATTTGGGCTTGAACTACTTTATTAGCCAAAATCAATTCTTTTTGAAGTGTTTGATCTTTGTATATTTCAGAATTCTTTTGCATCAAAGCAGCTTGAGCCAACATCATTTTATAATGCTTAATAAAAAGCATAACATTTTGATCATTCAAAGATGAAAAGGCTTCTAACTTTGCAATAGCGGCATTAAGCTCCTTAAGATTCTCACTCTCAAGGATATTATCTGTGGCTAATTTGGCTAATATAGAATTAGTAAGCTTAACAATAGAGGTATAACTTGAATTATTCTCTGCAAGTTGTGCGATTTCTTGATGGAGCACATAAAGAAAAGTTTTGGAATTAAAAGCGATAGAATTAGCACGCTTGAATTTATCTAATTGATTTTGCTTTGCTTTAAAAATTTCTGCAATTTTTGATGTGTCCAAACCTTGATTTGTTAGAAATTGCAATTCTTGCGCAAACTCCCTAGAATCTCTCACGCTTTCATCATAATTCATAAAATCAAAATAATTCTTAAATACATTGTCAATTCTTAAATCCAAATATTCTAATCTCTTTAAAGCATCGGTAATTTGCGTGTTTTTCTCAACATTAGCATGAGTATTAAAAATAATAAAAAGCAAAAGCAACATAAAAATAAGGACAAAAGCCGATAAACTAATAAATTGATAAAGGAATGAAAAAGTTTTTTTATTGGAGCTTGTCATTGTATTCTCCTGTAAGACTCTCTAAAAATGCTGTAATATCTTGCACTGTATCATTATTGAGGAATTTTCCTAATTGATAAAATGCCATTAATTGAACTGCAACTTCTAAAGTCTCTACGCTACCATCATGAAAATAAGGGGCAGTTTTAGCAATATTTCGCAAAGATGGGACTTTAAAGACTAACTTATCTTCTTCTTCTTTTGTTACTCCATATCTACCGGGATTTCCAGTCGCAGCATAAGGCTCAAAGATACCTATTTTTTGATACATATTACCGCCGATGTTTTGACCTTGATGGCATGCGATGCAACCATTTGAACGAAATGCTTGAAAACCTCTCTTTGCAGCTGGAGATATAGCATTTTCATCTCCCTTTAACCATCTATCAAAAGGTGAATTTGGCGTAATTAATGTTTTTTCAAACTCCGCAATCGCATCTGTAATATTCTCAAAAGTAATCTCCCCATAAATTTCTTTAAAGGATTCTACATATTCCAAATTACCTTTCACAGCCTCGATAACTTCATCTTCTGTCATACCATGTTCTACTGGATTCAACAAAGGACCGCCTGCTTACTCCTGCAAATCTTTGGCTCTACCATCCCAAAATTGCACAAAATTAAAAACTGCATTGAAACTAGTTGGGGAATTAGTCGCACCATTTGTAGCACCTCCAACGCCAAATGAAAAGCGTTCATTATCCACACCATAGCCGGTAAGATGATGACAGGAATTGCAAGAAATAGTTTTATCTTTTGAGAGATTAGTATCCATATATAGCATTTTGCCAAGTCTAGCTTTTTGCTCATCAAAAGGTAAAGAATCTGGAATAGGCTCTATACCAATTTCAACAAAATCTGCGGCTTTCATATTTATCAATAGACACAAAAGCATCAAAATGATTCTCATTATAGTTTCCTTATTTATAATTAACTAAAAATAAGTGCGGATTTTATTATAAAAAAGTTAAATGTTTCTTTATATATTATAAATTTATATTATTAATAATTAATATTTATTTTTAAGAAACTCTTGATACATTTGGTTGAGTTTTTCAAGGTTTTTGAGTGAATTTTCAGAATAAACCACTTCACTTTCTAATAATTCTAAGCGTTTTTGCAAATATGTAAAAAGCTGCAATTGAATATCTGGAATCTTGTTTAAATCATTGCTTTTGCCCTTGATGATTGTCCTTGCTGGGATACCAACGGCAGTAGAATTTGGCGGAACAGAAGCAATTACAACAGAATTTGCTCCGATTTTAGAATTTGCCCCAATAGTGATATTGCCCAAAATTTTTGCTCCTGCTCCGATGATGACATTATCTTCTATGGTTGGATGGCGTTTGGTTTTCTCCAAGCTCACTCCGCCCAAACTCACACCTTGATAAATTGTTACTTCATTGCCAACTTCTGCAGTCTCCCCAATCACAACTCCAATCCCGCGGATAATAGATAGATTCCATATAGGCTTCTTCATCTTTAAAATGCTCTTGCGTATAGTTTAATAATTCCCTAAGAATAGTGATAATTTCTTCTTTTGTGGCTTTTTTGTTAGTTAGTGCGTAAGCTCTTCCAGCAATTTCAAATAATTTTTTATGTTGCTCATCAATGGCATCATTATGAACACTTAATTCTTTGCTCCAAGATGGTAGCATTAGTCCTCCTCTTTCCTAACTTATTTATTTTGACTACCTCACTAAAAACCCTGAAAACATTAAATATTATATACTTTAAAAACAAAAAAGGAAACTAAAAACTGCTTAAAAAAATATTTTTGATACTTTATATTAAATAATAAATTTTATTATTTAATATTATTTTTATTTTATATAAGATATTATTTCCTTGTTAATAAATTTTATTTAAAGGATAGGTAATCTTTATGAAAAAACTTACAAATGACTTTGGAAATATAGTAGCAGACAATCAAAATTCACTTTCTGCTGGACCAAAAGGACCTTTACTATTACAAGACTATATCCTACTTGAAAAACTTGCTCATCAAAATAGAGAAAGGATACCTGAAAGAGTAGTGCATGCCAAAGGAAGCGGTGCTTATGGAGAATTAAAAATCACAGCTGATATTTCACAATTTACTAAGGCTAAAGTTTTGCAAAAAGGAGAAGTTACTCCACTTTTCTTGAGATTTTCAACTGTAGCTGGAGAATCCGGTGCAGCTGATGCAGAAAGAGATGTAAGAGGTTTTGCAATTAAGTTTTACACCAAAGAAGGCAATTGGGATTTAGTTGGAAACAACACGCCAACTTTCTTTATAAGAGATCCTTACAAATTTCCTGATTTTATCCACACCCAAAAAAGAGATCCAAGAACAAATTTAAGAAACGCAAATGCAGCCTGGGATTTTTGGACATTATGTCCTGAAGCCTTACACCAAATTACAATTTTAATGAGTGATAGGGGAATTCCAGCAAGTTATCGACATATGCACGGCTTTGGAAGCCATACTTATAGTCTCATCAACGATAAAGGAGAAAGGTTTTGGGTAAAATTCCATTTTAAAACTCAACAAGGCATTAAAAATTTAACCAACAAAGAAGCTGAAGAAATTATTGCCAAAGATAGAGAATCTCACCAAAGAGATTTATATAATAGTATCGAAAAAGGGGATTTCCCTAAATGGACATTCCAAGTGCAGATTTTGCCTGAAAATGAAGTGGATAAATTAGGATTCAATCCCTTTGATTTGACAAAAGTATGGCCCCATAGCATCGTGCCTTTGATGGATATTGGAGAAATGATTCTTAATAAAAATCCACAAAATTACTTTAACGAAGTAGAACAAGCCGCCTTTAGCCCAAGCAATATCGTGCCTGGAATTGGCTTTAGTCCTGATAAAATGCTCCAAGGCAGAATCTTTAGCTATCCTGATGCGCACCGATATAGAGTAGGAACTAACTATCATCTCTTGCCTATTAATAGAACAAGAAGTGAGGTTAATACCTATAATGTTGCTGGAGCTATGAATTTTGATGAGTATAAAAACAAATCAGCTTACTATGAACCAAATAGCTATGATGATAGCCCAAAAGAAGATAAAAATTATTTGGAACCAGATTTGAATTTAGAAGCTGCAGCACAACGATATGCGCCATTGGATAATGATTTTTACACCCAACCAAAAGCCCTATTTGACATAATGAATGATTCTCAAAAAGAACAACTCTTTAATAATATTGCCTCATCAATGGAAGGTGTTGAACAAAAAATCATAGACAAAGCTCTAATGCATTTTGAAAAAATTAGCAAAGAATATGCGGAGGGTGTTAAAAAAGCGTTGAGTAAATAACTTTTAGAGTGAGAATTCTCACTCTAAAATCATAGCTATTAAAAATCAATTTTTAGATTGACTAATAGATAAACAAGGATAAAATGATGAATGAAATTTCTTTAGAAGAAGAAAAACGATTTGGAGAGCTTTGCAATATGGCTTTTAATTTTGCTAGAAATAATGAATTTGAAAATCTAAGGATTATGATAGAAGCTGGATTAAATGTTAATCTAAAAACACATAGAGGTGATACTCTACTTATGTTAGCAGCTTATAATAATTCTTTAGAAACTGCTAAAATGTTGCTTGAAAAAGGCGCTAAAGTGGATGAAAAAAATGATAGAGGACAAACCCCATTAGCTGGAGTTTGCTTTAAAGGATATCTGGATATGGCAAAATTATTAGTAAGCAATGGTGCAAATATTGATGAAAATAATGGCTTAGGAATGACTCCTTTTTCTTTTGCTATTATGTTTGGGCGTAAAGATGTCGCAAGATACCTTATGATACACTCCAAGCAAAGCCTCTTTAAAAAAATAAGTTTTTTAATTTTAAATCTTTTAAAAAAATAATCATTTTATTCTCTTCTTGACTTTAGAAATTCATAATATATAAGATTGAGTTTTTCTATACTTGCTTGCAATTCTTCAGAATGAGGAATTTGCGATTCTAATAATTCTAAACGTTTTTGCAAATATGTAAAAAGCTGCAATTGAATATCTGGAATCTTATTTAAATCATTACTTTTACCCTTTACTACAACCTTTGCAGGAATCCCAACGGCTGTAGAATTTGGTGGCACAGAAGTAATCACAACAGAATTTGCTCCAATTTTAGAATTTGCTCCAATAGTGATATTGCCCAAAATTTTTGCTCCCGCTCCGATGATGACATTATCTTCTATGGTTGGATGGCGTTTGGTTTTCTCCAAGCTCACTCCGCCCAAACTCACACCTTGATAAATTGTTACTTCATTGCCAACTTCTGCAGTCTCCCCAATCACAACTCCAATCCCATGGTCAATAAAAACTCTATGCCCGATTTTACAAGCTGGGTGAATATCGATATTTGTAATCCATTGCGTGAATCCCATTAAGATTCTTGCTAAAACCCTAAAACCTTTTAAGTGCAACTTGTGTGCTATTCGATAATGCACCAAAGCAATCAAGCCCGGATAATTAAAGAATAATTCAATTTTAGAATTAATGGCTGGATCTTTTTGCGAAATAACGCCAAAATCCTCTTTAATCGTCCCAAAAAGGCTATTAGCGTAACTCAAATTAAACTTCCCCTTGACTTTTGAAGACTGTGCGTAAATAGCCATTTTCACTTAACATCACATAAAGTTGCCCCAAAACCTCCTTTTTCTCATCTTGAGGAATCTCTTCACTCTCATCAAGCTTCTGTTTTAGTCGCCTTTCAATCTCTTTGGTATCAAAATCCAAATCATCCAATACATCTAAAATTGTTTGTGCTTCTAAAAGATTCTCAATCTCAAAACTCCCCTCTTCTTGATTAAAAACAACACTCAATTCAGTTGGGTGCGTAAATAAATTATGACGCATTCCCAAAACCTCTTGGTATGCACCAACCAAAAAGAATCCCAAAAAGTATTCTTCACTATTCACATCAATATCATGCAAAAACAAAGGATAATTTTTATCAAATGCAATTTCACCATCACTATCACAAGTAATATCCCATAAACTCGCACTTCTTGTAGGTCTTTTATTTAATCTATCAAGAGGAATGACAGGAAAATTCTGTTTTAATCCCCAATAATCTGGCAAACTCTGAAAAAAGCTACAATTTAGCAAATATCGCTCTTGCACCTGCTCTTGAATCCGAATAATATCACTATGATTTTTATGCTTTAAAATCTTAATCACTTTTTTAATAATTAAATGCACCAAAACTTCTGTATTACTTCTATCTTGCAAATCAATATAACCCAAATCAAAAAGCGTCAAAAGCGATTCCATATGCTCTAAGCTATCATGCAAATATTCAATAGCTGAACGCTCATCAATGGTGTTATACAAATCCAAAAGCTCCTCCACAAGCGGCGGATTTTTTTCCTTTAAATGCAACGCCTTTTCATCATATTCTTGTGAAAACAATTCCAAAACAGGACTAATCAAAACCGCATGATTTGCAGAAACATAACGCCCTGATTCAATAAAAATATTTGGCTCTGGCTCTTTTTTGTTTTTGGCAATTTCTTTGAGGGTAAAAATAACATTGCCGCTAAATTCTCCCAAGGTATAATTGCGATTTTGATGAGCTTCATGCTGCGTGTATTCGACTGCCAAACCACCACCAATATTGACATTATTGAGATTCTTTGCACCCATTTTACGCAACTCTGCATAAATATTTCCTGCTTCTCTTAATGCCTTTTTAAGCGGTGCAATATCGCTAATTTGGCTGCCAATATGAAAATGAATCATTGTAAATTTATCCAAAAGCTTGTTTTTCTTAAGCAAATAAATCGCCTCTACAAGCTCTGTTGCAGTTAAACCAAACTTAGAATTAATCCCGCCACTCTTTGCCCAGATTCCAACGCCTGTGCTATGAAGACGGATTCGCAATCCGATATTTGGATAAGGTTTGCCCATAGACTTTGAAACTTCTATAATCGTTTCTAATTCATTTAAACCTTCAATGGTTAGAGTAATATCATGCCCCATTTTTGCAGCAATAAATCCCAAAGAAATCATTTCTTTATCTTTAAAGCCATTTACCGTAATGGGGGCATTTTCATTAGTATAAGCCATAGCAATGATAAGCTCTGATTTACTTCCAGCTTCTAGCCCATAGCAACGATTCTGCGTTTGCTCCATAAGAGGCAAAATAAAATTAGGAAAATGATTGACTTTGATAGGAAAAACTGCTTTGAATTTGCCTTTATAATGATATTCTTTAATCGAATTTTCAAAATGAGAAAAAATCTTTTCAACCTGCTTTTTAATCAAATGCGGAAAACGAACAAGCAAAGGACCGCGATAACCTTCTTCTCGCACTTGCTTGACTATATCAATCAAAGCAGGTTTGTTGCAAAAATTAACCTTAACCTTGCCATCTTCGATGATAAAATCATCATTTGCCCAATAATTAATACCATAATCAACCATTTTATACCTTTTGTTTAAGGATTAAAATAAGAAAAATTGTAGCATAAGTCTATAAAAATTTGCAGTAATTAATGCGGAAGTTTTTAAAAACTTCCAAAAGAGAGATTAAGCAAGAATATCTAATGCACTTTGCATCATTGAATCTGCAGTTTGAATTGTTTGTGCATTTGCCTCCACACCATTTTGTGCATTCATAGTATTTACCGTGCTTTGTGCAATATCTGTATTAGAAGTCTCCAAAGTCGCGCTACGCATATTTGCATCAATCCCGCTTTGAGCATTTGAAAATGCATCATACCCATAATAAGTGCTACCTGAAATAGGATTCATATGATCCTCCTTATTTATAAATTCTAGTTATATTATACTATGAATCCAAAAAAGATTCCTTAAAAATTTTCATTTTATAATTTTTCATTGATAATAACTTCTCATTTTATCATCTATGGATGCCAAAAGGCTATAAAATGCCGGCACAATAAGCAAGCTAAGAATCATAGAAACCAGCAATCCCCCTATCATCGCAATTCCCATAGGGGATTTTATCCCACTGCCTGCTCCCCCTGCTAATGCCAAAGGCAACATTCCAAAAATCATTGCAATAGTTGTCATCAAAATGGGGCGTAGCCGAGATTCTCCAGCCTCTAAAATAGCCTTTTTTAGTTCTATCCCCTCTTGCCTTTTTGCATTAGCCACATCAATAATCAATGTAGCATTTTTGCCTACTAGTCCCATCAAAAGCATTAGTCCCATAATGCTAAAAAGACTTAGAGATTCACCACTTAAAAACAATGCCAAAAAAGCCCCTGTAAAACTCAAAGGCAATGCAACCATAATAATAAAAGGCTGTATTAAAGATTCATAGAGTGCTGCTAAAATAAAATAAATCAACACAAATGCCATTATCATCGCAGTAACAAAAGCCGCATTCGTTTCTTGCATATATTTAGCATAACCTTCTATTTTATAATGCACACTTTCACCAAGCCAAGAATCTCGATTGCTTTCCAAAAGATTCGTAGCCTCGCCCAAGCTTACGCCATTTGTCAAATTAGCATATACCATTACGCTTTTTTGCCTGTCATAATGCCTAATAGAAGTTACAGCATCAATCTCTTTTATCTCAACCATTCCTTCTAAAAATACATTTTCGCCCCTTGCATTACGCAATGTAAGCTTCTTTAAATCCTCAATACTTCTTCTTTGTGGCGTCAATAAAACAATATCATACTCTCTTCCATTTTCCCTATAATACGAGATTTCTTGCATTCCGCTAAAAGCACTATTAATAGCAAGAGCGATTTCTTGAGCACTCAATCCATATTGATTTGCTAATGCTCGATTAATGCTTAACCTAAGTTGCGGGGTTGGTGGTTTAATGTTGGTATGAATATCTCGGAATTTTCCGCTTTGTTCCATAAAGTCTATGATTCTCTCCACGCTCTTTTGCAATGCACCATTATCCAACGCATAAAGTGCTAATTGCAAAGGCGAGTCATCTTCTCCCAAACTAATTTGTGGAATCTCAATCAATGCAATCTCTAAACCAAATTTCTCCGCATAAGGTTTATAAACCTCTCTCAAAAATTCTATAATTTCTTGCAAACTCCTCTCTCTTTTATCATAAGGGGATAATCTCACATATATCTTACCTTCATACACTTTTTGTTCAGAAGTATAGCCAATATTCAGCAAACTATACTCCACTTCACTTTCTTGATTTAACCTCTCTTGAATCGCTAATGTTTGGTATTGCATTTCTTCCAATGAGATTCCGGGTTTGGCTGTAAGTTTAATATCAAATTCCGCCTTATCCTCAGAGGGCAAAAATTCTACCCCAAGACGCATAACAAGCAACAAAGAAGCAACAAAAATACCCAAAATAGAAATAACAACAAAAACTCTATGGGCTAATACCCACTCCAAAATACGCACATAAAAAGATTCTAAACCCTTAAAATATTTTTCTGTTTGCAGGTAAAAATTACTTTGTTTTCTTTGAACGATTCTAGAGCTTAGCATCGGAATGAAGGTAATTGCCACAAAATAAGAAATAATAATCGAAGCAGCAAGTGTCAATCCAAATGATACGAAGAATCTCCCTGTAATTCCACTCATATTTGCAATCGGAATAAACACAGATAAAAGCATTGCAGAAATTGCAATGAGTGCAAAACCAATCTCTTGCACCCCCATTAATGCAGCCTCTCTCATTGAGATTCCCATTTCAAGTTTTTTATAAATATTTTCAATCACCACAATAGCATCATCAATAATAATCCCAATAGCTAGGGTAATAGCAATCATTGTAGCAAGATTCAAAGTCATACCAAAAATATACATAAAAGCAAAAGCCCCCATAATAGAAGCTGGGATACTAAGGCTAGAAACCAAAGTAATCGAAACATTCCGCAAAAAGAAAAACACCACAAAAACAGCCAAAAATGCACCCAAAATCAAATCAAATTCCACTGCATCAATCGTATCTTGAATATAAGTTGTCGTATCGCGTAAAAGTGTAAGATGATATTTTGGGCTAATTTGCTCCAAATAAGGCATAATTTCCTTAATAGCTTTTGTGATTTCTATTTCATTTGCACCAGTAATCTTTTGAATCTCTAATAAAATTCCTCCGCTTTGAATATCTTTAGAATGCAAATAAGAAAAACTTCTCTGCTCTTGCATAGTATCTTCAATCACGGCAATATCGCTCAATTTAACACCTTTGGCTATCAGCAAATCCCCTAATTCTTGTATATTTTCTGCATCTGCTTTGGTTAGGATTGTCCATTCTTGTTTAGAATCTATAATCCTTCCGCCATCGATTTCTATATTTTGTGCTTTTATGGCTTGAGCGACATCTAAATAACTAAGATTGTATTTACTCAGCATAGTAGGATTAGGCAAGATTCGTATTTCCCTCTCTAAAAACCCTACCAAATTTACCTTTCCAACCCCAGCAATTCTTTGCAATAATGGTTTAATATTCAAATCCGTGTGTGTATTTAACTCCAAAAGCTCTTTGGTATTAGATATTGGAGTTTTAGAGGATACAAAAAGAGAAATTATAGGAGTTCCGCCTACATCAAATTTTTCAATAATGGGAGATTTTACTTCACTCCCAAAACTAATTGTAGAAACCTTATCTCTAACATCATTTGCAGCAATTTCAATAGACTTTTCTAATTCAAACTCCGCTACCACCACACTGACATTTTGACTGCTTGTAGAAGTGATTTTCTTTAACGCATCAATCCCACTAATAGCTTCTTCAATCTTTTCTGTCACTTTGCTTTCGACAATTTCTGGATTTGCCCCCGGATAAAAAGTAGTAATGGTAATAATTGGAATATCAACATTAGGATACAAAGATACACTTAACCGCTTCAAAGCATCTATTCCAAAAAACACTAATGCCAAAACAAACATCAAAGTGGCAATGGGGCGAGAAATTGCAATTTTAGACATTATTCCCTCACAATCAAGCCATCTCCAAAGATTCCAGAAGGTAAATCAATATTTTCAAAAACCGCTTCTGCCTTTGCTTTTTTGGTATCCTTATCAATACTTGGATAAATCTTTGTCAAAACAAGAGGGATTTTTTGTTCTTGATTTTGAATCTTATACAAAAACTTATCCCCCACTTTTACCTGATTAAAATACTGCGAATCAAACTCAATAATTGCCTTTTTTTGCTTAGATTCTAGCACAAAAAGCCTACTTGAAATCGCCCCCACCCCATCACCAACCTCGACAAATTTATCTACAATCACTCCATTAAAAGGGGCATACAAAATCGTTTTATCCAAAAGCTCTTTTTGTAATTGATAATGAGCCTTAGCTTTTTTAAGCCCAAAAACACTAGATTGATATTGAGTTTGGATTTTTTCAAAAGTATTTTTATCAATAACATTTTGAGAATGCTTATAGCGTTGATATTGTGCCTCCAAAAATGAATGTTCTGCTTTGGCACTCTCTAAAGTCGCTAAAGCAATCTTTACATTTTCTTGCAAATCTTTTGCTTTCAATTCTAAAAGCTTTTGACCCTTTTTGACATTGTCTCCAATTTCTACAAAAACAGATTCTACCACTCCACTACTTGCAAGGCTCAAAGTCGCACTTTGCACTGCTTTGATACTAAAAGTAGCATAGATTCCCTCCCCAAAAAGAGAAACACCAAAAATACACAAAGCCATTAGGCTTTTAGCTATCTTTCTCACAAAAACTCCTCCAAATTCTCTCCATTATTGTATAAAAATTCTGCTTTTTTAATCTCATATTCAAAAAGAGATTCATCATAAAAGGACTGAGCCTCAAAAAAAGTCGTCAATGCCCCCAAATATTGCGTGTAATCAATGAGTTGCGCATTAAATTTATCTTTGGCATAGGCATAAGCAATGGATGCGGAAGTCAGGGCAGAATCTGCCCATTTGATTTTTTCTTTTGCTGTGTTTAGGGCATTTTTTGCGATAATTTGTTCGCGTCTTTGAGAATCTTTTTGATAAGAGTATTCAAAATTTGCCGCCAAAGCTTGTAAATGTGCGGCTTCCTTAGCCCTATATGTAGCAAAAGTATCAAACAAAGTCAAAGATATGCTAATCCCAAAAATATTTTGATATTTAGGGTTATCTATAGAAAAGGGAAAGGGGAGCGTTGGGATATTCCTATCATGGTATTCATAGTGCATATAACGATTACTTAAGGCAATAGTTGGTAAATAAGAATGTTGCATAGGCACACTCTCCAAACTCTTTACATAATGAAATTGTGCCTGCAAATCCGCCCTATCTTTTGGCTTGGTTTGCAAATCTATTTCTTTTATTTTGGTGTATTCTTCCAAACTAGGATTTTCTATCCCGCTTAATAAGCTTAGTTGCTCTTTATAAGATTCTAAAGCAAGTTCTATATTTTCTATTTGATAAGAATTTTGTGCATATTGTGCTTTGATAGCTTCTAGGGTATCTTGGGTTGCAAGCCCTGAATGATAAAGCGTTTCATATTTTGTAATACTTTGTTGTAATTCCTCTTGCTGCCTCAAAACCGCTTTTTTTCGCGACTGCAAACTAAGAGCACCAAAATACTTTTGAATAACTTGCAAAATCAATTGTTGTTGGGTGCTTTGTATTGCAAATTCAGAGGACTTGATTCTATCATTTTGTGCTTTTAGTTTTCCCTCTCTTTTTAATCCATCAAACAAAAGCCAAGTTGCCTCCACAAAGGGACCATTAACATTTGCAGGATAAAAAATATCTGGATTATGTGTATTTTGATAAGCATATCCCACTTCCACTTTGGGAAGATAAAGGGCATAAAGCCCCTTTTTTTCTTCGTGTAAAGATTGTTTTTGATAAATTTTGGCATTTAAAAGAGGGTTGTTTTTGATATTTTCAACCAAAAACTTCAAACTCTCTGCATAACCACTCAATGCAAAACAGCACAAAAACAATAAAATTCTTATGCCTCTTCTCATTTTTTCTCCAAGTAATTTTTATTATTTTCTCAAAAATGAACTTAAAAAGACAACTATAACTTCTCAAGTGAGTTTAAAGATTCTACCAACATTTCAAATTCAATCCAATAAAAACAATGGGTAAAAACATCTTTGTAACATTTCACATAAAATAAATAATATTCATTATTATTTTTATTTATTTTTAAACAAATAGTAAATAGAATTCAATCTTATTATTATTTTTATTATCAAAAGGATTTTAGAATGAAAGTCAAAAAGAACATTAGCTATGTTTCTGTAGCTCTATCTTTAATGTGGAGTGGAATCTATGCCAACGCAACCGAACAATACCTGCTTGATACTTCTGTCGTGAGTGCCAGCGGTTTTGCTCAAGATGTCAAGGACGCTCCTGCTAGTATTTCAGTGATTACCAAAGAAGAGTTAGAGAGCCGCCCAGTGCAAGATATTGCTGATGCAATTAGCGATATTCCCGGCGTAAATATTACAAAAGGCAAAACAGGAACTTATGATTTTACCATTCGTGGGTTTGGGACAGGATACACACTTGTGCTTGTTGATGGCAAGCGTCAAAATACTGTTAATGGATTCCACGAAAACGGATTTAGCGGAGTAGATAATAGCTATTTACCACCTATTTCAATGATTGAAAGAATCGAGGTTATCAAAGGACCTGCTTCTACACTTTATGGTGGCGATGCAATCGGTGGGGTTGTCAATATCATCACAAAGAAAAATCCAGATAAATTCACCGGTTCAATATCTATTGAAACTCAAGCCCAACAACACTATAATCTTTATGGACATGGGAGAGGCGTTACAGGCTACATGGCTTTTCCACTAATCAAAGATAAGCTCTCTCTTGCTTTAAGAGGAAAATATTATGGCAAAGACCATAGTAACCTAAAATGGCCAGACAAAACCCTAACTAATCAATATGCAAGCCATAGCCCCGGGGAATACAAAATTGGCAATGTAGGTGCAAGACTCAATTGGAAAATCAATGATCAAAACAATCTTTACTTAGATGGCGAACACTATTATCAATACTCCGATACAATGAATACAAGTGGAAGACAAGTGCGTTCTACTTCCTCATATAATCGCGATGGGCTTATTTTAAACCATGATGGCTACTACACTTGGGGGACAACAAACACTTATGCCCAATACCAATACACCGACCAAACAAGCAAATCAGGCACACCAGTAGCTAATGAAAGCACTGTTTATGTGGTGGAGAGTAAAGCTGTGATGCCCTTTGACTTCAACACTCTAGGAAGCGTGATGCTAACAACAGGAGCACAATACCAATGGGAAGGATTCAGAAACGATAGTGGCACAGCAGCAACCAATATCCATATGGGGCAAACTTTAGACCAAAATATTATCGCCCCTTATGCAGAAGCTGAATACTCTATCACAGAGAATCTAATCCTAACAGGAGGTTTGCGTTATACTTATAGCGATTTATTTGAAGGGGAATTTATCCCTAGAGGCTATTTAGTCTATCACCTAACAGACTGGGTTACCCTAAAAGGCGGTGTTGCAAAAGGTTACAAAACACCTCAAGCAAAACAACTAGGCGATGGAGTATATCGTGTAGATGGTGGGGATATTCATGGGAATTCCAAACTCAATCCCGAAACAAGCACCAACTACGAAATAGGAGCAATTTTTGATGTTTGGGATTATGGAAATCTTAGCATTACTGCTTTCCAAACGGATTTTAAAAACTCCATAGACCAAGATCCTTATGCCGATGGAGAATCTATGCCCAATGGACAAATTTGTAGTGGAGGGGCTGATGGTTGTAAGCTTGTCGTAAATCGAGGAAAAGATAGAGCAAGGGGCGTTGAAGTAGGAATGGATACAGCCACTTGGAATGGATTTAGCGCTAATGTATCTTATACTTATATGGAAAAACACGACAAATCTGGAGATTACACAAATCCATGGGGAGGAACTCGCTATACCAATCTCCCACGCCATATCGCAGTTGTCAAACTCAACTACACTAAGGGCAAATTTAGCTCATTCTTAAAAGCCACTGGGCGTTATGATACTCTAGCACAAAGCAAAGGTGGTCGTGCAAGTGCGATTCCGGGTATGATGAAATATAAAGATTTCTATATTTTGGACTTAGGATTTAGCTACAAAATGACAAAAAGCTCTACAATTAACTTTGTAATCAACAACTTATTAGATAAAGATTTCTTTGAACCTTACCGTTATGAAGGTAGCAGAGGCACAAGCTATGCAAACAGATTCCAAGACTACACTGAGGGCAGAAACTTCTGGATTAACTACAAACTAGATTTTTAAGGCTATCATTGCTAAAGTCTTTTGACTTTGGCATCAATCTTCTTAAATTTAAAAATTTCATTCACTACAAAAGCTAGATTCAATCTAGCTTTCTCCTTGATTTGCCCTATTTTGCAAACACATTTTAAAACTTAGCATTTGCCAAGCCCTAGCTATTTTGTAGATTCTACCCATTCAAACCAACACTTGCCAAACCCAAAATGAAAATTCACAAAAAATAAAATCTCTACAAACTAGCATTAGCAGGCTTTTTGCACTGCTTGAAATTATTAAACAATCCAAAATGCCAAATTCCACCTGTCTTTTAGCATATTTATCTCTATTTCCCTATTTTCAACTCCCCACACTATCAAGCATAATCCAAAGCCACATACACCTTTTCATTGCGATAATTTTGGGATAAACGCATTGTTTTGCCCCCTTTTGGTTGATTAAAACTGCTCAAATTAATTTTAAATTGCCTTAAGTAATTTTTGCATAAAATAAGAATCAATATTATATTAAGGAATAAATTATGAAAGCAATATTTTTTACAATTTTATTATTAGCAAACCTTTTAAATGCCACCCAAATCACAAATAAAACAACCAAATCCACATTATCTAATCATCAAACACACTTAGAAACTTCAAAAATTATCTACCCTAGCCAACCAAGATGCGTCAAAATGAAACTAGGTGCAGTTGTATGCTTCCCAAATAAAGGATTATAGGAGCGCGAAATGCTTATCCACAATGCCGATAAAATCCTCTTTAGAAAAATCTACTTCGCAGCCAACAATCACAAAGAATCTACCCTAGCCCAAGAGGAAATACAAAGCCTCAAGCCAAACCAAGAATCCCCACAAGATTCCACCAAAATTTCTATCAAAAATAAACTTACCAATGATTCTAGCTATCAGCTTGTAATGTTTGAAGATGGCATCAGTGGCGACAAAGTCCAAGCACTACTTTCCAAAGAAAATATCCAAAGATTACAAGAAAAGTTTGACAAAAGCGATTTTTATACCCGCGATGATGGCATTTTACGTCTGAGTGGCAAAGCAGAATCCTATGTCAGTGGCTGGTATGGCGAAATTGCTTACAATATGGGAGCTTTCAATGCAGATTTAAATAAAGATGGAAAATTCTCTCCACAAGAAAATGCCCTCATCAAAGATGATTACACCTTTTTAGCAGCAGAAAAAAACACTATTTATGGAGATTCAATCAATATTTATGGAGTGGAGAACTACATTGCTAAGCCACCTACCAACCAACAAACCAAAACCCTTGATGATTTGCTTGATGGGCTAATTAGTGCAGATATGGATTTAAATGGCAAAGTAACCCTCAAAGAACACCTAGAAAACACAGAAGGTAGCCTTTATACAGCTATCAAAGAAATTTTAAATTCTCAAGTCAATCCCCTAGAAAACCTTAATCCAACACAAGAAATCAAAACTCCCAAACAAAGAGTTTTAGAAGAAATTTCCAAACAAGAGGCAATGGCGCTTTTAGCCAAAATCAAACAAAATGGCAATCTTGAATCTCTCTCCCCAAAAGAAAAAGAAGCACTGCAAAAATATTTTTCTAACGAAATGCAAAGAATCAAGCAAGAAAAAAATGATTTAGAAACTACCAATAAACATCTCAATGAGGCGATTCAAAATTTTAGCGAACAAATCCTCTCCAAAGAGAGCTTAATTTTTGAAACCAAAGCCTAATGTGCTTATGACTTTAGTTTATTCAAAAACTATTCTTCTCATTTTCTCTAGGAAAAAACTCTGAAATCCAATCGCAATATTTTGGATTGTATTCAGATGAGTTTGCAACGCTAAAGCGACCATCTTTACTAGCAACCTCAAACAAACGATACAGATTCTGTTGATTTAAAGTTGCTTTTAGCGTTTTTTGCACACTATTGCCCTCATAAAGATTAAATCTAATAAGAGATTCTCCATTTGGGAAATTACCACGAATGATAATCCTAGCCCCCAAAGCCATTTCATCAATACTTTTTAATCGTGTTTTATTAGCATAATTAAGATTGACAATATCGCTATATTCTAATAGAAGTTTTTGATAAGTATTCAAAGATTTTTCATACTGCTCAACAACACTTCGGAGATTCTTAGGAAGTTGCTCAATAGAATTATCTTGCAAAATCTTATGCACTTTGCCTTGTGAAATTAGCAAATAAGTATAAATTTCATCCATTCTTTTTCGTAAATGCTTAATTTTTATCTGCAATTGTTTTTCTAGCATCATATATTCCACTCTATCCTTTTTGGCAAATGCGATTCTAGCAGGGTTACACTCAAAAATATTATGCTCCCCTGCTACATTATCTATCACCAAACATTTACGAAAATAAATTTCATTATAAGAATGTAAATTTTTGATATAAACATAATCTGCGATAATCTTGCCTCCAAGAGAACTATTAATATATGCCACCTTAGCTTCTACTGCTCCTCTCTCCAAAACATCAATCACTGCTTTTTGGGCTTGAATATTTCCTCTATGGGAGCCAATATAAGCAACATCTGCTTGAATCTTAGAATCAGAATGCGTAAGACCATCGATATTAAGCACCTTTATAGAATTATCTACTTCTCTCTTCTTAGCATCCAATTCATCATCAACAATAAAAGAATAAGGGCGTATTTCTTTGAGGAATCCATCTTTTCTTGCGTGAAATTTAATATTTGAAATCCCCTCTAATGCCACAATGCTAGAATCCACTTGAATATCATGAATACTCACGGGTGCAATAGGCAAAATATTGCCTTTTAAATCCCTCCCAATATGCCCTTTGGTTGGTTTAATATAATCAAACAGCAAATCCCCTTTACGCACGACCTTGATAGATACTTTGGGGATAAATCCTTCACTTTTTTGATGATTAAAATTTATATCTTGCATTGTATGATAAATCTTTAATTCTTCGCTTTTGCCCTCTTGATTTGCAACACCAGACCCAATATCCAAAAAAACGCGGTAAATCGGATTGTTTTCTTTGATATTGCGGACAAATAAATCAATTTGGGAAGATAATTTATTGTATTCTCTAATCCCAATAAAATACCCTTCTAAAATCATAGTTTTATAAAGCTCTTGATAAATATCAAACTTCATTCCCTCATAATAAGCAATTCCCCCTCTACATTCCAAACTTGCCCTCAAAAGCGTATCTTGCTGCTCAATGAGTTGAAAACTAAAAGGGATTTTTTCTTTATCTTTTTTCCTGCAAATCTCTATTTTATAAACCTGCTTAATATCAATATTAGCAATATAGTTGGAATTTTTATTAAAAACATTGTTGTTATGAACATATTTAAATTGATTTTCATTATGCTTGCTATAAAATGTCTCATAAGCCAATAAATAAAAATCTATCTCTTCGCCATAAACTTCTTTTTGCTCTTCCAAAAGCTGCGAGATATTAGAGACATTTTCAAAAACTTCATATCCTCTTGAAACAAATACCATACATACTCCATATTAATGAAAATATTTTTTCGCTAAGGCATCAAAATGTTTTTCATCATCAAGTTTTATATCTTTAAACACCAAAGGTTGTTTGCATGTTTTGCATCGCAAAAGAGTTTGATTAATTTGCATACTTTTGTGAAGTGTATCGCAGACTTCAAATTCCTTTAAAGGACAAAGACAAATATAAATATGTTGCTGCTCTTGCTGAACATTATAAGTTTGTGCAAGAATCTGCGTTTGTTGCTCAAGGGTATAAGGTATTTCATTAACATCAATCAAGCGACTGCGATATGCTTCGATTTTCTTATCTTCTTGCAAAATATGCTTCAAAAGCCAATTTTTCAAAAAACTATAAACTTCTATGCTATCTTTTTGACTATCCCCCAAATTAGCCCTAATCTTATGGACAGTGGCAATCATTTTTTGATGAGATTCTTTGTGTTTTTTCAACAAAGGATAATTAATGCGTTGCATATAACTTTCTTCATCTCTAAAATGCTCTTTAGAATACTCTAAAATTTTGTTAATTAGAAGTAATAGAGATTCTTTATTTTTTACACCATTTTTAGTGAGGTTATAAGCATCAGCAACATATTGAAAAAGCTGTTTGTGCTGATTGTCCAAATATGCGTTCTTTACGCTAAATTCATTGCTCCATTCTAGCATAACGCCCCTCCCCACAGCATAATATATAAAATATATTTCAGGTTAAAGAATTTTTATAATTGTAATATTTTATTTTTTAATTTTATTTTAAATAATTTAGTTTTCTAAATCGCTATAAAATCTCTTATAAAATTCTATAAATTTTCCTTGCAGTATCGCCTCTCTAGCCTCTCTTACCAAATCAAGATAATACGCAAGATTATGAATGCTTGCCAATCTAAAATAACTCATCTCCCCTGCCCTAAATAAATGATGCAAATAGGCTCTTGAGAAATTTTGACAAGTGTAGCAATGGCATTTGCAATCTAAGGGATTTGTATCCAGCCTAAATCTTGATGATTTAATGGAGAGTTTTCCAAAATGAGTAAAAATCGTCCCATTTCTTGCATTTCTTGTTGGCATTACACAATCAAACATATCCACTCCCCTAGCAATTGCTTCTACAATATCTTGTGGTGTGCCAACCCCCATTAAATAACGCGGTTTATCTCTAGGCAAAAGCGGGGTGGTGAAGTCTAATGTCTCATACATTTGCTTATTTGGCTCCCCCACTGCTAAACCACCTATAGCATACCCATCAAAATCCCCCATAGAAGTCAAATCTCTAGCACTTGCCTCCCTAAATTCCCTATCTGTCCCACCTTGATTAATAGCAAAAATATTATTAGTTAGCTTTACTCCAGATTCTTTGGCTTGAATCTTTTTAAAATTATGATAAGAAATTGCCTCTTTTGCCCATTGTGTCGTGCGGTTAATGGATTGCTTAATTCTCTCTTTGCTTGCTGGTAAGCCCACCAAATCATCTAAAATCATCATAATATCGCTATTTAAATGATATTGAATATCCAAAACCTTTTTGGGCGTAAAAAAGTGCTTGCTTCCATCAATATGGCTTTTAAACAAGATTCCATCTTCAGAAACTTTTACATTATCACTCAAACTAAAAGCTTGGAATCCGCCACTATCTGTCAAAAAATTTCTAGGAAATTTACTAAAATTATGCAATCCCCCTAATTCCCCTATAATCTCCGCACCCGGTCGCAAATATAAATGATAGGTATTTGCCAAAATAATTGGAGCATCTAAAGCGAGTAAATCCGCAAAATCCAACGCCTTCACACAAGCTTGTGTCCCAACAGGCATAAAAATTGGAGTTTGCACCTCTCCGTGTGCTAATTTCAAGATTCCAGCTCTAGCATTTCCATCATTTTTTTGTAAATTAAATTCCATTTTCAACCTTTTTTTGTTACATTTCTAAAATTTTTTATTTAGGGCTTATAGATGCGAAAAGTGCTTTTAATTTTAGATGGAATTGTAGCAAAAGAATTTGCAAGCACCATTACAAATAAATATTTTAATAAAAATTATTATATTTTTGTATCCTTAGATAAGAATCTTTTGCCCACCAACCAAACAGAATACTATGAAACTTATCAATTTGACCCTTGTTCTTCACGCAAGCTAAAAGAGATTCTAAGCCCACAAATCACTGATTGTTATATTATTACAGACCAAAAAGAAGATAGAGAAATTATTTATAACATTATCCGCTCTTATAGCAAAAATATTCAAATCACTATGCTTGGGGAATTTTCGCCACTTACAGAAGACAAACAGCTAAATATGATATGCGAATACAATGTATTGAGTGCAAAACTTTTTGAAAAATTCCCCAATGTCCCACGCACCGCCAAATATATTGGATTAGGGCAAGGGGAGATTATGCAAATTAGCGTTCCTTTTGGAAGCCCTTATGCTTATCGGAGCGTAGGAGCTATCAAACAAAAAAAATGGAAAATCGCTGCTATTTATCGAAACAATGAAATGATTTTACCCAAATACTCCACCACTATTTTTCCAAATGATTCTTTGCTTTTGGTTGGGGACCCAACAACCCTTTGGGACATTTACCATCGTATAAAAGAAGAAATCGGGCAATTTCCAACACCTTTTGGAAGAGATGTTGTTTTGTATTTTAATCTTACGCAATCTGCTTCTTTGGATTCTTACATTACGCAAACTCTATGGCTTTTTGACAATTTCAAAAACAAACGATTGCATCTATGCTTTTTTAACCCCTCATCTTTTGAAGATATTGAAAAAATCAAAAACCTTCCACAATTAGATAAAAAAAATATTTCATGGCATATTGAATTTTATGAAACCTCACTAAAAAACATCATCAATAAAGATAAAAATAGCAAAAATATCGGATTAATTTTACTAGATAATTTTCTTTTTGACCATCACAAAGGCTTTCTTTTTGACTTAGGAATCCCTTTGCTTAAATTTGGCAATTCATCACTACAAAACCTTACTCATAGTGTAGTTATCCTACCTAAAAACCTAGAAGAAGCCGAAAAAATCTCTTCGGTTGTTTTTGATTTTTCAACACAACTTGGATTAAAAATTAGACTTTATGATTTTGACCCTGATTCACACTATCACGAACAAGCCATTGATTATTACCGCCATATTGAAAAAGTCTTTGAAAAAAAGGTAGAATTAATCCAATCTGATACAATCAATCCTATTATTTGGCTAAATCGCCAAGAACACACTCTACAAATCCTACCGCTCAAAAAAGAAGTTTTGCAAAAATCCCTTTGGTTTTCTCTCACAGAAGTAGAAAACCTAAGTATGCGTCTTTCTAATATACCTCAACTTTTCATTCCTCTTTCTGTTTAAGTAGCTGATACTTCAGCTCTGCCTCATGCCAATCTTGCAAAGTATCTATATCTTGCACTTCTTGTGAGGGTAGCAAAAAACTCTTAGAATCTTCAAAAATATTTTCCCTTTCTTCCCAAATCTTAGCCCTAGCAAAATAAAATTGTCCAGCATCATGATAAACTTTCTCTAAATCTTGAGAACGCTTCATAAAATGCTCTGCAAAAAGCATTTTATTTCTTCCCCCCTCAATCCTAAATGCCCTAAAGGGCGAATAACTATACTCTAGCGCTGATAAAAGATAGCAAGAATCATCTCTTTGCAAAAACGCTTCTTGCAATCGTGCAGCCTTCAAAAGTGGCGCTGTCGCATAAAGACAACAAACCCATTCCTCTTTGAGATTCAACTCTTTAATGCAATGTATTATCACTTCCCTTGTCCCTACAAAATCTCCACTAAGAGATTTTGGACGCTTGAGGGGCAATACACCTAATTCCTTAGCCATTTGCAAAATTTCCTCATCATCACTAGAAACATAAATTTTTGAAAAAATTTTGCTTTTTTTTGCATTTTCTATACTATAAGCAATAATGGGTTTTCCCAAAAAATCCTTTAGATTCTTTCTTGGGATTCTTTTGCTACCTCCACGCGCAGGAATAATACAAATACAATCTACTTGCATGCAAGATTACTTCTTAATACTTCAATGACTTTGTTTTGTTCTTCTTGTGATAATGTCGGATACAAAGGAAGTGTTAGGGTGTTTTTATAATATTTTTCTGCATTTTTGAAATCTCCCTTTTTAAAACCAAACCTCGCATAAAAAGGTTGCAAATGGATTGGAATATAATGCACTTGAGGGGCAATCCCCGCTTCAATAAGCTTTTGATAAAGCTCTCTTTGCTTGATGCCAGACTTTTTATTGAGCAAAATCACATACAAATGAAATGCACTATAATTATAAGTTTCTACAAAAGGTAGAGTAATCTCCAAATCTTTCAGATTCTTAGAATAAATCTTGGCTAACTCATTACGCCTTTGAATATAAGAATCCAACCTCTTAAGCTGAGAGATTCCCAAAGCTGCATGCAATTCACTCAAGCGATAATTATAACCCAAAATCTGCTGTTCATAATACCATGGGCTTGGCTTTTTTTTGTTTTCAAAATCTATGACTTCTTTTGTGATTCCATGGCTTTTTAGCATTTGCATTTTCTTTACATATTTGGGATTGTTTGTTGTTGCTACTCCCCCTTCTGCTGTTGTGATAATTTTCACAGGATGAAAACTAAAAATCGTAATATCGCTAAACTTGCAATTCCCTATGGGGTAAGTGCGGTATTTCCCCCCCAAAGCATGTGAAGCATCTTCAATCACCTTAAACCCATATTTTTTAGAAAGCTCCCAAATCTTCTCCATATCACAACTTTGTCCCCCAAAATGCACTGCAACTAATACTTTTGGCAATTTATGCTTTTTGGTTCTTTTGAGCTTTTCCTCTAATAACTCCACACTTAAATTATAGGTTTTTTTATCAATATCTACAAAATCCACCTTTGCACCACAATAAAGCCCACAATTACTTGAAGCTACAAAACTAATAGGCGTCGTCCAAAGCCACTCCCCCTCCCTTAATCCAAGTGCCAATACCGCACAATGCAAAGCAGAAGTAGCACTATTAAAACTTACAGCATATTTAGCATCAACTTTTGTGGCTATTTTTTCTTCCAATTCTATGGCTTTTGGTCCTTGAGTAATCAATGGGGATTGTAATACTTCTACTACGCTATCAATATCTTCTTTTAAAATTTCTTGTTTGCCATAAGGTATCATTCAATTTCCTTTGTAAGCTCTAAAAATTCTTCTTTGCTTAGCCACTCTGTATTAGAACCAGAATTATATTCAAAACCTCTTTGAACTAACTTCCCGCTTTCTCCTAGGGCATTTACACTAAAATCTGTAATAAAATTAAACTGAATGGTTGGTGCAATTACGAAATAATCTGCAAACTCATAAGTAATATGGCTATCATCACTAGGGCACATTGTTTCATGAATCTTCTCTCCGGGGCGGATTCCTATAATTTTATGTGGAAGATTTGGAGCAAGTGCATTTGCTACATCTATGATTTTCATCGAAGGGATTTTGGGGATAAAAGTCTCACCCCCTTTCATTCTTTCAAAATTCTTCAAAACAAAATCCACCCCTTGCTGCAAAGTTATCATAAAGCGTGTCATTTCTATATCTGTAATAGGAATCTCTCTAGCTCCCTCTTTAATCAATTTTTTAAAAAATGGCACAACCGAACCTCTTGAACCAATCACATTTCCATAACGCACCACCGAAAAACGCGTTTTTCTACTCCCTGCCATATTATTTGCCGCTACAAATAATTTATCGCTTGCCAATTTTGTTGCCCCATAGAGGTTGATAGGATTTGCTGCTTTATCTGTGGAGAGTGCAATAACCTTTTCTACTCCATTTGCCAAAGCCGCTGCAATCACATTTTGCGCTCCATAAATATTAGTCTTAATACATTCAGTTGGGTTATATTCTGCTGCTGGCACCTGTTTTAGTGCTGCTGCATGGATAATATAATCAATCCCATTAGTTGCCTCTTTGAGTCTTGATTCATCTCTAACATCTCCCAAAAAATACCGCATACATGGCTGATTATAAACCTGTGCCATTTCATATTGTTTGAGTTCATCACGCGAAAAAATAACAATCTTTTGTGGTTTATATCGCTCCAACAAAGTTTTGGTGTATTGTTTGCCAAAACTGCCTGTCCCACCTGTAATTAGAATATTTTTACCATTAAACATAATTTTCTCCACTAAAAATTACTTAAATTGTGCCATAAATATCTTTAATTAAGTAAAGAAATTTAAATTTTATCAAGCTTTATTTTGCATTGAGTTTAAATCATAAATATAATTTTATAAATGATTATTTAAGTAAAAAACATATATAATTACCTATTTTTCTAAAAAGTTTCTTAAGGGCAAAAGTTATGGATATTAAATTAGTTCGCGAACACATTAATGACAAACCTCAAAAAATTGCAATCAAAAAATTAGAGGAAATGCTAGAAAGCAAAAAGGGAGATATTTTCTATTGTGACAAAGAAAATTCCCACAAAGATATGATGGCATTGATAGAATATTTCGAAAAAAAAGGCAAACATGTTTATTTTAGAGAAGTTCGCTATGGCTTAGATGAGGGCGACTATATGTATGAATTTCATATTTTATAAATTCGCCACAAAGATTCCATTTTGAGCAAAAAACTCTTTATTGAAACTCTAGGTTGTGCGATGAATGAACGCGATAGCGAGCATATCATTGCTGAATTAGAGGATAAGGAAAATTACACCTTAACACAAAATCCTAAAGAAGCCGATTTGATACTCATTAATACCTGCAGTGTGCGAGAAAAGCCAGAAAAAAAGCTTTTTTCCGAGATAGGGCAATATGCAAAAATCAAAAAAGAAAATGCAAAAATTGGGATTTGTGGTTGCACAGCCAGCCATTTAGGGGAAAATATCCTAAAACGTTCCAAAGCGGTTGATTTTGTGCTTGGTGCAAGAAATGTCTCCAAAATCTCACAGATTCTCCATCAAGGACGAGTTGCGTGGGTAGATATTGATTATGATGATAGCACTTATGTTTTTAGCAACAAACAAAATTCTAGCTTAAAAGGCATGATTAATATCTCCATTGGTTGCGATAAACAATGCACCTATTGCATTGTCCCACATACTAGAGGCAATGAAATCTCAATCCCCGCACATTTAATCTTAGATGAAGCAAAAAAACTTGCAGATAAAGGCACGAAAGAAATTCTACTCTTAGGGCAAAATGTCAATAACTATGGTAGAAGATTCTCTAACCCTCATCGCAAAATCAATTTTACCCAGCTTTTACGCGAGATTTCAGAGATTAGTGGGATACAAAGAATCCGCTTTACTTCCCCACACCCTTTGCATATGGATGATGAATTTATTGAAGAGGTTGCCAAAAATCCCAAAATTTGCAAGGCTATCCATATGCCTTTGCAAAGCGGCTCTACCAAAATCCTACAAAAAATGAAACGAGGTTATTCCAAAGAATGGTTTTTAAATCGCGTTGAAAAAATGCGTTCTTTGATTCCGCATTTAAGTATTAGCACGGATATTATCGTAGGATTCCCAACAGAAAGCGAAGAAGATTTTTTGGAAACTTTAGATGTTTTAGAAAAAGTTCGCTTTGATACAATGTATAGCTTCATCTATTCTACTCGCCCACACACACAAGCTGCCACTTGGCTAGAAAATAACGAAATTTCTCTTGTTGATGAAGAAATTGCAAAAAATCGTTTAGCCATTTTAAAAGACAGGCACAAAGAGATTCTTACACAAGATAATGCCAAACAAATAGGCAAAATCCATTCCGTGCTTTTTGAAAGCTATGATGCACAAAATATGCTATTAGAGGGCAGAAGCGATACGAATAAACTAATAAGAGTAAAAGCAGGTAGAAATCTTATCGGGGAAATCCACTCCATTAGAATTTCAGAAACAAAGGGAGCGCAACTCATTGGCGAACTTCTTTAAAAATCGTATGAAAATTTTAACCCGCAAGATTCTCCTTGCTCTTGCCCCACCTTTGATATTTCTTCTTATTAAAACACTTTATTTTTCTTGCAAAATCAAATATGAAATCCCAAAAAAAACTTCCGACTTAATCACTTCTAATCAAAATTTCATTATTGCTTTTTGGCACGGAAAGCTTTTAATGCAGCCTTGCCTCTTTTCAAAATTACTCAAAAAAAAACAAAGAAAAACCTATGTGCTAATTAGCCAACATTTTGATGGAGATATTATTAGCCAAACTATGCGATACTTTAAAATCGATTCATTGCGTGGTTCTAGCTCCAAAGGAAATGTCAAAGTCTTGCTCTCTAGCATTAGAAAATTACAAGAAAATAATTTTGTAGCCATTACTCCAGATGGACCAAGAGGACCTTATCATAGTATTGCTGATGGAATTATTGTGCTTTCCCAAAAATCAAAAAAACCAATTGTAATCTCTCAAATTATCTATCATAATGCTTGGCAGCTCAAAAGTTGGGATAAATTTGAAATCCCAAAGCCATTTAGCAAAATCACATATGTCCTCAAAGAACCTCTTTGGGTAAAAGATTTGGATTTAGAAAATGCAAAAAAATACATCCACAATCAAATGGAATCTTGAATGAAAAAATGGCTATTTTTCGTTGTTTGCAGTCTTATTCTAATTTGGGCATATTTTCAATTCTCCCCCTCTTATAGCTTAAGTAGAAAAGCCAAAGAAGAATTTGCCAAAGGCAATTATCAAGAATCTTATCACCTAGCCAATCTAGCTTTAGAAAAAAACCTTTACAACAAAGCCGCTTTTAGTGTTGCTAATCAATCCAAACAAAGATTAAACATTCAAAATTTTCTCAACAAAACCAAAGAAAACTACAATATTCTTATCCAAATTCTCCAAAAGCCCAAACTCTCCCCGCAAGAGTTTTTGCAGATTCAATGGATTTATGAAGCTTTTATTAGGGAATACCAAACCCTTTTTTTCTTTAATCACCCCACCAAACAAGAAAAAGAAGAAATTGAATCTTATGCACAATGGTTTAAACAACTCAAGCTAAAAATAGATTCAGCAAAAGCAATCAAACACTAAGAAAGCCTAAATTTTAAGCAGAATCACCATAAAATTTTGCTAGAATCTAAAACTATACTTTTAGCTAAAGAAAAATTACTTTATTTCCAAGGTTTAATTGAATGAAAATATTTTTTGCATTATTGCTTTTTTGCTCTTTTGCTTTTGCACAATTTGATTCTATTTCCTATGATACAAAGAGCGAGGAAGTTTTAAAAACTTTTGATGTAGAGCCAGATTTCTTAAACAACTCGCATTTTATTGATGTTAAAAATACCTTTTTAAACGATATACAACAAAATTATTTAATGCAAAAATTCAAAAATGGCTATGAATTTATCCCCACCCTAAAAGAAATGTTTCTCAAAGCCGGCATTCCTCAAGAGTTTTTATATCTTGCTATGATTGAATCAGGATTCTCACTTTCTGCAAAATCCAATAAACGCGCAATAGGAATGTGGCAATTTATGCCAAAAACCGCTAAAGCTTTGGGGCTAGACATTAATTCACAAATCGATGAACGCAAAGACCCTATTAAATCCACAAAAGCCGCTATAATCTATCTTAAAGACTTAAAAGAAAGATTTGGCAAATGGTATTTAGCAGCCATTGCTTATAATTGCGGGGAAGGCAAATTAAAAAAGGCAATCAAAGAAGCAGGGAGCGATTCTTTGAGTGTGCTTTTGGACGCAGATAAAAAATACATTCCTTTTGAAAGCCGAATGTATATCCGCAAGATTCTTTCTGTTTCTTTATTGTTTCATAATATCAATATGCTAAAAACCAATGATTATGATTACTTTTTAAATAGAGGTGCAACTTCACTTTTGGCAACTATTGAAGTAACCCCTGCAACTCCTCTTGCAAAGATTGCCAATCAAGCCAATTTAAGCCTAAAAAAACTCAAAGAATACAATCCTCAATTTAAACGCAATATCACTCCCACTTATGCAAAAATCTATTCAGTTTATTTGCCCTATCAATTTTTAGCAACTTACAAAGAAAAAAACCTCAATCAAGCCAATCTTCACGCCAAATCCTACCTACTACACCGCGTTAGCAAAGGCGACACCCTCTATTCTATTTCCAAAAGGTATGGTATTTCATCTAAGAAGATTACACAATACAATGCTATTAAAAACGCTCATGCTCTCTCTATTAACCAAGAAATAGTTATCCCCTTAGAAAAAGGCTAAAACAATGAAAAAATATTTTATTTTTGCAGCAAGTTTTTTACTTTTAATCCTTAGCGGTTGTAGCAACAAAGCAAGCAATTCTTACTACTATGACAGCAAAACACCTAATTATGGCTCTATGAATAATAGCCAACAAGCACATAAAGCCACTATGCGCCCCTATCAAATCAATGGCAAATGGTATTATCCAACCATGGTAGCATTAGGCGAAACATCAGATGGGATTGCAAGTTGGTATGGACCAAATTTCCATGGCAAAAAAACTTCCAATGGCGAAACTTATAGTATGTATGCCCACACTGCTGCACACAAAACTCTACCTATGAATACAATCGTGCGTGTAACAAGCAAAGAAAATGGAAAATCAACCATTGTAAGAATCAACGACAGAGGACCTTTTGTAAGCGGTAGAATCATAGATTTATCTAATAGTGCTGCAAGGGATATTGATATGATTGCCAAAGGCACAGCAAATGTCCGCATAGAAGTAATTGGATTTAATGGTTCAATCTCAAGTTCTATGCCTCTGACCAAAGAAGCTTTGGCAAAAAGTGAATACAAAGTAGCCAACACGCAAACTAGTATGCAACTTTCAAGATTCTTAGTCCAAATTGGTGCTTTTAGGAAGAAAGAAGGGGCACAAAAATACCAACAAATGCATTCTACTTCCCATGGTTATCAAGCCATTATTAAAGAATATATGCTAAATGGATACCCTATTTATCGCGTTATGCTTAGCGGATTTAAAAGTGAAGCAGAAGCAAGAGATTTCATCACAACACAAAAAGTTACAGGCGCATTTATTGCCACGGAGTAAAATATGGAAACAATCACTAGAAATACAAAAGAAACACAAATTCAAGCAAGCCTAGAAGTCTATGGCAAAGGCATAGCAAAAATCCAAACAGGAATTGGATTTTTTAACCATATGTTAGAATCTCTTTGCAAACACGCTTATTGGGATTTAACGCTAGAATGCAAAGGGGATTTGGAAGTGGATTATCACCATAGTGTAGAAGATTGCGGTATCGTCATTGGCGAACTTCTCAAAAAAAATCTTTTCCCTATCCAAAAAATTGAAAGATTTGGCAATAGTGCAGTGGTAATGGACGAATCTTGCATAGAGTGTGATTTGGATATTAGCAATCGTCCTTTTTTGGTTTTTGAAGTAGATTTAAAAGGCAAAGTGGGAGAATTTGATTGCGAGCTTGTAGAAGAGTTTTTTAGAGCACTTGTTTTTAATGCAGGATTATCCACTCACCTTACCCAAAAAAGAGGCAAGAATCAACATCATCTTATTGAAGCAACCTTCAAAGCCTTTGGTGTAGCTTTACGCAGGGCTTGCGTCAAAAATGATACAATAGAGATTCCAAGCACAAAAGGCATTTTATGATACAACTCATCATACTTGATGTTGATGGCACCCTCACTAATGGACAAATCATTTATGGAAATGATGGCAATGAAATCAAAAGCTTCAATGTCAAAGACGGATTAGGAATAGCAGCATGGATCAAACTAGGCAAAAAAGTCGCCATTATCACAGGCAGACAAAGCAAGATTGTAGAAAATAGAGCTAGAGAACTCAATATTACTTATATCAAACAAGGCATTAGCAACAAAGCAGAAGCACTCAAAGAAATTTTAGAAGAATCCCAAATCCCCCTTAATGAAGTGGCTGTTATCGGCGATGATTTAAATGATCTATCAATGTTTAAAATGGTGCATTATTCTTTTGCACCCAAAGATTCAGCAAAAGAAATCAAAAAACATGCCAAAAAAGTTCTCAAAAACAAAGGTGGCGAAGGCGCTGTAAGAGAGATGATTGACTATCTTATCAAAAAAGAAAAATTACAGGCAAAACTCTATGAGATTTTCCTCTAACTCCAAAAAATCCTTTGCCTCTAATCTCAAAAAGGGAAATATCGTTGTTTATTTTTTTCTTTTTTTAATGATCTTTAGCATTTTAATGGTTCTTTCTCTAAGCCATTATCAAGAATCCAAAAGACAAATGAATGCTAATGTTTCTCGTTTTGAAATGTTAGATTTTGAATATTACAAAATCTCCCCTCTTGGTGTTGAAACCTTTGTAATTGGCAAAAATGCAAGAGAAATAGGAAAGGATGCAGGACAATTAGAACACATTAATGTTACTCATTATTTATTTGATGAATCCACCAAAGAATTTTTGCAATCTAGCCTTGCATTTTATGATGGAACAAAAGTCATTTTTCCAAATGGCATCAATTATTCACGCGATTCTATTAAATTTTGGAGTGAGCAAGCCAACTATTACCCTGATAGCAAAGAGATTCTAGGTCAAGGAGATTTTATGATTTTTAGTGATAATTACAACATAAAAGGCAAAAATATTCTCTATAAAAATGGTAAAATTTACGCAAAAAATATTGATGGAAATCTAAAAACGGATAAAAAATGAAATATTTATTGTTGATATTGTTTTTTGTTTTGCACCCATTATTTGCTGATGAAATTGTAGTCAATGCTCAAGAGCTTATTGCCGATGAAAAAAGCAAAATCACGCAATTAAAAGGCAATGTCCAAGTAATACGCGGGGATGATAAATTAGAGTGCGATGAAGCCTACATTTACCTTGATAACAACAATCGTCCAGAAAAAATGCACGCCATAGGAAAGGTCCATTTTTGGCTCACATTAAAAGACAATAGAAAGATTCAAGGAAATTCTGATGAAGTGATTTATCTACCCAATACGCAAGAATATCAAATCATCGGCAATGCCTTTGTAGAAGAACCCGCAAAAAACAACAAAGTAAAGGGCGACAAAATCATTATACGCTATGAAGATGGCTATATTAATGTATTAGGGAATGATAATTCTCCAGCGCGCCTTATTTTTAAATTAGAAAAAGAAAAGCAATGATTGATTTTACACTCTCTAAAGCCTCTTTTTTTGTCTCGGCACAAAACCTCTCTCAATGCCCTCCTCCACTATTAAGCGAAATTGCATTTCTTGGACGCAGCAATGTGGGCAAAAGCACCTTTATCAATCTACTATGCAACCAAAAAAACCTTGCCAAAAGCTCACAAACACCGGGCAAAACTCAATTAATTAATTTTTTTATAACTCACTGGAAACAAAAATCTACTCAAGAAACTTCACAGATTTATTTAGTTGATTTGCCCGGATTTGGCTATGCAAAAGTTTCCAAAACACAAAAAAAATTATGGGATAAGAATCTCGTAGAATTCCTCCAAAAACGCGACAATATACGATTGTTTGTGCATTTAGTAGATAGTCGCCACCCTCATTTGCAAACCGATAAAAATCTCATAGATTTTATTCATCAATTTCTAAGAAAAGACCAAAGAATCCTAAGAATCTTTACCAAATTTGATAAACTCAATGCCAGTGAGCAAACCAAACTCAAAAAAGAATTCCCAAAAGCACTCTTTTCTAGCTCTCTTCAAAAATCTAATCACAGCTTAATAGGGGATTTTCTCATTAAAAATACACTTGGGATAGGAGATATGCAATGATTATTACCCAACCTACACTCAAAGATATTCCAAAAATGCGTGAGATTCTAAAACCAGAAGTAGAAAGAGGCGTTATTTTAGAGAGACCTTTAGATACAATGGCAAATATGATTCGCTCTTACCATTTGGCATGGGAAGAAGAAGATTTGCTTAATTCGCAAAACAAACTCACCTTAGAAAACAAAAGCATACAAGATTTAAAAAACCCTGTTTTACTTGGTTTTTGCGCTCTCCATATCCATTCTTTAGATTTAGCAGAGATACGCAGCCTCATTGTCTCACCCTTTGCACAAAGAAAAGGAGTAGCCACACAACTTATTTTGGATTGTATAAAAGAAGCAGGTTTTTTAGGCATTAGTGAAGTTTTGGTTTTGACCTACAAAAGAATATTATTTGAAAAACTAGGCTTTCATGAAATTAGCAAAGAAAATATTCCTAATCAAAAAATTTGGGCGGATTGTATCTTATGCAAACATTTTCCTCTATGCGACGAAATAGCACTGATAAAAAAAATTTAACAATTTTTTTTATTGTTATTGGCATTGTTGTTTATGTCTCCATTAGCGATATTTTCTATCTTTTACCTCCGCTTTTTGGGGTTGCTTATGTATTAACACAAGAAAAATACGAATCTGGAGATTTTGGAGCGTTTTATTTCTTAGTTCCCTTTTTTATCTTTTTTGAAGCAAGCAAAGGTTTGCCTTTTTTAAGTACTATTCTTTTTATGGCATTTTCTTTCAAAGTTATCTTGCCAAAATTCCGAAAATTCTTTGGTTATAGTCGGATTTTGACTCCTTTGTTTATTTTATATGGTTATTTTGGCTATTTTGCTTTTTTAAATTTTTTTGGAGCAATCTTTGATTATAATGTCCCTGAATTTTCATGGATACTAGGCTTTTATGCCTTGATTGAAATTATTCTTGTTTGGCTATTTTTATGGATAATATAATCAATAAGCGTCTTATTTTTATTTTTTGTATTTTTGTGCTTTTTTGGCTTATTTTACTAGTGCGTATTTTTAATCTTAGCATCATTGATAATAAACACTACCAAGAACAAGCCACAAAAAATGTTTTAAGAGATGAAGTGATTGCACCCATTAGAGGACAGATTTTTGACCGCAATGGAGAACCATTAGCAACCAACAATATAGGATTCTCCCTCACTTTTCCTCCGCGACTTTCTTTGCCTGCTAATTTGCCAATTTTGGAGCAAGAAACACAAAAACTCATAGAATTTTTTCCTCAATACACCAAAGAAGAACTGATTACAAAATACAAACAAAAAGATACCTCTTATAACCACGATTTAATTTCTGTTATTGACTTTGTAGAACACAGCCTTATCCTCAAATACTATCCCCAACTATCCCAAAGTGAATTTTTAAGAATCACACCTCTAGCAAGACGCTACTATCCTCACAATCAAAGTGCCTCACACATTATAGGCTATATAGGCAAAGCTAATTCACAAGACATCGACAAACAACCCATCACAAAATACACCAAAAACATTGGCAAAGAAGGACTAGAGAGACAATATGATATATTTTTGCAAGGACAACTTGGAAATCGTATCGTAAAAATGGATGCTCTCAATAGAGAAATAGATATCATATCCCACAAAGAAGCCATTGAAGGCTCCAACATAACCACCACATTAGATATCCAACTTCAAAAATCAATGGATAAAATCTTTGAAGGCAAAAATGGTGCCGCAATCATTATGGACGCCACTAATGGAGAAATTTTAGCCGCTGGAAGTTACCCAGAATACAATCTCAATCACTTTGTAGGCGGAATCTCTTATAAAAACTGGAATGCCTTGCGTGATAGCCCCTATAAACCACTTATCAATAAAATCACCAATGGGTTATATCCGCCGGGTTCTGTTGTTAAAATGGGAATGGGACTAGCTTTTTTGGAATATGCCAAAATTGACGAAAATGAAGAGATTATGACACCCGCATTTATCGAATCTGGTGGAAGAAAATTCCGCGATTGGAAAAAAGAAGGGCATGGCAAATCAAATCTCTACAAAGCCATTAAACGCAGTGTAGATGTATATTTTTATCTCTTATCACAAAAAGTTGATTTTGAAAATGTAGCTGATGTCCTTAAGCAAATAGGATTAGGCGAAAAAACCGGGGTGGATTTACCCAACGAATCCAAAGGCATCGTCCCTTCACCTAGTTACAAAATGCAGCGTTTAAAGCAAAAATGGTATGATGGGGATAGCATTATAAGCTCCATAGGACAGGGAATGTTTTTAACAACCCCTTTGCAAATTGCAAATTACACCGCACTCATTGCTTCAGGCAAACTTCCTACACCGCATTTTGCAAAACAAATTGGAAATGACAAACTCAAATACTCCCCAAAAGATGTTCTAAATGACTTCCAAAAAACAAAAATGGAAGTTTTAAGAGAAGGTATGAGGCAGGTTTGTAGTCAAAGTGGTGGGACAGCCTATTATGCCACAATGGAAAGCAAAGCATATTTGGCTTGCAAAACAGGAACTGCACAAGTAGTTGGAATCTCTCAAGAAGACAAAGAGCGAATCAAAGAAGAAGAAATGGATTATTTTCATCGCTCACAAGCGTGGATTACAGGATTTTTACCTGCAGATAATCCAAAATATGTTATTACTCTTTTGGTTGAACATGGAGGGAGTGGCTCTGGCACCGGAGGTCCCATTTTGGCAAAACTTGCCAACGCCATGGTTGATTTAGGCTATGTTCCAAACAAAAATACAATACAAAAAAAGGAAAAGCGATGAATCCAAATCTTCCGCCTTTATTAAAAGATAAAAAAATTGCCCTTGGAGTTTGTGGAAGTATTGCTATTTACAAATCCATAGAAATTTTGCGTAACCTTCAAAAGCTAGGTGCTAAAGTGCGTATTGTAATGAGTGATAAGTCTCAAGATTTTATCCGCCCGCTTTTATTTGAAACACTCTCTAATTATGAAGTTTTATGCTCCCAAACACAAAAATGGTCTCAATCTCCAAACAATCACATTGAAATTGCAAGTTGGGCAGATTTATTCCTTATTGCCCCATGCACTGCAAATTCTATCAACAAAATTGCCTATGGAATTGCGGATAATATTCTTTTGGAAAGCTTTTTGGCTTTTGACAAAACAAAACTCATTGCCCCAGCTGCCAACACAAAAATGCTAGAAAACCACGCCACTTTAGAATCTTTAGAAATCCTCAAACAAAGGGGAATTAGCATTATAGACCCCCAAAGCAAAGAATTAGCTTGCAAGCAAATAGGCAATGGTGCATTAGCAGAACCTTTGGAAATCACTTATCAAGTGATACGCGCATTTTATCAAAAAGATTTTTGGCAAGATAGGCAAATAGGCATTAGCAGTGGAGGAAGTAGAGAAAAAATCGATAGCGTGCGTTATCTCTCCAACTATTCTAGCGGCAAAATGGGGGCTTCTTTAGCCTTAGCAAGTTATTTTTTGGGGGCTAATGTTACTTACATAGGCAGCCTTTTGCCTTATACACTTCCCCTTGCAATCCAAACAATCCATACAGAAACTTCACAAGATTTTCTACAATCTATACAAAAATGGCAAAATTCTAGCACCTCCAACAAACGCCCTTTTTTGTTTATGAGTGCTGCTATTAGCGATTATATCCCCAAAAATCCCCTTAATTACAAACTCAAAAAAGAACAAATCGGCAAAGATTGGAATCTTTCTTTGGAAAAAAATATTGATATTTTACAAAGCCTCTCCCCCAAACAATACACCATAGGTTTCAAACTCGAAAGCCAAAATGGAATCCAAAATGCCACAAAAGCCTTACAAGAAAAACACTTAGATGCAATTTGCTTAAATGAAATCACACAAGACTTTACCCCCCTTAATTCACAAAAAAATCACATTGTTTGGATTGACAAAACAGGCAAAAAAGATTTGGGGGAATGCGATAAGTTTTCTTTGGCACTAAAAATCTTACAAGAGGCAGAAAACCTATGATTAAACAAATGGGACAAATCGCTCAAGTGCAAAACCAGCTCCAAAATGCTGCAAGCAAACCCACGCAATTTAATGCCGCCTTACCTATGCGTTTAGAAGTAATGGAAAAGCTCCAAGGTATCCGCTATATGATAAAGGTTGGCAACATTGCAATGGAAACCAAAAGTATCAAAGAATTAGAAATCGGAGGTAAATACTGGGCGATGATGGGCAAAAGCTCTAGCGGTTCTATCACGCTTTCAAATCTCATCAAACAACCTCATCTACTCAAAGATCAAAATATGCCATTGAAATTAAGCTCTGAAGTTTTACAAGAATTTTTGCAAGATGGGACAAATCCCTTTGATACAATGAAAAACTTTCTTAGCGATAGATTAGCTAATGCAGAAAGCAAATGGGAATTTACCTTTTTAAGCCATATGCTAATGTCCTTAAGGCACAAAGTTTTAACACTTCCCCTACATTATGATGACGAAAAAAAAGATGGTTTAATGCAACTACGCAAAAAAAAATTCGAAAACCAAAATGCACTTGAATTTTATTCTGTATTTGCCAACCTAGGTGCTACTTGGGGAATCTTAAGAAATATTGAGGGCGAAATTAGACTTGATATTAGTGTAATGTATGAAAGTGTTGCAAGACTTCTCAAAAACAATCTACACGAACTTGCCTTTATCTCCCAAGCCCATATTAATGTAGATAGCAAAATCGCTCCACTTTATGATTTCAATGATTTTTTGCTAGATTTAGAGGGTTAAATGCTAAAACATCTTGCAATTATTATGGACGGCAATGGAAGATGGGCAAAGAATAGATTTAAACCGAGATTCTTTGGACATCAAGAAGGTGCAAAAACAATCCATTCTATCACAGAAACTTGCGCAAAAAAAGGCATTAGCTATCTAACTCTTTATGCCTTTTCCACAGAAAACTGGAATCGCCCCAAAAGCGAGATTGATTTTTTGATGAATCTTTTAGACAAATACCTCCAAGAACAAGAGCAAACCTATTTAGATTCAAATATTCGCTTCAAAGTCATCGGCGATATTTCTACATTTTCGCCAAAATTACAAGAAAAAATCCACTATCTACAATCCATTACCCAAGAAAAATGCAATGGACTTACTCAAATTCTTGCATTAAATTATGGCTCCAAAGATGAACTAAGACGCGCTTTTTTAAAAATACAAGCCCAAAAACTAGAAATCACTCAAGAAACTATCTCCCAAAATCTCGATACCGCTACAATCCCAGAAGTAGATATGCTAATTCGCACAGGAGGGGAACAAAGACTTTCTAACTTCTTACTTTGGCAAAGTGCCTATGCAGAATTATTTTTCACCAAAACCTTATGGCCAGACTTTTGCCCCGCAGAATTAGAACAAATGCTACAAGAATTCTCACTGCGTCAAAGGCGTTTTGGGGGAATCTAAATCTTCTAAGCTCTAAATGATTTCAATTCCTTTAGCTTTGCAAAATCATTAAGCCATTAAATTACTTACCAAAATGTATGATTCAAAAGTGGAATAATATTTGCTTTACATAAAACAAATATTTCTTAATAAAGGATTACAAATGCTAAGATCTTTATGGTCAGGTGTAAGCGGTATGCAAGCCCATCAAGTCGCTCTTGATGTTGAATCAAACAATATTGCAAATGTTAATACCAATGGTTTTAAATATTCTCGTGCAGATTTTTCTACAATGGTTAGCCAAACCAAACGCTCAGCTACGATTCCTTATGCAGGATATGGAGGAGTGAATGATTATTCTGTTGGACTTGGAACAGGGATTGAAACGACTACAAAAGTATTCTCACAAGGTTCTTTGCAAAACACCGATAGAAAAGCCGATTTAGCCCTAGAGGGCAATGGTATGTTTGTTGTAAGCAACAATGGTGGTTTTACTAATATGTATACAAGAGATGGTGCATTTAGTTTTGATGCAGTAGGAAATCTTGTAACAACAAGTGGTTATATTGTGCAAGGTTGGGTAAGAGACTTATCTCAACTTAATTGTAATTGCGGAAGTGGAAATATCAACCGCGTAGATTCCACAGGACCTGTTGGAAATATCACAATCGATCCTCGCCTTACTATCCCAGCAAAAGCCACTTCAAGCGTAACAGGAAATATCAACCTCACAAGCGGAACCAAAACAGAAAACACAACTTGTCCAAGTCCGCTTGATACTGCAGCGGATAATAACTATATCGCTGGAGGATTAGATAGAATCTATGATACTACCGACAAACAAATCGAAGTTGCTCAAGATATGGGAGTAATGTTTAATGATGCGGGCGAAGCCTTGCAACTCCAAGAAGGACAAGGGATTTGGGTAAGCTACCAAACTGCTACCACAGAACCATTACACATTGATACAAACTTCAATGGAACTTCAAGCATTACGATTAATGGAGTAACTATCACATGGACAAATGATCCAGATACTTCAGGTTCTTCCAACCTCTTAGCTGCTCAAGTAGCGATTAACAATTTCAAAGACACCACAGGGGTAGAAGCTCTCACAAGAGGGGATACACTTATTTTGCAAAACACCAACCAACTCGATGGAGATGGAAGCAATAAAAATATCCGCGTTACAGGTAGAACTGGTGCTGTATTAGGATTTGAAACACAAACACCAGGACAGCTTGATTCTGCCGTTACAGTTACTACAGCTTTTAAATACACTTACACACTCCAAACCGATGCTGATTCTACTTCTGGACAATTTAGAACAACAGAAGATTTGCGTGCGTTATTGCAACAAGATGCTAATAAAGTCAAAGAGTTTGGTGGAGATTCTGCTGCAGCTGCGGCGGGAATGACAGGCAATAATCCAACATTCCTCCAAAGTAACTACACTGTAAGTGTTAAACTAAATAGCACAGGATCATTTGAAATCAATAACAAAGATGATGGAGTAAATGTAGCAAATGGCGTGGCTGGTGCAGCCTTTGATAATCTCAATATCTTTGTTTCAGCATACAATGATGATTTAACCACCACCAATGTGCTTTTCAAAAACCAAATGAAAGCAATGAATACAGGTGTTTTAGTAGAAGGTGGAAATGTAACAAGCACAGCGGGCTTACGAATGGCAAAATATGCACAAACACTTGATATTTATGATAGTTTGGGGAATAAGCACGAATTTTCTATTGAATTTACCAAAGTTGCTAGCAATCAATGGGATTGGCGTATCATCGTGCCAGAGCCAGCAGAAATTATCGGTGCAAGCGCACAAAGACCTAATATCTTAGAGGGCGGAAACGTAACCTTTGGAGATAGAGGAGAGGTTTTAGGATTTAACCCTTCTACCATTCAATTTAAACCTAATAATGGAGCAGCATTCCCACAAAGCATTGATTTAGACTTTGGGACAAACGGAGGATATGACGGACTAACAAGCACCGCAAAAGAATCTCAAGCTAATAAAGTTAAGGGTGATGGTTATGCCTCTGGCATGCTACAAGATTTCTATTTTGATGCCACAGGGACAATGATAGGGAAGTTTGACAATGGGCAAAATCTTGCTTTAGCTCAAGTAGCAGTAGCAACCTTTGCCAACTATGAAGGTTTGCAAGAATCTGGAAGCAATCTCTACTCCGAATCTCCAAACTCTGGTAATGCAACTATCGGAACTGCAGGGACAGGGGGAAGAGCAAATATTCAAGCTTCTAAACTAGAGATGAGTAACACCGACTTAAGCCGCGGTTTAACACAACTCATCGTAGTGCAAAGAGGTTTCCAAGCAAGCTCCAAATCCATTACGACTTCTGACCAGATTCTAAACACTCTTCTTGGATTGAAACAATAATTTAATCCAAAATGCCCTTTGGGGGCATTAATGAATTTACAAAAGTATAAATCCACTTGATAAACCCTCCAAAATTACAAACCTTTTAATAACCACAGCAACGAAATTCCAAAAACTATTATGTGATACCAAATCTCATTTTATCGGTTTTGATTTTGCCTCATCAAACTATGATGATTTTTCCTTTTTGCGTTTTGATAAAACCTGCGTTTTTAAGCTCTTTTAGGATTCTTGAAAGTGATTCTGGGCTTGTATTGAGTTTTTGTGCGATTTGTCTTTGGGTAAGCTTTTGTAATTCTTCTTTGTTTTCTAATGCAAACTTTTTAACTCTTTCTTTGAGGCTTTGAGAGTTTTTTGAAATGTGATTTTCCAAAATTTTGATTTTTTGACAAAGGGAGGCAATGAAGGGGAGACAAAAATCTACATTCCCTATGCACTGCTTTTTAAAAATTTCTAAATCAATCTCTAATATCTCACATTCATTCATACAAACTGCACTTGCAGGATATGGAATCTGCAAAAAACTAGGCATTTCAGCGATAAAATTAAGAGGTTCTATATAATGCAAGGTTTCTTCTTTGTTTTGTGTGGTTTTATAGATTCTTACCTTCCCCTTTAAAATTACTAAAATTTTCTTAGGAATCTCCCCTTCAAAAAATAAAATTTCATTTTTGTTATAAAAGCGTTTATAGCCAAGCCCATAAAGCATTTTAAAATAATCTTGCATTTCCAAAATCCTAACCATTTTCTTGAAGTATAGCAAAACTTAACATATATCAATATTTATTTTTATGGCTTATGCTATCCTTTTGCTAAATTTTAAAGGATTCTTATGGATATGCTTTACCCTTATTTTTTAACAATACACTTGATTTGTGCTATTATTTTTTTGGGCTTTATCTTTGTTGATGTAGTGCTATTAACTCCCATTAGAAAGATTCTAGGCGATGAATTTGCCAACCAAATGTGGAGTGTGATTAGCAAGAGAGGAGGCAAAATTATGCCTTTTTGTTTGCTTGTTTTGGTGCTTAGTGGTGGGGCAATGATAAGTCGGTATATAGGCAGTGAAATAGGATATTGGAATACAACTTTGCAACAACTTCTAGTGCTAAAAGCCTTTTTGGCTTTGTTGATTTTCTTTGCGGTGCTTGTTTCGCTCACTTTTCACTATCTTTTAAAAAAGTCAAATCCGCTAGCAAAGATTATTCATCCTCTAGCATTGATTTTGGGGCTTTTTATTGTGATTTTAGCAAAATTCGCATTTTATTTATAAGGAGATTTTATGCAATATCAAGAAATTTGCACAGAGGCAATCAATCAATTAATGGATATTTTCTATGCAAAGATTCGCGTAGATAAAAATGGGCTTGGCGAGATTTTTAACAATGCTATTGGCACAAGCGATATAGAGTGGGAGGCACACAAGAAAAAGATTGCAAACTTTTGGCAGGGAATGTTGCTTGGAAGTGGAGACTATAAAGGACAGCCCATCAAAGCACATTTGGATTTACCCCCTTTTCCTAGAGAGTTTTTTAGCCTTTGGCTTAGTTTGTTTGAAGAATGTTTAAACAAAATCTTTTCCCCTAAGATTGCAAATGAAATCTTGCAAAAAGCACAAATGATAGCAGAGAGATTCCAATATATGCTCTATGAAAGTGGGCATTAGCGCTAAAGTGGTGGTAAATTTACTTCAATCTATCCTTTGGAATTAAAGGAGTAGGGATTTAAGGGCAGTGTTCCGCTTCTATTGCATTAACCCCACAATAAATGCCCTTGTCCTCTTAGAAATCATATCAAGTCAATATTAAAAATATATTTTGGAATTTTGCCATTGCAAGAATCGATTAGAAAATATGACAATCCACAATTCAAATCACATTTGGTTTGGCTATGTGGCTACCCTTTGTATTATTTAATTTATGGATTACTTTGCTTACAATGACGCAGTAGTATCTTGCAATTTCGCTCTCATCAAAAATCTAAATTATTCATACTTGATAGGATCTTTCACCCCTGCAAGTTCAAACCCCCTCAAGCGTAGCTTGCAACTCTCACACACTCCACAGGCTTTATTTTCATTTTGATAGCAGCTCCAAGTGAGGTGCAAAGGTGCTTCTAACTCTATCCCTTTTTGCACGATTTCTTTCTTGCTCAAATGGATTAATGGAGTTAGAATCTCCACTTCGCTTTTTGGCGACAAGCCAACTTTGAGCAAATCATTGAATTTTTGATAAAAAATCTCTCTACAATCAGGATACCCGCTAGAATCCTCTTCCACAGCACCAATATAGATTTTCTTCGCCCCGATAACCTCCGCCCAACTCACCGCAATAGAAATCATATTAGCATTTCTAAAAGGCACATAGGTTGAGGGAATCGCACCCTTAGTACTTGGAGTCGTATCCTCTTCAATAGGCATTGAGGAATCCACAAGCGAGGAACCTCCAATTTGCCGTAGATAGCTAATATCCACAATCAGCTTTTGTGTGATTCCATAGAAATCCGCAATATCGCTAAATGCCCTATCCTCACGGTTTTGCGTCCTTTGTCCATAATTAATATGCAAAAGACAAACCTCATAACCATCCTTTAATGCACAAGCAATACTCACGCAACTATCAAGCCCGCCACTTGCTAGAACAATCGCCTTATCCATTTTCTCCCGATTCTATAAATAAACACAATTTTGATTCTAAATCAATTCTCAAAAGAGCAATTCAAAGCTCTTAGCCTTGAATCATTCTAATACACCACCACATACACTACGCGTGGTCCATGCACGCCAAACACCGTTTGTAGCTCAATATCTGCCGTTCGCGAAGGTCCTGCTACAAAAATGATA
Organism: Helicobacter pullorum; assembly: GCF_900638355.1. Taxonomy (GTDB): domain Bacteria; phylum Campylobacterota; class Campylobacteria; order Campylobacterales; family Helicobacteraceae; genus Helicobacter_D; species Helicobacter_D pullorum. Next base: position 153,245 of record NZ_LR134509.1, on the reverse strand, counting down.
TTTGTAGGCAGGATTTCCTTGCCACTTCGCTCTCTCTCATAGGCTTTGATAGATTCTATCCCTGCATAGAGGTTTTCGACGATAGTTTCTTTTTTCAAAAGATAAATGCAATTATTGGTGATGAGTGAAGAGAGACGTGGAGCATTTGGGTTAGCACTTAAGCCCACGATTCCTAGATTTGCCACACCACAGCGTGCCTCCACGATAGAAGTATCAATCCCAAAAAGTTCCTCACGAGCCAAATCTACACTTTGTGTGTAGGGGATTAGCTTAGATTCCACACCTGTAAGCTCTAGCTTCACATCGGTATTATATAGCACTTGTTTTGCTTGCACTTCTTTGAGAATCTGCTCTATGGTAGATTCTAGACTATCCACGCTAGATTCACGCACGATTGCCTTATTGTTGGTTTGGTTAAGTTTGTATTCTTCCAAAAGCTCTGCGTGTGTGTAGTTCATAGGATTAGCATAATGCACCTTGGGGCTAGGAATATGTGTGTTGTTTTTAAGAGAATCTCGCACGCGTCCTAAAATTTCACTTTTACTCATAAATCACTCCTTGCATTTGGGATACTTTTTTGTGGAGATTGCCGCTAATTTGTGGAAACTCGCGGTATTTCACCCAAGATTTTAGCAATGGCACAAAGGGTGCAAACACCTTGCCAAGTGGTGCGAAAATCCCTGCCATAGTAAGCACAAACCGCCATTTGCTAGGATTTGTCGCTAGACTTGCAAATTGTCGCATTGCTTTTATTTCAGCTGGATTTTGCGTGCTAGAATCTGTCCCTACCACGCTTTTACGCCCCTGCCCCACACGCTCACTACGCAAATCCCTAATGAGTTCAGCAAGTGGGATTTTTACCGGGCATACTTCGCTACACCGCCCACAGAGTGAGCAAAGATCAAGCATAGGGCTAAATTTGTTTAGCCCAAAGATTTGTGGAGAGATTACCTCGCCAATAGGTCCGGGATATGTGCTTAGATAAGCGTGTCCGCCGATTTTGTCATACACCGGGCAGTGGTTTAGACAAGTGCCACAGCGGATACAGCTAAGTGCGCGATAATAATGTGAATCGCTAAGCATTTGGGAGCGGTTATTGTCCAATAGAATAATATGCACTTCTTTGGGTCCATCAAGTTCGCCCTCTTTGCGTGGAGAAGCGATGATATTATTGTAGCAAGTTACCGGTGCGCCAGTGGCAGAGGGGATAAGCAGGGCATTAAGCGTGGAAGCATCTTCAAAGCTTTCAATGACTTTTTCTATCCCACAAAACGCGATGTGAATATCACATGCCGTGGTGCTCATACGCCCATTACCCTCGTTTTCTAAGAGCCATATCGCCCCTTCATTAGCGATGGCAAAATTCACGCCACTAAGTCCAAGCCTAAATTCCTTAAACTCCTTGCGTAAATGCACGCGTGCAATTTCATTGAGTTTTTCAGGCTCGGATTCTAGTGGTGCGCCAAGCTTTTGGTGAAAAATCTCGCCAATTTGGTAGCGGTTTTTGTGAATCGCTGGGGCGACGATATGCACGGGTGGCTCATCGATAAGCTGGATAATAATCTCGCCTAGATCCGTCTCAATCGGCTCTAGCCCTTTTTGCTTCAGAAACGCATTGAGGTGGGTTTCCTCACTCGCCATTGACTTGCCTTTAAGAATCTTTGTAATGCCATTTTTTTGCATCACTTCAAGCACGATTTGGTTTGCTTCCTCGCTGTTTTTTGCCCAATGGACGATAAAGCCATTTTTGAGGGCATTAGATTCAAAAGTCTCTAGCAGATTATCAAGCTTAGAGAGGTTTTTTTGCTTAATCTCTTTGCCCTTTTGACGCAACGCCTCCCAATCCAAAAATCGCGTAGAAATGAGTTTTTTGCGATTGCCTTTAAGCGTGTCCATCACGTTTAGGAGGTTTTTGCGAAGTTGTGCGTCCTCTAGTTTGGTATGCACGATATCGTGGTATTGCTGTTTGATACTGCTCATATTTCCCTCCTTATAGTCCGATTCGCTGTGCTAAGAAATCATAGAGGTGCATAGGTTTGACATTCACACCTTGCTTTTTCATCGCACCAGAGATATTGAGCAGACACCCAGAATCTGCACTCAAAATATACTCCACGCCCCTTGAGGCAATATCCTGCACTTTTTGAGTAACCATAGCATTAGAGATTTCAGGCTCTTTGACGCTAAAAGTCCCACCAAAGCCACAGCATTCTTCCTCGCGTTCTAGCTCGATAAGCTCGACATTGCTAAGGCTTCTGATGAGATTTTTTGCAGAATCTATGCACTTTGCGCTTCGCAGTGCGTGGCAGTTGCTATGCCAAGTAACCTTAGTAGGTGCACCCCTATCTTCATAACGCACCTTTAGCACTTTGTCCAAAAACTCGCTAAGCTCGTAGATTCTGCTACTAAATTCTCGCGCTTGAGATTCATACTCACTTCCTTCAAAAAGCTCGATATAATCGACTTTCATCATTCCCGTGCAAGAACCACTAGGTAGGATAATAGGCTCATTGCCTTTAAAAAGATTCATATTATGGAGGGCGATTTTTTTGGTCTCCTCATAATACCCAGAGTTAAAGCTAGGTTGTCCGCAACAAGTTTGGTCTTTTTTGAAGATGACTTGCACGCCTTCTTTTTGCAAAAGCTTTATGCTATTGACACAGGTATCGGCAAACGCTGCTGCACCGATACAGGTCGAGAAAAAATACACTTTCAAGATTGGCTCCTTCTTACAAATTAAAAACTTAATTCACTTAAAAATCTATCACAAAATACATATTTTCCCATTAAAACACATCAATAAGTCCAAAAAATTTTTACCCTACAAAGAAAATTTGTAACACTTTTTGTAACATTTTAGGTTAAAAATAATTTCATTTTTACAAAACTATACATATTTTCAAAAATATTTTTTATAATGAAATTGACACAAAAGTCAATTCACTAAATTTATCTAGGAGTTTGAATGGAATGGACACAGGTTTATAATCCGCTTAATAGCCTTTGGCTAAGTGCATTGGTAGCGTTTTTACCCATTGCACTCTTTTTTGTATCTTTAGTTATTTTTAAAACCAAAGGACATACAGCGGGAGCTTTAACTGTTATTTTGGCGGCTATTATTGCAGTATTTTTCTATGGTATGCCATTTGACAAAATGCTTTTTAGTTTCGTATATGGTGCATTATATGGGATTTGGCCTATTGCGTGGATTATTGTTGCAGCAATTTTCCTCTATAAGCTTACAGTAAAATCGGGATATTTTGATATTTTACGCGAATCCATCATTGCTATCACGCCCGATCAAAGATTACAAGTTATTCTTATAGGTTTCTGTTTTGGGGCATTTTTGGAAGGTGCGATTGGATTTGGTGGTCCTGTTGCTATTACTGCTGCATTGCTTGTTGGTATGGGCTTAAAACCTCTCTATGCAGCGGGATTATGCTTGATTGCAAACACAGCACCTGTGGCATTTGGTGCTGTTGGAATTCCAATTATCGCTATGGCAGGAGTTGTTGGCGTCCCTGCGATTGAAATTTCATCTGTTGCTGGGCATATGCTTCCTCCACTATCACTTTTTGTACCATTCTTTTTAGTATTCCTAATGGACGGCTTTAAAGGCGTAAAAGAAACTTGGCCAGCACTTTTTGTGGCAGGATTTAGCTTTGCTGTGGTGCAATATTTAACTGCAACACATCTAGGACCAGAATTACCTGATATTGCTTCAGCGGTTGTATCTATCGCAGCAACAACTATTTTCTTAAAATTTTGGAAGCCAAAAAATACTTTCAAATTTGATGAAGAAGTGGGCGGCAAACAAACTATTGAAGCCAAACAATATTCTGCCTCTCAAATCACACTTGCATGGTTGCCTTTTGTTATTTTGATTGCAATGATTATTATTTGGACACAAGGTTGGTTCAAAGACGCGTTAGCCTTTACTACATTGAAATTTAACTTTGATAGCCTAATGGGACTTATCCAAGTGCCACCAGCCGTTAATGAAGCAAAGGCAGTTAATTCTGTTTTCTCATTACCGCTTGTTTTAAATGCAGGAACTTCAATTTTCATCACCGCATTAATCACAATGGCACTCTTAAAAGTCAAAGTTTCTACTGCTGTAGCGACTTTTGGAGAAACTTTAAATGAAATGAAATTCGCACTTCTCACTATTGCTTTGGTTGTTGGTTTTGCATATATTTCAAATTATAGTGGTTTATCTGCAACCCTTGCTTTAGCTCTAGCACAAACCGGCGATGCTTTTGCGTTTTTCTCACCCATTGTAGGTTGGCTTGGAGTATTCCTAACTGGTAGCGATACAAGCTCAAACCTTCTCTTTGGGACATTACAACAGCTCACAGCTAGACAACTTGATATACCTGAAGTGTTATTCTTAGCTGCAAACTCTGTAGGTGGAGTTGTGGGCAAAATGATCTCTCCACAAAGTATCGCGATTGCTTGTGCGGCGGTAGGATTAGTCGGCAAAGAATCTGACCTCTTTAGATTCACCGTAAAATATTCTATTGTATTTGTAATTGGTATTGGTATTTTCACTTATGCATTAGCATTCATCTTCCCAGATTTAATTCCAATGTCCAAATAATTCTACTCCCCCCTTTTGGGGGCTAGAATCTTTATTTTGCTTCTTAATAAATTAGATTCTCATAAGCCAATAAGGAATATTAGCCTGCTCTTGTTTAATACTTGTTTGTTTGCCATGTCCGGGAAATACAGGCATATCTTCATCATTTTCCAAAAAAGCTTCCAAACTAGCTTTCATTGTCGCACCATCTGAATAAGGAAAATCGCTTCTACCAATTGAGCGATAAAAAATAAAATCTCCGCTAAACATAGTTTTTTGTTTTGATTTTTTATGGGATATTATTATCACGCTACACCCCGGAGTATGTCCGGGATAGCACACAAATTTCACTTCAAAATCTCCAAAATAGTAATTATTTTCTCTTTTTAAATTTGCAGTATTAGCAGTTGATTCTATAGGGGATTCATCTGCTTTGGCACCCACTAAAATATCGGCTTTTGATTCTGTTGAACCTGTGCCAAAACAATCACTTTTTAGCATAAAAGCATCTTCTAAAGGACACAATAATGGGGTATTAGGCAACTTTTCTTTTAATTCTGCATTACTCCAAACATGATCAAAATGCCCATGGGTATTGAGAATCGCTAAGGGATTCCTTGCATTTTCTAGCACCCATTGACTTGCACCAATACCCGGATCTATTATTAAAGATTCTTCTTTTTCTTTAGATAATACAAGATAACAATTTGTCTGATACTCTCCAAAAGGTTTTGCAACAACCTTATAAAATTCATCTTCAAAAACTACCATAGAAATTCCTTAAAATATTTTTGAAAATCTTAGCACAAATGTATGGTAAAATACTCGCATTTAAGCTAAAATCTAAGGCAAAGGTTTATAATGAATCCACACCATCGCTTTTTTCAAGTTAATCCAGACTTTAGAAATCCCTTTAGAAGAGATAGAGATAGGATTATCCATAGTTCTTATTTTAGGCGATTAGAGTATAAAACACAAGTATTTTTAAATCAAAGTGGAGATTATTTTCGCACAAGGCTTACTCACTCGCTAGAAGTAAGTCAAATTGCAAGAACACTTGCTGATCATTTAGGATTAGATGAAAATTTGGCTGAAGCTATCGCTCTAGCTCATGATTTGGGGCATACTCCTTTTGGGCATGCAGGCGGTGATGAGCTTGATAAAATTATGAGGCACTATGGATACCATTGCGGATTTGACCACAATTTCCAATCTTTTAGAGTTGTTACAAGCCTAGAGAAGCGATACAAAGAATTTGATGGCTTAAATCTCACTTTTGCCACGCTAGAAGGGATATTAAAACATTCCTATCCCTATGAAAAAGTCTTTTTAAATCAATGGCATAAAGATACTTTTAAACCAGAATTTCACCCAAGCTTAGAAGCAATCATTGTGGATTTGTCCGATGAGATTGCCTATATTAGCCACGATATTGATGATGGGGTAAAATATGGTTTGATTAATTTTGAAATTTTACAAGAGAGCAAAATTGTTCAAGATTGCCTTAATTATGTCCAAGAAAAAGAAAAAATCAGCCCAAATGATTCGATTTTCCGCTACCGCTTCACTTCAAGATTAATCACAATTTTGGTTTATGATATTATCCAAAACAACAAACCAATTCAAAGTTCCACGCAACATTTCAAATACAATGCAAAAGATTCTTTGCCTATTAACCACACACAAGAAATGCAAAGGGAAATTAAGATTCTAAAGAAAATTCTCTTTAAGAATCTCTACCGCCACGAGGAAATTTCACGAAAAATGTTTATGGGCAAAAGATGTGTAAGGAAACTCTATGAATGCCTCAATAATAATGTCAATCTTCTCCCCAAAGAAATGCAAAAAAAGATAGAAAATGGGGCTAAGATTCACCGCATTTGTGCGGACTATATCGCCTCTATGACTGATAGATATGCTATTGCACTTTATCATGAGTTAGGGTTTTAATCCCAAACTTTAAAAATCCTTGCCCTTGCCATAAACTCCCCAAAAAGACCAAAACAAAAGCCAAAAATGCATTTGGCAAACACATCAATCTTTTTTAGAATTTGTGATATAATTTTCTATCCATTTGGCAAGATGGATAGAAATGAATGTGTTGAAATCCATTATGGACTTCTTGTATTTAGTTTGGCTTAGTCTCTTTGGAGGCTGGGCTTTTTTTGGCTATTAAGTTGGGTGTGGGGAGGAAAACACCAACAAGGAATCCATAATGGATTTCAACGCATTCATTGCAATTATTTCTTTGCTTATTACTCTCTTTAGAGAGGAAATAAGAAATTTTCTTTTTGGGAAAAAGGAATAATTGCCTAACTCTTGCTTTAAAGCCACAAGGATTTGCCACCCTTGTGGTATATCACCTCAATCAATAATCCCTCTTTCTCTTCTATCGTTACGATACTGCCTAACATGATTTTGCATTAGTGCAATTTTTATAAAGCATCATAGCAAAATAAACCAGCTGATGATAAAAGCAGTCAGCACGCCAACAATTTACAATACCAAAATCAAGCTTTTCACCAAACCACTAATACTAAATCTTACAATCAACCACCAAGCAAAATGCCCCAACTAACAAACTAAGCACAATGGCAATCAGTCTTAAAGTGGTATTTATTTGATTTCAATCCTTTTGCTAACACCTTTTATACTAGCAGTATCTTAAAAGATTCCGCTAATTTGCGTAGCGATTTTATCCTCTAGCACCGGGATTGCTTCATCAATATTCAAATTTAACTTGCTTGCTTCTGCTAGGAGTGTTGTTTGCTTCTCTGAATATTCGCCTGTATAAATTTGCTCATTGTAATTTGTCCTATTATCACTTAGCCTTCCACCACCTTGAGTATTGCCAAGTTCTCCACCAAAACTATTAAGCAACCCTGCTCTTCTACCATCACTTACACTAGCTTGCCTTGAAGCAGAAGAATTCGTATTGATTGTGCCACCTTTAATTTTTTGTCTAATATTAATATCAACTTGCATTTGAAATACCGTATCTTCTGTCAATTTACCAGCCAAAGCACCAAGTGCAGCACCTGCCAATCCACCAACCACAGCCCCTGTTGCTGAATTATGATTATATGCCCCTACTCCGACACCTGCCATACCGCCTACTACTCCAGCTCCAACAGCATTATTTTCTTGCTTAATATCGCAATACAAAACATTAGCTTGTAAAATGAAATTTGCCTTTTGTGGATCATCTACTATCGTATAGCCCTTACTCTGAAGCAAGGCAATAATTTTTGGTTGCAAATTAATATTCTGCCCACTTGTGTTTCGCATCGCAATAAAAATCGTCTGTTCAGATTTCGCCACAGGGTCGATAAACACACTTTGGGACATTGTTGCTTTAGTTTGCATTGTCGTAGTCAAACAGCCACTGAGCGCAAAAACACACAATAAGGGTAATATCAACTTCTTCATTTATTGAATCCTTATTCAAATTTATACTTTAATTGAATTTTACTCAAAATTAATAAAATCTTTGTTAATTTTTATTGAAAGATAGATATAAGATAAATTTTAAAATAAAAGCAAATTTTTGGATTCCGAAGAATCCAAATTTTATGCAAGTTGTGCTTTTAGCATCCAAATTGCCTTTTCAAGATTTGCCACTTTCTCATCTGCTAGAGCAATTGTTGCTTTGTCATTAGCTTCATTTGCAGTATCTGAAAGCTCTCTAAAGGCATTGAGGAAATATTCATATTCAGGCAAAATAGCTTTAATAATAGTCTTTGAATCAAAGCTAGTAGCACTTTCTTCTTTGATTTTAGCCGCTGCTAACATATCTTTCATTGTTACATAGGGTTTATCTCCGATTTGCAATACACGCTCTGCTACATCATCCATCAAATCCGCCATATCATCATACATTCCTTCTAACGCCTTATGGGTTGGGTGAAAATCCATACCTGTAACATTCCAGTGATAATTGTGTAATTTAATATAAAAAACTGCACTATCTGCTTGAATTTGTTTAAGTTGTTGGACAATTTTACTCATTTCGTCTCCTTTTGGTTTTAATATTCTAGTATTATACTCTTTTGTTTTCAAAAAAGCTAATGGAATTATACATAATAATTCTTAAAAGAAAATAATTATTATTTAAAATATTTTATTATAATTATCAAAAAGTATCCACCCCCAAACAAAATCGCCAAAATTACACTAAAAAACACTCCAGCAGAAGCAATCTTTGGCTATTTTGGCTTGTTTATGCCAGCTATCTACACTCAAATCAACACACGCTTCTATGGCTGTATTAAAACTCTCTGCGATGAAAATCATAAGCAAAACAGAGACTAACAACAAATGCTCAACCAAAGAAACCGGTAGAAAAAAGCTGCAAATTATTGCAGGAATGATTATTCCAAACTCTATTTTAAAAGACATTTCATTTTTTAAAAGTATCAATATTCCCTCAAATGCATATTTTGCGTTTTTAAAAAGATGATATTTTGGCTTCATATTATTTCTCCATTTTAATTGCTCAATAAATCCAAAGTAGAATCATAAAGAGGTGTTTTTGTTTTAAAATATCCCAAAATTGTATGAAAAATATTATCGTGCGAGAATTCCAAATCTTTTTTGCTATCTAATTTTTTCATCGACTGCCTATCATTACTCCAAAACATCATTGGGACATGCGTTTGCTCTTTTGGTGCTAGTGGATAGGGCATACCATGCAAATAGATTCCATTTTCCCCCAAACTTTCTCCATGATTTGAAACATAAAGCAAGGTGCTTTGATAATCCTGCTTTTGTTTCAATAAAGCGATGATTTTAGAGAGGATAAAATCCGTATAAAGCAATGTATTATCATAGGTATTCACCAAAGATTCTTGGGAGCATTTTTCTAATTGATTGGTTTGACAAGTAGGCTTAAATCTCTCAAATTCTTGTGGATATCGTTTATAATAAGAGGGTCCATGAGAGCCTTGTATATGCAGTACAATAAGTTGTTTATTTTTTGGTTTTTGCAGCCCTTTTTTCAAGCTCTTTTAAAAGCACCTCATCATAATCTTCTTTCAACCAAACGACATCATCTAGCCTCGCACAAACCCCTTTACATCCGCCAGTATTGTTACTAAGCCACGATATGCCCCCCCCCCCCTCTGACAACACATCTAACACATTTTGTTGGTATTCACTGCTAGAATATTCACTTCTTTTAGAAAAGGAAAACATACAAGGTAGAGAAATAGCAGTTGCTGTCCCACAAGAAGAAACTTGCGAAAAATAAATCACCGATTCTTGTTTAGTAAAAAAATTTGTATCATTTTTAGAATAGCCACCAAGAGAATAATTCTCAGCCCTTGCGGTTTCTCCCACTACCATAACAAGCAGTCTTTTATTAGCATCTTCTATTTTAACCTCTTTGGTAAGGACTTTAAATTCCTGTTTGGCTATTAGATTTTTTTGGTAATAGCGAAGCAAGGCATAAAATTGATAAAAGGGCGTGTTATAAAGTCGAATTTGATTGTGTGTGCGGAAAAATGGAACATAAGTTTTGGTAAAAGGTAAAAAACAAGCCACAAACAATACCAAAGCCACTGCAATGCTAGAAGTCCTAAATAAAATTTGCCTCTTTAATGGAGCATAAACAATGTTTATTTTAGCAATCAACCAGCCAAAAACAATAGTCAGCAAAAACACTGCTATCAATCTCCAATTAAGCAATTCTAAAACTTCTTTTGAATCTGTTTCTATTGCATTTTTAATCATATCAGAATCAATTAAAACCCCATAAAAATAATCATAAAAAAATTTGGTGAGATATTTCACAAAAAGCAAGGCAAAAATAATATATACCAAACAAAAATAAGCCACCACAAGCAATAAAGTTGCTAGAAAATTGCTTGATGAAAGATTATTATAAACATACTCAAATGCCCTATAATTAAGCATTGTAATAACTATTGCACTCAATAAAGTAAAAGCAAACCAAGAAACACTCAAACTTGTCTTTTTAATTTATTTCATAAACTCTCCTAATTTTTATTTTGATGAACTATAAGATTAGCCGCCTGTTTTATAAAACGCTCTTGTAGAAACCATATTTTCATTCCAATCATTTTTCTCTGGCTTAGTTTGGATACACAAATTAAGCTTACTTAGAATCTCATCAGCATTGCCACGCAACATAGCCTCTTTGATATCCACTGCGTTTTCATGGTATAAACAAGGCACGAGCTTGCCTTCACTATTTAAGCGGATTCTATTGCAGGTTTTACAAAAATCATCATTATGGGGAGCTATGATTCCAAACATATAAGAATTTTTACTAGGTATTTCAAACAAAGTTGCTGGTCCAAAAATATCTTTTTTTAGTAGATTATAAGAATATTTTGTCCCAATCTTAGCAAGAATCTCATCACTTCTAAGCCCTTGTGTGCCATTTTTTGCATGTGTATTTTCCATAAACTCAATAAAACGCACTCCAATGCCAAGCCCCATTCCATATTCCAAAATATCCACAATTTCATCTTCATTAATATTTTTGAGTGGCACCATATTAAGCTTAATCAAAAACCCCTCTTTATGGGCTTTTTCTATGCCAAGCAGAATCTTCTCTAACCCATCTCGCTTAGAAATACAAACAATTTTTTCTTTTTTCAAAGAATCCAAAGAAATATTAATGCGTTTCAAACCAGCTTGCTTTAAATCCTTTGCAATAGGAGCCAAAAGATAAGCATTAGTTGTTAATGCTATGTCAATATTTGGACTATATTCATAAATCTTACCAATAAAATCCACAATCCCTTTTCTTAATAATGGCTCCCCGCCTGTGATACGGATTTTTTTCACCCCCTCATCAATAGCAACTTTAATGAAATTTAATACACCCTCCAAAGGCACATCATCTTCTTCCCTGCCCAAATCCATAGGAGTGTTTGGCATACAATAGACACAACGAAAATTACACCTTTCTGTAACGCTTATGCGAATATAATCTATTGTGCGTCCAAAACTATCAACTAGCAAATGTTCTCCTAAATTCTAAAGATTTCTTTGCAATCATACCCAAGAAAAGCAAAAAAAGCTATAATTCCATTTTTAAGTATTTATTTGGTTTAAGGTAAAGAGTTGGAAATTGAAAATTGTATCATTTTGTGTGGTGGCAAAAGCTCAAGAATGGGCAAGAAAAAGGAAACTTTGGATTTTTTTGGACAAAGTTTAGCTGATTTTCAAGCAAACAAAATGCAAAAAATTTTTAAAAAAGTTTATTTTTCTAGCAAAACTACTATCCAAAATTCTTACAAGATTCCAACTATTTTAGATTCTAGTGCTGAATTTGCCGCTATTTTTGGATTAGAAAGTTCTCTCAAAACGCTCTCTCAAAGTCTCTTTGTAGTCAGCATTGATTCTCCCTTTCTCACCCAACAAAGCATTGCCAAACTCCAAGAATCTTATCAAAAAACAAAAAAATCCACTTTTGCCAAAAACAAAAAAATTCACCCTTTGCTTGGAATCTATACTTATGATTCTTTAATCCCCATACAAAAACAAATCTCCCAAAAAAACTATCGCTTAATGGAGCTATTAGGGATTATAGAGACAAATTTCATAGAAATCGAAGAATCTCAAACCCAAAACCTCAATACCCCTTATGATTATTTACAAGCAACACAAGGCTTTTTAAATGGCTGATGAAGAAAAAACAGAAGCCCCCTCCGCCCGTAAAATTGAAAAAGCACGGGAAGAGGGAAATGTCCTAAAAAGCCCTGATGTCAATGCTTTTTTGGGATTAGTAGTTGGTCTTGTTTTGATTTTTTTGTGTTTTAATTTTTGGGTTGATGGCATTAGCAATATTTTTTTTCAAATTTATAATTCATTCAACCAAGATTTAACGCGTTCTGATGCAATTTCTATCACCATTTCTTTAACTTTTCAAATCCTTTATTTACTTGCACCTATTTTTGGTGCATTAGTTTTAACTGGGATTGTTGCAAACATTTCTCAAAGCGGATTCTTGCTTACCACAAAAGCCATTCAACCCAAACTACAAAAACTTAATTTCATCACCGGCATAAAAAATATCATCTCTCTTAAAAAATTGCTCGATGGCTTTTTGATTACTTTTAAAGTGATGACTGCATTTATCATTGCATTTTTTGTTTTTTTGGGCTTTATGAAAGAGCTAACCACCGTTTCTTTATTCCCCATTGGAGATCAAATGATTTGGCTAAAGGACAAAGCCCTTATACTCATTGCAATACTTCTAGCCTTTTTCTTAGTAATGGCAATCACAGATTACCTCATCAAACGCTATCAATACTTCAAATCTTTGCGTATGAGCAAACAAGAAGTCAAAGATGAATTCAAAAACCAAGAAGGGGATCAACAAATCAAAGGCAAAATCCGCTCTTTAATGTTTCAAGCAGCCAAAAAGCGTATGATGCAAAATATTCCTAGTGCTGATGTTGTTGTTACCAACCCTACGCATTATGCTGTGGCTTTACGCTATGATTCTACCAAAGAAAGAGCGCCAAGAGTTTTGGCAAAAGGCGTGGATTTTCTTGCTCAAAGAATCAAAGATATAGCCAAAGAGCACGAGATTCCAATCATCGAGAATCCTCCACTAGCTAGAGCGCTTTATAAAGATGTTGATATTGACAAAGAAATACCAGAAACTCTCTATCAAGCAATGGTTGAAGTCCTCATCAAAGTCCAACAAATCAATGATGAAAGAAAAAAGTCATCTTAATAACTTAATCTTAGAAATATTTCACGCTTGATTTGAGAAATTCTACGCATTTTTAATTCATAGTCAAGTAAAAATTAAGTAAAATTACACTAGATTCAAAAATTTAATTTTTGGAGGGTATATGTCACTGGTGGGCATCATGGGCTTCAAACCCATTTGAGCGAATAGGTGTCTATTTGCTGGGGAGTTCGATTCTCTCACCCTCTCGCCATTATTGAATATTTTTTAAGGAATCAACATCAAAGCAAATTTTTTAAAAATTAATCAAAAAACACTTATTATTACAACCCTTATAATACTCGGATTTTTATCAATTATTGGTAAATTTGGCTGGCTTGGGAATCTTGGCATTTCTTATGCAAATTTACATTTTTATTTATTTGGCTATCTTGGTTATATTTGGCTTTTTTGGTTAGCCTATTTAGTTTCCAAACACCAAAAGACAACCCCGCGTTTGATAGAAAAAATACTCGGAGCAACTATCGGCGCACTTGCTTTTTTGGTGCTTCAAGGTGTATTTATCAAAGATTCTGGATTCTTTAGCACTGCCTTTGTGAGCATATTACAACCCCTAATTACTCCAACTGGAACTTTCATTCTTGCTTTATTTTTATTCTTATTAAGCACAATGCTTTATCACAACAAATCTATAAAAGAGCTTCTTTTTAACTTCAAAAAAGAAATCAAACAAGACTTAGAGCAAACCAAAATAGACAAAGAAAAGATTCAACAAAAAAACAAAAATATCTTACTATCCATCAAGGCTTTTTTCACTCCTCCTTCCAAAAATGCTCCACCCAAACACACTCCGCATCCCCTAACACTTGAGGAATTAGCAGAATTTAGCAAAAACTCCTCTCATGCGGACACACAAGAAAGCCTCGATGAAACCCAACAAGAAGATTCAACAAACACACAAGATGAGAATACCGAGAATCCTCACTCTAGTTTGCCACAAACCACTCAAGATACCTCTCCACACAAAATTATAAAACTCCAAAACAATGCAAATAATTCCCCACAAAAAGAAATAAAAATACGCCTTATCCCAATCAAAGAAGCCAAACAACAAGAAAATCATGATTTACGCCAATTCCAAATGGAATCTATGATGAGCCTACAAAGGCTTAAAGAATTTGACAAAAATGGCTTTTTTGCCAAAGAAGAAGAGGAAGATGAGAATCCTATTAAACTCATCAAAAAACCACAAACAGAAGAACTAGCCACACAACAAACCCCAAAAAATACAACCACAGAAAATAATCTCCCTACCCAAAAAATAATCCCGGACACACCCAAAGAGCAGCCAAAACCCATTAAAGCCTATCCAAAGAATCTCTATTCCGCCAAACCCTTTAGTGCATATTACGACAAAGAGCCAACAGATTCTACTCACGATTGCCTTATCCATCCCAATGCAAATATACCACAAACTATCCAGCAAGAATCCAATAATGAAATGTTAGAGATTAGAGAGGCACTCAAAGATGAGATAGACCAAATCCAAAAAAATCTCGATGAAGAGGAAATGAAGGATATTCGCTACGCCATCCAAGATGAACTCAAAAAAGCACAAGAAATGCTAGAACAAAACGCTTCTAATGAGATAGAAGAATCCATAGAAGAAGTTATTTTGGAACAAACACAATCCGATATTATTCCACAAACACCTCAAAAAACCCAAGATTTAGAGGATTCTATAGATTCTATTGAAATTTCAAAAACCCCTCAAATATCCCCAACTCATCTAGAATCCCAAAAAGAAAAAACTCCGCTTGACACACAACCCTTGCCACAACCCACACAAGAGGCAAATCTCTCTACACAAATGCACAACATTAGCTTTCCAAGCTATGGCTATGGAGATTCTTATACTGCTCCTCAATCAAGATTCAAAGCACAAGAGCCTATACAAGAAGCACCCTCCCCACAACAAAATATCTCCAAACAGCAACAAGAGCTTATACAAACACTTCAAGAATCTTTAGAACAAAAAAAAGATATAACCTTACAAATCACCCCACAAAACCAAGAAACAATTGAAATTCAAGAACCATTTAACCCAATAGAGCTACCACAAGAAAATCCAAACAACAGCTCTACACTAGATTCTACCTCTATAATAGAAAATGTAGAAGCCGCAGAACAATCCCAACAATCCCAACAATCCCAACAATCCCAACAATCCCAACAATCCCAACAATCCCAACAATCCCAACAATCCCAACAATCCCTAGAAAACCTAGAAAACCTAGAAAACCTAGAAAAACCTCATTCAACCCAAGTGCAAACTCTCAGTGAGAATCAAGCATTACTTGATGAAATCGAACTCACTCCACAAGCATCGCCCATAAGCACAGATTTTATACTCCCTAAACTAGATTTTTTGCAAATGCCTCAAGAAGAGCGTATAGAAATTGATGAAGAAGAAATTGATAGAAAAATCAATGATTTGCTGAGCAAACTTAGAATGTTTAAAATCGAAGGGGATATTGTCCGCACTTATTCTGGTCCTATCGTTACTACTTTTGAATTCCGCCCAAGCCCCAATGTCAAAGTCTCAAGAATCCTCACTCTACAAGATGATTTAGCTATGGCATTGCGTGCAAAAACTATCCGAATCCAAGCCCCCGTCCCGGGCAAAGATGTCGTAGGAATCGAGATTCCAAACAACCAAATACAAACCATTTATTTACGCGAAATATTAGAAAATGAGCTTTTTCAAAATTCCTCTTCCCCGCTTACACTCGCACTTGGGAAAGATATTGTAGGCAATCCTTTTGTTACAGACCTCAAAAAACTCCCTCATTTGCTTATCGCAGGAACAACAGGAAGCGGAAAAAGCGTCGGGATTAACGCTATGATTCTTTCATTGCTCTATAAAAATTCGCCCGATACATTAAAGCTTATTATGATTGACCCAAAAATGCTAGAATTCAGCATTTATAACGATATTCCTCATCTTCTAACGCCCGTTATCACACAGCCCAAACAAGCCATCATAGCCCTAGATAGCACTGTCAAAGAAATGGAGAGACGCTACACGCTTATGAGTGAAGCAAGAATCAAAAACATTGAAGGTTACAACAAAAAAGCAGAAATCGAAGGGTTTGAACCATTTCCTTATATTGTTGTTGTAATTGACGAATTAGCAGATTTAATGATGAGTGGAGGCAAGGAAGCAGAACTCTCTATTGCCCGTTTAGCACAAATGGCAAGAGCGAGCGGAATCCACCTAATAGTTGCCACACAACGCCCAAGTGTTGATGTTGTAACAGGAACTATTAAAGCCAATTTGCCCTCACGCATTAGCTACAAGGTTGGACAAAAAATTGATTCTAAGGTTATTTTGGATATTTTTGGTGCAGAATCTTTACTTGGCAGAGGGGATATGTTATTTACACCACCTGGTGGAGGTATTGTAAGACTCCATGCACCTTGGAGTACTGAAGAAGAGATTGAAAGAATTGTAGAATTTATCAAATCTCAACGCCCTGCACAATATGACGAAAATTTTATGCCAAACAAAGATGAAAATCTCAATTTGCGTTATGAAGGCGAGATAGATGAACTTTATGAAGAAGCAAAACGCATTATGTTAGCAGATGGAAAAACTTCCATTAGCTATATTCAAAGGCGTTTAGGAATCGGATATAATAAAGCCGCAAATATCGTAGAACAAATGACTGCAAGAGGCTTTTTAAGCGAACAAAACTCCAAAGGTGTGCGAGAAATCATAGGGGAATAATTTTGCTAAATTTGCATATTTAAGCAAAAATTTGATAAAATCCAACATCAACTATTTTTATTTTGGAGTAGATAGAAAAATGAACCCGAGTTTAAAGGTCAATAAAATCAACAATGCTAATGCTAATGCACAAGCGACAATTTCACTTGAAGAATTGGATAAAAAAATCGACAAGGTAACAAAAAACGCTGGAAAAAACTTAAAAATTGATGGTTTTAGAAAAGGTAAAATTCCAACAGCAGTTATCAAAGCACGCTATGGAAAACAACTAGAATCAGACGCACAAAGAGAATGTGTTCAAGATCTCTTACAAGATATTTTAAAGGAACTTCAAGTAGAGCCAAATGCTCTAATTGGCGACCCAAAAATTACGAAGTTTGACAAAAAAGACAATGGAATTGAGATTGAAATAGAATTGAGTTTGACTCCCACAATCCCTCTTGATAAGGTAGAAAGCTGCATTCCAGAAGTAAAAATACCTGAAGTAAGTGAGGAAGAAATCAACAAAAGATTAGAAGAAATTGCAGATGCTAGAGCTCCTCTTGTGGGCATTGAGGATGGGAGAAGGAAGCTAAAAGATGGCGAATATGCCAAAATTAATTTTGAAGGCTTTATTGATGGAGAACCTTTTGAGGGCGGAAAAGCAGAAAATTATCTCTTAAAAATCGGCAGTAAGTCTTTCATTGAAGGCTTTGAAGAGCAACTTATTGGCATGAAAAAAGGCGAAGAAAAAGAGATTAATGTAACTTTCCCAGAAAACTATCATGCAAAAAATCTCGCAGGAAAACCCGCTATTTTCAAAGTAAAATTACAAGAAATCCAAACAAAAGGCAAAATTGAGATTGATGACAATTTTGCAAAGACTTTGCTACCAGAAGAAAAAGAAGCTAATGTAGCCCTACTCAAAGAAAAAATCAAAGAACAACTTGCCACAGAGAAAAAACAAGAACTTTACAATAATGAACTCAAAGGCACTTTGATTGAGAATCTCCATAATGCAATTGATTTTGACCTTCCAACCCTAATTGTCGAACAAGAAATGGATTTATTATTGAGAAATGAATTTAGCAAACTTCCAAAAGAAGAACAAGAAAAACTTGCTAAAGACAGCCAAGCCCTCAAAGCAAAACGCGAAGAACAAAGAGAAAATGCACAAAAAAGCGTAAAAGTTACTTTCATTATTGATGCGATTGCAAAACGAGATAATATCGATATTCACAACAATGAGATTCTAAACACCATCTACTATGAAGCAATGGCAATGCGTCAAGACCCAAAAGCTGTACTTGAATACTACCAAAATAACAATCTAATTCCAGCTATCAAAATGGCAATGCTTGAAGATAGAATATTGACAAATTTACTCAACAAGAAAGCACAATGAGCTATTATGTACCTATCGTCATAGAAAAAACAGGGCGTGGCGAAAGAAGCTATGATATTTATTCTAGACTTCTAAAAGACAGAATCATTATGCTAAGCGGACAAATTGATGATGGTATTGCTTCTTCAATTGTCGCACAATTACTTTTTTTGGAAGCAGAAGATCCACAAAAAGATATTTATCTCTATATCAATTCACCCGGTGGCGTTGTTACAAGCGGGCTTAGCATTTATGATACAATGAACTACATCAAACCAGACATTTGCACAATTTGTATCGGACAAGCAGCTAGTATGGGTGCATTTCTACTAAGCTGCGGCACGAAAGGCAAAAGATACTCTTTGCCAAATTCAAGAATTATGATTCATCAACCATTAGGTGGAGCACAGGGACAAGCTACTGATATTGAGATTCAAGCCAAAGAAATCTTGCGTTTAAAAGCAACTTTAAATGAAATATTAGCAGCAAACACCAATCAATCACTAGAAAAAATCTCTAAAGACACTGATAGAGACTTTTTTATGAGTGCGCAAGAAGCCAAAAAATATGGCTTAATTGATAATGTTTTGACAAAAAGCTTGAAATAAGGTTTGGAAATGAAAGATGATTTTGGAGCATTTGCTGAATTACCAAACTTTGAAACTGATGGGATAGAGAAAGAAAAATTACCCAACATTGAAAACATCCCTTCTTTCGCTTCTAGCCCACAACCGCTCGAAAATCAACCATTACAAGAAAACACAACCCCCAAAAGCGATTCATTAGAAACCTATGGCGAGCAAATCATACAAACTATGCTTGCCAATAAGATTTTTCCTAGCCCCTATAATTACAAAATTTATTTTGAAAAACTATTAGAAGACAAGCCTCAAGATTTTAAAAATAATGCTATGCGTTTTCTTGAAATTGAATCTACCCCCTCTGAAAAACAAATTTCTCTTGAAAATAAAATCATTAAAGCACAAAGCTGTATGGTAAATACTCTTCAATTAATTAGTGCTGTTTTTAGCAATTTTCAGCTTTTGCAAAATATTCTCAAAAAACACGCTAGAGAAATTGAATCTGTTAATAATGTCAATATGCTACAAAATGTCATAACCATTTTTGAAAAAGAATTAGGGAAAGTGGGCGATCTCTCAAGAAAACAACTACAAGAAATCAAAAGCTCTTATAATAAAACCACTCAAGCCATCGAAAGCATCAATAACGAAATCATTTGTGATAGTAGGTATGGCATTTACAACAAGCATTTTTTGAATGCCAAGCTCCAAAGCGAGTGTGAAGAGATTACTATTGATAAGCACAAATCCTCTCTTATTATGATAAAAGTCGCCAAAAACTTAGCCAAAAAAGTCACCTCTGAAAAAAACGCCACTCTTATCAACAAAACAATCACAAAAATTCTTACAAAAAATTGCAACAAAAGCGATACTTTGGCTTATTGCGGGGAAGGTATTTTTGGGATTTTAATAAGCCATGGGGACAAAAAATTTGCCCAGCGTTTTGCAAACCGCCTTTCTGAAAAAATTTCTACTACCAATGTATTTTTGGGGGAAGAGGAATTATCCCTTAATATATGTAGCGGAATCTGCGAAATTCAAACCAACCAAAATCCAAAAACTATCCTCAAAAATGCTTTAGACGCACTCAAAAAAGCCTCTAATAACAATCTTTCTTTTGCAACCTATGGAGAAAATTGATGCTAGAAGTTATCACCTATCCAAATCCACTATTGCGGCAAATTTCAAAACCAATAGAAAATTTTGATGAATCCCTACATCAGCTTTTAGATGCCATGTATGAAACAATGCTAAACAAAAATGGAGTTGGTATCTCTGCAATTCAAGTGGCAAAACCAATCCGTGCTTTGCTCATTTGCCTACCCGATGAAGAGGGCAATCAACACAAAGAAAACTTGCTAGAAATCATTAATCCAGAAATTATAGAAAAAAATGGAGAGATTCTCTTCAATGAAGGCTGTCTCAGCGTCCCTGAATTTTATGAGGAAGTCAAACGCTACTCTTCTTTAAAAATCCATTACCAAAATCGCTATGGCGAGAATCTGCAATTAGAAGCCAATGATTATTTAGCAGTTGCCTTGCAACATGAAATCGACCATTTAAATGGCATTCTTTTTATCGACAAGCTTTCTATTATCAAACGCAAGAAATTTGAAAAAGAGCTAAAACAAAAAAGAAAAAGTTAAAAATGGCTTTTCATCTCTTATATTGTGCAGCGCAAGAAGGTTTGGAAGCCAAAGAAGTGGAAGTAGAGGTTAGCTTCACCAAAACACTTCCTTCTTTTCAAATAACAGGATTAGCAGGTAATGCAATCCAAGAATCTCGCCAAAGAGTCCAATCTTCTTTGCTAGCAAATGATTTTAAATTTCCTCCGCTAAAAATTAGCGTCAATCTCTCTCCATCAGATTTACCCAAACAAGGAAGCTTTTATGATTTACCCATTGCACTTTTAATCGCACTTTATGGATATTGCGATTTTAGTGAATTAAACAACCAAACCACACAAAAATACTTTGCTTTTGGGGAACTCGGGCTTGATGGGAGAGTAAAAGACACTCCATCTATCTATCCTTTGCTTTTTTCACTTCTAAGCCATAGCCAAAATGCAGATTCTATTTTCATACTCCCCAAAAGTGCCCAAAAATTCTACTCAAAACTTCCCAACCTCAAAGCCTACTATGTAGAAACACTCAAAGAAGCTATTGAAACACTCAAAAATCCACCGCCTATTGAAATCCTTGAAAGCAATTTACCATTTATGCACAAAAACATAGCGGGAGAAAAATACTATTTTGAAACAAATTTCACCTTAGATTTCAAAGATATCAAAGGGCAAGAAAGAGCCAAAAGGGCGGCACTCATAGCGGCTTGCGGATTCCACAATATCCTCTTTGAAGGAAGTGCAGGGAGTGGAAAAAGTATGATTTCTTCAAGAATCCCCTATATTTTGCCTCCTTTGAATTTATCTGAAATCCTGCAATTAGCTTCAAGCACTCTCAAAATTTCTGCTTTAAGACCTTTTAGGAATCCTCATAATAGTGCCACAAAAGCTGCTATTTTGGGAAGTGCGGTAGGGCAAAACATTAAATATGGAGAAATTAGTCTTGCAAATTTGGGAATTTTATTTTTTGATGAGTTGCCACATTTCCCAAAAACAATCTTAGAATCTATGCGTGAGCCACTAGAAAACCACAATTTCACTATCTCCAGACTCCAAACAAAAGTTACTTGTCCTGCAGATTTTATGTTTATTGGTGCGATGAATCCCTGCCCTTGTGGGAATCTCTTAAGCATTTCCAAAGAATGTCGTTGCAACCAAAAAGAAATCAACGCTTACAAAAACAAGATTTCTGAACCCTTTTGGGATAGATTAGATTTATTTGTGCAAATGCAAGAAGGGAGTCAATCCACACACAAAATCACCTCAGAAGAAATGCAACAAAGCATCTTAAAAGCATTTGAATTTCAAAAAAACCGCTCTCAAAAAGTGTTTAATTCAAGGTTGCAAGGCGAAGATTTGGAGCGGTTTTGCACACTCCAAAAAGAAGAAAAACAAATTTTAGATACAGCCATTACGCGTTTTGGAATCTCCGCTAGAGGCGTTGATAAAATCTTGCGAGTTGCAAGAAGCATTGCCGATTTAGAATTAAGTGAGCAAATCCAGAAAAAACACCTAATGGAAGCTTTAAGTTACAGAAAAATTTAAACTGCTACAAAAATACACATACTGACAAATTTGCCCTCACTCTCTTCAATAAATTAAATATTTTTTAACTTTTTTGATACAATTTAGATTATTTCAACTTTTAGGAGAACTTATGTTAAAACTTTTAGCAACATTATTTTTGGCAATATCATTCCTTTTTGGTGCTGTGGATTTAAACAAAGCAAGCAAAGAAGAGTTAATGAGTATCAAAGGCATAGGAGAGGCAAAAGCACAAGCCATCATTGATTATAGAGAAAAAACTCCCCTAAAATCTATTGATGATTTAAAAAACATCAAAGGTTTTGGACCCAAAATTATTGAGAAAATCCGTCCCAATATAGTAGTAGAAAATCAAGAAATTCAACCCAAGCAATAAACCTCGAAAAGATATTTTTCAAAGTAATTACTAAGTTTGAAAAGAATATAATCAAACCCTTATATTTTACTTAAAAAGTGAGGTTAAATATGGCATTAAAAGTATATTACGATAAAGATTGTGATTTAGGGCTTATCCAAAAGAAAAAAGTAGCCATCATCGGCTTTGGAAGTCAGGGACACGCACACGCGGAGAATCTAAGGGATTCTGGCGTGGAGGTGGTCATCGGGCTATATAAAGGCGGCAAAAGCTGGGGCAAGGCAGAGGCAAAAAACTTCAAAGTCTTAGAGGTGAGCGAGGCGACAAAATGGGCTGATGTGGTGATGATCCTAATCCCTGATGAATTGCAAGCTGATGTGTTTGAGAGAGATATTAAAGCACATTTGAGTGAGGATAAAATCATCGCTTTTGGGCATGGATTTAATATCCACTTTGGGCAAATCAAAGCTCCAAAAGGCGTGGGCGTGATTATGGTCGCACCAAAAGCCCCCGGACACACTGTGCGAAGCGAGTTTGTGAGAGGCGGTGGGATTCCAGATTTAATCGCGGTGGAGCAAGACACAAGCAAGGGCGATGCAAAGGCGATTGCACTAAGCTATGCCGCAGCAATCGGCGGTGGGCGAAGCGGAATCATCGAGACAACTTTCAAAGATGAGACAGAGACGGATTTATTTGGTGAGCAAGCAGTGCTTTGCGGTGGGGTGAGTAGCCTTGTCAAAGCGGGATTTGAGACGCTAGTAGAGGCAGGATACCCTGAAGAAATGGCGTATTTTGAGTGTTTGCACGAGCTAAAGCTCATCGTTGATTTGATGTATGAGGGAGGCTTGGCGACTATGCGCTATTCTATCTCAAACACCGCAGAATACGGCGATATGGTAAGCGGTCCGCGTGTGATAAATGAGCAATCTAAAAAGGCGATGAAAGAGATTCTCTCTGACATTCAAGAGGGGCGATTTGCAAAAGATTTTATCTTGGAGCGAAAAGCAGGCTATGCACGAATGAATGCCGAACGCAAGAATCTAGCAAATCATAAAATCGAGCAAGTGGGTGAGCGATTGCGTGCGATGATGCCTTGGATTGGTGCTGGCAAGCTAGTGGATAAGGATAAGAATTAATCCTAATCTTCCAAACAGTGTGGATTTATCAAATAATGAATCCACACTGCACATAAAAATAGATAAAATACCAAGAAACAATAGCATTAAACATTATGCGCACCAAACTATAACTTTTAGCAACTTAACCTTAGAAAAAGATGTCCAAAAAATCAAAAAGTTTAATAAAATTTAAAAAACAAAATAGTCTAGCAAATGCTAACATTCATCAATTTTTATTCAAATAAGCCCTGCTTTCAAAGTTTTTTTGCAAATTAAAATTTATTTTTGTTCTTGATAAATTTTCTTTTCAATCTTGATATAAAACTCCGCAATTTCCCCATACGCCTTGCCCCATGCCTCTAGTACTTCATCGCTAGCTCCTAGCACCTCTTTAATCGCCACAAGCAAACACTCTCCCACTAGCGGATAATGCTCAGGTTTTACATTAAGACGCACATGTGTTTTGCCAATAGATTCTATAGAAGGGCGGATTTTCTCAAGATTATCGATGTTTTTTGCTGCATTTAAAACCGCCATTGCAAGAGCCTTTGGCTGTGAGCCGTCTTTTTGCTTTTGCATATCAAACATACCCTTTACCTGTGGATAACGCGTAAAAAGCTCTCGATAAAACACCTTTGTGATATCCTCACCTTGACTTTTAAGTGCAGGAATTGTGCTTTTTACTAATTCTTTTGTTTGTATATCTAACATAATAAATCCTTTTGACTTCAAAATATAAAGTGTGCATTTTAGACAAAAATGCACCTAAAAAAATTAACATTTGTTAATCTTTACATATTTTTCTCCACAAATTTTGTTGCAAAAACCCACAAAAAAAACCACTTTGAAAGATTTAAGGTTTTTGGTGTAAAATTGTAAAATTTATTTTTATCTTTAAATCTAGGGCAATTATGATTAAAAAAACACCCTTTATTTTCACCCAGCATACATTTATCTTTCTTTTTTTGCTGTTTTTACCCTTTGTGGCTTTTGGCAGGGAAATAACAACTGCATGGGCGTTAAATGCAGGAAATATCAACCCACACCTTTATTCGCCCAACCAAATGTATGCCCAAATTATGCTCTATCAGCCCCTTATTAGATTTGATGGACAAAAGTTTGTAGGGGAAATTGCAGAATCTTGGGAAATTTCAAAAGATAATAAAACTTATACCTTTTTTATCAAAGAAAATTTGCTTTTTTCTGATGGAAGCCCCCTTGATGCTTATGCCATTGAAGCAAATTTCAAAGCCATTTTAGAAAACAAAATGCGTCATTCTTGGCTTGGAATCACCCAAAAAATTATAAGTGCCAAAGCTTTGGATTCCAAAACTTTTGAACTCAAGCTCAAAAGCCCTTATATTGCTACACTCAATGAGTTAAGTCTGCCACGCCCTTTTAGATTTATCGCACCTAGTGCAATGCTAAATGGCTCAACCAAAAATGGCATAAAAGCCCCCATTGGTAGTGGAGCTTGGATTTTAAAAGAAAGTAAGCTTGGTGCTTATGATATCTTTGTGCCAAATCCATATTACCACGGCAACAAACTGCAAATCTCTAAACTTACAATAAAAATCCTACCTGATGCAAACTCCAGAATCTTAGCCTTTGAAAGTGGGGCTTTGGATATTTTAGTGGGGAAAGATTCGATTTCAAGAGAAAACTTCCTGCGTCTAAGTAAAAATGCCAAATACCAAACCATACAATCACAACCACAAGGGACTTTTCATATCATCATCAACGCCTCCAAAGATAGAAAAACAGCAGATATTCATTTACGCAAAGCCATTTTGGCTGCTATTGATAAACAAAGCATTTTAGAAAAAATACTACTCAAAATTGATAAGCCAGCTAATTCCCTCTTTAACCCCTCTTTGGAATTTTGTAACACAACAATGCAAAATGCAACTTTCAATCCACAAAAAGCCAAAGAAAATCTCACCCAAAGCACTTACAATCAAGAATCTTTGCAGTTTGTCTATGTCGCAAATAATCCCATACAAAAAGCCATCGCTGAAGCTATCCAAAATAACTTAGCAAAAAGCGGAATCAAAATAGAGCTTATAGCCAGTGAGCCTATTGGCTTTTTTCAAAAACAAAAAAATGGGGATTTTGATTTGATTTTCAATGAAACTTGGGGGAATCCTTTTGACCCTCATTCTTTCATAGCCTCTATGCTTATCCCTTCACATGCAGATTTTGCAGCACAAAAGGATTTAAATTCCCGCCAAAAAATAGAATCCACAATCCACAAAATCCTCAATCAAACCGATGAAAAAATACTCAAACGCGACTACCAAACCCTACTTAACTTGCTTGATGAAAGTGCCATTTACCTGCCTCTTAGCTATAATGTAGTGCTTGGAATCTACAACAAAACCAAAATCAAATCTTACCAAATAGGTGCAATGGAAACCGAATTTTTATTTGAAGCAATGGAAGTCAAATAATGTGGCTTTTCATTTTTAAAAGATTTTTTTTGCTAATCCCCATTTTATTGGTTGTTTCTTTTATTGTCTTTGGAATCTTGCGATTAAGCCCTATTGACCCAGCCTTTGCATATCTCACACAATCTCAAATTCCACCCACACAAGAAGCCCTAGAAGCCACTAGAATCGAACTTGGATTGAATCTGCCCTTTTTGGAGCAATACTTCATTTGGCTAAAAAATCTTTTTATTTTGGATTTTGGAAATTCTTATGTTACCAAACGACCAGTGTTAGAAGATATTTTATATTATCTACCAACCACACTTAATCTTGCTTTTATTTCTATGCTTGTAGTAATGTTTTTTGGGATTATCCTAGGAATACTTGGTGCTATCAAAAAAGATTCGTGGATTGATAGGGGATTAGGTATTTTTGCCTTCTTTTGCGTTTCTATGCCTAGTTTTTGGTTTGGATTTTTGCTAATTTACATTTTCACTCTAGGTTTTGGGATACTCTCACCCTATGAAGATTTTTCCCCCAAAAGCTACATTTTGCCAGTTATCACATTAAGTCTTATGTCTATTGCTATTAATATGCGACTTGTGAGGGTAAGCTACCTTGAACACCAAAATCAAAGAAATATTTTGTATGCTTATGCAAGAAAACTTCCACAAAATGTTATCCAAAAACATATCCTAAAAAACTCTTTATTGCCCATTATCACTTCTTTTGGAATGCATTTTGGAGAGATTCTAGGCGGTGCTGTGGTGGTGGAAATACTCTTTGGATTGCCGGGATTTGGAAGGTATGCAGTAAGTGCGATTTATAGTCATGATTACCCCGTGATTCAAGCTTTTATGCTCATTATGGTGGTTGTTTTTGTGCTTCTTAATCTCATTGTGGATATTCTAATGGCTTACCTCAACCCAAAAATCCGCTACAAAGAGAACTAAAATGCGTTTAAAGATTTCTCTATTTTTGGCAATCACACTTATTTTAATTGCCATTTTAGCCCCTATTATTTTCCCTTATGATCCTACTTTGGGAAATTTAGAGGACAAATTTCTCCCCCCCTCACTAGAGCATTGGTTGGGCACAGACCATTTAGGAAGAGATATTTTAAGTCGCTTAGGATATGGTGCTAGAATCTCTATTTTTAGCGTTTTTATTATTTCTTTGCTGATTGCAATAAGTTCCTTTTTTGTAGGGATTATCGCAGGGTATAAAGGTGGGATTTTGGATAATATTTTAATGCGAATTTGCGATGTTTTCCTGACTTTTCCAACCTTCATTTTAGCGTTATTTTTCATTGCTATTTTTGGTGTTGGGATTGCTAATGTGATTTTGGCAATTTTTCTCACTCACTGGGCTTGGTATGCAAGAATGGTTAGAAGCATTGTTTTGGAAGTAAAAACCCAAAAATACATTCAAGCAGCCAAAATGCTTGGGGGGAGTGATTTTAAGATTATGATAAAACATATCCTGCCAGCTGTTTTTGTGCAGATGATTATTCTAATCACCCTTGATTTTGGACATATGCTTTTGCATATCTCTGGCTTATCATTTTTGGGGCTTGGAGTGCAAGCACCTATGCCTGAATGGGGAGTGATGATTCAAGATTTTGCCCCCTATATTATGGAATATCCGCTTTTAATGCTCTACCCGGGAATTTGCATTTTTATCTCTGTTGCCATTTTTAATACCCTAGGGGAATCTTTAAGAGATAAGTATTCTTTGGAATCTCTCAAGGAACAAAAATGATAGAAATCAAAGATTTTAGCCTTTTTATCGATGGAAAAAAGATTCTAAACAACCTCAATCTCACCCTAAAAACCAAACAAAAAATCGCTCTTTTAGGACAAAGTGGAAGCGGCAAAAGTCTCCTTGCTAGAGCAATTTTAGGACTTTTACCCCAAAATGCCACTACAAGCGGCGAGATTCAAAGCAATCAAAAATTTGGAGTGATTTTACAAAATCCTGCAAGCTGTTTTGATGGCATTTTTACCCTCAAAGAACATTTCCTAGAAACGCTCAAAGCACACCATTTAGAATCCCTTTCAAGTGATAAATGGGGCTTAGAAGAAGTGGGCTTAAAAAAAGAGATTTTAGATTCTTATCCTTTTGAACTAAGTGGCGGAATGCTCCAAAGAGCAATGATAGCCCTTAGTATCTGCATCAAGCCTGATTTTATTATCGCTGATGAAATGACTAGCGATTTGGACTGCCTTGGGGTTTGGCAAATTTCAAACTTGCTTTTAAATTTACAAAACAAAATGGGCTTTGGAATGCTCTTTATCACTCACGATTTATTTTTAGCCCACAAAATGGCAGAAGAAATCATCATTCTCAACCAGGGAGAAATTATCGAACAAGGCAATAGAGATGAAATTTTCAAAACTCCAAAACACACTAAAGCCAAAGAATTGTTATTTGAAAATGAGAGATTGCTAAACACACCATGGGGGGATTTTCGTGGAAACTTTGCTTAAAGTTAGAGACATCACACAAAGCTACAAAAAAGGCAATTTTTTCTCTCAAGCAAAAGAGCATTATGTATTAAAAAATATCCATTTTTCACTCACACCTAATAGAAATCTAGGAATCTTAGGGCAAAATGGTGCGGGCAAATCTAGCCTTGTGCGAATCTTGCTTGGGCTAGAGAGACCAAAAAGTGGCAAGGTTACTATTTTGGATCATGAGTATTTTCAAGGCAAAGATAAGCTAATCCGCCAAAATATACAAGGCATCTTTCAAGATTCTCAAAGCGCACTCAATCCAAGATTAAGCGCTAGGGAATGTATCTTAGAGGGATTAGCAAATTACAATCTCATCACAGATAAAAAGCTCCAAAGTCAAAAATTAGCAAACTTTGTAGGATTAGACCCTCAATCTTTGGACAAAAAAAGTGCATACTTTAGCGGCGGAGAACAACAAAGAATCGCTATTGCAAGAGCCATTGCACTCAAACCAAAAATCCTCATTTTAGATGAAGCGCTCTCTAATCTTGATGTGCATTTGCAAGCCAAAATGATAGACAATCTCAAAGAAATCCAACACCACTTTGGTATTACCTTCATCGTCATTTCACACGATTTAAGAATCATTTTGCAACTATGCCAAGAAATTATTTTATTACAAAAAGGGGAAATCATCTTCCAAACCTCACAAGAAGAAGGCATAAAAAACGCTATCTTGCGAGATAAAAGTGGCATTTTCAAAGAGTTTTTCCAAGCAAGCTTACAAAATAGTTTTTATGCAAGTTGAAATATGCTATAATAAAGGCTATTTTTGATAAAAGGAATTAAATATGGGATTTTCAAGCTGGAGCCACTGGCTTATTGTTTTATTAATTATTGTTTTGCTCTTTGGGGCTAAAAAAATTCCAGAATTAGCTAAAGGTTTGGGTTCAGGAATCAAAAATTTCAAAAAAGCCATTAAAGAAGATGAAGAAGAAACCACTCTAAATGCCACAGAATCCCAACAAGACAAAATCCAAAAGGATTCTACTACCAAAGAAACTACAACAACCCCTAATGAAACTACAAAAGTTTAACAATGTATCATAAAATCAAAAAAATTGTTGATGAAACACTTGGAATCACAAGTGTTTTGGAACAACCTAGAGACAAGAAGTTTGGGCATTTTGCTCTGCCAACATTTAGCTTTGCAAAAACCCTCAAAAAAAGCCCACAAGAAATTGCACAAAACTTTGCAAAATCTCTTGAATCCTTAGAAGAAATTTCTAGCATAAACATCATCAATGGCTATGTGAATTTCTTTTTGAGTGATAAATTTTTAGAAACATGCACCAAAGACTTTTTAAAACCTTATGCCCCCAAAAAAGAAACCATTCTTTTAGAATATGTCAGTGCAAATCCAACCGGTCCCTTGCATATAGGGCATGCTAGGGGTGCAATTTTTGGAGATAGTTTAAGCAGAATCGGGAAATACCTCGGTTATTCTATCGCCACAGAATACTACATCAACGATGCTGGTGTGCAGATTGAAAATCTAGGGAAATCTATCTATTTTGCTGGGAGGCATTTATTTTTGGGGGAATCTTATGAATTGCCAGAAGGTTGCTACAAAGGCGAATATATCTTAGAATTAGCCAAAGATGCAAAAGAATCTTTTGGAATGGAGATTTTTGAAAATGCAGATTCCATTGCAAAACTTAGCCTTTTTGGCAAAGATAAAATGCTTGATGAAATCAAATCAAATCTCGCTGAAATAGGAATCTTTTTTGATCACTTTGTGAGTGAAAAAGAACTTTATGCACAATGGGATAGCACTTTAGAGCTTCTTAGGGCTAATAATGGAATTTATGAGCAAGAAGGTAAAATTTGGCTAAAATCCACAGAATTTGGCGATGAGAAAGATAGAGTAATCGTTAGAGAAAATGGGGAGCCAACCTATCTTGCAGGCGACATTATCTACCACAAAAACAAAATGGAACGCAACTTCAATCAATATATCAATATTTGGGGAGCAGATCACCACGGATACATTGCACGCGTCAAAGCAGCCATAGAATTTTTGGGCTATGAGAGTAGCAAACTTGAAATTCTACTTTCGCAAATGGTTGCCTTATTAAAAGGCGGTGAAGCTTATAAAATGAGCAAAAGGGCAGGAAACTTCATCTTAATGAAAGATGTGGTAGAAGATGTGGGTGCGGACGCCTTGCGTCTAATATTTTTGAGCAAAAAAGCAGATACACACTTAGAATTTGATGTGGAAGATTTGAAAAAACAAGATTCATCAAATCCTGTGTATTATATTAATTACGCACATGCAAGGATTCACACACTTTTTGAAAAATCCCAAAATTCTTTGGACAATTTCACAAAAGATTTTACAAATCTTAGCGAATCTTTGCGTGATTTGTTGGTTTTGGCACTCAATCTCTCAAAAGTATTAGAAGATTCATTTGCACAAAGAAACCCCCAAAAAGTCGTAGAATATCTACGCACTCTAGCAGGAGAATTTCACCATTTTTACAATGAAGAAAAAATCCTCAACACTCCAAATGAAAAGCAAATTTTAAGCGTTTTAAGCATCGTAGCAAAATCCCTCAATGCTGGATTAGCTTTGCTTGGAATACAAGCCAAAAAAAGTATGTAAAGGAAAACAATGAAATTATCTATTATCTTTCCCGGACAAGGTAGCCAAAGTATCGGAATGGGAAAAAACCTCTTTGACAACAGCAAAGAAATTCAAGAGCTTTTTGAAAAAGCAAGTGATATTTTAAAAGAAGATATGCAAAAACTTTGTTTTGAAGAAAACGACAAACTCAATCTCACACGCTATACACAACCTGCAATCTTGCTTGTAAGTTACAGCGTTTTTCATCTCATTAAACCCAAAATCTTTGAAAATATCCATATGAGTTTGGGGCATTCTTTGGGAGAATTTAGCGCACTTTGTGCAAGTGGTGCTTTAAGCTTTGAAGAAACATTAAAACTCGTTAGCAAACGCGGGGAGCTTATGGAAGAATCTTGCAAAAAGCAACAAGCTGGAATGATGGTTGTTTTGGGCTTAGAAGATTCTATTTTAGAAGAATTGTGCGAGAAAAAACGCAATGTAGGCTTAAAAGTTTGGTGTGCTAATTACAATGGCGATGGACAAATGGTTTTAGCAGGCAGTAGAGAAGATTTATCTGCACTAGAGGTGGAACTAAAAGGACTTGGTGCCAAAAGGGCTTTAATGTTGCCAATGTCTGTGGCAAGCCATTGTCCGATTTTGGATAATATGTGCGATGAATTTAGCACTCTTTTGCAAGAAACCTTGCAAGATTCTTTTGCATTCCCCATTATCTCAAATGTAACAGCACGCCCTTATAATACGAAATCACAAGCTTTAGAGCTACTCTCTAAGCAATTAATTTCTCCTGTGCTTTATAAACAATCTATCCGAGAAAATGACGCTTCCATTGACTCTTTTATAGAATGTGGAGGCAATGTCTTAAAAGGCTTAAACAAACGCCTCACCTCAAAAGAAACTCTATCACTACAAACTTATGAAGAAATCCAAAACTTCTTACAAAAGGATTAAAATGACTATTGGAATCTTGGGTGCTATGCAAGAGGAAATCTCGCCTCTTTTGGAATATTATAAAACTTATGAAACGATTGCATTTGGCGGAAATACCTTTTATAAAGTTTCTTTGCCTAATAAAACACTCATTATTGCTTGCAGTCGCATAGGCAAGGTGCATTCAAGTCTAAGTGCTGCGACTATGATTTTGCATTTTGGCTGTGAAAAAATGATTTTCAATGGCGTGGCTGGCGGGATAAATCCAAATTATAAAATCGGCGATTTGGTGATTGGAGAAAAGCTCTGCCAACATGATGTAGATATTACTATTTTTGGGCATCCTTTTGGTTATTTTTCTGAAGGAAAAATCTTTACACCCACTGATACAAGCCTCAATAACTTAGCCTTAGAAGTTGCCAAAGAATTTGCAATCCCACTCCATCAAGGCATTATTGCAACAGGGGATCAATTTATCAGCAGCAAAGAAAAAAAAGAATGGATCAAAAACGAATTTAAAGCCGATGCTATCGAAATGGAAGGGGCAAGCGTGGCAGTTGTGTGTGACAATCTCAATATCCCAATTTGCGTGATTCGAGCTATTTCAGACAATGCCAGCGATGAGGCACTTATTAGCTATGAAGAATTTTTAGAACATTCTGCAAAGCAAAGTGCTAATTTAGTGATTAAAATGGTAGAAAAACTTAGATAAAGGGATTTTATGCGATTAATTTTAGTGCGTCATGCAAAAGCAGAAGATAGAGAAAAATGGGTTGGCGAAGATGATTTAAAACGCCCACTCACCAAAAAAGGCAAAAAACAGGCTAAAAAAATAGCTAAATATATCCACAAACAATATCCAAAAGTCGATGCTATCGTCTCATCTTTGGCATTACGCGCTTGTGATACCGCAAAATACATTGCAAAGCTTCAAGATCAAAGCACCTTTTTTCTAAGCCCTAGCCTCAATCCAGAAGTGGGTTTGGAGGGGTATTTGAAACATAAAGATGAGATTGAGGAAGATTGGCAAACACTCGTTGTTGTCGGACATGAACCTACAATTAGTGAATTTGTGCAATTAATCTGTGGTTTTAAAACTTCAAATATCAAAATCCACAAAGGTTGCATTATTGAGCTAGAGAGAGAAAACCAAGATGAATGGTTTTTGGTAGGATTGAGAAATTTTTAGGGGGCAAGAATGTTTGTAGGTTATCTACCAGATATTGCAAAAAAATTCAAAAAGAATGAAATTTTGGCAAAAGTCTTTGGCTATCTTTATGACGCATTAGATGAGGATAGCGAGGTCTTTAGGCGAATCTCCAAAATGCAGGCAGGGGAGACTTTTGAAGTTTATTTTGATGGTGGCATCAAAGCTATCGAGCAAGCCTACTATACAAAATCGCCCAAAGAAGCATTTTATGAAAGCCATCAAGAAATGGTAGATTTTCAAATGGTTATCAATGGCAAGGAAATCTTTTTTGTCGCCCCAAATAGCCTTTGTGAAATAAAAACCCCCTTAGATTCTACAAAAGATTTGATTGAATATCACCCTAGTCCATATTGCTCTAGCATACTGCTTTTTGGAGGCAATTTAGCTGTCTTTGAAAGCATTGATGTCCATGCGGGAGGAATTGCCACAAATACAAGTGAATTAGTTCAAAAAGTGGTGGTAAAGATTCCAAAAGATTTGGTTAAATTAAATTTCTAAATTCTTAAGATTCTTAGAATCTCAATATCTCTCTAAAAATAAAATCACTTTGGGATTCTAATAAATGGGATTTAGAATCTACTTTGCATTATGCTTTTGCTTCCTTGATCATTTGATTAATGAAACTATCTATTTCTTTAGAAGTTTTAGAAGTTAAAGTGCTAGAATATCCATTGCCATAACTATATGCTTCTATTGCTTGTTTGTTTTTCAAGTCTTGATTTTCCTTTTCTAGCTTTTCTTTTTGATTGAGTATATCAAAAATACTTTGGGTAGTATCAAAGCTAGAGGCAAGAGAGGTTAAGAGACCGTTATGAGGACTTGTAAGATTGTTTGATTGCGGATAATCTACTTTAAAACTCATTAATCCAATTTTATTGTGAAGGGAGTATATATCATTTACAGAATAATTTGTATTTTGCGGTTCCCAAGATACTTTAATGCCATTGATTTCTATTGAATTTGATTGTGAGTAAAACCCTATAACTTTAGCAATGGAATCTGTAATTTTTTCTTGCTCTATGGGGGATAACATATTTGAAAGAGCAGAAAATAATTCATACCCTGTCGCAGCAATTTTGCTTTCATTATACTGAAATAATCCACTTTCTATTTCCCACAATATTTTTTCATCAATTTCATCTAATTTTTCAGTATTACCAAGATATTCTTTTGCTTTATTGAGAAACTTTTCATATTCATTATTTGTTCTATCTGCTTCTATTCTAGCCCCATAAGCAAATAAAATAGCAGAAACCTTTTTATCATATTTTAGCTCTGGATAGTCTCTTGATATTTCTATATCATCAACATTCATTGTTCTATTTAAGCCACCTTCAGAATAAAAGATAAAATCTCCCTTTAGTGTATCCTCTACTATTTCAGGATTAGCCTTATAGAATTTTAGCATTAGATTATCCATTTGCTCATTTAGGAAATCTTGTGCTTCTTGCATTTCTTGTTGAGTAATTTTTTGTCCAGAATAATCATTAACCTTATTTAATACTTGACCATGAAAGTGCAAATCTTGTGTATCTATTGTCATATAACTAGAAAATCCACTTTTATTTTTGTTTAATGATTTTTCAATATCAGTATTACAAATAGATTGCATAAAAGTTGCCGTAAAGAATCCGACATTCTTTTGAACTTTACTTAATATTTCCTCATCACTTTGAGTTTCTATCTGTGTATTTGATTCTTGTATTTCTTTATAACTTGTAGAATTAGCGGAGTTTGGACTGCTATAAATATTTAAATAATTAGAGTAAAAAGCACTTGAAACGCTAGCCATTTGCCTACCTTTTTCTAAAATCTAAAAAAAAAGCAAGCAAAAGGTGTTCCAATAGAGGCATTTAAGCCTTTATTGTGCTATTAAAACAAAATCACTCTCCTACAAACTCACTCCCAATCCCAGCACTCGTAAAAAGCTCCAATAAAAGTGAATGTGGAATCCTCCCATCAATGATATGGGCTTTCTCCACTCCATTGCTAATACAATCCAAACACGCTTCTACCTTAGGTATCATTCCTCCGCTAATCACGCCTTTTTCAATCAAGCGATTTGTTTCTTGCAATGTAAGGCTTTGAATAATCTTTTTGTCCTCATTTAAAACCCCTTGAGTATCTGTCAAGAATATTGCCTTTTTTGCCTTTGTGGCTATGGCTATGGCACTTGCAGCACTATCAGCATTGATATTAAAGCCCGGATGACCTGATTCTTCTCCACAAGCAATAGGGGCAATGACAGGCACAAGATTTTGCGCCAAAAGATTATCAATCACTTCTCCTTTGGTTGCAATAATCTCTCCTGTGTAACCATACTTCCCATTATTTTTTGGTTTTGCCAAAAAAAGTGAGGCATCTTTGCCACTAATCCCCAAAGCATTTACACCATGATAATTCAAAAATGCTGTAATCTCTTTATTAATCTCCCCACTTAGCACCATTTCTACGACTTTCAACGCCTCTAAACTTGTTACTCTAAGCCCATCAACAAATTCACTCTCAATCTCCAAAGCTCCTAACAACTCATTAATCCGCTTCCCCCCACCATGCACAATGATAGGCTTAATTCCGAGCATATAAAGCAAAACAATATCCATTGCAAATTGCTCTTTTAGCTCTGGATTTATCTGTGCAGCACCACCATATTTAATGACAATTTTAGAACCTCTAAAAAGTTTAATATAAGGAAGTGCGTCTAACAAAATTGAGACAATTTTAGAATGATTGTGCATTTTTCCCCTCTTTTGTAGTAAAATGTTTGTGAAATTATAACCCAAAAAAGGAATCCAAATGCAAAATAAAATCGTTTTTTTAGATGCTTCAAGCTTGGGAGAGAATAATCTCAAAGACAAATTACAACAGCTAGGCACATACACAGAATACCAAACCACAAGTCCCGATGAAACCTTAAGTCGCTGCAAAGAGGCAAATATCGTGCTAACTAATAAAGTCATCTTGGACAAAGAGATTCTTAACGCACTCAAAGATACTCTAAAACTTGTGTGTATCACCGCCACAGGAATGAATAATGTTGATTTGCAAACTGCAAAGAATCTTGGCATTGAAGTCAAAAATGTCGCTGGTTACTCCACAAAAAGCGTCGCTCAACATACTTTAATGATGGCTTTAGCTTTGAGTGCAAAACTCCCTTTTTATGATTCTTATTGCAAAAGTGGAGAATATGCAAAAAGCCCTATTTTTACGAATCTCTCCACACCTTTAGAATTGCTCAATGGCAAAAAATGGGGAATCATCGGGCTTGGAACTATTGGCTTGGAAGTCGCTAGACTTGCAAATGCCTTTGGTGCAGAAGTCAATTATTATTCCACAAGTGGAAAAAATCAAAATCCAAACTATACTTCTTTGCCTCTTGATGCTCTTTTGCAAACAAGCTCTATAATCTCAATCCACGCTCCACTCAATGAAGCAACGCAAGACTTAATCAACAAAAACAATCTTTGCAAAATCAAAGAAGGTGGAATCTTGATTAATGTTGGTAGAGGCGGGATTGTCAATGAAAAAGACTTAGCAGAAGAAATGCAAAAACGCGAAATTTATGCAGGATTTGATGTTTTCACCAAAGAACCTATGATAGAAAACCATCCCTTTTTGAATCCAAAAATTGCTAATCAGCTTATTCTCACGCCACACAATGCTTGGGGCTATGAAGATAGCAAGGAAATTTTGATTCAAGGCGTGCTAAAAAATATTCAAGAATTTTTAGCAAAATAAAGATATGGCAAAATCAGCTAAAAAAATAACGCCAAACCTCCCAAAGCAACAAAAGTGAGGCTTACACAAGCCCCATTTTTTCTTTGGCATCCTTGTAGGTTTTTTGGGCTATTTCTCTTGCGGTTTCTGCACCCTCTTCTAAAATTTTATGCAAATAGCTCGAATCTGCGATGAGTTTCTCATAAGATTCTCGGATTGGCTTTAGATTTTCAATCACAATCTCCGCTACTTTTGCCTTCAATTCTCCATAGCCTTTACCCGCAAAAAAGCTCTCAATTTGCTCTTTAGTTTCTTTGCTAAAGCATTGATAAATACTCAAAAGATTATAAACCCCAGCCCTATTTTCATCAAAAGCAATCAAGCCTTCAGAATCTGTTGTTGCTTTTTTGAATTTTCTTAGAATCTCATCAGGGCTATCTAACAGGGCTATCAGGTGATTTGGCTTATCTCCAGAGCTTTTGCTCATTTTTTTGGTAGGATCATCAAGCCCCATAATCCTAGCACCTTCTTTTTGGATAAGAGGCTTAGGCACGACAAAGGTTTCCCCAAAATCACGATTAAACCTCATCGCTGTATCCCTTGCTAATTCAATATGTTGCTTCTGGTCTTCCCCCACAGGCACATACTCGCTTTGATAGAGCAAAATATCCGCACTCATCAAATTTGGATAATTAAAAAGTCCTGCAAAAATGCTTTTGGGATTCTTTTGGCTTTTGTCTTTAAATTGCGTCATACGACTCAAATCTCCCATAGGTGTAATACAAGTCAAAAGCCAAGCTAGTGAAGTGTGTTCTTGAATCTCAGATTGAATAAAAAGCGTAGATTTCTTAGGATCAATCCCACAAGCAAGCAACATAGCACAAAGCTCAAAAGTCTTTTCTTTTAGTATTTTGGGATTTTGAGGGATTGTAATTGCATGAGAATTGACTACACAAAAAATATTTTCATATTCATTTTGTCTCTCTACCCAATTTTTTACTGCTCCAAGATAATTTCCCAAATGAATATTCCCCGTTGGCTGAATGCCCGAAAAAACGCGTGGTTGCTTATTAGAAATATCTTGTGATTCTTGCATAGTTTCTTCCCTTGTCAAATAAAATTGATTTTTGGGATTATAACAAAACTTTTACCAAAATTTTTTGTTAGAATTTTAAACCATATTCAAAAAAAAAGGAATCAAATGACTGCCACACTTACAAAACGAATTATCCCTTGTCTTGATATCAAAGATGGACGCGTGGTTAAAGGCGTCAATTTCCTTGGATTGCAAGATGCTGGAGATCCCATAGAAGTGGCAAAACGCTACAATGATGAGGGTGCAGATGAAATTACCTTTTTGGATATTACCGCAACAAGCGATGGGCGTAAAACCACAATAGAAATGGTAAAATCCGTCGCTAAAGAGATTTTTATTCCTCTAACTGTTGGGGGCGGGATAAAAAGCCTAGAGGATATTTACAATCTTTTAAATGTAGGCTGTGACAAAATTAGCTTGAATTCCTCTGCCATTGCCAATCCGGATTTAATCACACAGGGC
Source organism: Helicobacter pullorum (assembly GCF_900638355.1). GTDB lineage: Bacteria > Campylobacterota > Campylobacteria > Campylobacterales > Helicobacteraceae > Helicobacter_D > Helicobacter_D pullorum. The sequence continues at coordinate 114,678 of NZ_LR134509.1, read as the reverse complement.
GCTAAACGATTTGGCTCACAATGTATTGTAGTGGCTATTGATGCTAAGATGACTGAGAATAAAAAAGGTTGGGAAGTCTATACCCATGGGGGTAGAAAAAATACAGGGATTGACTTAGAGCAATGGGCAAAAGAAGCGTATGAAAGGGGTGCTGGAGAGATTTTGCTTACAAGCATGGATTGCGATGGCACCAAAAATGGCTATGATTTGCCACAACTTCAAAAAATCTCAAATCTTGTGGATATTCCACTCATCGCAAGCGGTGGTGCTGGGAGCAAAGAGCATATTTTGGAGGCTTTGTTAAATGGTGCAGACGCCGCCCTTGCTGCTTCAATCTTCCATTATCAAGAAATCCAAATTGCTAGCCTAAAGCACTTTCTTAGAGAAAGAGGCATTGCGGTGCGAATCTAGGCTATAAATCTAACTTGCAAATGAGATTCTACAAGTCTAGTCCGATGAATTTTCAAAAATCAAACAGCCCAGCTCTAAACTCAATGAGTCCTATGAAATCAAGCCCTATAAACTTCACAAATCTAAGCCATGCAATTCTAAATGTCATAGGCGTAAGCCCCCTAAATCCAACCCCCAAAAGCCCTCAAAAACCATGCAAGCTCTAGAAACACTCGGCTTGTTTGGGCTTTTTGGAATCTGCTTCCTCTCAAGCAGCCTCTATCCCTTAGGTTCTGAGGCTTTTGTTGCCTTTTTTGCGACTTTAGATTATTCTTTGATTCTTGTGTGGAGCGTCGCTACATTAGGCAATACATTAGGCTCTCTTAGCACCTATGCCGTGGGAAGAATCGGAGAGAATTTTATTTTGGGGAGATATTTTTCAAAAGCCAAAGAAATTACAAAAAGAAGCAAACAAGAGGAAAATGCAAAAAGGCTTACAAAATACCAAAAATACCTCAATTTTGTTAGTAAATATGGATTTATTGGAGCTTTTTTGAGTTTCTTGCCCTTTTTGGGAGATGTTTTTGCACTTGCTTTGGGGGCTGTAAAATACCCTTTTTGGAAAGCTACTTTTTTCATCGCCCTTGGCAAAGGACTGCGGTATTATCTCCTCATTAAAACCATGCAATTATTGAACTAATTGGCTATGCAACAAACATTGCTATTCATGCCTTAATGCATCAATAGGATTCAACCTTGAAGCTCTCCTAGCAGGAAGATACCCAAACAAAATTCCAATAAATGCAGAAAAAATAAATGCAATCAATGCCACACTATAATCAAAATCAAAAGGAATCTGCATCAAATGGCTAATCCCAAGAGAGCCAAAAAACGCCAAAATAATCCCAATAAGCCCTCCAAGCGAACTCAAAGTTACTGCTTCAATCAAAAATTGCAACAATACCTCACTTTCCAAAGCCCCAATAGCAAGACGCGTGCCAATTTCCTTAGTCCTCTCTGTAACAGAAACAAGCATAATATTCATAATCCCAATTCCACCCACAATCAAGCTTACCCCAGCAATTGCTCCCAAAAAAAGTGTAAGGTTGGCAGTGGTGCTTTTCATCATTTCAATAATTTGCTTTGTATCCATAATCTCAAAATCATCTTTTTGACCCTCGCGAATATTGCGTATCCCCCTTAATGCCCCTATAATTTCCCCTACTGCCATAGTCGAATCCACTTCATCTTTTAGCGAAATCATAAGTCGGCTAATATTATAAAGTGAATCAGACTTTGAAATACTGCGTTGATAAGTTTTGAGCGGCAACAAAATCACATCATCTTGATCATTTCCCATTGCACCTTGTCCCTTACTCTCCAAAATCCCAACACAATCACAGACAATACTTCCAAGCCTAATACGCATACCCAAAGGATTCACATTGTTTGTATTAAAGAGATTCTTACGCACACTCTCACCAATAATGCAAACATTGCTCCCTGCTCTATATTCTTCTTTGGTGAAATTTCTCCCTTGCGTTACTTCCCAATTAGTTGCGATAAAATAATCCGCATTGATACCTTGTGCTTGAGTTTGGGTATTACCTTGACGAAATTGAGCCAAAACGCTTGTGGAAGAGAGCGGTGCAATTGCTCGCACCAAATGCCCAATTTGCAATTCCAAATCCTCAACATCTTGTAGCATAAATTGCTTTCTTCCTCCCTTTCCGGGAGTTTGATCGCGTGCTGGGAAAACCAACAAAATATTGCTTCCAAGACTACTCATTCTCTCTGTGATTACTTGCGTGGTACCATTACCAAGAGTTATCATAATAATCACCGCCCCAACACCGATAATCACGCCAAGCATTGTAAGAATCGCACGCAAAAAATTCCTACGAATCTGCCTAAAAGCCAAGAAAAAAGCATTTAAGATCATTTTGTCACCTTTGAATCTGACCGCACTTTGCCATCTAAAAAGACAATTTCTCTTGTGGCATACTTTGCCATATCTGGCTCGTGGGTTACCATCAAAATAGTGATTTTAGATTCCAAATTCAAACGAGATAAAATCTCCATAATTTCAATACTTCTTTTGGTATCAAGATTCCCAGTTGGTTCATCTGCAAGCAAAAAAAGCGGTTTAGAGGCAATAGCCCTAGCAATAGCCACCCTCTGCTGCTGCCCACCACTTAGCTCATTGCTACTATGGTTATACCACTTATCTAATCCCACCATTTCTAATGCCTCCATAGATAGCCTAAGACGCTCCTTTTTGGGGACTTGCCTATAAAGCAATGGCAATTCAACATTTTCTAGCGCTGTTGTCCGCGGGAGCAAATTAAATCCCTGAAATATAAAGCCGATATAATGCCGCCTTAAAAGTGCTTTTTGTTTGAGATTCAAATCACAAACATTCACTCCACAAAAATCATAAATCCCATTTGTTGGACTATCAAGACAACCAAGAATATTTGCCATTGTAGATTTACCGCTCCCACTAGGTCCCATTAATGCGACAAATTCCCCTTGAGAGATTTCAAGATTCACGCCCCTTAATGCCTCAAAAACATTTGGGGGCTTCCCATAGCTTTTATGAATATCAATTAATTTGATAAATCCCATTATTTCCCTTGTTTTTGACCTGTAATGACAAGCATTTCTGGCTTGATAACATCGCTAAAAATCTGCGTATTTTGCCCATCACTCATTCCCACTTCTACTTCTACTTTTTTTGGGCTTCCATTTTCCAAAATCCATACCGCTCCATTACTAACTTCTTGTTGGATATTAGTTTTTTTATCGCGTTTTGGACGCATCTGCGCAAAAGGATTAAAAGAGGTCGATTTCTTTTTATTGTCTGTTTGGATACTTGGGGTAAAATAAAGCGCACTTGATGGGACAAGAAGAGTATTTTTGGCACTAGATACTTCAATATCAGCTGTCGCACTCATTCCCGGACGCAAAAGCAAATCTTTATTATCTACATAAATTCTCGCCTCATAACTCACAATTTCACTTGAAGTGGTAGTCGTGGAACTAGAAGAAGAGCTAGAAGAACTAGAGGCGTTAGAAGAGCCATAATTTACTCTATCTACTGCTGCTTTAAAAATTTTTGTAGGATAGGAATCTACGCTAAACTCTACTTTCTGCCCCACCTTCACCTTGCCGATATCTGCCTCTGAAATGCTTGCATTTAGCTCCATTTCCTCCAAACTTTCTGCAACAATAAAAAATTCCGGCGCTTGAAAGCTTGCCGCCACACTCTGCCCAACTTCGATAGAACGCTGCAATACCACTCCATCAATTGGACTTGTGATTTTTGAATTTTTTAAATCAACTTCAGTAGAACGAATCGAAGTTTCAATTTCTTTAATACTAGCCTTTCTTATTTCTACATTACTCAAAGCGTCATTATAAGCAGTTTTTGCTGTTTCTAGCTCTAAAATAGATGGGGTTTTGCCATTGGTTTTTTGATAAAGATCTTGGTATTGTTTGTATTGCCATTCTTTTTCATCTAAACTCACCTCTGCACTTTTTAATTGAGCCTTTGCGCTTTCTAATTGAGCTTGGTAGCGATAAAGATCTTGCTCAATACTTTCTGGATCTATCCTTGCTAAAATCTGCCCCTTTTTCACTTCATCATTCACATCGACTAACACCTCAAGCACTATCCCAGAAATTACTGTTCCAATTGAAACTTCATTAGTTGGCGAGAGAGTTCCATTAGCACTAATTGTGCTTGAAATATCCCCCATAAATGCCTTTTGTGTCTCATAGGTAATATCAGGTTTTCTATTATTCCACCAATAAATTCCACCCACTATAACAACAAAAATCGCACACACCATTCCCCACAATAAAAACATTTTTTTATAATTTCTTTTGGGATTGATAGTATTTAAAATATTTTGTGTATCTGTCATTTTGCTTCCTTTGAAAGATAGAAATTTCCACCAAAAGCCTTAAACAAAACTATTATGGCTTGTAATTGAGAATTTTTAGAGGTATTGAGATTCTTTTGGGAATTGTTAAGCGATGCTTTGTTAGTAAGATGTTCTAACTCATCAATCAACCCAATTGAACGCCTATTAGCTGAAAATTCATAATAACTTTTTGCATTTTCCAATCTTTGCTGATTGTTTTGAGTTTGCAATTCTGTGCTTTTGGTATTAAAAATAGCATTTTCAATTTCACCTAATGCGGTATTGAGATTCTTTTGCAAAGTTAAGTAAGTCTCTTGCAAAATAGCATCTTGTAAAAAATAATTTTGCGTTAGCTGCGTGCGATTTAAAATCGGGGCTGCCAAACTTGCTGCCAAACTCCATGCAAGATTCCCAGCATTGCCCTCTGATGAACCCAACACATCACTCAAATCCGCACTCAAAGAAAGAATCGGAAAAAGGCTTGCTTTGGCATTAGCCTTAGTATAAACTTGTGCATAAAAACTCTGGATAGATGCCTTGATATCCGGGCGAAAAAGCAAAACATCCGCTGGAGTAGTCTGAAGCGAAAAATTATTTGGGATAACAAAATGATAATTCCCGACTAAATTAAAAGGCAGATTCTTAATATCTAGCAAAACCAAAAGTGCATTTTTAGTTTCTTCTTGCAAAGTTTTTAGCTGCTCTAATGTATTTTGTTCATCAGTTAGCATATCTTGAGCATCAAAAAGCTCTGTGCTATCAAGCAATCCATTCTCGACTTTAAGACGCGTTAATTCCAAAATATCCTGATAATACAAAATATTTTCTTTGGTTAGCACAATATTTAAAGAAGTCTCCCTAAGTGTAAAATAAAGATTTGCCAAATCCCCCAAAAGCGTAATTTGCGCATTAGATAAATCTTCTAAAGATTGATAATAAAAAGATTCTTGAGCATTTTTAGCCGCATTTAAACGACCAAACAAATCCACTTCCCACGAAAGTGTTGCACCAATTTGCGTATTTTGGCTAGAAGATTCTACAATAGAGCTTCCATTAAGACTAGAAGAATTCCCCCTAGAATGACTATCTGTGGCACTAAGATTTGCACTCACTTGAGGAAATAACTCACCCCACGCACTTTTTAACTGGCTACGCACTTGAAGGATTCTAGCTTTGGCAATCTGTAAATCCATATTTTGCTTAATGGCAATTTCCACTAATTCATTGAACACCTCATCCTCAAAAAGAATCTTGATTTGCTCTTGTGGAGGCAAAATCTCTTGAGTGCGATTTTGTTTAGAAATTTGCTCTAAAATACTTTGATTAGCAAATTCTTGTGGAATTTTTTGCGTAATTTCTGCATCAGTTGGGAGCTTTGTAGAACAACCCACAAAAACAATAAAAACAACTATTCCCAAAATTATCCGAAACAAATTAATACCTTATTTTTTAATTGATTAAAATCATAGCACAGAAAAATAAAGGGAATGTGAAATTTTAAGATTTTTCCAGCTTCTTTGTGGATTTTTTTTCTTTAGGATACAGAGAAGTATGCCACAAAGAAAATCCAATCAACGCGATTCCAGCACCAATATGCAAGCGTCTAGCTGCTTTATTTTTTAAAAACATTGTGCTTCCTGCTGTTAAAAATAAGCTTGTAGCCATTCCAATCTTTGCAATTTCTCTTTTAGTTTCTAGCTTCGTTTTTTTCATATTTCTTCTTTGTGTATTTTTGATATTTTTTATAACTTTGATGAATCGTTTTTGCCATCAAAGCTCCACTTACAGCAGTCGCTGCCCATAAGATGAAATACATTTTATTCCTTTTTTACTTTGATTTTTTGAATCGCATTAAACAAAAGTGCAATGGTTGTGCCATTATGTGCAAAGGCTGTTTGAATCGCAGAAAGTTTGCCAAAAGTCGCCAATCCCAAAATCAAACTATTAATTCCCACTGTAATTTTAAAATTCCTCTGCACTTTATTAAGGCATGCAATAGCAAGCTCCCTTGCTTCAGCTACCGCTTCAATATCATCACGCAACAAAACAACATCGGCACTTGCTTTAGCAATATCCGCCCCTTTGTGCATTCCTATACCTGTATCAGCCTTAATGAGTGCGGGTGCATCATTAATGCCATCGCCCACAAAAGCAACCTTTTTGCCCTCTTGCATAATTTGCTCTAAAATCTCTGCTTTTTGCGTGGGTAAAAGCTCAGCATAATAGCGATTTATCCCAAGCTCTTTTGCAATTTGTGCGGCTTTTTGTTTGGTATCGCCTGTTAGCATAATAATTTCTTTTACCCCGCTTTGCCTCAATCTCTCCAAAGCTCTCTTAGAATTTTCTCTCAAAATGTCTTTGAGCAAAATTACACCCAACAGCTTAGAATCATAACCAATAAAAAGCGGGGTTTCGCCTCTTTTTAAGATTTTTTGTATTTCATTTTGATGCTGGATAAAAGAAATCCCCTCATCATCTTCCAAAAAATGCCGACTTCCAATCACAACGCTCTTGCCATTAATTTCACTTTTTACCCCATGTGCGACAATAAAAGTAACTTCATCGTGATGAAAATGCACAAATTCCTTTTCCTTTGCGGCTTTTACTACTGCTTGTGCGACAGGGTGAAAATAATGCTCTTCGATACTTGCAGCAAGATTCAAAATCAAATCTTCATTCCACTCTTTTGAAAAAGAATAAACTTCCAAAACCTCCAAATCCCCTTTGGTTAGAGTGCCTGTTTTGTCAAAAATAAACACTTCGCTCATTTGCAAAGATTCTAGGCTTTTTGCACCCTTTATAATAATCCCTTCTTTCCCCGCACTTGAAATAGCAGATTTAAAAGCCACGGGCGTAGTTAGCTTCAACGCACAAGAATAATCTGCCTGCAAAACACTTGCAGCACGCATTAAATCTCGCGTAAAAAGATAAGAAAAAATAGACAATCCCAAAGTAATAGGGACTAAAGAATCTGCCATCTTAGAAGCACTTAATTCTTTTGCGGATTTTTGCACCAAAGTTTCTTCAATATAATTTTTAATTCTTGCCATTGCGGTATCACCGCCCACACTTTCTGCCCATACCCTAATATTGCCTTCTTGGACAATTGTGCCAGATAAAACTCTATCCCCTCTACCTTTGTAAGTTGGAGTAGCCTCCCCTGTCATAGAAATTTGATTAACTAACGCTTCCCCTTTGATGATATGCCCATCAATCAAAATCGTTTCCCCCGCTCCTATAACGACAATATCCCCAATCTTTAATTCCTCACTTGACACTTGTTTAAGAGAAATTCCATTTTTGTCCCTAACTTCAATCCACGCATTTCCGCCAGTTGGCTTAGAAAGCTCTTTGATTAAATCATCACTCTTATACATTGTAATTTCTTCGATATATTCACCAAGTGCCAACATAAAATTTGTAGAATTAGCCGTTTTAAAATCTCTCAAATAGAGGGAAATTGCCACTGCCATTGCTTCTAGGGTGCGTGAATTAATGCCATTTTGCCAAGTTTCTTTGATTCCACTTACAAGCAAAGGAAAACAAGCAATAAGAGAAAATCCCATTTTAAGAGGCAAACTATTCAAAAAAGGGGAAACTAATAATGCTGTTGTAGCCCTTACCACTTCAGCCGAGCTTGGAATCTCATCTCTTAGCGCTAAATAGCTATCTTCATTTTTTTGGATATTGCACTGCTTAATATGCTTCAATAAAATTTGATAGATTGTTTCTTGAATCCGCTCTAAATCCCCATTATATTGAACAATAATATTATTCAATATTGTATTAATACGCACATTTAAAATCCCTGGAAGACTATCTAATTCGATGCGTAAAGGCATAGGATTAACCCTAAAATCCTTCAAGCAAGAATATTTAAATCTTGCACGATTCTTTGTAGAATGGATAAGTTTCAGCGTTAGAGCGTATTTAAATTGAGTGTACATTTTATTCTTGTGAATTTACCTCTGCTTTGGCATCTTCATAACGCTCTTTTAATTCCTCTATACCTGCTTCAAAAAGTCCGCTCACTTTTGCAAATCCTTTGAAAATGGCTCTTTGTGCATTTTCATTAGTCAAAATAAAAGTCGCCACTGCACCAATTAATGCACCTTTGATAAAATCTTTTTGTGTGTTTTGATCCCCAAAAACATTCAAAATGCCATTGTTTTGCTTATCTGCATTTTGCTGCGTGTTTGTAGAATTATTTTGTATATAGGGATTATTTGGATTTGGTTGATTTGTCATTTACTCTCCTTGTTGTGAAATTTTGTGAATTTTGCTTAAAAGCTTGTTGGATTCCATATACACCAGCCACCCCTAATGCTACATAGGACATTGCCTCTAGGACATTTGACAAAGGCTTTTTAGCAGGATTTCCAAGTGCATTAGTTGCTGCAATACCACTTGCTGCAATAATTCCTCCCTCAAGCGTTGCTTTTAATGTGGTATTAATCGCTTCGCTTTTGCTCACTTCACCTTTTTTATATTTGGAATATTCATAAACTCCGCTTACCATAGCTCCGATAATTGAACCACTTATCGTATGCCCAACGACAGAACGCGGGATTCCTGTATTTATTATCATCAATAATCCTTCAAGCTATTTATTCTACTTTTTGTGATTTTTTTGTAAGTCTTTTTCTAACAACCCGCTTCACTTCTACATTATTATTTGGAGTTTTCTCATTGTCTTTTTTAGGTTTTGCACAATCTTCCCCATCTAGCTTAGCAAAACTTTTTGCAAAATCAACTCCCTTTTGAAGCATATCTTTTTTGGTAAATAACAATGCTACTCCAGACCCGATTACTAAACCTGCGATAAATGGTAATGCCATAATCTACTCCTTATTTTGATTTAAAAATTCATTGAGAATAATCGCCCCAAACGCTCCCAAAATCATTCCACCCATAAGGGAATAATTAAGCTTATTGAGGAAAGCCTCCAACTGCCCTTGTGTAAGCTCTCCATTTTGGAGTTGCGCTACAATTTCTCCTGTCTCACTCAAAAGTGCTCTGCCATTATTGATTTTATCCAACAAACTAGTATTTGCATTCAAAGCATTAAAGAGTGAAGGAATGTGATTGTTAAAAGAAGCAGCTTGCAAACGATAAAAAGTATCAAGCACCAAAGAATCTTGCTCCCCCTCAATCAAAGAATTATAAAGTGCGATATTTTGATTTTCATTCTCTATTGCCGCTTCTAAAGCCTCTGATAAAGTATTAGGTATCACAATATCTTCATAAGGATTCTGCGGAATTGGCACATTGAGATTTTGCAAATGCAAACTCAAAGCATTGATATGGTTTGCCTCTGATTGAAACAAATTCGCAAAAGGCATTCCATAAAGCTGCATAGCCTTGTTATAAAAGCTATATGCCTTGTACTCGTCATCTAATGCGATTAATATTTTCTCTTGTGTTGTCATCCAATCTCTTTTATCATCAAATTAATTTTTTGGGCAATTTCCTCAAGCCTCTCACCCTTTATGCAAGATTCCCAATAAATAGGCTCAAATAAATTAGTATCATATTGTATAGTAAGTGAGCCAATAATCTTATTAAACTTGATAGATTTTATAGCAGGGCTAGCTTCTATTGCCTCTAAAATATTAAAGGGATTAATTGTATCATTTTCTTGCAAGAATTTTTTTAATTTTGCACTTGCACGCAATCGGATTCTACCATCAATATGGTGAATAATAGAAAAATATTCTGCAAACATTTCTAAGTCTTGAGGCGTGATAGAATAATTTTGTATCAAACTTTTCTCCCCCAACGATATTATCTCCCCTAAATTTTCAAAATATTAAGCTCAAAAATAGGAATTATAATACAACACCATTAATATAAACTTAAATATTGATGCTATTAAATAAATTATGGGATATTCTCATAGTTTAATAATGCCTATTAACAACGATTTTGATTGCTAACTATCATATAATAATGATAACTATAAATATCCTTTCTGCATTCATCGATTCAACATTATAGACTTTTATTAAAACTTAACTTAGAAATAACAAAAAAAATGCTAAGATTCCAAAAAATTTTAACAAGGGAACATTAATGCAACGACCACAAATAGACACAAAAGCTGTAGCAAAGTTTTTTGAAGAATGCAAAGCAAATGAAGTTGAATTCATAGATTTTAGATTCACAGATATCAAAGGCATATGGCACCATCTTTCTTTTAGTGCAAGTGCAATTGATGAAAGCAGTTTTGAAGGAATCCCTTTTGATGCGAGTTCTATCCATGGTTGGCAACCTGTAGATAAATCGGATATGATTTTGATTCCTGATCCTGTGCGATATTTTATCGACCCATTTACCGCTGATACAACAATGGTAGTTTTCTGCGATGTGTGGGATATTTACAAAAATGAACCTTATGAGAAATGCCCTCGCAGTATCGTAAAAAGAGCAATGAAATACCTAAAAGAGAGCGGGATTGGAGATGTTGCATATTATGGACCAGAAAATGAGTTTTTTGTCTTTGATTCTATCAAAATCAAAGATTCTGTGAATTGCCAGTATTACGAAATCGACACAGAAGAAGGCGAATGGAATCGGGACAAAGAATTTGATGGAGTAAATATGGGGCATCGACCTGGGACAAAGGGGGGATACTTCCCAGTAGCTCCAGTGGATTCTATGGTAGATATCCGTGCAGAAATGGTTAAAGTGCTTAATCAAGTAGGTTTAGAAACTTTTGTAGTGCATCATGAAGTAGCACAAGGGCAAGGTGAAATTGGTGTGAAATTTGGCGATATGCTCGAAGCAGCCGACAATGTCCAAAAGCTTAAATATGTCGTCAAAATGGTTGCACACCTTAATGGCAAAACTGCCACTTTTATGCCAAAACCACTTTATAACGACAATGGCAGCGGAATGCACACACACATTAGCATTTGGAAAGAAGGGAAAAACCTCTTTGCAGGGGACGCATACGAAGGTTTAAGCGAAATGGCATTACACTTCCTAGGCGGAGTGCTAAAACACGCGCGCGGACTAGCAGCTTTTACAAATGCAAGCACAAACTCTTATAAAAGACTAATTCCGGGCTTTGAGGCACCAAGTATCCTTACATATTCTGCACAAAATCGTAGTGCTAGTATCCGAATCCCCTATAATAGCGGAGAAAAAGCTAAGAGAATGGAATTTAGATTCCCTGATAGCTCTAGCAATCCTTATCTTGCATTTTCTGCATTACTCATGGCTGGACTTGATGGAATTACACAAAAATGCGATCCGGGCAAACCTATGGAAGTCAATCTCTTTGAATTAACTCTTGATGAAATCCGCGAAAAAGGCATCAAACAACTCCCACACACTTTACGCCACGCTGTGGAAGAAATGCTTGTAGATAGAGCTTATCTCAAAGAGGGAGCAGTATTTTCTGAAGAATTTATTCAAACTTACAAAAAATTCAAATTTGAAACAGAAATTTGGCCTTGGGAAGGACGCCCACACCCATTTGAATTTTTAACAACTTATAGTTGCTAGGATTCGACTTCCTAGCCTTCAAGCTTATTCTCCAACAAGGTTTTCAATGTGGTTTTTATTTTCTCCAAGTGAAAAAAAGCACCTCCATCACCCCAAAGAAACTCTCAATACAGCTATATTCTATGATAACTTTTTGGCACAAAATCTACAAGAAGTTTTAGAAAAATACGCCTCTTATCTACAAACAAGCAATGATTATGCTATCCAAAAACTTTTTGGGACTAAGCACATTCCCCTAGAAGAGCTTGCTCTAGCGCAAAATATTCTCAATTCCCCTATTGTGGATTCTATTTTGCGTTATAGTGGAGTAGCCTATAAAGCACTAGATTTTCTTGCTCTAAACACAAAAGAACAAAATTACCTCAAACAGCGAGTACTGATTTTTTCGAATCTTTTTGGGATTCTTAGGGCAGAAGATAAAATTCCCTATTATGATTTAAAACAAGGTGAAGGATTTTTGGATTTTGATACCAAAAATTTTTACAAACAAAACCGAGCAAATTTCCTAAATTTCCTCAACAAAGAAAAAGAAATTTTGGATTTACGCGCAGGTTTTTATCAAAAATGTTTAGAGTTGCCACAAGACTTTATCATCTATGAACCCATTTTCCTCAAAAATTCAAAAGTTGTTAGCCACTATGCCAAACACTATCGAGGGATTCTACTCAAAGAATGTGCCAAAAGCCAACTACAAAGCCTAAATGACTTAAAAAACCTAGAAATACAAGGCTTAAAATTACTCAATATTGACACAAAGACAATCAAAAATATCCAAAAAAACTTTTTAACTTATGAAGTAAAAAATGATTGATTTTGTGTATAATTTGGATTTTAACAAACATAAGGAAAGAGAATGAAATTTCGCGGAAAAAATGTTTTAATCACAGGTGCAAGCAAAGGAATTGGTGCAGAAATTGCAAAAGAACTCGCTCAAATGGGCTTAAAAGTGTGGATTAATTATCGCTCCAAACCCGAACTTGCAGATAATCTCAAAAAAGAAATAGAAAATAATGGAGGACAAGCCGCTGTTATTTGCTTTGATGCAACTAATGAAAAAGATTTTATCGCTGGGATAGAAGCAATTCTTAGTAGCGATGGAGAATTAAGCTATCTTGTCAATAATGCAGGCATTACCAACGATAAACTTTCTATGCGTATGCAGGTAGAAGATTTTAATGGGGTTTTAGAGGCTAATCTCACTTCTTGTTTTATTGGTTGCAGAGAAGCATTAAAAATTATGCGAAAACAAGGTTATGGTAGCGTAGTTAATATCGCCTCTATCATAGGAGAAATCGGTAACATTGGGCAATGCAATTATGCAGCTAGCAAAGGCGGTATGATAGCTATGACAAAATCCTTTGCCAAAGAAGGTGGAAGCAAAGCAATCCGTTTTAATTGCATTACTCCGGGATTCATTCAAAGCGATATGACAGAAAACCTAAAAGAAGAAATCAAAGCTTCTTATGCTGCAAATATTCCACTAGGCAGATTTGGAAATGGGAAAGAGGTTGCAGGAGCAGTTGCATTTTTACTTTCAGACCACGCAAACTATATCACTGGCGAGGTTTTAAAAGTAAATGGCGGATTATATATGTAAAATTTAATTTTTTTAAGAAAAACTTAGATACAATAACAATTTATGAATTTTTGTAAGGAGATTTAAATGGCAATTTTTGATGATGTAAAGGCAGTTGTAGTAGAGCAGCTCAATGTAAATGAAGGTGAAATAAAGCCTGAATCAAGATTTGTAGAAGATTTAGGTGCAGATTCTTTGGATGTTGTAGAGCTTGTTATGGCATTAGAAGAAAAATTTGATATTAATGTGCCTGATGAAGATGCAGAAAAAATTTCAACCGTTGGCGATATTGTAGCTTATATCGAAAAAGCAAAAAACTAAAAACACAAAGTATGCCTTTTTGGCATACACAAAATTATATATGCGAGGATAGAAAATGCGAAGAGTAGTAGTTACAGGAATAGGAATGATTAATTCTTTGGGATTAAATAGAGAAGATTCTTTTAGAGCTATTATCGAAGGAAAATGTGGAATTAAAACAATCTCCTCTTTTGACGCTTCGGAATTTCCCGTAAAAATTGCTGCAGAAATTACGGATTTTGATCCAAATAGCGTAATGGATGCTAAAGAAGTCAAAAAAGCAGACCGATTTATTCAGCTTGGCATTAAAGCCTCCAAAGAAGCTATGGAAGATAGCGGGCTAGTAGATTCACAAAAGAATTTACTTGTAGATGGCGAAAGATTTGGAATCAGCTCCGCTTCTGGTATTGGCGGATTAGGAAATATCGAAAAAAACTCTGTAATTAATTTTGAAAAAGGTCCTAGACGCATTTCTCCATTTTTTATTCCTTCTGCATTAGTTAATATGCTTGGTGGATTTATCTCGATTGATTTTTCACTAAAAGGACCAAATCTAGCAAGCGTTACAGCGTGTGCGGCAGGGACTCATGGCATTATTGAAGCTGCTAAAACTATTATGTTAAATAGCGCAGATAGAATGCTTGTAGTGGCAGCGGAATCTGCGATATGTGGAGTTGGAATTGGTGGATTTGCAGCGATGAAAGCACTTTGTGATAGGAATGATGAACCACAACTCGCTTCAAGACCTTTTGATGCACAAAGAAGTGGTTTTGTTATGGGAGAAGGGGCTGCGGCTCTTGTATTGGAAGATTATGAAATCGCAAAAGCTAGGGGTGCTAAAATTTATGCAGAATTAGTTGGATTTGGTGAAAGCGGAGATGCAAATCACATTACTACACCAGCTCCCGAAGGAGAAGGTGCTTATAGAGCAATGAAAGCGGCACTTGCTATGGCAAATACTCAAGTTGATTATATCAATGCACACGGGACTAGCACCAAATACAACGATTACTATGAAACATTGGCATTAAAAAAAGTATTCAATGGTTCTGTCCCTCCTGTAAGCTCAACAAAAGGACAAATTGGGCATTGTCTTGGTGCTGCTGGAGGACTAGAGGCAGTCATTTCTATTATGGCAATGCAAAAAGGAATATTGCCCCCAACAATCAATCAAACGCAAAAAGACCCCGATTGCGATTTAGATTATATTCCAAATGTTGCTAGAGAAGCAAAAATTGACACAATTATGAGCAATTCCTTTGGTTTTGGTGGGACCAATGGGGTAGTGATTTTCAAAAGAGTGTAAAAAAGTGGCAACCTATTTAGATTTCGAACTCAAAATCAAAACACTTCAAGAAAATATCGCGACTGCCCAACTCAAGGGTGATACACACGCCATAGAGATTCTTCAAAAAGATTTAGAAAAAGAAGTAGAAAGAGTTTATTCAAATCTCTCAGATTACCAAAAGCTACAATTAGCTAGACACCCTGATAGACCCTATGCGATGGATTATATAGGAATTTTATTAAAAGATTCAATAGAAATTCATGGCGATAGACATTTTAGCGATGATAATGCCATTGTTTGTTTTTTGGGGAAAATTGACCATCAAAAAGTAATGGTAATTGGCGAAGAAAAAGGTAGAGGGACCAAAAACAAACTGCAAAGAAATTTTGGTATGCCAAACCCAGAAGGCTATCGCAAAGCCTTGCGTGTTGCAAAAATGGCTGAAAAATTTGAAATTCCGCTTTTAATGTTTGTAGATACGCCCGGTGCATATCCCGGAGTTGGTGCAGAAGAAAGAGGGCAAAGTGAAGCCATTGCAAAGAATCTTCAAGAATTTAGCCAACTTAAAATCCCCACAATCTCTATTGTTATAGGCGAGGGAGGAAGCGGCGGAGCTTTAGCTATTAGTGTTGCTGATAGGCTTGCAATGATGGAATACTCTGTATTTAGCGTAATCTCCCCAGAGGGCTGTGCGGCAATTTTATGGAATGACCCAAGTAAAATTGAAAATGCCACGCAAGCACTCAAAATTACGCCTAATGAATTAAAAGCCGCAAAACTCATTGATGATATCATCAAAGAGCCAATCATTGGAGCACATAGAGACAAAGAAGGAGCCGCACAAGCCATCAAAGAATATTTTTTAAATTCACTAAAAGAGATTCAAAATGATAAAAACTATCTGCAAACACGCTATGATAAGCTAATGTCTTATGGGAGTTTCCAATAATTTCAAAATAGCTATCATCGGTGCAGGTGCTAGTGGAATCTTTTGTGCAACCTTGCTTGCTTCTTTGAAGATTCCCCTTATTCTTTTTGACAAAAATAAAACCCTTGGCAAAAAACTCCTAGCCACTGGTAATGGGCATTGCAACATTCACAATAAAAACCTAAAACACTCATACTACCAAAGCACAAGTTTCACCCCTCAAGAAATCCAAACTATTCTTAATAATTTTGATTATTTTGCTTTTGAAAAGCATTGCAAAAAAATCGGATTATTCTTAGAATGCAAAGATAATGGCAAAATCTATCCAGCCTCTAGCAGTGCAAAATCTGTCATCAATATCTTTGAATCCTTGCTCAAAGAATCTCATATTTCCTTAAAGTTGCAAGAAGAAATTCTTTCTCTTTCTTACAAAGAAGAATCTTTTTGCCTCCAAAGCACCCAAAATTCTTATACTTTTTCACATGTTATTCTTGCTTGTGGCAGTGAAGCCTCACCAAAACTCGGAGGAAGCGACAAAGGCTTACTTCTGGCTCAAAAATTAGGATTAGAGATTCTACCCACCTACCCTTCTTTAGTCCCTCTTAAACTCAACTCTACTGCTATTAACAATCTAAGCGGTATTAAAATCAAAGCAAACATCACCCTAAAGGACGATGATTCCACTTTATTTAAAACCCATGATGATATACTTTTTACCAATTATGGAGTATCTGGCTTTGGCATTTTGGACCTTTCATCCTATTTGCACCAAGCCAAAAATCCAAAAATCATCTTAGATTTATTGCCTAATTTTTCCTCCCAACAACTTGAAAAGTCTTTGATTTATCTTATCAAAAGCTACCCAAATAGAAGCACAAAAGAAATTTTAAGCGGCTTTATTCACCCCAAACTAGCTCAACTATTAAGCGAGAATCTCAAATTAAAAATCACCAACACAAAAACCATCAAACACACAATCTACACACTCAAAAACCTACTTTTAGATTCTCCAAGTTATTATGGCTTTGAAAGTGCGGAAGTTAGCGGAGGCGGTGTAAGTGGAAATGAAATTTCAAAACAAACTTTTGAAAGCAAAAAGTTTAAAAATCTCTATCTCATCGGAGAAATGCTAGATATAGTTGGCAATAGAGGTGGCTACAATCTTGCTTTTGCGTGGGCTAGTGCATGGGCTTGTACAAAAGCCATAAGCACCCACTTAGCACAAAGGGGATTATAAAATTCCCAAATGCAATTGCCCTGCATACAAAATATACATTCTTAATGCAAAAACCCCAATCATAATAGAAACCGCATTCAAAAGAATGAAATTAACCTTATAGGCATGATTTTTAAGTGCGGTTAATGCAATCACGCTCGGAATAACCACACTAAAGCCAATCACTCCAAGCCAAAATACCCACGCCCAAGCCCCAACACTTAAAGCAGTAATTGCGGCTATTGCTTTTTCTCCTCCTTGAAAATATAAACCCACAAAAAGTGCAAAAAGTAACAAAGATTCAATAGGAATAACCCGCAAATCCATTGTCAAAAGATATTTAGTAGTATTTTGTGAAACTTCTTTTTCAAAAAACAACAATCCCACACAGATACAAGCTGCAATTCCGCTAGATAAACCACTTGCAAGAAATAAAATAGGCAAAATAGGACTATTATAAAGAGGGAATGTTTGCACCGCAGAAAGAAGGAATCCTGTATAAACCCCCACACCCGCAGCCAAAGCAAATACCAATCGTCCAAACCAAAGAGAATGTGCTTCAAGCCAATCTAAGATTCCACTAAATGTTTTCATTAATCCGCCCAAAAAGCTATTTTCAAGTGCATTTCTATACCTCATCACTGCATATACCACAGAAAGCGGAGTATAAAAAAGAAGCAACAACACCCCCAAAGACATCACCGAGCTAAAATTATAGGTAATCAGCAAACGATAAAAATTAAGTGGTTTTGTCAAATCAAAAATCAAAAGCACTAATCCCAAAATAATTGTCAATGGAGCAATCAAAACTCCCGCTCTTACAAATGCGTCCCATGGGGCTTTCTTTTGTGGATTCATCCACTCCACACTCAAAGCCGTCATCATCGCCCCGCTCGATAATCCCGCCAAAAACAAATAAACTGCAATCAACCAATGCCATACAATACTCGGATTCTCCGGTCCCCAAATCTCATTCATAGCTCAATACCTCCTTTGTTGTTAGGAATAACAAATAATTTTGGCTTTGTCCCCAAATGTGGCTTGTTTGTGATAAAAGGTTTTGTGGATAAAATATCAAAAATCGGACTATTTGGGTCATCTAAATCCCCAAAAATCAACGCATCTGTCGGACATACTGCAACACAAGCAGGCTCTCCATATTGCTTTAGGTGGGTATGCTTACAAAAATTACACTTATCTGGAACTTTTGTTTCTGGATTGACATAACGCGCATTATATGGGCAAGCCACCACACAATAAAGACAGCCCACGCATTTATTTGCATCAATATCCACAATCCCATCTTCATCCATAAATGAAGCATGGGTTGGACAAACCGTCACACAGGGCGTATGTTCGCACATTTCACAAGAATGCCTCACATAATTAAAAGACAAATTTGGAAAAACTCCATGGGGTCCATCCATTTTTACTTTAAGCCTAAAAAAGCCATCAGGAACTGCATTTTCGCTCCTACAAGCAATCGTGCAACCTTGACAACCAATACATTTTATAGAATCGTGAATCATCGCATATTTTGCCATTTTTTACCCCTCAACCTTTTGAATTTTTACGCCAATTGTATGCACATTATTTCCTGCCACAGGCGAAATAGTGTTTTCTAGCAAATGCCCCGCACTCAATCCTTTGCCATAAGAAATAGTATTGTGCTTGCTTGTATGCCCAAAACCAAAATATGCAAAAAGCGTATCCTCTCTAATCCCAATTGTCGGTAGAACACTGCCAATTTGGCTTCCATTTTTGCTTGTAATTTTGATTTTATCTCCTTTTTTGAGATTCATCTCTTTTGCCACTTTTTCATGAATCCACACTGCATTATCATTCATCAAAGTATTAAGCCATGGAACATTAGCTGTATGCCCATTTGTATGCACCGCGGTTTTGCCTTGAATAAAATAAAAATCCCCATCACCTTTTAGTTTTGGATCATTATAAGTCAATCCCCCTCTACCGCAAGCTTTTTGCAACACTTCATCATAAAGCTCTATTTTTCCACTTTTGGTATTACATTTCAAAAACTCTGCAAACTCATTATCAGAATCCAAAAACTGCTTAGAATTAGGGTATTTCTCTACAAATTTTTTAACACTTTCTGGATCTCTAGCAAGAAGAGGGATTCCATAGCTCATCAAGCCTTTATGCTTGATTTCAAACATATCTTCTGGATACTCATATCCTTGTTTCATTCTAAAATCGTCCATATCTTTATAAGGAAATGCGTCGCCATAACCCATTTTTTGTGCAAGTTCCAAATAAATTTGCCAAGAGGGCTTTGTATTTCCAATCGTTTTTACTACTTTTTGACGCACTTGATAGCCCGGATTTTTTCCATTATTTGCCAAAAATTGCTCATCTCGCTCCAAATAAGTAGATTCTGGCAATATAATATCTGCATATTGTGCGGTATCTGAAATATAAACATCCACACACACAAATAACTCAAGCTTTTTAATCGCCTCCACCACAGAATCAGAGCCTGCCACAGTCATCACAGGATTAGAACGCGTAATAAACACGCCTTTTAGCGCATAAGGATTACCGCTTAAAATACATTCATAAATTTTGCTATAAACACCACGATTCTTAGGAATCTTGCTAAATTCCCCTTCTTTAACATCCACAAAGTCAATGCGAGGTTGTTTTGGCTCTGGAAGTTTTGGAAGAATCGAGCCTTTAAATATAGGCGCTACCTTTTCTCCTGCAATTTTATTGTAGATTCCAGCTCCTTTTGGAAAATACAATCCACCTTTAACTTCCATATTCCCCAAAAGTGCGTTTGCAATTGCAATAGAACGCCTAAATTCAATCTCTTCTGGAGTAAATGTCGCCCTATGCCCAAAATCCACCATACAATGCGGTGCGAAACTCGCACACTCTCTAGTTAGTGCAATAATTTTATCAGCAGGAATATCGCATTCTTTTGCCATTTTTTCTGGAGTATAATCTTTAATGCTTTCTTTAAGCTTATCAAAGCCGATAGTGTATTTTTCGACAAATTTTTTATCATACAACTCTTCAAAAATCAAAGTGTGCAAAAAAGCCATCATAAAGGCAGCATCTCCACCCGGGCGAATTGGAATCCACTCGCTTGCTTTTGAAGACAAAATAGAAAATCTCGGATCAAGGGAAACCAATTTACAGCCATTTTCTAATGCCTGTGTAATACCTCTTGCATAGCTAATCACCATACCTTCATACACATTATGTCCAAAATTCAACATAAACTTACAATTTGCAAAATCTCTGCTTACTCCGCCATTTCCATACACACTCATTAATGCTGTCGTATAGCCTGAAGGACAAGTATTCCCATGATCAAAAGTATTTGGGCTACCATAAGCATAAGCAAATTGATTTAAAAAGGTTTGTTCAGGACCTGTTTTTGATGCAAATGCAACCGTATGTGCTCCGTATTTTTCTTTAATTTCATTAAGTTTCTTTGCAATATACTCATACGCTTCTTCCCAACTGACCTCTTTCCATTTGCCTTCCCCTCTCTCTCCCACTCTCATAATAGGATTAACAAGGCGATTTGGATCATAAAGCTGACTTACTCCTGAACCTCCCCTAGCACAAACTGCCCCACCTGTGGCAATAGAAAAGGGATTCCCTTGTATAAATACTTTGCTCCCATTATCCACTCTTGCTTCAATAGGACAACGAGTGCTACACATTTCACAAATGCTAGGGACAAATTTAGATGAACCTTCAATTTTTCCGCTAAAAGCACCAAGAGTCCCGGGCATACCCAATGCCACAGAGCCTACCCCCATACCTTTTAGAAAATCTCTACGATGAATACTCAACTTCTCCTCCTTAATATTTAGCTTACACTTTTATTTTACTACCTTAGATAAAAAAAGAAATGTAATAAAATCACATAAACCAGCATTTTCTTTATATAAATTTTTATATAATTTATATAAAATTTTTCATCTTTTTATCTCTATAAATTCCTATATTTAGGTAATTTATAGCAATGAAATTATTCATTTTTGTTATTTTTACCAAATATAAAATGTAATATTTTGTAACACATATTACAAACACAATAAACACTATTTCTTATATTTGATTCCTAACCACTTAAAACTATTATAAACGGAAATATTTGCCACAACCACGAATGATTAAATTTCTCAAAGGCTAGAAATAGAGGAATCTTTTGTCGCTATATTATTTGTATTGATTATTTAAATAAAATTTCACTTACTTTAAGCATTCTTTGTTATAATTTCCCCGCCCATCTTTTTTGAGATTTGTTTGGGGTGGGCATAAGTTTTAAAGACTTAGTTTAGAGGGATTTCCCTCGAAGAATTTTTGACTCTTTATTATTTAAGTTTTTGGACTCCTCTTTATTTGGGGAAGAGGAGTCTTTTAACTTTCTTTTATCTTATTTTCATACCCCTTTGCAAGATACAGCCCTAAAGCTCCCCATATAAAGGACAATCCTGCCCCCACTAAAAGTGTAATGCCCACTCCAAATTTAATAAGCACACCTTCAAGCTGTGAAGATATCGCATCACCACCACGATACACCACAGTATCAAAGAAGTTTTTGACTTTGTATTTAGAATCTGAATCTAGCGGCACAAAGAGCATTTCTCGTCCGGGCTTTACAAGTGCATATTCACCTACTCTACGCAAACTCATCACAATCACAAAGGGCAAAAACATCGGATGCGTAAAGCTTAGGATAATAAACCCCACACCCACCACAAAGCCCAGCAAAGAAAGCAGCCATTTCATACCTAAAAACTCCACAATCTTTGCAGTAAAAAAGATTTGGATAATAAAACTTGCCATTTGCACAATAAAATCAATATTAGCAAAAGCTTGTGTGCGTTCTTCACGCGTAAGGAAAAACTCTTTGATGATTCTAGCTTGCTCCACATACAAAAAGGTGCTGACACTTGTAAGCAACAAAATAAAAGCAAGAAACGCCAAAAGATACTTTGAGTGCATAATAAGGCTAAATCCCACAAAAGGATTCTTAGAGCCAATGGGCTTTTGGAATCTTTGCATAAAAGATTCTTTATTTGGGGCTAGATTGTGTGCTTCTTGGAGTAAAAACCATTTTATCACTAAGGCTAGGAGCAAAAACACGATAGAAACAAAAATAAAATTTGTATTGCCTATATGGGTAACAAGCAAGCTTACCATTGATGCTCCAACGATACTCCCAAGGCTTGCTCCAGCAGAGATAATGCCAAAGAGTCGCTTACTAGAATCTCTACTAAACACATCAGCAAGCAAACTCCACGCACTAGAAATCACAAAGAGATTAAACACCGATACCCACACATAAAACACGCGACAAAGCCAAATAAAGCCTTGTGTATGTGGAGATACTTGATTCATCGCGATATAAAAGACTAAAAGATTGAGGGCAAAAAAGAGATAGATAGCATTAAGATAATTTTTGCGTTTTACCCTCGTGCTAAGCCACATTGCAAGGAGTGAAGCAAGAAGTGTCGTGATAAAGGTGGCAAGAAAAAGCCATTTAATCTCTTTATCTCCACCCTCTATCCCAAACGCATCACGCAAAGGACGCAAGATAGCATAGCTTGCAAAAAGCAAAAAGATAAAACTCGCCGCATACAAAAAGAGCTTAAACTCTTCTTGCTTGAGATTAAATATTTTATAAAACAACATAGAATCCACTCACTTAAAATTAATTTCACAAGGTAAATTATAAGACCTTACACTTAGTGTTTGTCAAGTCAAAATTTAAAGAATTTTGCAACCCTCAAACATTAATCAAATATGGTAATTTGCGAAATAAAGCTAATTTCTAACTACAATTTTGCTTTGGGTTTTTCTATCTTTATGCAGCATTACACAAAGCTTGTAATGCTCTTGTGCCAAGCATAGAGATTCTTAGATTTTAGAATCTCCCAAACTCGCTAGAGAATCCCCTGCTTTAGCAAGATTGCAAAGGATTTTATTTGCATAACTTAGGGCTAACTTTAAGCTAGCTTATTATAAAATAATATTTTTTTATGTTTTAATATTTTTAGTTTAAAATTTTATTAACTTTGATAAGAATTTTAGAGGAGTTATTTATATGAGAAAATTTCTGATTCTATCTTTGGCTTGCAGCTCAGCATTAGCAGTAAATAATGGAGATACTTGGGCGGGAAGCTTTCAAGAGAGTAATGTAACATTAAATGATGGGGATAGTATTAATGTAACTTTGCAAAGAGACCCAAACTTTCCAAATAACAGAGGAAATAATTTTGGTTATAACGGTGGAACAAATTTTGAATATTCTACCACTTTAGGTTCATCAACCCTTATATTCGAGGCTGATAGCTCTATAAAAGATATGGCATACTACCATAATGTTGGAAATACTATAACAATCAATCAAAATTCAAATTTAATTTGGAATCTAAATACAAGCGGAGGTTTTATTGTCAATGGGGCTATTAATGTAAATGGCGGAACATTAACTTTAAATAAAGCAAGTATTTTAGATAAACAAGCAGAAGGGACGATTAGAGTTTCAAATGGTGGAATACTCAAAGTAACAAATGTCAATATCTTTAAAAATGTAACAGGGAAAAATGCAAATGCAAGCTTAATTAATGATGGTGGGACAATTAATATTGCAGGAAATCTTTACAACAACAATAAACAACTTAGCTCTTATGTCAAACCTACAAATGGTGGATATATTTTACAAAATGATGGGACAACTACCATAGGTGGCAATTTTGACAATAGTGGCTTTAGTGCTGGTTCTGGATTTGATAATGGACAAAGAACAAATGCACTATTGGAAATCAAAGGTGGAATTTTTGAGGTTAAGGGAAATTTTGAAAATGGAAAAAACGATTCAAGTTTTTATTATGACTATTTTGGGCAAGGAACACTAAACGCTTCAGGCGATTCTGAAGTGATTGTCGGAAATGATTTTATCAGTGACGCACAAGGAGAGGATTTAGCAGGGGGGGGGGCTTTATCGCTCTTCTGTAAATCTCTCTGATAATGCGATTTTGAGAGTTGGAAATTCTTTCAAAGCTTATCGTAGCGATATTTCATTGACAGATTTATCAAGCATTTACACAAAGGATTTTTTCCTAGATACAACTGCTAATATCAAATTTATCGGCGGTGGTAGCGGATTTGGCTCTATCAATGCTTCTAATTCTGCAACTTTTGATGGCGGTGTGGAGTTTAAGCTCGCTAATCCTTTGATGCAAACCGATAATAAAACCTATCTAATTTTGGACACGCCTAGCCTAAATGGGACAAGCTTACAAGAGGGCAAAGTCGAGGTGATTGGCTCTAGCGGAGGAACGATTAATAATGCCGAGATTGTAAAAGTGGGCGATAAATATTATTTAAGTTTTAATGGTGCGATACCCCCTATAGACCCCGATATAGGTGGAGGCGATGGCAGTGGTGGCTCAGGTGGAGATTCTGGAAATGGAGGTAGCGATGGCGGAAATACCGGAGGTGGTGGAGAAACCGGCGGTGATTCTGGTGATTCTGGGAATGGAGGAAATCAAGGCGGTAGTGGCGGTGATTCTGGAGATTCTGGAAACGATGGAAATCAAGGCGGAGATGGACAAGGTGGCAATGAAGGTGGAGAACCCGGGAATGGTGGTGATTCTGAAGGCGATTCTAATGGTGATAACTCTGATGGAAATCAAGGCGGTGGAGAAACTGGGGGAGATTCAGGACAAGGAGGGAATCCGGGCGGAAGCGGTGATTCTGATGTAGATAATCCCGATGATGAGAATCAAGGCGGTGATAATAACGGCGATTCTGGAAATGGAGGAAATCAAGGAAGTGGCGATTTAGGCGGCGGAAGTGAGAGTGGAGGGGACAACCCACAAAAGCCTAATCGCCCAACTTCTAATAATCCTGTTTATAACGCTATTTATGAAGCTTTGGTAGGAAAAGGCGGAATCATCGATGATGAGGCAACTTTGCACAAAGCAACACAAACAATAGAAAAGCAACTTGACCACATCAAAGAAGGTCCTAAATCCTATCAAGGCTCGGTAATGCACCACAATATGCTAGGGCGAATCGCCCATACGACAAGGACTCAATACACACTTAATTCGCAGCAAAAATACGCAAGCATTGCTGGGGATTATGTGAGAATGCCTTATTTTGAAAAAGAAGAGACCCAAAACAATGTGTATGTGAATGTGTTAGCTGGGTATTCCCATTATAAAGATAGCGATACTTCAGATTATGGAATCAATTTTGGTTATGACAAAGAGATAAAAGATAGCTTTTTTGGCGGAATCTACGGCTCTGTGAGCAAACGCAATATGAAAGCTGAGAATATGGACCTCGATGGGTATAATTATAATATCGGTTTGTATGGGAGGAGCCATTTAACCAAAGCAGTGGAACTTGATATGCTTGGATACTATACAAATTCCCAAAGTGAATACACAAGGACTTTTGCAGGAATTGGAAATAATACAGCCTCTTATGATACGCACAATATTGGCTTTCAAGCAAGACTTGGATACCGAGTGAAGTTTGAAAATGGGCACAGCTTAAAGCCTTATATTGGATTTTTTGGAAGTTATTATCATATGCCACAATACAGAGAAAATGGGAATGTCCTGCCCATAACAAGAAGCGAAAATGACTTTATGAATCTCTATGGTGCTGTGGGTGTGGAATACCGCAAAATCAATGAGAATGGCGGTTCTTTTTTTGTGGCAATAGAGGGGGTTCAAGGGAAGCCGGTTTTTGGCGATAAAGATTATGAAGTGAGAATGGGAGTCTCTAGAATCAAATATGAAAATGAAGAGGAGTTTTTTGGGTCAGTTTTTGCAGGGGCTAATTTGCCTATTAGCGAAAATTGGGATTTGAGTGCGACTGTTATGGCACAAGCTTATGATAATGGGCTTACTTCTGTGAGCGGTAGTGTCGGGCTTAGGTATGCTTTCTAAATTAGGGATTGATTTCTAAGAGAACTAGCATTTTAGGCTTTGTAGATTCTTCTTATAGGAAGTTTATGGATTTCAAAAAAGGCAAAAAGAGTAGAATCAAAGCAGAAAGGGCAGAATCAAGGCTGTGGTAATTGTATTTTTTTGAATCTACTTTGTAATATTTGTCTTTGTATATCTATCTAAGCGTTTATTTGGGGCAGTTAGTTTTATCGGGCAATTCACTTTTGTGTATATCTTCAACACCACAAGCCTCATAATACCCTTGCGACCAAGCACATAGAGATTCTATCACAGGCTTTAGAGCCTCTCCTAATCTTGTGAGTGAATACTCCGTCTTTGGCGGCACGACAGGATAGAGTGTGCGGGTGATGATACCATCAGATTCTAGCTCTTTTAGCTGTTGAGAAAGCATTTTAGGAGTGGCATTTGGCAGGGCTTTAGCGATTTGGTTGTATCGCAATGCCCCTTTCATCAAGTGATAAATAATCATTATTTTATACTTGCCTCCAATCATCGCAATCCCAGCTTCCATCGTGCAATGATAAGATTCTAACTTTTGTCTTTTTTCTTCTGTGATATCTAAGTGAATTTCTGAATCTTTTTTGCGTTTTGCCATAATATACTCCAACATTGAAACTATGTAATTAAACTATGTAAAAGTATAGTATATTACATAAATGATATTATATTACAAAAAAGTGCATTCTTGACACAAAAATATTAAAAAGATTATAATTTCATCACAAATTTCAAGTTCAAGGAAACACAATGCAAACCATCACTTTAAATAATGGTGTAAAAATGCCAATCTTAGGCTATGGCGTTTTTCAAATCGACCCAAAAGAAACACAAAAATGCGTAGAAGATGCTCTAGAAGTGGGGTATCGCCTCATCGATACTGCCGCAGCATATAGAAATGAAGAAGCCGTAGGTGCAGCAATCAAATCAAGTGGGATAAAACGCGAAGAGCTTTTTATCACTACAAAGCTTTGGATTGATGATGTGAGCGAGGCACAAGCAATAAAAGCCTTTGAATCTTCAATGCAAAAATTAGGACTAGAGTATCTTGACCTCTATCTTATCCACCAACCCTATAACGACCTCTATGGGGCATGGCGAAGCTTAAGCAAACTCTATAAAGAAGGCAAAATCAAAGCCATTGGAGTAAGTAACTTTTATAGCGATAGAATCACGGATTTTTGCCTTCATAATGAGATTATCCCTGCACTTAATCAAATAGAATGCCACCCATTTTTTCAAAAGCAAGAGGAGCAAAAAATCCTAAAAGAATATAACATTGCTATGCAATCGTGGGCGTCCTTTGCTGAAGGGAAAAATGATATTTTTACAAACTCTACTTTGCAAAATATCGGAGCAAAATATGGCAAAAGCGTGGCACAAGTGATTTTACGCTGGCTTATCCAAAGAGAAATCGCAGTGATTCCAAAGACTTTACGCAAAGAGCGTATGAGGGAGAATTTTAATGTTTTTGACTTTGAACTAGATTCTAGCGATATGGAAATGATTGCAAAACTCGATGAAAATAAAACCTACTTTATAAACCACAGAGATGTGGAAAGCGTGAAAATGCTTGCTAATTATATGAAACAATAAGGAAAAACTATGCAAACAATACTTTTATTAAATGGTGGCAAAGCCTTTGGTGAATCAGGTGGTAAGCTTAATGAGGCACTGCATAATGTGGCAAAAGAGACCTTAGAATCTCTAGGACTAAAGGTGCTTGAGACGCATATAGACAAGGGTTATGAGGTGGAAGCTGAACTCCAAAAGCTCCTAGATTCTGATGTTTGGATATGGCAGTTTCCGGGCTGGTGGATGGGTGAGCCATGGATTGTGAAAAAATACATAGATGAAGTGCTGTATGCTGGACATACCAAACTCTATACTAATGATGGTAGAAGTAGGCAAGATCCAAGCAAAAAATATGGTAGCGGCGGATTAGCCCAAGGCAAAAAATATCTCTTTAGCACGACTTGGAATGCCCCACTAGAGGCATTTACAGAATCTGGGCAGTTTTTTGAATCTCAAGGCATTGATGGATTGCTTTTCCATTTGCATAAGGCACACGAATTTATAGGGCTTAAAGCCCTGCCTAGCTTTATGTGTAATGATGTGCATAAAAACCCAGATTTTGAAAAATACAAGGCAGATTATAAAGCACATTTGCAAAAAGTATTTGCCCTATAACTAAGCCCATTGTGCATTTATCTTGTTAATGCGTCCTTTTAAATGGTATTGTGGAGTATTTTGTATTATAATTTCATCTTAAAATAAATGCACAGGAAGCAAAATGGCAAAACTCAAAAAAGATGAAATCAAAGTCCTAGGCTTAAGCTCACTTGGCGGAATGTTGGAGTTTTATGACTTCATTATTTTTGTATTTTTTACGCAAGTGATTTCTAGCCTCTTTTTCCCTAGCACACTTAGCCCCTTTTGGGCAAGCATAAATACCTATGGAGCATTTGCAGCGGGCTACTTTGCAAGACCCTTAGGTGGGATCATTATGGCACATTTTGGGGATAAAAGCGGACGCAAAAAGATGTTTATGCTCTCTATTTTGCTTATGGTGATTCCGACCTTTGCACTAGGGCTTATGCCAACCTTTGAAAGTATCGGCTATGCTGCACCTATCGCCCTCTTGGTAATTCGAATCTTGCAAGGCATTGCTATTGGTGGAGAGCTACCAGGAGCGTGGGTATTTGTCTATGAACATAGCAATCAGCAATCACTAGGCTTTCATCTTGGAATCTTTACAAGTGCCGTAGTTTCTGGAATCTTGCTTGGTAGCATTGTTACTTTGGCGATTAATGTGAGTTTTACTCAAGAAGAGATTTGGGAATACGCATGGCGGATACCCTTTATCCTTGGGGGGATTTTTGGGATTATCTCACTCTTTTTGCGAAAATTTTTGAATGAAACGCCGGTATTTCAAGAGATTCTAGCCCTCAAGCAAACACAGAATCTCCCTATCAAAGAAGTGTTTAGAACTTCACAATTTAGCGTGATAAAATCCTTTTTTAGCACTTGGATTTTGACAGGCTGTGTCGTGATAACCGTGCTTTTGACCCCAAATCTCTTAGGCGAAGTGTTTAATCTCAATCCTATTTCAAAAGTGATCTATCAAATTATCGCGATATTTTTTCTTGCTTCTGGCAATGTCTTTGCAGGGATTATTAGCGATAAGCTTGGAGTGGCAAGGGCAAGTTTGTTCTTTGGCATTGCTTTGGCGGTATTTGCCTTGGGCTTTTATTGCAGTGTAAATTATGGGAATATACCTCTTGATGTGCTATTGCTTTTATACTATCTTATGGCATTTAGTGCGGGGCTTATGGTTTTTACACCCATTGTGATGACGCAAAGCTTCCCAGCAACTATCCGATATAGCGGAATTTCCTTTGCATATAATATTTCTTATGCCCTCTTTGGCGGGCTAACGCCTATATTTTTTGCGTGGGCAAAGGAAAGTGGACAGATTCTAGCACTTGGTTGGTATATGGTGCTTTTGGGAATCTTAACAGTAATTATTGGCAAAATGCACAAAAAACAAATATCATAAAGTTGTTATTTTGGCATTATGCAAAGTTATTGATATACTATATCTTTTTAACTTTCTAAAAGTATAGTATATTACAAAAAAGTATGTATTTACTTTATTGATAGAATTTGCTACCATTTTGCTTTGTTGTGTTGATACAAAGGATTTAGAATGCACAAGCACACAATGCAGATTCTGTATATTTTTACATTATTTGTTGGCATACAGATTCTAAGTTTTCACGCATTTGCAAAGGAGGCAGTAATGGGCGAATCTACAAAGCAAGGCATAATGGTACATAACCCAAAAGGCGCAATTGGTAATAATTTCAAAGAATCTGGGGCTAGCACGGCGATTGTGATTGATAATAAGATTGTTAAGATTTCAGGGCAAGGCGGCTGGGATAGGGATTTTAATTTCCCACATAAAGAGCTAAAGGACGAAATCAATCAAGCCTTTGAAAATGTCGGCTTTGTCTTAGAATCTGCTGGGAGTAGTTGGAGTGAGGTGTATAGCGTAACGATATACCTCACAGGCAAGATAACAGATGAGATAAATGAGCTTATGGCTTCTCAATTTAAAAAGCGATGTAAGATAGCTCCTATATGGACTATGGTGCAAGTCGCTGGGCTTGGATTGCCGCAAATGCGTGTAGAAGTCGTGGTAGAGGCGTATAAAGGGGCTAGAAAATGAACACCTTAAGACTACTCTACCCGCAATGGCAAGGCGGTGATATAGCAAGCTTAGTGCCGGAGCTAAGTAAAAAGGATTCTAGCTTGGGCTATTATTTGGGTGCGGAGCTTTTGGAGTTTTTAGCCCCTAAAAACATAGCTAGCAAAACCGCCAAAGTGCCTATCTCGCTTGAATATAACAGAGAATCTAAAAATGGCATTTTAAACTATGATGAGATTGTTGCACAAAGCAAGGCGGCACTAGAGATTTTAAACACACATAAGCCTGATAAGATCCTAACGCTTGGGGGCGAATGCTCTGTCTCTGTCGTGCCTTTTACTTACTTAGCGAATAAATACAAAGATGATGTGGCTATCGTGTGGATAGACGCACATAAGGATTTGAATCTACAAGGCGATAGTTATGAGGGCTACCACGCTATGGCATTAGCGGCTACCTTTGGGCTTATCGATAAAGATGGCATTGCTAAGATTTTACCCGATCATTTTAGCCCTAAAGATTCTATCCTTGTGGGTGTGCGAGACTTTGAAGGTAAAAAAGAGCGATGTGAGGAAATAGGCGTGAAAGTCTTAAGCCCAGAGGAATCTAGAGATTCTACAAAGCTCTTAGAATGGCTTAAAAGCAGGGGTAAATCTAAGGTGGTGGTGCATTTTGACTTAGATGTGCTAGATCCTAGCGAACTAGCAATGGCGGTTGGCGTGGTAGAAAATGGGCTAAAGATAGCCGAGGTAGTAAATCTCATCAATGCCATAAACACAAACTACGATTTAGTAGGACTTAGCATAGCCGAGCATATGCCAAGAGTAGCGATAAAGCTAAGAAATATGATGAGGGAGTTGCCGCTGTTTGAATAATACAATGAATCTCTCTATCTTATTACAAGGTTTTGCGCTCTCTTTTTCACTCTTTGCAGCCATTGGGGCACAGAATGTCTTTGTGCTAAAACAAGGCATTATGAAAAACCATATCCTTGCTGTTTGTCTTGTGTGCATAGCGTGTGATGTGGTGCTTATCGCGCTTGGCGTATTTGGTGTGGCAGGAATTTTTAGTCAAAACCCCTATCTTACTATCACTCTTGGTGCTTTGGGGACTTTATTTGTGCTAAGCTATGGACTTTTGGCACTTAAATCCGCTTTTAAAACAAAAGCATTAAAAAGCCTTAACCCGGATTCTCGCGCAACCTCGCTAAGTAGTATTATTTTACAAACCCTTGCTATCACGCTATTAAATCCCCATGTGTATATCGATACTATAGTTGTGATAGGGGCGTATTCACTGACTTTGGATTCTGCACAAAAAATCATATTTTATGTTGGGGCAATGAGTGCATCATTACTGTGGTTTGCAAGTCTTGGATTTTTTTCCCACAAAGCAAGGCTATGGTTTCAAACACCCAAAACTTGGGAGATTGTGGATTTTATCACTGCTCTTATTATGTTTGGCATAGCCTATGGACTTTGGAGATTTACATTAGCCCAACTCTCATTGATTTGAAATCCTACTTAAATGCCATAAATTCATTTTGGCTTCTATTTAATCGCTAAGGCTGCTTAAATACACAAACTCTAGCTACAAAACCACACAATAAAAACAAATGTCCCTAGAATTTCACCCTTTTCTTGCGTTTGACATATTCTTGATTAAGAGGATTTATATCATCTTTTTGCTTGGCTATCATATCTTTGTAATACGCCACTTTATAATCAAGCTTTTCTAGCACTACTTGAAGCTTTTCTATATCATCAAGCGTTTTTTGCCTCTGTCTTTGGATAATCTCTAGCCGCTCTTGTGCGCTGCTCTCGCCCTTAGCACATAGTGTAATGTAATGCTTGATATCCTCTATACTCATACCAATTTGACGATAGCAATCTATCCAAAACACCCACTGCACATCTTTTTCGCTAAAATACCGCACGCCATTGCTATCCTTTTGCACAAAAGGAAAAAGCCCCTTATCCGCCCAAAATCTAAGCGTCCTAGAGGCTACGCCCGTCTTTCTCTCTACTTCGATGATTGTGTATGCCATACGCTCTCCTTAGTGTTTAAATGTAGTAATTGCTATAAATGCCCACCTAAGCATTTCAGCCCAACAAATACTTTTTATACTCCTCAAATGGCAGGGCATTAAAATCCTCCGCATAAATGCAAAATGGTGGTTTTATACGCATAGCTCTTCGCTCAAAACCATAATACATAGGCTTTAATAACTCCTCTATGCTTGCATTGCTACCCTCATAATCGCTTTTATGTCCGCCCATTGTGCTAACCACGCCAAAGGATTTATCTTTAAAGATTTGCTCCTTATAAATAGGCGTTAGAACCTCGTCCTGCCAATGCTTTAGCAAGGCTGGGACGCTATACCAAAAAAGCGGGAATTGCCATATAATGCTTTGTGCCTCCCTGACAAGATTTATTTGAGCCTTTGTATCGATGTGATAGTCTGGATACAAGAGGCTAAGATTTTGCACACATACAGAATCTAGCGTACTTGCCTCCTCTATCAATGCCTTATTTACCACAGAATCTTTAAAATAACTATGTGCGAAAAGTAGTAGTGTTTTCATTCTTGCTCCCTTATTTACTCTCTTTATTTGCCAACTCTTTTTGCCGCATCGACGCTGTATCGCTCACCGACAATCTTTATAGAATCTAGCCTAGCATTGATAGAATCTAGCTCTTTTTGACTAAGGCTTACACTTAGTGCGCCTAAATTCTCATCTAATCTCTCAAGGCTAGTAGTGCCAAAGATAGGCACGATATAGGGCTTTTGGGCGAGATTCCATGCTAGGGCGATTTGAGCCTTTGTAGTGTTTTTAGCTTGTGCTATACCCTCTAGCTCATCTATTAGGGCTAGATTGGCTTTTATATTTTCTTGGTTAAATCGCGGCACCGTGCTTCTAAAATCATCATTCTTAAAGCTAGAATTAGCACCAATCCTGCCCGTTAAAAAGCCCTTGCCTAGAGGGCTAAATGCCACAAAGCCAATGCCTCGCTCCTCTAAAACATCAAAAAGCTCCTTTTCTGGCTCACGCCACCACATCGAGTATTCGCTCTGAATTGCAGTGAGTGGAAAGACGCTATGGGCTTTCTTTATAGTCTCTATACCCGCCTCACTAAGCCCCCCAAGCCTTGATTTTGCCTTGTTTATGAAATTCTGCCATAAGATTTGCCACCTCCTCAATGGGTGTGTTCGTATCAACTCTATGCTGATAATACAAATCTATACATTCTATGTTAAGTCGCTTCAAACTCCCCTCTATACTCTTTTTAATCACCTCAAGGGAGCTATTTACGATTTGCCTTTTATCCTCTATTGACATAGTAATGCCAAATTTCGTAGCCACCATGATTTTATCCCTAAAGCCCTTAATCGCACTGCCTACAAGCTCCTCATTTGTGTAGGGTCCATACACTTCGGCAGTATCAAAAAAGTTAATGCCCCTATCATAAGCTTTTGCGATAAGCTCACGCATCTCTTTAACATCTTTTGGCTTACCATAGCCATAGCTCATACCCATACAGCCAAGCTCCAAGGCACTTGCTTCTAAATCACCTAATTTTCGCTTTTGCATTTTCTCTCCTTGTTACCTTAAACTTTGCAAGGATTCTACAACCTAACATCTAGTGTTTGTCAAGAGAAAATAATGAAAGAAATGTAATATTTATCCAACACTATCAAACACTATCAAGAAGGACTATTATGTACATTTGAATTATTTGATTCTTGATTAGATTCTTTAGATAAATTAATCTCTTGAATCTTATTTAGATTCTTAGATTCTTTTAGTTGATTTAGATTCTTTGTATCTTGAATCTTAGAATCTTTTTGTAAAGATTGCAGTTTGGATTTTTTGGTGATTTTAGAATCTTTAGCAATCTTAAAATCTTTTTGTAAATTAAAATCAAGATTGGATTCTTTAATTTTGGATTCTTGAATCTTATTTAGATTCTTTGCAAGTTCTTTAGGATTTGAGTTTTTAAGAGTATTGAGAGTATTTAAAGAGTTAATTAAAGGCTTATTTGCCCCCCCCCCCCCCATACTATAACAGAATTAGGATTGTTTGACATTTTGGCTCCTTTATAAGATATTTAAATTTACAAACAAAGAAAAACATTTTTAAAAGAAATTTTAAAAGAGATTCTTTGATTTATAAATTCATAAAAGATATTATACTACTAAATTTAGATAAAGTTGATAAAATAAAAATAAAATAATTGCAATAAAGAGATAGGGTAGTTTTATAAAATATTTAATCTCAATATCAAACAAGAATAAGCAATTAGAAAGATTAGAGTAAATATAAATATTAAGAGCAATTTTGAAAGATATACCCATTGTTCTTTTTACACTCTCATCTCCGCACCGTCCTACTTTACCACATCTGAAAGTTGCAGTATCATCAGCGAAGAAGAGCTTAACTTCTAGGTTCGGAATGGAGCTAGGTGGAACCTCTTCTCTATTAGCACGAAGATGACAATGTAAAAAACCTATAATCTGTTTCCTATATTCATTTAAAAGATAAAATAAACATTTAAATCCTATTCTTCTAAATCTCTATAAGAAATAACTATCACTTTGTTTCACTAAGATTAACTTTAGAGTGTATTTACACTCATTAAGGCAGTGGCTTTAAAGTCTTTATATTAAGCCAAACGGTCTATTAGTAGTAGTCAGCTAAACATATTACTATGCTTACACCCCTACCCTATCAAGCAGGTAGTCTTCCTGCGACCTTCAGGGAAAGTTCATCTTGGAGTTGGCTTCACGCTTAGATGCTTTCAGCGTTTATCACATCCATACGTAGCTACGCTGCGATGCCCATAGCAGGACAACAGCTACACCAGTGGTATGTCCATCCCGGTCCTCTCGTACTAGGGACAGATCTCCTCAACTTTCCTACGCCCACGGCAGATAGGGACCGAACTGTCTCACGACGTTCTGAACCCAGCTCGCGTACCGCTTTAAATGGCGAACAGCCATACCCTTGGGACCTGCTCCAGCCCCAGGATGCGATGAGCCGACATCGAGGTGCCAAACCTCCCCGTCGATGTGAGCTCTTGGGGGAGATCAGCCTGTTATCCCCGGGGTACCTTTTATCCTTTGAGCGATGACCCTTCCACACAGAATCACCGGATCACTATGACCGACTTTCGTCTCTGCTTGACTTGTTTGTCTTACAGTCAGGCTGGCTTATGCCATTACACTCTACAAATGATTTCCAACCATTTTGAGCCAACCTTTGCAAGCCTCCGTTACTTTTTAGGAGGCGACCGCCCCAGTCAAACTACCCACCAGGCATTGTCCTACTTGAGGATAACTCAAGCTAGTTAGCAGACAGAAACATTAAGGGTGGTATCTCAACGGTGGCTCCATCTCTACCAGAGTAAAGATTTCATAGCCTCCCACCTATGCTGCGCATAATGCTCCCATCGGCAGTGCCAAGCTGTAGTAAAGGTCCACGGGGTCTTTCCGTCTTGCCGCGGGTAGGAGGAATTTTCACCTCCACTACAATTTCACTGAATCACTCTTTGAGACAGCTCCCATCTCGTTACGCCATTCATGCAGGTCGGTATTTAACCGACAAGGAATTTCGCTACCTTAGGACCGTTATAGTTACGGCCGCCGTTTACTCGGGCTTCAATTCAAAGCTTCACATTGCTGCTGACTAATCCTCTTAACCTTCGAGCACCGGGCAGGCGTCACACCTTATACTTCCTCTTACGAGTTGGCAAAGTGCTGTGTTTTTGGTAAACAGTCGGGAGGGACTCTTTGCTGAGACCTAATTGCTTAGGCACACCTTATCGCGAACTTACGGTGTTAGTTTGCAGAGTTCCTTAAAGAGAGTTCTTTCACGCGCCTTAGAATACTCATCTCATCTACCTGTGTCGGTTTGCGGTACGGGCAACATTAGCTAAACTTAGAAGCTTTTCTTGGCACGACGATCTTAACAATTCCCCTATCCATCCGAAGACTTCAAAGGGCCTGTTGGGTTTGGGATACGGGAGCGGATTTGCCAATCTCCTAACTTGCACCCTTCGGCTAGCATTTCTATCGGCTAACTTGTCTTGACCCTATGCGTCCCTCCATCGCACACTAATGTTGGTATTGGAATATTAACCAATTTTCCATCGACTACCCCTTTCGGACTTGTCTTAGGACCCGACTAACCCTACGATGACGAGCATAGCGTAGGAAACCTTAGATTTACGGCGAAGTGGATTCTCACCACTTTTATCGCTACTCATTCCTGCATGCTCACTTCACACCGCTCCACCACTCCTTACCGGTATGGCTTCAACGCTGATGTGAACGCTCTTCTACCACTGTGCATCAGCACAATCTACAACTTCGGTGTCTATCTTAGCCCCGTTATATTTTCAGCGCAAAATCACTAGACCAGTGAGCTGTTACGCTATCTTTAAAGGATGGCTGCTTCTAAGCCAACCTCCTGGTTGTCTAAGTAACTTCACATCTTTTTCCACTTAGAATAGAACTTTGGGACCTTAGTTGGTAGTCTGGGTTGTTCCCCTTTAGACGATTGATTTTATCACCCACCGCCTGACTCCCAAGATACGGTAATAGGTATTCGTAGTTTGACAGGGGTTGGTACCGCGGTGAGCAGCCCTAGCCCAATCAGAGCTCTACCCCCTATTACTATCACTTGAGGCTATACCTAAATATATTTCGAAGAGAACCAGCTATCACTGAGTTTGATTGGCCTTTCACCCCTATCCACAGCTCATCCCAACCCGTTTCAATGGGTACGAGTTCAGTCCTCCGGTGGGTGTTACCCCACTTTCAACTTGGCCATGGATAGATCACTCAGCTTCGGGTCTGCAGCATCTGACTTAATCGCCCTTTCAGACTCGCTTTCGCTACGGCTTCACATTAGTTTAACCTTGCCAGATACCACAACTCGCAGGATCATTATGCAAAAGGCAGTCCATCACCCTGATAAATCATAGGGCTCTGAATGATTGTAGGCAAATGGTTTCAGGTTCTATTTCACTCCGCTCACTGCGGTTCTTTTCACCTTTCCCTCACGGTACTGGTTCGCTATCGGTGTAGTAGTAGTATTTAGGGTTGGAGGGTGGTCCCCCCAGCTTCAGCCCGGATTTCACGTGTCCTGACCTACTCTGGATCCTGCTACCTAGCAATACTCTTTCATATACGGGACTATCACCCTCTATGGCTATCCTTTCCAGAATGTTCTATTAAAGTATTGCAGTGGATGTTGCAGTCCTCAACCCCAGATGCAAGCATCTGGTTTGCCCTGTTCCCCTTTCGCTCGCCGCTACTAAGAGAATCTCGTTTGATTTCTTTTCCTCTAGTTACTGAGATGTTTCACTTCACTAGGTTCGCTCCATTTAAGGTAATATGTATTGCTACATATTGGGTTGCCCCATTCGGAAATCTAGGGATCAAAGCTTCTTGACAGCTCCCCCTAGCTTATCGCAGTCTAGTACGTCCTTCATCGCCTCTACTACCCAAGGCATCCACCATTTGCCCTTCACAAGCTTAACTGACTTTATATTCTAACGCCACTGCCTTAATGAATGTAATATACAATTACAAACTTTAAGGCAAATCTTTAGTTATTATTTGCGTGATTGTAGTTATTTACTTATTATAGGCTTGAACAATGAGTTGTTAAATAACATAGACTTTTTAAAGTCTAATGTGAATTTTAAAACCAAATAAAACTCACATTAGACTTTTATATTGGTGGAGAATAGCGGGATCGAACCGCTGACCTCCTGCGTGCAAAGCAGGCGCTCTCCCAGCTGAGCTAATTCCCCAACAATGGTGGGCTTAGGAGGACTTGAACCTCCGACCTCACCCTTATCAGGGGTGCGCTCTAACCACCTGAGCTATAAGCCCCTCTTTTTAACAAAGATTTTTGCACTTAAAGCTAGAAATAATCTCTGAAAACTAAGCAGGAAAGAATTACATTCAACTAAATAAATGAATATTTAGTTATTTCTCTTGAAAGGAGGTGATCCAACCGCAGGTTCACCTACGGTTACCTTGTTACGACTTCACCCCAGTCGCTGCATCCGCCGTGGGCGGTAACTAGTTTAGTATTCCGACTTAAGGCGAATACAACTCCCATGGTGCGACGGGCGGTGAGTACAAGACCCGGGAACGTATTCACCGCAACATGGCTGATTTGCGATTACTAGCGATTCCAGCTTCATGTAGTCGAGTTGCAGACTACAATCCGAACTGAGAGATGTTTTAGAGATTGGCTCCACTTCGCAGTATTGCTTCTCTTTGTACACCCCATTGTAGCACGTGTGTAGCCCTAGGCGTAAGGGCCATGATGACTTGACGTCATCCTCACCTTCCTCCTCCTTACGAAGGCAGTCTCCTTAGAGTGCTCAGCCGAACTGCTAGCAACTAAGGACGAGGGTTGCGCTCGTTGCGGGACTTAACCCAACATCTCACGACACGAGCTGACGACAGCCGTGCAGCACCTGTTTTCAAGCTCTGGCAAGCCAGCACTCCGCTATCTCTAGCAGATTCTATCAATGTCAAGCCTAGGTAAGGTTCTTCGCGTATCTTCGAATTAAACCACATGCTCCACCGCTTGTGCGGGTCCCCGTCTATTCCTTTGAGTTTTAATCTTGCGACCGTACTCCCCAGGCGGAATGCTTAATGCGTTAGCTGCATTACTGCAAGGACAAGCCTCACAACAACTAGCATTCATCGTTTAGGGCGTGGACTACCAGGGTATCTAATCCTGTTTGCTCCCCACGCTTTCGCGCATCAGCGTCAGTAATGTTCCAGCAGGTCGCCTTCGCAATGAGTATTCCTCTTGATCTCTACGGATTTTACCCCTACACCAAGAATTCCACCTACCTCTCCCATACTCTAGAGTAGTAGTTTCAAATGCAGTTCTATGGTTAAGCCATAGGATTTCACATCTGACTTACTACCCCGCCTACGCGCTCTTTACGCCCAGTGATTCCGAGTAACGCTTGCACCCTCCGTATTACCGCGGCTGCTGGCACGGAGTTAGCCGGTGCTTATTCGTTAGATACCGTCATTATCTTCTCTAACAAAAGGAGTTTACAATCCGAAAACCTTCATCCTCCACGCGGCGTTGCTGCTTCAGGGTTTCCCCCATTGAGCAATATTCCCTACTGCTGCCTCCCGTAGGAGTCTGGACCGTGTCTCAGTTCCAGTGTGTCCGATCACCCTCTCAGGCCGGATACCCGTCATAGCCTTGGTGAGCCATTACCTCACCAACAAGCTGATAGGACATAGGCTGATCCTTTAGCGAAAAACTTTCCCCCGTAGGGAGTATCTAGTATTAATCACCGTTTCCAGTGGCTATCCCAGACTAAAGGGCACATAACCTATGCATTACTCACCCGTGCGCCACTAATCCA
Source organism: Helicobacter pullorum (assembly GCF_900638355.1). Taxonomy (GTDB): domain Bacteria; phylum Campylobacterota; class Campylobacteria; order Campylobacterales; family Helicobacteraceae; genus Helicobacter_D; species Helicobacter_D pullorum. The sequence goes on along the minus strand of NZ_LR134509.1, from coordinate 74,946 downwards.
CTTCTAGCAAGCTAAAAGCTTCATCGTTCGACTTGCATGTATTAGGCACGCCGCCAGCGTTCACTCTGAGCCAGGATCAAACTCTCCATAAAAATAATATAGGATTAGTTTGTCCTAAAATCTCAAAATCTCTGTTTATAGATTTGTGGTTTTAAATAAAAACTACAAAGTAATAAATGAGTTTATGTTGTATCTTAATTGATTTTAGAAATAAAAAGATTTTTAGTAATTCTTTTTACTCCTGCTTAGTTGTCAAAGATCATTTTAACTTTAAATATCCAACAAGTTTATCAAATGTATTGAAAAATATCTTTCAAATACTATGAATTGGCTCATTACTATTTATGAGTTAAAGAACATCTTTTCAACATTTTTACAATAAACTAAAATTTAACACTTCTTAATTAAAGGGTTAAAACATTAAGTTGTATTGCTTGATTAGAGGGTTGCTCTAACAAAAAATGCAAAAAAGGAAATGGAATTATATCAGCTAAAGCTTAAGGGAAGTTGAAATAGAAAAAATTATGGGGCGATTTAAAAAGCCCCATAATAACTATCAATTTCATCAGGATTGCAACCGCTCATACCTACCGCTAATCCTGCTAATAAACTAACTGCTATTATACTTTTTAAAATTCTTTTCATCTTTTATTCCTTATATTTTAAATTATTTCTCATTTCAAAACCTAATCTTTAAGCTTCAAATAGATAATCAAATTATATTTATTTTTGACAAACACTTGGTAAATCGCCAACAAACCCACGCCTTGCAAATAATCAAAATTTCACTTGCCAAAAAACTTGCTTAATCCAAAACTTCTATTACTCCATTTAAGCCTATGTAAGCAATGCTTTACTATACTCCACAAAACATTTATGGAGATTTTATGCAAAAGCTCACCCACGAACAAATAGGTATTTTATGGATAACAAGTGCAAGTATCGCTTATGGAATGATGCCGATATGGAGCGTATTTGTGCAAGATAGCGGAATCTCGACAGAATACTTATTATTATTTCGATTTATATGCACTGCTCTTTTACTATTTTCGTGGTCAATCTACAAAAAAATCTCTCTTAAACTCCCCATGCCTTATTTATTCAAATTTTTCTTTTTGGGCGGAGTGCTTTATATCGTGCAATCTTTTGCTTATCTAGATTCTTTGCGTTTTATCCCTGCTTCTCTTTCGGTTCTGCTCTATCACATTTATCCTGCCATTGTTGCTCTTATTGCCATTATTTTTCTCAAAGACAAAATCACCCCCAAAATGCTATTTTGCCTCATTACAAGCTTTATAGGCTTGGTTGTTATTTTGCAACCTTCTTCATATCTAGCACTCAATTTTTATGGCATTTTCCTATCACTTGTTGGAGCGCTTTTTTATGGATTATATGTAATTTTTAGCAAAAATCTTGCACAAAAATTTTCTTCTATTGTGTGCAGCTTTTATGTTTGCCTCTTTGCTTCACTTGCCATATTATGCTACATTGTTATTGATTTACCCAACCTCCAAAATATCAAAGCAAATGGAATCTTAGCACTTCTTGGACTTACTTTTGTTTCTACACTTTTTCCTATGATTGCTTATTTTCTTGGAATGTCCAAAATCGGAGTTACAAAAACTGCCATTTTAGGCATGATAGAACCTCTTGTAGGGGTTTTGCTCTCATTGTGGATTTTAGGGGAAAGTCTAACCTTAATACAATGCCTAGGGGCTTGCTTGATATTCTTTGGTTCTATTTTACTCTTTATTAAGCATTAAGCAAATCATTTCTTGCCATTTTTTAAACACTTCCCCAACGCCATACTTTGCATAAATTTCTTGAGTATTTTTTGCAAAACTATCCCTTTTTTGCGACATCTCCAAAAAGGCTTCTAGCAGTGCTTGCTTATTCCCCATTTCTACCAAAATTCCATTTTTTTTATTGTGGATAATCTCACTTGGTCCATAAGGGCAATCATAGCTAATAGCTGGAATCCCACACATTAAAGATTCAATTAACACATTACTCAAACCTTCTCTATGGCTTGTGAGTACAAAAAATTCTGCATTTTTATAGGCATTATAGAGATTTTCCACACGCCCCAAAAAAACAATCTTTGCCCCCAAACTCTCAGCTTGTTTTTGCAAAGAATCTTTACATTCTCCATCGCCTGCTAAAAGTAAAGAAAATTTAGGATTCTGCTTAGAAAATTTTCCAAAAACTTCCAACAATTCTTCAAAATGTTTGGTTTTTATCATTCTTCCTGCGCTTAAAATATAAGGCTTATAAATTTCCAAATTTGGCTCACTGCAAACCTCCAAAGAAACAGGATTTGGCATTACACATACATTTTTCAAAAAACGATAATTCTCTAAATCCCCCTTTGTAAGCGTGGTAACTTGATTAGCCAAAGGATAAATGATACGCCGCAAAAACTTCCACATTTTGCTATTATCCAAACTTGCATAAATGCTATGCTCTGTGGCAATCACGGGAATCTTAGCAATTTTTGAAGCAATGATTGTCAAAATGTTGGTTTGATGAATAAAACTAACAGCCAAATCCACTCTAAAACTCTTGAAACATTTTATAAGCCCAAAAATACGCTCTATATTTCCAAATATTCCACGCATTTTAGCAGGCAAAACTATAATTTTCACACGCTTATCCACTTCAAAGAAGCGATTTTCATCACTCCAAAGCACTAAAATCACATTATAAGAATCTACAAAATGGTTTGCTAGAAAACTCGCTACTTTCTCCGCACCACCCATTCTAAGCGATGAGATAACAAAAGCTAGCGTCTTTTTAGTTTGCGTGTGCATTGTGATGAAACTCCACAACAATTTCTTGCAATTTAGCAATAATATCTTGCGTTTTTAAAAGCTCATTAATGTCTTCATTGAGCTTTTTAATATCATAATTTGTGGGACGAGCCACTTGAATGGAAGGATATTTGGTTTTGCCCTCACTCTCGCCAATTAACAACTCTTCATAAAGTTTCTCACCCGCTCTCAAGCCGCTAAAAACAATCTCTATCTCATCTTCTTTGCCATAAAGTTTTAGCATATTTTTAGCCAAATCTACAATTTTTACAGGCTCTCCCATATCCAAAATAAAAATCTCCCCACCCTTAGCGATTGCTGAAGCCTGCAAAACAAGCCTGCAAGCTTCAGGGATTAGCATAAAATAACGCGTAATATCTGGGTGAGTTACGGTAATTGGACCCCCACTTTGAATTTGTGCTTTGAACTTTGGCACAACAGAACCACTACTTCCAAGCACATTCCCAAATCTCACCGCAACAATTTCACTTTCTTTGGGATCGACATTTTGTGCATACAATTCCACAATCCTTTTAGTAGCACCCATCACATTAGTAGGACGCACAGCTTTATCTGTGGATATGATGACTATTTTTGGAACTTTGGATTCTATGGCACAATCAATGACATTTTTACTACCTATAACATTATTTTCAATTGCACTTTTTTGATTGTATTCACACAATGGGACATGCTTATAAGCAGCCGCATGGACAACAATATCTGGCTTTTCTTCTTGCATCAAGGGCAAAAGTCGCTCTTTTTCCAAAATTGACAACATCACAGGACGCAATAATTCTGTTTTATCAAGATTCTTAATCGGAGTTTTTTTAGTTAGCTCCTCTGTAATAGCATAAAGATTATATTCGCTATGCTCTACTAAAATAATTCGTTTAGCCCCAAATTCTACACATTGACGCACAATCTCACTTCCGATACTCCCACCAGCCCCAGTAATCAAAACCTTCTTATTGCGGATAAAAGAACCAATGACTTCTTTATCCAAATCTTTGCTAGGTCGTGAGAGTAAATCCTCAATAGAAATATCTTCCAAATGCCTATCTTCTTTTAGCATAGAGGCAATTTTTATCTCTTCAATCCCCATTTTTGTTAGCTCATTAAACAGCTTTTCTAAAGGCGGTTTTGCGTAAGCTTGTGTAAGAATCGCACTTTTGATTTTATGTTTTTCCAAAAGCTCTTTAAGGGCGGTTTTGGGATAAACTTTGAGATTTGAAATATAACTGCCTTGAGATTTTTCATCTTCATCGATAATGGCTAAAGGATAAAAGGGAATTTCGCTATTTAATGCGCTTTTAATAAGCGTAGAAGCTTGGGTATTAGCCCCAAAGATCAAGGCAGGCTTTGGAGAGTTTTTAGGGGAATTTTCCAAATAAATTCGCTTTGAAATCCTTATCCCCCCAATTAAAATCCCAGAAATAACGAAATCTATCACAACAACGCTCAAAGGAAACGCACCAAATAAGCCTAAAAAAGAGAGAAGCATAAAAATTCCATAAGCCAAAATATGCGCATAAATAATCTTCAATGCCTCACTTAAACCAAAAAATCGCCATGGCACCAAATAAACTTTAAAAATCCATAATGCACAAACCTTCAAAGCAATCAAAGCACAAAACACCAAAGCAACTTCTTTGCTAAACTCCAAAGGCACCTGAAAACTAAAACGCAAATCATACGAAAGTATCAAAGTAAAATAAGAAACAATAACATCAATCAACAAAAAAAATACAATTCTCTTAGTATTACTTGGACGAAAAATAGCAGATTTTATCACTTACAAACTCTTTAAATAATCTAAAACATAATTTGAAATTTCAAATACAATTTCTTTGTCCATTGCTCCACCACTTGGAAGACAAATACCGCTATTAAACAGCTCTTGACTGCTTCCATCACAAAAATTCATAGAATCTCTAAACAAAGGTTGAAGGTGCATAGGCTTCCATAATGGTCGCGATTCAATGCCTTTTTTTGCAAGAATCTCCACTAGCTCCATTGGATTAGCCCCTGAATGCTTAAACCTCAAAGTTGTTAGCCAACGATTCCCTCGCGAATCTTGCACTTCAGGCATAAACTCAACCAAATCATGGGATAAATTTTCACAATACCACTCAAAAATTTCTCTTCTCTTTGCCACCTTTGCTTCTATCTCTTCTAGCTGTCCCACACCAATGGCTGCACAGATATTACTCAAACGATAATTGTAACCATAATCCAAATGCTCATAATAAGGAAGATTTTCCCTTGCTTGTGTGGAATAATACCTAGCTTTTTGCATTTTGTGCATATCTTTGCCCAAAAGCATTCCCCCACCACTTGTAGTGATGATTTTATTGCCATTAAAGGACAAAGCACCAAACTCCCCAAAAGTCCCTGTATGCTTGTCCTTATAAAATGCTCCCAAAGATTCTGCTGCATCTTCAATAAGCAAGATTCCATACTCCTTGCAAATCTCTACAATCTCATCTAACTTCGCACATTGCCCATAAAGATGCGTTACAATCAATGCCTTAGGCTTTGTTTTTAATTTATCCAAAGCTTCTTGCAATAATTTTGGAGAGAGATTCCATGATTCATCACTATCAATAAACACAGGAATAGCCCCTTGATACAAGATTGGCACAATAGAACCAATAAAAGTAAAAGTGCTTGCCAAAACAAAATCACCTTTGCCAATACCAGCCACCCTCAAAGCCAAATGCAAAGCCGCCGTCCCACTACTAAGCGCCAAAGCATTAGCACTTTTTGTATAATCTTGCATTCTATTTTCAAAGCGATTAACAAACTCACCCAAAGGTGCGATATAATTGCTCTTAAAAGCCTCATCGACATATTTTTGCTCATTTTTTCCCATTTGCGGAGGGGATAAAAAAACTCTAAAACTCATTTTAACTCCTTTTTAGCAGGGTTGCCCACAACTTTTTTAAAAGATTCAATATCATTAATCACGACACTTCCAGCACCAACCAAACAAGAATCTCCAATTTTCTTGCCCTCAATTATCACACTTCCAGCACCAATATGAGTCATCTCTCCTACACTCACACTCCCGCACATTACACTTCTTGGTGCAATATGAGAAAAGCTACCAATAGCACAATCATGCTCTACAACACATGCTGTATTCAAAATCACTCCAACACCAACACTGCTTTTTGCATTCACCACAACATTTGGCATTATCACACAAGCTTCTTTAATGATAGATTCTTCAGAAATAATAGCACTTGGATGAATAATGCTTGGCAACTCAAAACCTTTTTGTTTAAAAAAATAATAAATTTCTTTTCTTAAATGATTATCTCCAATGGCCAATGCAATTTTAATCTCTTTTTGTGAAGAAATTGTTAAAAATTTTTCTTTGGTTATTGCTTCTTTTCCCGCCAAACTTTTTGCACTAGGGGCATCATCAAGCACATAAGCAATCTCTCCACCACAAGCCAAAATCATATCTGCAATTACCCTACCATGCCCACCAGCACCAAAAATTGCAAATCTTTCCATACTCTAAATGCTCCCAAAGTTTTTATAAATTATTTCAAATTAAAAATTAAAGCGTTTTTTTCTTGTAAAAACACTTAACATTTTTTGTTTTTATTTGATAAAATTTCCTTTTAAATTTTAAAATTCATAAATATAAGGCTTTAATTGCGAATAGAAAAGCTCAAAGAAAATGTTTATATACTACATGGCAAAATGAAAGATATTAGCGATTATTATGATATTAAACTTCTTTTGGAAAAAATGCGTAGAGAGCAGAATATGGAAGTTTTTTTTGATATTCCACAAGCCAAAGAAATTACCTTTTATATCTTGGGGTATTGGTTAAAACTAGCAAGAAAAGATAATTTCAAATTCCACATTTATATTGCAAACCCCTATTTATACAATAACTTTCTCAATATGGGATTAAATGAATTTTTTAAGGTTACTAATGGAGAAATGGAACAATATTTATAGCACTTTTGACCCCATAGCCTTTAATCTCTTTGGAATCCCTGTTCATTGGTATGGCATTATGTATGTTTTGGCTCTACTTGTGGCATTATTTGTAGCAAAATGGATTGCCAAAAAAGATTCTTATCCTATTTCTGATAGTCTTTTAGATAGTTATTTTTTGTGGGTAGAAATTGGCGTGATTTTGGGTGCTAGGCTTGGATATATTATTTTTTATGACCCTTTTACTTCTTATTATCTTACTCACCCTTGGCAAATTTTCAACCCCTTTGATAGAGAAGGAAATTTCGTTGGCATTAGAGGTATGAGTTATCATGGGGCTGTTATTGGATTTTTGATTGCGTCTTTGATTTTTGCTAAAATCAAAAAAATTAATTTTTGGCTTTTTATGGATTTAGCGGGTTTAAGTGTCCCACTTGGCTATGTTTTTGGCAGGATAGGAAACTTCCTCAATCAAGAGTTAGTCGGCAGAGAAACCACAAGTCAATTAGGAATCTATGTTGATAATATCTTACGCCATCCCAGCCAACTTTATGAAGCATTTTTGGAAGGCATTGTTGTTTTTATCATTTTATTTTTATGGCGTAAAAAAGCAAGTTTTGTAGGGCAAATTGGAATTATGTATGGATTGCTTTATTCATTAATGCGATTTATTGCAGAATTCTTTAGAGAGCCTGATTCTCAACTTGGCTTTATTGCTTTTAATTGGCTTACTCAAGGGCAACTTCTTTCGCTAATCATCGGAGGATTATGCCTTGTGCTGCTTTTTAAACCCAAAGATTCAAAGGGCAAAAATGTCTAATATCTCTTTGCAAAATATCTCCAAACAATACAATTACAAAGCCATTTTAAATGATATTTCACTAAGCGTTCAAGAGGGACAAAGGGTAGCTATTATAGGCAAAAATGGTGCAGGAAAATCCACATTATTGAAGATTCTTAGTGGAGAGTTAGAACCAGATGAAGGTTCTAGGATTCTCCAAGGAAATTTAGAAATCAAACACCTCATACAAAAACCCCATTTCAAAGAAGGACAAAGCGTCAAAGAAGTGATTTTAGAATCCTTAGAAGAAATCACAAAAGCCCGCAAAAAACTAGAAGAAATCGCCAAAGCATTACAAAATACCCCAGATAACAAAGCTCTTTTGCAAGAACACTCTATGCTTAGTGCTTTTATAGACCACCATAATGCTTGGGATTTGGAAAACAAGATTCAACAAATCCTAGAAACTTTTGCATTAAAAAAACTTGAAAATAACTTTGTCAATCTCTTAAGCGGAGGGGAACAAAAAAGAGTAGCCCTTGCTTGTTTGCTACTTAGCAAACCTGATATTTTACTGCTTGATGAACCCACAAACCACCTTGATGTGCAAATGGTAGAATTTTTAGAAGATTTACTACTCAAAGAAAAATGGACACTCATTTTTATTAGCCATGATAGATATTTCATTGATAGAATCGCAACTCGCATTATTGAAGTAGAAGATTGCAAAATTCGCAATTTCAAGGGCGGCTATGGAGATTATCTAAAAGAAAAAGAAGAATTATTAAAAAGCCTAGCCAAAAGCCATGAAACCCTACTTAAACACCTAAAAGCAGAGGAAGAATGGCTAGCAAGAGGGGTAAGAGCTAGAGTAAAACGCAATGAAGGGCGTAAAGAACGGATTATGCAAATGCGTCAAGAAGCAAAAAGCAATCCCTCTATCATTCGCAAAATGACTTTAGAGCTAGAGCGAGAAAAAAAACACTTCAATCAAGAAGACGGAACAAATCGCAAAAAAATGCTTTTTGACTTGCAAAATATCTCTTTTGCTATTAATCATAAAACCCTTATTCAAAACTTCTCAACCCGCATTTTGCAACGCGATAAAATTGCTATAGTTGGCAAAAATGGTGCAGGAAAATCCACATTATTAAAACTTATGCTAGGCAAACTAAAGCCCAAAGAAGGCAAAATAGAATGTGGGGAAGTGCGGATTGGATATTTCGACCAACACCGCGAAATGCTAGATGATTCTAAGAATCTCTTAGAAACTTTTTGCCCTTTTGGAGGCGACCATATCGATGTTAAGGGCAAAAGTATGCATGTTTTTGGTTATCTCAAAAACTTCCTTTTCCCCAAAGAGTTTTTAGACAACAAAATTGGCTCTCTAAGTGGTGGAGAAAAAAATCGCGTAGCACTTGCATTGCTTTTTACCAAAGAATATGATTGTTTGATTTTAGATGAACCCACAAATGACTTAGATATCCCAACAATCAATATTTTAGAGGAATATTTACAAAGCTTTGAAGGGGCGATTATTTTTGTCAGCCACGACCGCTATTTTGTGGATAAAATTGCTAAAAAACTCTTAGTTTTCAAAGAAAATGGCGAGATTGAAGAAACTCACCGCAGCTTTAGCGAGTATTTAGAGATAGAAAAAGAACTCAAAGAATACCAAAGCTTTGAAAAAAGCCTACAATCCCCCAAAGAAAAGCCCAAACAAGAAAAACCAAAAACCAAACTTTCCTACAACCAAAAGCGACTTTTAGAGATTCTACCCCACGAAATTGACGCATTAGAATCCCAAATCAAAGCCATTGAATCCAAACTCTACTCCAACACTCTAAGTGCTAATGAGCTACAAGAGCTTTCTTTGGAGCTAGAGGCTAAAAAAGCCTTGTGCGAAGAAAAAACAATGCAATATTTTGAGCTTGAAGAGAAGCAAGAGGGATTTTAATGCAGCCTTTCTCTCACCTAATGCAACAATGGCTTTATGGCAAAGAGGGCTATTATCAAAACCACAAAATAGGCAAAGATGGGGATTTTTACACCAGCGTTAGCGTTAGCCCATTTTTTGGATATTGCATTGCAAATTTCATTGCAGATTTTTTCACAAAACTTCCCCCCCTCCAAAAGATTGCCATTGTAGAAATTGGTGCGGACAAAGGCTATCTCATCAGCGATATTGCAAACTTTCTAGCCCACAATCCACTTTTTGCAAAACTTAGCTTCCACACCCTTGAACCACTCAAAAACCTCCAAACCACCCAAAAATCCACCTTCTATTCCAAAACCTCCCAAACACTCCACACATTAGATTCCCCCAAAGATTTACAGGCACAAAACTACGATTTTACTTTTTTTATCAGCAATGAGCTTTTGGATTCTTTTGCTTGCGAGCTTTATTACAAAGGGGAAATGGCTTATTTGCAAGATAACTCTTTGCTTTTTGCCCCCGCCCCAAAAGAAATCATAGAAATTGCACAAGCAATGGAGCTAGAAATCGGCGAGATTCCACTACATTTAAAATTTTTTCTTGCCTCCCTTACTCAATACACACCCTCTTTTGCCTTTCTCACTTTTGATTATGGGGATTTAAAAGCACGCAATGCCTTTTCTTTGCGTTTTTATCAAAACCACACCACCAACAATCTTTTCTTAAATCCCACCTCCAAAGATTATTACCCAAACTTTTTGGAATCCTTTGGCAAAAGCGACATAACCTATGAAGTGCATTTTGGCTATCTTAAAAATCTTTTTAAAGCAATGAATGCAAAAGAACTATTTTTTGGCAGACAAAATAAAATCCTTGTAGATATGGGATTAGACAAAGTTGGGGAATGGTATATCCAAAACTTTGGCTTAGAATCTTTTATGCACCATTCCCCAAAAATTCGCACCCTCATAGATCCAGCATTCTTAGGGGAAAGATTTTTTGGAATCGGATTTGCTAGAATCTAAACAAAAAGGAATAAAATGAAATATTTATGGTTTTTCAATTTACTTGGTATTGCGTTACTTTTTAGCGGTTGTATTTATCACAATGAATGCGGATATTCCGATTCTTATTGGGACGAAAAAAGCTATTATTATGATTCACAGGGTAATTACATAGAGGTTTGCCCAGACAATCTTCTTTACAAAGAAGGCAAACAGCCCAAAATGCAAGATGAGACTTTTTAATGCAAACCCTGCAATCTATTCAAGATAGACGCAATCTAGCACTAACACACAAACACATCACACCTCTTTTAGAATCCCTTAATCGCCTAAAAAATATCCCCGCAAATGAACTTCAAAACGCCACTTTTAGCCCTAATGACTTTATCACTCTCCACCTACCCTATCTATCCAAAGCTTCCCTAGAGCTTATAACCAATATCGCAAAAACCCTCATTCCTTGGAGAAAAGGACCTTTTTGCATTAATTCCTTAGAGATTCTTAGTGAATGGAATAGTGCTATCAAATACAATTTACTAAGCCCCCACTTAGAGCTTAAAAACAAGATTATCGGCGATATTGGCTGCAACAATGGCTATTATATGTTTAGAATGCTAGAGCAAAACCCCAAGCAAATCATCGGCTTAGACCCTATGCCCCTTTGCAAGTTGCAATTTGATTTTATGCAGTTTTTTATCCGCGATTCTAGACTAGATTTTAAGCTTTTGGGGATTGAGGATTTGCCTTTTTTGGAAATAAAATTTGATATGTTATTTTGCCTTGGAGTGCTTTATCATCGCAAAAGCCCATTAGATTCGATAAAAATTATTTATGATTCTCTTGCAAAAAATGGTGAGGCGATTTTTGATAGCATTATTATTCCGGGCAATGAGGAAATCGCTCTTTGTCCCAAAAATAAGCGTTATGCCAAAATGCCAAATGTCTATTTTATCCCCACGCTTAAAACTTTCATAAATTGGCTAGAATCTTGTGGTTTTAGGGAAATCACTCATATTGCTACACTCAAAACCGGTATTGATGAGCAGAAAAAAACCTCTTGGAGCAACGCACAAAGCCTAGAAGATTTCCTAAATGCCGACCAAAGCAAAACTATCGAGGGCTACCCTGCACCCCAAAGGGCTTATTTAAAAGCCAAAAAATATTAAACAATAACTCTTTTTGCTAAATAATTTTTAAACTATGTTATAATAATCTATCTCATTAAAAAGGAAAAATTATGAAAAAATTTTTGTCAATTTCAGCTTTTGTCGCATTGCTTGGTTGTCCGCTTCTAGCACAGCCTTATACGCTAGATTCTCAAAATTCCAAAGTAGATTTTCAAATCTCACACTTAAAGCTAACCAAAGTCGATGGTAAATTTAAGAAATTTAGTGCAAACATTGACTATGATTTGGCTACAAAAAAGCTCAATATTTTAGAGGGTAGTGTGGAAATCGCCTCTGTGGATACCGCAAACGCCAAACGCGATGAACACCTTAATGCAGCAGATATTTTTGATTCTAAAAAATATCCTAATATGACTTTTAAAATGACAAAATTCGAAGCAGGAAAAATCTCTGGAGATTTAACGATTAAAGGCATTACAAAGCCTATAATCTTTGAAAGCACAGAAACGCTAAAGGACAAAACATTGCAAATCCAAGCAACTGCAAAGATTAAACGCTCAGATTTTGGAGTAGTATGGGAATCCAACCTCAAAGATAGCCTTGTAGGCGATGAAGTGACAATCCTGCTTACTCTAATTGCCAATCCGCAATAAATCGCTTCCTGCTTCTTTGAAGCGGGTTAGCCAAAGCCAACCAACATTCAATTTTAATCATCAAATTCAATATTAAAGAGAAACAAAGATTCTATAAAAGAATCTTTGATAAATGAAAGTTTATCTTGTAAAAGAATCTTTAGTATAAAGCTTATCTATAAAAATATTTTGAATAGATTAATTCTCATCTATTACAAGAACTTTATAGATTAAGGTTTTATCTATTACAAAAAATTAAAAAAAATCTAAGAAATCAAAAAAACTTCAAGAACTCTAAGAAATCAAAGTTTAGTTTTATAATTCTAAGTCTATCTTGTAAAAGAAACTTTAGTATAAAGTTTATCTATAAAAATATCTTGAATAGATTAATCTTATTTCTAAAGTCTTTTACAAGAATTTCTCACTTTAAGAGTGAGTGTTCTACCACCACACTCCTAATCTAATATACCCTGCATGAGATTGAACTCCATTTGCAAAGATACCACTATAATTTAAAGCAATGTTAGCATTCTCTCCTAAAGCATAGCTTATTCCTACTTGAGTAGTTCCATAGAGTTCTTCTACATTAATATCAGCAGATTGTTTTAATCCAGCAATAACTCCACTTCCTTTAGCATCATTATAAACATTATACATTGCACCTAAAGAAGCCATTGTTTTAAACACATTATTCCATGCTCTTTGCCATCTAAGTGAGGCACTAATATCAAAGAAATTAACATCTTGTGTATAATAATGCTCACTTACTCCTCCTAGGTGTCTTAGTCTAAAGGAATCTGTACTAATTCCTTGATAACTAATTCCAATCTCTGGAGAAAGAACAGAGTTATTATAGATATTATAATAATTAGCCCCTACTTTTAAATCTGCACCATATCCATAAGAATCTACTTGAGAATTAATAGTAGTGCTTCCAGAGCGATAGGTTTTATATAAGTCTGTATCCCCTTTATCTATTCTTGTATTAGCAGAGAGATAATATTCACTAACCCCTTTTCTTGCAAAAACATTATAATAAGTTAATCCTCCATAATAAACTTTTTCATCAAAGTCTAATCTTTGTTGTCCTACTTGTTTATCTGAACTTTCATATCCAAAGTAGATTCCTAATATTCCTCTCTCATTAGGTAGTTTTGCTTGTGCTCCTGCTAGGATACCTGATGCATGAGATTTTAGAGTTCCTACTCCTCCATCTAATTGTGCTGAAGTGTATCTTGTATAAGGGAGTGCAAAGGTATAGAGATTATCCTTATCTCCTGTATGGCTAATAAAGATGTCATCAAGCTCTCTTAAGAGATCTAAATTAGAATAAGTTTCTTGATTAGCTTTAGTGGTTGCTTGAAGATTATCTAGGCTTGCTAGAGTATCTTTGTTATAATAATCCACTACTTCTATTGCATCACTTTTGATATTAGAATTATTAGCATAAGTGCTTAAAGAAGTAGATTCTTTAGAACTTACTCTTTTTAATTCTTTATTGTCTTTGGTTAATCCATTCAGATAAGATTCTCTTTGTTGTTTATAGTTTTCTAAGAGAGCTTGTTGGTTTTTTAATCTTTCTCTTTGCTCTAAGATTTCAAAGTCTGTTTTAAAGTTTTTAACATTAATTTCTCTTAGCATATTATTAGTATCAATCTGTCGTATTCTTGATGAATAGATTAAAGAAGCACCTAGAGTTTTACCGGAGAGTTCTTGAGTGTCTAAGCCTACGCTGTATTTACCATTGCCTTCATCAACAAAATCAAAAATACCAGAAATAGTATCTAATGAATCAAAGATACCTTGTCCATTGTTTAATTGATCTGCTAGAGAATCTCCACTTGAATCAACTCCGCTTCCATTTCCATCAGTTACAATTTGCTCAACATCATAAACTTTACCCGGAGTAACATCTACATAAATAGTGCCTGTATTAATTCCACCTAGATTATCTCCTGCTACTTTAATAGGGTTATTTGGATTATCTGCATTTCCTGCATTCCATTCAATGATATTAGTAGTTGAATTACTTCCTGTATTAGTAATTAAGTCAATATGTCCATTTTTACCATTAGAAATATTTGTATTTCCTCCATTACTTGTAATGATTTCACCAATGCTTCCACTTCCACTATTATTAACAGTAATACTTCCAGAATCATTAGTGATTTTATCTTTAATAGTTCCACTATTATTAAGATTATCTACATTAGCTCCATTACTAAATTGCATACAATTTGCAATGGCTCCATTAGTGTTATTGATATTTCCTATTTTACCACCCTCTAGGATAATACAACCAGCAATGGTGTCTGTATTATTAAGTTCTTGAATATCGGATTGTCCTTTTACTCTTATATTTCCATTGATTAATCCCCCATTACTAATTTCTGTGGTAGTAATGGTATTTAAAGAGATAGCATCACTAAAGTTACTTGAAACATCTTGATTAGAAGCTACAAGAGTTTTAAAGGTTGCTACTTTGGTTTTAGCAGTTCCAATAGTTCCTGTATTAATGATTTTATCAATTTGGCTTGTTTGACCACTACTTCCAGAAACAATTTCTCCTGTAATTACTCCAGAGTTATCAATAGAAGTGATTGTTCCTTCATTGTTAATATTTCCATTAATGGTTCCACTATTATTAAAAGTATCAAGAGTAGATTTACTCACATTTAAAAGATTACCTGCAATGGTTCCTGCATTATCAATGGTTCCATTAGTAGATTCAAAAGAGAGAGTTCCACTATTTCCAATAGTTAAAGTTTTATCCTTTGCTACTACTAGGGCTTGAGTGATTCTATCACTTCCATTGCCATTGCCATTGTAAGTTACACTTTCATACACTTTTAAAGTGCCAATATTAGAATTATTAGTAATTCCACTATTTCCTAAATTAGCACCTTCCTTAATCGTAATAGAAGAAATTGAGGCATTATCATTATTAATAATACCATTAGCAATAGTTCCTGAAACTTCAAAGGTATTAATGCTTCCAGAGTTAGCAATACTTCCTCCAATGGTTCCTGTGTTTTCTACTAAATTAATTTCTTTGCCTGCCTCATTTGTAACATTCCCTGTAATAGTTCCTTCATTGATTAAATCAGAAAATTTACAAATATCATCGCTACAATCTTGCTTTGTTCCTTTTAGAGCAACATTGCCATCAATTAAAGCATTTTCTTTATTCCACAAAGAAGTTGCAACATTTTCAAAGCCATTTGTGATAGTTTTTGAATTGATAACTCCATAGATTGTTCCAGTGCCACCAAAGTTTGCAATGGTTCCATTGTTTTCAAAGAAAGAAATGGTATGATCATTGACAAAATTATTAATGCTACCTGTGCTTTCATTGACAAATTTTACAATATGTCCTTTATTAGTAAATGTTCCACTAATGCTTCCAGAGTTGGTGAAGTCTGTAAGAATAGAATCTGCAATATTAGTAATATTTCCATTAATGGTTCCTGCATTATTAATGGTTCCATTATCAGAATCAAAGTTTAGGGTTCCATTGCTTCCGATAGTTAATGTATCTCCCTGCGCCACTTCTAAAGCATTACTAATGCTACCACTTCCACTATAACTTACATTTTCATTAACTATTAAAGAACCGATATTTGAATTATTTGTGATTCCATTAGCAATGTTTGAACCACTTTGAATAGTTAAAGAATTAATATCTCCAGAGTTAGCAATACTTCCTACATTAGAAGTAACATTTAAAGTTTCTATTGTAGCACTAGCATTATTGATAATACTTCCACTAATACTTCCTGTGTTAAAGCTTTTAATAATAGAGCTAGCTTGATTATCAATATTTCCTAAGATAGTTCCTGCATTATCAATGGTTCCACTAGTAGAATTAAAGTAGAGAGTTCCATTACCACTTCCACCATTGTTGATAGTAAGGGTAGCATCTCTTCCTACCACTAACTCTTCTTTAAAAAAACCGCTATTTCCTGAATAATTTATTGTTCCCTGATTAAGCAATAATTTAGCAATAGTTCCTTCATTATTGATTGTATTGCTAACATTAGCATTTGTATTAGAAATAATTGTGCCTATGTTGCCATTAGCTTCATTAGTGATTCCATTTGTGATTGTGCTAGTATCGTTTAGGGTAAGATTTACAATAGTTGCATTAGAATTGTTAGTGATTGTTCCGATAGAAGAATTATCATTCAAAGTAAGGCTATTGATAGTTGCGCGAGCGCCAATACCTCCCAATGTGATTGCATTAATCCCCGAATTACCCCCTAGTGTAATAGTGCTAAGTGTAGGGGTTTGGGAGCTATCTCCTGTTGCTCCGATTCTAATGTTACCTGTGATAGTCCCATTCTCTGACATTGTAAGGCTATTCATAAACACTTTAGTTTGCAATACAATATCCCCTTGCAATCTCCCTGCTATGCTAACATCGCCAATATTTCCATCTTTGTTATCCACAGCATTAGCATTACCACCTGTCTGCCAGTGGGCTTCAATGTTACCATACATTGTTCCGCCATTTTGTATATCAATATTGTGGATTGTGGAATTACCACTTGAGAGAATCATTGAATTTGCAGTGTTACTTCCTACAACACCACCATTTGCAATGGTGATTCCAGAAATATTTGTTTGACCTGCAGTGTGGATTGTCCCACCAAATGTCCCACCATTTGAAATTGTTATATTATCAATAGAGGCAGTGTTAGTAGCGTTACCAGGAGTAAGCATTGTAATATTACCACTCAAACTTGCATTACTACCACTAATAGAAATATTATCAATAGAAGAAGAACCATTTAAGGTAACATTTCCTGTGATAGTGGAAGCATTAGCCAAAGAGATTCCAGCAATATTTGAAGAACCACCAAGAGTAATACCGCCTGTTATCTTAGAATTATCAAGGACAATACCTCCTTGTATTCTTGAATTGTTAGTTAGTGATATATTACCTGTCAAAGCAGAAGTATTAGAGAGTGAGATTCCATTTGTGATAGAGGAAGTATTACTAAGGGAAATACCGCCATTGATAGTTGCATTATCTGCGGTAATGGTGCCGATAGTTGCACTACTTTCTGCACTAATAATATTTGTTCCAGCAGAGGTTGTGCTCCCACTTAATAATTCTATTTGCTCAATAGAGTTATTACCACCACTTAAATTGATTAAGTTAGCGCCTGTTGTGCTCATAGTGTCAGAATTTTTAAGTATTCCCAAAGTTGCATTTGCCTTTAATGTTAGCAAATTGTTGCCACGAGATGTTATTGTGCCGCTATTGACAATGGCATCTGTTGTAGAGTTGCTTGCCAAATTTATTATATTAGCGCTTGTATTTTGAGCAATTGTTCCTTTATTGGCGATTGTAGCCGCACTTGCATTTTCTGACACACTAATTATATTAACAAAATTTCCATAGCCATGATTGGGAACAGTAAAAGATGTACCTGTATCAAAGGTTAAATTTCCTGCTTTTGTGCCAGCTAAGACTTCATATGTGTGCCCATAATCACCATAAGCAAAACTGAATTTACCAGTAACTAAAACCCCTCCAGCATTATCATCTTTACTATTATTTACAATAACACCAGGGGTAGACCAAGAAGAATATTTTAAATCCCATCCATTAATAATACTTCCTCCCTTGTTGCCTCTATTTGTATTTCCTGGAGTATTATTTTTTATTGTGCTTATTCCGTTTATAATAGTTCCATTTTTAATAGTTCCATTGACTGTCAATGTAGGTTTACCACTCATTATTACCTCATCAACCAATTCTCCATTCTCTGTAGAAAGCGCTGCTGCATTGCTTGATAATGCCGAAGCCAAAGCAATAGAAACCGGAATTGTGCGGATAAGGGTTTTTGCCTTGTTAAGTTCCTTTATTTTGCAAGGTTCTTGGAGGGTTTTAGAATCTAATTTAAGATTAGATTCTAAGTTTTTGGTATTTTTTGGATTCTTTGTTTCTAGGGATTGATTATTTAGAGGCTTTTGCCCCCCCCCCCCCACTAGGGTAACATTCTTTGTTTGGTTAGACATTTATTCTCCTTTAACTTATTTAACAAAAATTAAAAAATGTTTGGAATTTTATAAAAATAAAACTAACTTTAAAATAATAAATAAAATATTTATATTTTATTAAAACCACTTTTATAATGGGGGGGGGGGGGCAAAATGTGTTTATATGGGGTATTGGTAATCATTAAAAATAAATTATTAGGGGTATTTTGTTTATTTTATCAATAAAGATTTTATACAAAATCTAAGCATACTCAAAATCAATTTTTAAAATTTTTAATCAACCAATGAGTACTTCTAAAGCCTCTTTGAGATTTTTTACCCTGTGTGTGGCGTTTTGCGATTCGCCTTTGCCTACGATAATGCGAGTTTGCACGCCTGCATTTAACCCAGCAATCATATCGGTATCTTTATCCCCCAGAATATAACTTTCATACAAAGACAAATCCAAACCAAAATCCTTGCACGCCTGAAGTAACATTTGGCTTTTGGGTTTGCGACAAGTGCAATTTTCTTCTTTGGTATGGGGGCAAAAATAAATGCCATCAAAAGCTATATTTTTGGGGACAAAACCGCTCTGCCTTAGAGGAATAGTCAAGCAAGAAACAATGCAATTTTGCATAAAAGCACTCAAAACTTCAAAATCCTTTTGTGTAAAAATTCCACGATTAATGCCTGATTGATTAGTTACCAAAAAGCACAAAGAATCCAACTTCTTTAGCTCCAAAAAAAGCTCCATAAAATAAGGGGCGAAGTAGAAAGTCTCTATTTTGTATCCATAGGGTGCGTCCTCGAGATTGACGACATCATCTCTGTCAAAAAACACAACTTTTCGTTTCATTTGGCACAGATTCCTAAGAAATTTTGCATACGAATCGCAAAAAGATAAAAAAGTGGAGTATTTAAAAATGCCAAAATAAACTTAATGAGATAATCTCCAGCAATTAGCATAAGGATATTTTGCCACGGCATCACAAACAAAAATGCAATATGGAAAAACACCACCGTATCGACAAATTGAGAAAAGGCTGTGCTACCGACATTTCTTAGCCACCAAAGTTTTGGGAATTTGGACTTTAGCCAATAAAACACATAAATATCGGCTTGCTGTGAAACAAAAAATGCACTCACACTCGCAAGTGCTATGCGGAATTCTGCCAAAAACATTGAAGGGATAAAAGCACAAAAAATCCCAATCCTAACGACTTTTAGCACCTCTTCTTTGCTGTGCTTTTCTGCTAAAATATCTGCAAGCAAAAAAGTAAAGGGATAAAGAATCGCACCATAAGTAAAAAAGTCATTGATTGGAAATTGTACAAGATAGTTAGAAGCGACGATAAGAAACATAAAAATCGCCACGGAGATAAATTTTATACCAAACGACATTTGCACTCCCGCATTCTAAATTTATCCTCTAAAAAAGGCTTTGTGTTTTTAGCGCCAAAGCACTTTTTAGAAAACCAAAAAACCACTTAGAAACTTCTAAATGGAAATTTTGGAATCTTTTGAATTTGACTAGATTTTGAAAGGATTTTCTACGACATTTTTCCTATCGACAATGTAAGGAATCAATGCCATTTGTCTAGCTCTTTTGATAGCTACTTCTACACGCTCTTGCCATTTTTTGGAATTTCCTGTCAAGCGGCGAGGCATAATCTTGTAACGCTCTGATAATGAATGCTTAAGCATATCAATATCTTTATAATCAATAAATTCGATTTTTGATTCTGTGTATCTGCAATATCTTTTGGAATATCTCTTTTTTTCTGCCATAATTTATCCTTTAAAATGGTATTTCATCATCATTAATATCAATCACTGGGAGTTCGGGCTCTTTTTGCACCGGTTGCGCCTTTGGTGCAGCAGGTGCTGTATAAGCAGGCTTCTCATACTCTTGGTAATTATTATAATCCCCTGCCCCATAATCGTGATTTTCTTCTTGAGTGCTTTGTCGTTGTCCTAGCATTTGCATAGATTCAGCAGTGATAGAGTGCTTTGTCCTCTTTGCTCCTGTATTATCTGTCCAACTCTCTAGCACCAAACGCCCTTCAATCAAAACTTGAGAACCTTTTTTAAGGTATTGATTTGCCACTTCAGCAGTTCTACCAAAAAGATTCACATCAATAAAACACACCTCCTCAGCTTGTGTCCCATCTTGTTTTTTATAGCGGCGATTGGTTGCCAGATTCAACCTTGCTAATGCTGCTCCACTTGGTAAATAACGCAATTCAACATCTCGCGTCAAATTCCCCACCAAAATGACTTTATTAAACATCTAAAATCCTTAAATTAATCCTCTTGTGTCTCTGAAACTTCGGAAGCTTCTTGTGCTTTTGGAGCTTCTTTCTCTACGGCTTTTTCTTTTGGCTCTTTTAGAGGAGTTGCCTTTTTGTTGTTAATTGCTCTATCTACAAGAGTTTCCCAAGCTTTTTGTTCTTTTTTGCTATCATATTTAATCACGATAAAACGCAAAATATCTTCATTGATGCGATAAAGACGCTCTAGCTCCAAAACAAGCTTTGGTTCAGCCTTGAAATAAATAACAAAATAATATCCACGCTTGTTTTTTTTGATTTCATAAGCAAGATTTCGCATACCCATATCCAAAGTTGCACTAATCTCACCACCATTATTGAGGATTGCAGTTTTATAAAAATCGATTTTCTGCACTATCTCTTCTTGTGTCAAAGTGGGTTTTACCACAAACATAGTTTCATAAAAACGCATTTTATCTCCTTATAGATTTCGCCCTTTTTTGCTAAAAAGAGCAAGGATTTTTACAATTTAAAATATGTAAAGGCGTGATTTTATTCTAAAATTGCTTGAATTTTTATTAAGGCACTAAAAAAACCATTTCCCTTGGTATTTCCTTTGATTGCTTCTTCACGCCATTTATTCAATACATAAAAAATTTTTTGGAATCTTTCTTGGGTGTTAATTTGTATGGCTCTTTTTCTCTTTTTTTCTAAAATTATAGGAGGAAGTTTGTATCCCAAAATCTCTTCTGATGAAGCATTGCCATAGATTCTAATATGGCTTGAAAATAAAAAGAGTTGAAAAAAATATCGTTGCACTTCTGCGATTAGTTGGACTTCTTCAAAACCCTGTTCTAAAAATCTATCAAGCTCTTTAAAAAAGGGCTTTTTGTCCAACAAAAGTTCCAAAATTTCCTCATACTCTACGCTTCCTAGCCCATACCCCAAACTTTCGATACTCTCTACATTGATTTCCTCATCAAAAATACTATATTTACGCAATTCTGCGACGCTAAGCCCCAAATCATAATTTTGTTGTTCTAGGATTTTTTTGAGTGCATAATCAGAAATCTTAATACAAAGAGCGTTAGCATATTCCCTCAAAATCGCCATCGCCTCCCCTTGATTAGCAAAGAAAAATCGCACCTCATAAATATTTTTGCCCCTAAAACTTCCCGCTAAAGCCTTGCAATCTAGCCCATACTCACTCACACTTTTATTTTCTGCTTGATAAAATTCCAAAATAAGATAACCGCTTTGATTTTTCTCTATTGCCTCTATTAAAGAATCTAATTGCTTTTTGGGAATCTTTTTATCAACTTTTATCCACACTAATGCTTCATCGCCAAAAAGTGAGCCTTGAGAAAAACAAGATAAGGCTGCTTCAAAATCAAATTCGCCAAAATAAAAGCTGTTTTTTTCACAACCTTTTGCTAAGATTTTTTGTGCGATTTTATCTCCATAATACCCTATCAAAAAAGAATCTTCGCCATAAAGCAAAATTGCACGCATTTCTGTATTGTTGGCAAGTTTGGTGTCTAGCTCTTTTTTATACATTTCTCTTTCGCCTTTTGTGAAATTTTTGCTTTTTGTGTCTTTTGGCTCTTGAGGTAATCCTTCTTGCTTCCTCTTTTGCGCGCTGTTTTTTGATTTTTGCTTGGTTTTGCTTTTTGGCAACAATGTATTGAGAAATCGCTTCATTATTAGAATCAAATCCCTCATTATAAACTTTGACCACCATACCATAAACCTTTGTGGTTGCAAGATTGACTTCTATAATTTGCACCAAAGCTTTTTGGTATTTTACCCCGCTTCCATTTAGTCCTACTACTCTAGCACCCATTAGCGGATAATCTGTCAATGAAATCAAAATAGGATGGCTTTCGTTAATAATGATACCTTGATAGGTTTGCCCCAAATGCTTTGAGAGATAACGCGCAAATTTTCTATCTTGGAAATCCCATTCAATCTGCATAATCTCTCTTTCTTGTGTGTTTAGATTATCACAAAGCATAGGCAAAGATTCTTTATAATCAATGTCTTCTTGGAGTGTGATTTTGGATTTTAAGATTCGGTGCAAAATAAGATCACTATAACGCCTTATGGGGGAAGTAAAATGACTATACGCTTCAAACCCCAAACCAAAATGCCCTAGATTATGGCTTGCATAGTTAGCTTGCTGCATTGATTTGATGATTAGTTTATCAACCTCTCTTTGCATTTTTGCCTTTTTGGCATTATTTTGAATTTCAATAATCGCCTTATGTAAAGATTCTTGTGTTTTGGGGATAGCTTTGCCCCTCCAAATACCGAGCATTCTTAATTCCCCAAATAACTCCGAAAGTTTTTCTTGCTTGGGTCTTTGATGCACACGATAAATGCCTAATTTTAAATTTTCATCATTTTTGGAATTTTTTTGTTCAAGAAGCTTGGCACTTTGGATATTTGCAAGCAACATACATTCTTCTATTAACTGATGAGAAGAGCTTTGAGGTTGGAAGTGGAGTGATTTTAGCTCCAAATTCTTATCCAACTCCAACTCCACTTCATCGCCCAAAAAGTCAAATCCCTTTTGCAAACGCTTTTTGCGGAGTTTTTGAGTCAATTCTTGGAGAGCAAAAAGCACAGAATGGAGAGATTTTTTGATTGTTTTGCTCTTTTTGGTTTCAAAAAGAATATCCACCTCCTCATAAGTTAATTTTTGTTTAACTTTAATAACCGCAGCAAAAAGCTCACTGCTCAAAACTGCTTTTGTGCGTTTATGGAGGCGAATCTTCCAAACCATTGCCAAACGCATTTTGCCTTCTTGCAAAGAACAAAGATTCTCGCTTAAAATGCGTGGTAGCATAGGGATAGATTTGTGTGGAAAATAAATACTAAATCCGCGACTTTTAGCTTCAATATCCAAAGGTGAATTCGGCGTTACATAATGACTAACATCGGCAATAGCCACATAAAGTATGGAACTTTCTTCATCATAAAAAATCGCATCATCATGGTCCTTTGCACTCACTGGATCAATGGCACAAAAGGGCAAATTAGTAAGGTTGATGCGCTCTTTAAAATCTTTAATTTTAACCTCTTTGAAACTCTGGGCTTGGATTTCTGCTTGGAGGCTAAATGATTCGTGCTTATCATAGAGGTTTAGAGAAATAATTTCATCGATTTTGGGGTCTTCTAGTGTCCCTAAAATCTCTAAAATCTCCCCATTTCTAGGGTTGATTTTCAAAATAGTTTTAGAAGGAAGAGTTTTGAGGGATTTTTGGGACGCATTGATTTTATACACCACTTCATTAGGGATAGATACTGCTATGCAATCTAATTTGTATTTTTCCAAATAGCAAATAACGCTAGAAACTTTTTCTTGCAAAACTGCAAGGACTTTTGCTTTGATTTTTGCACTATGCTGGTGCTTAATCAAGGATTTTGCCAAAACTATATCGCCTTTTTGTGCGCCTTTTAGGAGATTCTTTTCAACAAGCCAATCTTTGCCTGTATTGTCAAATGCTCTTACAAATCCATACCCTGCTTTTGTTAGCTCTACTTTACCAATGCGGAATTTTTCCAAAAGATAATATTTATTTTTTTTGATTTTAAGCACATTCAAATGGGCTAACAATTCTAAATATTTTTGGAAGGCTGGAGCGAGTTTTGCATCAAGAGGTATTCCCTCTTCTAAAATCTTAACAAATTCAATCATGCTAATTATAATTTTCTAATTCTCTTAGGCTTTTTACAAAGCCCATTGCAAGCAATGTCTCATCAAAACCTTGAATATCTAATCCATAATTTATTGCCAAATTCCTTGCATTTTTTATTTGCTCTTTAGCAGCAATGCTAAAGGGATTAATCAAGGCATTTAAAACACGCAAAGGATAAACATATCTTTGAATCTCTTGTGGCAATCTCTCTTCTTGCAAGCTGTGAATAACTTTTATTATTGTAGGTTCAAAATGCCAATGCTCACAAAGCATTTCTAAAATCTCAAATTGATTTACCCCCAACATTTCTTTTTCCAAAGCTATACAAGGGGTTGTTTTTAGCCGCTCGCTAAATTTTTTACCTTTTTTGGATTTAATCAAGCAATCCGATAAAATCGCCATACCAATGTGCATAATAAGGGCACAAGTTACCAAAATAGAAAGCAATTTAGACTCTTTATACCATTTGCTAATAAACATACCTTTTTGATTAGCTGCTTCAGTGAAATTTGATACACTTAATCCATAAGGTGTGAGATTAATTACTAATTGAGCCTTTACAACACTCACAATCGCAAGTCCTTTGGCAGTATAAACTCCAAATATCGCAACTGCTTGTGCGACAGAATTCACGGTTCTTGTATAGCCATACAAAGGTGCATTTGCACTTTTTATAATGCTTGCAGTCAAAAAAGGATCTGTTTGAATAACCTCTGCGACTTCTTTTACACTCACATCATCACGCGCACAGATTCTTTGTAGCTCAACGATGGTTTGCGATAGAGGCGGGAGAGATTCTATGTTTGCAATGATTAATTCTTTCATTCAATAACAGCCTGTCTATTTTGAATTATAATTCATTATTATGGAGCAAAAATAATATCATAATAAGACTTTAAAATTCTAATTATTTAAAACTATTTTGTTATAATGCAACATTCTTAACACAATGCAAAGGAATCTTATGCAATACATTGATGATACGCTTGCAAAAAAACGTATTTTAATCACAGGAGGTGCTGGGTTTATTGGTTCTAACCTTGCCCATTATTTTCAAAAATACCATATAGATGCCGAAGTTGTCATTTTTGACTGCTTTAGAAATGAAGAAACTTTTAGCAATGGCAATTTAAAATCTCTAGGGCATTTTAAGAATCTTTTGGGATTCAAGGGAGAAGTGATTACAGGCGATATTAACAACAAAAATGATTTGGAAAGATTAAGAAAACAAAAATTTGATTATATTTTTCATCAAGCCGCAATTTCAGATACCACGGTTATGAATCAAGAAATGGTTTTGCGAAGCAATCTCAATGCTTTTAAAGATTTATTAGATTTATGTTTAGAGAGTGGTGCTAAGATGATTTATGCCTCAAGTGCGGGCGTATATGGCAATACTCCTGCACCAAATAGCATTGGTAGCGGAGAGATTCCTGAGAATGTTTATGGATTCTCTAAATTAATGATGGATAATCTCAATTATCAATATTTGCAAAAATACCCCAACTTACATAGCGTTGGATTGCGTTATTTTAATGTTTATGGGGAAAATGAATTTTATAAAGGCAAAACTGCTTCTATGATTTTGCAGCTAGGATTACAAGCACTCCAAAACAAAAAAGTAAGACTTTTTAAAATGGGAGAACAAAAGCGTGATTTTGTCTATATTCAAGATGTAATTCAAGCTAACATCAAAGCAATGTTTGCCAAAAAAAGTGGCGTATATAATGTGGGCAGTGGAGTTGCTAGAAGTTATAATGATATTGTATCTTGCCTCAAACAAGAATTAGGAAACTTTGAAGTAGAATACTTTGATAATCCTTATCAATTTTTCCAAACACACACTCAAGCAAACATTATCTTAACGCAAGAATTTTTAGATTACACGCCTAGATTTTCTTTAGAAATCGGTATCAAAAACTATCTCAAACAAATCAAAGAAATCCACACAAAAGGGAGTTATTAATTGAAGCCTAGCATTCTAGTTATTGGGGATTTGATTTTAGACCATTATATTTGGGGGCAATGTGAGAGAATCTCTCCAGAAGCCCCCGTGCAAGTCATCGAAGTCGCCAAAGAAACGCTGAATTTGGGAGGTGCTTGCAATGTAGCAAATAACCTTGTCGCATTAGAATGCGAAGTGTTTATTTGTGGAATGGTAGGCAAAGATGAAGCAGGCACAAAACTCAAAGAAACATTAGAATCCCTACACATTCACACACAAGGCATTTATTATAATCTAAACCGCCCAACCACACAAAAATCAAGAATCATCGCTGCACACCAACAAGTTATCCGCGTAGATAGAGAAGATAAAAGCCCTATTTCACAAGAGGGCGAAGAGTTTATTTTAAATTTCTCCAAAACGCTAATAGAAAGCCACAAAATAGATTGTATAATCCTCTCTGATTATCAAAAAGGCGTATTAAGCGAGAATCTCACCCAAAACCTCATCAAAATTGCTAAAGATTCTAAGCTAAAAATCCTCATTGACCCCAAAGGCAAAGATTATTCCAAATACAAAGGTGCAACCCTCCTAACACCAAACAAAAAAGAAGCCAAAGAAGCAACAGGCATTCAAATTGTTGATGATTCTACACTACTTCTTGCACTCCAAAACCTAAAAAAATCTTGCAATCTTGAATACTCCCTCATCACACTCAGTGAAGATGGCATTGGGATTTTAGATGACAAACTTCACAAGCTCCCAACCATAGCCAAAGAAGTTTTTGATGTAACCGGTGCTGGAGACACGGTTATTGCTGCACTTGCTTTTATGCTTGCACAAAATGAAGATATTCTCTCTAGCATACAATTTGCAAATGCCGCTGCTGCTGTGGTGGTGGGGAAAATTGGCTCTGCGGTTGCAACCAAACAAGAAATTTTTTCTTATTTGCAAGACAATCATCTTCTTGATACACTTTCTTTGGAGTTCTTCAAGGTTTTTAAAGAAAATCCAAACACACGATTTTTACCACACTTGCAACGAATCTCCCAAAAACAAAAACCCATTGCACCTAGCTCCAAACTAATTAATCAAAACACCTTTTCATCTTTTTTGGAATTTTTAAGGACACTCAAGCAACAAGATTTCAAAATTGTTTTTACCAATGGCTGCTTTGATATTTTGCATTTTGGGCATATTAGCTACCTTAATCAAGCAAGAGCATTAGGGGATTTACTCATTGTTGGATTAAATAGCGATAATTCCATCAAAAGACTTAAAGGCAAAGATCGCCCCATCAACTGCCAAGAAGATAGAGCGGCTTTATTATGTGCTTTAGAATGCGTGGATTTTGTGATTATTTTTGATGAGGATACTCCCTTAGAGCTTATCAAAGCTATTCAACCTCACTTTTTGGCTAAAGGGGCAGACTATCAAGGCAAAGAGGTTGTAGGGAGTGAATTTGCCAAAAAACTATGCTTGATTGACTTTGTAGAGGGCAAAAGCACTACAAATACTATTCAAAAAATCAAAAAAGGATAACCATGCAACACATTTTAGATGAAATTAATGCTCACATTCAAACCGCACAAAAAATGCCAGAACTCGCACAAACTATACAAAAAGCGGCACTTTTGGCAATACAAACTCTCAAAAATGGCAATAAGATTCTAATTTGCGGAAATGGAGGAAGTGCGGCTGATGCACAACATATCGCAGCAGAATTAACAGGACGCTACAAAAGAGAAAGAAGAGGCTTAAGTGCTATAGCCCTTACCACCGATACAAGTGCATTAACTGCCATAGGCAATGATTATGGCTATGATTTTGTTTTTTCTCGTCAATTTGAAGCATTAGCACAAAAGGGAGATTTGCTATGGGGAATCTCCACAAGTGGCAATAGCACAAATGTCTTAAATGCTTTAAAATTAGCCAAAAAAATGGAATGTAACACGCTTGGCTTTAGTGGCAGAAATGGAGGGGAAATGAAAGAATGGTGCGATATTTTATTAATCTCCCCAAGTGAAGATACTCCAAGAATCCAAGAAATGCACATTTTAATGGCACATATTATTTGTGATTTAATCGAAAAAGAAGCATAATTTGTTTTTTCAAAAAACCATAGAATCCTGCCAGCAATTTCACTTTAACCTAAAATCAACCCTTTTAGATACACTAAAAACTAGCGGGATTAGTGCAAATCTAGCGGATTTAAATCCCACAAAAGAGGGGATTTACTTCACATTCCCTGACAAAACCTCTACCAAAGTAATGCTCTATCAAGCAAAAATTCAAGAATCTCTTTTTCGCACTCAAGGGGATCCTTTGGTGCATTTGTGTGCTTGCAAAGAAAGCTTAAAACACTATAATAATCCTGAATTTCTAGCAATCATTCGCCCCAATATGCAGTTTTTTATAAGCATTTATTCCCACAAAATCCAAACAAGATTTTTCAATGAAAAACCTCTTGATATTTGCCCAGAATGCCTTTATAATCTAGGGAATCTGTTTGATAAAAATTTAGAATTATTTTTGGATTATTCTTCGTAATTTAAAACTTTCAAAAAACAATTTTTGCGTTTATTTCAATTTAAGATAATTATCGTTATCATTTTAATGAATTTCAAAAATGAAAGGATAAATTATGGATTTTTCCAAAATTTTAGAACATCTTAATAATCATCACCAAGATAATTTGAAAGATTTGTGCAAAAAATTTGGCAATGCAAATACTATTTCAAATGTCCAAGCCACAAAAGTGGATTTTGAAGGAATCACACTTTGCTACAATGAAGATAAGACATTGAAAATCGACTTTGAGAAGAAAGCCGATGAAAAAACGCTTAAAGATACGATTGTCCAACTTTGTTTAAGCGTCAAAAGCAGCCTTGATACACAAGCCATCAAAGAGGAATTAGAAGAGTTTATGCGTGGCTTCAAATCTATTTGCATAGCCTCTATTGCTCCTAATGGCACTGCGGTTTGCTCTTATGCACCTTTAATCCAAACCAATGGCAAATACTACATTTATATTAGCGAGGTTTCTGAGCATTTTTCTAGCATTCACACCAATCCAAACAAGATTGAAATTATGTTTTTGCAGGACGAAAAAGAAGCACCTTTGATTATTTTAAGAAAAAGAGCGAGATTCAAAAGTGAGGCGACTTTTATCCCAAGGGGAGAAGAATTTGATAGAATCTATGATGCTTTTGAAGCACAAAATGAACACAATGGACCTTTGAAAACCATACGCAAAATGCTTGATTTTCATTTGATTGAACTGCATTTAAAAACCGGACGCTTTGTCAAAGGATTCGGACAGGCTTATGATATCATTGATGGTGAAATTATTCCATTAACAGAGAATAACCCTCACACCAAATCTCCGCACAATCACTAAAAGCTATTAAGATTTTTTCTTGATGGTTTTATGTTGTTTTATAATAATAAAAATTATCACTTTTAATATTAAAAAGGATACTCGATGAAAAATTTACCAACTCTAACAGGATTATTTACTCTATCTTTGGCGTTGCTTAATGCACAAGAGGCACAAAACATTCAACAAGAATCCAAAAAACAAGACGAAAAAGTCCTCTTAGAAACCGCCGTTGTTTCTGCACCTATTATGCGTTTTAGTCTTGATGAGCTTAATAGAAATATGGTTATCATTGACAAAGAAGCAATCAATGATAAAGGCTACAAAAATTTAGAAGATGTTTTTCGCACTCTACCCTTTGTAAATCTCACAGATGTCGGGCTTGGAAAGAATATTGACTTAAGAGGACAAGGGGATAAAGCCAATATTAGCGTTCAAGTTTTGGTCAATGGAATCCCACAAAATATGCTTGATTCTAGCCATGGTGTAACTCCACTCAATACCATTGATATTAACTCCATAGAAAGGATAGAAATCCTACCCGGCGGAGGGGCTGTTATGTATGGAAATGGCACAAGGGGAGGAGTAGTCAATATCATCACACAAAGACGCTATGAAAAACCAACTTTTAATGCCAATATCGGATATAGCAATGTTTTAGAAGGCAATGGAAATAGCTATAATGTGGATTTCAAATATGGAAATAAAACCAATGAAAATCTCTATTATTCATTTGGAGCGAATTATCAAAATAAGGGCGGACCGCGATATGGAGACAAGATAGAGGGAGTGGGGGCAAATTTAAGCCTTACAAAAGATATCGGACAATCACAAAGCGTATTTTTTGATTTTGATATTTTTAGAGGCGATATTGATTCTTCGCCCAATAACTCTTTTTTGGACAATCCAAATCCTTCTAAAAATGATAGAAAAACCCCCGGTAATGGCGACTTTCACAATAGGCAACTTCGCTTTGATGCAAGTTTAGGATACCAAAATGAACTAAGCCCCACAGCAAACCTAATCGCTAAAATCTTTTATCACTATAACAAAATTGATTATTTAGACACCAAAACCTACATTAGCAATTATACTTTACAAATGAGTGGTATGCCTATAGCATTTTCTTTTCCGAATACTCTAGCAGACCAAAGCGGCTCGTTTTTTGATGACCAAAAAATCGGACTAGATATCAAATATGACCAAAAACACAACAATGGTGTGCTGATTCTAGGTGCGCAATCTACTTACAATATCAGCAAACGCACGATGGATAATTATATTGATGCCTATGATCCAAATTATTCTATGGGTACTTTAAGCGGACTTCAATACATTAATGGTATGCTAATTCCTTTTGAAGGCAATAAATGGAGTAATTCCCTCTATGCAATAGAAAAATACGACTTTACCGATAGATTCTCACTTATGGGTGGAATCCGCTATGAATACGACAAATACGATGTTGATGTGGATTACAATATGCACACTCATGATATTTTTGTAGGCGGAACTCGGATGCCCTTTGTTAATCCAACCTACGCACAAGGCTCTTTAAATGAAGATTCCCACAATTTTGCCTTTGAAATTAATCCAAACTACAAATATTCAACTTATGGCAATATCTATGCCAAATACGAAAGAGGTTTCATCTCTCCTTCACCCAACTCCCTTTTGCAAAGGCAAGGGACCACTTATCAAACAACCAACATCAAAGATGAAACTTACAACACTTTTGAAATTGGTATTAGGGATTTTTGGTGGGATACCTTTTTATTCTCTCTTACAGGTTACTACACACTTACCAACGATGAGTTTTACACCATTGGCACAGCACATTCTATATCCGGTGTAGAATATGGAAACTATGACAAAACCGAAAGGATAGGATTTGAGCTATTTTTGGAACAATACTTTTTGGACAATGCCCTTACCCTTACAGAAAGCCTCTCCTACACCGATGCGAAAATAAAAAAACAAAATGGGCAAAGCACCAGCCAAAGAATCCCTTATGTAAGCAAATACAAAGCCACTTTGGGACTTAATTATAAATTCCTCAAAGATTACACTTTGTGGGTTAATAACACCTTTTATGGCAACCAAGTGGATACCATACAAAGCAAAATTCAATCTTACTCTCTAACAGACATAGGAATTACCGCAAAATACAAAGAATTTCTTATCAGCGCTGGAGTAAAAAACCTTTTTGATAAATTTTATTATAGCTTTTATAATTCAGATTCTAGTGATGTTATCACCGGATATAGCTATCTTATAGGGCAAGGAAGGACATTCTTTATCTCTGCAAAATATTCTTTTTAGTCATTTAAGTAGAATCCCCACTTGCTTTGGCGGTGGGATTCTGCCAAACCTCTTATGCTTCCAAACATTAATCTTTGCTAGTGAATATCTTTATTTGGGCTAAGGTGCTGGTAGATTGCAAAAAGCATAAAAACAAAATCACACTTAGATAAGGGCAAAAACTAGAATTATAAATTAAAGTCACCTACCCTTAATACAAAGAATTGCTTTATATTGCCACTCAATCTAAATTTTAGATTAGAAAATTAACAAGAGTAGTTAGAGTGATTATAAAATAGTTTAAAATCCTAGATAATCATTATTGCCCAATTTATAGAGTTTTGGGCTAAAATCTTAAAGTAGTTTTGAATTGAAGACTTTAGCTACTTTTAGACACTTTTATATCTAGTTTCCTCCAAGCTTGTAATGCCATTTTCCCCGCATATTTTGCATTTAGGATTCCGTCTAATAGAGATTTTGCGAAATTCCATATCCCGAATATCGCAGCTCAAAAACTTATCAAACAAAGGCTCTCCAACGCTTGTAATTATCTTTATTGCTTCATTTGCTTGAATACAACCAAAAAGCCCTGCTACTGCCCCCAAGATTCCAACACTAGCTCCCGTTGGCATTTCTTCTTGTGGGGGAGAATCAAACAAACAAGCATAACAAGCACTTTCTTTGGGCTTGATACTCATAGCTTGCCCACAAAAATGCAATGCACTCGCTCTAACCAAAATCTTCCCTCCAAGCACGCACGCATCATTGACAAGAAACTTTGAGGCAAAGGCATCTGTAGATTCTACAACCAAATCATAATCCCCTATAATCCCCAAAGCATTAGCCACATTAAGACGCTCTTTAAAGATTTTAATGCAAATATTTGGATTAAGTGCTTCTAACTTTGCTTTAGCGGATTCTGCCTTGTTAATCCCTATATCCTGCGTTCTATGCAGAATCTGCCTTTGGAGATTGCTCAAATCTACACTATCCCCATCACAAATCCCAATCTCTCCAACTCCAGCTGCTGCTAGATAAAACAACACCGGCGAACCAAGCCCACCAGCACCTACGACAAGCACTTTTGCATTTTTTAGCTTTTGCTGCCCTTCTTCTCCAATTCCACTTAGCAAGATATTGCGGTTATAACGCTCCAGCTCTTCTTTATCAAGCCCCATTTTATCCCTTTAAAATCTATACCCTAAGCCTACTAATCCAATATGGTATCTTTCATCAAAAAATCCAATATCATCGCTCACATTGCTATAAAGATAAGTAGCAAAAGCATACACACCCTTATATCCAAAAATATTGTGTCTAGAGATTCCCAACTTTGCTTTCCAAATATCACTTTCCCTAGTTTTATCAAAGATAATATTCTTAGAATCATAGCTTCTATTGCCATAAACTAGCCCAAAATTTGCAAAAGTTTCATTATCCAAAATAGGCAAGTTTCCATCTATCTTAATCCCAAAACCATCGTAGCTTTCTGCACTACCATCGGCATTTTTCATATCATAGTATGCACCAATTTCTATACCATAATATTTAAATCCCACCTCAAATTCATGTATATCTCCCTCTCTACGCAAAGATTGCTCCAAATTTTCTTTATCGTAGTTATCTTGTGCATAGACATAGCGACCAAAAACATCTAATTTTTCATTAAAATGATAAGTTTGCTCTATTTTAAGCCCATATTGATTCCTATCAACTACCTCTCTATCGCCGATTTGGTAAGGATTTGCATAGGCTTCTTGACGCAAAGATCCAATAAAAGCAATATCACTCTTATTATTCCCATAATTCAATCCATATCCGACACTAAGACCACTAACATCTCGTCCATTATAGTTTTTTAGATACACCTCATCATCGCTCAATAGCCCCTTATAAGAAAGCTCAATCCCAAGAAACGGAATAGCCTCTGTGGAGTTATTTTTATCATTCAAACTATTAAGGCGATTCTCATCTAATGAGGGATCAATATTGCTCTCTCCCTTTTTAAATCCGCCACCCAAACTAATATTTCCGCTAAATCCAGATTCTGCTGCTAATACAAGACTTCCGCACATCGCCAAAGTTAATGCTATTTTTATCATTAAAAACCTTTTTATAATCTTTTAAAAAGCTGAATTGTAGCAATTTTCGCTTAATATCCACTGATTAATTTTGATTTAAGAAAAAAGAGACTACCATTCCAAAGTTTAAATATATGAATATATATTCATATATGATTAATATTTCACCAAAATAACGGAGTAAAAAATGGCAGAATTTGATGAAAAGCGTTCCAAAACTCTCGAAGAGATTCTCAAAAAACTTCCCAAAGAAGAGTTGCTGTATGAATTAGCAGAGCTTTTTAAGATTTTTGGAGATTCTTCACGAATCCGCATTCTCTCGCTACTGCAAAAAGAAAAGCTTTGCGTGAGTGAAATCTCCACTCTTCTCAATCTCTCACAATCAGCCATCTCACACCAGCTTAGAATCCTGCGACAAGCAAGACTTGTGCGATACAAAAAAATAGGCAAAGAAGTGTTTTATGAACTTGATGATGACCATATCGAAAAGATTTTCGAGCAAGGTTTAGAGCATATCCAAGAAATGTAAAGGAATCCTATGGCAAATTGTTGCAGCACTTGTTCAAATGAACAAAACAACACACAAACTCCCACAAATGAGAAATTAACTCAAGGGATTTTTTATCTTAGCATTATTATTTATCTTTTTGCACTCACAGAAGATTTTGAAATTTTTGGCAAACATTTAGAAGCCTTTATGCTTAATAGCCTCTATCTTTTTTGCTACTTTGTTTTGGGCTATGAAATCCTAAAAGAAGCCCTTGTTGGATTTTATAAAAAAGAATTTTTTAATGAGAATAGCTTAATGGCTCTAGCTAGCGTTGGAGCTTGGGCTATTGGAGAAGGTGCTGAAGCGGTTGCTATTTTGCTTTTTTATCGCATTGGTGAAGCCTTAGAATCCCTTATTGTTGAAAAATCAAAAAAATCTATCCGCACACTTGCCTCCATCAAAATAGAACAAGCCCACTTATTAAAGGGAGACAAAACAGAAAATATTGACCCAAAAACTATCCAAAAAGATGATATTTTGGTGATTTTTGCTGGAGAAAGAATCCCTGCTGATGGGATTGTAATAAAGGGGGAAGGAAGTATAGACAATTCTGCACTCAATGGAGAATCAATCCCACAAAATGTAAAAGTTGGCGATTCTTTGCTCTCTGGCGGAATCAACCTTGATGGAATCTTGCACCTAAAGGCAACCAAAAGCTACGAAAACTCCGCTTTTAGCAAAATTATCAAACTTATTGAAGAGGGCAATGCACAAAAAAGCAAAAGCGAGGAATTTATCACCAAATTTGCCCGTTACTACACGCCCATTGTAACGCTACTTGCCATTAGTGTTGTGATTTTTCCAACACTTTATTTTTGGGCTATGGGAGCAGATTTTGTAGAATCTTTTAAAACTTGGCTTTATAGAGGAATTATCTTTTTGGTAGTTTCTTGTCCTTGTGCGCTTGTAATCTCTATCCCGCTGACTTTTTTTGCAGCACTAGGCAGAGCATCAAAAGAAGGAATCTTAATCAAAGGTTCAAGCTACATTGAATCTCTAAAAGACGCAAATGCCATTATATTTGACAAAACAGGCACTCTCACCAAAGGCGAATTAATCATAAAAGAAATTAATGCTTATAAAAATTATGATAAAGATTTTATATTAAAAATAGCAAAATCATTAGAATCTCATTCTAATCACCCTATTGCAAAAGCTATTATCCAGCAAACCAATGAGCAAAATTTGCAAAAACTCCATTTAGAAAATCTCAAAGAAAGTGCTGGTAGTGGAATTAGTGCGACTTTAGAGAACAAAACTATTGCTTTAGGAAATGCACGCTTCATTGAATCTATTACCCAAAAACCCATTCAAGAAGATTCTATTGCAAAATGTCAAATTTTCATTGCTTTTGATGGTGAAATAATCGGAAATATCATCTTAGAGGACGCAATCAAAGAGGAAGCAAAAGAAGTTATAAACACTCTAAAAAAAGAGCATTTAAAAGAATTTTATATTCTAAGTGGGGACAAAAAGTCAGTAGTGAAGCAAGTTGCAAACGCCATTGGCATTACTCACTTTTTTGCAGAGCTTATGCCAAAGGACAAAGTAACTCACTTAAAAGAAATTTTGGCTTCACAAAAAGCACAGAGAAAAAAGGTGATTTTTGTAGGCGATGGTATCAATGATGCTCCATCACTTGCCCTTTGCGATATTGGAATTGCTATGGGAAAAGCCGGAAGTGATGTTGCTTTGGAAGGTGCGGATATTGTAATTATGAATGATGATTTAAATAAAATCCCAAAGGTTTTGCAAATAGCCAAAAAAACTCGTGCGATTTTGTGGCAGAATATCATTTTTGCACTAGGAGTAAAAGCGGGAATTATGATACTTGGAGCTTTTGGGGCTACAAATCTCTGGATTGCACTCTTTGGCGATGTGGGAGTAGCGATTTTAGCCTTGCTAAATGCCATTAGGGCTATTAGATAAGCAAAATCCATAGCCTAGAATAAGCCCTGCAATACAAAGAAGGCTTTACTCAAAAAGGCTATGAAAATCTATGCTTTGCAACCCTATTGATAAAATCTTAAATTTTAGATAATGGCATTCTAAAAATAATCTTGATAGTTATACTCCAAAACACACCTTTGTGATAGCAAAAAACAAAATGGATAAATCAATCACAAATTGATTATCTCAACAAATTTATTGTAATATACCGCCAAAAATATTAAATATAAGGAAAATTATAATGATACCCAAAAGATTTTATCGTTTAGTTTTTGCAGGAATAATGTCCCTTTTTATGAGCTTTATTATGTCTGGAATCATCACTTTTTTAAACCTAGGATTTATTCCTTCTTTCTTTACACAATGGCTTTTAGAGGCTTTTCCAAAAGCTTGGGTAGCTGCATTTCCTATCGTGTTTTTTGTCGCCCCTCGTGCTGCAAAACTCGCAGAATCTTTGATGAAAAAATAGCATATTCTCACACCTCCATTCCCCCTCCCTTTTGCCCTTTTATTAAAATTTACTTAAGAAACTTCTGCTACAATTCCACTCCTAAAAACCACAAGGGAATCTTAATGCGATATAGAATTTTTATTAAACCGATAAAAACGCTTAAAGCCTTTAAGCTTCTTTTTAATATTATGGCTCTACAAACTCTTTATTAATCCACAATTTACTTAAATCACTTATACAATCAAACTAAAATTTACATTAACTTTAAGGAAAACTATGAAACTAGGCTGGTTTTGTGTCATTTTGGGCGGGATTTTGGAGATTTTTTGGGTAAGTGGGCTTAAATATTCCACAAGCCTTTTGGCTTATATAATCACCGGAATCCTTGTGTTTTGCTCATTTAGCTTGATGATTATAGCAACTAAAAAAATCGAGGTTAGTATTGCTTATGCGGTATTTGTAGGGATAGGTGCTGCTGGTGTGGCGTTGAGCGAAATTGTAGTTTTTGGTGCTTCTACAAGCCCTTTGCAACTCACATTTATTGCACTTTTAATCCTTAGCGTGATTGGACTAAAACTTGCAAGCAAAGAAAACGACAAACAAGAGCTAAAAGTCATTCAAGAATTTTCTCACGATTTGGGTATTGATACGATTGCCCAAAAACTTGAAACACTAGAATCCACGCAAACAAAAAAGGATAGCAAATGAGCTGGATATACTTAATATTAGCTGGAATTATGGAAATCTTTGGCGTAATATGTATGAAAAAATTTGCTCTTAGCAACCAAAAAAGCTACCTACTTGGAATTGCAGCATTATTTGTATTAAGCTTAAGCTTGCTTTCTTTGGCATTACGCGAGATTCCTATGGGAATTGGCTATGCGGTTTGGACAGGTATTGGAACAGCTGGGGGCGTGCTAGTAGGCATTTTCATCTACAAAGAATCAAAATCTTTTTGGAAGCTTTTCTTTGTTGCCTCTATCGTGGTATGCAGTATCGGCTTAAAGGCGTTAAATTAATCCACAAGGGGGCTTTTGCCCCTATTTTTGATTGATATGCTTCAAAACAGGATCATCTTTAAAAACAGCAAGAATATTCATACCCATAGGAAAAATTTCATAGCCAAGAGGCTTAATCAAATCGAAAATTTCTTGTTGCGGGCTTTTTAGGACTTCAATTAATAAAATAGGTTTATACTTTTTAAGTGTTTTCATAGCTCCATTTAGCACTTCTACTTCCATTCTTTCCACATCAATTTTTACAAAATCTACCCGCTCTAATTCCAAAGAATCAATACTCATTAAGGGAACTTTTTGTGTTTTTTGATAATCGATATTTTGCCCTATAAATTCATTATTTATGTTTGCTTTTAGCTCCAAACTTCCAAAAGAAGCAGGCTTAGTATAATCCACTTGAGGAACATCCAAAAAGCCCCCCCCCCCCGCTTGTTAGAAGGATTACCCAAAGCAGCAAAAATTGCCTTAACATTAAAACAATTATTAATTGCGATATTTCCTGCTAGAGCATAATAGATTCTCTCTTGTGCCTCAAAAGCAATTACACGCCCAAAATGCGTCATAGCAATGCCCCAAGTTACGCTATGGGCTCCAATATTTGCACCACAATCCAAAGCAACCACGCCATCACCAAAATATTGCCGCCTAAGATTCAATAAGGCAACCACACTCTCCACTTCATAAAAATCAAAAGAACCTGTTTGTAAAAACTGGTAACCTACTCCATAGGCACCATTAGGAGTTTCACATTTATCCAAATGATTCACAATCATTGTTCCAATATTCGTTGAAGCGAGAATAAAAGGCAAAGGTCTTTGAATATGTATCATAAAAACTCCTTTAGGAAATAATTAAGAATTTTAATGCTAAAAACCTTAAATAATTACTATGTTACTGATTCATACAAAATATTCAATCCATAAATAAATTTTTGTTAAAGCAGGGAATATAATAAAAAACTAAATAAAAAATTAGTATAATGGTGTTGAAAAATTTTTTAAAGGAGTTTTGTTAATGAAAAAGCTATTATTAACTTTATCTGTAATTGCTGGTCTTTTAAGCAATGCTTTTGCTATTGATTTAATTTCTGTGGCTACTAATGGAAAATCTAATGAAAATTCTTTGGGTGTTAAAACACTCAATAATCAAGAGATGAGTAAAATTATTGGTGGGGCGTATATATATGGGAAACCAGTTTATCAATATGGCGTTAAGAATAATAGTAATACAAAAATTTATTATACTGCATATTATAATTTCCAAACTACAACAACTCAAGATGAAGTTGCCTATGGTCGTTTAAATACTGGTGGTTCACCATATGTCCCTGTGGTTTCTGCCACTTTAAACTATCTAACAAATAAAGTTAGTGTTTCGATTATTGGCATGAATCAAAACAATCCCGTTTATACACGTCCCGCTGATTCTTATTACGCTAATCAGTTAATCAATTCTAATGGAAAAGAATTATTTAATAGCGTTAATAACAAAATTAGAGGCGATGCTGGTAAATATTGGTAATAAGGAATACCTTTTGCTTATCCTTTCTTAAATTTCAAAAGGATAAGCAATGCAAATCTTAAATTATTCTAATTATCCTTACTACAATTTCAATTCTAAAGAATTTTCAAATCTTGCAAATCAGGATTCTAAATTAGAAAATAACTTTCTTGTGAATCTAAACTCCGCTAATTCTACAAGCTATAAAGAAATACAAGAATCAAATACACAGATAGAAACTCAAAGTGATGAGGAAATATTAAGTAAAGTTCAAAAGAATATTAGTTATTTTCATGATACTTGGAGCAAAACTATAAAGAGTGAATTTGAACCTCTCCCCTATAGTTTCCACACAACCATAGATATGCATGATATGAATTTTATCGATACAATTAATTCTAAGCTCCAAAGTGGTGCAAATATAAAAATTACTCAACAAGAAATGCAAGAAGCACAAGATTTCCTAAATAAGCAAATGGATAATCTAATGCTAAAATTCTATAAGGCTAATCCCGAAATAGTAGAGGATACACTAAAGGGAGATTTTATCTTTTATTCTGAAGGTGGCTTAAATAGAACAATGAATGTTGATGATATAGAAATATCAAGAGACTATCCAGAGCTAAAATATGATAAAAAGGTTTCTAGTATTTTATATGCTTATGGAGCTAGAATAGAACAAGATAGTTTAGATAAGGATTTTATGGGATATTTACAAAGTTTTAAAAATGCTTTAAACAATCAAGATTTAGATGATACAATAAATATAAAACATGTTATGTCAAGTTATAGACATTATAAAATGGAATCAACAGGCTATAGCTTCTTTGCTTCACTTTCAGATATGTTATCCCCCATAGAGCAAGAAAAAATTACCGATTCCATTGCCAAAGTTATGGGATTTTATTTGCAATCTAATTCTATGGAAATTAACGGAATCAAAGTATCTTGGGATAATTCAGGATTTACAAATGATATAGGATATTATGATTCTGTTTTTGGCGGTCGTTCAATGGCTCTACATACTTACAAAATTGATTACGCAGATTCACAATCCACACCTAATGATTTCCTTGCCTCTCTTGCCTCTAACTTTGATACTACCCAAAGCATTTTTGATATACTCAATCAAAAAGAAAAACTAGAAAAGGAAAATCAAGACTTGAAAAACAAACAAGCAATAGAAGCATATAGTTATGGCAATGGATATTCTAGCACTTTAACTTCTAAAACTTCTAAAGAAATAGATAGTTTCATTAATCAAATGATCAAGGAAGCAAAAGCATAATGCAAAAAATGCTTTTATTGCGCATTTTTTTGCTTGTTTTTATAACAAACTTTGCTTTTGCTTTTAGTGTTAAATCTCTACAAGAACTCCACAATCAAAATGTTATAAGGCAGCAATATGAGGAATCTTGTGGGGCTTCTGCTTTAGCTACTTTACTTAATCTCTTTGAATTTAAACAATATAGCGAACAAGATATACTTGCTTTTTTAAATCAAAAAACCGATATGTTAAGCTTCAAAGAATTACAAGAAGTGGCAAATACTCTAGGTTATACAACTAAAGGCTTTCAACTCCAAAGAGAAATATTAGAGCAAACTTCTTATCCTTTGCTTGTAAGAATAGAAAATGACCCTAGATTCCCTCATTTTGTTGTAATTATCAATCACAAAGGCGATTTTATTCAAGTTTTTGACCCTAATTTTGGACAATATAAAGCAACCAAAAAAGAGTTTTATTCTGTATGGGATAGGAATCATACAGGTGGA
Organism: Helicobacter pullorum; assembly: GCF_900638355.1. Taxonomy (GTDB): domain Bacteria; phylum Campylobacterota; class Campylobacteria; order Campylobacterales; family Helicobacteraceae; genus Helicobacter_D; species Helicobacter_D pullorum. The sequence goes on along the minus strand of NZ_LR134509.1, from coordinate 33,788 downwards.
TTTGCTCTTGTAATTGCTAAAAATGAAAACTCCAAACCTATGATAAAAGATTTAGAATTTCCTAACGAAGCATTTTTCAAATGAAATAGATTTTCTATGAATAGAGTTTGGTTGATTGGGGGCAAAGACTCTATTTTATATCTTTACCATCTTTATCCTTTTATTATTTTTTTTAAGAGGTTATCTCTTTGGGTTTTTGTATAAGAGTTAGTGATTGCATTTATTCCATAAGCCTCTATTGCTTGTTTGTTTTTCAAGTCTTGATTTTCCTTTTCTAATTTTTCTTTTTGATTGAGTATATCAAAAATACTTTGGGTAGTGTCAAAGTTAGAGGCAAGGAAATCATTAGGTGTGGATTGTGAAGCAATAGAGATTTTAGAGCCATTGAGGTAAGCATTAAATAGAGTGCTATTACCCTCCCAAGAAATAGTGAAATCCCCTAATTGAAAGTGGTTTCCTAAATCTCCACTTTGATTATAAAGGTATCTTTGGGATATTTGTAGATTTTCTAAAATTTTATTTTTACTTTCTTGCGGAATCAATCCATATAAATCCGCTAATGCAAAAAATTCCTCGAAACAATGGGCTACTTGATAATTATCCGAAGTATAATCACTTAAAAAACCTTGCTTTTCATTAATTGCATTGATTTCTTCTAAAGTCATCGTGCTAAGCCCTTCAGTTTTTGTAAAAAGTTTATGATAAAACTCATCACTTGTGGCATATTCTAGGCTACCTTGTCCTTGTTTTAACAGATTTAATAATTTTTGTTTGCTATCAATCCTTGATTTATCCATTTCAAAAAAAGTTTTTGTAAATGATAACAACGCTTGAAACTCTTTACTATCCTCCCCCTTACTTATATAAGTATTATTCAAAATATTGTTCATTTCTTGAGATAAAATATTTTTAGACTCTTCAAATGTTTGTTCTGTCGGGAGAGAGACATTATCTAGCAAGTATTGTTTTAACATTGTAAAATTTTCAAATTCTGTATCGTTGTCCCCATTAATTGCTACTCTATCATAAAATATAGCATCTTCATATTGAAGATAATAAGGATGATGTAGTGGGTAGTCAGCTAACAAATCATTTATTTTTTGTTGGATTGCTTCATTGCTTGGGTTTGTGGATTTCGTATTTGATTCTTGTATTTCTTTATAGCTTGTAGAATTAGCGGAGTTTGGACTGCTATAAATATTTAAATAATTAGAATAAAAAGAATTTGATATGCTAGTCATTTGTCTACCTTTTTCTAAAAACTAAAAAAAAGTAAGCAAAAAATATACCAAATTATCTAAAATATTTAATATTAGCCTTATCTGTCTGTATCCAACTTTTAACATTATCAAAATTTGTTATTCTCGACTTGATATCGTTGAAATTAGACAGAGTTCGCATTCTTGTGCTATCAGCAGCATTGATTGCAACAATACTAATTGATGTTTTATTAGTTCTAAAATCATAAGTAACTTTAACCGCACCTATTTCATTAGATAATAGATTTATGTAAGCCTTATCTGCATAACTTATTTGATCAATCTTATAGTATGCTGTATAAGATATATTTTGTCCAGAATTGCTAACTATTCCATAGTTTTTTATGAATTGTCTAATTAAACTTGCTCCCCCTATAACTTCACTCATCTCTTGATTGTTGAGTGTTTTAACACCCAAAGAATTTTCATTAGATTTTTCATTAGTAGCCACAGAAATTAAATCAATAGCAAAAGCATTGCTTAAAAGACCAGCAATTACAGATAAAGTTAGTAATAGCTTTTTCATTTTAAATCCTTTCTTATGAAATATTGGTTTTTATTGCAACATATATAAGTTATAAGTCAATAGGGATTTAAAAAATAAAATATGGAATTGTTTTTGCTATAACATTAAGTTTTAAATTTTACAAAAAGGATTTTTATGTTGAGAAAGATTGCATTTTTGATTTTTGTTGCACTTTTAAGCATTAGTTGTTTTGCTTCTGACCCCATTACTTTGGATTCGCTTTTTAAAAAACAAATTGGCTTAAGAAGTATTACAAGCGTAAGTTATCTAAGTAGCGGTAATGCCTACATTTACAATATGTATCCCACACTTGTGGCACAGCCTGACACAAAAACTTGGACAGATACAAAACAAGTCTCTATTAGTCAAACTTTTATTTACACTCTTACACCTAAATTTGATATTCTTGTAGCTGGTAATGGAAGCTATAAACAAAATGAATATGTAAGCAATTTTGGTTTTTCTTTTGAAAGCGAGAGAAGTTTTGATTTTGATTCTTTATGGATTGGTGGAATTTATACAGGAGATACTATCGGAGGTATTTTTGTCCCACAAGTTACCTTACAAGGTGGAGTTATTCAAAGAGAGGAGCATTTCGATGAAGCAAAAAACTTTATTTTCAAATCTTTTTCCGCTCAATTTGCACTCAAAAATTATTCCGACCCTGTTATCTCATCACTTTATATTGGCGGTGTTTATAATATGGATAGAAACTTTAACTATGGGAAATTAGAATATGGCAATAGCTTTTATTTTGGGTTTGATATGTCCATTATTTTAAGTCCTAAAATCTCTTTAGATGTGGGGTTAGAACAAAGATACCAAAGTGGCTCTAAATTTGAAGGGCGAAAAACTTCTAATTCTTATTCTATTCCTACATTTTCTTTGGGAGCTACTTATAGTTTAAATTCTGATACTGCTATTTCTGTATCTGGCACAGCTGGAGGAAGCTCATCGGCTCCTGATAGTGTTTTTACAATTAGTTTGTGGAAAAAATTTTAATCACAGATAAGGATTTTCCTTATCTTCGCTGCATGCTGCTCAATAATTTTCAAAAATCATCTAAATGCTTTGTATCACATAATTTTACATAGAACTTGTTGAATTAGAATCTGCATTTACCGGGATATTTTGGGGATTATTTTGCATATTTGTTTGTATGATTTCTTGCGTTTCAAAAGGAGGTCCCTTTTGGATAATCTGCGTAAGGTTTGCTGCTTTTTGCGGATCCATTTTTGCCAAAATTTTACTGACAACCTTAGTATCAAGCGAAAACAAAATTCTTGCCGCCTCTGATTCTGGCAGATTCTCCAAAATCGCTGCAGATTTAGAATCTTTCATACTCGCATAAGTTGCACCCAATTTGCTTTGTGTGGCGTCTTTAATCTCTTTGAGAATCTCTTCATTTTTTTTCAAAAGTGCTTGAATATTGGCTTCTTTCTGTTCTATTGCCTTTTTTTCTTCATTCAATGCAGCTTCTCTTTTTTTCAAATCTGCATCTTTTTGGTCTAAAACACTTTGTGTTGCTTGCTGCAAAGCCTGTAAAGCTTGTTGTTGTTCATCAATTTTTTCAATTTCTTTCAAAATCTCTTGTTTTCTCTGTTCAAAAATAATATTACAATCAACAATCTGCCTCTCTTGTGCAAACAATAAAAAACCCGAAAAACAAAAGCTCAAAAATAATATTTTTTTCATTATTGTTCCTTGTGATGGTTGGCATAAAGCATTACAGAAATTTCATCTAAATCCTTGCTTTCTTGTCTTCTAATTTTATCCAAAATCTTTTTAACCTCTAGCCCATCTAAATATTTTGCTTTTTCATATTCAACATTTTGCATTTTAAAATATTCTTGCAATTCCTGTTTTTGTTTTTTTAATAACGCCAATTCTCCCATTTTAAAATCAATGGTTTCTCGGTATTCATTTTTGTGATGGACAAAAGTCAAAAAAGCTTGATAAACACCATTTTTTGGCTCCTCCAATGTCGAAAATTCTCGGATTAGAGCGTCTATTTCAGCTTGTTTATCTATAATCTTTTGTGCGTTTTTTTGGAGCATTAATTCTGCTTCATCAACCTTTTTTTTACGCAATACCACAAGTTGAGTGAATTTTGTTTTCATGCCCTAAAAATCGTATCATTCCTATCAGGGCTTGTCGAAATCATCGTAAATTTCACTCCAATGAACTTTTCTAATTCCAAAATATACTCTTGTGCTTCTTTGGGCAACGCATCAAATTCCCTAATTCCAGCTGTTTTATCCCAACCTTTGAAAGTCTTATAAATAGGGCATATTCCCTCAAAATCAAAAGGGAAAAATTCCAAAACATTGCCATTTTTATCTTGATATTGCACACACACTTTCACCTCATCAAAACCATCTAGCACATCTAATTTCATCATTGCCAAAGCATTGACTCCATTTAATCGACAAGCATACTTGACTGCCACTGCATCAAGCCAACCACATCTTCTAGCGCGTCCGGTAGTTACCCCAAACTCTCCGCCTTTTTGACGCAAAGTCTCACCAATTTCGCCCTCTTCCTCTGTCACAAAAGGTCCATTCCCCACCCTTGTGCAATATGCTTTGGTAATCCCAATCACATCCCCCAATTCTCTAGGAGAGATTCCTGTCCCACTACACGCCCCTGAAGCTGTGGTAGTAGAGCTAGTAACAAAAGGATAGGTTCCATGGTCAATATCCAACATACTCCCTTGCGCACCCTCACAAAGGATCTTCTCCCCTCTATCCATAGCCTTCCATAGCATATCTGTTGTATTAGCTATAAAGGGCAAAAGTGCTTGTGCATAAGAATCAAGCGTGGCTTTCAATGCTTCTTTGGTTGGAATCTCTCCACCAAGATTAATAATATCCTTCTCCTCCATAAGCTCTAATATTTTTTCACACAATGACTGCGTATCTCTCAAATCACCGACCCTAAAACCTTTTCTTGCGATTTTATCAGTATAAGCTGGTCCTATTCCCTTGCCTGTCGTTCCGATGGCTTTTTTAGCTCTCTTTTCGCTTAATTTGTCCAAAAACTCATGATAAGGCAAAATCAAATGAGCTTTTGTGCTAATAAATAGCCTCCCTTCCAACTCTGAAAATTGCTGCATTTCTTCAATCAATGCACTAGGGCTAATCACCACCCCATTACCAATGATATTTTTACACTTAGGATACAAAATCCCTGAAGGAATCAAATGCAAAGCGTATTTTTTCCCTTCTACGACAATTGTATGTCCGGCATTATGCCCACCTTGATAACGCACAACATAATCATAATTTTGTGCCAATAAATCAACCATTTTGCCTTTGCCTTCATCTCCCCACTGAATCCCAACAATCAAATCTGCTTTTGTATTCATTTGCCCTCCTTCATTAAATGCAAAATTATAGCATCTGTATAAAATCCAAAACCACAAGCTTTCTGCTCTAAAATTTCATATTCACCGCCCAAAATCATCGTTTGATTCTCCAAAAAAAACCTAAAAAGCATACCGCTATAATAAGACATAGGCGAATAAAAAAACGGCGCTAGAATCTTGTTTTGATAATCAATTTGCTTTGCTAAATCCAATAATTTTTCTAGCTCTTCTTGCAAACATTTTGGAGATTTTTCAAGCACCGCCTTAAGGGATTGCTCATCTTGCACTTCCAAAAGTTCTGACAAAAAAGCATTTGCACTCTGGATAGTCCCAACCTCATTTTTCTCAAATACTTCCAAAGGGATTCCAAATTCTTTAGCACAAATCTTTGGAATCTTCACATTAGAAAGCTGCAAAAGAGGCTTGATTTGAATCTCACACAAAACACTCAAAGACATTTCAATAAAAGGCAAAATATCGCGTTCTTCTAGATTCTCTGCACCAATTTGATGAATCTCTTTGGTTGGATAAACAAAAATAGGCTGGATATAAAACCACTTCTTTTTGATAGCGTTTTCTTTGAGATGAGGCGCCAAAAGCCTAATTGCATCAATTGTAGAATCATTACGCAAGGCAATTTGATGATTAGAGGGATTGCTTATCCTCACAAACTCTCTGCTTTGCGTATCTCTTTGATGTTGCAAATAAGTAAATGAAGGGGTGAGTATTTCTTCATAACCATTTTCATAAAATGTTTTGCTTACCAAATTTTCAAAATCTCTTTTAATTTTTGCACTTTTTCCAAAATAAAGCTTTGAATCCTGTGGTATTTCGTGGCTTAAAATCAAAATATTAATCCTTGAAAAATTCTCTAAAGATTGCATTATAGCATAAGTTTAATATTAGACTTATCAAAAATCTATTATCAAAATCAACAAGAATCTTAACTTTTTGTGCTAGAATCTAATTTAAAAGATAAAATACAAAATGATAGAAAGGGGAAGAAATGGCTTTTAAAATCAACACACAAGCAACACTCAATCCGCCCACTCCATCAAAACCAAAGCCACAAGAATCTACTCCTCCCCAAACTCCAACCTCTATACCCAACACACAAACTCCGACAAAATCTCCAATAGGAAACTTATCCTCCACACTTCCACCAAGCTCAAATAGCGCTTTTAGCTCGCTTTTCCTCTCCCAAAAAGAATGGCTAGACAAAGAATTTGGAATCAATGAAGAAACTTTTGGAGAAATCCAAGATCTCTTAGAAGAGAACAGGCAAGAACGCTATTTGGCGGATTTTTTGTGGAATTTTAAAAAAATTTAAAACATTTTATAGAAGTAATTTTTCAAAAAATTGTTATCCAAAATGGTATAATTCTAGCTTTATGCAAAAGGCATCTTTATGAAAAAACAATTAAATATCGGTATCATCGGCTTGGGCGTCGTTGGGAGCAGTGTAGCAAGAATCCTAAAAAACAATCAAGAACTAATTGCTGCTAGAGCTGGTTGCAATATTATTATCAAAAAAGGCGTGGTGAGAAATATTTCCAAAGTAAGGGATATTTTTGATTTCCCTATCACTAATGAAGTGGAAAGCATTTTAGAAGACCCTGAAATTGATATTGTTGTAGAACTTGCTGGAGGCATTAAAGAGCCATTTGAAATTGCAAAAAAGGCGCTCTATAATTCCAAAGCCTTTATTACTGCCAACAAAGCAATGCTTGCCTATCATCGCTATGATTTACAAAAAATTGCCGGGGATTTGCCTATTGGCTTTGAAGCAAGCGTTGCAGGTGGAATACCTATCATCAAGGCTTTGCGTGATGGACTTGGAGCAAATCACATTTTAAGTATTTGTGGAATTATCAATGGGACCTGTAATTATATTTTAACCCAAATGAAAGAATGCGGCGTGAGCTTTGAAGAAGCACTAAAGGAAGCCCAAAAACTCGGCTATGCAGAAAGTGATCCTAGTTTTGATATTGGTGGTTTTGATGCAGCACACAAACTCTTAATTCTAGCAAGTATTGCCTATGGGATTGACGCAAAGCCCGAAGATATTTTGATAGAGGGCATTACTGACATCACACAAGAAGACATTGAATTTGCCAAAGAATTTGGCTACAACCTCAAACTTTTGGGAATTGCCAAAAAAGACAAAGAGAGTGTAGAATTGCGAATCCACCCGACTTTTTTGCCCCAACAAGCAATGATTGGCAAAGTAGATGGCGTAATGAATGCTATTAGCGTGGTAGGTGATAGTGTAGGCGAAACGCTTTTCTATGGAGCTGGGGCTGGCGGAGATGCGACAGCAAGTGCGGTGATTTCTGATATTATCGAGATTGCTCGCACCAAAAGTTCTCCAATGCTAGGTTTTAAAACCTCCATTGAAAAAAACCTCAAACTAAAGCCTATAGCTGAGATTCAAAGTGCGTATTATCTGCGAATCATTGTGCTTGACAAGCCGGGAGTTTTAGCTCAAATTACGACAATTCTGGGAGAAGAGGAAATTTCTATTGATACTTTTTTGCAACGCAAATCCAAAAACAAAAACTGCTCTGTATTGCTGCTTTCTACTCATATTTGCACAGAATCCAAAATCCAAACTGCACTAGAGAAAATCAACAATCTTGAAATCACACAAGAAAAACCCATAATGATACGAATTGAAAAAAACTAAGATGAAAAACACAACGCAAAAGGGCAAAGAGGCTGAAACTTTTGCGTGTGAATTTCTTATGCAAAATGGTTTTGGAATTATCCAACGCAATTACTTCACGCCTTTTGGTGAGATTGATATTATTGCCAAAAAAGACAAAATACTTCACTTTATTGAAGTCAAAAGCGGTATTGGATTTGAACCGGTTTTTAATATTACAAAAACAAAACTAGAGAGAATTATCAAAAGTGTAGAAATGTATTTAAAGCTTGAGGGCAGCAAAGATTCTTATTGTTTAAGTGCATTGATACTCTCCAAACAAAACACTCAAGATTCTGCTTTTGATGTGCAATGGCTGGAGAATCTTACGCTTTTTTCTTAAACTTAACGATTGTCAATTTTTTCTGGATATAAGTCATGATTTAAAAGCCTATATCGTGCCATTTCCTCATATTTTGTATTTGGGATTCCATAATTTACATAAGGATCAATGCTAATTCCTCCTCTTGGGGTAAATTTCCCCCAAACCTCAATATATCTAGGCTCCATTAGCTCCACTAAGTCATTCAAAATTGTATTAACACAATCTTCATGGAATCCACCATGATTTCTAAAGCTAAACAAATAAAGTTTCAAAGATTTAGATTCTACCATTTTGATATTTGGAATATAAGAAATATAAATTGTCGCAAAATCTGGCTGCCCTGTGATAGGGCAAAGACTTGTGAATTCCGGACAATTAAACTTCACAAAATAATCCCGATTAGAATGCTTGTTTTCAAAAGTTTCTAATAACTTTTTATTGTAGTCAAAAGTATATTCTATCTGCTTTCCTAGCTGTTTTAGTTTCATATTTATCCTTATTTATAGCCAGATTTTGGCTCTTTAAAATTCATTTACTTTGGTTTTATGCTATCTCTAGGCTCTATTTTGATATTTCTATATCAACAATCAAGCCTTCCATTTCGCCCCTCTGTGTATAAATCGCCATTACCCTCAAACCTTTAATTTTTTAGCGGAGTTTGGATGGTCCTATTATTCTGCTAATGAGATAATCTCACTTACTTTTTGCAACGCCTTTTGCAATATTTATCCTATCTCCCTTCAAAGCCTTCTTGATTTCTGATTTCCTTTTATGCTTTATTATAAATTTTAATCCCTTAAGCCAAAAGCCCTAGTAATTCTAAAATCCTAGAAAAATGGAAGTTTGATTATCCCACTAATCACAAAAGCATTAATCAAATCAATAAAAAACGCTCCCACCAAAGGCACAACAATAAACGCCATATGGCTTGGTCCATAATGTTGAGTTACTGTTTGCATATTTACCATTGCTGTTGGTGTTGCCCCAAGTCCAAATCCACAATGCCCTGCTGCCAAAACTGCCGCATCATAATCTTTGCCGCAGAATCTAAAGGTAACAAAAATTGCATAAAAAATCATAATAATCACTTGAATAAGCAAAATAATCACCATCGGCAAAGCCAAAGAAACAAGCTCCACAAGGTTGATTGCCATCAGCGAAAAAGCAAGGAACAATGAAAGCGAAACATTCCCTAAAACTGCCACTTCTCTATCAAAAACTTGATGGATTTTCGTCGCTTGCAAAATATTTCTCAAAATTGCACCCACAAGCAAACACCACACAAATGTAGGCATAGTAAAAGAAGAGCCTTGAAAGAGTTTAGCAACCATTGTCCCTATTAGCAATGAAATCGCAATCAATGCCAAAGATTCTATAAAAGAAGTTGCCGTGATTAAACGCTCCTTTTCTGGCTTTTCAAATGCCACCTCTGTATCATCTTGCAAATGCGCATTAGGAAGCTTTAGTTTGTATTTTTTTACCAAATAATGTGCCACAGGTCCGCCGATAATACCTCCTGCAATCAAACCAAAAGTTGCACACGCCATAGCCACTTCCATTGCCGCTGTGAAATTATAAGGCGCTTCCTTGAAAACATCTGCCCAAGCAGCACCTGTCCCATGCCCTCCACTCATAGTAATAGAACCACCTAAAAGCCCTATAAGCGGATTTACACCCATGATTTTAGCGGCTATGATTCCAGCGATATTTTGCAAAATCAAAAGTCCTGTTACAATAAACAAAAATCCAAATAAAATCTTTCCACCCTTTTTGAAAGAAGCAAAATCTGCACTTAGCCCAATACTTGCATAAAAAGCAAGCATTAAAGGATCTTTTAGTGAGTTATCAAATTGAAACTTGATTCCTCCCCATTTCAAAAGACAAAAGATTACAATTGCTGCAATAATCCCGCCTACAACCGGCTCTGGAATATTATAATCTTTTAAAAAATTACTGCGAGATATTATCCATCTTCCAAGCAACAAAACTCCGACCAAAGCCGTTAAAGTTGCATAAAAATTTAATGAAATTTCCATAATAATCCTTTACCTTATAAAATAAAACTATCCTTAATATTTTATTATAAAAATTATTATACCTCTATAAATTAATAAAAATTTAACTTTTTTAAACTTTGGATATTACTCTTTTACACTCTAAATTGCTCCAAAATCTCTTTTAAGCCATCTATCACAAAACAAACCTGCTCTTGTGTGATGATATAAGGGGGCATAAAATAAATAGTATTCCCAAGAGGTCTTAACAACAAGCCCTTTTTTAGCCCTGCATTAAACACTTCTAGCCCCTTTCTTTGCCCTTCAAACCCCACCAAATCAAAGGCAAAAACCATACCGCAATGCCTAAGATTCTTCACAAAAGCAAATTCCCCTAAAATCTGCATTTTCTTCCAAATAAATTCTGATAGAATCTTGTTTTTTTCACACACATTTTCTATTTCAAAAATATCCAAAACCGCATTTGCGCAAGCACAAGCAAGGGCATTTCCCGTATAAGAATGAGAATGCAAAAATGATTTGTTTTCATAATAGGGCGCATAAAAAAGCTGATAAATTTCCTCTTTGGTTACCACCACTGATAAGGGCAAATAACCCCCTGTAATCCCCTTGCTTAAGCACAAGAAATCTGGCACTACTCCGCATTGCTGATAAGCAAACATACTCCCACTTCGCCCAAACCCTACTGCAATTTCATCAAAAATCACATAGATTTCATTCTCTTGACAAACTTTCGTTGCCTCTTTGACAAACTCGCTAGAATACATATTCATATTTCCCGCACATTGTATCAAAGGCTCTAGCACAAAAGCTGCAATTTCATCTTTTTTTGATGCGATAATTTTCTTTAACTCTTGCAAAGATTCTTCGATGTCTTCTCCACAAGGGGCTTTAACCTTTAGAGTTTCGAGCAAGATTGGTTGATAAACTTCTGTATAAATCCCCACATCTCCCACGCTCAAAGCCCCTATTGTCTCGCCATGGTAAGCATTTTCTAAACACAAAAATTTATTTTTCTTTTTGCCCTTTATCACATTAGCATGGAATGCCATTTTCAATGCCACTTCAATCGCGCTAGAGCCATTATCGGCATAAAAGCATTTACAAAGCCTAGAATCCAAAAGCCCCACCAAACGCTTAGATAACTCTACAATGGGCTTATGCGTAAAACCTGCAAAAATAATATGCTCTAGGCTCTCTAATTGCTCTTTTAGTTTTTGATTGATATAAGGATTACAATGCCCAAAGAGATTCACCCACCAGCTAGAAACACAATCAATATACTTCTTATTGTCAAAATCATAGAGATAAATGCCTTTTGCGGATTTTATGGGAATTAGAGGAATGTTTTTTTCATGATCTTGCATTTGTGTGCAAGGGTGCCAAATGTATTTTAAATCTTGTTGTATGAGGGTTTGTAAGTCCATAAAAAACCTTTAGAATTTTTTGGTATTTTACCGCAAAATCTAAAGGTTTATTGAAGTTTTTAGGGGGAATAAATTTTAATATGCTTTAGGGAAGCACTTCCATTCAATTTCTTTTGCAGTAAGTTGCCCATCTTTTGGCAATCCTGTTGCTGGGTCGATTGCTTGAGTGTTGTTTGCATTATAAGCATTATAACCACCATAAGGCACTGCTTCTACTTTAACATATTTTCCGGGAGTTAAATCTTTAAAGCTTCCATACACATCTTGTCCGAACGCTCCACAATCATCACCTTTGATTTCTGTATAAGGCAAAACTTTAATAACAAGTTGTCCGCCCGGTCCTGCTAATGTGATAGTTTTATCTTTGTCATTCACTGCTGAAATTTGTCCTTGCACATCAAAATCATAATCTGCCATCGCTGCTGTAGAAAATAATGCCGCCAAACTTAAAGCTCCGAGTAATTTTAAAGTTTTCATATTTGCTCCTTTAAGCATTTTAATTTTAGATTCCAGTTTCCCTTCATCTGTGAGTAGAATTATAAAACCCATTTATCAAGAAAGTGTGAAGATATTGCCAAATTTATATCAAGAGCATTTATTCTTAGAAATTACTTTTTTTCTAGCAAGTAATCAATCTTATAAATGAAATCTTCTGTCCCTTTTAAATTCTGAGATGACACCATATATTTACCATTGACAATAAAACTCGGCACACCTTGTATATTAGCATATTCAATCAAGCTTTGCCACTTTTGCAACATTTCTTTAGCTTCTTTGGTTTCTAAAATCTTTTGATATTCCACTTCATCAATGCCTATGATCTCTAATCCTTTGCTAGCAAAATCTTGTGGATTCTTCCAATTTCTCTTTTCTTTGTGAATAGCATCAAAATAATGATTTAAGACTTTCTTATAAAGGGCATTTGGTGATTTTGTGCTAGTTTTATTTTGCTTATCTTTGCTTAGAGCAACTACCAAAATTTTAGACATTTCTCGATGAATCTCTATGGGTGCTGCAATATGATAGGGTAGAAACTCTACATTTTCTGGCAAAAACTCCAAAAGGTTTGGCAAAAAATTTTCATTATAATAAGCACAATGAGGACAACCGATATTGTAGATTTCAAGCACTGTGTTATCCATATTTGCAATTGGCTTATCCAAAAGAATATAATCTTTCCCTTCTTGTAATCCATTTGCAACTAATTGCGTAGCCACTAAACAAAATCCTATCAAACAAAGTTTTAAAAATTTCATTACATTTTCTCCTTAGAAATCAAATCAACAAAAATAAATTGGTGTTCTTTGGGGATTGCATCAAAAATTGCCAAAGCAAGATTCCTAATCTCCCAAAGCGCACTTTTAGAGCTTCTTAGGTGCAAAAAGTTTTGCAAATTTCTTGCATTAATGCTCCAAGTAAGCTCTGTTTTGTAAGATTCTGGCATTGCAAATTTTGCCAAATCATTACTGATATTTTCTTGCAAAAGCAATCTTAGATTCTCTAATGCTCTAATAGATGCCTCATTGACTAACCTATTTTCAGTAAAAACCAAAAATTCTTCAGCTCTTTTGAGGTTTTTTTCATCAAGCGGCAAAAAACTCTCTGTGTTTTTTAGCTCTTTTAGTGTATAGCGACTACTCTTGACGCTTAAAGAAGCTATACGATGTCTAGCTAATTCTTGCAAACAAGCCCTTGAAATACCCTGAATATAAAAAGTATAATTAAGATGTTCTAGGGTTGAGGCGTGTTTATATTTATTGCCCACTCTATCGATGAGTTCTTTATCTTTTTCTCCGCCATTATCGCCCTTTTCAAAACTCTGCCAACAAGTCCTAATGGCATGAGAACAAATCTTTAAATCTGTATAATGTAGTAGTGTAATTTGCATAAACCCTAAAACCCCTTATTTTTGTAATTTTAATCGCTGTGCGTGTGTAATGGCTATGGCTATGGCATCAGTGATATCCAAAGGCTTAATCTCGCCTTTGATTCCCAAAAGCCTCTTTACCATAAAAGCCACCTGCTCTTTTTGTGCTTTTCCATTTCCGGTTAAAGCCTTCTTGACTTGCAAAGGCGTGTATTCTGTAAAATTTCCTAATTCTTGGAGAATCTTCAAACTCAAAGCCCCTCGAAATTGTGCTAGTTTTATCACAGTTTTAGGATTATACGCATAAAAAATATCCTCTATTGCCACAGAATCAATTTTATGGCTTTTTAACACCAAATCGATTCCTTCTACAAATTCTAAAATTTGATATTGCAATATCCTCTCATGAATCTTTATCAAACCTGCCTCTAGCAACTTTAGCGAATTATTTTCAATTTGCACAATTGCATAGCCACAATTCCGACTTCCCGGATCAATCCCCAAAATATTCATATCAATCTTTATTATAAAATTTAAAGCCTTAAATAGCCTTATTATCTTGCTTCTTAGTTTTCTTTTATCTCTTTGCCTTCCCTGCAATGATAAACCTTAGGGCATTAAGCTTAATAAATCCCGCAGCATCTTTTTGGTTATACACGCTATCTTCCTCAAAAGTGCTGTATGCCGCGTTAAAGAGGGAGTTTTTAGATTCTCTACCTAGCACGGTTACATTGCCTTTATACAGCTCTAGTCGCACACTCCCGCTTACTTTCTCTTGTGTCTTATCGATTAACGCCTGCAATGCCTCTCGCTCTGGAGAAAACCAATAGCCATTATAGATAAGCTCGGCATACTTTGGCATTAGAGAATCTTTGAGATGTGCCTCCTCTCTATCAAGACATAAAGATTCTATCGCACGGTGGGCTTTGAGGTAGATTGTCCCACCGGGTGTCTCATAGCAGCCGCGTGATTTCATGCCTACATAGCGATTTTCGACTAAATCTAAGCGTCCGATACCATTTGCCCCGCCTAGCTCATTGAGTTTAGCCCAAAATGCCGCTGGGCTTAGATTCTCTCCATTTATCGCTACGCCATCGCCCTTTTCAAAAGTGATAGTGATGATCGTGGGTGTATCGGGAGCATTCTTAGGACTCACACTCCACCGCCACATATCCTCTTCTGGTGCGACATTTGGATCCTCCAAAATCTGCCCCTCATAGCTGATATGTAGGAGGTTTGCGTCCATTGAATAGGGGGATTTGTTTTGCTTTTTTTCTATCGCGATACCTGCAGATTCTGCATAAGATAGAAGTTTTTCACGGCTATTTAGCTCCCATTCCCTCCAAGGGGCGATGACTTTTATATCTGGATTGAGTGCATACGCTCCGATTTCAAACCGCACTTGATCATTGCCCTTGCCTGTCGCACCATGTGCGATAGCATCCGCACCCACTTCTTTAGCGATTTCTACAAGTCTCTTAGCGATTAATGGACGCGCGATACTTGTGCCTAGCAGGTATTCACCCTCATAAATGGTGTTTGCCCGAAACATAGGGAATACAAAATCGCGTATAAACTCCTCGCGTAAATCCTCGATAAAGATATTTTGAGGCTTTATGCCAAGCTTGAGGGCTTTCTCTCGTGCAGGCTCGACCTCCTCGCCCTGTCCAATATCTGCGGTGAAAGTAACCACCTCACACCCATAAGTATCCCCAAGCCATTTTAAAATCACGCTCGTATCAAGCCCACCACTATAAGCTAACACGACTTTTTTAATATTTTTTGTGTTTTCTTGAGACATTACTATTCCTTTTGTTTTTTGAAGATTTAAATCCTAATAATTATATACTATTTGCTTAGAATCTATGCTAAATTAATATAGCTTTGGATATAATGTTGCAAAAATTTTTGAGCTTTGAGAAATGAGAATTGATAAATTTTTGAATGCAGTTAATATTACAAAAAGGCGAACTATCGCTCAAGATATGATTGAAAATGGGGTTGTAAAAATCTCTGGAATAAGCGTCAAAGCAAGTAGAGATGTAAAAGTGGGCGATGTGATTGAAATTGCCTTCTTAGAAAAGCCGAGATTCTTTGAAGTATTGCAAATTCCCGCACAAAAAACAATCAAAAAAAACGAATCGCATTTGTATTATAAAGAAATTATAAAATAAAGGCGAATTGTGATTTGTTGTGCAGGTAAAATTGAAAATTTTTCTTTTGCCAAAAGCATAGGGGTTGGATTGATAGAAAGTGCGATAAACCTTACTCAATGTATATTTTATGAAAAGCCCAGCGAGATTGTATTTGTAGGGACTTGTGGTTGTTATGATGATTCTAAACCTTTGTTGGAAATCTTTGAATCCCAAAGTGCAACTAATATTGAACTTTCTTTTTTGCAAAACAATTCTTACACTCCTTTGGATAATTGCATTAGTTTAGAAAATGTTTCACATGAAACATTAACAAAAAATATTGTCAATTCCAGCAATTATATCACCACAAATAAAGAACTTGCACAAAAATTTATCAAACTTGGAATCTTATATGAAAATATGGAATTTTTTAGCGTTTTACAGGTAGCTAGAACTTATCAGATTCCGGCTTTGGGAGTTTTTTGCAGCACAAATCATATTCACAAAGAGGCTCAAAAAGAATTTTTTAGCAACCATAAAATTGCTATGAATAAGCTAGAAGAATATATTAGAGACAAGAAAAATGGATAAAAAAAATATTTTTGGATTAACATTAGAAGAATTAACGCAATCATTAAATGGGTTTCCAAAATTCCGTGCTAAGCAAATCTATCATTGGCTTTATGTGCGTTATGAAAACAACTTCGACAAAATGGAGAATCTTCCCAAAAATTTACGGGAATTTCTCAAGCAAGATTTTACAGGTGATTTAGTAAGCATCACAAAAAAGGAACAAAGCAGCGATGGGAGCGTGAAATATCTCTTTAGAACCGCGGATAATCTTACTTATGAAGCAGTTTTTTTGAAAATGAAAGAAGATAAATTCACACTTTGTCTTTCTTCCCAAATCGGTTGCAAAGTTGGTTGTAGCTTTTGCCTCACAGCCAAAGGTGGATTTGTGCGGAATCTAAGTGCGGGAGAAATGGTTTATCAAGTTTTCGCAATCAAAAAAGACCAAAATATCCCTAGCAACAAAGCCGTAAATATTGTTTATATGGGAATGGGAGAGCCATTAGATAATTTAGAAAATGTGTCAAAGTGTATTCAAATTCTATCAGAACTTGATGGTTTGAGCATTTCAAGACGCAGACAAACCATCTCTACAAGCGGAATCGCCCCCAAAATCAAAAAACTAGGTGCTTTGAATCTAGGTGTGCAATTAGCAATTTCTCTACATGCCGTCGATGATGAGCTAAGAACCAAACTGATGCCTATTAACAAAGCCTATAACATTCAAAGTGTTATTGATGAAGTGGCTATTTTCCCTATTGATACACGCAAAAGAGTAATGTTTGAATACCTTATGATTGATGAAGTGAATGATAGTTTGGAATGTGCTAAAAAACTCGTGGCATTGCTTAACAAAATCAAAGCAAAAGTCAATCTCATCTATTTCAATCCCCACGAAGGAAGTCCATACAAAAGACCTAATAAAGAGAAAGTAGAAGCCTTTAGGAAATTTCTGCTCAAAAAAGGGCTTTTATGCACCATACGCGAATCTAAGGGCTTAGATATTAGTGCAGCTTGTGGGCAGCTAAGAGAAAAGGAGTTGGCTAGTGAGTAACTTAGATATTGTTTTGCTTGTATTT
Organism: Helicobacter pullorum; assembly: GCF_900638355.1. Lineage (GTDB taxonomy): Bacteria > Campylobacterota > Campylobacteria > Campylobacterales > Helicobacteraceae > Helicobacter_D > Helicobacter_D pullorum. The sequence goes on along the minus strand of NZ_LR134509.1, from coordinate 16,514 downwards.
TTGGTGGTGGTTTTTGTCGTGGGAATGGGAGCGTTCCTATATTATGCCTACAAAAACAATTAATCCCAAATCTATGTCAATAAAATTATTCTAAAAGGCAAAAAATGTCACAGATTCCTTATGATTTTAGAGATAAAAACACCACTTTAGTCCATATTTGTTGTAGCGTGGATAGCCATCATTTTTTGATACAATTACAAAAACTTTACCCCCAAAAATCTTTTTGTGGATTTTTCTATAATCCCAATATCCACCCTTATGAAGAATATCAAATGCGTCTAAAAGATGTCCAAAGAAGCTGTGAAATGCTCGGAATCCCACTTATTGTCGGCGAATATGATTTAGATTCGTGGCTTTGTGGGACAAAAGGCTTAGAAGATGCTCCAGAGAAAGGGGAGCGTTGCTCATATTGCTTTGATTATCGCTTAGAAAAAAGTGCAAAAATCGCCAAAGAAACGAATTGCATTGAATTTACTACAACACTTCTTGCAAGCCCTATGAAATCACAAAATGAACTTTTTGCACAAGGCAAAACCATAGCCCAAAGGCATCAATTAGCATTTTTACCCATTGATGTGCGTAGCAATGGTGGAACTAAGATTCAAAATGAGCTTGCAAAAGAGGCAAATCTTTATCGCCAAAATTATTGTGGTTGCTTTTTTGCACTAACTAAGCAAAGAGAAAAATCTCACAAAACTCCATTAGAGCTTATTTCTACTCTCACACTTCCAAAAGATTCACGCAATATACCAAGTTTGCGTCTCAAGAATTTTCAAACAAGAGAAGAGCTAGAAAACTCCAATAAGCCCTATCATCTTATCAAAAGAAAGATTCAATGTTATCGATTGCTAAAGGGTATTTTAACCCAAGATTCTCAAAGCATTCCTAGTTTTATTTGTAGCCATTCTATGCTCAACAAACCCACTAAAGCAAAAATAGAATTTTGGGAAAATGGCGTAGGTTATGCCTCCAAAGAAGGAATTTTGTTCTTAGAATTTGAAACTTTTAAAGAATTTCTTGATAAAAAAGATTTTGAATCTCTCATCAAAGAAGGGCTAGATGAATCCATTCAACTCGCATTGCGTCAAAAACTCTACCCACAAGGCTTTTTAACCTCGCCTATCTTGATTATCAAAAACAAAATTTACGGAGATTTTACACTAGAGATTCAATACATTTTACAAGAAGAAATGATAGAGGATTTTATTTCTTAGCTTTGGTTCATAAACACAAATTTGCACCACCTACAAACCAAACTTTGCCAAAAGCAACTTACCCCAAACAAATCCTCCCAAAGCCCAAAAGCAATAGTTATTACCTTTGCATTTTGTAAATCACGATTTATCATTACCAAAACAAGAGATGGGCAGTAAAGCCCTAATCTAGATAAATGCAAATCAAGCTAAGCAAGAGTTAGAAATAAACCCCCACACTCGCATAAAGTCTATCTCTTCTTCTGCCATCATTAGCAAGTTTAGTAACCGCCTTTGCCAAGTCTAATTTCACATAAAACATATTTGGTTTCATATAAAGCAGTTCAAGCCCAGCAGCATCGATAAACAAGTCATTTTTATCACCTCTGCCTGCCACGCCAATAGCATTGTTGGGATAATTGTCATTCCAGCCATATGCAAACTCATAAAATGGCGTTACATAAAAGCTTGGATTCACCACATTTGCCCTCAATCCAAAAGTCGCTAATACCATATTATCAACTTCACCAAATCCATTAGTATAAGCTCTTACTCCATAAGGACCACCCAAAGATGCTGTTTCACTAGAATCAAGCTCAAAGCCGCCAATATCTTGTTGATAGCTTACATTAATAATGTGTGTAAGCTTCTCATTAAAATAATAAGAATTGCTCAAATAAGCATTGAATTTCCAAAACTCATCCATTGCTTTACTAAAAGTCAAAAGCTCACTATCTGGGACAACATCTCCATAAGTCAATCTTAGATTATAGCTAAAAATATTATTAGGAATCTCTCCAAAAGTCCCTTCTACACCAATATATCCAGAATCGCTATGTTTATTGAAATTTACGCCAAAATCGCCATAAATATCTTCTAGTTTTCTATGGGTATATCCTCCAATTAGATAAAGAGAATTCACAGTATTGATAAACACAGGATAAGACAAATCCACACCAATATCAAGGGAGGTTCCATAAGCATTAAGGCTACTATATGGTCCTCCTAGCTCATAGTTTCCACGGCTGATTCTAGGAGATATTTTGAGATTTCCCAAAAATGTAGTATAAGTTGCACCATAATTTTTTTGGATTTCATCGCTCAATTGTGCAAAAAGATTCAAAGAATCTCCAAATCCCAGCACATTATTTAATTGTCCGCTAACCCCCATACGATAAACTCCGGCTCCTTCTGTCCCGTAGTTATCAAAAAACAGCATTGCACTAGCTTTGGTAGAATCTTCTACATCAATGACAACATCTGTTGTCCCATACTCTTTTCCAGCCGTTAGCGTTCCTTTAGCTTGCACACCATACATTTCATTGATTCTATAAATCACATCTTCTAATTCTCTTGTTCTTAAAATTTTGCCCTTTAGAGAATCTCTAAGCTTAGAAGTAATCGCCCAATCCCTAGCTTGTGAGTAATTTCTCACTTGATATTCACCCAATTTCCCTATCATAATATTAATATGAATAGTGTCTGTAATTTCTTGTTGAGGAATATAAGCTGTTGCTGATGGATAGCCATTATATTGAAAATAATAAGAAACAATATTAGCAATCTCTTGCAAAGTTGAAACATTTAAATCAGAAACTTTCAATGCCACAATCGATTCGCTAAGCCATTGTTCATTGATTCCTAAATCCTCTAAAGTGATTGTTTTATCCCCATCTTTAGTGTCAATAGAAAATTCATATTTAAACCGAAAATCTTGGTCTTGACGCATTACCAATCCATCTTTGCCCACTTGCTCATCTTTTTTGTTTTGTATCTCTTTTTTGTCAGATTCTTTGTTTGAATCTTGAGGTTGCGTAGTTTCTTGCTTATTTTGCTGCTCTATCTTTAAGGGAGATTGTCTATTTTTCAAAGTATTTTGAATATTCTTGTTTTGTGGAATATCTCTATAAGGTGAAATCTCTATCATTTCTTCGATTGCTTTAGCATCTGATTGACTTACTGCAAAAGCATTGCAAGATAATAAAGCTGCAAGTGTAGAGCTTATTAAAATCGGATATTTTTTCATAAAAAACCTTTTTTATAATTTCAAAGTAACTTATGCCAAATACATTAGCATCTAATTTTTTACTTTTGGCAAATGTGAAATATAAGTGCTAACTGCTTCAATTTCGGCATTTGTAAAACGCCAATTTTTCATATTAGCATACATAATTACCTTAGCTCCTCCATTATCTGCAGTTCCAGCAACATATCCCTTTAATTGCTCGACAAGATAATCCTTATCCATTCCGCCAATTGTAATTCCTCTTTTACTGCCCGGTGCTACTTTTTCTCCATTTTGTCCATGACAAGCAATACACTTTTTATAGATCTCTGCACCTTCTTGATACACCAATGCATTTTCTGCTGCAAAACAAAAGCCTGATATAACCATTAATGCTACTAATTTTTTCATTGATTGTCTCCTTTATTTGATTTTTTCTGAATATTAAACACTTGTTATTTTATTAACCTCCTTATTTTAGATTTCTGCATAAATTGTTCTTCCATCATCGCCCAATGAAAGCTTGATAGGAATTACTTTCAATCCAGCTTTTTGCAGTTGTGGAATCTCGCTATATTTGAAAGTATTTTTGTTTTTGGATATTGTTTCTAAAAGATTACTTACTTCTGCGGAAGTAAGGTTATTGCCATCTATATCGCTAAAACCTCCCATACTTGTAATAAGAGGTATTTTGCTTCCTTTTTTGGGTGCATTATCCCCTTTCCTCAACAAAAGAGAGATGATTGCTTCTGATGAAAGATTGATAGGCGATTCTAAACTAACAGCAAAGCTTGCCTTATTGTCCTTGTGATAAATAAAACTATAATGTTCAAAATTATTAATTACCTTTGCGTGCATATGTTTCTCTAAAATCAAATGATTATCATCTGTAAGTTGCCCCAAAGAAGGTGCAGGAACTGTGATAATATCTGCATTGCTCTTAGAATAGCTTGGAACTCTAATGATACTGCCACTTAATGCACTAAGAATCGTATTTCTATGCATTTCCACATCTCCACCAATATACAAAGTATTTGCATAAGACAATGCTAAATTACTCTCTGCATTTGGTAAAGCACTCGCAGCAATATAAATATAATCTTCATCAGGATTATATTCTCCAATTTGTATATTTTCGATACTTAAAACATTATGGTATGTGCTTGCACCTACCCCGCCAACTAATACAAGTCCAGAATTTTCTCTATCAGCATTAAAACTGACATTATTAAAAATCACTTGATTATCATAAGCCTCTACTTCTCCACGAATTCCATAAATATTTAGCCTAGAAGTCGCCCAATAATTACTCGCCCTAAAAACATTCCCTTTTGCTACATTAACCGCTTTGATATACATGCTGCTTTCTTTATCTTGACTTTCACCAGAAGATTGTGCCTCTACATTATGGTAGCTTATAGTATTATCATAAACATTGATTGCAGTTAATCCAGATTTTATATTTTTCCTACCAAAAACATTATCAAGGCTGACTTTATTTCCCTTTGCCTCTTCAGGATAATGGATAGAGCCTTCAAAATCCTCGCTCCAAGTAGCATATACATACAAAGGCAATGCCACTTGAGAATCTTTAAAATCTACTATATTATTATTTGCTTTACCAGCCAAAGTTCTACCTGCTATGATATTCACTCTATCATTGATATTATCTGTCCCATCAATAACTGTTAAATTATTGCGAATCTTAATTGTATTATTGCTGGCACCATCACTTGCATACGCACCATAAAATCCAAAGCTATTTTGTCTTAGATAAGTTGCTGTAATTTGCAATGGTGATTTTAATGCTACATCCAAAACATTATCCTCTGCTTTGCCCTCTAAAGCATATCCTCCAAAAAACTCATAAATACCTTGGACTTTTACCCCTTTGCTAACTCTACTTAGAGATGGCACATTATTTAAGATAATTTTATTCCCATTTGCGTTTCCTTTCGCAGTTTTCCCGCCAAAAAATTCGCCAAAGAAAATTGAATCATAAAAAAATAGCTTTGATTCATCGACTTTTAATCCCAAATTAAAAGAATCAATCAATAAAGTATTATTGATTGCATTATGATTTTTACCATCATCTACATCAATGAATGCCCCAGCAATATGTGCAGCTGAATAAGAAAAATACACTCCACTTGGACCATGCATAATAAAGCGTGTTCCATTCAAATGCACTTGATTGTCTCTAGCACTTCCATTTTGTGCCAAACCTCCGATGATATGCGTGATTCTCTCATCAAAAACAAATTCATTAGTTTCTGTCATACCATAAGGCGTAATATGAAAATCCATCTCTGCACCACCAAAAGCAACAACCTTATTGCCTCTAACTTCACCACCTATTGTAACTCCACCTGCGACATAAGGAGCGCCATTTAATTGCAAACTATAAGTATCATCAACTCCCATATTGATATAACTTCCCTCTCTTAGCTCTACAATATTAAAGTTTGCATTTCCTTTGTTGGCAATTGCTGCTGTGATGAGATAATTAAAATTATCCTCTTTTTTCTTTTTTGGGGGTTTATTGTTATTTTTAATCACACTTGGCTTAATAAAATTTACAGAACTCAACTCCCCTTCTTTAAGCACTAATTTATTATTAGTAGCGCTTCCCATAGAAGAATACCCAGCTACCAAAAATGGCACAACATAGATAGGATGCAATTCCCTATTAGATGAAACTGTAGCATGGGTGCCTTGTATGGAAATAATTTCTTTTTGAGAGATATTAGGAGTGAGAATCTGCATCGCTCGTTCTTGATTAGAAGAGTTTGGATTTTTAGGATTATAAAATTCCAAACTTACCCCATCTACAGCCCCTTTTTGAAATATTCCATAATAATTTTTGCCATTAACTTTTTTGAAAATACTCTCTTTAGAATCCCACACTTGCGAATCCAAAAAGACATTTTTGGGAGTTTGATAGCTTTTTGCCCCGATTTTATTTGCTTGTTCAGCTGCAAACAAAACATTGCTTGTCGTTAGACTTACACAAACAAATATCCCCAAAATCCCATTTTTTGACAAAGGATAGCCTCTCATCATTCCTCCTTGATTATCAAATTTGTAAATAGTAAATCATAATTCAAAATATATTAAAAATAAATTAAAAATATACTTTATTTGATTAATATATTTATCTTTAATTTATATATTTTAATTCAACTTAAAATATATATAACTAATACTACTATTTACTTTATTTATCTTTAATAATATAGATAATATTAAATATTTTCTTTAATATATCGTATTTAAAGAAATTAAACAATTTATCTATTTATCTTAAAAATATCTAATACACTAATTAAACTTATTATGATATTGCAAAATAGTGATAATTTCTTTTATTATAATATACTTTTAGAAAGATATATAATATTCATAATATACTATATTTGCAATATCTACTTTACACACTTAAAAAAATATATTTATCTTGTAGCCTCTTCTCCACCTCCTACATCTTAATACTTTAGAATCTTAAAAATACAATTCAATTTAATCTTAGAAATATCATTCAATTATTTAAAAGCATTGAATCTCTTTTAAGATTCTAAAAAGATTCAAAGTTTAAATGTTTATTTTGTATTAGAGTTTATAAAATAATCAAACAAGAATAAAAGAAGTTTTTATTGCATTGTTTATTTTGAATCTTTTTAAAATCTCTTCAATATTTTTATTATTAGTATCTATTTAGCTTAGGATTAACCTAAGCTAATAGAATTAATTAATAAGTAATAGCCATACAAGGATTATTTGTCTTAGCATTATCACTTACAATACATAATCTACCTCTTTCTTTTCCATCTTCTACAATAGCTTCTTGTTTTTCTTGTGCTGGGAGGATTAGTATTGCTTCTTTAGAGGCTAAGTCTGCTATTTTTTGCAAATTATTTGGAACATCTGGATTATTCTCTTTTGTTGGGTCATCTCCCACTTCTTCTTTTGTTGGTGGAGTGAGGTTTGGCTTATCAGATAATCCTGCTAGGATAGTCTTATTAAGATTTGCTTGGAGATTCTCTCCATTAAAGGTAAATATTCCTGTGATATCATCAAAGCCACTATTCTCTTTGATAGAATATTCTCTTAAAAGATTAGTAAGATAGACTTTATCTTCACTCTCTAAAGTATTTAGAAGGCTTTGGGCTTTAGCATAAGATTCATCAATGATTTTTACCATTTCATTATAAATACCTTCTAAAGTCTCATAAGGCAATTTAGCTTCTAATGCTTCTTGATAATATTTTTGAGCTGCTTTAATCTTTTGTTTTAGAGATTCTAGGGCTTTAAGATTGTTATTAATAGATGAGATTTGATTGATTAATCCATTCCCATTATAACTTCCCTCTCCATTGACATAATCTCTTAGTTGAGTAAGAGATTCGGAGATATAAGAATGCTTATCCAAAGAAGTTTGGTAGATATTTTTTAAATCATCACTAGAAGTTCCACCCTTACCAAACCAACCTTCAAATTCAGATTTCAAGCCATCACTTTCCCCTTTGTTAAACTCTGTGTAGAAATCTAAACTTTGTTTTAGAGAATGGAGGGTTTGGTAAGATTCTTGCTCTTTTGGGCTAAGGGATTCATAATCTTTTTCTAAAAGACTATAATCTATCCCCAAAAGATAAGCTAAAGTTTCTAAAATATTAGAACTATTTAATTTATCTTCATCAATATCTTCGATATTTAAAGCATATTTTTCATTTAAAATATCATTGATAATAGTTTGCAAGATAGAGACATCAAAGTCGCTGCTATCTAGGGTGACATCGCCTAAATCAATATTTGGAGTATTTGAATCTGGAGGGGTAATGTTAGAACCTGTAGTTTGTTCAAAACTATAAATAGGATTAGAATCATCACCAATATTTACAATCTTATTAGATTCAAAAGCACCGCCTGAATTGTTTTGTTGTTCTAGGGCTGTTTGGAAGTCTTTAATACCTTGAGCAGAATCACTATAAGTATAAAGGTTGATTTTATTGGTTTCTGGAGTAGTTGGATTAATGGTTTGATTGTAGTAAGTACTATTGCTAGAATCTGCATCTTTTATGGGATTAGCCAAGCTTGGACTGGGGTTATCATTATAGTAGAGATTGATATTATCAAAGGTTGTCTTGCCTCTAAGAGATCCGTAGAATTTGCCTACTGATACATTTGTTAGATTAGTTCCATTTGCAACAATAGTTGCATCAGGGTTGAAGTAGAGATAAATGTTGCTAAAAGAGGTGCTACCAGCTTGATTTCCAACAAAACCACCTATATAATGATTATAAAAGGGGCTTGTAATGTTTATATTTCCAATATTATTCATAATGATATTGGAAAAAGTAGAACTACTAACATTTCCAATAAAGCCCCCAACATAATTATCAAGGTTCCAACCATTAACCCTGATTGTTCCGATATTATTTAGAGTAATATTTTGAAAAGTGGAATAGAAGCTGTCTCCTGCAAACCCTCCAACTCCTGTTCCATTGCCACTTATGGTTCCAATGTTGTTTAAAACAATATTTTGAAAAGTTCCTCTGCCGCTTGTGGCACTTTCTCCAAGAAAACCTCCCGCACCTCGACTGGAGACAATAGTTCCAATATTATTTAGAGTAATATTAGAATAACTGATTATTCCGCCACTCCACATTTTACCAATAAATCCCCCTGCCCCACTTGTTCCATAAATACTACCAATATTATTTAAGACAATGTTAGAAAATTTGGAATTATTGTTACTAGTAGTTCCAATAAACCCTCCTGCTTGAGCATGATTAGAATTACCATAACCTCTAATTGTTTTTATAGCATCTATGCTAATATCTTTAAAACTAGAGGTATAATCATAACCTGCAAAACCACCAACATAGCCAGTACCAACAATGCTCCCAATATCGCTTAAAACAATATTTGAAAAACTTGAACGAAGCGCTCCTCCAACAAACCCTCCAACTTCACTATTTTTAGTTGCTGAAATAGAACCAACATGATTTAAAACAATATTTGAAAAACTTGAATTACTAGCAACTCCAACTATTGCTCCAGCATACACACTTCCCTTCCCATTATTATTTGCTTTAATATTAACCGTATCTACCTCTAAATTTGAAATTGTTCCTGCATTTGTATATCCAAAGATTCCCACATATGCATAAGAAAATAAGTCATTTAAATCTTTATCGCTAAAAGAGGTATTTATATCAATATTACTCAATGTATGCCCACCGCCATCAAAAATACCTTGGAATGAATTTGTGTTATCTTTTCCTACAGACATATTGTCATTATAATTGTTATCATTATTTGGGTCATGGTAGTTCCCAAAATACATAAAGCTTCTATCTGCATCATTTTCATTTTTACTAAAATCTATGATATATCTATCTTGCCCACCAATTTGTTTAGAAAAATCAATATCCCCCACAAGTCTAAATTTATTTGCATTATCTTTAGTAATGCTCCCCATATTTACACCATTAGCAAACCAATACCACTCGCTCAAAGCTTCATCAGCAGTGCCATTCCCCAAAGTAATGGCTTTTTTGAAATCTTTTTGTCCTATTTTATTATTAGTAATTGTCCCATTTTCAAAATAATCATAGCCTATATTATCTGTTTTTAGGGTTCCACCATTACTAATAAAACTAAAATTATCTTTTTGGAAGTTTTTCATTTGCCTTTGAATATAACCTTCTTTAAAAGCAGTAGCATAAATATTATTATTGCTTGATAGATTCGCTGCATCAGCATCAATATAGATATTCTCTCCCACAAAGTAAATAGAATCATCTTTATCAGTGCCACCACTTGTATTTTCTATCTTCCCTCCTCTAATATCTATGGTATCCCCAATCAATGTGATTCCATTATTGGCTTTAATTGTTCCTAGATTAACAATATTCCCCTTATTAGGTTTAAACACTGGAGAGAAAGTAGTAATAGCATTAGTATCATTATCTTTAAAGTTATTAAGTGTTGTATCATCAATAGTATTACTTACTACAAACTTATTTGCATTAATACTTGCATTTTGTCCTATTAATACTCCACTTGGATTAACTAAATAGATATTATTGCCATTGCCATTAAGATTACCTAGTATTTGTGAAGCTTTATTAGTATAATCAAGGTTTAAAAAAGAAGCTTGTTGTTTATGGCTTGTATTAAAATTAACACTTTCTCCTTGATTAATATTAAATCCACCACCCCAAGCAATAATATGGTTTTTATTATTCCCTGTGATATCCATTACTTTACCATTAGTAGTAGTAATACTTCCACTACCATGAGTGAATTTACCTCCACTAGGTAAAGCTACTAAGGATTGAGATAAAACAATACTAGCTACAATAGAGATTCCTATTTTAGTGATTGTTGTTTTAGATTGTTTGGATTGAATAGAATTAGAATCTTTGATTGATTCTAATTTAATTGAATCTTGAATCTTAGAATTAGATTCTTTAGAAAGATTAGAAGATTGAATCTTATTTAGATTCTTTGCAAGTTCTTTAGGATTTGAATTTTTAAGAGTATTGAGAGTATTTAAAGAGTTAGTTAAAGGCTTATTTGCCCCCCCCCCCCCATACTATAACAGAATTAGGATTGTTTGACATTTTATCTCCTTTGTGTAAAAATATTTGTAAATATTGCTTTACAAACTGAGATATTATAATACATTTTTAGTTAATTTTGGAAAAAATGGAAAAGAAAAAAAAGAAAAATTGCGGATAAAAATTAAAATAATTCCTAATAAAAAACAAAAGTTAAAGAACTTTTTGTTCTTTATTTTGGAATAGCCGTATAATATTTGGAATATGCTTATAAAAAATAATCACCGCTACTAAGACAAGTGGAGCATGGCTATGTATATGTGGAATATCTGGATGCAAAACAAAACTCATAATCACCCCAAACAAAACCCCAAACAAAGAAGCTAAAGATGAGATTTTCAAAAACTTCCCTACCAAAAACCAAACCACTAATCCCAAAATAGCTTCTATGGGCAAAAATACACCAATTGCCCCTACACTTGTAGCAACACCTTTGCCCCCTTCAAACTTCAAAAATGGGCTAAAACAATGTCCAACCACTGCCAAAAATGCAATCATCCATTGTGCTTCATAAGTAAGACCAAAAAACTTTGCAGCTAAAATAACAATGATTCCCTTTAACGCATCACTAATAATCGTTAAAATCGCAAGTTTTTTTGCAAGTTTTGGATTAATTTCTTTTAAAGAACGCAAAACATTTGTCGCTCCAATACTACCACTTCCTACTTCACGGATATTAACTCCACCAAAAACTTTAGCATAAATAAGCCCAAAAGGAATCCCACCTACTAAATAAGCAATAAGATAGAAAATCCCATTAATGCTTGTAAAAAAATCAATAATTCCTGATAATAAAACCATTTATTTCCCTATACATCTAAATGTTTTACATCTTTTGCATGAGCTTGGATATATTCGCGTCTTGGCTCGACCTCATCTCCCATAAAGAGTGAAAAGACATCACTTGCTTCTTCCACATCTTTGATTTCTACACGAATCAAACGGCGATTTTCTGGAGTCATCGTAGTTTCCCAAAGTTGCTCTGGATTCATTTCTCCCAAACCTTTATATCTTTGGATATCCGCGCCTTTTTTGCTACTTTCTTCTATTTTTTCTAGCATTTCTACTGGATCATTGCCTTGCAAAAACTCTAAATTGCGTTCTTTTAATTTGCCATAAACAAAATGTGCTTCTTCAAAAAGCGGATGAGTAAATAATTCATCATCAATTTTAATATCTACCAATCCTGAATCTGTTTGCACATAGAGATGAATCCTTTGCTCATCTAACATTTCATTTAGGATATTAAAATTCAAACTTTGGATTTTTTGTTTGATTTGTTCATACAATTCTTGATTTTTCATACCAATCAAATCTGGATTTTCAATAAAATGCCGCACAATTTCGATGAGCTGGAATCGTTTTTCTAATTCATTCAGTGTAGAGCGATAATGAGCTACAATTTTGAAAAATTCTATTAAATCCTTTGTCCCAATCCCTTGAAATTCAAAATTTTCAATGCCATTTTCGATTAAATATTCACTCAAAGCTTTCTCATCTTTGAGATAAATTTCTTTTTTGCCTTTTTTGAAACGATACAAAGGTGGTTGTGCAATATACAAATAACCTGATTCAATAATGCCTCGTAAATAACGGAAGAAAAATGTCATCAAAAGAGTTTGAATATGGCTACCATCGACATCAGCATCGGTCATAATAATGATTTTGTTATAGCGAATTTTACTAATATCAAAATCTTCCCCAATCCCACAACCAAGAGCAGTGATGAGATTTTTAATTTCTTCACTTTTTAAAATCTTATCAAGGCGACTTTTTTCAACATTCAAAATTTTTCCTCTCAAAGGCAAGATTGCTTGATAAACCCTATCTCGCCCTTGCTTTGCACTACCTCCCGCAGAATCTCCCTCTACCAAATAAATCTCTGAAATGCTAGGATCTTTGCTTTGGCAATCAGCAAGTTTCCCAGGCAGCGTTCCTACACTAAAAGTTTCTTTTTTGCGTGTGAGTTCCCTTGCTTTTTTGGCTGCTTCCCTTCCTCTTGCTGCCAAAAGTGCTTTTTGCATAATCGCTTTTGCTTCATTTGGATTTTCTTCAAAGAATTTTGTGAGTTTCTCAAAGGTAAGTTTTTGCACGATTGGACGCACAAAAGAACTTCCTAATTTTCCTTTTGTTTGCCCTTCAAATTGAGGATCTACGACTTTGACAGAAACAATTGCTACTAATCCCTCTCGGATATCTTCACCTGTGATTTTAGAATCTTTTTCCCTTGCATTTGCATTAGCTTCAATATAATTTGTAATTACGCGAGTTAAACCCATTCTAAAACCTGATTCGTGAGTTCCACCATCTATGGTTCGAATATTATTAACAAAACTCAAAACTTTTTCATCAAAGCCATCATTATAAGCTAAAGCAATTTGCATTTCTACATCATTTTCTAGCCCTTCAAAACTAATAATTGTAGAAATAAGAGGCTTTTTATTTAAATCACTTACAAATTGATTTAAACCTCCTTCAAAATGATAAGTTTCCTCGAAATTATCTCGTTCATCTTTAAAATGGATTGTAATTTGTTTGTTAAGATAGGCTAATTCTTTGAAGCGTTTAGCTAAGATTTCTCTTTGGAATTCTGTAACTTCAAAAATTGTTCCATCAGGAATAAATTCAATAGTTGTTCCGTTTTCTTTGCATTCACCAATGATTGTTAATTCATCTTGTGGAATCCCTTGTGCAAAATTTTGGCGATAAATCTGTCCATTTTTGTAAATAGTCATTTGCAAAGATTTTGAAAGAGCATTAACAACAGAAACTCCAACTCCATGCAAACCACCAGAAACTTTATAAGAATCTTGGTCAAACTTCCCACCTGCATGAAGCACTGTTAAAACCACTGTTGCAGCAGGAATATTTTCAGTAGGGTGAATATCCACTGGGATTCCGCGTCCATTATCTTTGATAATCGCACTTCCTTCTTTGGTTAGAGTGATAGAAATTTCATTACAATACCCTGCCATTGCCTCATCAATAGAATTATCTACAACTTCATAAATAAGATGATGCAATCCATTAATATTGGTATCCCCAATATACATTCCCGGTCTTTTTCTAACAGCCTCTAAACCCTTTAGTACTTTAATACTACTACCTGAATATTGTTTATTTTCCATTCATTTCCTTAGCTAAAATTACAGATATTTTAAAGAATAATTGGCATAACTACGGTTGAAAAGTTTCCATTTTTTAGGACAAAAGGTGCATTTTTGCCATTTAATCCCCAAATAAATTCTACTGAATCAATTTGACTTAAAAAGTCTAATACATGGCGAGAATTGATACCGATTTCAATTTCTTCTGTGATAGGTAAATTGATTTCAATTTGAGTTTGTGCCTCTGAATTGTCTTGACTTAGAGATTCAAAAAGAATTTCATTAGGTCTAAAGGTTAATTTCACATCATTAGTTACAGAGTTGATTACTTTGATTCCTTCAATAATACTAGATTTTTGGAGGACTAATTCTGTTTGAATCTCTTTTGGCAAGATTTTCTCATAATCTGGGAATTTACCATTAATAAGATGAGAAAAGAAAATGTAATTTTGTGATTTGATGATGATATTTCTTTCGTTATAAAATAATTCAATATTATCAAAAAACAATCTTTGGATTTCTGTGATAGCTTTTTTGGGGAAAATTAATGCTAAATTATTTCCTGAAGCATTATCAAATTTTACCATTGCCAAGCGTTTAGTATCTGTTGCAACAAAATTATAAGAATATTCTTTGATATCTAGCAAAGCTCCATTAAGCTCTCTTTTTTGATTGTTAATATCAATAACAGGGAATATTTTTTTCATTGAAGAAATGAGTTCTAAGGAATTGATTTCTAATTTGGGTAGGGTTTCATATTCTGGGAAAGTTGGGAATTCTTGTGCATTAAACATTGGTAATTTAAAGGAGCTTTTGTTTTGTTTAATGTGTAAATTTTCGTTGTTAGTATAGAGATTAACCTCACCTTCTTTTAATCTTTTGATAATATCTAGGATTTGTTTTCCATTGACAGTTGCGATTCCTTGTTCATTGATAGTAAGAGAATCTGTCATACTGCATAATCCCATTTCAAAATCGGTTGCTTTGCAAATGAGTTGATTATCTCTTGTTTCTAAATAAATATGAGAAGTGATTTGACTAGAATCTTTTTTATCCAAGAAAGGTTGTAAAGCAGTGAATATATTGTCTAAAACGCTGTTTTGTAAGGTAATGTTCATAATAAAGCTCCTTTTATTTTAAAATTTAGAAGTATTAGTAGAGAGGTTGAAAAGTTGAATAACTACTAAGGATTCCTAAATTTTGGTTGTTTTTTGTGTGAATTTTTTGTTATTTGTTTTTCACATAATTTCACTATTTTAGCAAAAGTTTGTTTAAAAGTTTCAAATTATGGTTACTTGATTTTATTTTTTAGTTCTTCAATAATTGTTTTGAAGTTTGGATTTTTGTTGATTTCTTCTTGAATACTTTTCATTGCTTTACTTACTGTGCTGTGATCTTTCATTCCAAAGTAATTTGCCAAAGAAGGCATAGAATTTGGCGTGAGAGTGCGAGCTAGGTAAATAACGATTTTTCTAGCAGTTACGATATTTTTAGAGCGACTTTTGCTGCGAATATCTGATGGTTTGATATTATAATATTTAGAAACTATTTCAATGATTTCGTCCATATCAATGTTTTCTTTTGTTTCTTTGATATATTCTTTGAGAATATCTCTTACAAAGTCAATAGTTACTTCTTGGACATTAGTAACATTAATTGAGAAGTTAAGTTTTACCAAAACCCCTTCAATCTCTCGGATATTATCATTGATATTTGCAGCAATAAAGTCAATAACTTGGGGCGTCAAATGAATCCCATCTAATTCACATTTAGCATTAATAATATTGATTTTGGTTTCTAATTCTGGAGGTTGTATATCTGCTAGAAGTCCTGAAGTGAAACGAGTTTTTAATCTTTCTTCCAAACCATCCATATTTTTTGGAGGTCTATCAGAAGTCAAAACAATTTGTTTATTATTTTTTTTGAGTTCATTGAAAGTGTGAAAAAATTCTTCTTGAATCTGATTCTTGCCACTCAAAAATTGTATATCATCAATAAGCAAATAATCACAAGCACGATATTTTTCACGGAATCTATCCATAGTGTTGTTGCGAATATGGAGCAAATAATCATTTAAAAATTGTTCGCTTGTTGTGTAAATTACAGATTTTCCAACATTGACATTAGCATTCCCAATGGCATTTAGCAAATGTGTTTTGCCAAGCCCGGTATTTCCATAAATCATTAGAGGATTATAGATTGTGCTTTGATTTTGTGCCACTGCTTTTGCAACATTGAAGGCAAAACTATTAGAATTTCCTACAATAAAAGAATTAAAAGTCAAAGAAGGATTGAGATTTGTAGCATTTTGAATTTTTTTTGTATTGTGTTTGTTGTCCTTTTTTTTGTTAGGGTTAAAAACTTCGATAATAATTTCGGGCTTAAAGCCATTTTGCATTTCAAAAAGTTGTGCAATTTTGCTAGCATATTTGGTTTTTATCCAGCTAGCAATAATTGCATTTGGAGCATTAAAAATAATTCTATCATCGCGTGAATATTTTTCATTAAAATGAAGCTGATTGATATAATTATCAAATTCAAAAGGCGTAATTTCTTTTTTAAGTTGCAATAAAATAGGGTGCAA